>CP065014.1:1718947-3152895 GCA_016700335.1 Chlorobiota bacterium | reverse complement strand
CCTCAATTAGTAAATTCAACCTTAGAAATTATTGTTTCAGGTACTGATACTTCAATTGTTATGGTTGAAGGTGAATGTAAAGAAATTAGTGAAGAGCTGTCAAGTGGAGGCTCTTTGAGTTTAGCCACAAATATATTAAAGAGATTAATGATTTGCAACGTGAGTTGGTTGCAATGTTTGAAGTAACACCAATAACAGTAAAAGAATCAAGAGATGTTTCTGAAATTAGCAATCGGGAATGATTCTTTTACGATAAAATACTTTACTGAAGCCCGTACCCTGTCTTCTAAAGATGAACGTAAAGCAAGACGCAAAATTCTAGGAGAAGAAGTTGAGCTCGCTGTTTCAGAAAAAATCTCAATCAACTTGATGATAATTTTGATGCAACTTCCGTTGTTGATACTATTCTTCATGATATTGAAAGTTCTGCAATGAGAGAAATGGTTTTATCAGAAAATAAAAGGCTTGATGGAAGATCTAGTACTGATATTAGATCAATAACTAGGAAGTTACTTTGTTACCAAGATCTCATGGTTCAGCATTATTTACTAGAGGTGAAACACAATCTCTAACTACTGCTACTTTAGGAACAAGATTAGATAAACAACTTATTGATGGATTAGAACCAAAACATGAAAAAAGATTTTTACTTCATTATAATTTCCCTAAATTTTCAACTGGAGAAACAGGTAGATTAGGCTTTACCTCTAGGCGTGAAATTGGACATGGAAATTTAGCAGAACGTGGATTGTAATTTGTTATACCAGATGAGAAAATTTTCCGTATGCTAATAGAATTGTTTCTGACATCTTAGAATCTAACGGTTCTTCTTCTATGGCTACTGTTTGTGCTGGTACGCTGGCAATGATGGATGCTGGTATTCCTAGCTTCTAAAAACCAGTTGTTGGAATTGCAATGGGCTTAATATTTGAAAGAACAAAGAGTTGCAATATTATCTGATATTCTTGGTGATGAAGATCATTTAGGTGACATGGACTTTAAAGTTTGGGTAGAATTAATGATGGAATAACTGCTTGCCAAATGGATATTAAAATTCAAGGTATTTCATTAGCTGTAATGAAAAAAGCTCTTCTTCAAGCCTGCTGCTGGTAGGATTCACATATTAAGTAAAAATGGCTGGAAAACAAAGGATCGAGCATAGAGATGATTTATCTCAATATGCCCCTAGATTAACAACTATGATGGTACCAGTTGAAATGATTGGTGCACTCATTGGTTCTGGTGGTGAAACTATTCGTAGTATTAAGTGTTGGAAAGTGGTGCAGAAGTCGATATTCAGAATGATGGAACTGTTGTTGTTGGGCGCAGTTTCGGGCGTAGCTGCAAAAGCTATCCAAAAATGATTATTGCTATAATTACGCCCTCCTGAAGAAGGCAAAACATATATGGGAAAAGTAACAGATATTAAAGATGCAGTATAGAGCCATTATTGAGTTTATGCCTAAGAAAACAGGACTATTACACATTAGTGAACTTGATACAAAAGAATTGAAAAAGTTCAAGATGTGGTTAATATAGGTGATAAAATTGAAATTAAATTAGTTGAAATTGGTGAAGGTGGGAAAGTTTAGACTATCAAGAAAAGCTTTATTACCTAAGCCTGAAGGATGTGTTGAACAAGAACGAAGACCAAGACCAACAAATGACAGAAGGGATGATAGACGTGGTGGAGGTGGTGGAGACCGACGTGGAGGAAGCGGCGGCGGATATACTGGGGGTGGAAACAGTGGTGGATATACTGGTGGTGGTGACCGCAGAAGTGGCGGTGGTGGCGACAGAAAAAGTTAATTTTATTTTTGTAAAAAAAAATTGTTAAACAAAACATTTTCATATTTTCGCAGTCCGCTTTTGTAACAAAAAGTGGGGTATGATTCCGTAGCTCAGTTGGTAGAGCATTACACTTTTAATGTAGTGGTCCTGGGTTCGGAGTCCCAGCGGGATCACAAAGAACTAAAATTTTAGGCGGATTTCAGAGGATGATGTTTCACTTATGTGTCATTATTCTTTGAAATCCGCTTTTTTATTTGCAATTTTTTATACTCCCAAAAAAATGATAGTTCTGATTATGATTTAACTGTTTCTAAAATTTATATTATAAATTTTAAGAATTTCTACAAATTCAATTTCCTGACAGTAAATTCGTAAAAAAAAGCTGAAAAAATTTGCCTGCTTTTAATGTTTCTTTTTCCATTTTGTCCACTTTTTTGTAGGTTTATATTTGCATTTTAAGTATTACTATATCTTGCTAACAAAAGTTTAAAATTATGTAGAGGGTTGGGTATTTCTATTTCAAAACTTGATTTTAAACCAAACTTTCACTAACCTCAAATGTCTTGGTAAGGCAGAATCCACGCCTTTTGGTAAATGTTATATTTAGTAGTGGTTTTCTATATTTATATTTTTTAACAATAATACAAATCTCTAACTATAAATCTTACTATAATTATATTTTATCTTTATGTAACTCATTTAGAAATATTTTAGCTATTGTAAGATGATGATTTTTTTTATCAGAATCCATTTTATCAAAACATATTTACTAACATTCCTATACGTGGATTAGACAAAAAGAAATGACGTTGTTTGTCCATAAAATGCCAAAATAAACCATCCCAAATTGAACACCAACTACCTTTTTTTGAAATTGCTCATCTTTAGAACATAACTACTTCCACTAATGTATGGCTTAGTAGCCATCAAACCACCATCGGCAAACTGACTCATGCCATAAACATTTGGAACCATAACCCAATCATAAGAGTCAATAAAAAGCTCCATAAACCATTTATAGACCTCATTTGGATCAAATTCACATAGAAGCATAAAATTTCCTAAAATCATTAATCGTTCTATGTGATGGCAATAACCAGTTGCTATTAATTTTTTAATAGTGTTATCAATGGGTTCTATTCCTGTTGTACCAGTATAAAAGAAGTAGGAATTTTGTTTTAAAGTTCCAAAAATTCCTACTTCGTTCTTGAGTTCCTTTAAACACATAAACTCCTCGAATAAATTCTCTCCAACCAATTATTTGCCTAATAAAACCTTCAATTGAATTGAGCCCAACATCATTTGCCAAACCATAATTGATGGCTTAATATATAATTTGCTTAGGTGTAAGCAATCCCACATTAAGCATAGGTGTTAGAACACTATGATGTAAAACAATTTCTTTATCAACTATAGCATCCTCATATTGACCAAATTCACTGAAGCGTTTTTCTAAAAATTGCTTTAACCAATCTTTACTTTCTTGATGATTTGTACAATAAAAAAATGTTTTAGAAATAGAACCATAATTATTCGAAAAGTTTTTTTCTACGTATTCTATTGCCTCTGTATAATATTTGTTATTAGCTGGAAATTGAATTTTGGGAGCAGATTTATTTTTAGGATATTTTAACCTGTTATCCTTATCAAAACTCCATTTCCCCCCAATTGGTTTTTTGTTTGTATCGAGAAGAATGTTTAGTTTTTTTCGTTGATGTGTGTAAAAATCAGTATGAAAATATGTTGATTTGGTACCAAAATATGATTCCAAATCAGCAGAGGTATTAATATATAAAGGGCTTTCAAATTTATTTATTTTAATATTCAATTTCTTACAAGTATTGTTAATTCTTCTTTCAAGCAAGTTATCGCAAACATCATAATAAATTATATCAGTGAAGTATTGAGCATTAAGGTGTGCTAATAAACTTCGGAATATCATTTTTGGAACTTTTAGCTTCTATATAATTAACTCTTATTTTGTTTTCTTTTAAATAGTTCTCATAATATTTCATACTCGCTCTATGAAAAACCAATTTTTGCTTATGAAATTTATATTGATTGAAGTATAAATGCTCTTTAACTAAATATACTTCATCAACATTTTTAAACAAATTCACACGTTTATAAACTGAAATTGTCGAAATGTTGTCGGTCGGGTCGGTTTTTCGTAGCCTTGCAGCTAACGTTCCGCGCATAGACTCAGTGCGGGGATTCGAAGAACATCAGCTTGATAAAATTACAAATGTTCGATAGAATTCCAAAAGATGATTTACTTCCGACAGCCCGCATTGGGTTTATGCGCTGTTATGCGTTCGTGCTACTCTTATCATGACTGGTTTAAAATGAAGCTTCAATTATTTTCATTGGTGACTTTGTCGAAACAATGCGATTGAGTTTCAGTCCTGCTGATTCAAACAGAGCCTTAAACTCTTGTTCAGTACGCTCTGCACCACCAACATAACCTGCATGTGCAAATCATAAAATAATGACATGAGAGTATGCGGTTCTTCAATAATCTGCTCGACAAGTAAAATTTTCCCGCCAGGTTTAAGATTTTTACGGCAGTTTGTAAGTATTTTTATGGCGTTTTCATCACTCCAGTCGTGAATAACTGTTTTAAGAACCATGCAATCGGCAGATGGAATGGAGTCGAAAAAAACTTCCAGTAACTATTTCAACTCTATTGATAGCGTCTTTTAATACATGCTCTTTTACAGCAGTATCCATGTCGAATAAGATGCCTTTTAAATGGTGATATTTCTCAAGAAGGGCTTTAAGCAATAAACCTTGTCCTCCTCCAACATCACAAATCGTGTCGAAAGCGCTGAAGTTGTACGATTCAGCCACAACGGGAGCAACTAGGGTTGTCATCATTGTCATGTAATGATTAAATGGTTTGCCGAATTCCTGATTGGTATCAAGAAATTTGAAAAAAGGTTGACTAAAAACATAATCGAAAGCAGGATTGCCGGTTTTTAGGCAATGCTCAAAATTCATCCAGCTATCACGCCATGGTGGGGCACTTATAAAATTTGCAGAGCCATATAAACTTCCCGGTGTATTTTTTGAAAATAGCACCCAACCTCGGAAACGGAATATTTCTTTGAAGTAATGTTAACTAAGCCAATGAATGAAGCATATCGTAAAGTTCTTGCCAAAACATTATTATCAAGTTTACATTTTTCGGCAAGTTCATCAATTGAATTGATTCCCGAATCAATTGTTTCAAGAACCTCATTTTTAATTAGTGAGGAAAGTATAAATGAATTCATCATTCCTCCAAGAATCTGAAATGCCTGAATTGGGGCAGGTGTTTGATTTTCCATTTTATTTATTCATTTTTTGTTTATGCTTACTCTATTCGGTTTTCAGAGTCTCCGTCTTGTTTTATTTTTGTTTATCAAAGTTATCTACTTGCAGTCAGGTTTGAAGTTCCGATGTCGTCAAGCATGACGCATAACGGTTTGCAGCTTTGCGATGGCGGGGATTTTGAGCATTAAACTTCATTAGATGCACAAAGCTTGAATTGAGCACTTCACTGTCATAGAAGCACGCCCCCCCGCTTTTGCAAAACGGCTTTTGGCTGTCAGGCATTTATCTTTCTCTCGGGTTTACATTTCTATTTGTTTCTATATACTTATTAAATTCAATCGGTTTCAATAATTTGTCTTTTCTCGTTGGATATTTTTCTAATTGATTTTTTGGTCTTGTCGGTCTTTTTTCAAAACCCCCACCACAATTTGGGCAAACATTTTCTAATATAGTTTCAACACATTCAGCACAAAATGTACATTCATAAGTACAAATCATTGCTTCATTTGACTCATTCGCTAAACTCTTATCGCAATTTTCACAATTCTGTCTTATTTCTAACATCTCAATTCAGTTTAGTTATTGTCCCAAGAATAATAATTATGTTCTTTGTCCAACGAAAAACCAACTTTTGGATAAAGTTCATTTCCAACAATATTTGTTTTTGCAGTTTCTAAAATCAATCCGCAAGCATTCGTTTGTTTACAAAGTTCTTTTGCAGTTTCAATAAGCTGTTTTGAAATTCCTTTTCCTCTATAATCTATATCTACAAACAAATCGTTTAAAAGCCAAAGTCTTTGCATTCTTGTTGAAGAGAAAATCGGATATAATTGTACAAATCCAACTAATTTTTTGTCCACAGTTTCAACAACAAAAATTTTAGAATCATCTAATCTAAGTCTTTCAGATATAAATTTTTCAGCTTTTTGTTTATTCGATTCTTTTTCATAAAATACCCTGTATTTGTCAAATAATTCAACAACAAATTTTAAGTCTTTTATTGTCGCTTTTCTAATTTCTGTCATTTTACGGTCTGTTTGGTTATGCTTGCAGCCAACGTCTCGGGGCTTTGCGAAGAATGGGAAATCGAAGCACAAATGTTCAATAAACCACAAATGTTAATAAAAGCACAAATGTTCAATTTAGCACTTCTGCCCCTTTTTCGCAAAACCCTTGTTGGCGGTAGTTGTTTTACATTCCTGTTTGCCCTTTGTATTTTGGGTCAAAGTCCACCATCCATTCAAAACCAAATTTGTCTCTAAACATTCCAAAATATGAACCCCAAGGACTGTCTGCAATTGGCATTTCTATTTGTCCACCTGCTGAAAGTCCGTTAAATAATTTGTCTGCTTCTTCCTTGCTTTCTGCACTTATAGAAATTTTAGTTCTGTTCTCATTTTCGTTGTGCTTTCCCATACTTTCGGGTGTGTCGCTACCCATCAGCACATTATGTTTTCCAATAGGCAGTGCAATGTGCATTATTTTTTCTGCTTCTATTTCATTGCTTGGACTTCCTTCAAAAGCCATATCTTTAAAACGACTTAACATTGCGAATTCTCCGCCAAAAACTGATTTGTAAAATGTAAATGCTTCTTCTGCATTTCCGTTAAAATGAATGTAAGGATTTATTTGTGCCATAATTTCTATTTTTTAAGCGTTAATTAAAGTTTCAATGTCAAATTTTGTCATTTTCATAAAGGCTTGAACTACTCGTTCAGATTTTTCAGGGTCAGACATTAATTCTCCTAAAATAGTTGGGACAATTTGCCAAGAAACACCAAACTTATCATCAAGCCAACCACATTGACTATATTTTCCGTCTTTGCCTAAACTTTCCCAATAATGGTCAATTTCTTTTTGAGTTTCACACTCAATAACGTGTGAAGTAGCAGGGGAAAATTTATATTGTGGTCCACCATTCAACGCCATAAATTCTGTTCCATTTATTTCAAATTTTACTACAAATGGATTTTCAGAATTAATTTTTGAGTTTTTGAAAACGGAACAATAAAAATCTGCTCCTTCTTTTGCGTTGCCATCAAACCAAAGGCAGGTATATATTTGTCGTGTCATAAATATTGTTTTGGTTCTGTGAAATTAAACATCCATCGTACTCCATATTTATCCAAACAACAGCCCCACAAAGCACCCCAAAATTGGTCGCTTAAAGGTTCAATGTCAGAACCACCATCTGATAATAATGCAAATAACTTTTCGGCTTCTTCTCTCGAACTTGGTTCAAGATTGATAGTTGTATTGTTTCCAATTATTAATTTGTGTCCCATACTTTCCAACATATCAGTTCCCATAATTCGCATTCCGCCTAAAATTGGTAAGCAAACATGCATTACACTATTCAAATCTTTTTCAGATAATGGTGGCATTCCTTCTTGTGGTGGTGTGTCTTTAATGTACATTATTGGTGCTTCAAATTCAGTGTTAAATACTGATTTATAGAAGTTAAATGCTTCTGCTGTGTTCCCCATAAAATTGAGGTAAATTGATACTTTTGACATATTTTTTGTTTCTTTTAAGTTGCAAATTTAATACTTCTAATTGATCCTTTTGACATATTTTTTGTTTCTTTTAAGTTGCAAATTTAATACTTCTAATGGTTTTTTGTCGGTTTTTGGAGTGTTGCTGTACAATTACCTCCAACGGTTTTTGGCTTTGGGTTCAGTGTGGAATAGAAAGCACTAAAGTTCAAATTTAGTACAAAAGCTAATAGAAAGTACAAATGTTCAGCCTAGCACTAAAGCCCCACTTTTGCCAAACCCATGTTAGTGGTTCGTTGTTTTTATTTTAATGTTAAAATAATACTGTGTTATTTCTTTAACTTCTGAATGACTATTATTAAATGCTTTCCAAATGGAACAGCACCAAATTTTAATCATCCTTTTTCTTACTTCACCAATTTCTGCTTTTAAAACCATATCAATATTTACTTCGCCACGATTTTTAGGCAATTCAAAATTTGGCTATTTTATTTTTGTATTGCTCATTAGTGTATGAAACTCCTGAATTTCTTTTCCTGTAAAATCTTTCTCAATAAATAAATATAATCCAACTAATGAAAAAGTTAAACTGATTGCTTTTGTACTATTATTAGCGGTTTGTGAAGTGTAAGCATCAACAATGTATTGATGTATGAAACATTCATCTTGAAGACCCAATGTATAATATGCTAATTCACTATATTTTTCGTTAATTAAGTTATCCATTATCTTAATAAATAAGTTTATTAATCAAATCAAGGTCAGTAGAGTTGTCATTTTTAATTGTCAAAAAATATTTTGTCTGCCAACTTTGAGTTTTCTCCGCTTGCTTACTTGTCACAATATCCCAAGGTGGATAAACTCTAATTCCACGTTTCCCTTCTTTGCCGTTTCTTGTTATTATTCCTTTGTCTGCCAGCACAGATTTTGGAAAAATAAATTGTCCTAAGTTATCGCCACTTTTTGACGTGATTATTACAAAATCTATGTCGTCTAAAATGTCAAATGGTTCAGTTATTCCTTCTTTGTTTCTTTTCCAAATTGTTACAAACTGTCCCGTTTTTGTTGGTGTAATTTTAGATATATGAAATTGAATTGTATTTCCGTTAAGTTCAAACGAACAAGCTCTATACTCTGCACTTTCCAAATTCTGTTTCAAATTTGTCTGTTAAGACAAATCCTTTGTAGGAAATCCGCACACCAAATTTACGATTTAGCCCGCATAGTGCAAACTTGCTGTTAGCAGATGCCCTTTTATTCGTCAAGTTGTTTGTTTACCATTTCAAATTTGTTAATAATGGTGTCTAATTTTGCTCTTTGCTTTTTTATTTGCTTTGGTCTTAAATAGAGCCAATTAAATAAAATCCATATAAAAGTAATTCCATAAGTAACTAATCCCCAAACTGGTTTCATTCGGGATGTATATTCATACATGTATAACCCAATTCCTGTTGAAAGTAAAATGAAATACAAGTTCAACATAGTGGTTGTCATAAATTTCTGTTTTGCCTTAATGCTTAATAAGTCTTTTAAATATTCGCTATTGCTTTGTGAGTTCTTATCGCTTTTGAAAAGAGAATAGCTATTATTATAAGCAAATAGGAACACCGCCATTGCTAAAATAGTTAATATAATTCCAATTTTAGTTGTGAGGAATTGGGGTTGATAATGTATCCAAATAGAGATGATAAATATAGATGTAGCGATTAGTAAAATGTTTGTAAATACTAACTTTCTCAAATTGGATTGTTTCATTTTTTTAATATCAGCTATTAAATTTTCAGGATTAGGCGCAAGGGATGTTTGCTTAGACCATAGGTCTTTGAAATTTATATTATTGTCCATTGTCTTTAAATTTTTGAGTTAATTTTTCTTTTATTCTGTGAATTTTCACTCTTATGTTTGCTTCTGATAATCCAACGATACTTGCTATTTCGGCTTGTTTTAAATCCTCTAGTTCGAGCGAAATAATAATACGATCAATCTCCGGAAGCTCAGCAATACATTTGTATAAAAAGGCAATTTGGGGTTCAATGTTATGGTACTTTTCTTCTGTTAAATTTAACGGTAATTGCCCTTTTGGAAAACGATTTTGTTTTTCAATATGTCGCAAGCAATTATTGGAAGCTATTCTAAAAATCCAGGTACCAATATTAGATTCGTTTCTAAATTTAGGAAGTTGTTCCCAAACTTTTATAAATGTATCCTGTGTAAGATCTTGTGCAAGGTTATGATCGTTTACATAACCCATGCACAAGCGAAATATTTTTTGCCAATAGCTTTTATATATTTCTTCAAATACCTGCATTTACCCTTTGCTTGATTTTATGTTAGATGCTAAGCTAAAGATTAAAATTAGAACAATACCTACGGCAACATTTTTTGTTGCTATTCCAACTGCAGCTCCAATAAGGATTCCTTGTTTAGTTGGGATAAAATAATTTAATTCTTTCATTGTAATTAATTTAAAAAGTTATTTAATTGGATCAAATACCATTCTTTGTCGTCATACATTATAAAATGCAGTCCTTTGTTGGAATATTGTAAGTTGGCAGTTTTCAAGTTTTTATATTGTTCTTCTATTGCAGGTTTTACATTTTTAAAATATTCTTCTAATAAAATCAGAGAAGGACATTTTATTGTTTTTATTTTTTCTCTCAAATCAGTGTTTGAAAAATCGCAATACATTTCTGCAAATGTTCTTCTGTCGGATTTAACACTCCAACCCACAACTAATTCTTGTTTTGAAGTATCCGCAACAAGTCTTGGAATAGACATTTTTTGCATTTGATAAAATTGTTCATTCGTTGCCGAGGTCATTTGATTAATCATTGCAGAACAGTCTGTTTTTTCTACTGCTTTAAAAGTCGGATTCATCAATGCTGCTAAGCAGGGAAGTGCGTCAACTACAATTATTTTTTCAATAAGTTCTGGATAGTCAGAAGCAATAGCCAAAGCCAACCCTCCTCCCATACTGTGTCCTATTAATATTGGCTTTTCAATTTTGTTTTCCTTAATGTAATTGACGATATTAGTTTCCCAATTTGTGAATGTTGCATTTGGTTGTGCTTTTACTTCTGCAAAACCTGCCATAGTCAAAGTGTAGCAAGTGAAATCCTTATCATATATTGATTTTGTTTCGTTCCATACTTCACCTGAACTGGCAAAACCTGGAATAAAAATGATTGATTGTTTGCCTTGTCCACTTATTTTTATATCAAATGGATACGACTTGTTTTGTCCAAAAAGATTTACACATAAAGCAGTAAATAAATATACGGTAGAGAAAAATTTGACTTTGTTCATTTTGTTTGTTTTTTAGTTTGTTTCTCTTTTAGATACGAGCTTGTCTAAAATGTTACAGTCTTCTAAAAAATAATTTCAAAATGCCCTAAAATGTTTATTAGGTAGCTTGTTCCACAGGGTTTCCGCTAACGTTTTACAGCTACCCGAAGGGCAGGACTTTTACTACAAAACTTGATTTGAAAAACTAATGTTTGATTAACAACAAAACTATCTTTGGAACACGAAACCCCGCCTTTTGGGTAGGTGCTGTTAGCGTTTCGTGCATTATTATCTGTCATGTTCGTTGACCGAATTACTGTTTTATTAACTTGTGTACAATGGTAGACTTGTTGGTCTGCACTTTTATTAAGTAATTACCGTTTGGAATATTTGCAATGGAAATTTTAGTTGTAAAATCCTCTTGCATTAATTTGCCAGTCAAGTCGTAAATTTTGATGTTCTGCAATTTTTGTCCGAAGAATTTTATAAAGACTTGGTCAGATGATGGATTTGGAAAAACTGCAAACTCATCTGAAAAATGGTTTTCGTCAATGCCAACCGAAGAACAATTGGTTTGTAAAATTTTATATCCAGTATAGTTTGAATAAGGTGGGGCTACAACAGACCATATATAAGCGATATGTATTTTACCATCAAAAAAATCTAAACCCCAAGTACCATAAGCATCAGAAGTACTACCGTAAGTTTGACACGTTGTGGGATTTGCAGGATTACTCACATCGATAGCTACTGCGTCCGACTTACCAGCTGCTAAATATATTTTTTTACAAATTGAATCATAAGCTAATTCATTGGCGTGACCATTTGAATTTGCCCAAGTAGAAAAGTTGTTGGTCGTGTCAGCCCAGGTACTTGGATGCCACCATGCAATTTGAGTAATACTACTAGGATTTGTAATATCTAATATTTCCATACCATAATAGTCAATGGCAACGTAAGCAAGGTTATTGTGTATGGTTATATTATTGTAAGCTGTTACTTTGTCAATTAGTGGAGGGAAACAGTATTGATTTATTTGAACTGGCGAATTAACATTTGAAATATCCACAATTCTCAAACCGCCTCTATCATAGCATACATAAGCATAATTTCCATTTAAACCAATTCCTCGTGCATTGTACAATGATGCGGCCCCTACAGTCGAATGTGGGAAAATATTACTAAAAGGTAAAGCACTTTTAAGCAGTATATTGCTTTTATTGCTAATATCTAAAATAATTAATCCATTTTGGTTTGCTGCTAAATAAGCATAGTTTCCTTTAACAACAACTGAACCCGAACCGCCTGTCAAACCCGAGTGAACATAAACATCCAAAACATTTGGAAGTAAAGGATTACTTACGTCTATTATGGCAAGGCCAGCCATTTCAGATGTATTCCAAATATTTCCTAAACATACATAAAGCCATATGCTGTCTTGGTACAAACTGATTGCGTCTAAATTCCCAAGCGAGGCCTTAGAAATTGTTGCAACAATAAAAGGAATTCCAGATGCATTATTGTCATATACTTTAACTCCACCAGCAACTGTAGCCAAATAGTCAAATGGTCTATGGAGTTTGTCTGCTTCTGGCGTTGTAGCATTACCAAAAGCAGAATTTGTGAATATGGAATCTGTGGCTTGAATATTATTCCAACCAACACATTGTGCCTGTGTTTGTTCTGTTGTCGCAGTAACTATCGCAACCCATGTAATTATTAAGTAAAATATTTTCATGTAATCATGATTTAGTTTTTATTGTGAATGTCGTTCTTGCATGACCGCTAACGTTTTTGGGCTTGGCGAAGGTGGCGATTTTACCACTGAACTTTCATACGAAGCACACACTTCAAATTTACGAAAAACTGTCCTACGAAGCACAGAACCGCCACTTTTGCCAAACCGCTGTTATCAGCTGCCCTTCTGTCTGTCCGAAGTGTTGTCGTTGTTGAATATACACTGAATTGTCCACGTTATTTACGGTCTGGTCTGCGGTGAACGGGTGCGGTTGCTTGCACTCTCTTTTGATTTTGCTGCGTTTGCCTGTGTGTGGTGGCAAAAGCAAATGTGAGTGCAAATGCGTTGGCTTTGTATGCTGTGTCGTCAAGATTGTTGGTTTCATTGTGCAATTGCAATTTTATTTTCAAACTTCATCAAATTCAAACTTGTCAAAATTACGATTAATGTCACTCCCACGTCTGCGGCAATAGCAAAAACTAAATTGCTGTAACCTACGAAAGCCAATGTGATAAAAATAATTTTTACTGCTATTGCTCCGATGGTGTTGAATTTTATTCTGCGTAATGTTTTTTGACTTAACCGAATTAAAAACGGTATGAGTGAAAGTTTGTCGTTCATCAATGCAATATTTGCGGTTTCTATTGCTGTGTCGCTACCTGCTGCTCCCATTGCTATGCCTACGGTGGATTGTGCTAAAGCTGGTGCATCGTTTATGCCATCGCCTACCATTGCTACGAATTTATACTGCTGTAAAAGTTCTTTGATTTTGTCGGCTTTGTTTTCGGGTAACATATTTCCGAATATTTTTTTGATGCCTACTTGCTCGGCTACATAGTTTGCTGCTTTTTCGCTGTCGCCTGTAAGCATAACGGGTTCTATGTTCATTACTTCTATTTCTTTTAATGCTGCTGCACTGTCGGGTTTTATTTCGTCCATTAAACCTATAATACCTGCCACACCATCACCAAAACTCACTACTACACTTGTTTTTCCTTGTGATGAAAGTTGCTCTACAATTTTTTCGGCTTCGTTGTCTGTTGGTTGATGTTCTTTGATAAATTCCAATTTACCAACATAAATTGTTTCGTCCTCACACACCAAACATTTTGCTGTTGCCCCTTTTCCCATTATGCTTTTAAATGCTTCGGCTTTGTGTGGTTCAAATCCTTCTTTTTTGCTTGCATCTACTATTGCTTGTGCCAATGGGTGTTCGCTGAAAATTTCTGCTCCTGCGGTGCAAGCCAAAAGTTCTTCTCGGCTTGTTCCGTTCAACGGAAAATATCTGAAACAATCGGATTGCCAAAAGTGATTGTTCGTGTTTTGTCTAATGCAATGGCTTTTATGTTTGCCAATGCTTCCAAATATTTTCCACCTTTTACCAATGCTCCTTTTGCTGATGCGTTTCCGATGGCTGCATAGATTGCAACTGGTGTAGATATAACCAATGCACAAGGACAAGCGATAACCAAAAGTGTAATTGCCTGTTGCAACCAATGATTGAGGTCTAATTGCAAAACGAAAACAGGAATTACGAAAACTAAAATTGCCATTGCAATAATGGAAGGTGTGTAATACTTTGAAAATTTCTGAATGAATTTTTGTGTTTCGCTTTTATTGCCCTGTGCTTCAAAGGTGAGGCGAATGATTTTTGAGAAAGTTGTATCAACAGAAAGTTTTGTTGTTTCTATTTCTATAAAACCATTTTTGTTTAATGTTCCTGCAAAAAGATTGTCGCCTGTGTGTTTGTCTTTGGGTATGGGTTCGCCTGTGATGGCAGCTTCGTCAACGGTGGTTTCTCCTGAAATTATTTTTCCGTCAAGCGGTATCATTTCACCTGCTTTAACTTGAATGATTGTTCCGACTGCAATTTTATCAATAGGAACATTTTCATTTTGTGATTTTACAAAAGCGGTCTTTGGTGCTTTGCTAACCAACTCATCTAATGCAGATTTTGAATTTTCTATTCCAATATCTTCTAACCGTTCGCCTAAAACATACAACACAATTACAACGGCTGCTTCGGGATATTCGCCCAGATAAAATGCTCCGATAACTGCAATGGTCATTAATAAATTGATGCTGCTGAATTGAAGTTTGAAGATTGCTTTTACTCCGTTCCACAAAACATTGTAACCAATTCCTAAAATGAAAATGGCGAAAACAAAGGGAGCATAAGGCATTGGTATATGAATGCCTATGATGGATAAAATTTCTAAGGCAACTACTATAGTGATTGCAGAAAGAAGGAAGAGAAATTTTTTGTCTTTAATTGGGAGTTTCATTGTTTGAAATAATTAATGTTATTAATGTTGATGTGCTTCGCCTTTGTTGTTCATTTTAGCCAAAATGAAAAATGCTCCATTCACAACTACTTTGCTGTTGGCAGGAATTTCTTTGAGCAAAGTAATTTCACTGTAACCTACATCGGTAGTGCCTTTACGAATTGGAATTTTTTCAAAAGTTGTTCCTTCTTCCTTGTGTTCGGGTTCTTCTTTTTCGCTATGCTGATGTCCGCTTTCATCGTGTTTGTGTTCGGCTGTTTCGGTTTCGCTGTGGTGTTCTTCTTCGCTATGAGCATCGGTAACAATAAAAATATAGTCCTGCCCTTCGTGGTTTACAATGGCGTTGGTAGGCACGGCATCAACGGTGGCATTTTCTAAACTTACCAATGCAGTTATGCTCATTCCGTCAATCAATCCTTGCTTGTTTCCTTTTACCATTGCGTGAACTGAAATGGCTTTGGTGTTTTGTTCAAAGGTGTTGTTTATGGCATAAACATCGGCATCGTATTCTTTCCCAGGATTGTTGGTAAGTGTAAAATGTATGGTTTGCCCAACTTTTAGTTTTTGTAAATCCTTTTCATACACATACAAATCCAAATGTAGTTGGCTGTTGTCCACTATTTCGGCAATAGGATTGTTTGCATCTACATAGCTGCCGATGTTTACCATTACATTGCTTATTGTGCCGTTTATTGGACTGGTGATGTTTGCAACGGATTGGATGTTTTCGCTTGTGAGTGATTTGGTGTTAATTCCAATAAGTTCTAATTGCTTTTGCAAACTTGCTTTTCGTGCCTTTAAAGTTTTTAGTTCTGCATCGGCTGTTTGTAAATTTTTCAATGCTCCTGCGTTGCCTTGTTGCAATTCTTTTTGTCGGGCAAATTCCAATTGGGCTAACTCCGTTTTTGAAGAAACGCTTAAAAATTCCTCTTGCATTGTGATAAAAGTATTGTTTGAAATGGTTGCAATTATTTGTCCTTTGCTTACCGTATTTCCAGTTTGCACTAAAATGGATTTGATAACTCCACCAAGTGAAGCGGTTGCATTTGCCTTGTTTTGATTTGGCACTTTTAAAATTCCATTGGCTTTGAGTGAGGCGGTAAGTTGTTTTTTCTCAATGCTTCCCAATTCAATTTTTATGGATTTCATTTGTTCGGCTGTAAGTGTAGCCGTGTTGGAGTTTTCGTGTTCATCGTGGTGTTCGGTTTCATCTCCGTGAGTTTCTGTTTTATTGCTGTTGCAGGCTGCAAATACTATTGATATTGCAAGGGCTGCTATGAAGATTATGTTTTTCATTTTTCTAAAATTTATTTGTTGATTAAGAAATTAATGTTGATGATGGATTGATTGATTTGATTGATGGATTGCAGATAATTTAACTGCACATCGGTAGCGGTTTGCAATGCTTGTAAATACTCAATGTAACCAATGTCGCCACTTTTAAAACCCACTTTTGCGGTGCTGATAATTATTTCGGCATTAGGCAAGGCAGTTGATTTGTAGTAGTTGTATTGCGACAAATTTTGATTGTATTGCTGAAAAGCATTTTGCAATTGGGTTTGTAAAATCAGTTTTCCGTTGTCGGCTTCTTTTTGCAATGCCTGTTGTTTATAGTCAAGCGATTTTATTTTTGAAGCGTTGCTGAAAAATGTAATAGGAATACTGATACCTACATTAAAACCCTGAAAGCGTTTGCTACCGTCAAAATTTACATCTGCTCCATTGATGCTTTGCACTCCGATTAGGGACTGGTTGAAATAGCCGACATTAAAATCGGGTAAAGTGGATGCAGTTTCGACTTTCTTATTTTGCTCGGCAATTACCGCTTGCTGATACAGCAACTTTAACGATGGGTTATTTGTTATAAGTGTTGTGTCCAACGAATTGGAAATTGCAAGCGGTTGAAAATTTTCGCTATCATTAATTGCAAAATCTTCGCTTGTATTCATTAGCGTTTTCAACGAATTGTAAGCCGTGGTATAATCGGTTTCGTTTTGTTTAAGCAAAAGAGAAAGTTGTCCTCGCTTTGTTTCGGCTGTGGTTTTTTCCAATAAATTTGTTTCGCCTGTTTTGTATCGTAAGGTGGCAGCACTCACAAAATCGTTATACAAACTGTCTAAAGATTGCAATTGCTTATTGGTCGTTTGCAAATACTGCAACTGATAAAACCAGTATTGCACCTGTGCTTTTATTTCGTTGGCAGTGGCTTGTTGTTGCAATTCACTACTTTGCAATTCGGCTTTATACAAGCCTGATTTTGCAGTATAATAAGTAGGGAACGGAATACTTTGCGAAACTTGAAATGCCTTGTCCTGATTGATGCTATTGTATTGCCCAAACTGGAAATTGACATTTGTTTTAGGCAATTCAAACACTGATTTTTTCAAGATGGTGGAAGATTGCACATTGAATTGTTTCGATTGCAATTCCAAATTATTTTTCAATGCTGTGGTTATAGCATCATCAACGGAAATACCCTTTGTTGTTGGTGATTGTGCATTGGCAACATTAAAAGAAAGCAAGGCAAAAACTAAAATGCTTGCCGTTGAAATATTGATTTTTCTTTTTCTTTTAGATGAAAATATAACATACAGCAAAGGCAAAACAAAAAGTGTAAGGAAAGTTGCGGTAATCAATCCTCCGATTACAACGGTTGCCAAAGGTTTTTGAACTTCTGCCCCTGCACCGTGAGAAAGTGCCATTGGCAAAAATCCTAAGGATGCAACTGTGGCGGTCATTAACACGGGTCGCAGACGAATTTTTGTTCCTTCCTTTATGCGTTGTAGAATGTCAGTCATTCCGTCTTTTTCCAATTGGTTGAAAGTTCCAATCAGCACAATGCCGTTTAAGACTGCTACACCGAACAGGGCAATAAAACCAATACCTGCCGAAATACTAAAAGGCATATCACGAATGAGTAAAGCGAAAACCCCACCTATTGCACTCATTGGAATAGCGGTATAAATTAAGGCTGCTTGCTTTACTGAACTAAACGTGAAATAGAGTAACATAAAAATAAGTGCCAATGCCACGGGTAATGCAATCATCAGGCGTTTGCTTGCTGCTTGCAAATTTTCAAATGTTCCTCCATAGGTGTAATAATATCCTTCGGGCAATTTTACTTTTTCATTCAGCTCTTTTTGAATGTCGCTTACAACACTTGCTACATCTCTTCCTTTGATATTGAAACCCACAACTATTCTACGTTTACCATCTTCTCGGCTTATTTGTGCAGGACCTAATTCCATTTTTATTTCGGCAACTTGTGAAAGTGGAATTTGTGTTCCGTTGGTAGTTGGGATATATAAATGACTTACATCGTCAATGTTGTTTCGGTGTGTGCTGTCAAGCCTAACCACTAAATCAAATTTGCGTTCGTTTTCAAAAACAACTCCTGCATTGCCACCTGCAAAGGCGGTGCTTACAATGTGATTGATGTCCTCAATGTTTAAACCATAATTGGCAATTTGAGAACGGTTGTATTTAATTACGATTTGCGGCAATCCTGCAACTCGTTCAACGCTTGGTTCGGTTGCTCCTTCTACACTTGCTACAATTGCGTTTACCTTGTTTGCATAGTTTAAAAGTGTGTCCATATTTTCACCGAAAATTTTTATGGCTACATCTTGGCGAATACCTGTCATTAGTTCGTTGAACCTCATTTGTATGGGTTGGTTTTTTTCAAAGAAAACGCCTGGGATAGTGCTTAATTTTTTTTCTATTTCTTCTGCCAATTCATCATAAGAAATATCTCTTTTCCATTCGCTTGGCGATTTTAAAATTATCATCATATCGGTGGCTTCTGGTGGCATTGGGTCGGTTGGCACTTCGGCACTTCCTGTTTTACCTACTACCATTTTTACTTCGTCAAATTCTTTGATTAGTCGGGATGCTTGCATAGAAGTTTCCAAACTTTGCGAAAGTGATGTGCCTTGTGGTAATATGCAATGAAAAGCAAAGTCGCCTTCCTGTAAGGTGGGGATAAACTCACCGCCCATTTTTGAAAAAAGAAACACGGAAACAACAAATACTGCAACGGTTGCACCCACTATTATTTTTTTGAAACGGATTGCTTTTTCTAAAAGTGGTGCATAAATACGTTGAAAAAAATTCATCATTCTATCGCTAAGTGTCTGTTTGTGCGAAATGGTTTTGGGTAAAAACGCTGCACACATCATTGGAATGTATGTAAGCGATAAAATCAATGCCCCAAAAATGGCGAAACCAACGGTTTGAGCCATTGGGCTGAACATTTTGCCTTCAATGCCAACTAATGTAAGGATAGGAATGTAAACAATAAGAATAATGATTTCTCCAAAGGCTGCACTGCTTCTAATCTTAGATGCAGATTGAAAAACCTCCTCGTCCATTTCTTGTTGCGATAATTTGCCTATTGCTTTTCGCATACCTAAATGGTGTAAAGTGGCTTCTACAATAATTACTGCACCGTCCACAATTAAACCAAAGTCAATTGCTCCCAAACTCATAAGGTTTGCACTTACTCCAAATACATTCATCAAGCCCAATGCAAAAAGCATTGATAAAGGAATGGCAGAAGCTACAATCAAACCTGCTCGAAGATTTCCAAGAAATAAAACCAATACGAATATTACTATTAAAGCACCTTCAATCACGTTTTTTTCTACGGTGCTGATTGCTCTGTTTACTAAATCCGTTCTATCTAAGAAAGGTTCTATTACTATGTCTTTAGGCAATGATTTTTGAATGGTTGCCATTTTATCTTTGATACGACTAACCACATCGGCACTATTCGCACCTTTCAGCATCATTACAACTCCACCTACTGCATCTACTTCACCGTTGTAGGTCATAGCACCGTAACGGACTGCACTACCAAACTGCACTTCGGCAACATCTTTTATTAAAATAGGAATACCGTTAGGATTTGTTTTTACCACAATGTTTTTGATGTCGTCAAACGAACCGATTAAGCCCACACCACGAATGAAATAAGCATTTGGTTTTTTGTCAATGTATGCCCCACCCGTGTTTTCGTTGTTCTTTTCTAAAGCAACAAAAATTTCGGGAATGGTTATTCCCATTGCAATAAGTCGGTCGGGATTTACCGCAACTTCATATTGTTTCATTTGTCCGCCAAAACTGTTTACCTCTGCAATTCCTGCTGTTCCGTAAAGCTGTCGGGCAACAATCCAGTCTTGCATTGTTCGCAAATCCATTGCGGTATATTTACTTTCGCTACCTTTTTTGGGGTGAATGATGTATTGATATACTTCGCCCAAACCTGTGCTAACAGGTGCTAATTCGGGTGTGCCAACACCTTTTGGGATTTTGGTTTCCGCTTCTTTCAGTCGTTCGTTAATCAGTTGTCGGGCAAAGTAGATGTCCACTTTATCGTCAAACACAACGGTAATTACCGAAAGTCCGAAACGGGAAATGCTCCGCAGTTCTTCTAAGTCGGGAAGGTTGGCAATGCTTTGTTCTATTGGGTAAGTTACCAACTGTTCAACCTCTTGTCCTGCAAGGGTTGGGCAAACCGTAATGATTTGCACTTGATTGTTGGTGATGTCGGGAACTGCATCAATAGGCAGTTTAGTTGCACTCCACACTCCCCAAACAATGAGTGCAAGTGTCATCAGTGCAATGATGAATTTATTTTTTATGCTGAACGCAATTATTTTGTCTAACATTTTTTTTATCAGTTTAATGAATGAATACAGGATTACTTGCGGTGCGTTAGCACTGCAAGTAGTTTTGTTTTGTTCCGCTGAAAGCGGAACATCAGAAATTCATTAACTGATTTTTGGCGGTTGCCAAATGGAAAAATATACTTCGGAAGAAAAGAATGCCTTATAAGCACTAACCTTTTGGGCTACTGTCGGGAAATTTTGCGATAAGTCGGCTTGAAAGTGTGTAAAACTGCAAGATTGTCCGCAGCAAGCACACATACAAAAAGGTGAGCAATTCTCGGTGTCGCTTTCGTGGTCTGAGTGGTCGGTAGTGGCAAATGTTGATTGGTCGACACTCATATAATTACAGTCGTCCTTGTCGCTGCACGGCATACAGGACAAAGCCAAAATGTAAAAACTGAATATGAGTGTCAAAACTTGTTTCACGGGGCAAATATAGGGAAAAATACTGTCGGTTGTGCTGAAAATTGTCGGTTAGTAGGGGTGCGGCAGGGCAAAATAAAATGTGCTGCAAAAGCGGGTCGGCTTGTGGGTGGCTTTGCAGCTCTTTTTATTTTGCGAAGGGATAGCCAAACGGCTTTGCCGAAAATTGCATTGTCGGTCGGTTTATGTCTGTCGGTTAATGGTCGCACTGTCGGGTTTTAGGGTTGCTGATAACGTTTTGCAGCTACAAGAAGTTGGCGATTTCGGAGACGAAAACTGTCTGCCAGCACTGAACTTGATACGAAGCACAAAGCTTCATTAAACCACTGAACCGCCAATTTCTTGTAGGTGCTGTTATATGCCGTTTTTCTTTGTCGCATCAAATTTTCAATAGAGTATTTACGCTAATTTTTGATTCCAATGTTTTTAAGATGATGTCCAGTTCAATATTGGCTTCCGCTTGTAAACCCATACATTTAGATATTCCAGCACTGTCTGTACTCATACGTTCATATAAACTTAGATGGTAGCCATTGTCTTTGCCTTTTAGTTGGTAAGAATGAAAGTGCATTGAATCTCCAATTTTTGCAGTCTTTGAAATGTGAGAAAAAGAAAATTCTTTTTGCATATAGTCTAACAAACAGTCTTGGACAACAAGAACTAAATGCTTGCTTAAATGCTCAAATGTTTCAATCTTATGATGAAGTTGAACAAGAATTGTTTTTGCTGTCATTTTCCAATTCATTCCATAAGGTTTTCCTGAATCTGAATCGCTGTCTGCAACAGGAATATTTAGTGATTTTAAAAACCGTTGTCTTTCTGGCCAAACTGTTCCTGTGGTATCAAGCGTTTGTAATTCAATACCGACAAAGTCTTTTACTTTATTGTCTTTGGCTGAAACCAATATATAGTCAATACTACCGCCTGGTATTGAAACTTCGGAAATTACGTGCAAGTCATTGCCTGGCTCGTGTAATGTTAATAGATGAATGCAATCAATAAATATTTTTCGATTTTCTAAAAGTCTGTGCGGACAAATAATAACATCGTTTTTACCGTACTTAACTGTACAAGTTCCGATTGAAATTTCAGGTTGACTTTTTCTTGATTTAATACACTTCCTGTTTAGAAATGCACATTGTTGATTGGTTACAATATTATTCCAATTCTGCCCTTCAGCATTAGTTGATATTGTAAAAAGTTCAGAGAGTTTCGTTGAGTTCATAAATGCCTATTCTGTTTTGAGCTAATTCAATATATTCTTGTGATAAATCAATTCCAATAGATTTTCTATTGAAATGAAGAGCTACTTTATTTGCTGTTCCTGTTCCACAAAATGGGTCAAGTACAATTCCGTCATTCGGACAAGTTGCCATTATAGGAATTCTACATAAGTCTTCTGGAAATGCTGCAAAGTGTTTTTCCCTTTTTTGTGTGTCTTCGGGTATAATATCCCAAACATCACAAGGCAGTGTTCCATTGGGATTGTACATTAAAAAATAAAAACCTTTTTCATTTAGTTCCTTTGCTCGTCCTGATACATTGGCAGAGTCGGAATGTGTTGTTCTTTGTTGATTTCTAATTATCATCCTAAAGTCAGAGATTTCACCTTGACTAATTCTTTTCCAATACTTTATTTAATTGTGCTAATGCATTTGCCTTTTCTATTTCAGAAAGAGAAGTTGATAATTCAATTTGTCTTTTATACCTTATTCCTGTTACGCCTGTTGCAGAAACAACAGAACCATTTTTTACTGATGCTTCTCTTGGTTTTGTTCTTATTGAATTGGCATCGTAATAATAACCTTTTGCTTTCTTAACAAAATGGAAGAAGTTTTCGTGTACATTTCTTAATCTGTCATTACTGCTGTGAAGTCCACCTTTATGTTTATTCCAAATAATACTATTCCTTAAAATCCATTTTTGCTCGTCCATCATTTTAATGGCTACTCGCCAAGGAATTCCTTGAAGTGATTTATTGCCATAAGTGTCGCCAATGTTAAGCCAAAATGAACCCGTTGGCTTAACTACACGATACAATTCTTTTATAATTTCAAGTAGGTTTTCAATAAATATTTCGGGCTTGTCTTCAAGTCCAATTCCGCCATTTGAATAATCTCTTTGTCCCCAATATGGTGGACTAGTTATTATACAGTCAATTGAATTTGATGGGAATGATTTTAAGACTATTAAACTGTCCCCTGTTAAAAATAGAGGCAGTTTGTCTTCCGATTCAATGTATTCATTTATTTCAAAGTCTTCTGTCATTTTACAAATTTAGTCATTATTTTGGGTTGTCTGTGTGTCGTCTTAAAATGGCATATAACGGTTCTCGGCTTGGCGATGTGGCGGATATTTAGCACTGAAGTTCATAAAAGTTCCAAATGTTTGTTTTTGTACAAATGTTCATTAGAATTATGTCAGCCGCCATATTGCCAAACCGATGTTGGTGGCAGTTTTTATTTTGTCGTGTAGTTGTCCCAAGTTGCTTTAGTTATGTCTGCGATTATTTCCTCTCCATCTTTAAATTTTTCGGTCGTGTTATGAACAAAGATTGAAATAATAAGATACTTCCCATTAGGAAGTTTCACAATTCCAATATCATTTATTGCTCCTGTTAGTCCTGCATCGTTTGTAAAAGAACTACCTGTTCTATGAGCAACCTCAGTATTTGTCGGTAATTTTGCTTTAATTCTATTTTGTCCAACCGAAGTTGATACCATTGTTTTATATAGAAATTTTGTAGATTTCTTTGTCAATAGTTTGTTTTCAAGAAAACGTTTTAATAGTTGATTCGAAAAGTTCGGTGTCGTTGTGTTCAAAAATTGTGCGTCCCAATTTTGGTGCATTCCTTCTTCGTCATTTTTAATTATGAAATCAGCACTGTTTATAAATTTGTCAACTGTTTTAACACCTCCAACTAGTCGAATTAATATATCACATAAATTATTGTCACTTACCGAAATTGTCCATTGTAAAGCCTCTTTGAGAGTAATTGAAACATCTCCGTTTGGATATTTCTCTCTGAATGGACTCCAAGTATTTTCTAGTAATTCACTTTTTTTGATAAAAAGTTTTTGGTTTAATGAAAGTTCTCCTTTATCAACTTTATCCAAAACAGTTAGAGCAATATGAAATTTAAAAGCACTAATCATTGGATAGTGTTTGTTTCCATTAAAGCTCAAAGTGTCCCCATTTTCTAAATTCAAGATTGAAACTCCAACATCGGCTTTTTTTGTTGATATAATTTGCTCAATTTTTTGTCGAAGGTCAGTTTGTCCAAAAGTTTGGGTGTAAGAAACTGTCACAAAAATTAGTAGGAAGAATTTTGTCATAAAAAAGTTTACTATAGTCTGTTTGTTTTAGTTGTCGGTTTGTAAAATTGCCACCAACGGTTGCGTGTATGAAACGTTTGGCATTTCGAAGCGATTTCCTTTCAAGTTACAACTACTTTTGATACGAGCTGAAACGCTTGATAAACCACTGACTGCCAAATGTTTTATACACGTTGTTAGCCGTTCGGTGTTATTTTCCTGATTTTCTCTGTTGTCGTCTTTGCATAACATTTGGCAATTGTCCGCAGTTGTCTTTCCGCCTAAGTGCCAGGGTGTTATGTGGTCGCCTTCCATTCCTTCAATTTCATAATGTTCTGTGCATACAGGGCAAATTCCTTTTTTGCCGAATACCTAAAAATCTTTCTTCTCTTGTCAAAATGTAGGCGTAAATTCCTTTTTTATTCTCTACATCTTCGTCTAACATCAAAGTTGTTATTTCATCTTCAAGTTTTTTCGGGTCAAATTTTTGGGTTTTATAGTCATTGTAAAGAAAACCCCATTTTATACCTTTCATTTACTTTTTGCGATTGTTTTGGGAAAGTTGCTTTTACCCAATTTATAACAGCTTGAAAATAAAGCCAAAATTCATTTGCGTTTGGGTCGTGTTGGTTCTTTGACATATAATCTTTAATACTGCTTTTAGAAATCCAATCAATCGCAGTTTCAAGATATTCTTGTCTGTTTGCTGAACCTGTTAAATATTCATCACCAATTTTTGGTCTGCTATTTTTTGAAAAATATCGTTTAGCATCAGAAACCCAAGAGCCTGAATAAACAGCGTTTTTTAACTCTTGTGGAGTTAAAACTTTGCCAGCAATATTTATTGTCTCAAACCAATCTAATTTTTCACTTTCTGTTCCTCAGCAAAAATAAACCATTAATTTGTAGTTTAATATTTGTTCTTGCTTGTCTTTTAAATTGTGAAAATGCTGATCCATGAATTGAAAATCTCCGTCCACATATTGGCAAATTGAAATTGTTCTTTGTTGTCCGTCTATGACTTCAAATGTTCCGTCTTCACGAACTGCCCAATACATAACATTTAAAGGGAAATTTTTTGTAATTGTGTTGATTACAGCATCTCTTTCTTTGTCTTTGTAAATAAATTCTCGTTGATAAGGTGGTCGAATATCTAACTTTACCACCAAACCCAACAACTCCATTTTCGTTGTTGTCTTGATACCCATTAGTTAGGTCTCTGATTGTTATTTCTTTTAGTTCTATTTTCATTATTTTACTTTTTATTTTTAATTATAAATTCTTGCATAAACGACATCTTCAGAGATTTTTACCATTGTGTCTCTTACATATAGTAAAACCTTTTATCGAATTGCAATTTAGTAATCGGGTCTCTAAATTTTTCATAACGTTTATTTGGCGTAAAATTTTCTTCACCAATACCAAGTGTTTCAATTTCAAATTGGTCAGGATTATATTTGTCTAAAAATGTAATTGGCACGCCCATTGCACCCTTGAAATCCATAGGAATATCTTTAGTTTTATCAACATTAATTGCATCGTAGTTATCGTAAAATGGATATTCTTCTGGTGTATATTTTTATAAAGAATTAAATCTTCGTGTCGTTTGTTTATGTCAAGGTTTGTAAACCAATGCACACCTGAAACTCTTATCATTCCTTCTTTGTGGTCTCCTGCCGAGGCATAGTCTTCATAGTGATTATTTATAAAGTGGGCTGCACCACCTTTGAACCCATAGCCTAACCACATTTTATCTTCCTTAATTAGTTTGAAAATTTCTTTGTATGAAATTGCGTTTTGGTGTCCAACAATTAAAAATTTTTTGTCATATTCAATTAGTTGAGCAACATATTCACGGAAAAGTGAAAATGGTGGATTTGTTACAACAATGTCGGCTTGTTTTAAAAGGTCAATACATTCCTTACTTCTAAAATCTCCATCACCTTTTAATTTCTGTACACCAATTTCATTTGGGTCTGGAACTTTGTTATCATTCTTGTCGCCTTCATAAACCAAATAAATTGCCTGTTCAGATTTGTGTTCGCTAAACAAGTCCATATCTTGATTTTTGTAACAAGTTGCGATTAGTTTTTTAAGTCCAAGTTTCTAAAAAAAAAAAAAAAAAAAAAAAAAAAAAAAAACACTTTGCATAAAAAAAAAAAAAAAAAAATTTTTATCATGTAATAAGTTTAAAAAATGGGAAAAAAACCCCAAAGTTTAGAAGAAAAAACAAACTTTATTTGGGTAGGGGAAGGAAGGGACTATTAATTTTGTTATTTTTTTGGGGTTATAAAGTTTTAAATTTTAAATTTTAAAAATTAAATTTTTGCAAGGCAGGGCCGGGTTTCCCTGCGGGCGCTTTTATATGCTTGATAAACCTACATAATCCAAACAGCTATTTGTTGACTATGTGTAGTTTTGTCACATTCTTTGTTATACCAAATATAAGTCATTATTGTCATAAATAATCAAAAGGGGATTTAATATTCTGAATGCTTTTGATTGATACATGTGTATATATTTCTGTTGTTCTGCTGCTTTTATGACCCAACAATTCTTGTATATAACGCAAATCGGTTCCCGACTCCAACAAATGTGTGGCATAACTATGTCGCAACCAATGCAATGTTGCTGGCTTTGTAATCTTGGCTTTTGTCAAAGCTTGTTTCAAAACACTCTGCAAACTCTCTGCACTGTATTTTACCCCCTTTGTTTGACCTTCAAAAAACCAAACCTCAGGCTTATATATTTTATAATATTCCCTCAATAGTTGAATAGTTTTAACTGATAGCGGAACCATGCGGTCTTTTTTGCCTTTGGCTTGTTTAATAAACAATAATCCACGATCACTATCTATATCATTTGCCTTTAAATTCAAAAGCTCACTTCTTCGTAATCCACAAGCGTAAATTAAACTTAACATCACCCTATGTTTAAAATTGGTATGTACCTCCAATATTTTTTTTACATCTTCCTTGCTCAATACATTTGGCAAAGGATGCGACCGCTTTGGTCGGTGAATAAGGTCTACATTAATGCTAACATTGTGTACCGACCTGAAAAACAATTTCACAGCATTCACCACCTGATTTTGATACGATGATGAAAACTTATACTTCAATATATATTCTTTGTTAAACGTTATAATATCATCGTTTGTGATTTCAGCCAACGCTTTTTTAGAATAGAATTTTAAAAATATTACCAATGCCTCCGAATAAGTCCCAATAGTATTATTACTATATCTCCGCGAGAGCATCCAGTTTTTAAATTTTTCTATTTGTTGTAACAATTCTTCAGAAAGCACATTTGCTTTGACAGATGCACTGCTATTTTTAAAAGTGTTGATCTTATCTTTTAACGGTTGCGCATCAATAACAGCAATACCTGCAAATAAATTTTTCACCTGATGCAATACATCAATAGAGTAGGAGGTATACCAAGCTTTATGAGTGTTGCTCCATTTTGCTTCAGTCAACTGTTTAGTCAACTCAATCAATTTACTGTTGTAAGGAAATTTTAAAAGGAGAATTTGTTTTCCTTTATGTTTTACTGTGTCTAATACAATTTCTGTGATATCTTTTTTCATATAAAAGCGAATATGTTAAATGCATTGAAACCGAATCTAAAAAACCTTCTTCACCTGCAACTCGTCCAATTTTATGCCCTAATAAATCTTGAATGTATTTTATTTCACAAATTTATTAATGGATAATATCTTTCTTTAATTATATTTAAATGATGCAATAAATGACCAACCATGGTAAATCCAATTGCTAATACAGAAATTTCTTTATTAAAACTAATCCCTATCTCCAATAAATTCTCATCATTAAAACTTTTAAATAATTGAATTGATGAATCCCTTACACATTTAAATTCATGAATTAAATCATCTAATTCTCTATTATTTGCATTAGCATATTTGGCAAAATTATTTTCATTAAATGATGGAAGTGAAGTTTTATCTTTTCTTGCAAAACTCAAAGCACGATAAGTAAATATTCTTTCAGTGTCAATAATATGTTGTAAAATATCTTTGATACTCCATTTATCATCTTGATAAATTTTGTTTCCAATTTCAATCAAAAACTTTTTTTCATTTAATATTAAATTTTCACCGAATTTTTCTAAAGCTAAATTTATATCTACATCATCAACAAGATTTATATACCTATCAAAGTAATCTGGCAGTACAATTAAGTCTGATTTTTTCATGCAATATTATATTAAGATAATTATAAATACTAAGCAAAAGACATACAATATTCTTCCCAAGGTTTAACATTTATACTTTCACCATTACTAGCATCTGTAAATGAATATGGTGCCATTAGCTCTTTAAATGAAGGATCTCCATTAGAACCAGCAAATTTTCTTTCATAACTTAAAGTTACACTAAAGCTAAAGAAAAATACTTCTACTTCAATTTCTAGCTCAGCTCTTCCAATTAATTTACCTGATTCAAATTCATAAGTCATTGAAAGTTTTAGAGTAATTGTAGCTTTAATCAAGCCAAGTACACTTAATCTTCCACAGATTCTTAAGTAACCTTCAAGTGTGGTTTTTGTAACCTCTTCGTCTTTCCCATCTATTTTTTGAACAATCCTTTCTAAACTAAAATAAATACCAAGCATTATTTCAACACTACCAGAAGCAACACCAAAGTCAAGCCCCACCTTAGCCCCAGCCTCAAGAGCCATTTCAATCTTTTGCATTCCTTTTGGTGTAAGAACTATTCCAAAGAATCCTCCTCCTCCAATAATCCATACAGTCATACAGAATGGATTTTCCCTTGTACAGAAATTAAATCCAAAAGATAATGGAGGTCCTATAAATGGAACATTTAAGAATGCTCCTAGGGCCATATTTGTTAAAGAGAATACCCCAACAGCCACATTTGGTAAAGCAATAGAGAAACTTGCTTTAATTCCTTCAAGCGAAACATCTAAAGCAGGCGGATCACTAAATCCATCAAGTGGAATTAAATTTTTTAAGGTTTCAATAAATGATAACGGACCAACAAATTTGATTTCATCAAAATCACATACAATATCTGGTTTACCACTTGTCCCCATTTTAAATTCAATTTTATTAAAATGAAGTTCAATTAGAGTTGCTAATTGTGGTAAAATAGCAATAGTGAAATTTTGTAAAGAAGCACTTCCATTTATTTCTGGAGCACTTCCCCCTGTTAGCTTTGCCTTCATATAAACACCAATTGTGAAGGTAGCTTTTTTAGATTTATTACTAGCAATAAATATTGGTTTACTAGAAGGGAAACTTTTTAGTTCTGGTTTCCATTCAAGTGAAATTCTAATTTCCCCACCATTTCTAAGTCCATCAATAAAGTCTCTTAACTTATCCAACCAATCAATAACAGTTTCAACTTTATCCACAATATTCGCAACTTCTCCTAAAGCATTTGAAATAGAATTTCTTTGAGGTGAAGGAATTAAAGTTATTAAATTTATATCAGATCCTAATTCTTTAATATGAGTAGATAAAGCATTAAGAGCATTTTCTAATGGATCGAAGCTATGAGTTAGTGGGTCACCAGAAGAAAATATAGCTGTAAATTCATCAATAATCTTTTTAGTATCATTGAAAATGGATTTTATACAACCGAAAGCTTTAATAATTCCTTTTAAATTATCAACAACTTGTTGAACAGTCTGAATTCCAGTTGTAGCCCCACCAATAAGAACTTCAATATCACTTATTGGCTTAATTATTCCTTGGCGGACAGGTCCAGGAATAATAAATATTGCATCAATTTTATTACAAAGTCCATTTAAATCAGTTTTTAAATCTCCAAGATGATTTTTAAGTGGATTTAAATTGAAATTTAAAAAATCTGTGAATTCTGAATTTGGTTGTTGAACTTTTGTTTTGATCTCATTGAAAAGGGATTGTACATCTGAATAAACAGAATTTACATCATCTTTAACTTTTTCAATTTGAGGTTTTATTTTAAATGAATTTACTACATCACTTGCATATTTTAAAATACTCTCAACATCACCAATAACATTTTCAATTGTACTTAATGGAGTAATTATCAAATTCCTAGCAGAAGAAGGGATTTCTCCAACAGAGTTAACAGACCCGATTAATCCAAGTATATTTCCACTCAAACCATTTACATGGTTAATCATTGGAATTAAATCAAGCGATTCAAAATTTGAGGTTCCAGAAATTGTTTGAACATCGCTTATAATTGAATTAATACTATTTTCAATAGAAATTAAACTGTTCTTAATTGGATCAGTTTTACTTTTAATAGAATTTTGAATAGTATTTGATAATGAAGAAACTTCATTTTCAAATTTCTGTTTAGCAGAACTAATTAAATTATTTATCTGTTTGTTTAGAACTGCTTGGATTTGATCTTTTAACTTATTTACTAATCCATTTATTACTGATGTGAATTGAGTGCTAGCTGCATCAAATGCTTTTTTAAATACTTCAGCAGCCTTTGAATATCCTTCATTTATTGGATCACCACCCTTGCCCATTGGATCATTAGTTGCTAAGTCAAGAACGAATTGAGCAATTTCAAAAAGAGTTTTGAAATTATTTACCATTCCTTCAACATTTTCTGTCATTCCACCTAATAGCTTTGGAACTGCTTCTCTAACATCAAGACCAACAGCAGATAATATATCCCATAAATCAAAAACTCCAAACAATTTTGGGGAAAAACTATCCATTAATCCAGCAAAGTGAGATTTAGGATCAAAGTTTCCACCAGCAATTGAAGACAAGTCGCCATTTTTAGAGCCAATAGGACCCATTACTCTAGATAACCCTTTAACATCAATATTTGGTTTTGCAAAAGCTCCAGCTCTATCACCAACATCGCTAAAATTTAGGACATTTTTAGAAAGAGCTTTTAAAAAAACTTCACCTTTATTTGAAGATCCATCAAATCCACTTTGAGCAAATATTTTCTCAAAACCTACATTTATTGGTGTGGTGTTCCCCGTAATCCCTTTCATTGCTGGGACAATGATAGCTGTTCTTTTTACAATTGGATGAAAATTAGAAAAATTATCTCTTCTCGATACTGAGTAACCAGCAAACCTTATTTTTTGTGTTTCAAAAGATGTATCTCCAGTTTTAGCACTTGGGGCAAACATTATAGTTTTTCCACCCGTACTAACTTCTACTAGAGCTTTTGTTGAATTGTCATCTTTATTATATTCTTCTACAATTTTATTTAATTTTGATGAATCAGCATTAATGTTATTCTCGACAAACACTAAAGGCATATTGAGCTCAACAACAGTACCTCCAATATCTTCAGCGTTAATTTGGAAAATAAATGGCTTACCTGCTACATAAGGCCAAAATCCAGATTGAGAAAAGCTGTTAATATCATGTCCCTCTGGTTTATCAAGGTTTGGAGTAACAGCAGTCATTATCTCAACTCTTTTCAATGGCATTTCAAAATCAGCCCTAACATTACCACTTTCTTCATGTACTCTAGTTACTTCTGCATTATAAGTTCTCACTTTTTCCCTAACAATCAAAAACATCCTTTGTCTTAAATACGCAACATTCCCCGGTACATCATTATGAAATTTTCTTTCAGTGACTTTAACTAAAGAAGCTTTATGTCCAAATGGAAAAAGGTAACCAGCATAAACTACTTTTACATAATGGTCTCTTCCCATAGTCCCTCTATGTTGCCATTGTTGAACAGAAAGCTTAGGTTGAGCATCAACATATTTATCTAAATTCCAATCACCCTTGAAATCCAACCAAGCTCCTAATGAGGATAACATCAAGGATTTAACATTTACAGGGGCTGGCTCTTTAAGTTTTGCTAGTTTTGCAATTCTATAATTTGAAGTAAGTTCTACAATATTACACCTATCCAAATCATCTAAACTCATCCTAAAAGGTGTTCCAGGAGTGAGCCCTTTGTTATTCGAATTATAATGATTTTTGTTTATGCTGAAATCATAGTCAGGCGACCAAATAGCACGAATAATTTCATCATATTCTTCACTTGTATAATATGTTTTGGATTCGTCATTATAGAATCTCCTTCCAAGTCTGGTGTGCCAAAGTTCAATTTTCCCACCAGATTTACTTGCCACTGGTAATGGTGCATGTGCCCAACCGCTTTGCCTACTCGGGGATATTATTAGCCTATAAGGAGCTTCAATTGCAGTTTCTGTTCCAGTAGGTTTGTAGGGTATTGGTGTTTCATTTTCAGATGAATCTCCCCAATCATCGAAAACTTTATATTTAAATTTTTCTGAATTAATTTTACTTAAGTCAATACCTGAATCTGAATTGAATTGCTTTCCAGTACCAAATTTATTTGAAACAGTTCCACTAGAAATAACATTTTTTGGAGTTTGCATCATTTCAGACCTATATTGAAATAATTTACTTCGCACCCCTTTACTACCATCCAAATTTACATCTCCTATTGCTTTTGTACCAATACTTTCAGACCCTACTTTAACTGTTGAAAATTCATTTTCTTTCTCTTTATCAGATTTATCTAATATCCTTTGTGAAAAAATAACACCTGTACTTACCAAAGTACTCAATATTTTCCAATCGTATTTTGGTTTGGCAGTTGAAGCCGTATTCATTTCAAGAGTTGAGCATAGTTTTAATAGATTTTCTAAGTTCAACTCTATATTTGCCAAACTAGAAGGAACACGAAAAACAATTCTACTAGGTCCTGATATACGAGATTTAACTGGAGGACCAGTTAATGTTTCATTACCATTGTTATTAGGGATAGTATTTCCATTTTTATCTTTTGAAATTAAATTCGGATCAGTTTCCCAGAAAGCTTCTTCTGCAATATTCTGAGGTTGGAAATGAACAATCATGTAAGCTCTGCCAGATCCTCTTTTTGCAAATCCATTACTTACAGTAAAATTATCAAACTCAAAATCCAAAGCAACAAGATCTTCTGGTCTAATCAAACTAATTCTAGGATTCATTGTAAGAAAAATTGATGAAACAAGCTTATCATCACCTGCTTGCAATTCATCATTTATTACAATTACATTATTTTTTGAACGACTTTTTTTCCATTTCTTAGTATAACCATCAGAAAATAAAAGCTTTTGTTCATTTTGAGTTAAAGTTGGTTCACTAATAACAGTGCTATCTTGAACTGGAACAAAAGTACCTTTCAAAGCAGGAGCACAGTAAACAGAATCTAACTTACCGTTGACACTTTTAATTTCAAAATTATTTTTAGGTATAGCAGATGAATCTATTACATCATCAGTTTTATCATTATCATTACTATTGTAATTAGCTTCAGGGTAGTTTCCTAAGAATACCGATAAATTATCCGCGTGAAGCCATTTAGATTCTCTTCCATATTCTGCAATCAAAACTCGTTTATCACCTTCTTCATCAAAAGTAATTGCGTAACGTGGTTTATTTAGAGGTAAGTTGAAAGCGGCACCAAACCCACCAATTAGAGCAGAATGAGGTACAACATTTAAAGTTGAATTATTATCTTTTGAATGAGCAATTACAACATGGTATTGATTCCCAATTTTACTTTCTCCACTTTCAATATCAATAAAAGCAAAAGTTTCATTATTTGCTTGGAAATTCCACTTATTATCATCATCCGTAACTACTGGTACAATACCCCACAAATTTTCTCCTCTTTTAATCGAAATTAAAGTTCTTTTGTTTGAAGGGTTATTAACAAAACTCTTTGATTCTTTACTTAAAATAGATACATCAATATTATTAGTAAAAATATCTGAACCTAATCCAGCAATCATACCAATGTTATTACCAATAATTGACATACCCCAATCTGAATTAAATTCAGCTTGTGCAAAACCTTTTGATAATAATCCTACCCCTTTTTTCAATTCACAAAATACATTATTAAGCTCCATAGCACCATTAAGAGGTGAATAACCCAAGAGCCAATTTTCTAAATTTCCCTCAGCTTTAAATCCACCAATTAACATTTTAATCGAAATTGTCCTTCCAAATATTCCTGGTTTTATAATTGCACTAAAATCAGCACTTAATTTTGTGCCAGGATAAAAAGCATTTTTTAATATTATTAATATTTGCGAATTATTGTTCTTTAAAATTACTTCTGGTTTCCCTGAAAAATATTTAGCATCAACAACAAACCTTTCGCGACCTTTGAGTAACAAAGCAACTCTATTCTTGGAAGATGTTATTTTAAAATCATTGGCAAGAATTGCTGAAAACCTTTTGAATAATGGGTATGCAGTAACCAATGCAACTCCAGACATCCCTATCATTTGTCTTCGTGAATATTCAACTGAATCATCTTCTGTTAACAAAATCTTTTTTGCAGAATTCTTTTCGTTTTTGTTAAAACTGAAATTTCGTAAAGTGCTGATGTTGAGGCGTGCCATAGATCTGATTAATTAATTTTTTAAATGAAAAAAAATTACAGTTACATAGTAGAAGATTTAAATTATTGATCGAATAATAAAAATATTCTATTACACAAAAAAAGTCTTTACAAACCTAATAAAATGATTGCTTGAAAAGTAATAAATATTTAAATTATTATTTCTGGAACGTTGTTGATTTAAATTTGGAACTATCAATAAGTAATTTAAATAATAAGAAATTCAAGTAACTTAAATTATTAAGCTTAGTTTTTTTGTTTAATAAACGAAACTTAAATTTATAATTAAAATAGTAGCATTTATGTTATAATAAAACAATAAAACGATAAATTAACATAAAATCTATCAATTCGAATAAAATTTAATCATATCATATAAAATTAATTTGTAAATTATACATTATTGTTTTCACTTTAATTTTATAAATAAATCCAGCTCTATTTAAATTATTAAAAATATTAGAAATAAAAAATTTTAAGTACCTCGATATTCAATACTAGCAAAAAAGAACTGTTCTTAATTTTAAATAAATTAGAATATGTTATATCTAAAAAGGGGTTCATCTGGAGCATTTGTTGTAACATTACAAACAAAGTTATTAAATTCAGGATTTAATCCTGGTAAGATTGATGGTAATTTTGGAGGTGGTACTGAAGCTGCTGTAATCGCCTTCCAAAAAAGTGAAGATTTATTACCAGATGGAATTGTTGGTATTGAAACAATTGCCAAACTAAAATTATCAAACACACCTCAAGAAGTTATAGAACCAAATACAACTTCATTTAAAAATAAATTCTCTGTAGAGATAGTTTCAAAATTATTCCCAACAACACCAATTTCTAATATCAGAAAAAATCTCCCTTTTGTACTTGATTCATTAGCAGATTTAAAACTTGATGATAAGGATATGATTCTTATGGCTTTAGCAACTATCAGAGCTGAAACTGAGGGCTTTGAGCCGATAAGTGAATTTAGATCTAGGTGGAATTCATCCCCAAGAGGTCATTCTTTTGATTTGTATGATAATAGATCTGATCTTGGAAACAAAGGCAAGCCAGATGGAGCTAGCTTTAAAGGAAGAGGATTTATCCAACTAACTGGAAGAGCAAATTATACATTTTACAGTTTAAAATTAAGATTAGGTAATCAACTTATTGAATCACCTGATTTAGCTAATAACCCATCGGTTGCAGCTAAACTACTTGCATACTTTTTGAAAGATAAAGAAAAACTTATTCGACAAGCAATTTTAGAAAAGAATTTGAAACAAGCAAGAAAACTTGTTAATGGTGGCAGTCATGGCTACTCCATTTTTAAAAATACTTTTAAAACTGGCAATAAGTTGATTTGATTTTTTATAGACTTATTATTTTTTTATTTAAATGCATTACTTAATTTTTTTACATGGAATTGGAAGTGGTTCTAATCAAAAAGATTATGAATCTATGTTTAAAATTATCTCTAATAAATTGCCACAGGATAAAAAAGATAATTTGAAAAAAATTGGAATCTATTGGAATGACGTGGTTGAGCAGGTTGAAGAAGATATTTTTGATTCTATGTTTGATAAAAAAGGAAATAAAAATTTTGCCCTTCTACAATTAATTAAAGTTATACCAAAATTAAGGGAATTTCTAACTTTTTGGGTTGGTGATTCAATTGCTTACACTGCGGAGAATGACAATGGAATCCGATCTAAAGTATGGAGAACACTTAGTACTGAAATTCTTAAAATGCAACCTGATGATAAGTATAGTATTATTGCCCATTCACTTGGTTCAGTTATTGCTTTTGATTATTTGTTCAAACTTTTTATAAAGGATACTTTACTCCATCCTGGTGAATTTCCTGAAACTGATTCTAAAATACTAGATAATTATAAAAATAAATTTTGTCATTTTTTTACCATGGGTTCTCCTATAAGTCTTTTTTTGCTAAGACAAGGAAAACTTTATCAAAAAAAGTCTGGTAATTTCTTAATACAAAAAGAGACTAAAAACTTCGATAATCTTATTAGTCCTGTTTTAATAGATAAAAACTTACCAATTGAATTTAATCGAACTTGGTTTAATTTTTGTGATACTGAGGATATAATTTCATTCCCTTTAAATAATATTTTTGATAGAAATAAAGATAATAAAGTTGGGGAATTTTATCCTAAAGATACTATTCTACCTAAAGATGTTTTTGTTGAGACCGGAGATGTTGTAATTGATTCGCATGAAGATTATTGGGTTTCTGATGAGGTTACAGATTTAATTGTTAAATCTTTATTCAATTATATATAAAATAATTTTAAAATTATTAATTCAATGGAAATTCCATCAATTTTTATCAGTACTGGTGTAGCTGGAATAGTAGGTTTTTTGTTCTACCTTATTATCCCCAAAATGTTACCTATGATTAAAGAAATGCAAAACCAAAAATATAAGTTCATATTATTATTAGTTTTATCAGTTGGAATGTTTGCTCTAACTATTACAGGATTATATCTTTTTTATCTTCAAAATCTAAATAGTGAAGGGGGTAATCAACCACATAGTAATACCTCAATTTTATCATCTTCATTTTTATTAAATACAGCATATGCTCAACCAAAAACTGAATGTGGTGTGAACACAGGTAATTTTGAATTGTATTTAAGTTTCGTAAACAACAAGCCTTATTTTACTAATTTATGTGATAATGGTAAATTTATAATCAATTTAATTAATTTAGATATTGATAAAAATGTTGCTACTTTTAAAATTGAAATTGGAAACAATCCACCATCATTTCTGAATCTTCCATTAAATAATCAAAAGATATTCATATATAATAATTGTAAATTTAAACTTACTTATATCGGATTTTCAAATTTTAATGCTGGAATAAGATATTTCTTTAGAAATAGATATGTAGTAAAATATAACATTGTTAGGATAGAATAAGTTGCTTCTATTGTTAGTAATGAATCTGAAGAATAATCTTTTAAAGTTGAAAATAGCTTTAATCACTTTGTAATCATTAAAATTTTCTGGTAAAGCGAAATGAAAAAGTCAATTTTTTTTATACTTTTATTAATAATTTCAGTATTGAGCATTTCTTCAAGTGGATGCTCTTCTTGGGTAAGGGATTTAACTGATTTAGTTCACTCTGCACCAAATGTGATTGATACAATTACGCAAAGAGCTGGAGGTGGTCTTGTAAGGGGGCTAAGGGATACTCTTACTAATGATGACAGTAAAAAAAAGATTGCTGCTTTGATTGATGTAATCATGAGTAAATTAGATAGTAATGCAAAAGCTACAGGAACATCCTTAAAGGATTCTTTATTAAGTGAATCAACTAAAAATTGGATACTTGATCTAAAAAATGAATTGTTAGGAAGTAAAACAGATGCTCAAATTGCACAATTAATGGACGAGCTAATAGGCAACAAAACTAAATCGAAAATTGAATCGATAATAAATTCAATAACTGGTGAAAACACTGCGAGAAATCTTGAGAAGATAACTAGAGAAAGCATTACTGATCCAATATCATCTACTTTTGAAGGAATATTAAATAAACTAGAAAAAGAAACAGCACCCAGTATAAGAGATTCTTTATTAAATTCAAAAGCAACATCAGTTATTGATTCTTTGATTTCAAGATCTTTAAATAGGTTCGATAGAACTTTAGATTCAACATTTATTAAAGCTCATAGAGAAGAAGGAACTCTTACTAAATATGCAAAAGAAATTATATGGAGCTTGATTGCTGGCTTAGCATTACTTACTACTCTGATAGGATGGCTTTCATATGCAATTAGAAAAAAATCAAGAGTAATGGATATTATAACTTCTCAAATTCATGATATTCCTAATCAGAATAGTTATGACGAACTTACTAAAAGAATTAAATCTCTAACAATGCAAAATGGATTAGAAGGTTATTTTAAAAATTATCTATTAGATAAAGGATTAATAACAGATAAATCAATAATTGAGAATTCAGATAAAATCAAAAAGAAGTAGAAATCTAGTAAATATACATTTGTTATTTTTTCATTTTACTACAATAATTTTTATGATTCCATTATTTAACTTTAAAGGTTTTAGTTCATTCGATCCTATTGACTCTTTAAACAAAAAAGAGAAGTATTCTTTAGCTTTCCTGAATTCATTTATAATAACTACTTCATTTTTATCCATATCAATTTATGTTTTAAAATTTGCAACTTTTTCAAACCCATTTATTTTCTGGATAGTAGTTTTTTTGATAACTTTCTTATTCACTCCATTAATTCTTTTAATGAGGAAGTCTAGTTCTATTATTCTAATGTTACTTCTAATAGTTCCTTTTCTTCTTATTGATTTATATTTTGAATCAAATTTTAGAAATCATCCAATTCCTCCTTTTCTTCCACCTTGGGTTTATAATGATAATAGTTTAATAGGGAAATACCCGTATTTAATTAAAGTAACTTTTATTATAATTGTTTATTCATTCTTTTACGCTCCATTTTGTTTATGGGTAAATAGAATTATTGCATCTGTAATCAAAAATGAAAAATATAAAATTGGATGTAAAAAAATTGAACAACAACAAAACCTGTTTAGAAATCAGTGGACTGATGAAGTAGTAAATAAGCCAGATTTTAATTTCAGTTTTTGGATATTAAGAATTATTGGGCTGCTATATTTTTCATACTTCCTTATTATTTTAATTAGTTATTTAGGTTATTCTAATTATCCAATTGAATTAGTAAAATTTCTTGATCTTACTTTTAGTAACCCTGCTCTAACAATCAATACAATTACAAAATTGGCTATTATGTCAACACTTTGTTTTATTGGTGCTTACAATAAAAACCTCAGATGGCATGTTGCAATTATTTTAATTATTGGACATTCAATTTCAATTTTATCTTCTTTATATTATTATTTATCAACTTCTATAAATTCAAGTTCAGATATTTATTTACTTTCATCTATAATTGTTGATACAATTTTTGTGATTTTTTTTATGTTTGTTTTGAAACAACATAATAAAATTTCTGAAGTTTTCACATCTCCAAAAAATTTTCCTGAATTTTATTCTATTCCTCATAGAATAACAAGATACGTTTATTATCTAATTTCGATTAGTACTGCTTGCATCTTTATTTTAGTAATTTATTTCAGAAACTTCTATTCTTCAAATGACTCTTTTGGAGCTATTTATGGATTCCCAGATCCTCAAGTATGCAATACTTTAACTCTTTATGGTTCAATTTCTATAATTGCATTTCTAATTGCTAAAAATGAAAACTTAAGGAATCATTTATTTAAAACTCTAACAATTCCATTAGGTATAACAATTATTGTTGAAATCCTTTACTTTAGTGTAAAGCACTTAGCAGGGAATTTTATAATAACCCAAACTAGATCTACTGAAATGTTGCAAATTGATTGGTATTTTGTTTTAAATATATTTGGAAATAGTTTGATACTAGTTGGAATAATTGCATTGAGAAAAATGTTTTTTAATGTTGATTATTCTATTACAAACCTTAGCCCATCATCGGCATTAAGTGTGGTTTCAATACATGGAGCTTTTTATCCAGAAACAACACAGAGCGATAGATATTCTATAATGCAAAGTATTGATATTCATTCTGGTGAAATTCAAGGAAGGAAAAGAGGATTACTTAATTTCCCTTTTTGGTTAGTTGAAAATATCTTCTCTCTTATTTGCGGATTACGTATAAGTATTGCTTCAATGGATGATGAAAATATTCGTTATTATTTGTATAAGTATTATTTACAAACTCCAGTTAAAAGAAAAAATTCATTAGTTCCTTTTTTAAGTGAAATATTATATAAAATTGGAATAGCGTTACATGCACTTGTAACAATGGCTCATTATTCAAATCCGAAATTAAGATCAAAAACTGGATTTGTTCCACCTGATGCTCGTGACAGATTACAAAGTGATGTTGCTATAAGTCGCCCCCCATTTAAAGATATTGCTCCTTTACCAGTTGATGAAAAAGATGAGAATAATTTCAAGAAGAATAAAAATTCGAATGCAAAATTTCCTGCACCACGTATTTCAGCTTTAATTGGAGAAAGTGAACTGCCAAATGATATTGATTACTTAATAATTGGATCTGGTCCTGCAGGTGCTGTAATGGCATATAGGCTTGCTTCTAAACATGGAATTAATCCTGAAAAAATTGCAATCATTGAGCGTGGTAAAAGATATTCTGCCCTTCAAGATTATACTGATGTTGAAATTGATATGGTCAGAAAACTTTATAAGGAGGGGGGATTACAGCAAACTAAAAGATACGATATGATGATTCTTCAAGCGGAATGTATGGGTGGAGGTAGTGAAGTTTATAATGCAATATGTTTTAAAATGCCAAATCAAGTAAAAAACATTTGGCAAAATGATTTTGATATTAATCTTTTCGATTTGGACAAAGAGTATCAAGTTATTCAATCAGAACTTGGTATTTCGGAAGTTGATCCGAATGCTATTAATGAATTAGTTGAACAAAAATTTGTTAATGGAGTAAATGGATATAATAATAAATTCAATAATGGTTTGAATAATGTAAAACTTGAAGCAAATCATGCTAATAATTTTGGTGCAGGAATGTGCAATATTGGAAATAGGTTTTTAAGAAAACGAACAATGACTGAAACGTATTTAGCATGGGCTGAAGGCAAAGGGGTTAAAATTTTTAGTGGAGTTAGTGCAATAAGATTTACAAAAGAAAACAATAAAGCATCAAGCGTATTAGTTCGTTCCGGAGGGGCAATGAGGGAAATTAAAATAAACAAATCAGTAATAGTAACAGCTGGAGTAATTGCAAGCAGTCATTTCCTTATGAGAAGCAAAGTTTTTGGGAATGTAGGCAAAAACGTTGCTTGTAATTACGCCTTTCCTGTTGCATTTGAATTCAATGAAACATTAAATTCTTTCGATGGTGCACAAATAACTAAAGGTGCTATAGATGTTAACTCAAGAGCTATTTTTGAAACGTACTTTAATCCTCCAGCTTCCTTTGCTCTTTCCCTTCCCTTTTATTTTGACAGGTTTGATAACATGATGAACAATTATAATAAATTAATAAATTTTGGTGCATTAGTTGGTTCAGATCCAAGCGGATTAATTGAAGAAAAACCAAATATTATTGATGGCAGACCAATTGTTTGGAATCCAACTATGAAAGATAAATCTAATATAAAATTTGCACTATCAACATTGGCTCATATAGGAAAAGAAGCTGGTGCTGTTAAAGCTGTTTTTCCACTTGAACCAGGAATTGATTTAAACTTAGAAGATGATGTTAGCATTAACACCTTTATTGACAATTTAAATCAATACGATCTCGAAATGAGTGACATGCACTTAACAACAGCTCACCCACAAGGTGGCAATAGAATGTGTGGAAATAATTCTAATCAAAAAATAAGTAGAGTTGTAGATTCACAATTCAAACTTGAAGGGCTAGATAATGTATTTGTAAGTGATGCATCTATTTTTCCAACAGGTTTAACTGTTAACCCACAATGGACTATTTTAGCTATGAGTTCCTTGGCATCAAAAAATATTTAACTATCAACTATCATATAATAACATATTAAATACTCAAAAAATTATGGGGAAAATTTGGACTTACGAATCGCTTGGAGCAGCAAGTAGCAATGAGTTAGAGCAATTATTAAGAACTTGCCAACCACCAGATATGGAACAACTAAATGGTTTTGTTTACAATGGTTGGAACCATGAATGGATTGGCAAACTATCTGGAGAAAAATTCCAGAAAGGATTTTGTAAAAAAGATGGAAAGGTAATGGGCTTTAACCAAATGTGTGAGCAAGATGGTAAAAAATATATGGGTGATTGGGTTACAAGAAAAAAAAAGGATGGAACTCCAATTCAGTTAGCTTTTTTCAGATCTTCAACAATTAAAGCTGAACCAAAAGAAAAATTATATGAACCTTATCAACAAGCTGGGCATTTTAATTATGATGTACCTATGAATACAGGTTACAACTGGTTTTTTAAGTTTATTAGAGATATAGTTGTTACACCAAATCCTGGAGATAATTCACTAATATTATGTAAAGCTTATATTCAATTACTCATACCAGGTTTAAATGTTTTTTACTGTTATTTTATTCTAGGAAACAAAAAACAAATCGATCATTTTCCTTGGTAATCTATCCCTCAACTTTTGAATATATTACTTAATTAAATATCTGACTTATGGATACTAGAAATTCAACTCAAATTGACCGCAGATATATTGTTTTATCTGATCTTCACGCCACAACTGGCTTGAATAAATCTACTGGTCGTTGGTCAACTAATGAAGATTTTTTTTGGGATGAAATTTTTGAAGAATTTTTAATTCATTTTAATGATGGAAATACAACTTTAATTATTAATGGAGATTTTTTTGATTTCATGCAAGTAATTGTTTCGGAGTTTACTGAAAATGATTACATTAAATATCCAGGTCTTTCACCACTTGATTTAAATCCTAAATATGGATTGAAATGTACTGAACCTGCAATGACTTTGGCAATAGATTTAATTGCTGAAGGGCACGAAGTCCTTTTCAGAGCTTTAGCTGAATTTGCTTTAAACAATAAAGTTGTTATTACAAAGGGGAATCATGATGTACAGCTTTACTGGGTTAAAGTACAAATTAGGATTAAAGAGATTCTTAAAACTTATCAACCAAATCTTAATTTTGATAACATTGAATTTAGACCATGGTGTTATTATGTAAAAGATCTATTTTACATTGAGCATGGAAATCAATATGAAGATACAACTTCCTTTAGTAATTTTCTTTATCCAATGTTACCAGAAATTTCTGGTGAGAATAAACAATTAGAACTAGATCTTTCGAGTTTTTTGGTTAGGTATTTAACCAATGCAATTGAACCAATAAACCCTTTAGCAGATAATATTAGACCGATATCAATGTTTTGGAGTGAGTTGTTTAAAAAATATCCAACACTAATTATTGGAATATTTATTTATGCTTTGAAGTATGTTGTCAAAATATTTTCAATAGCAAAAAAACAGAAAAAAAATTCTGAAAGTAAAGCTTCAAAATCAATTATTGAAGAAAATAAAAGATTGATAATTCAAGAAGCTGAATTTTTTTCAATAGCCAATAAAGCAGAATTTAACAAATTATCAAAAGCATTTATAAAATTTGAGAATAACAAATTCCCTGTAACCCTAGAGCAAGGACCTTTTAAATTCATTTTCAACTTAATCAAACCTTCAATATTACCTACTTTATACCTAATTACTTTTTCTTTGTATTCATTTTTTTGCGTACCAAAAATTGTATCGATTCTCAAACAATGGTTCATTAATAACTTTAATAAGGATTCAATTTATAGAATTACTAGTTATTTATATGATAAGAATATATTCAATGTAGGTTTAACAATCCTTGGAGCTGTTTTAATGATTTTAATTATCAGAAATCTTTCAAAGAGTAAATCATCATCTGTTTTTGATGTTAGTAGAAACTTCAGAAGTATAGCAATTGATATTGCGAATACTTTAAACGTACCAATTGTAATTTTTGGTCATACACATTACTCAGATATTCACAAAACAAATAATGGAAGAACTTATTTCAATACTGGTACTTGGATGGGGATATTTGAAGAAACAGAACTTTTGTATAGAGATTCAAAACAATTCACTTTTGTTAAAATTGAAAATGGAAAATCTAAACTCTTAAGATGGAATTCAGATAATAAATCTATTGAAAAAGTAATTATTATGGATACTGAATCAGTTAACTTAGGGAGTGAAAACAGAATATTTAATTTTATATTAAAGCTTTTAAAAATAACTTAGATTATTTTATATCTTTTGCCATTTTTGTAATTACTTTAATTTAACTCATTAGAAAGAAATTTGTTTAATTTGTTCTATAGTTAATTTTTGGTGAAATCAAATAATGAATTATTGTATTAGTTATTCATAACAACCTTACTTGATTATATATTACTAATCTTTAAAAAAGTGATTACCCTAAATAATATTTTCATTTTATAAATTACAATGAATCCATTAAAAATCCTACAAACAACATTTGGGTTTGACTCTTTTAGGCACAATCAGAAAGAAATCATTAAAAATGTAATTGATGGTAATGATTCTTTTGTATTAATGCCAACTGGTGGTGGCAAATCATTATGTTATCAAATACCAGCATTAATTTTTAAAGGGCTAACAGTGGTTGTTTCACCTTTAATTGCTTTAATGAAGGATCAAGTTGATGCCCTGAAAATTAATGGTGTTCCTGCTAATTTTCTTAACTCGACACAATCCCAAAATGAACAAAATACTATAATTGAACAACTTAGGAATAATAAGTTAAAGTTAATTTATTTAGCCCCTGAAAGATTGATTGGTGAAGGAAATGGCTTTTTATCAATTTTAAAAACTTTAGATATCTCACTATTTGCAATAGATGAGGCTCATTGTATTTCTTCATGGGGTCATGATTTTCGTCCTGAATACTTACAACTTTCAACACTTAAAGTAAATTTTCCCAACGTACCAATTATTGCTCTAACTGCAACAGCAGATAAAATCACTCAAAAAGATATTCTTGATAAATTAAATTTAGATAATCCCAAAACTTTTCTTTCTAGTTTTAACAGACCTAATATCTTTTATAAAGTGGAAAAGAAGCAAAATACTTTTGCTAAAATAGTTGAGTATATAAGCAAACATAAAAATGATTCAGGTATTATATATACTCTTAGTAGAAAGAATGCTGATGAAATTTGTCAGAAACTTGAAGAATTGGGATTTCTCTGTAAGCCTTATCATGCTGGGCTTTCTAAAGATGACAGAGAGACAAATCAGAATCTTTTTTTAAGAGATGAAATTAAAATAATTGTTGCTACAATAGCATTTGGTATGGGGATTGATAAATCGAATGTTAGATTTGTGCTTCATTATAATTTACCAAAGAACATTGAAGGTTACTATCAAGAAACAGGCAGAGCAGGACGTGATGGACTTCCAAGCGAAGCTCTTCTTTTCTATAGTCGAGGTGATGTAATTACATTAAAGAAATTTATCTTTATTGAAGACAATGAAAATCAGAGTAGAATTATGCTTGACAAGTTAAATAAAATGACAAATTATGCTGAAACTAACAACTGTAGAAGAAAATTCCTTTTAAATTATTTTGATGAGTTACACTCTGGGAACTGCTGTAATTGTGATGTTTGTATAACAACTTATGATAAGTTTGATGCAACTGTTATAGCTCAAAAAGCATTATCTGCTGTTTCAAGATTGGGTGAAAGAATGGGGCTTAATTATTTAATAGAATTTTTAAGAGGTAGTAATTCTGATAAAATTAAAGAGTATCATATGTCTATAAAAACATTTGGTATTGGAGCAGATATTAACAAAGAAGATTGGTATTACTATATCAAGGAGATTATACAATTGGGATATCTTGAACAAACTCAAGACCAATATCCAATTATTAAGTTAACCAAAAAAAGTGCTGAAGTTTTATTTGGCAAAGAGCAAGTTTTTCTTGTTAAAATCATTCCAAATGACAAACCTCAAAAAATTGTTAAACAAAAAATTATTTCATATGATGAAGAATTGTTTCAAAAACTGAGATCTATTAGAAGATTAATTGCCGATGATGAAAAAGTTCCATCATTTATAATTTTTAGTGATTCAACTTTAGTTGAGTTATCATATTATTATCCTAGGGCTATTTTAGATTTAAAAAATATCTCAGGTTTTGGTGAAGTTAAGATTAGAAAATATGGTCAAATTTTTCTTGAAGCAATTCAGCAATATTGCTTGGAACATAACTTAGATTCAAGAATGAATTTAAAAGTTCAGAATATAATTTCACCAAAAAATATTGAAACCCAAAATTCATCATTAGATAAAATTCCTACCCATGAGTTAACATATAATTTGTTCAAACAAGGGTTTTCAATTAATGAGATTGCAATAAAAAGAGGGTTTACAATTCAAACAATTGAAACTCATTTATTTAAGTATATATCTAAAGGTGTTATCGATATTAAATTTTTTGTATCAGAACCAAAGGTAAGAGTTATTGAAGATGAATTAATATCTCAGGGATTAACTTCTATAAAACTTGTTAAAGAAAAGTTAGGTGAAAATTTTACATATAATGAAATTAAAGCAGTAATTGCATTTTTGGAATTTAAATTCAATTCTTAAATTATTTTTATTAATTACTTCATTTATTTTTTATAGTTCCGAAATCCCTAAATTTGTTACTTAAATTTCTGTAAAAATTTATTAAATATATCATATGGTAAACGAGCTAAAAATTAATCTTGAAGGATTTGAATATCAAGATCTATTTAAACCTGAAAAATTAAAATTGTTAACTGAGTTATTTTATTCTAAACTTAATTCAAATGACCCTGAACTTTATCATAAATTTGTCCATTATTCCCAAACTAAAGGTGAAGGAATGTCCTCTGAAAAAATTTCTGAGATTTTAATACAATCTGCTGCTCAACTCTCTTTGTTCATTACAGAAATGTTCCAAATTCAAGATTTGCATGGAAATCAAAAAAGTATTGTTGAAAGTGAGAACATCATATTTGCATTTAAAAGAGATTTTGTGCAACGAAGAGCTCTTAAAAAGTATAAATCATTAGATAATTTAAACATTGCTGAACTTCAAATAGATTTTATTAAATTACAATGTGGTTTATTTAAAGAGTATTTCAACTTATTTGATAAAGAGCTTGCTACTGCTAAAGTTGCAATGAACTTATTAAAAGATGTTTTAATTTTAGATGATGAAAAAAAGAATTTATTAGAACTTTTAGAAAAATGGGTTGCTGTAAATCATTATGCTCCAGACTCTGAAACTAAAAACTGGGTCTCCCTCAAAAACCCACATAGTATTGACTATGATAACTTAGTTAAAGTCAATATTCCAATTGGATTAACCTACACTGCTTTTACTGGGGATGAGTCAAACTTAAGACTTAGAGATGGATTTGCTTTGACAGATGAAAGATATAATGTACGTGAAGTTATGAATGAAGTTGAATATTGTATTTTTTGTCATAATAGAGATAAAGACTCATGTAGTAAGGGTTTACTCGAAAAAGATGGATTTTCAAAACGCAATCCTCTGGGAATTAAATTAGATGGTTGCCCCTTAGATGAAAAAATATCTGAAGCTCATTATTTAAAACATTGCGGAGATGGTTTAGCAGGTCTTTGTATAATCATGATTGATAATCCTATGTGCCCTGGTACAGGTCACCGTATTTGCAACGATTGTATGAAGTCTTGTATATACCAAAAACAAGAGCCTGTAAATATACCTCAGATAGAAACTTCAATGTTAACAGAAGTTTTAAATTTTACATTTGGATTTGAAATTTATTCCTTGTTAACTAGGTGGAATCCTATCAACATTAAAAGACCATATACATTACCATATAACGGAAAAAAAATTATTAGTTGTTGGATTGGGTCCTGCTGGTTATACTTTATCTCATTATTTAATAAATGAAGGTTTTGGAGTAGTTGGAATTGATGGTTTAAAAATTGAACCGCTTCCCAATAATGTATTATCTGAACCCATCAAAAATTATAAAGATATTTATGAAGGACTAGATGATCGTATTCTTCTTGGTTTTGGTGGTGTTTCTGAATATGGTATAACTGTACGATGGGATAAAAACTTCCTAAAGGTTATTTATATTGCTTTAATGCGTAGAGATTTATTCTCAATCTATGGTGGAATTAGATTTGGTGGAACAATCACAATTGATGATGCTTGGAATTTAGGATTTGATCATATTGCAATTGCTACTGGAGCTGGAAAACCTACAATTGTTCCTATGAAAAATGGTTTAATTAGAGGTATTCGTCAAGCTTCTGATTTTTTAATGGCTTTACAATTAACAGGGGCATACAAACCAAACGCTTTGGCAAATTTACAACTTAGACTTCCTGCAATTGTTATTGGCGGCGGATTAACAGGAATTGATACTACCACTGAGGCTATGGCATACTACCCTATTCAAGTTGAAAGAATACTTAACCGTAGTGAAGAGTTGATTAAAGATCTTGGTGAAGAAGCTTATTTTTCAAAATTTAATGATGAAGAAAAAGAAATTTTAAATGAGTTTATATCTCATGGTAAACAAATAAGAAACGAACGTTTGATCGCAAAAAATGAGAATAGAAAACCTGATTTTATCAAATTAATTCGTAGTTGGGGGGGGGTTTCTTTAGCTTACCGAAAAGGAATGAAAGATTCGCCTGCATATAGATTAAACCATGAAGAGATTATAAAAGCCTTAGAAGAAGGAATTTATTTCATTGAAAATATGTCACCTATTGAGGCAATTCATGACCAGTATGGAGCGGTAAAAGAATTGGTTTTTGAAAAACAGTTTTTAAATAGTGAAGGTAAATGGAGAAATAGTGGCGAACAAATTACTCTATCAGCTCGAAGCGTTATGATAGCTGCAGGTACTTCTCCAAATACTATTATTGAACGAGAAACTCCTGGTTCATTTAAATTTGAAGAATGGAGTCAATATTTTTCACCACATACTATTGTTATAAATCAATAATTTTTAACTTAATGTGCTGAAACAATACAATTTTATTTTTATTAATTTTTAATTTAAATTAAATTATTTGTTATTACATTCAACATGAATTGAAATTGAATTTGATTCAGTTGGGCAAGGTGAAATAATTTTTAAACTTCTTTTACTTACTTCATCTTTATAAAATGTTTCAGACTCAGTTATTGTATGGTTCCCTGAACTTTGGGCAATAAATGATTGTACTGCTCCAATTGGGGTATCACCATTATAAAATTGATATTGAAAAATGCATCTTTCATTAGTTGCAACATTTGCTTTATAATTAATAGTGAAAGGGCAATCTCCAAAATGGCTTACTTGATTTGCTGTTAGATAAACATTCGAAACACAACAAGCTCCTGTTGGTGTCGAGTAAGTATCAGTTTCAGGTGGTGTGTATTTGTAAGTTTCTCCTTTCGTTAAATTTGGACAGGGTATAATAAAATTTATTTTTGATGACCTATAAGTACAAGGAGCTATTACTTCTAATGTTCTATTGTTTCCAGTTGAGGGTTCTGAAAAGGTTTCAACTTCCATAACTGGATAGTTTCCAACAGAAGTAGCATTCAAATATTGAGTTGGTCCAGCAATTTCTCCATTCTTTAAGAATCTATATTGCAGATAACATGGACCTGAAACAACTATTTCACCTTTAAAAGTTATTGTTACTGGACATGGAATTTCATTTAAATTACCTGGTTCGTAACTTAGATTAATATTTACTATAGGGCATGTAACATCAACTTCTGGTTGTTCAGTTTTGATAGTTTTATTAATCGTAACTCTCTTTGAAGGAATTTTTTGAGCCTTAGCAATGCTAATAAATAAAATTGCTATTAATAAATAAGTAAAAGTTTTATTCATTCTAATTTTATAAATATTTTATTTTGTGGATATATCTAATATAAAGAACTTTGTATCATTAATCAAGTAAAAGTTAAAATACAATTTATTTTATTATGAAAATAGTTTGCCGAAGTAATTTTTTTACATTCCCGTTAATTGAAGAACTTAAAAAGTTACAAATTGATATATTAATTTCTGATAATCCTAATGAATTATTATTAAATGGCGAAGCAGATATTGCAATTGCATCACCATTAGATTTTTTAAATTCTAGAGAAACATTAAGTACTTTAATTATTAGTAGTGTTGGAGTAATTTCTAAAGGTTTTTCAAGTATTTCAAAATTAATTTTCAAATCTGGATTAAAAGAAATTTCTACCTTTTCATTTAAAGAATCAAATTTTTATGAAAGATTAATTTCTGAAATAATATTATCTGAAAAATTTGATTTTCATCCTGAATTTTTATTAATTGATTCAATCACAACTATTGATGATTATTTAAATAATTCAGATTGTACTTTAGTAATAGCAGACAGTAATTTTATTGATAATAATAGTTATTTAGATTTGAGCGACGAATGGGAAGATTTAACGGAGTCTTCTTTAGTTCATATTTTATGTTATACTATAAATGATGATAAGATGATTTTAAAATATGATTTTTTAAAATCACTTGTTTTAAAATTTAATTTACCTGAAAACTCTAAGATTAATTTTCAGTTAGATGAAGACTCACTAAAAGGCTTAGACATTTTTTTTAATTATACATTCTTAAAAGGTTTAATTGGAGACTTACCACAAACTACAGCTTTATTTTACTCAGAATAAGATTTTTACGTAAAATATTTAATTATTATTAATTTTATTTTATATTTTTATGCCTTTTTTTAACTTGTTACTTAATTTTTTTACCTTACCTTTGCTTAAATCAGTTAACTGATTAACTTTTAATTATATCCGGCACACTTCTTTTTTAGCTTTTTCTACATCTAATAAAATTACTTATTTGAGGAATTGTTGTGTGAATCGGTATTCATTCACAAAATACAATTTAATAACGTAATTTTTATGCCATTTCATTTACTTGGTTTGGCGGATTCTCTTGTTCAAGGAATTCTTGCAACAGGATATACCGCTCCAACTCAAATTCAATCTTTAGCTATTCCAGTTGCTGTTTCAGGACGAGACGTTATTGGATGTGCTCAAACAGGTACTGGTAAAACTGCTGCTTTTGTTTTACCAATATTAAACAAACTTGCTAACAATCCTGATGCCAAAAGACGTTTTCCAAGAGCTTTAATCATTACTCCAACTAGAGAATTAGCACTACAAATTGAAAATTCTGTTCAAGGTTATGGGAGATTTATGAAAATGAGAAGCTTAACTATTTATGGTGGTGTAGGTTATGAAAATCAAATGTCAGCCCTTAAAAGAGGTGTAGATGTTGTTATAGCTACTCCTGGCAGGCTATGTGATCATATGAATAGAAAAACTATTAACCTATCACATATTGAAGTTTTAGTTTTAGATGAAGCAGATAGAATGTTTGATATGGGTTTTATTAATGATGTTAAAAAGATCATAGCTGAAACTACAAATGAAAGACAAACACTTTTATTTTCAGCTACTATGTCTAAAGAAGTTAGAGGTTTGGCAGCTGGGATTTTAAAAAATCCAAAACTTATAGAAGTTGGTATAACCAAAAGTCCTGCCGAATCTATTACTCAATATTTTTATGCAGTTCATCAAAAATCTAAATTAGATTTATTAACTCACATCATTAACTCTGAGGATTTAGATTGTGTTTTAGTATTTTCAAGAACAAAACATGGTGCGGACAGGATTACTAAGTATTTAGAAAGAAATGATATTTCTTCTGCAGCTATTCATTCTGAAAGAACACAAAGGCAACGTGAAAATGCTTTAGATGGTTTCAGAAGAGGTAAATTTAAAGTTTTAGTTGCTACAGATATTGCAGCTCGTGGAATTGATGTTGATGGAATTTCACACGTTATTAATTTTGATGTTCCAACTCATGCCGAAGATTATGTTCATAGAATTGGAAGAACTGGTAGAGCTAATGCAACAGGAGAAGCAATTACTTTTGTTGATCGTGAGGAAAACATGCATCTACAGAGGATTGAGAGGTATATTTCCAAAAAAGTTAAACCTATAAAATATGCTGGGTTTCTTGAAAAACCTCATGAAAGTGCATTTAGCGAATCTAGATTTCAAGAAAATAAGTTGACAGGTAATAGAAATGATTATCCTAGCAGATCAAGTAATTCAAGAGGATCTGATTCAAGAGGTACTAATTCTAGAGGAAATGATTCTAGAAGAAGTTTTGATAGTTCTAGGAGTTCTGATTCTAGAAGAAGTACTGGAAGTCCTAAGAATTATGAATCAAGAATGAGTTCTAAAACTCCTTTTAGTCCAGATTCTATAAAAAGTTTTGATTCAAATAATTCATCCACTTTTACTAAAAGAACAACTAGACCAAGAAGTGTAAATGATAATTATAGTTCTTCAACTTCAACGGTTAGAAAAGATAGTAATTCGGCAGATGTTTATTCCTCTGCTCAGAGATTGAATACAAGTTCTGAAGAATCTTTTCCAAAAAAAGCTTTAACTAGGAAATCTTTTGGTGATTCTTCTTCTGATGACTCAAGAGAATTTAAAAAAAGAAGAACTAAAATAGATTCTACAAATGAAAGTAAAAAAAACAACACTTTCCAATGGACTAAAAAAAGTTTTGGTAGCAAAAAGAAATTTTAATAATTTGATAACGTCAGTAAACTGGATATTATTTATACTATCCAGTTTTTTTATTTTAAAAATACTCTTATAAACTATATCATGCAAAATTGTGAAGTTGTTCCAATTAAATTATGGGGTGAGCCTGAAAAGCCTATTCCTATATTATGTTTACAATTTTCATGCCTTACTCAAGATGAAGCTCAGTCAAGATTATCTAGACAAATTCCCAGATATATCTCTAGAAAACTTTCTTTATCAAATAAATTTAATTCAAGTTTTTTCTCTTTCAAGGGTGAAATAAATTCTGTTGAATGCTTTCTAAATACTTCAACAAGCCCAACTATTGATATAATAGATGAAATAGCAAACAATCATTCAACTCCTTATGTATTATATGGAAAATTTGGAATTGAAGATAAATTTAAGATTGAAATTTATTTATATGATGCTAAAATTTGTAAGATTGTTTATAAGAATGCTATAGATGTTTACCCTACATACCTTTTTGATTCATTGGATGAGTTATGTTCTAAAATAGTTAGTATTGCTGGTTTTATTTTAGAAAAAGAGGATAGGATGTCACTATTTAGTAGAGATACTTTAAACTGGGATGCATTTTTGTATTACATATTAGCAGAGGATGATAGATATGCTTATACTATAGGAATTAAAATTCCTAGTTTTGAAAATACTATTTCTTTATATTTTGAGTCATTGAAAATTGATTGTGAATTTGAGTTATCAGAAAAAGCTTGCATTGCATTTATTACAGATTTATATATTAAAGAAAAAATATCTTATCAAAGAACTTTAGAGTATTTCAATGAATGTCTTAGTTTAAATGAAAATTCTGTAAATATCAATTATGCATTAATGATATTCCATGAAAATCATAATAACAATCAGTTAAGCTCTTTTTTTGCAAATAAATTATTGACTATGAATATTTCTAATATTGAAATGTTAATTGATATTAACAAGATTCTTACTCTTAAAAACTAAAATTTCTTACAATTTATTCAACTATTTATTAGATTAGTTAACTTTCTTTTTAAATCATTTATTGCTAATGCTCTATGACTTAAGTAGTTTTTTTCTTGTATAGTCATTTCTGCATAAGTTTTTTCATTAATTTCTAACTCAAATATTTTGTCATAACCAAATCCATTCTCACCCTTTTCTTCATATGTAATTTTTCCTCTAACTTCTCCTTCACTAAAAATAGTATTAAACTCATCTACAAAACAAATAACAGTTTTAAAACTTGCATTCCTATTTTTTATACTTGTTAAATCATTAAGCAATTTAATTCTATTATTTTTTGAATTACAATCTTTACCTGCATACCGTGCTGATAATACTCCTGGTTTTTTATTTAATTCTAAAACTTCTAAACCAGTATCGTCAGCTATTACTGGTAAATTTGTAATATTATTAATAGTTTTAGCTTTAATATAGGCATTTTCTTCAAGTGTTTCTCCATCTTCAATAATGTCAATTGTAATATTAATATCATTCAAGGTAATAATACGAACACCTAATATTTCATTTAAAATAGACTTTAATTCTTCTATTTTATTTGAATTATTAGATGCCAATAAAATTGTTTTATAATTTAAGTTCAAGTCCATCATATGCTAAATATATGTTTTCTGGAAGTTCGTTTTCAGTGATTTGATGAGAAACATCATGCGATATGTGAGTTAGAAATGTTTTATTTGCATTTAATTTTTTCGCAATCTCAATAGATTCATTAATTGAAAAATGAGTTGGGTGTTTAGAATATCTTAAACCATCTAAAATCAATATATCTAAATTTTGTAGTTTTTGAATTGAATCTTCAGAAATAACATTACAATCTGTACAATATGCAAAATTTTGAATCCTATATCCGTTGACTCTCATATTTCCATGTAATAATGGAATTGGCGTTATTGTAATATCCTTAATACTAAACTCTTCTATATCAATTATTGTACAATTTACTTTTGGTGAGCTACTCAAGTTCGGCTCATTTGAAAAAGCATATTTAAATACATCTTTTAAATTATCTAATGTTTCTTGCATTAAATAAATAGGTACTGATTTATTTTTTGCAAAATTAAAAGCTCTTAAATCATCAAATCCAGCTATATGATCGAAATGATGGTGAGTATAAATAACTGCATCAATATCTAAAATCTCATTTTTTAAACACTGTTCCCTTAAATCATTTGAAGTATCAATAAGTAGCTTTAAATTATCAATATTTACTAAAATTGAGGTTCTTAGCCTTTTATCTTTAAAATTATTTGATTTACAAACATTACAATTACAACCTACTAGTGGAACTCCTGTTGAAGTACCGCTTCCTAATATTTTTATTAGAATATTTTTAGATTTCATATTATCTAAATCTTAATAAAAATTGTTTTTCATCCTTTTTTCTTAAATTTTTAACAATTTCAAGACCAGTTTCAAAATCTGTTGTATTAAAACCAAGTCTATATTGAGATTTAAAATTGATTAGACCAGAATTTAATGGTCTTTTTGCTTTTCTACCTAACTCTTGTTCTTTAATAGGTATCAAATTTGTAGAAAGTTCAAATTTTTTTATTATTAACAATGCTAATTCATATCTTGAAAATACTTTATTCCCAGTTATATTTACAATACCATTATAATTATACTCAATAATTTTCATAATTCCAATGGCGATATCATCAATAAATGTAGGAGTACCAAATTCATCATCAACTATTTTCAACTGTTTATTCAATTTTGATGATTCTAAAACCCAACAAACAAAGTCTTTTTTTCCAGATTTACTAAATCCATATAGCCACATAGTTCTGATTATAGCAAAATCAATTCCTGATTTTATACATATGTTTTCTGCAGCTAATTTTGACTTTCCATAATAATTTATTGGATTTGGTTGAGATTCTTCTAAATATGGTCCATTTTTTCCATTAAATATATAATCAGAAGATATTTGAATTAATTTTGCATCTAATTTTCTACAAATTTCTACTATTATTTCTACTATATCTACGTTATTTTTCCAGGTAATATTTTTTTCATCTTCACAGACATCAACATTAGTTTTTGCTGCACAATTAATAAAAATAGTTGGTTTTTCTTTAAAATTAGAAATTTTTAATTTCCAATCTTTTCTACTTAAAGTGTCAAATTCTTCTAAAACTCCATTATCAAATATACCTTTTGAATTAACCTCAACTATTGTCCAATTGGTTTCCCTTTTTAATATTTCTACAACCTTTTGACCTAATAACCCTTCTGATCCTATAATTAATACTTTCATAATTGTTTCACGTGGAACTTATTCTATTTTGTGTATAGCATCAATATTGATAAATCTGATCGACTTACGCCACTTATTCTTGAAGCTTGTCCAAAAGTTACAGGATTAATTTTAGTTAACTTTTCTCTACCTTCGGAAGAAAGTGACTTAATTTTTGAATAATCTAAGTAATTTGGTAAAAAAGTTGACTCCATTGTTTTAAATTTTTCGATTTCTGCATTATGTTTTAATATATAGCCTTCATATTTAGCATTTATATTTATCTGCTCAGCAACTTCTTCATTTATTAATAAGGATTTCAACAATTCTGGTGAATCATTACTATTTAAAAAATAATCAGTTGTTACTTCAGGTCTTTTTAAGTAATTCCAACCTTTGATCCTTTCACTTTCATTAATTATAGTCCAATTAAAACTTTTTAAAATACTTTCAGCTGTTTGAATATTTTGTATTTTTTCTCTTACTTTAGAAATTCTTTTTAAATCAATCAAACCCAATTCATATCCAATTTCTGATAATCTAATATCTGCATTGTCTCTTCTTAAAATTAATCTATACTCAGCTCTTGATGTGAACATTCTATAAGGTTCATCTGTACTCAAAACGCTTAAATCATCCATCAATACACCTATGTAACCTTGAGATCTATCTAAAATTATACCTTTATTCCCTTTTATCTTGGAAACACAGTTAATACCTGCCATTAAACCTTGAGCAGCTGCTTCTTCATAACCAGAAGTTCCATTAACTTGCCCTGCAAAATAAAGTCCAGAAACATATTTACTTTCAAGTGTTCGATGCAATTGATATGGGGGTATATAATCATACTCAACAGCATATCCCCATCTTAGTACTTCACATTTTTCCAAACCTGAAATGCTTTTCAAAGCTTTTATTTGAATATCCTGTGGTAAAGAAGTAGAAAACCCATTCACATAAATTGAATCAGTATTTAACCCTTCTGGTTCTAAAAAAATATGATGACTATCTTTATCAGCAAATCTAAATATTTTATCTTCTATTGATGGACAATATCTTGGACCCGTTCCCTTAATTCTTCCAGAAAACATTGGTGATCTATCAAAACCTGTTTTTAAGATTTCATGAGTTTCACTATTAGTATTGGTAACATAGCATGATATCTTGTTTTCGACTGAAATTGTAGTTTTTGAGAAAGGAATTGGATTTGAATCACCGGAATCAACTCTACAATTTGCAAAATCGATCGATTTCTTGTCAATTCTTGGAGGAGTACCTGTTTTAAGTCTTCCCAATTCAAATCCTATATTTTTAAGTGACCCACTAATATTATTAGCAGAATTTTCACCAACTCTCCCCCCCATAATTTGAGATTCGCCTGTATGCATTACTCCACATAAAAATGTACCACTACATAAAATCACACCAGAGGTTCTTAATTTAATTTTGATTCCTTTTAAATCAGAAAATACAACACCAATTATTTTTCCATTTTCAACGCAAACATCATCAACTATCCCTTCAAGTATATCCAATTTATCAATTTCAGTAAGCCTTTTTTGAGCATAAAATGGATAAAGATCCTTATCATTTTGAGATCTTGGAGACCACATAGCTGGTCCTTTTGAAGTACCTAACATTTTAAACTGAATACCAGACTTATCTGCTAATTTAGCCATTTCTCCTCCTAAAGCATCTATTTCACATACCAACTGTCCCTTTGCCATTCCACCAATTGCAGGATTACAAGATAATCTACCAATTGTATCAAATTTCATAGTAATCAATGCTGTTTCACAACCCAACCTAGCTGAAACAGAAGATGCTTCAATTCCAGCATGACCACCACCAATTACTATTACATCATATTTATTTTTAATCATCATTATGCAATTAATTGTTCCACGTGGAACTTTTTTACTTCCCTATACAGAAAGAAGAAAATATATTATTGAGAATATCTTCATTAGATGTCTCGCCAGTTAGTTCGGAAATCAACATAAGAATGTATCTTAGGTCAGCAGAAAGTAATTCAGAATTTTTTAAATCAACTGATAATCCAACTAAATGATTTTCAATACCCTTAATTATTAAAAATTGTCTTTGATTTAGTAATGCAATTTGTTCAGTGTTATTAATAGAATAATTATTGAATAAATAATTAAGCAAGCCAATAATAGATTCAGTTTTATAAATTGAACAATAAATACAATCAAATACTATATTTTGTTTTTGATTTTCTAATAATAAATCGCTTTTTGTAAAAACAATTTTAAACTTTATGACAGGATATTGAATAGTTAAAGTTGTAAAATTTAATATTTCACTCTTTAAATTTAGTTTATCGGAAGAATCAATTAAATAAATAACATGATCTGACATTGAAATCAACTCTTGAGCCAATCTAACCCCTTCTGATTCAATATGATCGGTGGTCTGACGAATACCAGCTGTATCTATAAATCTCATTGAAAGTCCACTATAAATAATCTTTTCTTCAATGTAATCTCTTGTTGTACCTGCTTGAGTACTAACCAATGATCTTGAATAACCCAGAAATGAATTGAATAAACTAGATTTACCGGCATTAGGTCTTCCCATCAATAAAATTCTAGGTCCTTGACTAATCCAATTTGAGGAATTATATGACAATAAAAGAGAAGTACAAAACAATTTTAAATCGGATAATAATTTGTCTAAAACATCAGAATTAGAAAATGAGTAACCATCTTCAACAAAGTCCAATTCAAGCTCTATATAAGAGAGTATTTGAATAATTTGTTCTCTAAAACTAATTAATTTAGTATTTAATTCACCATTATACTGTTTTTGAGAAATAATAAGAGCTTGTTGCGACTCAGATTGAATCAAAAAAGCAAGAGCTTCAACTTGAGTAAGGTCAATTTTGCCATTCAAAAAAGACTGTTTAGTAAATTCACCTGGTTTAGCAAGTCTAGCTCCATAATCAACAGCAATCTGAATTATCAAATCAACTAAAAAAGGGTTGCCATGCAGATGTAATTCAACAACATTTTCTCCTGTAAAAGAATAAGGCGCTTGAAAACGTACAACTAAACAATTATCTATTTGTTCGTTGTTGACTAATACAAAGCAATTATACAACTTTCTACTTGTAATAACGGCAATAGATTTTTTGTTACGTAATTTTATAAACTTATCGGTAATAAGATAAGAATCTTTACCACTAAGTCTAACAATAGAAACACCACCTATCCCTTTTGGTGTAGCTAAAGCAATTATAGTATCAACATTTTTGATTAAATTATATTTATTGGAAATTGAAAATAAATAAAAATATAATTAATTATAATTAAATTTTAGTAAGAGAAACTTAAAGGTAAATTTTATAAACAAAATAAATTGATAATTAATTCTAAAATATTAAAAGTCTTAATATTAATTATATTATATAATATTAAAATATCTCAAGAATAAAATATGACTTCAGTTAAGATATATTAGTATATTGTAAAAGTTCTATCGCAAAATTAAATTAAATAAATTAACAATCATTATAAATATAATTTGAAGTTAGTGTTGCAATATAAAATTGTAATACTAGTTTTATTTATTACAACATTACAGAGTATATATTGTCAAGGGATATATAAAAAAGTTAATTTTTGTATTTCAAAAAAAGATTCAGTATTGAAACTACCAAACGATTGTATTTTATTAAATAGTATAAAACTTACAAAAGAAAATGAATATGAATTATCAAATCCATTAGATTTTGATATTAATTATAAAAATGGGATTATCATTTTCTCAAAATTCTTTAGAGACATAAGAGTATTAGATGATAAAAGAAATGATGACTCATTTTGTCTGACAATAAATTACAATTATGTAAATTTTAATATTGAAAACAGCTACCAAATAATAAAACCAGTTGCTAAAACAATAACAAGGAATAATGATACGAATGGAGCTTTTAATGAAATAAAACTCTCAAATTCTAATAATTATTTTGGTAAAGATTTTAAGAGAAGTGGATCTATAATTAGAGGATTAACTATAGGAACAAATCGAGATCTTACTTTACAAAGTGGCTTAAAAATTCAGTTTAGTGGTAATATCTCTGATAATGTTGATGTATTAGGAGTTCTTAGTGATGAGCAAACTCCAATTCAGCCAGAAGGTACATCACAAACTATAAAAGAGATAGATAATATTTTTATAGAATTTAAATCACCAATAGTAAATGCGGTAATTGGGAAGTTTTCAACTGAACTAAACAATCAAGGTAAGTTAGATAAAAGACTCCAAGGAGTAAAAACATCGTTTAATTATTTGAGCGGTAGTAAATCAACAATAGTTGCAGGAATATCACCTGGTGAAAGGAATTTTCAAATTATTCAAGGAAGAGAAAGTGATCAAGGACCATATAAGTTATTTAATGCTAAAGGTGAAAACAAATTAGTTGTAATAGCAGGATCTGAAAAAATATTTTTAGATGGATTATTGTTAACTAGAGGCGTAAATAATGATTATATAATAGATTATTCCAATGGAGAAGTCTTCTTTCAACCAAAAAAATTAATTACATCAAATAATAGAATAGAGGTAGATTTTGAATATATTAATCAAAATTATTCAAAATCATATTTAGAAATAAATAATACAAACTTACTATTTGACTCGACTTTAAAATTTAATATCAACTATAAACGTGAAGCTGAAGATCAAGACTCACCAATTGATTTAGTTTTAAGTGAAGAAGACAAAAATCTTATTTCAAATTCAATTGGTAATAATTTAGGGGTTAAAAAGTCAGGCGAAAAATATATTGGAAGAAGCGATACTTTAAAAGGAAACTATTATAAAAAAGATACTTTAATAAACAATGAAAGAAAAATTATTTATGTATTTGATATATTAAACAACCAATCAATTTACGATGTAACATTTACAGACTTAGGTTATTGGAATGGTAGTTATAAAAATATTTCATTTGGAAATTTTGAATATGTTGGTTTTGGATTAGGGAATTATGAACCAATAGTTTATTTACCAATTCCAAAATTACTCCAAACTGGAAATATTGGAGTTGAGCTAAACATAAAAAAAGATTTTAATTTATCAGTTAATCTGTTGAGTTCATATTTAAATGAAAATAGATTTAACAATTCTGATTCAAATAAATATAATGGTATTGGGTATAATCTAAATTATAAACAAAGAATAAATAGAATTTTTTCAAGTGAAAGTGAATTATATCTAAATGGGAATTATAGTTTTCAAAATGATAAATACATAAACAACAATAATTTAATTGATGTAAATTCAATTCAAAAATGGGGAGGAGAAATTAATAAAAGAATTAAAATTGGAAATTTAGAAATTGGTGAAACAGAGGTATTATTGAAATTATTTAATGGATTAGATATTAAAAATATCTTAGGATTCTTAAAATTAGGAGAAACTTTTAACTCTTTTAGGCAATATTATGAGCTTAACTATGATAACAAAATGATAAATTTTAATACTAAATACAAATTTGAGAATATAGTATTTGATTCTAATTTTGTAGATACAAAAGGAGTAATGAACAAACACCAAATTTCTTTTTACAAAAACTTTTCAAATTTTAATTTTGGAGCAGAAATAACTAATGAAAACAAAATTATTACAAATTTAAAATCTGATGTTAATAAATTAGGTGGTTATAATATAATTTCAGTAGAACCATTTGTAAAGCTAAACAATAAAAACATAATTTTAGATTTAAGATTAAATGTGAAAAGTGAAGATTCTACTAGGTTGCAAAATAATAAATATGAATTAACAAATGATTCAAAAAACTTAACTTTAGTATTATCAAGTGATTATAATACAACCAATGATTTAAGAACGAAAACACAAATCGGATATAGATATAAAAAATATGATGAATCACTAAAATATATAATAGAAAGAAAAAATATTCAATCAATATTAATAAAATCAGAATCTTTCATTAATTTGTATAATAACATTACAATAAACGGATATTATGAAGCAAATACTGAACAAACTGGAAGGTTAGAAAGGCAGTTTATAAGAGTACCCTTCGGTCAAGGGAGTTATATATGGAATGATTTTAATGAGAATAAAATTCAAGAGGAATCAGAATTTATACCAACAAACAATAATGATGGAGAGTATTTAAGAATTGATTTTAGAACTGAAAAATTATATCCAATTATAGATTTAAAAGCTCAGCTAAGAATTAAAGAAGCATTTAAGAACAACGGTAAAAATGAAACATTTTTTGAAAAAATAATATCTAAATTCTCAGGTGAAACAATAATAAAACTTGAAGAAAAATCTACTGATGAAATAGTTTCAAATATATATTTACTAAAATTGTCAAAATTTCAAAATGATTCAAATACAATTTTAGGTAATTCTTACATTCAGCAAGACCTTAACATTTTGGAGAATGATGATATTTTTTCAAGTAGAATTAGATATTCTATTAGAAAAAATGTAGTTAAATTGATATATAATACTGAAAATAGTTTTAATAAGGAATGGAACTTTAAATTTAATTTTACTGCTACAACAGATATAAAAATTCAAACAATGTTAAGTTTGTATAATTCATATCTAAAATATCAAGATACTACAAATTTTAACAATAATTTAATTAGCAAATCTTTTGAAATTTCAGGATTTAAAATAGAGAATGATTTTACCTATTCTGCAATTAAAAATTTAGAATTAGGATGGAAAATTAAAAGTTCAATTGTGAATGATTTAATTACTGAAAAAAATAGAAAAGTAAATTTAATTGCAAATAATTTGAGGGGAATTTATTCATTAAGTACAAATGGAAGAATTAGATGTGAATTAGAGATTACAAGTTTAGAAAGCAATGTAAATTCAAGTGAATTATTACCATACCAATTAACTGATGGATATTACCAAGGACTAAGTTGGTTAGCTTTGATCAATTTTGATTATAGAATTGGTTCGAATCTACAATTAAATATTAATTATTCAGGTAGATCTATACCACCTACAAATAAAGTTATACATACAGGTCAGGCAGAAATAAGAGCTTTCTTTTAATGAAAATAATAGTTTTATTATCAATTTTATTAATAAATATTTGCTTTGCAATAGGGCAAGTAAATAAACAAGTTGGGTTAATAACTAACTTACCAGGAAATTCTGAAGGTTATGTATTATTTTCTCCAATGAACTTTACATCAACTTATATAATAGATAAATGCGGAAAGTTAGTTAAAGAATGGAAAAGTAAATACAAAACTGTGAATTCTACTCACTTAGATAATCAAGGAAATTTATGGAGAACAGCTCAAATGCTTTCAAAATATTTTAACGCTGGTGGAAAAGGAGGAATAATAGAAAAATTTGATTGGAATAATAAATTGTTATGGACTTTTTTATATAGTGATAGCAACAAATGTTTACATCATGATTTTGTTGTTTTGAAAAATGGAAATATATTGGCATTAACTTGGGAAAAAATAACATTAAAAGAATCAGAAATTAGTGGAAAGAAAAGTAAATTTATAAATGATTCACTTTGGAGTGAAAAAATAATTGAAGTTCAACCAATTGGTGTAGATTCGTTTAAGATAGTTTGGGAATGGAGAGTTTGGGATCATTTGATTCAAGATGGTGATAGTTTAAAAAATAATTATGGGGAAATTAAAGACCATCCAGAAAAAGTAAATATAAATTATTCAAGTACAACGAATGAGGTTAATAAATCAGATTGGATACATTTAAACTCAATTGATTATAATGATAAATTAGACCAAATAATTGTAAGTTCATTAGAGTTTTGTGAAATATGGATTATAGATCATTCAACAAGTACTTTAGAAGCTAAATCTAATAATAAAGGAAAATACAACAAAGGTGGGGATTTACTTTATCGATGGGGAAATTCAAGAACGTATAACAGAGGTAGCAATGAAAACCAAAAATTGTTTGGTCAGCATGATGCTAGATGGATTACTGAAGATGAGAATAATAATGGTAAAATTTCAATTTTCAATAATGGTAATAGAAGAACAGGGGGTGTAAATTATAGTACTGCAGAAATTATTTCGACACCAAATATAAATGGAGAATATACTTTAACAAACAACAATTACAAACCAGATTCTGCTGATTGGATTTACATGGACATTGATCCAATTAAGTTATATTCTTCTAATTTATCAGGTGTTAACGTGCTTTACAATGGAAATGTATTAATTACTGTTGGAAATTCTGGAACTATATTTGAAATAAATCAATTTGGTAAAACACTATGGAAGTATCAAAACCCTGTTGGAAGTATTGGTCCAGTTATGCAAGGGAATCCTGTACCAGGACCGTTATTATTTAAATCAAATTTTTATGCAAAAAATTATGATGGATTTGTTGGAAAACAATTAATAAGCAAAGATCCAATTGAAGTAAACCCAATTACCTATGAATGTGAAACTAGTTTAGTTGAATTTGATTTAGTAAAAAATTTGAATGAGGAAATATTATATCCAAATCCAATAAATAGTAATAATAAATTTATAACTATACTTAATAAAAACACTAGTTATGATAAAGCAATTTTGTATGATGTTACTGGTAAAATAATGATGAATTTTTCTGTAATAGGTAATTCAATTGATTTAAAGAATTTGAGTTTAACACCAGGTAAATATTTTGTAGAATTAAAAGGCTTAAAGAAAAATAAATTACTTGAATTAATCTGCAACTAATCATAATAAGTGAATAAATAAAGGTTGCAATTTCTAATAATTGAACCACTAATTTTAATTTCCAAAACAAATATATTTTCAAAAATTATGTTCAATGTATTATTTGTTAGAAAAATTCAAGGTTAGCCTTACCCATAATAAATTACAAAAAAAAACCGTCAAAACAATTGACGGTTTTTTTTAAATCTTAGAACTATTTTAATTAATCAATTTTTGGATGACTAGCTTTTTTAACTATAACACCAATTCCTTGAAGCATTAATTGTTGTTTTCCATTAGTTGAGTTACTCAATACTGATAGTTGGGCACTTTTAGCTCCAGAACTTGTTGGTAAGAATGAAATCTCTAATGGTATGCTCATTCCTGGATCAAGTATTAATCTGGCTACTTTGCCTAATGTAAATGAAGAAGCATCAATTCCGCTAACTGAAATACCAGAGATATTTAACAAAGTTGTACCAGTATTAGAAACTAAAATTGTTATTCTTTTAACTGTATTTACAGATGGACTACCGAAAACTAAAGGATCACTAACAGATACAATTTTTAAAGTTCTAGTTGCAGCTTCACCTTTAAGAGGATAATTAATTATTGATCCATCAATGGTAGTAATTTCTAGAATTGCACTTCTAAAACCCGGTAAGCTATTTTTTTCAGGAACAAAACCAATTAAAATCCCAATTTTGTCTGATGGTAATAAGTTAACTGGATACTTTGGTTTTGAAATTAAGTAAAATTCATTTGAATTTACTCCTGTTAACTTCATTGAAGCAATGCTAATTTTATTTAAAGAATTATTTATAAACTCTATATTTTGTTGAACAACTACACTTTCAATATCATTAATTATTGCAATTCCAAAATCATATTCTTTTTGATTATAGATACCTGGAAGTCCTTTTCCACTAATCTGAACTCTTGTAACTCCCTTTTCATCATATCCAGGATTAAAAGGTCTAACATCATTTGAACGGATAAACATAATTGCAGATCTAGTACCAACTTGTTTTGGTGTAAACCTAATTAAAAGAGAATCTTTTTTTCCATATTTTATAGAATTTGTACTTGGCATTTTAAGAATTACAAATTCCTTAACATCATCTACGTCTCCATTGTTTAATTCAATTTTACTAATGTTCAAGTCACAAACCGTTGACCCGGTATTATAAATATAAACCCATTGATCTGTATTTTCGTTTAATCTAGTATCATCAAATAAAATTTTATCAAACTTATCACCTTTTAAATTTTTAGATAAAATTGCACCAGTTCCAGATCCAAATAAATCGATTGAAAGTACACCTCTAGTTGTACCACAAGGTGAAGTTCCTAAAGACCCATTTTTTGTTGCTATATAGGGTGCAACACTTGATGGATTGAAATAACCATTAGTACAGAAAATTAATTTCCCATATCTTTTTCCATAGCCCTGCGGATTGAATGATAAATACAATGTAGTAGTATCACCTAACTTAGGCATAGAAAATGGATTTGCAGGAATGTTACTATTAAAAGGGAGCTTAGGATAAGTACGAGTAATCATATAATCCTTAGAAACCATTAAGCCTCCAGTGGATGGATCAATTTTAGTTAGAAAACTAGGAGAACCTTGATTGATAGAGGTGTCGTTTTCAAATAAATTAATTCCATTAATTTGAAAAGGTATTGAGCTGGTATTAGTAACTTTAATTGGAATAACATTTAAAGCATCCCCACATAATATATTACTTTTAAACAACTCAATAGTTTTCTTATCCAAATCATAATCAATTCCATTTATTTTAGCTATAAAAGTTCCACCTGGAGCTGATCCTTTCATTTCAAGCACATATTCATAACATTCACAACCAATTCTTATTCTAAATAAAGCTCTTTGCAAACCATCATAAATTGGAGTAAAAAGAAACTTCAATGTAAGATTACTATAAGCATTGATATTGCTTCCGCCTGTAGGAACAGTTGGCAATCCATTCAACAAAGAGGTGTTACTAATGCTAAACTGATTTGTTGGGTCAATTCCAGTTATTGATGTTGCTGTTGGACAAGACCCACCTAATTCCCAAGTATTAGTTGCAAAATTGAACCAACTTATAGAATAAAGTTTTAATGGAGCACCCCCTTGGTTACTAAATACCATATTAGGAATAAGTACATTTGTGCCTACCAAAACAGCAGGCATTGGTGGGTTTGGAGTTGGTAATATATTTGATGGTATATTCAGTAAAGCAACTGCTTCAGGAGCTAAATTATAATACCTATCATAACAACCTGAAGGATTTGCTCCTGGATAATCAATTGCAGAAACATGAATTTGAGCGGTTCTTACACCACCACATTTAGGTCTGAATTGAATTATCGGTTGTACACAAGTTGTACCACCCTCATATCCACCTACTTCTATAATCATAGAAGTATTAGATTGATTTCCTCCGCCACCTACTCCATTATTTGTATCAGCTAAAGTTGTTGGTAAAGCATGAATACCACTTTCTCCATTTGGTAAGGAAGGATTTGGGTCATATGGAGAACTGTAATTCCAACTTCCTCCATCCCAATAATAAACTGCATTTGCATTATTTGGATAAATAGCAAATTCAGATGAGTTTGTTCCACCAATGATATCAATTTGATAATATTTTATTCCGCATGCAGGATCAGTTACACACAAATCCATAGGAGTAAAATTTGAAGCTGTTCCAGCATTTGTTTTTGGGAGTGGGTAACCATTATCATCTTTAGACAATAGAGGTGGTGTAGCAGGTGAAGCGTTTGACCCCCCCATGTTTGTAAAACCACCTTGTCCAACACCAGTTCTTCCTTTTAAAGAAAGACATGGAGTAAATTGATAGATAGCATTTGCTCTTCCATATCCCCAATCATAACCATAATACAGTTGAGCTGAATAATATTGATTATAAGTTGTTGGCCAATCATAATTTCCATAATAATAATTACTGATTGTTTTTGCTGAGCCATCACCAGCAGTAGAAATTAAGCTTGTATAACCATATGAATTTTCAACACTTTTACCATAAACAAATTCAATTTTATTAGTACCTTCATAAAGTCTAACTTCAAAATTTTGAAGCTGACCACCGTACCATCCATATAAATAATCATAATAATATTGAGTATTCCACTGTACAATAAATACTCTATTTGGTGCTGAACCTAAAGTATTATAAACAACTGATCCACCTATTTCTTCTGGATTAATACAGTCATATTGAGTCCAGATATTCAATTGATCTGCTAATTGACCACTACCATCCCAGTTACATTTTTCAAAATCACCCATGTAAGCAGTATAATAACCATCCCCATATTCATAAGGACTAGTATTATTGCCAAAGGAGAGAACTCCATTTGCATTAACAGAAACTTCTGTGAATTCTCTGCAATCATAATTAAAATTGAATCCTATTGAAAACATTTTAGAAGCTCCGCATACTTTATGTCCAGTTCCAGCATAGTTGGAACAAGGATCCCAATTATAAAATGGTACAGAACCCCATCCATCTGTATTGGATAATTCCCCATAATCTTGGGTAAAAACATAATCAGTAACTAAGTTTGCATTTGATTTGTTTAGTAAAAATATTATTCCTATAATTATAGAGAATAATAATTTCTGTGTGGTTTTCATAAAAAGTAAAGTTTGTGGAATATAAAAATGATATTGTAAGACACTAAAAGTTGTGTAAAGTTACTGATTTACTTAATGCAAAATGAAATATTAACAAAATTTTATTGTCCAGAAATAACATTTACATCAAATATCAAGCTTGCATTTGGTGGAATTACTCCCCCCATTCCAGATTCACCATAAGCTAAATTAGGTGGTACTAATAGTCTGCGTTTTCCACCGATATTCATATTTGTGGTTAAACCTTCATCCCAACCTGCAATAACACTTCCCTTTCCAATAACTACATCAAACGGTGTAAAAGCCATGCCATGTCTATCAAAATTTTGAGATTTAGCAACTGATTCAATTGAAGTATCAAACACTTTTCCATCAGTAAAAAAACCAGCATAATCAATTTTTAAATTCATACCAACAACAACTTTTTTTCCTTTTCCTTTCTCAATATCAATATATCTTAATCCGCTTGCTGTTGTTACAGTATCTCCTTTAACAACAGTCGCTTTATCTTGATTCTTCAAGCTTGAATCATTTGAAGAACCATCTGCAATTGCTTGTGTTGCTGGTTGAGCTTCTGCTTGAGTATTTAAATTTTGTGTTGAATCTGATGCATTTAATTCAGTTTGAGAAGTTTCTTTTTTACAAGCAGTTAAACTTAATATTGCAACGCATATAAGCACTATTATATTAATCTTCATTATTGTTTATATTTAAAATTTTGAATTTAATTTGAATTTCTAAAAATATTATATTATTTAATAAAAAAAACCTTTCAAGGAACTATTCACTTGAAAGGTTTAAAATAAATCAATTTGATTATGCTTTATTTGGAATAATCAATTTCTGTCCAACTTGTATTTTATCTGGATCGCTTAAGTGCTCACTATTAGCATGGAATATTGCCATATATTGAGAAGCATCATCATAAACATCTTTAGCAATTTTTGACAATGAGTCACCAGATTTAACAGTTACGTAACCATAAACATCTGTATTTTCAAAATTGATATTTGCTTCTACTTCATTTTCCCAGTTTTCATGCTTTTTAATAGCATCCCATAAATGATCACGATCAAGTGCATATGCACAAGTACCAGTAACTTTTAATTTACCGTCCACTTCCTGAACGTCACCATTTTTAACTCCTAAAGCTTGACCAAGTTCAAGCACACTTGAATACTTTTCTTGTAACATTGTTTTTAATTTTTTTTAATTAAGGAAATTGTTTTCTAATCAATTAATTATTTATAAAAATAATTAATTCAAAGTTATGTAAAATTAAGAATTAATATATTAATTGCTTAGGTTATATTATTAACAATATTACTATTTATTGCATTAGTTAATACTTAAAAATACACAATGGATTAATAGCTCAATGACTAATTAAACTTTGATTTAGTTTAATAGTATATAAAAAAAATAAATCTACAAATTAGAATTAATTTTTAATAAAGTAACTACTTTGTCCTACCATCAATTATTTTATCATACTCAGAATCAAAAGGCTCCCAAAGTTCAATTTTATTACCTTCAACATCCAATACATGAACAAATTTTCCATAATCGAATGATTCAATTTTATCTAAAATTGTAACTCCAGAAGAAGATAATTTTGCTACTAATTCAATTAAATTATCAACTCTATAATTTATCATAAAATCTTTGGTTGAAGGATCGAAATATTTAGAATTTTCAGAAAAAGTGCTCCATTGAGTAAAACCTTTTTTGTCAGGATTAGAACTCTGTATCCATTCAAAAGTAGTTCCATACTTATCTGTATCTAAACCTAAAAAAGTTTTATACCAATCTTTCACCTTTTCAGGATTCTTACATTTAAAAAATATACCTCCAATTCCAGTTACTTTTTTTGATATAGAATCAAAAGCAACTTGTTTTGTATCGAATTTAGATAAACTTGCGAATACAATATCCCAAGCATTATCAAAATAATTAAAAACTGGGTTAAAACTATCATCTAAAGGCCAACCTAAATGAGTTAAAATCAATTCTGATTGGTTCGATGAAATAGCTTTAAATTCTATACAAACCCAAGTTTTGTAATCTAAACTTCTAATTGCCTCAAATTCTGGTGGAGCATTCCAAGAAAAAGATAAATATTTTTCAGGTAAATATGACAATATCTTACAACCTTCAGATCCTTTTTTACCAATAGGATTATTTAAAATAAAATAAATTTCAAATTCCCCATTAGGATATAAGGATATTTTATTATCAGATCCTAAAAATGTTTTTAATCCTTCGTGTGTTGTCCAACGCCACCAAAGTTTTACTAATGACTGGTTAAAAACCTTAGTTTTTACTATTTTTTTATTTGAAAGCTCCATATTTGTTTGGCAATACACTTTTATATTATTAAAAATAATATAGTTAAAATAATAATTTCATTTTAAGGAATGAAAAAAGACACCTAAAGATTTTATTGGGTGCCTTTTACAAGTGAAAATGTAAATTATAAAAAATTATTTATTACTAACATTCATTGCTGCTTCAGATTGTTGTTTTATACTATTTGCTTGATAAATTAAGACTTCACCTACAAAAGGATGAGGAACACTTAGCATTGTATAAGATAATCTCAACATAGATTTTTTCTGTTTTTTGCCAATTTGCTCTAATTTTAGTGTATAAAATGATGGAAACATACCAGAAATTGATTGATCAGCAATATCAATATCACTAACAATCATTTCTGAATTTTCCATATTTGTAATTACTTCACCTAATCTATCCAAAATTCCTCCATTTATATTTCTGTGAACAATAAATCTTGTTCCTTCTTGAGAATCCAAAGAATTAACTTCAGAAACACCAATTACAGCCGGCTGATGTGAGTAAAATTTATCTATCGTTCCAGCAGCAATCCTCCAAATTAATTCAATTGGAGCATCAATTTCAATATTAACGCTTATCTGCTTTTCTGGTCTTTCTAAAAAACTTAATAATACTGAATGAGTTTCTGCTAAGTAATCACTTGTTATTTCAACTTGACCATTATAAATAGTGTTAATTTTAGAAACTATCTCAGGGTATTTAAATTTATATATCATTTTATAATTTATAATAATTCAAAAATAAGTAATCAATTTATAATATATATTCTATTTCTTAACGACACATTAAATTAAATTTTGTTTCAAAAGTATTACATTTTTTATAACATTTAATTTTTAGATATTTAATTTATAAATATGAATATAAAAATTTAATACAAATTTTAAAAGAAATCCCATATTAAACTAGTTATACACACACTTATTAACAAACCATTTGTAATTGGTGGAAATCGACTGAATTTACAGTTAATTAACTAAAATTCTTTATTCTAAATTCAGATAAAAAATTACTTTGTGGATATATAATCAATTATCCACATACTTACAAACAATTAAATTAAGAGTAAATACTTTAATTTTTTAATAAAAATTATCAATTTAAATAAATTAAATAAAGTTCTCCACAAATCCACAGAGCATTATAATTACTATAAAAAAATATTGTTTAGATTATAAAAAAGAAATATATAAATAATGACATACAGGTATGTGACATTATTTCTAATTTTAACAAATTTATTTATATGGCATAGATTTTGTTAATCAAATTAAAATTAACAAATCTAATTATGAATAATTTCGAAAAACAAGATTGGGTAAATGAATTTGATAAATTCACTCAAAAATTAAAAAATAAATTCGATAATTTCGACATCAATATTATAAAAGATGGAGAAAGTATATTTAACACTAATCAAACTAATAAAAATGAAAATGTAAATATAAATTCATTTCCAAATACTACAGTTTTTTCAGATGCAAATAGTTTTATAATTAATGCTGATGTACCTGGAATGAATAAAGAAAATATAAAATTATCTTTGCAAGGAGAAAACTCAATTGAGATATCTGGAAATAGGATAAATAATTTTGCTAACGTTATGGAAATTAAATCCAATGAAATTAAATTTGGTGAATTTAAAAAATTAGTAACGTTACCAATTTTTAATGAAGAAATAGATTTATCAAACATTTCAGCAAAATATGAAAGTGGAGTTTTAGAAATATTAATTCCTAAAAAAATAAAAAAAGTAAGTACAATCAATATTAATTAAAAAAATATATATTATAAAAAATGAGTAAAATTATTGGAATTGATTTAGGAACAACAAATTCTTGTGTTGCCGTTATGGAAGGTACAAGTCCAGTTGTTATTCCTAATAGTGAAGGTGAAAGAACAACTCCATCAGTTGTTGGTTTTACAAAAAATGGTGACCGTTTAATTGGTCAGGCAGCAAAGCGTCAAGCAGTTCAAAATCCTATAAATACAATCTTTTCAATTAAAAGATTTATGGGAAGAACTGTAAGTGAAGTCAAAGAAGAAGAGAAAATGATACCTTACAAAATTGTTTCTGGATCAGGAAATTCTGTAAGAGTTGAAATTGATGGTAGAGATTATTCTCCACCAGAAATTTCTGCAATGGTTTTACAAAAAATGAAACAGACTGCTGAAGATTATTTAGGACAAAAAGTTACTGAAGCAGTAATTACTGTTCCAGCTTATTTTAATGATGCTCAACGTCAAGCAACAAAAGACGCAGGTGAAATAGCAGGATTAACTGTAAAGAGAATTATTAACGAACCAACTGCTGCTGCTTTGGCTTATGGGATGGATAAAGGAACTGAAAATAAAAAAATTATAGTATATGATTTAGGTGGTGGTACTTTTGATGTATCTATCTTAGATCTTGGAGATGGTGTATTTGAAGTAAAATCAACAAACGGCGACACGCATTTAGGTGGTGATAATTTTGATAAAGTTCTGTTAGACTATTTAGCAGATGAATTTAAAAAAACTGATAGTGTTGATTTAAGATCTGACCCAATGGCTTTACAAAGGCTAAGAGATGCTGCTGAAACTGCTAAGAAAGAGCTTTCTCAAATGATGCAAACAAATGTAAACTTACCATTTATTACAATGGCTGATGGTAACCCAAAGCATTTAAGTATAAATATTACGAGAACAGCATTTGAAAGTATGTGTGAAGGATTGTTTAAAAAAACTTTAGAACCTTGTCGCCAAGCATTAAATGATGCAGGAATGACACCTGCTCAAATAGATGATGTAATATTAGTTGGTGGATCTACAAGAATTCCTAAGATTCAACAATTAGTAAGAGAATTTTTTGGAAAAGAACCTAATAAAGGTGTAAATCCAGATGAAGTTGTTGCAATAGGTGCAGCTATACAAGGAGGAGTATTAATGGGTGATGTTAGGGATGTTTTATTGTTAGATGTTACCCCATTGTCATTGGGAATTGAAACTTTAGGTGGTGTAATGACCCCAATGATTCCTTCAAATACAACAATACCTACAAAGAAATCAGAAGTATTTTCAACTGCAGCCGATAGTCAGCCATCAGTAGAAATTCATATTCTTCAGGGAGAAAGGCCAATGGCAAATGATAATAAATCTTTGGGTCGTTTTCATCTAGAAGGTATTCCACAAGCACCAAGAGGTACTCCACAAATTGAAGTAACTTTCGATATAGATGCGAATGGAATATTGAATGTTTCAGCAAAAGACAAAGCAACTAACAAAGAACAATCTATAAGAATAACATCTTCAAGTGGTTTAGCTAAAGATGAAATTGAGAAAATGAAGAGGGATGCTCAGGATAATGCAGCTGCTGATAGAAAGCGTAAAGAAGAAGTTGAAATTAGAAATCAAGCTGATCAAGCTATATTTTCTACAAAGAAACAGTTAATAGAATTAGAAGCAAGTTTACCAGCTGAAGGTAAGGCATTAATTGAAGCATCTGTTGAAAAACTTGAAGAAGCTGTAAGAAATGGTGGCATTGATGCAATTACTCAGGCTAAAGATGAGTTAGACCGTAATTGGAATGAAGTTTCACAACAGATGTATGCAAAAGGAAATGAAAATCAAAGCTCAAATACCAAAAGTGGAGAATCTAAAACTGAAGATGCAGATTACACTATTGTTGATGAAGAAAGTAAATAAATTTTTAATTATTTAAATCTAAACGCCATAAAATTTAAATTATGGCGTTTTTTTTATTTAGTAAAACATTGATTTTTGATTAAAAACAAGTATTATATTTAAATTTAAATATTTTTCAAAATTATTTTTTAAATCTTGTAACTTTTCTGAAACTTTAGTGTTTAGCCGTTTTGCCTAAGGTATAATCAAATTTTTTATTCTTAGATTTTTAAATCGCTTTTCTTTTAGTGTTTTTAATATTTAACTTTTTTAATTTCAATCAAATGAAAAAAATCTTTTCTTTATTAGTTGTTTTAATTGCATTGCTCTCAATGAGTAATGTCGCTTTAAAGGCACAACTATACAACAATTATTCTAAAATTCCTGGTAAAGGAACTCCATTGGATGTGAGTGGAGGTACTGAAATTTTCCCTTCAGGAACTGGTTATTATGATCGCCAAGGAACTTGGCCAACTGTTCCTATACCTTTTAATTTTAGTTTAGATTGTAGAACTTATACAAGAGTTGGTGTTGCTCAAGGTGGTTACATGGAGTTATTAAATAGTGCAACATATTATAATTATGCTTATGGTTATTATGCTGCTTACAATTATAATGGTGGTGCAACAATAACTTCCATAACTGATTATATGTTTGTTCAAGACGGTGGTGTTGTCTATAAAACTATTGGTTCAGCTCCAAATAGAATATTTATAGTAGAATGGAATATTATGCCATACGATCAGTCTCCAAATGGAAATAGATTAGGAGGTACAGCATCTAAAACACAAATTAGACTATATGAAACTTCAAATAAAATAGAAATTTTTGCAAATACTGGTGGTTATCAATCACCTTATAATGGATATAATGATTATTTTGCAAATGTGATTAATCCTTCTGGAATATCTCCAAATACAATTGGATGTACAACTCCACTACCGAATTTTACTTTTACAACTAATTATGTATCATGGCCAGCAGGATCAGCTGGTAGTTATCCACCAGATGGAACTTTGATTACCTATGCACCACCATTACCTGTTGTTATTGGTAATATACCAACAGCACCAAGTACAACACCTACAACTGTAGATGAATTAATGTCAAGTACACCTGCAGCTGGAACAGTATTATATAATACAACATTATATTCAGGAACTACGGGTGCAACACCTTCTCCAATTACTTTAGGAAACGGTGGTTTAAGTGCAAGAACTTATACATTTAGTATTACTCGAGATGCATCAATAGCAAATGGTGAATATCAATTCGTACCAGGATGTTTCACAACTTCAGGAACCGTTTTAGGAGTTTCAGTATCAAGTGTGTATAATCCAACTTTTGGTACATTTGAAACTAACAACACTTTAACTGCAACTGTATATCCAGGTGGATCTATAACTCCATGTATAAGTTTTACACCTACTTGTGGTGGAACACGCAAAGCAATTTTTAATGCAAGTGATGGATGTTCACAAGGTTCATATTTATTGAGAGCAGTAGGTGCTGATAGAGTTACTATTTCAGATCCAGGTATTGATTTAGGAAGAGCTGTAGGACCTTTAGGTTGTGGAGCAGCTTTAATGGATGGAAGAGTAAACCCAGGTTATCAAGTTAATTTTGGATCATTTGGAACTTTTGCTCCTGTTAGATTCTTTAATTCAGCTTCATCTCCTTTAGTAATTAATTCAGCTGAAATTATGGGAGCAGGAAGAAGCCAATATCAATTCAGCACTTCAGGAACTGCTTCTGGTCCTTGGGTAACAACTCCAGCTGCAAGTGTAACAATTCCAGCGGGAGGAACATTTGTTTGGTATATTAAATTTACACCAGACAAACATGGTTGCCGTCCAGCTTCATTACAATTGAAATATGATTGTATTACATGTGAATTCAATTTATATGGTGTGGGAGCAGGAAAAGCTGCAACATTTAGTGTTGACGGTGTTGATATCAATGATGGCAGATTTGCAGGTTATGCAACAACTCCAGAACAGTGTTCACAAGAGATGGTTACAATACCAATTAATTTATCAAATTATGGAACTCAAAACGTTAATATAACAGACTTAAAAGTATATGCATTAGAAACAGGAATATCTCAAGGTAGTCCTCAATATGCATTATCTTCTCCTTTAAAAAGTGTTTCTGATTATTTCGTAACAACTAACACTCCAATAAGCCCAACAACTTCACCATTGAATTTGTTAGTACCAGGACCAACAGGAGTTTATGCAGCATTACCAAATATCCAAGCGTGTAAGAGTGACAAGATTTTATATTTAACTTTCTCTCCAACATTAGCAGGAAAGCGTTATGCAAGAATATTCTTACAAACAGACGCAACTAACTTTAGTGGTAAAGATGCAAATGGAGTGGTTGTTCCAGGAATGTTAAATTTAGATTTATATGGCAAAGGTACTGGAGCATTTATGTCAGATATAGCAGGCAAACGCCCAGGCGATGTAATGTATCCTGATACTAAAGTTGGAATGGAGAGCAAAAAAACAATTACATTCTACAATTCAGGAAAGAAATGTGATTTACAAATAACAAAAATTTGGATGACATCAGGTGATGTAGATGATGTTAAAGAATTTAATATGTTAACAGACATAAGCAAACCATTTACAGTAAAAGCAGGAGGAAGCATCACATTAGATGTATCATTCATGCCACAATCAATTGGAACAAGATATGCGATAGTAAATTTCAGAACTAACGATGCAACAGATGTAAACACAGCATTAGATGAGAAAGGAGTTGTAAGAGTAAGATTGATTGGAAAAGGATTAGGAACATTGATCCAAGCAGATGATACAGATTTTGGAACATTAGTAGAGAATGATGAGCAAGAAAAATCAAGAAAGATAGAGGTAAATTATCATAACCCAGAATTGAAACCATCAACAATAGTAGATGTAACAATAACAGGAGCAAATGCAAGTGATTTTGGATTCACAAAAGTAAGTTTACCAAAACAGATTTTACCAGGAGATGATATGAAAGTATTGGTAGAGTTTGCACCAAAGAGTGGAGTAGGAATGAAAGTTGCAGAGTTAAACATAATCATGAGTAATGGCAACACATATGTATATCCATTAAATGGAGAAGTAGGTACAAGAGTAATAAGTGTTAAAGGAGAAAGTAATCCATTAGCATTTGGCAACTTAGGGGTAAAACAAGTATCACGCAGAACAGTAATGTTAATGAACACAGGAAGTGTAGCATTAACATTAACATCAATGAAAGTAAGTGGAGCAGATGCGTCATCATTCACATTAGGAAAAGTAGCAAGATTAGTATTAGATCCTGGAATGAGTATCCCATTAGAAATAAGTATGATGGGAACAACAACAGGAGCAAAGAGTGCTAAATTTGAAGTAATGAGCGATGGAACAAACGGCACACAAGAAATAATGTTACAAGGTTTAGTATCAAATACAATTAAGAGTGATAATAGCGGTAAAGTTATTAAGTAAATTGTATTAAACAATTGTAATTAAAATTTACCTCCTATTTGTAAATGACAAATAGGAGGTTTTTTTAACTTAACTTATTTTATTAACTATAAATTACTTATATTTATTAAACTATTTAATGCAGATTATTAAAAAAAATTTAAAATAAAATATGAATAAATTTTCAAAATTACTGGGCTTATTTGTAGTATTGACAGTTGTGTTGTTATCTCAATTAAAAGCCCAAAATGTTTTTACTGACTACACTAAAGCCAAAGGTGGAACAATTATTCCATTAGGTGGTGGAGCTCAAACAATTTTTGGAGCTAATGTAGATGATGTTACATCTGGAGCTTTCCCAATAGGATTTAACTTTAGTTTTGCATGTAATACCTATTCCAATGTTTGGGTTTCTTCAAACGGAATAGTCTATTTTACTGGTGCTGGAAGTCAAAATTGTTGTAGTGGGAATGTGCCGTTTACAGGATTATATCCATGCCTATGTCCGTTTTGGGATGATCTTTATACGGGAAGTAATGGATATAATAAAATTGAAACTCAAGGTACAGCTCCGAATAGAGTATGTATAATTGAATGGTTTACTGGTCCTTGCTGTAGTGGAACAGCAACAGATAGAATACAAGCTCAATTGTTTGAAGGTACAAATAATATTGTATATGCTTATGAAGGAAGTTTTACTGTTTATGGCGGTAATGCAGGTATTGGGGTAATTGGAAATACAGGTTTTAATCAATACATTGCATGTAATCCAGGAGATGTATTTAGCACATCTGCATCTAATACTTGGGGACTTGGTCCTTCACCTTCAAATTATTTATTCACTCCTCCATCACCAATAATATCTGGAAATGTACCATCAGCATTATCACCAACTTTGTTAAGTGATGGATCTGATGAGTTTTTAGGAAATGTGCCAGCATTAGGTTCACCATTGTTGACAAATACAACATTTTCTACAACATCAGGTGCTACACCTGGTCCGTTTACTGTAAGAAATGCTGGATCTTCAACATTGACTTATACTTTTTCAATTGTAAGAGATGCAACAATAGCATCAGGGGAATACCAATTTAATGCTGGTTGTAATTCTTCTACTGGAACAACAGCTTTATCAGGTGTTTTTAATACATCTCATCCAACTTTCGGTACTTTTGAACCAAGTAGTCAGCTGAGAGTAACGGTAAACCCTGGAGCTACATATACTCCATGTATAATATTTAATCCAACATGTGGTGGAACAAGAAATGCAACAATATCAGTAAGTGATGGCTGTGCATTAAGGAATTATAAATTAAGAGCAGTAGCAGCTGATAGAATAAATATATCTGATCCAGGATTAGATCCTGGTAAGGTTGCTTTGCCAATATCATGTGGTGTTTCATTAATGGATGGAAGGATTTTTCCTACTTACCAAGTACCAATGGGAACAACAGGAACATTCAGACCTTTGAACTTTACTAATACTAATCTATCAGCTGCAACAAATGTAACTGTACAGATAGTAGGAGCTGGTGGATCTTTGTATGGTGTTTCAACTTCAGGGTTACCAGGAGGACCATTTTCAATAGGAGCATTTAATGTAGTAGTTCCAGCAGCAGGAACTTGGACGCCATATATCAATTTCACCCCAGCAAATATTGGTTGTAATGCTGATGCAAAATTAAGATTGACCTATGATTGTAAAACTTGTGAATTTGATTTACGAGGATTTGGAGCAGGAAAAGCAGTAGATGTAATAGTTGAAAACAAATTAGCAAATACTTTAAACTACTCAGTTTTTAATACTTCTCCAACATTATGTAGTACAGAATTAATTTACTTACCAATTACAATAATAAATAAAGGGAACTTACCAGTAAGTGTATCAACTGTAAAAATATATCAATTAGATGTAAGAAGTGGTCAAGGAGTTCCGCCATATCAAATATTGAATCCATTAACATCAATGAGTGATTATGGTTTATTTACAAATGTACCAATAATTGGTCAACCGATTAGTTCAAATTTAAATCTATCAATACCTACAGGTCAACCTGGAGGAGTTTACAATACAAATGCAACAACATTACAATGTACAACAACTCAAACAGTATATTTAGCTTTTCAACCTCAAACATTTGGACAGAGATTTGGAAGACTATTCATTCAAACAGATGCAACTAATTTCAGTAATCCAAACGAGTTTGGAGTAATGACACTTGGAATGTTTATTTTGGATTTGAATGGAAAAGGAGCTGGAGCATTGTTATCAGATAAAACAGGAAGTAGAATACCAGATGTAATATTTCCAGACACAAGATTAGGAAATGAGAGTAAAAAATGGTTAAAGATATATAATAGTGGAGATAAATGTGATTTAATTGTTGATAGAATTGAGATGCCAGTAGGTGATGTTGATGATGTAAAAGAATTTACATTATTAACAACTTTTCCTAAGAACAAAATCATAAGGGCATTACAAAATGACTCAATTCAAATATTGTTCACACCAAAGACATCTGGTTATAGGTATGTTGATATATTTTTCAGATCAAATGATGCCAGACCAGTAAACCAAGCAACTGATGAAAAAGGTGTTATAAAGGTAAGAGCAAGTGGCAAAGGTATAGGAGCATCGGTTATATTACAGACAACTGACTTTGGAGAATTGATTGATGGAGATGAATCTTTGAAAAACAAAGAGAGGTTAATTAAGTACTATAATAATGAATTGTCAGTTAGAAGTGTTACAGATATAAATATAAGTGGCACAAATGCAGTTGATTTTGAGTTATTAGACAAGCCACTGTTACCAAAACAAGTTTTACCAGGTGATAATTTAGGAGTAAAAGTACTTTTCAAACCAAGTTCGGGTCCAGGAATGAAAACTGCACAATTAAATATGTTATTAAGCACTGGAGATTCAATAATAATCCCATTATCAGGTGAGGTAGGAACAAGAACAATAAGTTTAGTTGCCGAAAGTAATCCTCTATCATTTGGAGCAGTAGGAGTAAATCAAGTCAGTAGAAGAACAGTAATGATTACAAATACTGGTAATAAATTATTAACAGTAAGTTCAGTAAGTATTGAAGGAGTTGATAAAACATCATATACATTGGGAACTATGTCAAGAATGAGATTAGATGGTGGGATGTCAATACCATTAGAAATTAGCTTCAAACCTGGAACAACTGGTGCAAAGAGTGGAAAATTAGTTGTTTTAAGCAATGGGACAAATGTAATACAGGAAATAGCATTACAAGGCTTATCAGCAACTACAATTAAGAGAGGTTCTTCAAAGATTAAATAATAGAAAATTATTTATAATTTTAGTAAAACAAAAGCGGATTATCTGTTAAAAGGTAATCCGCTTTATTATATATTTAAATAAAAAAAAATAAAACTATTGAGATGATTTGTCTCTAATTTCACTATGCATAATTTCACCCCCTTCAATTGCTGTAACAATTACTAAAAAAAATGAAACTAATGAAATCACCAAAACTATAAATGATGTAATAACTTTTAGTGGTTTATCCTTTCTGGAAAAATAAAAAGCAAACAAGGAGATAATACCTAAGGCTTCAATTGCAAAAAGAGCTAATTCAGCTTTTTCTTCATGTTGTTCAATAGCATCATGAGAAACGGTTGGAAAATCATAAACAACTTTTTCAGCAGGCTCACCTGTTTTAAAAGTAATAATTGTTAATAATGCTGTTATTACAAAAACCAAAAATGAAGTATTTTTAAAGAGTTCATTTCTTTTTACAAAACCGATTAATAATAAGAAAATTCCAAAAAGAACACCAAAAATAGGAATGTGGTTTAAAAGTAAATGCCAATGTGCTCCATTCATAATAAAATATTTTTAATTTTTTAATTTTTATTGATTTAACTAAAATCTAAGTTTTTTATGTGAATAAAAAGGCTTACTTTCAATTTCAATCATTTCAGAAGCAAAATTATTGAATAATTTTGAATAAATAGAATCACGTTCAATATTATACCAAAAATAGGGGCAGTTCCATATGCTAACAACATAAAGACCAAACATATAATGAGCAACTTCTTTTTTAATTAGGTTGGAATTTGTGAGTAAAGCAACCTCTTCTAGTAAACCTAATAAATCTCTTTTATCTTGAGTGGGAGTTGATGCTAAATTTGGGTCATTAGCAATAGCCATAGAACAAATTTCTTTAAAGATATGGTTTTCCTTTAAACGTCTTCTAATCAAAACAAATTGATCTACTCTTTTTTGTCTTCCCTGCCTAGTGTATTCAATTATACCATTTATAAAAGTTAATAATGCAATTACACCACTAATAAAAATTGCTATGTCTTTTAAGGAACTAATATTTAAATCATGAATCATAAATTTTATTAATATATAACTACCACGCTGATATTATTAAATAGTTACAATCAAAATATTTTAATGATAGAAGTTAGGTCAAGAGTTAACATGAAGTTTGATTCTAATTATAGTACCATTAGAATCTGATTCGAGAATTGATATTTTACCATTATGGTAATTTTCAATAATTCTTTTTGCTAATGACAAACCTAAACCCCAACCTCGTTTTTTGGTTGTAAAGCCAGGTCTAAAAATTTCACTACGGAGGCTAGAATCAATACCATGTCCATTATCACTAACATCAATAAATACAAAGTTGCCATGTAAACTTATACTTATGTTAATTAATCCTTCATTTTTTTCAATTGCATCAGCTGAGTTTCTAATTAAATTCTCAAGTACCCATTCCATTAAATCCCTGTTTATATTAGAAAATAATTTAGTTGGGTAAGGAGTAATTGTAAGTAACACTACTTTCCCTAAATGAGGTAATCTTTTTTCAAAATATTTAATTACACCTGAAACCAATTCATTTACTTCAATAGACTTTAACTCAGCATTAGAACCAATTTTTGAAAATCTTTGAGCAATAATATTAAGTCTTTCAACATCTCGTTGCATTTCATCTGTTGCTTCTAAAACTTGATTCAAATTATTTGGCTCATAACGAATTAATTCTAACCAACCAAGTAAAGAACTCAAAGGAGTTCCTAGTTGATGAGCTGTTTCTTTTGCCATACCAACCCAAACATTAGATTCTTCATTTCGCCTAACGTAACTAAACCCTATATACCCAATTAAAATAAACATAGAGACTATTATAATTTGAAAATAAGGGAGCCTCTCTAATTGGTAAATTGTTATAGAATCATCGTAAAATATGTAATTAATAATAGTAGAATCTCCGGCATGTATATCATAAATAATTAAAGGATTATATTTCAACTTCATATCCCTAATTGAAAAATTTAAAAACTTCTTTTGTAAATCTGGGCTTGTGGTTGTGTCAAGATCTAAATTTTTAATAATCTCTTTAAATGAAACAGTACCATTACCCAAAATTCTAGGTTGTGGAATTTGGTGGTTATCTGTAATAATAATTGGGAAATTAATGGCTGTTGATAAATCATGAGCTAAGGCAGCAAGCTCAGGGGAAGGTTCTTCAGCTGAATAAACTAATTGTAAAACCTTTGTATAAACTCCTAATGCTCTACGCTCTGAATCCTTTAAATTCTCGACAATTCTTTGAGTATAAAAAAGAGTACCCGCAACTATAATAAAAGCTAATACAACTAGTAATAACTTCAAATTAGCTGAAGAAGTGATTGATATTTTTCTATTATATTTTTTAATATTTAGAATAACAAATAATTATAGGAATAAAGAATTATAAAAAAACTCAATTAATAATTAATAATAGATTTAAGTAATAGATATTTCCAATTATAAATACAAAATTAAGAATTTTAATTATGCATTCTAACAATTATTAATTTCATATTCTACAACTTACCTACATTTTAAGCCAATTAAAGTTAATTAATACAATCATAAATTATCTTAAATATTTATTAATAATACTTCTCAAAAAAGTTGAAATTCTTCAAATTTATCAATAAAATCTAATTACACCTTGTTACAATTTTTACTAAAAAATTGCATAGAAATTTATATAAGTTCGTAAGATTATAATTAATGCCAAGAAATATTAGTTATCATTAAATCAATTTAAAATTAGTCGAATTTAATTGAATAGGAATTTGTAAATCTATAAAATTGAAGTAAAATTATCTAAATTATGGTTCTCAATAAAAAAAATAACATAAAAAAAAGTAGATTGAAATTGTTAATTACAACAATTAACTCAATTATGTTATTGATTCCAATTATTGTCAATTTAAAGTTTCAGAATATTAAAGAAAATATAAAAATAAGTAGCAAAAATCTACTTAAGATTGAAATAATTGAATCTAAATTCATTACAAAAAATGATGTCAAATCTTATTCAATTAAAGCACCAACTTGAATTTTTAATAAGAATTCAAATATCAAAAGATGCTAAAAAAGATAATTAGATCAATTTACAAAAGTATATAAGAAACAATAATATAATAAATCAACAAAAACTCATTTTAAAACAAAAATGAAATTAAGAAATTTACAAATTAGAGAAACAACCTTGGGGTTTGGGAAAACCTTTTGGTCATTCTTTGCAATTTGCACAATGTTTCTACTGAGTTACGGAAGTGCAGAATCTCAAATTGCATTAACAATAACTTCAAGTATGGATTTGAATGGCTATCCGGTGAATAATTTCCCGATATGTCAACAATTCGTTATGAACTTGAATTATGGTGTTGTAAGTCCAACTCTTTCTGCACTAAATGCAACAATTACTTTACCACTAAATGGTATTGAATATGTTGGGTATGTTGGTAATAGTGATATAACTAACGTATCAGTAAGTGGTGGAACCTTAACAGTGACATTTATACCAGTATTACCCGCAGGTAGTACCGGTAATGTTGCGCTTACATTGCGGTATCCATGCGGTACTACTTGTAATGGAACAATTGCTAGCTTGATGGCAACCTTTGCGGCTACCAATGCTACTAGTACTTCTACATCAGCAACGAATTTTAGTTCTAGTTCTGTTGACCCAGGTTACAATTTAAGTATTAATCAAGTTTTGTTTAATGCAGGTAGTGGAGATGCAACTTACTATTTAAGAGTTTCACCAACCACTCAACCTACAAATGCTAGATCATTAACAAATCAGAATATTTCACTTTCTTTTAATAGTGGGGCAACAGCTGTAAATTGTGGAAATCAAGGATATGGTGATAGAATTGGTGGCTTTAATACTGTTTGTACAAGTTTAGGTAATACTATTACTATTAACAGTTTACCAACAAATCCAAACTGTGGATATTATGATGTGTTTTGGGTAACAATCAGGTTTCCACCAGGTAGTTTTGCTGTTGGTGCTGCTACTAATATCACAGCACAATTAACAGGGAATCTTGGCGATATGGCTTGTAGTGATCCTGTAACTTTGAATGCAAGCTTAAATGACACAATTCCAGCACCATATACTTATCCTCAAGGAGCTGGATGTAGTGCAAGTATATCTATTAACCCAGATAACAACCCATGGGGCGCTGTATTTAAAGGTAAAAGTGGTAATATCCAAACATTAATTCAGAACGCAAACCCAGGAAATACAGATTTTTACAATTCTGAATATGAGTTCCAACTTGATACCAATGCAATGGATGCATATAGAGTAAATCTTTATGGTAATGCCGATTCTTTAAGGGCAAGAGTTTATTATAAGACTAAGAACAACCCTACTTATTCATTACTTACAACTATGAGTAATCAAGTAAATAATTATACCAATTTACCTTTATTAGGAGTGGGAGATTATTTTACTTGTATAAAATTTGTAACTGATACTTTACCTCCTGGATCTTATATCTACTATAATACAAGTTTTCATCAATTATCTCCATTAAGAGATGGAAATACAGTAAATGCAAAACCATTAAAAAGTTTTGTATGGGATAATAGTTGTGGTGCATTTACATGTATGAATGTTAAAGTAATAACAAAGGTTGAGTATCCAGCGGGAACAATCTTTAAAAGAGATACTTGCAATACTTCAAAAGTGATTGTTGAACCTTATGCAGGCATTTTTGGCTTAAGTAAATACGCAAATTTGTCAGGTCCGTATCTTCCAGATCAAATTATACCTTATCATGTACAATTTGCTGCTTATACTGAAGGTGATTCAATAGATAATTTTATCATGAGGGATACACTTCCTAATGAGTTCCAATATATACCTGGAAGTATGACAATTAATACTGGTGGTAATCCTAATCCAGTGTTTACTGTTGTTGGTCAAGTATTACAATGGAGTTGGGCTGCTAATAGTTTCCCAGATAATAAAATTTCTACCACTGCCACTTTCTATATTGATTACCAGGTAAGAGTTAAAGCTGGAACTCCTGCTGGCACTTACACAAATTGTGTATTTGCAATAGGAGATAATATTATAAGTGGTGGTTATAGCCAAAACGATACCTCTGGCACAGGAAGAGTGTGTGCAGATTTACCAGTAAGTACAGCAGCACAAATGAAAACCATTAAATGGGTTAAAGGTGCTTGTGATACTACATATTCAAGGTATCCAAATACAGCAAAAACTACACAAGGTGGAGACGCTGATTTTAGATTAGTATTAGCGAATACAGGAAACGTTATTTTAAAGGATATAGTGTTAATTGACATTCTTCCTTGGGTTGGAGATAAAGTTGTTGCAGCTGATTTTGCTAGATTATCAGAATGGAGACCAAATTTTGCAGGTGCAGTAAGGGTATTAAATAATGCTGCTGCAGATTCAAGCAACCTAACGAACACAACAATTTCAACACCATCTGGGGTTACTGTTTATTATTCAACAGAAACTAACCCATGCCGTTCAGAATTTAATCCACCATACAATCCAAGTGGATGTACAGGACCAGTATGGAGCACAACACTACCAAGCGATATTACAACTGTACAAGCAATAAAACTAACTCTTAACAGAGATTTTAATCCGCTTGATACATTAATATTTGGATGGGATATGGTTGCACCAGTAGGCGTTGCTGTAGGTAAATTTGCTTGGAATTCGTTTGCATTCCAACCAATTCGTAAAGATATTAACTTACCACTTCCAACAGCAGAACCGAATAAAGTAGGTATTGAAGTTAAAGCTTCATTACTTGCAGAATTAGGAAATTATGTTTGGAAAGATAATAATGATGGAATTCAAAATGAGACTGCTGATAGTGGTGTTAATGGTTTAAGAGTAAGACTTTGTAACTTAGGACCTAATAATCAAATAGGAGGAGGAGATGATTCATTGTTAGCAACTACATTTACAGGTAATGATGCTTTAAATAATCCTGGATATTATTTATTTCCTAATCTTCCAGCTGGTGATTATTATGTAAAATTTGATAAGTTGCCTGGTTATACAACAACAATTAAAAATGCAGGTGCTGCAACTGCTAGTACCGATAATGACGTTGATACATCTTGTCAAACTGGTAAAATTACATTAACTTCAGGACAGAAAGATTATACTTGGGATATGGGATTAATTCAAATTCCAACTTGTATAACTCCTTCTTATGGTGTTATTGATCCAAGGGCTGCAACTTGTTCTCTTGGCGTTGCACAAAAAGACGCTAGTTTCAATTTAACTTCATTAGTAAATAGTACTAAAGCGGGTATTTCAAAAGGTTCAACTTATACTGGACCAGCTTTTGCAGATCCGTTAAGTGATAGTTTGATTGCTATTAGCAGTGGTGCAGGTACACTTCAAAATCTACCAAATCCTTCTACAAATGCCGGTCAACAATATACAATTCGTATTTTCAATGGTGCAAATGATTGTTTCAAAGATACTGTTGTTACATTGCCTTATGTAAATTGTTGTGTTATATCAGTAATTTCTTCAGTTACAATAAACAGAGCAACATGTAATGGAGGAGTAGCAAACAGCGATGGCAATATAGTAGTAGTAGCAACAGGAACAGCATACAATTGCAATACTGGAGCAACATATACTGGAACATTCGCAGGAAGCACAGCAATAACAGGCGGAACATTCACAAAAGGTTCATTGCCAAATCCAACAACAAGTGGTGGACAACAATATACAATACGTATATATAATGGGCTTGATTCAACATGTTTCAAGGATACCACAGTAACATTACCACAAGTTGTATGTTGTGCATTGCCAGTATATAGTGGAATCGCAATAAACCCTGCAACATGTACAAACGGAGTAGCAAATTCAGATGGAAACTTAGTAGTAACAGTATTAGGAACTAAATATGGATGTAACACAGGCTCAGTATTTACTGGAGATTTTGCAGGAAGCACAGTAATAACAGGCGGAACATTTACAAAAGGATCACTACCAAATCCAACAACAGGAGCAGGTCAACAATATACATTCAGAGTGTATAATGGAGATAGCACATGTTACCAGGATACAACAGTAACATTGCCTCAAGTAGCATGTTGTGTTTTACCAGTATTTACTTCAATAACAATCAATCCAGCAACATGTACCAGAGGAATTGATAATGGAGATGCAAGTATAGTAGTTGTGGTAAACGGAACAAAGTATTCTTGTAATACTGGAGCAACATATACTGGTACATTTGCAGGAAGCACAGCAATAACAGGTGGAACATTCACAAAAGGTTCATTGCCAAATCCAACAACAAGTGCAGGGCTACAATATACAATACGTATATATAATGGATTAGATTCAACATGTTACAAGGATACAACAGTAACATTGCCACAAGTAAATTGCTGTGTATTGCCAACAGTTGGTCAAGTAAGTATTATACAAGTAACTTGCGATCCATTAGGAGCACCAAATAGTGATGGAATGATAGATTTAAGCGGAATCACAAATGGAGATAAAGCTGATATCAAACAAGGAATAAGCTATTTAGGAGGTCCAGTTTATGGAGCAGGAACAAACAAAACAGTAACAGGCGGAGCAGTTAGTTTCACAGGTTTATCTAATCCTGGCACTCCTGCTGGTCAATCTTATACAGTAAGAATTTGGTCATATAATGATACATGTTATAAAGACACAACAGTATTGTTACCAACAAAAACTTGTATAATACCAAAGGCAGCATTAGGAAATTTTGTTTGGAAAGATTACGATAGAAACGGAAGACAAGATGCATTAGAACCAGGAATACCAGGAGTAACAGTAACATTATGCGATAGTGCAAATAATGTACTTGGAACAGAAGTAACAGATGGATCTGGTCAGTATTTGTTTGATAGTCTAGAACCAAACAAAACATATATTGTAAAGTTCCCAACAGTATTACCAGATGGATGCAGACTAACAAGTCCAAATCAAGTTGGAGTTGCAGACAGTTTAGATAGTGATGCAGATGGAACAACAGGATCTACAACACCAGTATTTTTAGGACCAAAAGAGACAAACTTAACTTTAGATGCTGGTTATATTGTATCTTGCCCAACAAGTGCATTAATAGCAAATATCAACGGTCCAATATGTATAAATTCAGAAGTAACACTAAACGGGACAGTAACATTTGAGAATGGAGCATTACCATTTCAATATCAATTCTGTAGAGTAAATACAAATGGAAGTTATACACCAGTAGGAGCAATTGGAACAGTAACAAGTGGAACATCACCAATTAATGTGTCAGTTACATTCACAGCAACAGCACTTGATAATGGAAAAACATTCATATTGAAGGTTACAAAAGCACACTGTGAAGATTTAATTAGTGATAATACTGATCCAATTATAGTTGAAAGTTGTATACCTAATTTTATATTAGATCCATTAGAAGTAACATCAGCCTGCCCTGGAGATTATGTTACATTGAACGGACATGTTGAAGGTTCTGATAATTCATTACCATTCACATATCAATTCTTCTGTGAAAAAGGAGGAGTGTTAACACCATTAGGTGTACCAATGACAGTAACAACTGGTACATCTCCATGGGCAATTTCACAAACAATTCTGATTACATCAGCTTATCATAATAAGAATTTTGTAGCGAAGATAACAAATATCTATACTGGACAAGCGGGAGTTTTCTCAAATTATGTTGGACCATTGAATGTTCGTAACAGCTGTTGTCCAACCCCAGAGATGAAGCCAGTAGTTGGAGGATGTCCAGGAGACTTCATACATTTGAATGCTGAAATTACAAGTGGAGTTTTCCCAATCACATATCAGTTCTTCTGTGAACAAGGTGGAGTTTATACACCAATATCACTACCAAAAACTGCATTGAGTGGAACATTCCCAATAGTAATTGCAGATTCAATAATAGCAACAACTGCATATAATGGAAAGAACTTCACAATAAAAGCATGGAGTCCTTTGGCATGTCCAACAGGAGTATACGCAGTAGGTGAAGGACCAATATCAATTCGTAATAAATGTTGTCCAAGAGAAGAGGTAATAGATCCATTACCACAGTGTGTAAATGATACATTTAGAATTAGTGGCACAGTATTTACACCAGAGTTTCCATTTACATATCAATTCTTATGTTATGATGGAACAACTTATACACCAGTTGGATTAGCTAAAACAGTGTTAAGTGGTACATCACCAGTAAGTATAACAAGTGATGTAATTCAAGCAACAAATGCAATAAATGCAAAACAATATACTGTAAGAGTAACAACAGCAACTTGTCCTTATCCAGGCACATTGGCAGTAACAAGTGAGCCATTAGTAGTAACAAGTCCATGTTGTCCAAAACCAGCATTAACAATAGATCCAACAAATGTATGTTGGGGTGACAAAGTAATGTTGAATGGAACAATCAGCAGTAAAGAGTTCCCAGTTACATATCAATACTTCTGTGAAGTAGGTGGTGTTTATACAGCAGTAACTCCAGCAAGAACATTGTTATCTGGTATAACTAATACACCAATATCAGTAGTAGATTCATTTATAGCAACAACATCACATAATGGAAAGAACTTCACATTGCAAGCAAGAACATCACAATGTCCAAATGGAGTTTATGCGGTAAATGCAGGACCATTAACAGTAAGAAATAATTGTTGTCCAAATCCAAGCATAACATTAGAACCAAACAACGTGTGTTATGGAGATACAATACATTTGGCATCAACAATATTTACGCCTGAGTTTCCATTACATTATCAATTCTACTGTGAAACAGGAGGAACTTATACACCAGTAAGCCCAGCAATGACGGTATTAAGTGGTACATCCCCAGCAACAGTAAATTGGGATGTAGTAGCAACAACAGCATTTAACGGAAAGAACTTCACAGTTAAAGCATGGACAAATGGAATATGTCCAGCTGGAGTATTTGCAATAAATGCAGGACCATTAACAGTAAGAAACAATTGTTGTCCAAAAATCAATATAGATTCAATCACACCACAACCGGTATGTATAGGAGAAACATTTGAAGTAAATGCAACAATACAAACAGCATTGTATCCAGTAAGTTATCAAATATATTGTGAGCAAGGGGGCAACTATACAGCACTAGAACCACCAGTAACAATAGTTAGTGGCACAGGAACAGAGACAATAGATGAGAGTATAATTGCAACAACAAACTTAAGTGGAAAGAATATCGTAATAAAAGTATGGAACAGCACATGTCCAAATGGAGTATATTCATTAAACTACGGACCATTTAGAACAAAGTTCTGTAGATTTGATTTGGCGTTACGCAAGAAGATAGACTTCACAGCAACACCATCACCATTTGTACCAGGAAGTGATGTAACATTCCAAATAGAGGTATTTAATCAAGGAGATATAGCTGCATATAATGTAGAAGTAACAGATTATATACCATCAAACTTCACATTAAATGATGGAAGTTGGACATCAGTAGGAGGAGGAAAGGTAACGAAGACATTAGCGGGACCAATAATGCCAAATACAAGTCAAATGTTAAGTATAACATTGAAGATAGATCCGAACTTCAGAGGAGATTTACTAGTAAATACTTCGGAGGTAAGCAAAGCGGATAATGATGATAATCCAGCAACACCAAATGCGTATGTAGATATCGATTCAGATCCAGACAACGACATCAATAATGATGGAGTAGCAAAGAACGATATGATAGATGAGGATGGAAAGAACAATCCAAATGATGATGAGGATGATCATGATATTGAACCTGTAAGAGTAGATAGATTTGACTTGGCATTAACCAAGAAGATTCAACAACCATCACCAAGTTCATATAGTCCTGGGGATACAGTAAATTATGTAATAGAAGTAACAAACCAAGGAACAATACCTGCAAACTATATAGAGGTAACAGATTATATTCCAAGTGGACTTATTTTAATAGATAATCAATGGACAATCCCAGTAGGCAACACAACAACAAGACCGTTTTTTGCAACATTGCCACCAGGATCATCATATCAGATGAATATCAGATTTAGAATAGATCCAAATTATACAGGAGGAGATATAACAAATGTATCGGAGATAGATTCAACAAACACACCATACGGACCGTTTGTAGATATCGATTCATGGACAGATAACAATCCAAATAATGATGGAACAGCAAAGAATGATGTAACAAATGAGGATAGAAAACTTGATGGAACAAAGGATGAAGATGATTCAGATCCAGAAACAATCAAGGTGGTATTAGATGCACAATTAGGAGATAAGGTATGGTATGACAACAACCTAAATGGCATTCAAGATCCAAGCGAACCAGGAGTAAAAGATGTAATAGTATGTTTATATAATGGATCAACATTATTAAAACAAGATACAACAGATGCAAATGGAAATTACTTATTCGAGAAACTATCACCAGGCACATATTCAGTTAAGTTCAAAGATCTACCAAGTGGATATATATTCACAGACAAAGATCAAGGAACAAATGATAGTACAGATAGTGATGCAGATATAACAGGATCAACAGTAAGTACAGTACTAACAGCAGGTGAAAAGGATAGCACATGGGATGCGGGCATCTGGAAGCCAGCATGTATAGGAAACAGAATATGGGTTGATTTAAATAAAGATGGCATACAGGATAATGGAGAGCCAGGAGCATTTGATGTAGGAGTAACATTATACAAATCAGATGGAAGCTTGGTATCAACACAGAATTCAGTAGCAGGAGGAATGTATAAGTTTGGAGGCTTACGTCCAGGAGATTACTATGTAGTATTTAACAAACCAGCTTTCTTTGATGGATTTACAATAAAAGATCAAGGAAGCAATGAAGATAAAGATAGTGACGTAGATCCATTAGGAAAAACAGTAGTCACAAATTTAGTATCAGGTGAGTATGATTCAACATGGGATGCAGGATTGATAGTAGAAGATGTTAAACCAGCATGTATAGGAGATAGAGTATGGGTAGATCAAAACAATAATGGAATCCAAGAATATGGAGAAGCAAGTGCATCAGGAGTAGAAGTAATATTGAAGCAAGCAGACGGTACACCAGTAGATACAATGTACACAGATGCATTTGGATATTATAGTTTCTGTGACTTAATGCCAGGCGACTATTATGTATGTTTCAGATTACCAGATAACTTTGAATGGGCACCAAGCAATCAAGGAACAAATGATAGCTTAGATAATGATGTAAATCCAAATACAGGCTGTACAGAAGTAACAACATTAACATCGGGAGAAAATGATCCAACATGGGACGCAGGATTACATCCGAAACAAGTAGTACTACTAGCATCAATAGGAGATAGAATATGGGTAGATACAGATAAAGATGGAATCCAAGATTCAGGAGAACCAGGAGCAAGTGGAGTATGTGTAAAATTGTACAAATCAGACGGGTCATGGGTAGGAACAATGAATACAGATGGCACTGGACATTATGAATTCACAGGATTAATACCAGGAGATTATTATGTAGAATTCTGTTTACCAAATGAATTTACATTTACAATTAAAGACCAAGGAACAAATGACAGCTTGGATAGTGATGTAGATCCAATAACACGCAGAACGATAGTAACAACATTGGTAGGAGGAGAAAACGATCCAACATGGGATGCAGGATTGGTAACAAAAGAGATCTTAGCAAGTGTAGGAGATAGAGTATGGGTAGATACAAATAAGAATGGCATACAAGATCCAGGAGAACCAGGAGCAAGTGGAGTATGTGTAAGACTATACAAATCGAATGGAGATTTTGTAGCTCTAACATATACAGATGGAACAGGATATTACTTGTTCGATGGACTTCAAGCAGGAGATTATTATGTAACATTCTGTTTACCAGATAACTTTACATTTACAATTCAAGATCAAGGAGGGAATGAAGCAACCGATAGTGATCCAAATATCACAACAGGAACAACAGCAACATTTACATTGAATGCAGGAGATGCAAAACGCGATGTAGATGCAGGATTAGTATCAACACCAGAAGTGGCGTCAATAGGGGACAGAGTGTGGGTAGACTTAAATAAAGATGGAGTACAAGATGTAGGAGAACCAGGAGCATTTGATGTAAAAGTAGTGTTACATAATGCAGATGGTTCAATAGTATCAGTAACACATACAGTAGCAAATGGATTCTATCAATTTACAGGATTAACACCAGGAGATTACTATGTAACAGTATGCAAACCAGATGAGTTTGAATACACAGTAAGAGATCAAGGAGGAAACGATGCAAAAGATAGTGATGTGGATCCATTAACAGGAAATATGATAGTAACAACACTAGTTGCAGGAGAAAACGACATGACATGGGATGGAGGCTTGATAGTAAAAGATCAACCACTAAAAGCAGTAATAGGAGATAGATTGTGGTTAGATAAAAACAAAAACGGAGTACAAGATCCAGGCGAACCAGGAGTACCAAATGTGAAAGTATGTTTGTATAAAGCAGATGGAACAATAGTAAGATGCGATACAACAGACTCAAATGGAAATTACTTGTTCACAGAAGTAGATCCAGGATGTTATTACGTTAAGTTTGGCTTACCAACAGGATATGACTTCACATCCAAGGATCAAGGAAGTAATGATGCAATAGATAGTGATGTAGATTTAATGACAGGAATGACAAGTACATTCTGTGTAGTAGGAGGAGAAACAAAACTAGATGTAGATGCAGGGGTAGTATGCCATGCACCAACAGTAGTGCCAAGTATTACATCACGTGGAGATGCAAACGAACTTGAGATAACGCTAACAGGAATAGTAACAGGAATAGATCCAACGTTTAATTATCAATTCTGTGTAGTAGTAAATGGAGTATCAACCCCATTACAAGGAGTACAGATGATAACAAACGGAACACAACCATTTATCTTAACATACACATTCATAGGTACAAGTGCAGACTTATCTAAGAAATATGTATTGAAGGTAGGAAAAGAGGATTGTCCAATAGAGGTAGTATTACCAGTAGAGTTAGCAGAATTTACAGGAGAGTTGATAGACAATGGAATTGCAAAACTAGATTGGAGAACAGCATCAGAAACAAATAATGCAGGGTTTGACTTAGAACGCAGCATAGTAAGAAACGGAGTAGAAGGACCGTTTGAATTTGTAACATATGCAAAGAGTCAATCACAAGGAGGCACATCAGCAAGTGGATATAAATATAATCACAGCGATGATGTAAATTGGTTAATAGGAGATGCAGAGAAGTTAGTATATCGCTTGAAGATAAAAGATATAGACGGAAGATTTGAGTATGCAAAACAACGAGTAACAATCGAGTTGAAGGAAGAGGTAACAGCAGGCTTAAGATTAAATTTAAGCAATGCAACACCAAACCCAGCAAACACAAAAGCAAAGTTCACATATACAGTACCAGTAGCAACAAAAGTTACAATAAACATATATGATGGAACAGGAAAGATAGTAAAAGTAATTGAAGAAGGTCAAGTAAGTGAAGGAAGCCACGAAGTGGTAATGAACTTACAAGATTTATCAAGTGGAGTTTATCGTTACAGTTTAAACGCAATGGGAAAAAGCGTAACTAAATCAGTAACGGTTGTAAAATAAAGGATCGCAGAACATTATTATAAAAGCAGGCGTGGGGCTATCTCCATGCCTGCTTTGTTTTTATATTAATAAAATTTATTGTTGTAAAAATTTAATTAAACAAATATTTTAAATATGATGCAACTTTTTAAACTCAAATTGCAATGAGATAAGATTATATTTAAAACATAATTAATTACATAAACAATTTTAAAAAATAAAACTACAAACAAAAACTAAAAATGAAAACATTATTAAATTTAATTTTATTCATCGTAATTACATTTACATTATTTGGAAACTTACATTCTCAATCTGGTGAAATTGTTAATATAAGCCTAAATACAGTATCACCATCAGAGTTTTCAGGATCTTGTCCACATGTAATTTCAATTTAATGGTGAAATAAAAGTAGAAGGAAAAATTTCAAAGAAAACACCAGTTACAATTAAATACACCTTTTAAGAAGCGATGGGGCAATTGCTCCAACAAACACATTAACTTTCTATTCATCATGAAGCCAAAGTATTTCAACTACTTGGACTTTAGGGGCTGAAGGTGAACATTGGCAACAAGTAAAAGCTTGGTTATCAAATGAGAAATTTTCAGAAAAAGCAGTAATAAGATTAAAATGTGCAAGTAAAGTTCCTCAAATTAATAACAATGAGATAAATGGGGGTGCAACTGATAAAAATTGTGTAGATTCATCTATTGAGAAAATAACTGCTACTAGAAGCATTGATCCAACAAGAAAGGGAAAAATTGATATTACTATGTATGTTAAGAACTTATCAGCCACATAATGTATACCAACCACCAAAATGGTACTAGGGATAATGTTCAGTTAAAATGGTGGATAGGAGTTAATCCAAATTCAGTTATAGCAAGACTAGGATTTGCTATTCTTGCTGGTCAGGAAATAATTGCATTAACTTATTATAGTATGTGGGATAATATTCCTGGAAATGGAGTTGAAGGTAAAATAGTTTATTTTGAAACTAATAATAGAACAAATTTTGATTGTAATGCAAATAACAACAAAAAATTTATAACTCCAGATTCTGTAAGATAACAAACATTAAAAGCTAATTTATAATTAATGATGACTTTCTATTTTTGATTGACATCATTTCTTATTTCTATCAAAGTATAAATCAAAATATATCCACACAATTCTTGAATATCTGAATGAAATTGGAACAAATGGTATTAAAAGTATAGTTGCAAATGGCACAAGCTTATATTCTCTTATATCTGGAAAAAAAAGTGTTAATATAAAAATTAATAAGACTAATATTATTCCAGCCCATATATAACTAAAATGCATTGCTCCTAAAAAGTAACCTGTTTCTCTTTCAAATTTAAAACCACAATTAGGGCAATTATCATTCATAGTTACTGTACCTTTAAATATTTTTGCTTCGAAACATATTGGGCACTTCCCTTTTAACATCTGAAGAATAGATAATTTATAAGGATTTTCAATTAACTTTTTCATAAAAAATAAAATAAAATTGATTGAAATTGTAAAAAAGTTAAATTCAAATTGTAATTAACTAATATGCAAAAATATCGTAGTTTTGAAATTATTCAAATAAAAAAAAATGTTTAAAAAATATTTAATTGCCAGTGTTATATTCTCATTATTATCGGGGTGCTTAACTTCTGAAAAGGTATTGCTTTATGGTAGCGGAATTAGGAAAAAAAGTAAAAATTATACTATTGGAGAAACTTTAAATGCCAAAGTTGGTAGCCCATTGTTTTCAGGTAAAACCTTAGTTAATAAAATTTCTTATGAATCCAATTTGGATTATCAACCTCCAAACGCAGGTGCTTCAAATTTTCAATCAAAAATTACAAAAGGTATGAAATTTGAAGTTTGGGGTAGATTACAAAGAGATACATCCAAATTAATTATTTATAATGGAAATTTTTCAAATGGAATAATTATAGACCGGGAAGGTTACGTTCATAAAGGATGGATAAGTTTAAGCCAAACATTACCAGGTGCTGTTTTTGCAGAGGATGAATTTACAAAAGAGCAGTTGTTTAAGTTTGTTGAAAGTGTGCCAAATAAGGAGGCTTTTAAAGCAGAAATGATTTTTAACTCACTTGATGGAAATAAATTAAACGTAAGTTATAATGAATATACTAACCCATCTGGAAAACCATCAAAAACAACAGATTTAAATTTTGAAGTTTCTCCAAATAAAATTATAGATTATAAAGATATTAAAATTCAAGTTTTATCAGTTTCGGGAAATGAAATTCAATATAAAATAATCTCTGATGATGGATTAAATTGGGTTAAATAATTGATTTAAATACTATTAAATTATCATAAATTTAAATGAAGTTCGAAAATAAAAGACAATCACCAGAAGCATTATCTGAAATTTCAAAAGAGATTCGTCGTGATATTATTAAATCTTTAGTAATAGCAAAATCTGGTCATTCTGGGGGTCCCCTAGGTTCATCGGATATTTTTGCAACTCTTTATATGGGTGGGGTAATGAATTACGATCCATTAAATCCTGAATTGGAAGGTCGTGATAGATTTGTATTGAGTGCAGGGCATATGTGTCCTGTTTTGTATGCAACTTTGGCAAATGCTGGTTTTTTTCCTAAAAGTGAGCTTTTAACACTAAGGAAATTTGGAAGCAGACTTCAAGGTCATCCTGGAAGAGATATGCATTTACCAGGTATAGAAACAAGTAGCGGATCATTAGGTCAAGGGTTATCTATTGCTGTAGGTATGGCAATGAGTGATAAATTAATTAATAAAAATAATGCCAATGTATTTTCATTAACCGGTGATGGTGAATTACAAGAAGGTTCAATATGGGAAGCTGTAATGTGTGCGGCTCATTATAAGTTAGATAATTTTTGTATGATTGTTGATAATAATGATTGCCAAATTGATGGTAGAATAAAAGAAGTTATGGATGTTTACCCAATAGTTGATAAATTTAAAAGTTTCAATTTTCATGTTATAGAAGTTGATGGACATAATCCTGCACAGTTATTAGCAGCATTTGATGAATTTAAAACAATAACTGGTAAACCAACATGCATAATTGCTAAAACTTTCATGGGTAATGGAGTTTCTTTTATGCAAGATAAGTTTGAATGGCATGGAAAACCACCAACACAAGAACAAGCAGAACAAGCTTTATCAGAATTGATTTAATTAAGTTTAATAAATAAATTTAAATATTTTTAAAGTCAGTTAATTTTTTTAAAAGAATTATTTAGTTTTTAAATGAAAGTTGTATTACAAGTACTATCAATAGTTATAGTTGTTTTTAGTTTGAGTGCTTTTAGCATACTAGAACTAAGTTGGTCTAATGTCGAGAATGCATTACCAAAAGCCATTACTGAAAAAAAATTGGTTGTAATTGATGTCTATACCGATTGGTGTGGGTGGTGCAAAAGAATGGATAGGGATACTTATTCAAATGAAGAAGTTGTGAAATATTTAAATAAAAATTTCATAGCTTCAAAAATGAATCCAGAAAAAGAAGGATCACTTGAATTTAACGAAAAAAAATATACTTACTCAGAATTTAACAAAGCACTTGGAATTACTGGGTATCCTGCAACAGCATTCGTTGATAGAGAAGGGAAATTACTGACTGTTGTTTCAGGTTATTATTCCCCAAAGGATTTTTTAAAAGTAATAAAATATTTTGGTGAGGATATTTATAAATCTACTAAATGGGATGATTATACTAATAAAAAAGACTAAAATCAATACTGTTTAATCTAAATTACCTATAATAATATAAAATTTTGAATTATTCGAATTTTTTTAAAGTATCATTTTTTTATTGCGCCATTGCTAGCATTGCAATGGCGCAATCGTCTATAAACTATTCTGTTTCTTTTGATTTAAAAAGAGAAACAATAAATGTAGAAGCAATTTTAAACGGAGTAAATAATGAAAATATAAAATTTTACTTTCCTGTTTGGGCTCCTGGAGCGTATGACATTGTAAATTATGGAGCTAAAGTTGAAAACTTTAAAGTTCAAGGATTGAATTTACAAAATACTATTTTATCAACAAAATTAGATTCAAATACATTCACTTTTTCATCTTCAAAAAATAAAACTTTAAAATTAAGTTATATTGTTGATGATTTTGAGTATGATTCTAGATCAGCTTGGTTTGCTTTATCTGATGTAGAAAATAAGTTTGCTTTTGCAAATGGAACTGCTATGTTTGGTTATGTTGAAGGAAAAAAAAATATACCTTTTACAGTTAATTATACCCTCCCCCCTAATTGGGATATAGTTTATGGTTTAGATCCACAAATCGGAACCAAAAATGGATTTATAGCAAAAGATTATGATGAATTAGTGGATGCACCAATTATGTGTGGGAAATTTCAGAGAATAGATTTTAATGTGAAAAATATTCCACATACAATTGCCATAATTTCACCTAAGAGTTTAAAGCCAACTACTTTGAAGAAAATTCAAATCATGACTGAGAAAGTTGTGAATGCCGAAACAGATTTTTTCAATGATATTCCATATAAAAGATATGTTTTTCAGGTTTATTTAGAAGAATTTGGAAGAGGTGATTTTGGATATGGTGCTTTAGAGCATTCAAATAGCTCAGCTTATAGAATGCCATATACCGACGAGGATAAATTAGAAACTGATTTAATTGGGGTATTTGCTCATGAATTTTTCCATTTGTGGTCTCCAAAAAGAATCCATGTTACTGAATTAGGACCTTTTGATTATCAAAAAGGACCAAAAACAAAATCACTTTGGTTTCATGAAGGTATTACTGAATATTATGCAAGACTTCTTCCAGTTAGGTATGGTATTACAACAAAAAAGAATTTTTTAGATGATATGGAACGAGATTTGCTTCCACTGATAAAAGAGAAACAAAAAAGAACAATAACTGAACTAAGCCTTAAAATTACCGAAGCTAATATGTATCAATTGATGGGTCTATATACAAAAGGTCCAGCACTTGGGTTTTTGTTAGATGTAACTATTCGTTCACAAACAAATAACAAAAAATCGTTAGATGATGCTTTGAGATTCTTAAATGAAGAGTATGGTAAGAAAGGTATTACATTTAAAGATCAAGATATTATACCTATAATTGAAAAAAGTACTGGAACTAAATTAGATGATTTTTATTCAAGTTATATTGATGGGTTGGAAATTCCACAAGCCAAGCAATTATTACCAGCAATTGGTTTAAAATTGGGGGGGGGTAAGATTGTTAAAGAAGAAATTGGGGTTGGGTTTGATTTCATTAAAGATGGGGGGGGTTATGTTATTAAATCTTTAGTTCCAAACTCAACATTTGAAGTAATTGGTTTTAAAGTTGGAGATACAATTAAAAGTTGGACAAAAGTTAGTAATGAATCAGGCAAAAATTATGCTTCTGTAAAAAAAATGAATGGTGAGATTGTTAAAGGTGAGATTCTAAAAATTGAAAATGATACTATCAACTTAATCGTTGATGAATTAGCACCAAAAGATATTATTGAAGCCAGAAAAAAAATGTTAGGGTTCTAGTAACAATCTATATTTTTAATACAAAATTAATAAATATTTATAAATCAAACTAAACAATTATAATTTCAGTATTTGCTTAGATTTGGATAATTAAATATCCAAATTTAAATTGAAATAAATTGTTAAATAAAGTTCTAATACTCAAAGTCTGTTTTTATTTCAACCTCACATTAAAAAAAATAGGTAAATAGTTATTTATTTCCTATTATTTATCTATTAATTATAACTCATATTTAATCAGAGTCTATATATTTGTAATTGTAAAAACACAAGGTGCCTTTTTAATTAAAGGAGAATAGGGAACAACGTTTAATTCGTTGGCGGTTGCGCCGCCGTAACGGGATACAAAATTTTGTTTATAATGTTTTAAACATTAAATTTAAAACCACTGCAAATAATTTGCGGGAAGGTTAACAAAATGGAGAATGACCCCGAAGCCGGAAGACCTGCCTTAAGTGTAACTTCATCAGATTCGTTTTTAAAACGTCAATCGGTGCGCCAACACTGAAAGATGAGGAAATGTTATGTTAGTATTTTTAGGCTTCTTTTCTTAAAAATTCTAAAAAATCATTTTTCATCAAATTTTTTAACGTCTTCTTTATTTGGCAAAGAAGCAATTTAAATTTGTTACGAAATGAAACCTCCAAACAAAAATCTAAAATTTAAATTCAATAAAATTCAAATTGATTTTAAATTATTATTCACTCTACTCGTTACTTTATTATTGAGTTTTAGTTCAACTCTAATTGCTCAAGATTCTAGAAAAATTGAACTTCCAGGATCAGCTTCCCCATCTTTTATTTTCTTTAATGAGTCAAAAAATGAACTAAACATACTTACTGCTGGCTACGATAAAAATTTCGATGGTAAAATTGAAAAAGACTCAGGTGAAGTTTATCCAGAATGGTTTATTATTGATCCAGATAAAGAGATTATTAAATCCAATTACAGATTTAATTTTTTATTTGATTCTTACCCTTTAAGAGTTGGAGTAAATTATACAGACCAGTTACTTTATGCTAATATTGGTGGTGAAATTCGAGTGTTTGAATTAAGTAATCCACAAATTTCTGAAGTAATAACAAAAGGAAATTTTTCTTCAGTTTACTATAATAATTTAAACAAAACAATTTATGCATCTAAAAGAGCTTCAGATTTTATAAGTCCAGGAAAATTGATGTTATTTAATCCACTTACTTATGAATTGAAGTCTGAATTAATTACAGGAATAAATCCTGGAATGATTTCATCAATAATGCTAAATAATAAAATTATAAGTTTGGTTGTAAATGAAGGATCTTTTGGATTAAAAAATTCCTCATTAAGTATATTAACAGATTCAGATAAAAATTCTGTTGATTCAATAGGTGATGGAGCTAACCATATAGCTATAGATACAATTAAAAATCTAGCTTATGTGACACTCAATGGAAGCCAATCAATATCAGTTATTAGTTTATTTAAAGGGATAGTTTTAAAAAGCATTCAAGTTGGCACATTAGGTTTTGATGGACCTAGAGAAACGTTATTACTCCCAAATGACGAATTGATTGTGAGTACTTATTCTGGTGATATAAGATATATTAAAAGTAATGGTACTCAAAGAATTTATAAAACTAACGGAAAGGCAGAAAGTATAATTAATGTAAAAAATAAAATTTTTGTTTCTAATGCTTTTAAAACTGGAGAATATACTCCAGAATCTAGTATTACGGTCTTTGATTTTAAAACTTTAATGTCTTCAATTGAACATAAAAGTTCTGATATCAAAAAAGATGAAATTTCTCAAAATTACCCAAATCCAGTTGTTTCAAGTACTAGAATAGATTTAAATATATCAAATAGAAAATTAGTAAAACTTTCATTATTTAATATTAAAGGTGAATTAATTGAAGAATTTTTAAACAAAGAATTAGAAAATGGTATTCATTCGATATTGTTAGATTTATCATCATTATCTGAAGGAACTTATTATTATAAAATGACTTGCGGAGTTAGTGAAGAAGTGGTAAAAAAATTAACTATCATTAGATGATGAATATTTTTATAATATCTATTAAAAAAATAGCCATCATTGTTATGATTCCATGCACATTTTTGTTGAAATTTTTATATATTTATATTTGGATTTTAACCTCAATATTGTTTGTGTTTGTTATCAACATTGTTTTGGTTAAAGCTCAGATTGGAGCAGATGAAGTAAAATCATTTTCTCCAGGGATAAATGCAATTTATGGAATTGAATATTTTCCATTTAATGTGTTAGGTTATCCAGATACAAGTGCCAGAGCTGAAATCCCAACAATAAATCCGAAAGAAATTTTAAGTTTAGGGATTGATGGTGAAATTGTATTAAAATTTAATAGAGTTGAGATTATTGATAAGCCAGGAATTGACTTTATTGTTTATGAAAATGCTTTTAATTACTATTTAGGAAAAAAATTGTTAACTTATATTGAGCCAGCGGAAGTCTCTGTAAGTAAAGATGGTGTCAACTTTGTTGCCTTTGAATATAACAAGGAAAGTTTGATTGGTTGTGCTGGAATAACACCAACTTTTGGTGAGAATTTTTTTAAAAATATTTTAAGTTCAGGTGGAAATGGATTTGATTTAAGCAAAATTTCTTTGGATTCAATTAGATATATCAAAATAAAAGATGTTTCAAGTATAATAAAGGACCCTACTCATCCGTTATTTGATGCTACTGCAAACGGGTTTGATTTAGATGCAATTGTTGCTTTAAATTATACATCAGAATTTACAAATGCTTTAGAATCAGTAAAATCAGAACCAGTCAAACTTGAACTTTCTTTAAATGATAAAAAATTGTCCGAAATGTGGTTCGAATTTTAAATGTACGGCAGATGAAAGTTGTTTCTGTTGGGTTTATGAATTGAATGAAATTCAACTCAAAGCACTTCAGAAAATTTATTCAGATTGTTTGTGTGAACATTGCTTGATAAAAATAAGTGACAAATCTTGCCTCTTAATTAAAGATGAAGATTATTATATTGATAATGGAAATTATGTATTTACCGATACTTATTTATTAAGAAGAGGTAGTTGTTGTTCCTCAGGTTGTAGACATTGCCCATATATTGGTGTTAATTCAGAATCAGAATGAATTTAATAAGAAAAGTAAATATTCTAATTTTCAAAGGTCAAGCAGTTCTGCCTGACCTTTTTTATATAATTACAATATTTATTTTTTATTCTAATTTATTACAATCTCAGGTTAATACAAAAAAAGATACATCAAGTTATAAAATAATAGATTCAATTGATAATTATAAGTTAAATGGATCTATAAAGGATTCATTAAGTAATGACTCAATTAAAATTGTGAAATCAAAGGAAGTAACTATAATTGGTAATGGATTTAATTCAAACAATATAATTAATTCGCAATCAAATTATGTTATAACAAAATCAAACATAAATAATACAAATTCAAACACTTTAGGAGATGTATTGAAATTATCCTCAGGCGTTTCAATAAGAGATTATGGTGGTGCTGGTTCACTTCAGACTTTATCAATAAGAGGTTCATTATCACAACAGAACGTAATTCTTTTAGATGGGATAAAATATACATCTTCAAGTAACGATGCCTTTGATTTATCAAACTTACCAATATTTTCAATCGAAAGGATTGAAATTTATAAGGGTGCATCGGCAAGTAAATATGGTTCAAATTCAATTGGGGGAGTAGTGAACATATTAACATTATCGAAACTAGAAAAATCAATTAGTATTTTAAATAAAATTGAAGCAGGTTCTTTTGGAGAAAAATCATTATCTACAAATATATCTATAAAATTAAATAAAAAAAATAACATTCAAACGATTGGAGGTTATAGATACTCAAAAGGTGATTACCCGTTTACGTTTAATGAATTTGGGAAAACAATAGAATTTAAAAGAGAAAACTCACAATATGAAAATATTTTTGGAAGTATTATATGGAATAATATAAATGAATCCTGGAATTTTAAATCTTCAATTTATGGTTTCATTAAAAATAAAGGAGTACCAGGAGCAGTTGTACAGGGAAATAGGGAGCAGTCAGAAGCAAAATTAAATGAGCATGATATATTCTTTACATTTAGTGCAACCAATAAAAACTTATTTGGAACAAACACCAATTTATACTCAAGTTTAAAAATAAATAAATTAGATTACAAAGATCCAGAATTAAAAATAAATTTGAATGGTATAACAACTTATAGAAATGAATTAAGTATAGGAGCTAAATCTTTAATTGTAATTGATGAGGAAAAGGTTATTGAGTGGACATTTGAAAATAACTATTCTTCAATACAAGGTGTGAATTATCTAAATGATTTTGAAGGGAGAATTAAAAGAAATAATTTGGGTTTGTCAATATCAAGTGATATTAATTTTCACAAAATTAATACATATTTGGACTTTGGGATGAGATATGATTTATTCTCCGATTTCCCACCAACAATTAATCCTTCAGTCGGATTATTGATTACACCATTTAATTTTGGAATTAAATTTAAAGTAAGATTAGCTACAGCTTTCAGAGCCCCAAGTTTTAGTGAGCAATATTATTTGAATTATGGAAATAGAAACTTGTTACCAGAAAAATCTTTGAGTATTGATGTAGGAACAAGTATTGAATATGATAGTACATTCTACTCAGAGATTAATTTATTCAATATAAATACAAATAACCAAATTGTTTCTATACCAAAAAGTGCAATTGCTTGGAGTGCACAAAATATAACAAAAGTATTAAATCAAGGATTTGAATTTACTTCTCACTTAAGTTTGTTTGATAGTAAATTACTTGCTCAAGTTTCTTATACATTAATGAGAAGTTTGGACAAAACTGATGGAGCAATAACTTATAATAATCAAATTATATATTCTCCAAATGAGATATTTTCAGGAACTTTAACAACCAAAATAAATGATTTAACAATTTCATTTATATCAAATTATCAAAGTCACAGTTATTTTCTACCGATAAATTTACCAGAATATTCTTTAGATAGATTCTTTTTATTTGGTTCTAATGTGAGGTATAATTTAAAATTATTTGGAATTAACTGTGATATTAAATTAGAATGTTCAAATATTTTTGATAGTCAATATTTTGTAGTTAAGAATTATCCAATGCCAAGTAGAAGTTTCAAAGTTAGTTTGGATAATTATTGGTAAGCATTTTTGTATAAAAAAAATTCTTCAACGAAATGTCATTGAAGAATTTTTATATAATCTGAAAAAATTAAATTAATAAAGGAATTAAATTTATTTTTTGGTTTCTGGAGACTTAGTTTCAGTAGCTTTTGTATTAACTTGTTTAGTATTTTTACCGTCACTGGTTGTTGGAGCAGTTTCTTTTGCAGCAGCTGGAGCAGTTGAATTGGCAGAAGGTAGTTTTGGTTTTGGTGGTGCAGAAACAGAACCAGCAGGTACAGTAGCACCTGTTGTGATTGGGTTTGCAGCGCCAGCAGCACCTTTATGTGGAATAAAGAAAATATTTGACAATAAACATAATGAACCTAATAAAATAGCTCCATAAGTAGTTCCTTTAGATAAAAAATCTAAAGTTCTACGAGAACCGAAAGTTGATCCTAAAGAAGAATTCAATGAACCAAAAGCACCACCAACAGATCCACTTTTACTTGGTTGAAGAAGTACCATAATTATTAATGCAACCGCAATGATTACACATAGAATTGATATAACAGCTAACATATGATTTTATAAAATTTAAATAGCGAAATTTTGCGAACTGCAAAAATAAAAAACATAGTTGAGACAACAAGAATAAATTATTTTATAATATGAAATATCTGATTTAGAAGATTGCAATTCATATTATATAATTTCAAGTTCTATTACTAAAATCAAGAATAGTTTGTGTATTTTTGGTAGCACTTAATTTGTAAAATTGATAATTAGATTATGAATACTTTCAACTCAATATACTCTCATGGATTTGTAAGAACAGCAGTTTGTGTACCTAAAGTAAATGTAGCGGACATTACATTTAACACCGCACAAATACTTGCTTTAGCCAAAGAAGCAAATAATTTGAAAGTTGCATTAGCATTGTTCCCGGAATTAGGTGTAACTGCTTACACTCTTGATGATTTATTCTTACAATCAGTTATATTAGAATCAGCAAAAAACGCTATTTCTGTAATAGTTTCTGAGAGCAAAAATATCAATACAATTCTAGTTATTGGATCACCTTTAAAATTTGATGATAAGATATTTAATTGTGCTCTAGTTATTTATAAGGGAAAAATTATGGGGATTGTACCAAAAAGTTATATTCCTAATTACAGAGAATTCTATGAAAAAAGATATTTTGCAAGTGCATACGATGCTACATTTACGGAAGTTAATTTTCTTGGAAACAATATCCCTTTTGGAAATAAATTAGTGTTTGAAGTGGATACTTTCAATATTTATAAAAAGAATTTATTTTCATTTTCAGTAGAAATATGCGAAGATTTATGGGTTCCAGTTTCTCCAAGTAGCTTTGCAGCTTTAGCAGGAGCAACTGTTATTTGTAATTTATCTGCAAGCGATATAACAATTGGAAAAGCAGATTATAGAAGAAGTCTTAGCTTAAATCAGTCTGGGAAGTGCATTGCAGCTTATATGTATGCTGCAACTGGGATTGGAGAATCAACAACTGATATGGCTTGGGATGGACAAGCAATGATTTGTGAAAACAACACTTTATTGGTTGAAGGTGAAAGGTTTTCATTCGAATCACAAATAATTACAACTGATGTTCATATAGAAAAATTAGTTCAGGAAAGAATAAGGCTTAGTAGTTTTACTGATTCAATTAGGGTTCATCAAAATGAAGTTTCAAAATTTAGAAAAATAAATTTTCAATTTGAAATTCCAAGTGGAGAAGTTCCAATGATAAGAAAAATTGAACGCTTCCCTTTCGTTCTAGAAAACCATTTGAAAAGAGATGCTAATTGTTATGAAGCATATAATATTCAAATTCATGGTCTAATTAAAAGATTATTGTCATCAAAAATAAACCACATAGTTATTGGAATTTCAGGTGGATTAGATTCGACTCAGGCTTTAATAGTTGCTGTAAAAGCTATGGATATACTTGGATTACCAAGGAAAAATATTCTTGCATATACAATGCCTGGTTTTGCAACATTAGAAAAAACAAAAGATAATTCCTGGAAATTAATGAATGCTCTAGGAGTTAGTTCAGAAGAGATTGATATTAAACCTTCATGTTTGTTAATGTTAAAAGACATTTCTCATCCATTTTCAGATGGTAAACCAGTATATGATATTACATTTGAAAATGTTCAAGCTGGAGAAAGAACTTCTCATTTATTTAGATTAGCAAATAAAAATAATGCGTTAGTTTTAGGTACTGGTGATTTATCTGAAATTGCTCTTGGGTGGTGCACTTACGGAGTTGGGGATCAGATGTCTCATTATAATGTTAATTCATCTGTACCAAAAACATTAATTAAATATCTTATAAGGTGGTCAATTTTATCCAATCAATTTGATAAACAAACAGATGAAGTTTTAACATCGATATTAGAAAGTGAAATAACTCCTGAATTAATTCCTTCTTCAAAGGGAGTTGTTCAAAGCACCGAATTAGTTGTTGGTCCGTATGAGTTACAAGATTTCAATATATATTATATAACTAGATATGGAATTTTACCAAGTAATGTTGCATATATGTGTTGGGTGGCATGGAATAATAAAGTTAATGGTAATTGGGATGATGGAATTTTTGAAGTATTAAGAAAAGAATATGATTTAGTAACAATCAAAAAATGGCTTAAAGTTTTTTTATCAAAATTTTTTGGTTCAACACAATTCAAAAGAAGTGCAATGCCAAATGGTCCGAAAGTAGGTTCTGGTGGTTCACTTTCTCCACGAGGAGATTGGAGAGCACCTAGTGATTCAGTAGCAAATGTATGGTTAGATGAACTAGATAAAAATGTACCAGATACTATATAGAGTATTTTGATAATCTATAAAACAATCTGATTTTCCTGTAACTATTAGATTCATTTGTAGATTCTAGTTAATGATTTTAGAATCTAAATTTACCGACTATGATTTTTACAATAATACTTATCATCTCAATATCTCTTTACATAATTGAGTATGTTATTTTATATTATGGATCATATCTTTCTAGAATTATTCCTAGAGTTACCAATAAAATTTCCAATCCAAAAGTTTCTATTATAGTTGCTTCAAGAAATGAAGAGCTAAACATTGAATCTTGTATTAAATCTTTAATATTACAAACATACCCTAATAATAAGATTGAAATTATTTTAGTAAATGATGAATCTGAAGATCTAACATTACAAATAATGGAAAAGTATGAAAAACAGTATGAGAATATTCATATTATATCAACTTATCTAGAAGATTCAGATGTTAGAGGAAAAGCGAGAGCACTTGCTCAAGGTATTGATTCAGCAACTGGCGAAATTATATTACTTACAGATGCAGATTGTACTGCACATAAAGAATGGGTGAGTAGTATTATAAGTTATTTTAATGATGGAGTTGATATTGTGGGGGGATTTACAGTTATCAAAGGAAGCAATATATTTTCATGTGTTCAGCAATTGGATTGGATACATCTTCAAACAATGTCATCCTCAGGAATGGCTTTGGGTTATCCATTGGGTATAATTGGAAACAATTTTTCATTTAAAAAAGAATGTTATGATGCTGTTGGGGGTTACAGAGGGATACCATTTACAGTAACTGAAGATTTTGCTCTATTTGAGGAAATGAGAAAGAAAAACTATAATGGAATTTATCCATGCTTAACAGAAGCAAGTATTACTACATTGCCATGCAATAGTTTAATGTCTGTAATGAGACAAAAGCAAAGATGGAGTAGAGGAGGAAGCAAAATGGACTCACATGGTTATATTGTTCTATTTATTGCATTTATGATGATGATATCATTTACAATATCACCCTTTTTAAGTGTTTCGGATTGGGTAATGGTTTGGTCAGTTAAGTTTATTTGTGATTTAGCTGTTATGATTCCAACTTTAGGAAGATTAAAGTTATTACATCAATTAAGATACTTTTTATTATTTGAATTTTATTTTTTATTTCAAGCATTGGTTGTTCCATTTCTATTAACTCAAAAAGGTGTTATATGGAAAGGAAGAGTATATGAATCTTAATAATTCAAACCAAAAATAATAACTATATAACTTGAATATCATAAAATATATTTTATGATAAAAAAAAGCTTGTCCATAAATTAATCTGAACAAGCCTTCGTAAATTTATAATTGAGTTTTAAGATACAACCCAAGTCTCACCAAAATTGAGAAGTTTTTCAAGATCTCCATTACCAAGTTTATTTTTTGCAGCAGTTAATTGATCTTGAGCAACTACTTCATAAGTTAGTCGTTCTTTTGCAAGAAACACTCCTATTGGAGTTGGAAATCCTTCCATATCCCCCATTCTAGCAACAATACAAGCTAATTCAAAACTTGTTTCATCATATATTAGAAGATCATTCACAGAATGTGTCCCGTCAGTTAGAGATACAACATGTGGAATAAAGCCGTCTAATTTTATACCTTTATTACTATCTTTTCCGAAAATAAGTGGTTTACCATGCTCAATATTGACAACGTTATCACTTTTAACATCTTTCTCAGTATATTGAAAGAAAGCACCATCATTAAAGATATTACAGTTTTGGTAAATTTCTACAAATGAAGTTCCTTTATGATCATAAGCACGTTTATAAATTGCTTGTTGATGTTTTGGATCACGATCAATTGTACGGGCAACAAAGGTACCTTCAGTTCCAAGGGCAAACAAAAGTGGGTTTAAAGGATGATCAACAGAACCAAAAGGTGTTGATTTAGTTTTCTTTCCTTCTTCTGAAGTTGGGGAATATTGCCCTTTAGTTAAACCATAAATTCTATTATTGAAAAGTAATAACACACAATCAATATTTCTACGAATAAGATGAAGAGTATGATTACCACCAATAGATAAACCATCACCATCGCCAGTAACTATCCAAACTGAAAGTTCTGGTCTGGTAACTTTTAACCCAGAAGCAACAGCAGCAGCACGACCATGAATGCTATGAAAACCATAACTACTCATATAATAAGGAAATCTGCTGCTGCAACCGATACCAGATACAAAAGCATAATCCTCTTTCTTTCGTTGAATACCAGGTAAAGTTCTTTGAACCATAGCAAGAATAGCATAATCACCACAACCTGGGCACCAACGTACATCTGCACCACTTTCAAAATCTTTTGCAGTATATACTGGAATCTCAATATTTAATGAGTTAGTTCCATTTTGATTTTCCATCTATTTATTTTATTATTTGATTAATTTTAAGTTTTAAAACTAAATTGAAAAGTAAGAGATAATTAATTTTTATTTCCAAGTAAAGAAACTATTCTATCTTCAATTTCTTTAGCAGTAAATGGTAAACCTTGAACTTTGTTCCATCCTTTAGCATCTATCAAAAATTCTGCTCTAATAATTTTAAGTAATTGACCTAAGTTCATTTCTGGGATTACAATTTGTTTGAATTTCTTTAAAACCTCTAAAGTATTTTTAGGCATTGGATTTAGATATTTCAAGTGAGCTTGAGAAACATTAAAACCTTGTTCACGTTTGCGTTCAACAGCAGTTCTAATTGAACCATAAGTTGATCCCCATCCTAAAATTAACAAATCTCCACCATCTTTATCACCAATAATTTCCAAATCTGGAATATCATTTGCAATTCCAGCAACTTTTTGATCACGAAGTTTTATCATAAACTCATGATTTTCAGGAGTATAGTTAATATCACCAGATATATTTGCTTTTTCTAAACCACCAATTCTATGTTCCATACCAGCAGAGCCTGGCACAGCCCAAGGACGTTTCAAGTTTTCATCACGATCGTATGGTTTATAAGTTTCAGAATTAGTATGAAATGACACTTTCATGTCTAGTAAATCTTCAGTTTTTGGAATCATCCAAGGTTCAGAACCATTTGCGATGTAACCATCTGTTAACAGAAATACTGGAGTCATATACTTAGTTGCAATTCTAACAGCCTCCATAGCCATATAAAAACAATCCCCAGGTGTAGAAGCTGCAATAACTGGAACTGGACATTCCCCATTTCTTCCATACATTGCTTGTAATAAATCTGCTTGCTCAGTTTTTGTTGGCAACCCAGTTGAAGGACCTCCCCTCTGCACATTAATTATAACCAATGGAAGTTCAGTCATAACTGCAAGACCAATTGCTTCAGATTTTAGAGCAATACCAGGACCAGATGTTGTTGTAAAAGCTAAACTTCCCCCAAATGCTGCTCCTAAAGCACTACATATTCCAGCAATTTCATCTTCAGCTTGAAAAGTAATAAATCCGAAATTTTTGTGCCTAGATAAGTTATGTAAAATATCTGAAGCTGGAGTAATTGGATAGCTTCCTAAAAACCCTTGAAGTCCAGTTTTTACAGAAGCTGCAATCATGCCTAATGCAGTAGCTTCATTTCCCATTATATTCCTATATTTACCAGGTGTTAATTTTGCAGGTTTAACTGAATATCTAACGTTAAACGCTTCATAAGTCTCACCCATATTATAACCAGCAATCATAGCCCTTTTATTTGGCTCAATAAATTGAGGTTTGCTCTTAAACTTTTCTTCAAGATGCTTTAATGTTGGATCCATTGATCTGTCATACATCCAGTAAAGCAAACCTAAAGTATAGAAATTAACACAACGAGCACCCTCTTTTGTAGATAAACCAAGACCTTCAACAGAAGCTATTGTATTTTTTGATAATGGAAGAGAATATACTTCATAACCAGACAATGATCCATCTTCTAAAGGATTTTCTTGGTATCCAGCTAAAGCGATATTTTTAACATCGAAAGCATCACGATTAGCTATTATAATTCCACCTTTTTTTAAGTTGCAAAGATTAGTGATTAATCCTGCAGGATTCATAGCAACAAGTACATCTGCTTCGTCACCAGGAGTATGAATATCAAAAGAGGAAAAACTCATTTGGAAAGCCGAGACACCATAGGTTGTTCCAGCAGGAGCTCTAATTTCTGCTGGGTAATCTGGTAATGTTGCTAAATCGTTTCCAAGTAAAGCTGCAGTACTTGTAAATTGATCCCCTGTTAATTGCATTCCGTCTCCAGAGTTTCCTGCAAAGCGAATAACTACCTGACTTAATTCTTCAATCTGTTTTGACATTATTTTGTTTTATAGATATAATAAATAATATAAATTTTCTTTTGAAATAATAAATTATAGATTGCAATTCAACACTTCTTTTTAACATCTTTTTTCTGTTCTTAGATGGAAGTGAGTAGATTTTATTTTAAAAAAATAATTATTTGGTTGATAACAATTTTACATTTATAAAATAAATTTCAAATTGCGGGGCAAAATTAAGGTTTTATGCCGACGTGAAGTAAAAATGAATTTTTTTTTATATATTTCTATTAATTTAATATAAATTAACAATATTATTGAGTTAAAATTTATAAGGATTGATAGCAATATTTTAGTAAAATTGAATAAAGATAAATAATAACTAAAAAATGAATTGTAAATTTGTTTTTAATATTATTCCATTAAAAAATGTTGTAAATTAAAAATATAATTTAAATTTTACGAATATAAAATCATTAAACTTTTGCATTAAACCAAAATTTTTCTTTCAAATCAGTTATTTTTCTTAAATACAATTTATTCCAATAAAAATATAATAACTACTTAAAATGGAAACTGCAAATCAATTTATTGAAATTTATTATGGAAATTTTATTCAAAAAGAATGGGATCAATTCTCTGATAAAATACATAACGACTTTTTGTATTTTACAGATCATTGCAAAGTTCAAAATAAACATGAGTTCATTGAATACTTATCTAATGAAAACTGGTTAGGTACTTCTTTTATGATTTCAGATTTCAGTATAATTCCATCAAAAGATAAGAACTTATTAATATGTACTTATAGAATTGACTTCTATGGCTTGGTTTCTTTGTTGGAATTTAATTTAAAAGCTTTAGAAACTACAGTTTTATTGAAAGAGAATGATGATTTTAGTATTATTCATTGTCATTCTTCAAATATTAAAATTGATTAATTAAGATTATTATAACATAACTAAATGAAGGATAAATTCTATTTCTTTAAAGTAGAAAAATTTGAATAATGAATTTTTTTAAGTTAAGATTTTAAATTAATCATCAAAAGGACTTGGTTCATCTTCCTCTACTGAATCAGAATCTTCATCATCATCACTTCTTTGTTTAAAAAAATTTAAAGTTTGTCTTATTATTCCAAAAGTTAAATACACTAACATAACTGGAAAAAGAAGCAAACCCTTAGATGCTAAACATATAGCAATAGCAATTATTATACTTGCAAATTTAATAGGATGACTTCTAATATTATGCGGAGATAAGGATGGGAAAGTATCATACTTTATGGTACTAACCATTAGTAAAGAAATCCCAATTGTTAGAGTTGTTAGAATTGCAGGTTTATATGACTCAGCAATTATTTGATTATCTCTTAAATGATAGAAAACTAAATATGATATTAAAATTAAGGCTGCCGAAGGAACAGGCATACCTCTAAAATAATCTTTATTAAATCCAACAAGTTGAACGTTAAACCTAGCTAATCTTAAAGCTCCACAGATAGCTGGTAATCCTGCAATAACAATCCCTACTGTACCTAAGTTTTTAAAATAAGCTGTATATAAAATAAAAGAAGGAGCTGCACAAAAAGTTACAACATCAGCCAATGAATCAAGCTCAACACCAAACTCAGAAGCAGAATTTGTCAGTCTTGCCATTGCTCCATCAAGGGCATCAAATATGCCTCCAAGCACAATCATCCAAGCGGCTAATGTGAATTCCCCTTTTGAAGCATTCACAATAGCAACAAATCCACAAAACAAGTTCATCATTGTAAACAAACTTGGTATTATACTTCTTGTTACTCTAATCAAATAAGACTAATTGAGTTAAATTTTAAATAAAAAATAATATAAACAAAAAGTTCGTAGCTAAACTCCATTGCATAAAATGGTTTCTCCACCAATAACTAAATCATTCACTTTTACATTAATAACAGTTCCAACTGGAACAACAATATCCATTCTTGAACCAAACTTTATCATTCCAAACTTATCTCCAACTTTTGCAAAATCACCAACATTAACTGGGCAAACAATTCTTCTAGCAACTGCACCTGCAATTTGTTTGAAGAAAACTTTAATTTTATTATTACTAATTCCAAGATGAGTTCTTTCATTTACATCGCTTGCTTTATCGTCAAAAGCTACAATAAATTTTCCTTCTACATATTTAAAATAATCTACTTTTCCAGAGATCGGGAATCTGTTAACATGTACATTAAGAGGAGAAAGAAAAATGCATATTTGAATAGCCTTTCCATTATGATATTCTTTATCATCAATCTCTTGAATAATTACAACTTTACCATCAGCTGGAGAAATTACAATATTCTCATCATCAATAGCAACTTGAGGAACCGTTCTTTCTGGATCGCGAAAAAAATATAATGTAAAAGCTGCAAACAAAACTCCAAGAGTTATTAAAAGTAATTTTAATATAGTATAATTAAACCAAAGCCCTGAAAGAATCAATGCTGTAGAAATAAGCAATGAAATAATAATAACATCGTAACCGTATTTTGTTAGTTTCATTTAGTTTAGAAAAAATATTCAGTAAACAAAAATATACTTAAAATTATAAGTTAATTTTATCTTATAATTATTTAGAAAAATAATTCATTTGCAATTTAAGCAATCTCATTTGAAAAAAATAATTAAAGGTCTTTATGTAATAACTGACACGAAGATTCAGAATAGGTATACACATGCAGAACTAGCTAAGTTAGCAATTTCTGGTGGGGCAAATGTAATTCAATATAGATCTAAAAATTGCGAAATTAATACAATGATAAAAGAAGCAATTGAAGTTAAAATTGTATGTGATCTAATGAAAACCCCATTAATTATTAATGATAGTATAGATGTATGCTTAGCTGTTAAAGCAGATGGTGTGCATCTTGGAGCAAGTGATATAGAAGTTAAAAAGGCTAGAGAAATTTTAGGAGAGAATAGTATTATTGGGGAAACAATAAGAAACTCAGAACAAGCAAAGCAAGCTATTTTAGATGGAGCTGATTATTTGGGTTTAGGTCCAGTTAATTTTACAAAAACAAAAGATGTAAATTCTGATTTAGTTAGTATAGAGACAATTAATTCAGTAGTTCAAATAGCTACAATTCCAATTATATTAATATCTGGAATAAACATTGAAAATGCAAGTAGGTTCTTGTCAACTGGGGTAGATGGAATTGCAGTTGTTAGTGCTATCTGTACTAGCAACAATGTTTATGAAACAACAAAGAAATTTTCAGAACTTTTTAGAATTTAATGTAATTATATTTTCACTCATTTATTAAAATTAAATTGATAGTATTAACAAATATAAAAAAATCATTTGGTGAAAAGCAAGTTCTTCAAGGTGTCACTTTCAATATACAACTTGGAGAAACCCTAGCAATTATAGGTAAATCAGGCTCGGGTAAAAGTGTTTTGTTTAAATTGATTGTAGGTCTTTTAACACCAGACGAAGGCAGTATTTCAATTGAAGATAAAAGGATTGATGAAATGACTTCAGATGAGTTGTATGCAGTTAGAAGATCGATAGGTTACGTATTCCAGAATGCTGCATTATTAGACTCAATGAATGTATATGAAAATTTAATTCTTGGTCAGTATGAACATGGATTAAGAGATGAAGTAAAACTAAAAAATGAAGTAATAGAAAATTTATGTAATGTTGGATTATTACCAGATATAAATTCACTAAGTGATGTTGAATTTCAAAAACAGTATAGTTTAATTGCTACAAAAAAACCATCTGAATTATCTGGTGGAATGCGTAAAAGAGTTGGAGTTGCAAGAGCATTGATGGGTAGCCCTAAATTTATCTTTTATGATGAACCTACAACCGGATTAGATCCTCAAACTTCAGAACAAATAGATAATTTAATCAACGAACTTTCACACAGATTATCAGCAACATCAATTTTAATAACTCATGATATCTTCTCAGTTTATAAAGTTGCTGAAAGAGTGATAATGCTAAATGATGGACACATCCAATTTAATGGATCAGTAGCAGAATTAACAACTTCAACTGATCCAATTGTAAAAGATTTTATTGAAAGATATAATTAATATTTTTATTGAATCGTAGGTTAGAAGTTTTTTACAATTACTTTAAAACTGTTAATTTTTTTGAGATAAACTGAGCACCGCATTTAATCTGACATTCATAATTGCCATTTGGCAATGAATTCAAGTTTAACTTAAATGAATTTTCACCAATTAACTCATAAGAATTTTTTAAAACTTGAATTTCTTTGCCATTAATATCTGTTATTAAAATGGTTACATTATCATTTTTAATCAATGTATATTTTAGTAAAGTTTGATTTAATGCTGGGTTCGGTGAAATATCAAAATTACTAATGCTTCTCTCTTCCAACACAGAACTCGTCATTGAATTCAAGTAAATTACTGAATCAGAATTTTTAAACAAGCAGGTATTTGATGAAATAATTATAGAATCAAAATACATTTTTTTCTCTTTAGCCTTAAAAGTTATAGGTAGAATAAATTGTGATCCATTTTCTAAAATAATTGGTTTGTCTATTGAAGGAGAACTGAATCCATTTGCTAAGTGAAAAACATCATTTTCTTTAATTCCAAAAGGACCTCGAATTTTATATATAATTAATTCACTATTATCGTTTGATACATTCTCAAAAATCCCACCTTGGGTATAACCAACTCCAATATATTGAGCAATCCCAAAATATAAATCATGAGCTGAAATAATTGGGCATGAAGAATTTGCTAATAAATTGAATGAATATGTTTTATTGCTATTATCTGCTTCAAGTAACTCAGCTCTGATTACATATAATGATTTCTCATTATTAGCAGGTATTGAAGAATGATTTTCATCAACTGTAGGAGTTTGAGCAAACAAGATATTTAAGTTTAGATTACTTATGGTAAATAAGATCAATAACAGTAAAAATGATTTCATAATTATAAATTAGTATAAAATAGATTCAAATTAAAGAATTGTAATAACTTGGTAAGATACTATTAAAATTGTTTTTATAAGATTTACAAATCGATGACACAAATGAATTAATTAAGTTACTAATTAGAAGATATAATTTCTGATTGTTAAATTTAATTTCAAAAAAAATATTTTAACATTTTGATTACAATTTTAAAAGATTTACATTCTTTGAAACACAAAAAAATTTATTAAATTAGTTTGTGGTAATCAATTTTATGTTTGAATTTATTTCAATTATTTTTTAGTTTAATCCTTTAAAAACTATAAGTTTAAAATGATTTTAAAAAAAAGTTTAAGATTTTGTTTAAGGATAAGTGTTTTAATAATATTTGTATTTACAACAGATTTAAATGTATTTGCAAAGAATATTGAAAATGAATTTTTTATTAGATGTAATACATTTTTTCAACACAACGTTGTTTCTGGTTTAGTTGATTATTCATCAATCAAGGAAAATCCAACAGAACTTTATACAATATCAAAAATTATTGCAGAAACTAATCTATCAGAAATGAGCGATATTGAAACAAAAGCTTTTTATATTAATGCTTATAATATTCTAGTTATAAACACAATAATTAATTACTATCCTATAAAATCAGTAAATGAAATTCCAGGATTTTTTGAAAAAGAAAAGCACATTATTGCTAAAGAATTATTATCTCTAAATGAAATTGAAAAATTAAAATTACATGATAAATATAAAGATCCATTATTACATTTCGTATTAGTTTGCGGAGCAAAAGGATGCCCTATTTTACTTGATAAATGTTACATTCCAGAACTATTGGAGAATCAATTAAAATCTAAAACAAAGTTAGAGTTAAACAATTATAATTTTATATATGAAGACTTAATTGATAGAAAGAATTATCTATCTGAAATTTTTAATTGGTACAAAGAAGATTTCAAAGATATTGTTAATTTCATTAATCAATTCAGAAACGCAAAACTTTTAGAAAATTTATCAATTGAATATTATAAATATGATTGGAGTTTAAATGATTTAATTGGGAGCAATAATAAAATTAATTTAAGTACAAATAGTGTGGTTAAAGTCAATGAGAATAATAATAAAATCTATAAAACATCTTCAATGTTAAGCAATGGTGAATTAGAAATAAAATTGTTTAACAATTTGTATTCTCAAGTTGTAAATAATTATCGAAGCAATTATCATACATCTTTTGTGCAATTATATTATGGAATAAATGAAAATTTTAATATAGGATTAGATGCTAAGTTTAGAACTGTTAACAATGGCATTGAATCTAAAGTAGGTTTGTTAAATGTGTTTGATAATAATAGAGCTTTTTCACGAATGGGCTTGACAGCAATAGGACCGAAAGTAAAATTCATCCCTTTTAAAATAAATAACTTGTCAACTTCTTTACAAATGGCATTATTATTTCCAATAGGGGATAGTTTACAAGGTGGTAACAAATTAGCATATCTTGATAATAAAGGAGCTTCATTTTATTTAAATACTTACTTCGATAAAAATTTTAATAATAATTTTTCATTATTTTTTGGAATATCTTCACTGTTAGATAATATTACAAATGAGCTTAATGAAATGATTTGGCAAATTCCTTTGACTGCAATTTTAAGTTATAATAAACTTAAAAATATTTCAATCTATTGGCTTGGTGAATTAGCATTGCAGCCTATTAATTTCACCAAATCATATTATGCACAAACAGGGGCAGGAATTAAATATGCATTTAATTCTGAAACAGAAATTGAATTTTTATATACAATATTTGGCAATGATTATATAGTAGAAGAAGATGGATTTGCACAAACTTTAAATTTAGGATTTAGATTAACTCTAAATTAATTTGCTAATTAAATATCGTAAAATTGAAAATTAAATTCGTATATTTTTCTCATCAAACCCTGCAAGTACCAAGGGTTGCCAGGCAATGCATTGTTGCACTTTGTAATGCAATCTGCTTGTTTGGAATAGATACAGATCTAGTATCTTTTAGAACTTTTATTCATAAAGATGAGCAAGTATTCCCTTCATTTAACAAATTATATGGTGTAGATTCGGAATTAAAAAATAAATCATTTAAAATAATTGGTCATGATAATGGTGGTGAAATAAATGATATTCAAAGATTGATAGTATATTTCTTTTACCTAATAAAGTATTTCTTTTTATTAGAATATCGTAAATATGAGTTTACAATATTTAGTTCTAGAAATAATTCGATATTAAAATTATTAAATTTGTTTAAATTATTCTTTAATAAAAAGATGATAGTTATTGCTGATGTTCATGGTATTCCAAATAACATTTCAGTCAATAGAAAAGTAGATGGAAATATGTGTATATCGAATTCATTAGCAAATGAAATTAAAAAACGTTTTTCAATTGAAACGAGTAAAATTACTTTTGCTCATGGTGGAGTTGATGTTAAAAAGTACAAAACCCTACACACTAGTAAATATAATATTCGTAAGGAGTTAGGTTTACCAACAAATAAGAAGATTATTTGTTATGCTGGAAAAGTATATTATCGATATGATGAGGTTGGATATTTAGTTGAAGCAAGCAAATATCTAGATTCTAATTCGATAATTTTAATTATTGGTGGAAGAGCTGACCAAGTGGAAAAATGGATTAATGAATGCAAAAAACATAAAATTGAAAAAGTAATATTTAAATCATTTGTACCGCCATTGGATATTGTAAAATATCTTAAATGTGCAGATCTTTTGGTAATGTATTATTCGCCAAGTGAATTGAATGAATATAGATCGCCAGCAAAACTATTTGATTATTTAATTTCTGGTACACCGTTAATTGCAGCTAAGTTTAAATCAACAGAAGAAATAATTATTGATAATGAAAATGGGTTTCTAGTTGAACCTTATAAGCCTGAACTTCTTGGTCACAAACTAACAGAATTACTTAATAGTAAAATTGATTTTAATAATGTATCAAGTAAAGCAATTGAAACTGCTAAAAGTTATACTTGGGAACGGAGGGCTTCAGCATTTATTAGCTATGCAAATGCATTATATTCTAATAAAGTAAACAATTAAAATTCTTGTTTGAAACAAGAAATTAATCAATATTAATACTTAACTCCTTCATTCGTTCTAGTCTTGATAATTCATCTTTCTGAAGCCAAACGTCAGTACTTAACAAATTATATGCATTACCAAACCTGATTGAGGCTTCTTTCTTAAGTCCTAATGTTAATAAACATTCTGCAATCTCTTCGTGAATGTAACCGTCTTCACTTAAACTATTATCTGTTCTTTCTTTTTCAATTGTCAATTGTAAATCTAAACTTTCATGCACTCTTCCCAAATAGCGTAACATTTTTGCTTGACACCATTTTGCAATTATAGTTGGCTCTATTTTACCTAATTCATTATAAAACAATTCAGTTTTGATAAATAGTTTTAATGCCTCATCATAATTTTCTAAATTAAAGTAGCTCCACCCAGTATTGTTAAGTAATGCTCCTAACCAATTTTTTGAATTTAGATCCTTACTGTTTTCAATATGACTAATTGCAATATTAGACCATTTAATCTGATCTTTTATATCACCTATTAAAGCCAACATATGTAAGGCATCGATTGTATAATAATCTTGTGAATTTGCATTAGCAACATTGTAGGCTTTTAAAAAATAATCTACCCCTTTTTCAGGAAAACCAGAAGATCTAAAAACCCTTCCTCTTTCTAAATTATACCTAATCTGTGGAATAACCATATTTTGTGTTAACATTGATTCTGCTAAATCTAATGTTTTATGTGCTGCATCAAAATTAGTTTGCAATCCTTCAGATCTTGAAATCTGTGTAAGAATTTCTATGTATAATTCATTTTCTGAAATAGGAGTTAAATTCAATAAATCTCTGAATTTTTTTTCAGATTCTTTTGGTTCATTATAATTCCATAAAGAATTTAAATCCATATTTTTTTTGAAAAATAAATTTTTGAATTAATATTATTTGTTAAAATTAGCAAAAAAAACTCGATTGTCTTATAAGACAATCGAGTTTTATAAAATCAAATTATTTACTTTTACTTTTGTGTAACACGTACATCAACTCTGCGATTTTGTGCACGACCTTCAGGAGTATCATTTGAAGAAACAGGATGTTCAGGTCCATAACCTTCACTCATTAAATTGTCTTTTAAAGATCCAAGCTTAACAAGTTGAGATAAAACCATTTTTGCTCTTTGGCTTGAAACTTTCATATTAGTTGCAACACTTCCAGAATTGTCAGTATAACCTCCAATTTTAATTTTAGCAGATGGAAAAGATTTCAAAATTGCAGCTATATTTTCCACTTGTTTTTGAGATTCTTTTATTAAAACTGATTTTCCAGTTTCAAAATAAACTCTATCTAAAGACATCCATCCTTTAGTTTTATCTAAAGTATCAACCATCATAGATTGATCTGAAAGAAATTTATACAACTTACTCTCAAAACTATTTTCACCAACTTCAATTGTTCCACCTCCATTTGGTAAATTAATAGTTGTCATGTTTCCAACATCATATACAAAGTTGCCAGATACAGAATCAATTTTTCCACCTGAGTTTGAAACAACTGCAGTTGGAGTATTTGTTGATGAATCTGTAGCATTTGATTTTATATCAGAATTTGTTGTAGCACCATTATTTATTGCATTTGCTGCTGAATCTACCAAATTTGAAACTGTAGTTGAGTCAGTGGTAGAAACAACACCAGTTTCTTTATTACAACCTTTCCATAAAGTCCAAATTAAAAGTGCTCCAATTAATATTAAAATTAAAGGGAGTAATTTTTTTAATGCTGATCCACCACTCTGTGCAACATCACGAGTCATATCAACAGCTCCAGAAACAACTTTTTTGCTCATATCAATTGTACCACCTGCAACATCCTTTGCCATATCTGCAGTACCAGATACTACTTTTTTACCCATATCTAATGTACCTCCTGCAACATCTTTTACAACATCAGTTGTTCCAGTAACAATATTTTTAGCAGCATCTGTTGTACCAGAAACAACATTTTTCCCAATGTCTAATGTACCAGAAACAACACTTTTAGCTGCATCAGCAGTATCACCAAATGCTCCTTTGATTCCACTTGTGATTGAATCTAAGCTAACCAGACCTAAAATGCCAGTTAACCAAGATGGTAATAATCCCTTTAAAAACCCTCCTTGATCACCAAGCAAAGATGTTAAACTTGATGCATTTAAACCATTTGATGAAACTTCTTTTCCTAAAACACCCATTAAAATTGGAGATAACAATCCCAATAATTTTGATGATGATTCAGATGAAATTCCACTTGTAGAAGCAATTTGATTTGTAACATCAGATGATTTGTCACCAAAAATTCCAGTTAATAAACTTGCTCCTTTTGATAAAAGATTATCTGTTGATTCACCTTTATTTAACAATCCAGATAAGTTAGATAATGCCTCTCCATCATACCCACCAGATTTGATCATATCAATGATTGAATTTGCACCTTCAGGAGTTGAAGATTTATTTATCAATCCTCCTAGCATTGTTGGTACTGCATTTTTAACCGCTCCATCCGTGCTTTGTTGGTTTGCTCCAATTAACCCACTAATCTTTCTCATTATATCTCCGCTGTTCAATAAAGACATAATTGTTTGAAGTAGATTCATAATTTGTACTTGTTTAAAAAAATTAAAATTGAGATTTAGAAAAGAAATTTGTTTTTTTATATTTAAATTCCGTTTTAGGTCGATATTTAATACATAAAGTTTAATTAAAATTAAATTTATTTTAATTAAACTATATTCTAAAATTGAAATTAAATTTAGATTTGTGAATAATTAAAACAATGAATGAAGTTAATTCAAACTGTTTCTGAAATGCAAGCCTTTGCGTATGCAATGAAAACTGGTTATAAATCTATTGGGTTTGTTCCAACAATGGGATATTTGCATAATGGTCATTTGGCATTAATTGAAAAGTGCAAAGAGAAAGCCGATATTACAGTAGCTTCAATTTTTGTTAACCCAACTCAATTTGCTCCAAATGAAGATTTAGAACGGTATCCAAGAGATTTGGAAGGTGATAAAGAAAAACTTATTTCTGCGGGATGCGATGTTTTATTCTTACCTAATAGGAGTGAAATATATCAATCAAATTGCTCTACAATTGTAAAAGTTGAAGGTATTACAACAAGGTATGAAGGTACTTTCAGACCAGATCATTTTTCTGGAGTTACAACAATTGTAACTAAATTGTTTAATATGGTTCAACCGCAAGTGGTTGTTTTTGGACAAAAGGATGCCCAACAAGTAGCTGTTATTAAAAGAATGATAATAGATTTAAATTATGAAATAAAGTTAATTGTTCACGAAACTATTAGAGAATATGATGGTTTGGCATTGAGCTCTAGAAATATATTTTTAAATAATGAAGATAGAACTCAAGCACTAACAATTTATAAAGGTTTGCAATCTGCAAAGGATCAAATACAAAATAAATTTGGAATTGAAGCAGCAACCAAATCATTTAGAGAAATTTTATCTAATCAATTTATAGTTGATTATGCTGATATTGTTAACCCAGATACTTTTGAGTTGGCTACCGAAAATGATACAAAGTTAATGGCTCTTTTTGCAGGGAAGATTGGAACTACAAGGTTGATTGATAATTTAATTATTAGTTAATTTTAAATGTATAGAATTATTTTCTATATAATAATTTGAGAATTTAATTCAATATTATGGTGAAATTCAATATTTTTTTAAAGTTAAATTCAAGTATATTTTATGAAACAAATTATAATAATTGCAATTTTATTTTCTAACCTCATTTTAAGTTTAGAAGCACAACTTAGTTCTGCTTCTTTAAATAAATTGTCGGCAAGGCAAATAGGTCCTGCTGTTATGAGTGGTAGAATTACTGCAATTGATGGTGTAAATAGTGACCCAAGAACATTGTATGTTGGGTCAGCTGGTGGTGGTGTTTGGAAATCAACAAATGCTGGTGTATCATTCAGTTCAGTTTTTGATAAACATCCTCAAAGTATTGGAGCAATTGCAATCAACCAAATCAATCCAGAAATAGTTTGGGTTGGCACTGGTGAATGTAATATGAGAAATAGTGTTTCTATTGGAAAAGGGATTTATCAATCTATTGATGGTGGTGATAATTGGGTTTGTAAAGGTTTAGAAAAAACAGAACATATTGCTAAAATTATAATTAATCAGAAAAATCCAAATTCAATTTTAGTTGCAGCTGTTGGTCCGCTTTGGTCAGATTCTAAAGAACGTGGATTGTATCAAACAAATGACGGTGGTAAAACTTGGAATAATTTATTATCAAATTATATCTCCGAAAATACTGGCTGTGCTGATGTTGTTGTAGATCCTAAAAATCCAAATATTTTATACACTAGTTTATGGCAAGTTAGAAGAAAACCATTTGCTTTTATTTCTGGTGGTCCTAAAAGTGCTTTGTTAAAATCAAATGATGGTGGAAAAACTTGGCGAAAACTTATTAATGGGCTTCCAAGTGGAGAAATTGGTAGAGTTGCTTTAGCAGTTGCTCCAAGTGCTTCAAACAATTTAGTTGCAATTGTTGAATCAAAAAAAACTGGATTGTATATTTCAGCTGATTATGGAGAATCTTGGAACCCTCAAAGTGCCGATGATAATGTAACTGCAAGACCTTTCTATTTCTCAACAATAGCTATTGATCCAAATGACCCAAAGCGTGTTTACCGACCAGCTTTTAATTTTTCTTTTAGTAATGATGGTGGTTATTCTTGGAATAGATCTAGAGGTTCAGGTGGTTGGGTTCATAGTGATATGCATGCCTTATGGATAAACCCAAACAATACTTCTCAAATGTTTTTAGGTACGGACGGTGGAGTTTATATTAGTAATGATAAAGGTAATGATTGGGGTTTTGTAAATACTCTTCCAGTGTCTCAAGCATATCATGTTCATTTAGATAATAACCAACCATATAATGTTTATTGTGGTTTACAAGATAACGGATCTTGGAAAGCTGCATCAAGCTCTCCTGGAGGAGTTGAAAATAAAGATTGGACTAATGTTGGAGGAGGTGATGGATTTTGGGTACAAACTGACCCAAGAGATAATTCAATTGTATATAGTGAATCGCAGGGAGGGAATGTTTATAGGAATAATCTCAAAATAAATGTTGGTCAGTTTATTCAACCACAAGTTTTACCTGGTGAAGAAAAACTAAGATGGAATTGGAATACCCCAATTTATGTTTCCCAAAAAGAAATTGAAAGATTATATATTGGTTCGCAATTCCTTTATCTTTCAATAAATGGTGGAGTAAAATGGGATCGTATCTCTAAAGATTTAACAACTAATAATCCAGAGAAGAAAAAGCAAGAACAAAGTGGAGGTTTAACAGTTGATAATACTTCTGCTGAAAATCATTGTACAATATTTACAATTACTGAATCACCTTTTGATGCAAATGAAATTTGGGTTGGAACAGACGATGGAAACTTACAAGTTACAAGAGATAATGGAATTAATTGGGTGAACTTATCAACAAATTACGAGCAAGCTGCTATTCCAAAAGGTACTTGGATAAGTAGTATTGAAGTTTCTAATTTTGATAAAAATGTAATATATGTAACTTTTGATAATCATACTTATGGAGATATGTCAACTTATCTTGCAAAAAGTATTGATGGTGGAAAAACATGGATTCGTTTAAATAGTCAAATACTAAAAGGATATTCACATAAAATTAAAGAGGATATTGTTAACCCTAATATTTTATTTCTTGGAACTGAATGGGGACTGTATGTATCAGTTAATAAGGGAGTTGATTGGGTTCAAATGAAAGGTAATATTCCTGAGTATGTTGCAATTCGTGATATAACAATTGATAAAAAAAGTAATGATTTAGTATTGGCTACTCATGGAAGAGGAATTTTAATTGTTGATGATATTTCCCCTTTAAGATTTTTAAATAAGGATATAACCAACAAAGAAATTTCAATTATTCAAACAAAACCTACTCCAGTTTCAAATGGTCATTTTGATAATAGTTGGCCAACTTCTGGGTATGTTGGAGATAACTCTCCAGAAAGTGTAGTTATAACTTATTATCTTAAAGAACGATCTAATACAGAAGTCAAACTTGAATTCTTTGATGCCAATGGAAAGAAAGTTTCTGAAATGCCTGGAACTAGAAGAAAAGGATTAAATAAAGTTTATTGGGGTATGAGAGGATATCCACCAAAAGTAGCTGTTGGTGGAGCTCAAACCGATTGGACTGCAAATGTAGGACCATTACTTCAAATAGGAAAATATACATTAAAATTGTTAATTGGTGATAAAAAGGAAGAGAGTGAAATTGAACTTATTAAAGATGAAATAAATAACATTTCAACGGATGATGCAAATCTTCAAAAAAGAGTAATTGATTCTGCAATTTCTATGCACAGTGAACTTGCAGTTTTAATGGATACTTTACTATCAAGCATTTACCCAATTAAAATATTTATTAATGAGAATAAAAATCCTCCACCAATAATAAAAGAATATTTTGATAGCCTTGAATCTGTTCGATCAATTATGGTACCTGTAAAAGAAGGTACTGCAATTACAGGTGAAGAAAAAATTAGAGATAAAATTAGTGGACTTTATTCTGGTGTTGTCTTTTATGATGGAAGACCAACAGAATCTCAATTAGAATTTGTTAAAACCCTTAGGTTTGAAATTGACCAAGCAAAATTGAAGTTAATGAATACTAGAAAAGCTTATTCAAAGAGAGTAAAACAATTGTTACCAGATAATTTAAAAGGGTATGTTACTGAATAGAATAATAATCATTGAATCTAAAAAATTAAATTAAAGAATTTTACAATTTATTGTTGTTATATCAATTTTTTTTTTATTTTAAAAAAATATTAAAATAAAAAATATTAAAATGAAAAATTTCAACCAATTCTTTGTGTTTATTTTATTATCATTCTTGATTAACAATTCACTTTTATCTCAAATTAATAGTGGTGATGATAGACAAGATTTTACCGGAATGAATTTTAAAGTGGCTAAGGATACAACCTTTAACCCCAATTTAATTGATGGTAACAAAGTATCTGCTTATTATGAATTTATTATGAAGAATGACTCTACAAGTATGAAATATATGATATCTGAAGTTAGGAAAAACAACAATGTTATCAAACTTGAAAATTGGCATAAAGGACAGATAGTAAAAGACAATGATGGTAAATTATTAAATGGAATTAGCAGAACTGAAAATTTCATTTTAAATATTGGTGATACATTATCATGTTATAGACAGTTTACGTGGACTAATTATATTAATAAAACAAGAAAAAATGATAATTTTTATTCTTTAGATACCTTAGATTATTCAATAGAATTAGTAAGAGCTTCAAATGGCTCAAGAATAAAGTTGATAGACAGCTTTGGAGTAAATTCAAAAGTACCTTCTGGTTACCCTTCATTCCATGGTAATAGACCAATTTTTTCTAAAATTAAATTTATATCAGGAATTGAAAGTTCTGGAGATTCAGTTTTTTTGAGAGTTAAATTATATTCAAGAGGTAATGGTCCTTTTTACTTTGTTCGTGCCGATTTCACCTCAGTGGGTATTTCAGATTTGTTGTTATCTCCAACTTGGGTTGATTTTATAAATATTTATGGTGGATCTTTACCAAAATTAATTTTAAATGATCAAAGCATTGGTAAAGATGAAAAAAGCAACATTAAAGTTTATCAAAATTTAAATGAATTCAAAAAACTTTATATAAAATATAAAGTTGAAAATATTGATAAAGGTTTAAACATTGGTATATATAATAATTTAGGCGAACTTGTTTTTATGCCATTAATAAACTCTTTTGAAAATGAAAACATTATAAATTGTGTTGTACCAAATTCTGGGAATTATTTTGTAAATTTATTTGACGGACAAAAAATTTTATCAACAAAAAAGATTAATATTAAATGAAAAAAATTATATTCCTTTTCTTAATTACTGTTAGTGTAAATAATCTATATTCTAGAACTGCTGATACAAATAGCCTTTGGAATTTTTTTGTATGTGAAGAAGTATCCCCTGGACCTTATTGTGTATGTTATGCAAGTCTAAATATGAATACTAATCCAGATTGTCCTAATGTACAATTTTGTGCAAGAGGTTTAAATAATGATTTTGGTTATTGCTATAGGGATAATGATTGTTCGAAAGGAATTTCTATTAAAAGAAAAGAGGAGGATTCTGAAAAAAAATAATTTTATTATCGAATTTATTAATTATATATCGATCTAATATTTATAAAATCAACCCCATAGTAAGGTATAATGTACCATCACTTTTAACTGCACAATCCAAATTTATTTCATTAACAAACTCAGGTTGGTATTTGAATGAAAATCCACCACTAAAAATTGAATTTGAATTTAATCCACATCTCAGAGTTAAAGGAAAATTAATTGGGGGAGTATATTCAAGACCTGCAGTTACAAAATTTGCAAACCTTTGTTCTGGAAGTGAATTAAAAAATTCCCCTTGTATTGTGGCATATAAATAATTACTTGGTTTTATGTATTTAATTTCTGAAATGCCTGAAGCATTATTTTTCATATGAACCAAGTAATCATTTGATATTAAGTAGTAACCAGCAGTTAGGTTTAAATTTAAAGGGAAAAATTCTACTCTTTTAGAAATATTGTTTTGGAATTCAGAAGCAATATTTTTTAAATTTACTCCAAATAAAAGTCTTCCATTAAAATTCAAGTTGCCAGATAAATCTGCCGAATATCCTGTAAAATTTGTATTGCTTTTTATTGAATTTCTTGTTACATAATGAATAGTTCCTCCTAAACTTGCATTTGCAATTTTAAGAGAACCAGCAAAAGCAATATCCAAATCAGTAGGATTAATTTCACCCAAAACAACACCTCTGTCATTAGTCATTTTTGTAATTATACCATAGCTTCTAACTCCAATTCCAACATTAGTACCATCAAGTAATTCCTTAGAAAATGTACCATTAAATTGATTGGAATTTGGTAATCCATTAGAGATATTAATAGAAGAAAAACTAATCGATAAATTATTTGAATTTGAATTTGATAATAAAGATGAATTTGAGAATATTACTTGAGAAGAATTTGAATGTAAAGGGGTTATTCCACACAATCCATTTTCCTCTGCGCTTTGTTTGTTATTCATAAAAGCACCAGGATACCCACCAAGTTGTGAAAAAACTGTTTGGTAGTAATTCGATAATATTATAAAAAGAAATATATATTTTAATTTAATCATCAATAAATTTTTTTCAGTCGGTACTTATTATATCATTAATAACTTTGGAGGCAGCATATAAGCCAAACAAAGCAGGAATAAAAGAAATAGTACCATAAAAACTTTTTTTAAAATTCTGTCCATCAGTATATTTTAAACTCTCCTTATGTTGCACTTCATTTGAGAAAACAACATTTATTCCTTTTTTGATATTGAAATCATTCCTTAAATGTTTTCGAGTAAATCTTGCCAAAGGACAATTGTAAGTTTTTGAAATATCTTTTATTTGCACTTTACTTGGATCCAAATTGCCACCAGCTCCCATACTCGATATTAAAGGTATTTGTTTAGTATAAGCAGCATTAATAACTCTTAGTTTAGGTGTAAAACTATCAATTGCTTCAATTACATAATTATATTTTACATCAACAATTTCATCTGCTCTTTCAGGTTGAATAAACTCTTTTATAGCTAACAAGATTAGTTCAGGATTAATGTCAAGAAGTCTATCGGACATTAAATCAACTTTAGATAAACCGATTGTAGATTTCATTGCATGAAGCTGTCTATTTCGATTGGTATTATCAACCACATCACCATCAATAATAGTTATAGAGCCTATTCCAGCTCTAACAAGAAACTCTGCTGCATACGAACCAACTCCACCCATTCCCACAACTAAAACATTAGATTTTTGTAGTTTCTTAATACCATCTTCTTTAATTAGAAGCTCAGTTCTTTCAAGCCAGTCTAAATTCATTCCCAAAAACTGTTAAAAAATTATGATAAATTTGTTCTTTTAAATTACTCAATGAAACCCCAGTCAAAGTAGCCACAAATATATAGATTTCTTCAATTGAAAATTTTGATGAATTATCAGTTTCAAAAAATAATTTATCAAAGGGTAATTCATCTAATATTTTCTTTGTTCTAATTTTGTCTTTAAAGATAGATTCACCAAATGATATATAAAACCCAGAGGATGTTAAAGATAATGCTGTTTGTAAGCTTTTGTTAAACCCATGTATAATCCAAGGCATTTTAGGTTTAAGACTTTTTTTTAAAGCAATAATTTCATTAAAAGCTTTTACACAATGTATTGTTAATGGTTTTGATAATTTTTCCGAAATTTGAACTTGATTGATAAATACTTTTATCTGAATGTCAATATTTTTATCAATGAATTTATCTAATCCAACTTCACCTATAGATATTATATTCTTAATAATTGCAAACTCACTTAACTGATTTAATCTGTATAAAATTTTATCATCATCAATAAACCAAGGATGAATTCCTATAGAGCAGTACTTTGATAATAATTCTAAATTATCAAATGAAAGATTTAATATCTCTATAACATCTATTTTATTTGAATAATTATGGGTATGAAAATCTATAAAAGGTATCAATTAATTTATTTCGTATAAAGTTATTTATTAATTGGAGTTTCAACAATAATATTTACACATCTTTTATAAAGTCTTCCCTCTGGAAGTTCTGAATCTAATGCAGCAATTACAGAACCAAGCCCAATTGCATTCTTTTGATTTTGCCTTAGTGCTTTTGCTACAGCTATTGCTCTACGCTTAGATATAATTAAGTTATTTGCTTCATCACCAAGACTATCTGTTTGTCCAGAGATAGTTACTTTAGAATTTGAACTAATTTTACTCTTAATATAATTTAAAAATTCTATTGTTTTTAAATTCAAAATGTAATCGATGCTATCATTAAACAAAACTGAATATCTATCAGTTCTATAATCAGTTGTAGCTTGTTTTCTTTTTTGATCTAACGATATATAGTTTACATTTATAACACCTGCAGGAGTTGAAGCTGTATCACCATTGTTATCTTTTACCCTGAGTTGATAATTAATTGAAGTTTTAACTAACTGTTGAGGTTTTTTTAAAATTGAATCAGTTCTAATTTGCCAATCTATATCTTCAATGTCATCAGTTTTATTAGAGATTTTTTTAAAATCTGGGAACTGTCTAATTTCAATAAACCATTCATGTAATCCAACTTCACAATTTGATTGTGGTTTGAATCTAATTGCCAATGGGGATATTTGAATTAGAGTATCTTCAATATGTATAGGTTCTAAAATACTTGATGTTTGGCTAGATATTTCAACCCTTCTGTTTTCTGCAAATCCATTTGCAGTTTTAATTTGAGAATAAATTTCAGGTAAATTTCTTACTTCAATTTTAATTCTATTTGGGTTAATACTCCAAACATCTTCAAGATAATTTGAGACCTCTTTAGCTCTTCTTCTAGACAACGGAGTATTGTCTGCCTCATTCCTAAAGTCTTGATTACAGCCTGTAACTGTTATAGTGGCTAATGGATTTAAAATTAACCGTTTTCCAATAATATTTAAAATGTTGTGATAAACTTCAATTTGATTCATTCCGAACAAAGAATCAATAGAAAATATTTTTGTTTGATATGAAGATATCTTAGAATATCTAGGAGGGATATTTGTTGAATCTTCATCAAAGAAAATATATCCAAGTAATTGGTGAGTGGTTGAAGTTTCAAACTCTTCTAATTGAATTACAGGTTTTACAAATTCAATTAAGGAATCGTTTACGCCAACCAAATTTACACTTGCAGTTATTCCATCACGTTTTACTGCTAATGGTTCAGGAAGATTAATAGAATGTTCTGCTGATTCTTTTGAAAATAATAATGAGAACCCTAATTGAAGTGAGAAATTTTTCCAAGTTGAATTATTCACAATATCAAACACTGGTATAGAGTAATATATATCAGGAATAATAGAAATTATTTTTTTATTGTTAAGTGAGAAGGAATACGAAAAACCTGAAATTATATTTAATTGAAACTTATTAATATCTCCAATTATTCCAGCTCTAAAATTTCTTGTTTTTGTACCTTCAGGGAAAAAAGATTTATTTTCATCAATTACTAATTCTTCTTGTTCAAAGTTAGATTTTAGTAATAACTCCAATTCACTACCAACAAATATTTTAAAATTATTTACAGGTGAAAAATTTATTATTGGAGTTGCAGAAATTGATTTAAAGGAAGGCTTGAAAATTTGTTCATAAAGCCCTATTACCAAGCCAGTATCAGAGTTTAACTCTGTTTTTTTATTGCTTGAAAAACTATTCATAGAAGATTTAAAACCAAACCTTAATCCTAAACCAAAGTTTTGAAACACAGAAAGATTAGATAACAAACCAATTTGATAACCATTTCCTTGTCCGTCATTATAATTTGGGCAACAATTTGTAACGTTTGTCAATGAAGTAATTTCTGCAATATGTCGGTTAAATAAAATACCCGAAAATAATCCAAACTGCAATTTTGGTTTATCAAAATTCTCAAGTTCTTGAGCATTTAAAACTGATAAACTAATTAAGAAAATTAATGTAAAATAGAGAATTTTCAAATTAAATACAGAGAATAATTAATTAAAAAAAGGAATTTTAAAAGTAAAACTATTTTTTTTCAATGAACTTATTAACAATTAAATAAATTGGATAAGTTATAACCACAATCATTATCAACCATATTATATAAGCAGTTAAATGCATTGCCCAACCTAATATTTTTAAAAAAAATATTGCTAAAACAATTGATATTGCAAGTGATAGAAATTTTTTTGAATTCATTTTTTCATTAAAATGGGAATATAAAAATAAAAAATCCACTACAAGATAAATCTTAGTAAGTGGATCTCATAATAAAAAATAATTTCAAAATATATCAAATCAAAAATTATGATTCAAAAATCTATTTGATAATATTTAAATTAATTTGACTGATGTTTCAATTTATCTTTAAACAATTTTTTAAATTTATCAATTTTAGGATTAATTACAATTTTACAATATTGTTGCTCTTGATTATTTTTGAAATAATTAACATGATAATCTTCTGCAGGATAAAAATTATCAAGCAATATAATTTCAGTAACTATTTTATCAACAAATAATTTTTGACTTTCAATTTTAGCAATTTCAGCAATCTTTTTTTGTTCTTCGTTAGAATAAAAAACACCAGATCTATATTGCGTGCCAGAATCTGCTCCTTGTCTGTTTAAAGTGGTTGGATCATGAGTTTGAAAAAAAATATTTAGAATATCTTTAAGTGAAATTATATTATAATCATAAATAATTTGTGCAACTTCTGCATGACCAGTTGAGCCAGAGCAAACTTCTCTATAAGTTGGATTGGTAACTTTGCCATTTGAATATCCTGGCAATACAGATATAACACCATAGATATTTTGGAAAATAGCCTCTACACACCAAAAGCAACCAGCACCAAGAACAATAGTATCTTGATTTATTATACCCTTTTCATTTATCATAATTTCTGAGACAAATTGAATTATAGATTTGAAGTAACAGTTTTTTTAAATGTCGAATTGAACAAATATGAATTGTAGATAAATTAAAAGTATACAATGATTTAAATCTATAATTTTAAATTAAAATAACAATTTTATTAAATGTTAATTTACGCAATAACAATTCAAACAAATGCGTCATTAAAAAATGAATAATCAAAACAATCCAAATAGGTTAGTTAATGAGAAGTCTCCTTATCTACAACAACACTCAAATAATCCAGTTGATTGGTATCCCTGGGGAGAAGAAGCATTTCAAAAAGCAAAATCTGAGGATAAACCAATTTTTCTTTCCATTGGTTATTCAACCTGCCATTGGTGTCATGTAATGGAAAAAGAATCTTTTGAAGATTATTCTACAGCTCAATTAATGAATGAATATTTCGTAAATATCAAGGTTGATAGGGAAGAAAGACCTGACATTGACAATGTATATATGACTGCATTACAATCTTTAACTGGCTCTGGTGGATGGCCTTTATCTGCTTTTTTAACACCAGGTTTAAAGCCGTTTTATCTTGGAACATATTTCCCAAATCGTGCTGCATACAACCGTCCTTCTTTTGTTGATCTTTTAAAAGGAATTAATAAAGCGTGGATTGAAAAGAATAGTGAAATAATTGATTCATCTTCAAGAATAATTGATTCAATTTCAAAAAGCTCAATCATTTTCAAAAATGATCAAATTGATGTTTCAGAAATTGAGAAAAAATGTTTGGAACATTTTGTGAGAGCATATGATTCACTAAATTCAGGTTTTGGTAATGCTCCAAAATTCCCCAGACCATCAATTTTTGAATTTTTATTGAGGTGCAATTATTATTTATCTGATATTAAATCTTTAGAAATGACTGAGAATACTTTACTTGCAATGTCAAGGGGGGGAATGTATGATCAACTTGGTGGTGGTTTCTCTCGTTATAGTGTTGATGAATTTTGGAAAGTCCCACATTTTGAAAAAATGTTATATGATCAAGCACAGCTTTTAAGTTCTTTATCTGATACATTTTTAATAACAAGAAATAATGAAATTGAGATTAGAATTATTGAAACCATTGAATATATTAAACGAGATTTACTAGATAATTCAGGTGCTTTTTATTCTGCTGAAGATGCTGATAGTGAAGGAGTTGAAGGTAAGTTTTATGCTTGGACAATAGAAGAAGTTTCTAAAATTTTAAATGAGAAAGAATTAAGAATATTCATTTTACATTATGGTTTTACAACAGAAGGAAATTTTGAACATAATAAAAATGTGTTACATATTTTTAAAAATATTGATGAAATAGAATCTGAAACTCAAATTGATAAAAATGAAATTATTGATTTATTAAAATCTTCTAAAACTAAATTGTTTAATGAAAGATTGAATAGAATTAGACCCCACAGAGATGAGAAAATTATTAGTGCTTGGAATGGATTATTAATATCTGGTCTGGCAAAAAGTTTTAGGGCAATAAACAATTTAGAGTATTTAAAACTAGCTGAAAATTGTGCAGATGCAATTATAGAAAATATGTTTGTTAATGGAATTTTAAATCGAAGAATGAAAGATAAAGAAGTTAAAATAAATGGATTCTTAGATGATTATTCATTTATGATTGCGGGATTGATTGATTTATATGAAGTAAGTGCTAATTCTAAATACATAAAGTTAGCTGAAGATTTATTGAAAGTTACTGATATATTGTTTTATGATAGTAAGAATGGTGGTTACTTCAATACTAGCGGCTTAGATCCAAGCGTTTTGATACGAACTAAAAGCGAATATGATAGTGCTGAACCTTCTGGAAATTCAATTATGGCAATGAATCTTTTGAAATTAGGGTCTATTTTTAATGATGATAACTACATAAAAAAGTCTAATATAATTGTTGATTTATTTATATCACATACCTCAGCATACCCAAGCGCAATGCCTTATATGTTGGCAGTAAAATTAGATTCGATGAAACCATTAAGGCAAATAGTATTTTCAGGTACGAGTAAAACAATTGATAATACATTATTACAAAATCAAATTTTTAAAAACTATAATCCAAATGCAGTCATTATTTATAATGATGAATATATGTACAATAGGATTGAATTACTAAAAGATATGATGCCAATAAATGATAAACCAACAGTTTATATATGTGAAAATTTCACTTGTAAATTGCCAAGTAATGTTTATATAAAATAAAATATATTAAAAAAAATATTAAAGTAGAATTTACTATTTTAATCATGTATTTGAATTTAGCTAAATTAAATATCTAACCTAAACCAATAACCTGATGCTGGAATGGAATTTCAACATCTAAAAATCCTTTTTTAATAAGTCTAGATTTGAAATTTTCTTGAGATTCAAAATCACCATGAACCAAAAATAATTTTTTTACAATTTGAGGATTTTGGCATGCTAACCATTGGCAAAGGTCGTCGTAATCTCCATGAGCACTCATGCTTTTAATAACACCAACATCAGCTTTTACTTGGTGTTCTTCTCCATAAATTTTTACATATGGTGCACCAGCACAAAGCCTACCACCTAATGATAATGGCTCGCAATAACCAACTATTAAAATTGTATTTCTATTATTATCAATATTGTGTTCTATATGATGTTTAACTCTACCAGCTTCAGCCATACCAGATGCAGATATAATTACACATGGCTCATTACTTTGATTTAAGGCTTTTGATTCTTCTACTGTTTCAATAAAATGCAAATCTCTAAACCCGAATATATTGTTATCAGTTTTAAGTAAATGCTTTACACTTTTATTAAAACATTCTGGATGATCTTTAATAATTTGAGTAGCTTTCATAGACAAAGGGCTATCAACAAAATATTTTAAATTTGGGAGTCTTCCTTCATTTTCAAGTCTGTTTAAAGCATACAATAGTTCTTGAGTTCGACCAATGCTAAACGCAGGAATTATAAGTTTACCTTTTTTATTTAAACAAGTATTTTTAATGTAACCCAACAATTCTTCTGTTATTTGCTTGGTATCATCATGAATTCTATCCCCATACGTACTTTCCATGATAATGAAATCTGCTTGAGGGAAAACATCTGGAGATCTCAAAATAATATCTCTATATCTTCCAATATCACCACTAAAACATATTCTTGAAATTTTTCCTTTATCTTTAATTTTTAAATTTACAGCAGCACTTCCAAGTATATGACCACAATCAGAATAAGTAAGCTCTATATTTTCATCAATTTGTTTTGGAGTATTATAGTCAATGGATTGAAAAAAGGGAAAAACATTTTGAGCATCCTCGACTGAATATAAAGGGTTAACGGGAACCTTATTTTCATTTTCAAATTTCTTATTAATATGTCTAGCATCTTCTTCTTGAATTCTAGCAGAATCAATTAACATAATGTTTGCTAAATCTTCTGTAGCTTCTGTGCAAAAAATAGGACCACTAAAGCCTTCTCTAACTAACTTTGGTAATAACCCAATGTGATCTATATGTGCATGAGAAATAATTACATAATCTATTAATGATGGGTCAAAACCAAAATCTTTATTTAACCATAAAGTTTCTTTACCCATACCTTGAAATAATCCGCAGTCTAATAATATTTTTTTACCCGAACTTAGGTGAATAATATGTTTTGATCCAGTAACAGTTCTTGCAGCTCCATGGAATGAAAGTTTCATATTACAATTCTATTATATTATTTGAAAATTATTAAAAAATATTAGTGTAAAATAAACTTAAAAATTCAATAAAGAGAATCAATAATTTACCTTAGAATATAATAAAATGTTTTACCTATAAATAAATTTAATGTGAAAAATATTACTTTATTTCCCATATTCTAAAAATCAATAATATTGCTCCTATTGCTGCTATAACTCGAGAAAGTTCATTAATAAGATTATTATAAATAATTTTTGAACTTATAAATTTCCTTAATAAAAAAATTATGGGAAAAACTGCAATAATCACTAATAATTGACCAAGTTCTATTCCTATATTAAATCCCATTAGCGTGCTCCAAAGCTCACTACCATTCAACATCGTTTTTAATAAATCAGTTAGGTGTCCAGAAAAACCAGCACCATGAATTAGCCCAAACAAACCAGCAACAAGCCATCTTTTGTTTTTGTTTCCTGAAATTACATTTTCAATTCCAACATAACAAATTGATGCTGCAATTAATGATTCAGTAAGAATTGGTGGAAGTGATAAAATTCCTAATGCACTTAAAATTAAGGTTGTGGAATGTGTAATTGTAAAAGCTGAGATTATTGTTAATAAGTTCTTCCATTTATCAGCAACAATAATCAAACCAATTAAAAAAAGTAAATGATCGTAACCTTCAAGAATATGATAAAATCCGAGCTTTAAAAATAGTTGAAAATTCATTGATAAAAAATTAAAAATGGTTTGAGAATATTTATTGAATAATATTCATAAGGGGAGATTTGGTTGTACAAATAGAAGTATAATTTTTAGAACTATTTGAAACTTGCATCATATTCATTTGATCTGAATATAGATTAAACAATAATTTATTTACAATTATTAGTTTATTAATTTTGCTTACTGAAGTAAATGAAAACTCAAACCAAATAGTTGAATTGTCTTCACCACATTTAATATTCGTAAGTTCAGTATAATTCTGATTAGCAGAAATGCCAAAGAAATGTTTGAAAAATTGGATGTTATTTACTTCTGAATTGAATTTTGATTTTGACTTAATGTAATCATCTTTATACACTACTACTTTACCAATAAAGCTCTTGGAAGTAAGATTTGCATGGCAATAACTTATATGTATGTCATGAGCATAAATTGAGTTAAAGCATCCAATTAAAATTAAAAAAATGATTATAAATTTCATGAAATGAATTTATTTTTTTGATTAAGTTTGGATTGTAATAAAGACTTTATAATTAATAATTGGTTATTATTTTTACAAGTTATAAATGACTTATCAATTATAATTTTAGCCTCATCTAATCTATTATTAGAAACTAGAGCCCATGCATAAGTTGTTTGAGCGTCAACATTCTCTGGTCTAGAAAGATAGTCTTTTTTAGCTAAAGTTAAAGCTTCCACTAATTTATAATTTTGTTTTAAGCAAAAGTTAGCATATTCCCTATCTATATTCCAACCATCTTTTTGGTGAATCTCAAAAGCTACAATAGTTTTATCTAACATAAGCTTAGCTCCAAAAGTATCATTCAATTTAGAATAAACCTCGGTTAATCGCTCTGAAAAAATATGTTCTGGAGATAATTGAATTGCTTTTATTAAGAGTTCTAAAGCAGTTGAAAAATCTTTTTTATAAATTGCTACATCAGCAAGACCTAAAAAAGCAAATGCATAAGATGGTCTTTCTTCAAGAATTCCTTTAAATATAAATTGAGCAGTATCTATTTTATTTTCTTTAACATACAAATTTCCTAATTGAAAAAGAGCCCAAGCTCTATCTTCAGCACCAGAGGCACCTGCATCAGCGGCAAGTTCCATGGCTTCAATAGCTCCTTTAAAATCACAATTAATTTCTCGTAAATAAGAAGCTCTGCTATAAGAACGTAAATCTGGTTTTATCATATTCAATTTATCACAAATTTCAACAGCTTTTTTATAATCGCCAGTCTCTACTAATGCATCAACTAAAACTCCATAACCAAAGGAACTGTATCCATTTAATTTAATTGCTTCTTCTGCTAAAGTCTTTGCATCATTGAATTTATGAAGGGTCATAAGGACTGAGGCTTTAGTAATTTTGGCATTAAAGTTTGTAGAATCAAGCTCCAAAGATTTGTTTAATAATTTCATACATGATGGAATGTATTCATGATGCTTACCAGTAATTCTAGCTTCATTTATAAAAAGCTGAGCAAGTAATGTATAAGATTCAGGTTTTTCAGGATTGTTTTTGATTTTGTTAGTTAATTCTTCGTACTTTTTTTTGACAACAAGAAATTCTTTTTGTGAAAAACTAGAAGACCTGTCTAATAAAATTGGAATTTCTATTTTGTTATTTGATTTAATCGAACCATCTTTACATGATTGAAGTAAAATAATTGCAAATAAAAAAAAGAATATTAGTTTATTAATTGAGTTCATTGAAATAATTTGATGTGTAAAGATTTTTAATCGATTTTGAAGTCTAAATTATTTACCGAATAAAGGGCTACTTAGATTAAAAATAGCCCTTCATTAATTCGGTAAATCAAATTATAAGATTATAATAGTTTATTTACTTAACAACTTTAACTTTCATTGAAGAACTATTTTCTCCGTTAATTTTTAAAACTGCTATGTAATTTCCAACAGGTGTATTTGAATCTGGAGTCCATTGAATTTTATGATCTCCTCTTTCAGAAAAACCATTATAAACAAATGAAACTTCTTTTCCAAGTTCGTCAAACATTACTACTGAAACATTAGAAGAAGATGCTAAATGAAATTGTATTGTGGTTGCTTTTGTTATAGGATTTGGATAATTTTGACCTAAGAAAAATCCATTCGGTGAAGCCATTCCAATAGCATTTGCAGATCCTTTTTGATCATCATCACGAAGATTTACATCACTAGTAAGTTTCTTAGTATAATCAAATCCACGATGAGGTTCTGCCATATAAGGGAACATGTTTGAGAAAAGCATATCATTTTTTTCTGGACCAGCTTTATAACCAAGAACACCTAAAAGTTTTGGAGTAACTGGGCTTCCAGTAGAATAATCATCATACCATAATCCAATTGCTGCTAAAGCAACCCCACTTACTGCTTGAAGTTCAATTCTTGTTACGTCATCTTCAAGTCTTCTTCCATTTGGGAAGCCATCCATATTAGGAATTGCTTGAAGATCAGTATTAGCATTAAAACGTGAATCTGTCAATCCTAAAACAGCAGCTGCAATAATTCCTTCTGAGCTAAAATCTTTGCTATCTCTTGGTGTTACTGGAGTTGCCATATTTAACCTTAACTCATCACCTAATGTTGGAAGAAAATTATTAATAAATGGTTTTCCAATAGCTAAAGGATTTCCATTTTTTCCTGTTGCCAATTGATAAGGTGCAATGTTTGGAACTCCTGTATAAAATATAGGGAGTAAATCAACTGAACGAGGTGAAGATTTCTGTAAAAGAATCTTTCCAAAAGAAGCTGTATCAAGTGCTGTACCTTTACCTCCATTAGTTGCTAACAATCCGTACAATCCATCTTTCCCATTTCTAAAATCATAAGATCCCAAAGATTTTGATTGAATTCTTAGGTCTTTCATAGCTGGAACAGCACCACCAAACTGACTATCATCCATATAAAGAGCTAACTCTGGGTTAACAAAGTATTTACCAAATGTACCTTCATTTGCATCATAAGGAGTAATTGCATTCCATTTATCTTTATCACCAATAGGAATAACTGCTTCATTAGTTAATGGCATACCTAAACGAGAAACCTGAACCCAATTTCCAGATGTTGTTGGCTTGTTACCACTTCCATCCATAGATAAAGTTGTAATTTGAGGTCTAGAAGCAGAAGCCCATACACCTATAACAAAATCGCCGTCTAAGATATTTTTTGATTCAGATACATTCTTGCCGTTTTTTTGAAGCATATTTATAGGTACTTTTAAAGATATAGTATGGCAGTTAAATCCAGCAACGCCATCACGAGGTTCATTTGCACCACCAGTACCTTTAACTCGAGTTTGACCTAAATCAAAAATTCCACCTAAGTCAACAAAAAATGGATCATCTACAGGTCCACAAAAAATAGTCTCTCCAGAAGAAGCTTTTGTAATTGCGTCCTTCATTAATTGAGAATAAGGTTTATTCAAACCAGCTCCACCTTCAATTGATCGAGGTCCAATATTTGGTGGAGGAACTACACCATTAGTAATAATCGTAGAAAATGTTTTTCCACCATCAGTACTTTTTTCACACATGTATGAAGTTTTTAAATTTTGTTTACCTAATCTAATATTAAAAAAAGTAGATGGATCTTCGTTCATTTTAGAAAATGTGAATCTGTAAGTAATCTCATCACCTTTTTTTGAGGCATCGTTATCAATATGTATTTCATAACGGATATTTTCACCAAATGAAGAGTAATTAGGTCCACCTTCTGGTAATTCAAAAGGAATGTAGTTTGCAATGATTGAAACCATGTTTGGATCATCTGGAGATCTGAAGGCATAAAGGTCTGTATTGTCCGCTAAAGCATCATTGCTTATCAATGGAGCTTCTCGGTGACTACTTCCAAAAGCATTGAAAACGAACATGCATGCTGTTGTACATACAATTGCCCATAAACTTTTACTTCTTAAATTGTTTGTTTGTTTCATTTTAACAATAAAAATTGATTAAAGATTAATAATTTGAACATTTTATAATAGTAAGATAATTAAAGCTATTTTTTTAAATTTAATACTATTACAAAGTGCATTACGATAATCATTCCGCTTTGGATTTAACAATTTTATTTTTTTGATTAAATATGTTAACTCAAACAATTGCTTATACATAGAACGTTTAAAATTAAAATAATTAAATTTCCAATTTTGTTTTTTATAATAAATCCAATTGAAAAATTTATACGTTATAGTAATTATTAATATAGTTAATTTAAGTTTCTAGTTATATTTTTGCATTTATGGATGAGCATAAAAAATTGTATAACTCAGATTCAGATTTAATACAAGCTGTTGGTGAAAAGAAGCTAGGTGCTATAGAATCACTTTATAATAAATATTCTCGTTTGAGTTATGGAGTGATAACTGCAATTGTTCGTAATACGGATGAAGCTGAAGATATATTACAAGAAGTGTTTATTCTCATTTGGAAAAATGCTGAATCTTATAATGAGTTGTTAGGCTCAGCCAAAGCTTGGATAATTAGAATTTCACGTAATAAAGCAGTTGATTATCTACGTTCAAAAAGAAATAAACAAAAAAAGGAAGAAGCTTTTTCATTAGATGACTCAGATTCATTTTTGACTAATTCAAAAGAACTTTCTTATAATAATGTATCTACTGAAATAGAAAATAACGAGGCAAATCAAAATATTTATGTTGCATTGAATAAGTTACCAATTGAGCAAAGAGATTTGATTTATATGTCATTTATTATGGGTTATACTCATTATGAAATTGTTGCTATTACTGGTAACCCATTAGGAACAATAAAAACTAGGATTAGAACTGGAATTATTGCATTAAGAAATCATCTAAAAAATTATTCACAAGATTTTTAATTTTAGAAAAAAGATGTCAGACGAACTTTTTAGTAATGAAGAAATGAAAGATAGAATTAGTTTATACATTATTGGAGCAATGACTTCTGAGGAAGTATATCAATTTGAGCAAGATTTGATTGATGGAAAAATAGATATGATAGAGTTTAAAACTCAATCAGAAAATATTGCTTCTTTTGCTGAGGAAATTGCTGAATCGATGCCTTTACCAAGATTAGTATTAAAAGAAAAAATATTAAATGAAATAGGAAGAATTGAAAATGGAATTTCATTCCCTATTATAAGTTATCCTCTTCGTGGTGAGAACATTGAATGGATTGATTCTGGGTTTCCTGGAATAACGATAAGACCAATGCATTTAAATAAAGAAACTGGCTATATAACCATGATGGTTAAGTTATTGCCAGGTGCTAAAACTCCAAGGCATAAACACAATGGATATGAAACTTTTTTTGTACTTGAAGGTGATTTGCAAACAGATAATATCGAAATGTTAAAAGGTGATTATAATGTTACAGAAGATGGAGATATTCACGTTGAAACATTTACAAAAACTGGTTGTATTGGAATTATTCAAACAATGTTTCAAGACCAATATTTTTAATAATAAATATAATTATATTAAAATTTATTAATCCCATTTTTTAGAACTTTGAAATACCAATAAATTTAATAAAGTTTTTCAAGAATTGATTTTATTTGTAAAAATCAATAATAACCCTCCAATAAAAATCGCTAACATTATTAATTCCCTAATATCAAAAAAAAATTAAAATTAAAATTAAAGAGTTTATCTATTTAGTTTTTACTGCAAATTATTAATTTAAGCAAATGTAATTTTAATTAAAACTTTTCTCAAAACATTCAATTACATTCTTAACTTTGCATATAAATATATTTGTTTTAAATTTATTAAATTATGGGATTTTTAGCAACAATAGTAGTAGGTGGTCTCATTGGTTGGGTTTCAACTATAATTACAAAAACAAGTAATCAACTTGGTTGTTTATGGAATATATTCTTGGGTATTGCAGGGGCTGCATTAGGACATTGGGCAGCAGAAAAATATTTTCATTTTAATGTTGAAAAAGGATTTAATTGGGAGTATTTTGGTGTAGGTGTAGGTGGAGCAATTGCACTAATTATAGCATTGAGATTTATTGGGATTATTCGAAATAAATAAATCCAATAATTTATTTGAAATTTAATAAGAAAATGTTTTTGATATACTGTTTAATGTATGAAATATTGAATTATGGTGTTACTCGTTTATTGAGTTTTTATTAATGAATTTTAATTAGTATTTTCCATAGAATATCTTTTGATCAAATAAATTATTGATTTATGAAACGTAGATCTTTTATCAAAGCTGCTGCAGCTGCAACACCACTTATTACGCTTGGAAGAGCAACTCTTAGAGCTGGATCAACTCTAGAAATGATGGCTCAAATGCCACAAGATAATGATCGAATACTAGTTATTATCCAACTTTTTGGAGGAAATGATGGGCTTAATAATATCATTCCTGTAAATGACGATAATTATTATAAATTAAGACCAAACATTGGCGTTAAAAAAATAGATGCATATAATGGAATTGGTGATGTTTACCTTCATCCATCATTAGCAAAGGGTGATCCTGCTTTAGTCCCTAAAGGTATGGCAGGTATGCTGGAGGCTGGTTCGTTAGCAATTGTGCAGGGTGTTGGTTATGAGAAGCCAAATTTATCACATTTTAGATCTACAGATATTTGGTTAAGTGGTTTGAATATTTCAGATCCTGATGTTAGATTGGATACTGGTTGGGTTGGTAGAACACTTGAGAAAATGTATCCAGATTTTCCTGCTTCATTACCTGTACACCCGCTTGCAGTACAGTTCTCAGGATTTTCACTTGCATTAATGAGCAATAAAGGTAGAATGGGAATTGAAGTTGCTGATCCAAGTGCACAAAAAGGTGTTGGTTCTTCTATTGATTCTTTAGATGTTGAAAGCAACGGTACAAATTATAAAGTTGAATATGACTTTGTTGCAGATATTGCAAAACGTTCAAATCAATATGCTCAAGCTGTAAAAGATGCTTATGCAAAAGGAAAAGATTTGATTAAAGGATGGTCTAATTCATCATCTTTAGGTACTCAAATGCAATCTGTTGCTTCACTTATTGCTGGCGGATTAAAAACTAAAGTTTATGTTGTCTCAATGGGTGGGTTTGATAACCATTACAACCAACAACAAGATATAAAAACTGGATTACATCCTACTTTATTAGAGAGAATTTCTGACTCGGTGGCACAGTTTAATTATCAGATGACAAAGCTTGGTCATGCAGATAAAGTAGTCGGAATTACTGTTAGTGAGTTTGGTCGCAGACCTCAAGAAAATGGTAGTTATGGAACAGATCATGGAGCTGCTTCAGTACAATTTGTATTTGGTAAAAAAGTAAATGGCGGAATTTTTGGTAGCGCTCCCGATTTGAAAAATTTTGATAATAATGGAGATCTTAGGTATCAAATAGATTATCGAAGAGTTTATGCAGAAATTATTTCTGAATGGTTTGGGTTGTCATTAACAGATGCTAGAACAGTTCTAAAAGATGATTCAATAATTCCACTAGACGTGTTACAAACTCCAACTGGAGTTGATTCAAATAGTAGCAATAATCTTTCTACTTCAATTTTAGGTGCTTCTCCAAATCCATTTAAAAAGAATTCTACTATTGAGTTTTTTATGGAGCGAGCGGGTGAAGCTCAAATTGAGATAAGTTCAATTGAAGGTAGAAAAATTGCATTATTGAAAAAAGATTACTTTACATCTGGAAGCCATAAGTTAAATATGAATATGGATCTTCCCCAAGGATCATATTTATTAGTTTTAAATTCTGGTGGTAAAATGTCTTCAAAAGTTATTCATTGCATTAGATAAAGTTATTTTTAGTTTATAATATTAATTATTAAGCCCTCTCTAAGATGAATTAGAGAGGGCTTAAATGTAAATTTATGATTAAATAATAATTTTTTATTTTAAATCAATTAAATTGGATATTGTCAATACAAACAACACAAAATCTATAATTTTAATTTTTGGATTTTTTTCAAAAAGCTTTAAAGATGAAATTTTTGTTCCATAAGTAACAATATAATTGTATTTATTTATGACTAAACATTTGTAAATATTAATACCTAAAATTATTTAATATATTGAGGTTTCGGAATTGTTTTGTTGTTTAGTTAACTCTCTTTTTGTTTTATAATAATATTTGCAAATATACATTCCCTCCAGTTAAAAAACTATTTGTTAAAATAATTCTTGACATTTGAAGTTAAATTTAATGCCCAAAAGATAGTACTTATCATAGTATTGCCTGAAACTGTTTAAGAATGTGATATAAAATTGTTTATATTTAAATGGCTTAATTCAATTGTATTAAATTTAGTATTATTCTGCTTATGTATCTCCTGAATGTAAAAAAATTATTCTCTTAAATCGAATATTTATTATTTAATTTACCCAATTAGAACCAAGTATTTGTATCATTATAGAAGTCAATATAAATATTAGATCATCTTAAAAATTTAGAAAAAGCTTGAAGTAAGCTCATGATATTCAAAATATTGAAATTAAATATTTAGTTATCAATTGAAAGTTGGCAGGAATTTTATTTCTTACTTAAATTAAAATCACTATTTTTGCGCGACTAAATTTCAGGATAAGAGTATAAATTGCCCATTTATATAAAATTATGATTAAGAAAAAAGATGAGAAATCTACTTTAAAGCAAATGAGCTATTATTCTGGATTAGGTTTGCAATTAGCAGCTGCTATGTGTTTGTTTGGTGGCGTTGGATATTGGCTTGATTCAAAATATGGATTTAAACCATGGTTCATGATTATAGGGATTGTTTTAGGAGCTGTTGGGGGAATGGTAAGTGTTATTAGAGCCGTAATTGGAGTTAAAATTAAATAATGTAACTGATTAAGTGTTTGTGAGTTTAATAATATGTTTTAAGTTAAGCCCCAAATATAGTTTGAATAATAATGATTTTTAGATTCCTCCGTATACTTTTACCTGTTACTATTTTGATGGCTCTGTTATTAGTTTATCCTTTATTTGCATGGACTAATCCAGAACAAACAAAGGCAATTATAGCTTCAGGGATTATTTCTTTTGTAAATATATTTTTGGGAATGTTATCAATTGAATTTTCAATGGATAAGTCTACTCAAGTATTTATGAATTCTGTTTTTGGAGGTATGGTTCTACGAATGTTTTTGGTTTTAGGAGTTATGTTTGCTTTAATATTATTGGGTTTTGATAAATTATCACTAGCACTTTCTTTAATGGGATTTTACGTTGTATATGTAATAATGGAAATTACATATGTTGTTAAAGAGTTAGACAAACGTAATGCTGAATCTAAAAGAAAATCAACAAACCCAGTTTATAAAGCTATAAAAAAGATGGATTTCCCAATTGAGTGATTCAAATTAATTTTAAAGTATTAGAGATTTTTTATAATAGTTGTTAAATTTAAATATTATTTCAAAACTATAGTTTTATATATGAATTAGAATAATTCTTATGAAATATTTATAAAAAATTTAGCAAATAATGTAGATTTAAAATTAGGTTAATTTTTTAAACAAATTATAAATGAAAGACCCACAGTTTCAAATTAAAGAGGGTAATATAGTACAAGGTGATATAAAGAAGCATGATGAACATACTTCTACAGATCAACATATAACTAAAGCAAAACATAATACTGAACACGAACCTGTAACTGAATCTCCATTTACAACATTACTTGGAACTTTAGGTGATCATCGTGAACTTTCCTTTGGTCCTTATAAAATATTAGATTTACCAGTTTGGATATATAATGAAGGTTTTCATTTTTACCCAAGCGTTGAGAAAATGAATGAAGAGGGTGAATTTGTATTTGAACATCATCATATTTATAAAGCAGGAACGGTTGTTCATAATGAAGAGACAGGTAAAACATCTGGTACTTCTCCAATGTTTGATTTTTCACCAACAAGTTTAGTTGTTTATCAATGGATTGCAATCTTTTTGTTGGCAGCTATGTTTATTCCAATGGGATTTTCTTATAAAAAAAATGGTGTAAAACCAAAAAAAGGATTTTTCAATGTACTTGAGGCATTAGTTGTTTATGTTAGAGATGAAGTTGTTAGACCAAATTTAGGACCAAGAGGAGACACAATGTTACCTTGGTTTTTAACTATCTTCTTTTTCATAATTGCAATGAATTTTATTGGGTTGGTTCCTGGAGGCCATACTTCAACTGGCAGTATAAACACAACAGCAGGGTTAGCAATTATTGCCTTTTTCACTGTTCAATACGGTGCAATATCAAGAAATGGTTTTGGTGCTTGGCTTAAGCATTTAACTGGAGGAGTTCATTGGGCATTATGGCCTATAATGGTTCCAGTAGAAATTTTAGGTCTGTTTACAAAGCCTTTTGCGTTGTGTGTTCGTTTGTTTGCAAATATGACAGCAGGTCACATTATTCTACTTTCTCTAATAGGACTTGCATTTGTTACTAAAGCATTTATTCCTGTTACTATTGGGTTCTCATTATTTATTAATTTACTTGAACTTTTAGTAGCTTTTTTACAAGCTTATATTTTTACAACTTTAACAGCTGTGTTTACAGGAATGGGAATGGAAGAACATCATCATGAAGAGAAACATCATGATCCAAATCATCCAGACGATTTTATATAATTCTTAGGATAAATATAAATTATCTAATAATTTTTTAATAAATAAATAGAACGAATAATTATAAATCAAATTTTAAACTTAAATTTTTTAAAATGTTAGATCCAAGAGTATTAGCTTATCTTGCAGCAGGCGTAGGAGCCGGCATAACAGTTTTCGGAGCAGCAAATGGAATTGGCAGGTTGGCTTCTGCAGCTTTAGAAGCAATTGGTCGTCAGCCAGAAGCAACAGCAGATATTAGAACAACAATGATTATTGCAGCAGCTCTTATTGAGGGTGTTGCTTTATTCGCAGAGGTTATTTGTATTCTTCTTGCTACTAAGTAAAAATTGTGTAATATATTAAGGGTGGGTATAATTATCAATCCGCCCTTAAATTTTTTACTATTAAATTTAAAGTAGAATCTTAAAAATACAAGATTTTTAGAAAAATTATTAAAGGTATAATTTTAATTGAAAAGTTGAAAGACTCAATTAGGTTTACTTTACTTCATAATTAATAGTTTATAATTAATTGTTTATAATTAATTCTTTAAATCCTTAAATAGATTCTGCATAAAGCATTTATTTAAAAATATAATTTAATGTTAGACATAAATACAGGTCCAATTTTATGGACAATTCTAAATTTTTTAATTCTCGTTGCACTATTATACAAAGTTGCTTGGAAACCAATAACAACCGCTTTGAGTAACCGTGAATCGGCAATTAATGATGCCTTAAATAGGGCAGAAGCTGCTAAAGCTGAAGCTGCCAGAATTTCAGAAGATAATAAATTGACTCTAGCAAAAATGAGTGAAGAGCAACAGAAATTGATGCGTGATGCACGTGAACAAGCTGAAAGACTCCAATCTGAATCACTAATTAAGGCTCAAGAAGAATCTCAAAAAATGATTAATCAAGCAGCTAAAGAAATTGCTCAAAGTAAGCAACAAGCTTTAAATGAACTTAAAACAGAAGTTTCGAGCTTAGCAATAGGCGCTGCTGAAAAGATACTTAAAGAAACATTAGATTCGGAAAAACAGAAAAGAGTTGTTGAGCAATATTTAAAAGAAGTTAATTAATTATATTAAGTATTTTCTAATACTTGAAAATTACTTGATTAAATAGTAATGTTTAGTTGTTGAATATTTTAAATTAAAAACTTATAAAGTGGGAAGAGTAGCATTACGGTACGCAAAAGCGATTTTTGAATTGGCTCAAAGTGAGAATAATATTGATAAAGTTACAAGCGATTTCATCCTCTTAAAAGAAACGCTTGATAACTCCCATGACTTAAAGTTATTTCTTACCTCCCCAATTATAGATTTATCAAAAAAGGAAAGTATCTTAATTGAAATATTTAGTGGTAAAATTTCTATTTTAACAGAAAATTTTTTAAAATTACTTTCAAAGAAAGGTCGTTCAAATGAACTACCAAATGTTATTATCTCTTATCAATCTTTGCTTGATGATAAGAACAATACCATTAATGCAGTTATTACAACTGCTTTTGATATGAGTGATTCTCAAAAATTAGATGTTGTAAATAAATTAAATATTATAATTGGTAAAAGTATAAGAGCTACATATAAAATTGATGAAAAAATAATTGGTGGGTTTCAAGCTAAAATTGGAGATAAATTAATAGATGCTTCTATTGTAAGTCATCTAAATAAATTAAGACAAGTTTTTATAAATTAACTAAAAAGTTTCTGAGAATAACATTGTTAATCTCAAAATATAATTCATAAAGTCATTTTTGTCTTTGATAGAACTTTTAATGTTATCAGTTTGATTCAATATATTTCTGATAATTAGAAATAATAAATTGAAATTTTAAATTAAATTATATATATAAAAAATAATGGCAGAAGTTCGTCCTGATGAGGTAACCGCAATATTACGTAAGCAGTTATCCGGCTTTTCAAGTGAAGCCGAAGTTCACGATGTAGGCACCGTATTGGAAGTAGGTGACGGAGTAGCGCGAGTTTATGGATTATCAAATGTTCTAATGTCTGAGCTAGTAGAATTGCCAAATGGAGTTACAGGTATGGCTTTGAACCTAGAAGAAGATAACGTAGGTATTGTACTTTTCGGGGAGGATAAACTTATTAAGGAAGGAGATACGGTAAAGCGTACTGGTAAAGTTGCTTCTGTCCCTGTAGGTGAAGAATTATTAGGTCGTGTTGTTAATCCCTTAGGAGTTCCAATTGATGGTCGCGGTCCTATAAATGCAAAACATTCTCTTCCAATAGAAAGAAAAGGAACAGGAGTAATTACTCGTTATCCAGTAAAACAACCACTTCAAACTGGAATTAAGGCAATTGATGCCATGATACCAATTGGTCGTGGTCAACGTGAGTTAATCATTGGTGATAGGCAAACAGGAAAAACAACAGTTGCATTAGATGCTATAATAAATCAAAAATACACTCACACACCAGAAGCCAAAGCAGAAGGAGTTGAGCCAGTTTATTGTATTTATGTAGCAATTGGACAAAAGGCTGCAACTGTAGCAAATGTTGTACAAATTCTACGTGATAATGGAGCACTAGATTACACAACAATTGTAGCTGCAAATGCATCAGACCCTGCTCCTATGCAGTTCTTAGCTCCATTTTCAGGAGCAGCAATGGGTGAATACTTCCGTGATGGAGGAAGACATGCACTTTGTGTGTATGATGATTTAACTAAACAAGCAGCAGCTTATCGTCAAGTATCATTATTACTTCGTCGTCCACCAGGTAGAGAAGCTTATCCAGGTGATGTATTTTATCTTCACTCACGCTTATTAGAAAGGGCTGCAAAATTAGACGCTGAGTATGGAGGTGGATCTCTAACAGCACTTCCAATTATAGAGACTCAAGAATCGGATGTATCTGCATATATCCCTACAAATGTAATTTCAATTACTGATGGGCAAATCTATTTATTACCTAATTTGTTTAATGCTGGTGTAAGACCTGCAATTGATGTAGGTATTTCTGTTTCGCGTGTAGGTGGAAATGCTCAAACAAAGGCAATGAAAAAAATTGCTGGAACAATGAGGTTAGATTTGGCTCAATATCGTACTCTTGAAGCATTTGCAAAATTTGGATCTGATTTAGATAAATCGACTCAACAATTATTATTACGTGGATCTAGGTTAGTTGAGATATTAAAACAAGGACAATTTAATCCTGTTCCGGTTGAAGAACAAGTTGCTATTATTTATGCTGGAACAAATGGTTATTTAGATAACGTACCTGTGGAGCATATTCGTAGATTTGAGAAAGAATATATTCAACATCTAAAAACTAAGTTTCCAGATTTGTTAAAAGAAATTGCTAAGAAAAGAGAGTTAACTTCAGAAATAGTAGATTCGTTAAAAAATTCATTAGAAGATTTTCATAATTTCTTTAAAGCATAATTTTAGATATATAATAGTGAATAACTAGATATCTGAATTTAAATGAATTTTATTAAAAAATCATTTTATAAAATCCAAATAACTTAATAAATATTAAAATACAATGGCATACAAAATAAGCGACATAGAAGGAATTGGTCCAGTTTATACTGAAAAGTTAACTTTAATTGGAATTGATTCAGTTGAAAAACTTCTTGAATTTGGAGCAACAATTCAAGGAAGAAACCAGCTAAACGAAAAAACTGGAATTAGTTTAGACTTAATACTTCGTTGGGTAAATATGGCAGATTTGTTTCGTATTAAAGGTGTTGCTGAAGAGTATGCAGATTTGCTTGAAGCAGCTGGTGTTGATACAGTTAAAGAGCTCAGAAATCGTGTACCAGCTAATTTACATGCAAAAATGCTTGAAGTAAATAATGAAAAAAATCTTGTAAGAGCAATGCCATCAGTTTCATCAGTTACTGATTGGGTTGAACAAGCAAAAACACTTAATCCTATGGTTAGTCATTAAGTCAATTTTGTTTACTTTTTCAAAAATTAAATATTTAATTTTTGAAATTAGATAAGCTCGAAATAATAATACAATTCAATGGGAAAATATAGGGAACTAAGAAATAGAATTAAAGGTGTATCAAGTACTGCCCAAATAACTTCAGCAATGAAGATGGTTGCGGCATCAAAGTTAAGGCGTGCTCAAGAAGCTATAACCTTTGCTCGCCCTTATGGAATGAAGTTGCGTGATATAATTCAATCAGTTGCAAGTAACGAAGAAGGAGCTTCAGCTAATCCACTTTTTGAAGAACGTGAAATTGTACGTGTATGTTTAGTTGTAATTGCTGCAGACCGAGGGTTGTGTGGAGCTTTCAATAGTAATTTGTGTAAACAAACACTAATTCATATTAATACCCATTATTCAAAGCAATTAGCAGAAGGAAATCTAGATATAATTTGTGTTGGTAAAAGATCAGTTGAATTTTTTACAAAAAGAAAAATGAATGTAGTTCAAGCTTATCCAGGATTTTTCAGTAATCTTAACTTTTCAGAATCAACATCAATTGCTTCAAATTTAAAAACAGGTTTCTTAAATAGAGATTACGATCGTGTTGAGGTTATTTACAATATGTTTAAAAGTGCAATTAAGCAAGTTCCAACATTTGATCAATTTCTGCCAATTAAAAAATTTGTAACTGATAAAACTTTGAAGCAAAGAAAAGCAGATTATATCTTTGAGCCGTCAAAAATAGAATTGCTTGATTCTTTGTTACCAAAGCAGTTAAATACACAATTTTGGAACTCATTACTAGATTCAAATGCCGCTGAACATGCAGCACGTATGACTTCTATGGAAAATGCTACTCAAAATGCTCGTGAATTAGTTAGATCTTTAACGTTGCAATATAATAAGGCACGCCAATCTGCAATTACAACAGAAATGCTTGAAATTGTTTCAGGTGCAGAGGCTCTGAATAATTAAGAAAATTGTAATGATTAATTTTTAAATAGTCAATTTATTTTAACAGAAGTAAAACATTCAGTCTTTCAGAAATTTTTAGTGAACAGTGAGTGAAAATTTATTTCTAACTGTTCACTTTTTTATTAAACTTAACTTCAACATTGAATAAGAAATTAATTCCAATTTTTTTGACTGTCACAGCTGATGTTTTTGGCTTGACACTAGTAATTCCTATTCTTCCCTTTTATGCAAAAAAATTTGGAGCTTCACCTTTCACTGTTGGATTATTATTTGCATCTTTTGCAATTTGTCAATTGATTTCTGGTCCAATTTTAGGAAAACTTTCTGACAATTATGGAAGAAAAAAAATACTTCTAATAAGTCAAATAGGTACTTTTTTTGGTTTTTTATTTTTTGGATTAGCAAATTCTTTGTTGATGCTATTTGTTGCTAGAATGATTGATGGATCAACAGCAGGAAATTTAAGCATAGCTCAAGCATATATTAGTGACGTTACCAAGCCAGAAGAAAGAACAAAAGCATTTGCATTTATAGGAATAGCCTTTGGGCTAGGTTTTTTAGTTGGTCCTGCATTGTCTGGTTACTTATCTCAATTTGGTTATCATTACCCTCCATTTGCTGCAGCATTTCTTTCACTAACTTCAATTCTTTGCACTATATTTTTATTACCTGATGTCCCAGCAACTAGTAAATCTATAGAAAGTAGATACTCACAGATAAAAAGATTTTTCGGTAAAGTAGAATCAAGAAATTGGTTATTAAGTTTTTTTGCATTCACTTTATCATTTTCTACATTCATTGCAGGTGTTGCATTGTTCCTAAATCGTCAATTTGGATATGACGCTAAAAATGTAGGTTATATTTATGCTTTTTCTGGTTTAGTTGGTGTTATTATTCAAGGAGGTTTTATTGGAAGATTAGTGAAAATATTTGGAGATAGAAAACTTAGCATGATTGGTTTTACATTAATGGGTTTGTCATTTGTAACTTTGTGGTATGCAGATAATTTGACTTTGTTATTGATTAATGTAGTTGTTGGAAGTATTGGTTCGGCTTTTACAAGACCCTCAATAACCACATTAATTACGAAAAGTGTAAAACGTGATGAACAAGGAGCAGTACTTGGCGTTAGCCAATCAATGGCTAGTGTTGCTCAGATAATAGGAGCAGTAGTTTCTGGTTGGCTAATTGAACATGATTTAATAATATTCTATTGTTTAGCTGCTGGTGGATTTGCATTAATGGGTACTTTTATTAGTACTATAAGTAGTGAACCTCCTCATGAAATTCAAATACAAGAAGTTAATTAATTTTTATTTTTTTTCTATATGTCAAATAAAATATTAGCAATTGGAACTGTTGCTTATGATTCAGTTGAAACTCCTTTTGGAAGTGCACCAAACGCTTTAGGAGGATCAGCTACTTATATTTCTTTAGCTGCAAGTTATTTCTGTAATGCAACTTCTGTAATTGGAATTGTAGGTGGAGATTTTAATTCTTTTAATGTATTAACTGATAGAGGAATTAATACTAGTAATATTGAGGTCAAACCAGATGGAAAGACTTTCCACTGGGCTGGTAGATATCATTCTGATATGAATAATAGAGATACATTAGACACTCAATTAAATGTACTTTTAGAGTTTAATCCAATAATTAAAGATGAAGATAAAGATACTCAATTTGTATGCTTAGGAAATGTAGATCCAAAGCTGCAAGTAAAAGCTTTAAGGCAATTTAATTCTCCAAAATTTGTTATGTGTGATACAATGAATTTTTGGATAGAACTTATGTATGCCGATGTGTTGGAAATTATTAAAAACGTTGATTGCCTTGTTATAAATGATAGTGAAGCGCGAGAGTTAACTAAAGAACATAATCTTATTAAAGCATCAGAGAAAATTTTAGAAATGGGATGTAAGTTTGTTGTTATTAAAAAAGGGGAACATGGTGCATTATTATTTTCAAAAGATGGTGGTATATTTATTGCTCCAGCCTTCCCATTACTTGATATAGTTGATCCTACTGGTGCAGGGGATTCTTTTGCTGGAGGAATGATTGGTTATTTATCTCAATGTAGTGAAGTTAATGAATTAAATATCCGTAGATCCTTAATCTATGGTACTGTGATGGCAAGTTTTTGTTGTAGTGAATTTTCAGTTGGTGGTTTACTTAATTTAACAAAAAATCAAATTAAAGATAGGGCAAAAGAACTTCAATTAATTTCCAACTTTGATTTTAGTGAAGACAGTTATTAAAATTAAATTTCTTTTTAAATTATAAATAAGTAAATAAGCCCATCAAAAATATTAAATAATTTTGGTGGGCTTTTTTATTGTTGGTTTTAATATTGCTGACTCGTCCGAAATAAAGCTAACAGATTAATTAATAATTCCTAGCATTAGTTTACAATTACATTTTGTCTTAAACTTGATTTAAAAATATAGTTTTTTTTGATAATAGTTCTTTCAAAATCTATCGATCATTAAATTTGTTTTTGAATTATAATTATGAGCTTTTGTATGGTTTCCAATACTTAAATGAGTTCCTTCATTTTTACAAATAATTCGATATTTTTCTACATTTTTCTACTTAAATAAAATATTTAAAATTCTATCTACATTTGTGATTTAAATAACATTTTATCTTCAAATTTCACTACACTATAAAGCCAAAAACACTAAAGCAAATTGCAATACAAATCTGAAACAGCCAAACATATTGACGACAAATGAAATATCAAAACATAAGAGAAGAAGAGCTAAAAAACAAAGTAGCGCAAGACTACTTTTGGATATATGACTGCTCCAAAATAATTGGCAATGTTGACTTTAGTGTATGTATGCACCAAAGTCAAAAAGAATTATTTGAACAAGAATCGCTATTGTGGGCAGAAGCAAAAAAAGGTTCTTCTGATATTTATAAATCTATTGTTCAACTAATTTTAACAATTGGAAAAGCAAGAACCTTTGATAAATTTTTACCACCATCAATGTTAGGTGCATTTGATGGAGAAAAAATTGCTTTCATTCCTTACAATGATATACACGATGTTTTTTACATAAATGATTTTAATTGGAACGTAACTCCTTCAAACCACGAAACAAAGTAATTTAAACTTATTCACGAAAGAGTTAAAGCAGATATTGATAACAAAGCCTTACTCTTTAACTTTATCAATGACGACAGAGAGTTAAAGAAGTTCATCAAAAATAATTTTATTGTTGGGAAATTTGGATTGACCAAAACCAAAATTGACAAAAACAATTTTATTGTTATTTCAATAAATGCCTTAATATAGTAAAACCAACAATTGCTGTAAATTGGGAAATTGCAAAGAAAGCTAGTATTATTGATTTAGACTTTTACATTGCCGATATACTTTCCCAAGAAAACAATACGTTAAAGGAAAAAGTTGTACGTTTTATTAAAGCATGACCATTATGAACTTGACCGAAAACTTAGCGAATCTGGATTGTTTAGCCATAGTGAAACATCCTTTACTGATAATCAAGTTGCTCATACACAATTTTGGAATTAATACGACAGGCCACCAAAAGAAGAATATTGGGATTACATAGTTGAACGAAGAGACTTCTTGTTCCTCAAGACGTAAGAGAACGAAAAGGCAGTTTCTTTACACCACAAATTTGGGTTGAACTTTCCCAAAAATACCTTACAGATGTATTGGGGGAAAACTGGCAAGATGAATATTATATTTGGGATTGTACCGCTTGAACAGGAAATTTATTAAACGGATTCACAAATAAATACAACATTTGGGCTTCAACATTAGACAAACAAGATGTTGAAGTTATGCACGACCGTATTAAAAAAGGTGCAAACTTATTAGACGACCACGTTTTTCAGTTTGATTTTTTAAATGATGATTTTACCAAATTACTAAAGCCATTACAAGAAATTATTAACATCCCAAAAAAGCAAAAAAAATTAGTTATTTATATTAATCCACCTTATGCAGAAGGTGACAATGTAAGAGGAATTGGACGAAAAGATGTTCATGTTTGCAAAATACACACCAAATATCAAACACTTATGGCTAAAGCAAGTAGTGAAATGTTTGCTCAATTTTTTACAAGGATATATCAAGATAGCCCTAACATTATTCTTGCAGAATTTTCAAAGTTGAAAATTCTGCAAGCACCAAACTACTCAGATTTCAGAAGTTTCTTTCGAGCTTCGATCGAGAAATTTTTTGTTGTTCCAGCCGACTCTTTTGATAATGTCAAAGGCGATTTCCCAATCGGTTTTTTCATTTGGAATTTGAACAAAGACGAAGCATTTGAACAAACAATTGCCGATGTTTATGATACAAAAGGGAATTTTATAGGTGAAAAAACTATTTCAACATACGACAACTCAAAATACATTAGTGATTGGTTAGAAATATACTCAAAAAACATTTCTAACAACTACGTTGGTCATATGGCTTCGGTTGGTAACGACTTCCAAAACCAACGAATGATTTTTGTTGATAATGAAGAAAAAGAAAATTGGAAGAAAGGTGGAAGACACACAAGAATTACGACAGAAAATCTAATTCCTGTTTCAATCTATTTTGCAGTTCGTAAATGCATAGAAGCCACATGGCTTATCGACAGAGACCAATTTTTATTTCCAAACGAAGGATGGAAAACGGATTCAGAATTTCAAAATGATTGCTTAGCATTTACGCTTTTTAGTAATAATATTCAATCAAAGTATGGCACAAATCACTGGATACCATTTACCGAGCAAGAAGTAAATGCAAGAGAAAAGTTTGAGAGTAATTTTATGAGTAAGTTTATCAAAGGAAAAATCAAGCCTGATGATAAAGTAGATTTATTTGTAGTTAGCGAACCTAAAGCACATTACGAAGTACCTTTAAATTTTTCGGAGGAAGCTACCGCCGTTTTTGATGCCGGTCGTGAACTTTGGAAATATTATCATAAACAACCAAACTGTAACGTAAATGCCTCGCTTTACGACATTAGAGAACATTTTCAAGGAAGAAATGAAGCAGGGAAAATGAACAATAAAAGTTCTGATGAAACTTATATGCAACTAATAAGTGATTTAAGATTAAAGCTAAAAAAACTTGCCGAAAAAATAGAACCGAAAGTTTACGAATACGAATTTTTAAAACTATGATAATTATGTGTAAACCTATTTCAGTACATTGCAATTAATTTATCTTTTTAGCTTATCATTAAATGCATTTGAAAAATGAAATGCAGAATTAAACGAAATCTTGCTAAAGGACATAGATAATTTAAAACTAAAAAAATGAATAGCATGGTTGACTTATCTGGAAATACAAAAATTTATACTCCAAAAACAGAGGGTATTAAGTATGCGGGGTCAAAGCTAAAGATACTTCCCCATATTTTTAATATAATTTCTCAAATAGAAGTTGAAAATGTACTTGACGGTTTCAGTGGTTCAACAAGAGTGTCGCAAGCCTTTGCAAAAGCAGGTTTTAATACAACATCAAGTGACATTTCTGTTTGGTCAGAAACTTTGGCAAAAGCATACTTACTTAATACAAAACCCCCCAAAGATTATGAATCATTGATTGAGCATCTTAACAATTTAAATGGTTACGAAGGATGGTTTTCAGAACATTATGGTGGTTCAGATAAAAATCTTGAAAAAAGGCCCTTCCAATTGAAAAACACAATGAAACTTGATGTTATAAGAGATGAAATTGAAAAACTTAATTTGAATGAAATCGAGAAATCAATTGCTCTTACAAGTCTTATTCTAGCTTTGGATTCGGTAGATAGCACTTTAGGTCATTACGTTGCATATCTTGCAGAATGGTCTCCAAGATCTTACAACGATTTAAAATTACAAGTACCATTATTGTTTCCAAACAGTAAAATAAATACAGTTTTAAAAGGTGATATTTTTGAAACAATAAAGGGTAAAACTTATGATTTAGCTTATTTTGATCCTCCTTATGGCTCTAACAATGAACAAATGCCACCAAGTAGAGTTCGTTATAACTCATATTACCATATATGGACATCTGTTATTTTAAATGATAAACCTCAGTTATTTGGAAAGGTAAACCGAAGGGAAGATTCGCGAGATAAGGTTGCAGCTTCAATTTTTGAAGAATTTAGAAAAGATGAAAACGGGCATTTTATTGCTATCCAAGCTATTAAAAAACTAATAAATGAAACTAATTCAAAATACATATTATTGTCTTATAGTTCAGGGGGAAGGGCAAATAAAGAAGAATTATTTGATATTATAAATTCGTCAGGTAATTTATTACGAGTTATTGAAATTAATTATAAGAAAAATGTAATGGGACAGATGCGTTGGACTAATGAATGGATAAATAGTGAAGGCAAGTATTTAGAGTATTTATTTTTAATGGAAAAGTATTGAATACTTACAACAGCTGATACAAGAAATTAATTGAACAAAGCTTAGAATGTCATGTTTTTTAACAACTATATACTTTGACTTAAATAAAGTATATAGTTTAATTAGTCAATTCAAGTACTAGTTTACAATTCAATTTTTAGCCCTTAACTAGATTTCAAAACAAAGTGTATTTAAAAAAAATATTCTTACATAATCTATCGGTTTTTAAAGTTGTTTTGAAAGATGAATAAAATTTGGGGTATGGTTCCTAATATTCTAATGAGGTCTTTCATTGTAATAAATTGTCAATTTTCAGAAGGTTGTTGATGAAAATAGATTACATGTGAGTGCAAATTAATTTTAAATAGTGCCGGTGAAATAATAAATAATTCAGGTTTCAATGTGAACCATTTTTCAAGTGCGTCGAAAGGAGTTTTAACATTCAATTCGTTTTTTAATGAGCCATGCCTTCGATGAAGATTGTAGAAGATTAGAAAGTCTGATAACTCTTTTTCTAAAGCCACTCTGTTAGGATACTCATATTTTAATATCGTATTGGTTTTAATCGTTCCATTAACCCTTTCAACCATCCCATTCGTTTTTGGCGTTGAAGGTCTTGTTCATCTATGCTCAATGTTGTTTGTAGCACATTTTATATCTAATAAAGAAGGTTTTGTGCAGAGTTTATTCTTTTTACTATTGATTAGTCTATTCGTGAATTCAAGTCCATTATCAGTTAATATATGGGTGATGGCAAAGGGAAAAAATGACATACATTCACCGAAAAATAAATCTGTATTATTTGATGTTTTATTATCATAAATCTTGTAATTCATTATCCTTGTAGCCCTATCTATTGCTACATTTAAGTAAGAACCTACTTTGTTGAATTTTGGCATATATGTTACGTCAATATGTAAGTAGCCAGGCTCGTATGCTTTAAATTCTTTCGCTTTCTCTTTTTCAACTTCAGGCACTCTGTTGATATTGTTTTTTACAAAACATCTATACACCAATGCTCTACTAATACGGCTATTATGACGCAATAAGGCTTCATGAACCTCATCTAAAGGTAGCCAACTACTCATTCGCAAGCTAACAATTAAAGTCATTTCTAATTCGCTTAGGGCATACTCTATTTTAACTGGTGCAGAGAAAGAATCTGTTTGAAATTCTCTATTCCTCAATTTTGAAATAGTTTGTGTAGAAGTTCCAAACCTATTAGATAACTCTTTATTTGTTGAAAGATTATCCTTTTGGATTAGTTGTCTTATGCTTAGATTTGAAACGGCATTAGAATGATAAGATTGTTTCATATTATTTTAATTTTGGTAAATAAAAATAATCAATTTTATGAACGCAGTCCTTCGTTTTTTTAGTCTTACTAAATTACATGGACTGCCCTGATGCCATCAACAACGTTATGAAACTAAACAAATAATGATATTTTTTTTATCGCAATATTACGATAATGCCTCCTATATCATCGTAATATCACGATGATATTTTTACTTTTTTAAGATGAAAGGTAACTAATTAATTTACAACTTGTCATCAGAAAAACCCTGTGATGCGCATAAATACTTGTTTCTATGATGAAAAACTCTGCAATTTATCTCATACACTCATTATTTTAGTTTAAGCATTTTTCATCTTTCAATAATTAGTTTCTCAGTTTTACGTTTCCCATTTATTTCGGTTATCACATAATACATTCCACTTAAAAGCTCAACCGGTATATTTATTGTATAATCTCCCGGCTCTAATTTGCCTTGCTTCAATAACTCTATCTCTTTACCCAAACAATTAATTAGTTCTATTCTTACATTACTTACATTATCTAATTTAAAATTCAACCTGCTTAATGAATTACCACTTATGTAATTCGGAAACAAACTCACATCATACAATTGGACTGCTGTTTCATTTACACCCTTAAAATCTGCTTTAAGCCTAAATAGACGGTTATTAGACAAATACAATGTTTTGTTATCAATATCATATTCCATTGCATAAAAAGTTGAATCAGCGATTGGTGGTAATTTGTCTATTCTGCTCCATGTTAGCCCATAATCATTTGAAATTGCAATAGGTGGTAGTTTTGGCTTCAGTGCATACTTATTTGCCGCAATAATTCCCCCTTTATTGTTAAATGTTTTCAAATCTAACTGTGATATTTTTTCAAGGCTTGTAACTTCCCAACTTACCCCTGAATTGCCCGAACGATATAGCTTGTAGTCCCGTAAATTATATCCAAAAACGTAGTCGCCCAAAGATGTCAAAAATTGATAAGATTCCTTACTTTCAATTTTCCAAGTAATACCTTTATCAGTGGAACGAACTAAGTTTCCATTGTAATCCCTTGCTATAAAAACTCCCTTTGAATCTATTATCCTCTCTTCGGCACTCCGAATACTCAAAGGGAATTTAGATAATGTATCCCATGTTTTGCCAAAATCTGATGAACGTAAAATATAATCATATATATCATACAAATTATTTTCATAATAAATTGGTAAAGAGGGCGACCTGAACTTTACCCAACTTTTGCCTGTATCAGATGAAATATAATTTTTATAGCCATCGTCATTTATGAGCAACCTACCTTTTATAAACTGAATATTACGTATATCATTTGTCCCTTCGGGGTGAGGTATTTCACTCCATTTTTTACCATAGTCATCTGTATAAAATATCTGCCCACTACTACCAACATACAGCCTATCGCCAATAATTGTAATAAAACCTATCCAATGGTTATCATCTTGTGGAGTGGTTATCTCCTCCCAAACTCCTTGCTGTTGGGAATATGATTCGCTTAAAATTATAAACGAGAAAGCGATTAGTATGATTAGAACTGGTTTCATATTTTTTATTTTTTGGAAATTAATATTATTAAAGAACACCCATCTTCATAATTTTATTCTGAAGATGGGAGCTAATAAATTTATTTATTGTTTGTGTTAGTTACTGGCTTTGTAGATACAATATTGCTATTAGCTAAATCATCTATGCTTTTAGCTTTATTATTAATTTCACCTATTTCAATATCTTTCTTCTTTGCCTTTGGAACTTCATCATCACATACATAGAAACATGCCTCATTTTCTAAAGGTGGTCTTGTCAAATTACTTGGGAGCGTAGTATCACACTTAGAGGTAAGAATTGAAGGATTCACATTGCTAGATGAAATTATAGTAACATGTTTTGTTACAGGATCATAGCAGACGATTAATTTCTTCAAGCAACAAGCACTACCAGGGCAAGAAACCCATTTGATTTGGGTTACTCCGTGGTTATCACAATAATAATCAGCTATTTTACATGAACCACGAATTATCCGCCACCTTTCTACTCCATGCTCTGGTCTATTAGGATCGCACATAGCTTCATCTTTATCTGATTGTGAAACAGTCGTGTCATTATACCACCTATCAAATTCAACATCAAGTAGTGCCTGCTCTATGTAGTTATGCAACTGTTTTGTGTAGCTTTCCATCTGACCATTTGCTGCTGCAATTAAACCTGCAACAAATGTTAGATAAGGGGCGCAAGCACTACCCGCCATTGCAGAAACGCCAGTAATTTGAATATCTCTATGCGCAAAGGTACAAGCTGTTCTAATGGAGTAAAAAACTAGTAAATTACAACCGGGAAAGCCTGGTGCAGGTATAATTTTCGCTAAATTTGTCCATGTATTACCAGGGCAATCAGGAGTACAAGGAGTAGCCTGAGCGTTCAATTCAGTAACCGAAATAATCGTAACAACAAACATTGCCAATAAAAGGCAACAAATAATTTTTAAATTTTTCATAAGGAAAAAAATTTTTAGGATTTAGTTAATAATTAAAAATACACTGTGGGAGACTTTGCAAAGTATTTCCAACCACATAAAGTATTTTTACCCACAAAATGCGACATCACCTAAAAATATTTTTTTACTTCATCTTAAATTTTTCTCTAATCATCACTTTTCCACGCTCTAATGCTCTGTTTATTGTTGCTGTTTTTTGTCCTAACTTTATTCCTATATCTTTTGGACTATATCCTTCTATTTTCATTTTGATTACCTGTTTTATTTTTGGGCTTAACTTATTTAGAAATTTCTCTAAGTCGCATTTATCATACTCTTTCATGGTGTATGATAAATTTAAACATTACTCATTTTATCTAATTTTACTAAACTTAACCTTGACCTTACCGTATTTTCTTTGCTTATACATTGCATTGCTATTTTGAATAGATAACTGTAAGATTTCTTTGGACAACTTTTAACATCTTCATTTGCATATTTTAAATAAAGGAGTACACTTTCACTAATTGCATCGGGAATATAATCATTAAGCGCAGAGCATCTTAACATTGAACTCAACTTACGGGCTAAATAAACTGTAATTTGCTTGAACTCTTTGTCAGTTACCAAAGTTGTGCAGTTAGACTTCACAACTTTATTTCTTAATACATTTTTATTAGTAAAAACGTTACCGTGTTCCGTGTTCCGTGTTCCGTGTTCCGTGTTCCGTGTTCCGTGTTCCGCATTATTTGACATAAATTTTTATCAGACCATTTATATTTTTTCCTGGCAACGAAATTTTTATGATTTGTTCGTGATATACAATACTTGCCTTTTGATTTTGAACTTCCCTTAATGAAACAATTTTTTCTTCATGCTTATAGACATACCCATTATAGGTAAATGCCCAAATGAATCGTTTTGATGGGGAGCTAATAATGTAATTTATCCAACCTAAATATGGGGTTATTTCTGTGCTTGAAAATTTTTCTTGGCTAACAGAGACCTTTACTATTGAATGGAACCCTGCAATATAACCTACATCTTCATTTAACATTATAAGGTCATTAAAATTAGGAAAATTTTTTGCATTTAGGTTATCTTCAAATAACCTCCAATTTTTCCCGTTATTTTTTGTGTATATCATACCAACTGGGCTAATTGCAAATATAGTATTATTAACCCTCTGAATTTTGTCGTAATCAGTTCGATAGAAATCATATTTATCTTCCCAAGTTAATCCACCATCGGTTGAATGAATTATATATTCTCTTATCTCCTGCAAACTACCCAACTCACCGGCTACCCATAAATTTAAGGAGTCTGTATAAGTGATAGAATACCAATTTCCATTTGGGAGGGTAAATCTCTTCCATGACTTACCCCAGTTATCTGTTTTATACAATGATTTACTGAACAAACCAATAATGGAATTATTTACAACTATGATTGACTTTGGAATTTCAAAATTTTTCATTGTATCTTTTAATGCCTCACTCCAGTTTTTACCACCATCTTTTGAAGTATATATGCGGGCTAAATATAGGCTATCCGCTTCATCAAAACCAAAAAATATCCCTTGTGCTGTATCTATGAATTTTATCATAGTCCATGTATTATGAAAACCTATCTTTTTCTTATCTAATACAATATCCCAGTTTTTGCCACCGTTGATAGTTTTCCAGATTTTGCCCTCTTCATCAGCTACCCAACCCACATTGTCATCAGCAAATGTGATGCTAATTGGAGAGCCATCTAACTTACCTACTTGCTCCCAATCTTGAGCATAAGCGGTGGTGTGTAATATAAATAAATTTAGAATTAAATAACCAATACTAAACAAAATAATTTTCATACTACATATTAATGCTTTATAATCAATTTTTGCGTTGATATTTTTTTATCAAGAATCAACTCAACAAAATAACTACCGCTCTGAACATCTGATGTATTCACGCTGATACAATCATACGCTGACCTTGAGCGAAGGGTCTTTGAAGAGAGACTAAGAAGACAAGGATAAGGATTGAGATAGTTTTCATAAATTGGAAAAAAGAATTAATAATTTAGATGCTAAAAAATAAAGCCCTCGGGAAAGGCAAAGACAAATTAAAAAAAAAAAAAATGCTGTGCTAGTAAAAAATGAATTGTTAAAAAATTCATTTATCATTTTTTTCACTCACAAATTATCAGAGAACTATCCCCATAGCTCAAGAACCTGTAATTATTTTCTAATGCCGATTTGTATACTTCTTTCCAATACCCTACACCACCAAGAATTGATTCCACAAGCAGTAATAGTGTGCTTTGCGGCTGATGGAAATTTGTTACTAACCGCTTGCAACTTTTTATTTTATATTGTGGTAATATCATCAATGAGGTTTCACCTGTTATTTCGGAGATGTTATTTTCCTGCATAAACTTTAGCACCCTGCTGTATGCCTCATAAATATGGGCTTTAACGATATAAGGAATTTTACAAATGGCATAAAATAAAAAGCCGAATAAAGTGATAAACAGAATACTCGGCTTTTTAGATTTGAAATTATTTACTTTACTCTTTTACAACCACCAACTTTTCAGTAAAAACATTGTTACCAGTTTTTACAGTTACAAAATAAACTCCGCTACTAAAATTCTCTATTGAAATTTTGGTCTGATTGAATGATAAAACGCCACTGCATAGAAACTCCCCAAGCCCATTAACTATGCGGTATTGAGCCCCCTGACCACCGCTATTAATTGTAAAGTAATTGCTTGCCGGGTTGGGGGAGATTATGTAAAAATTGTTTTTTACAAACCCATCTTTTATACTTAAAATATCATCTTTAAATTTAGCAATATATAAATCTCTACCCCAACTTCCAGTAACTACTATATCATTATCTTTTGTAATTTCTATGTCGTTTATTATATCTTCTTCAATACTGCTTCCATAATGTTTTTCCCATATTTGATTGCCAAATTTATCAACCCTAAGCAAGTATAAATCCCTCAAATTAAAATTACTACTCCATTCATCTCCAACTTCTCCACCAATTACAAAGCCTCCTTCTTTGGTTTCAGCAATACACTTCCCCCATGTTAAATTCTTGTCTGTTGAATATAATTTATCCCAAATTTTATTACCGTTTGAATCTACTTTAACAATTTGGGTCATTACACTTTTTTGCCCTTCTTTGTTTAAAAAAACGATATAACTCAAAGTAACTATCTCATCATTTTTTGTTAAAATTAAATCTTCGGTTACTGAAGCGGAATCTTTTCTATAAATATATTTTGTCCATTTGGTATTGCCTAGCTATCAGTTCTAATTAATTTGGTAATACCTGTTGGGGAATAACCCGGAAAGACCAAGCTAACATAAACCACATAATCACCATTCTTAGCCCGCTTTATGCGTGGGTCATCGTGGTAGTATTTGGGGTCTTTAATTTTCTTCTTCCATACTTGTTTGTTGTTGCCGTCTATACGAATTAATTCTAATTCATCATAGTTTTCAGACCCACAAATAAGTCCATCATGTAGTTTGTCAAAAGAAGGGCTACCACCAAAGTATATGGGGGTAGAAAGGGTATCTGAAAAAAATTCTTGAGTTGTAATACCATTATTTGTAAATCCTTTAAAATAAAAATCACCTGTGTGGTAATCTGAAAACATCGGCAAACGAAGTGTCCCAACAGTTTTACAATTATCTTCTTTACCTATATCTAAATATGTTATAAATTTATGCCTTTCTACCTTAGTCCCATCATTATTATGATAAAGTTTAGGTTCCCATAAGTTGTCCCACAATTTAACACCATCATGATTAATTCGACAAATTCCATTTACATATTTATCAGTAAAGAAATAGGTATAGTAATTACCTAAATTATCTTCTTTGATGATTTTACCTTTGAATGTGCTATCCCTAACTTTGGGAGAAGAGAAAGTTAATCTCTTCTCCCAAATATTAGTTTGCGCAAATATAATTTTTGATGATGCTAAAATGCAAAACAAAAAGGTAAGAAAAATTTTAATAATTTTCATTTTATTTGCAATTTAAATAGAATTAATTAATAATTCTATTTCTGATTATTTGTTCTGTTTTTGTTATTTGTTGAGCCAGTTTTGATTTTAATTCTCTTAACATCAATTTGCTCTAAATCACTAATCTGCGGCGGGTTATGTGTAGGTGTAGGTTCGCACCAATTGATGCAGGGTAAAATTTTAATAGTCGGGGTCTGGTAGTATTGGGTTAATTGCACCTGTACAAGCTGGTGGTATCCAAGAACTCAAATCACCTGATTTCACAACTTTAGTAATTCTCATTGAATTAGGCGCACTTGGGTCATAACATATATCATATTCCTCTGTGCAACAAGTTACCCCGCAAGAGTTGTAGCTTACAATTGTATTCGTTGCTGAGTTCTTTGAAACAACCTGCATACATTCGCCCTGAACATTCCTATATCTTTTGAATTTTGAATACCCAGTATTACAGTCGTATAAGTCCTTCCATTGCTTAGGAGTAGTTCCTCTATTGCCTTGTAGGCCTTGTTTGAAATCTTCTGTTGATATTCCTAAGAAAGCGGCATCTCTCATGGCTTTAAAAAACTTCCAATAATTTCTTATAGCATTACTATAATTAGTGGCAGAAACACCACTCAAATGTGTAATTGAATCTGTTTCACGTATAATTCTATCTACATCATTTTTTACAACCCTGCAACTATCTGGAAAGCCAGGCAAGCTATTAACATGAACCTCAATCCATTTTACATAAATGGACATTTTATCACCGCAAATACGATACCAACAATGAGCAATTATTTCACAGCCGGGGTAACGTGGGTCATAATATTTAAAAGTAGAAGAATCGACATTGCAGCCACTTCAGCCAACACTATCGCAATTAATTGTAAGTATTGGTTCTGGTAGCCCAATGGGGTCATAGACTGAGTCTGTGGTGGGCTTGCCGCCAACCTGCATAAAGGTTCGAGTAGTTGCTGTTACTTGAGAAAATCAGCACTGTAATAGATAAAATTGCCATCAATTTTATTATAGAAGAAATGTTTTTTGCCATATTAATGGGTGGCATTCCAAATTGCGCTTTAGTGGTTATTACTACCGACATTAATAAAAGTAATGTTGTAATAAAGCTAAAAAATTTCTTTTCTTTCATTCTTTTGTTAAAATTTTGTTGTTTATTGATGTTTCTGTCTTCTTCTTGTATTCCTGCAAATCCTGAATTAAAATAATCCCATTTTGTTTTTTTTATTTTATTTCTTGTCAAGTTTCAGAAGGTTTTATCTATTTGCTGTATAAACAAGTATTTATGCGCTTTACAAGATTTATCATTAGACTACTTTATCCTTACATTTGGTATAACACGTAAAACTGTGGATATATCACTTATCCCTGAATTACGCAGTAGCCAACTATGAGATGTTTTACTTCATAATCCCGCCCCTCTATATTTATATGAATCTTGAAATTGCTTTTTACAATCTCTGCAAATATAATTCTGCTTCTTCTATCATACATTCGTTACCAAAACCCAACTATTTTATACTTGTATTTGCTATTATTCGCTATTCTGTAATATTCAAAAGAACAAAGAGGCTTTTTCTGCCCCTTTGTTCTTAATTCTTTTTACTTTGTTAACATAAACTTTCCAACGCTCCAATTACCACTTAATTCAGACCTAATACGAACTAAATACACTCCCGATGTAAACTCATTCAGATTCAATTTGAACTCCTGCTTACCCACTTTCATCTTCTCAAACCTATAACTCTTAATCCTTTCTCCAATTGAATTTGAAATTTCTATCTCCACATCTCCCGACTTTCCTAATTCAAACTCTATTCTATCATTCTTTAAATTAATACCTCCTATAGTTACCAATTTATTTTCTTCTTCAACTCCTAACCTTAACGGCTCTATTTTTGCTACATACAAATGACCTTTCTCTTTTTCTCCTGCTAACAAATAGTTCCCATCTTTAAGCTGAATAAAACTATAACCAAAATAATTACCCCGCATTGTATCTAATTCGTAATTCCACTCCTCTTTCCCTGATTGGCTTACTTTTGATATAAAATACCTGTAATTTATACTATCTTTAAATTTACAACTTACTGTATAACCACCGTTTTTATCCTCTATTACCGTGTTCGGTAATATCCGGTATTCCTTTTTAGGTCTGTATTCCTTTCGCCATTCTATTTCCCCTACCTTATTTAATTTATACAAATAATAGTTCTTAGCTACATCATTGCTTATTAAGGCTATACAGCCACCATCTTTTGTCTCTTTTATATCCCAACATACAAAATAATAGTTTGAATCATAAATGGTGGTCTTCCATAACAATTTACCTACACTATCCAACCGAACTATTACAGGTGTTCCTACAAAACTTTGATACACATCTTTGAATTTATAATTACAACTCCCGATATATCCTCCATCTTGCGTTAGGATTAATTGTTGAGTATAAAAAAGTTTATCTTTCTCTTGTAGCTCATCATGCAGAACCCTGTTTAATACTTTGCCCGTTGAATCACTTTTAGTAAACTCTGCATCGTAGCCACAAAAAAATGAAAATGTATTTGAAAACTTATTATACACACAACTTGGTCCATAAACCCCACTGACGTATTCAGAGGCGAACCTATCATGCCCGGCTGGGTAGCCTGGCAGATACCACAGATCACTTATTAACTCACCATCTCCTTTTTTCATCTTCCTGTAATAAATATATCCACTATTATCAAAACCAAATGTAGTCAGTATACCAGTTACTATCAAATTATTATCTAATGTTTCATTTATGCGCCAACCCGTTACATACATATCTACATCAATTTTTGAAGGATGATACTTTACTGGAATCTCTTTTGTGTATATCGAATCCCCATTCTTATCTAATACCAATAAGCCTTGTAAAGCACCATAGATAACTTTTAATATAGCAATCTGCCCATCTTCGGTTTCTATCATATCCCATGGCATTAGGTCTGTAGTATCTGCTATATAATGCTTCTCCCATAATAACTTCTGCCCATTACATTTATTCATAAAAAGCAGTAGAAACAAGAAAATTAATCCTACATAATTTTTCATCTCTATTTTACTTTAAGTTGTTTTGGTAATGTTGGTAAGCCTTTTATGTTTATCTGTGGCATTGTGGGTTCGGTGGCTACCTCTACTTTACTCTTCACCTCTTTTTTTGTTTCTAATTTTGGATTAATCATTTTTTATTTTATAAAATCATTTAATAGATATTTTTGATTTATAAAGTTATAATACTTTTTAAAATTGCTAAAGCCGTGATACCATGATCGTAAAACGGCTTTAGCGTGTTATTAAATCAATATTGGTTTTATTTATTGATTTGCAATTTCTTTGTTAATCCCCCTCCTTTGGTTGTTCTTACAATAATAGTATACTCTCCGCTTGGAATGTCTTGTGTGTTTAATACAAAAGCATGATTACCGTTTTGCAAAAAGTTTTCTTTTAAAACACTTAGAACTTCTCTGCCATTAATATCAACTACCGACAAACTCATCACTTCACTATTTTGTAATCCTAAATTGATTGTAGTGCTGTTGGTTGCTGGGTTTGGGAACAAATCTAATTTCATTGCCGCACCTGTTATCGCCGAAATATCATCATTATCTTTTACTGTTGAAAGTGGATTTGTAAGTTTCAATGTTCCTTCTGACAACACAACTCCGTTGCTATCAGTTGTTACAAAGCTCAAATCAAAACCTGATTCCGCACCAGAGACCGTAATGTAAATTGGTTTAACAGCCTCGTTTGGAGAAAGTCCTATTTTCTTTGAAGCCATATTTTTATCCTGTCTGCAGCATACTTCGGCTACAAAATAATTTTCAATTTTTACAGTATCATTCTTAAAATTCGCATTTGCCCCTAAGTTGATTGTATCACCAAAAGCAGAACCAAACGCTAACAGATGAACCCCTTTTGGCATACGTAATTCAACATCCGAGATAGTACCTTTTGATTTATTCAAATTTGTAAATGATAAAGAGTACGTTCTTGTTTTAACAGTTTTATCACCAGTCTCATCCATTTTATCGCCACCTTGGTCTTGTGGGCTTGATTGATAAATTGTATCTACTTTTACCACTGTTTCATTTGAGCCAGCAGCTGAATAGAACATTGTTACTACCAAACCAATTCTTTTTAGCTTACTGAAATTATCTACAAACAGAGAAATATCTTTTGTTTCTCCTGACTTCATTTCTTTATCTGAACAACCTGAAAAATCTCTTGTATTTACTCCATCAAATTGCGTTAGATGGCTTCCAAAGGTTGTTTGGGCGCATATTTGTCTTACAGTTATATTATTCTCTTGTATCTCGCTTGGCAATGCAATATTCAAATTACCAGTTTTGTCATCTTTCATTTTAAATGTTAAAATATTTGTATGAATATCTGTCGGTTCCGGACCCTTATGATCAGTAATACAAAGGTACCAAGGAATTCCGCTCCTACGTATTGTATAGCAAATTGTAGTATCACAAGTAACACACATTGAATCTGTAAAAGATATTTTTAGGCAATACTTTATCGTGTCCCAACAAGTCGTCTGATTTTTATATCCATTGCAAGGTGGTGGTGGGAATAACAGATTGAAACTGCTTAATGTAACTGGTGCTGACATCAAATTTACACCACTTGGGTTTATTCCCCAAACACCTTCGTAGCTCGTTTGTGAGTATAATGGTAACCCTGGTGTTATTGGGTTTGGTAATGGGGATTGCATAATTGCACTAACAGTTTGCCAACCCGCAGAAGTTTCGGCAGCTCCAACTTTTGGTCTACAAGAAACCTTAATGCTTGATGATACTAACTGAATTGTCAATTTAGAAATTGGTTTTGCACCTGCTTGAACTGTAATTGTGTTCGTAACTTGTCCTGCTGAATTTGTAGTTGTTGTTGGCTTAATAATTCTTTTAGTAAACTCCTTACAGCAATCTTTACATTCAGGTAATGTAAAGCAAATCCTTTTATGGCAACACCATTTATATGGGCAACATGGCATACCAATAGAATCACCAAGCAATGTAATATCAAAACATAATGCTGTGTTCGGGGTTGCGCCTGTTACTGTAAAAGTTACGTTTCCAACTTGACCAAAAGCCAAACCAGTTGGGGAATTTAGGTTGTTGATCGTTGGTGTAATTGTAACACCTGGTGTTGTAGTTGTTATCATTACTTGGTGTGCATACTGATTTGCGGGTGGCTGGCTTAATAGACTAAAATTCTATATTGACATTGTGATAGAATATGATGAACCATTTTGGCTTGAGTTAATACAAGTTGCTCTCACAATATTAGGGGCGCAACAAGAATCATTTTGAATTTGAACGGGTGCACAATCTAACCTTACTGTATCATAGCAAACACCTCCCTGTGTAGTGTAAAATGCGAACTGAACACTAAAAACTGCGCTGCCACTAGTATTCACAAAGCATGATTTTAAGCCACTTGTAGAGTCAGTTATTATTGGTCCAGATGTTGGGCTCCAAGATGCAATATTACTTACTAAATTTGTTCCCCAGCCAGCAGGTGCAGATGTAGAAGAGAAAAATACTCCAGGTGTAATTGGTGTTGCTGTTATGTGATCAAAAGTCCCAGCTGGAATTAAACCCGACACAGTAAAATCCCAACAGCAGTCCCCTCTTGTTTGAGATAGGGAATTTGCTGTTACATCTATTTTATCGCATGGGGAGGGAATAGCCCCTTTACATTCTCCTTTAAAAATATCTACATCTCCTATTTGAGTTTTGTCATTTTGTGTAAATATGCCATTTAAGTCTACAAAATGCCCTAATGAGGTTGCAGTTGCTGGTGTGTTTCCACTTGCAGGAGTACTTTGCAAACCATATACTAATGGTGAATTAACTAAAAAATTTCCTGTTGTCCAAATAATAGAATCACACTTCGCTTGCCCACATTGCCCCTGAATTGTTGGAGTATTATAGCTAACACCATAATCTACTCCACCAGAAGAGTTTAGGTGTGTGAAAGAACCTGCTACCGATAAATTTATTGTTTGGTTAAATATCCAACTCCCAGCCGCACCTCTATATTCAAATACTCTGTTACTATGTCCAGTATTTATTGGGAATATTTCGCTATAATTTTGATTGACACCGCACTCACCAACCAACATTTTTTTGCCATCTAAAGTAAATTCTATATCAGATATTGGCATCGAGTAAAAAATTGGTGGTACACTTGTTGAATTAGGCAAATAACCTGATGCAACATCTAGTAATTTAAATTCAAATTGGTCAGAGGTAGGAATAAATCCTGCAGCATTAACGCTTACAGAGCGTATTACATTATATGTAGTTGGTGAGTTACTTCCATATCCTTCTACCCAAACGCTATAATAAATTCTTTTATCAACAGGGTTATAGCCAATACCCCAAAGCCTTTCTCCAATTGGAGCAAAGCCATTTGTTCCACCATCAGCATTCATAGTGGGGTTTGTTGTGCCAAGAGGTGCTGCAATTGGTGAAGAAGCACCTGGGTCATATACGGCATCAATTTTATTTGTTGTTGGGTTAATTCTATAAATTCTCCCATCTTCCATATTTGTTACATACAATTTATCATTATCTTTATCATAACAAATATTCCCTAATCCAGGTCCATGGTTTACACCATCTCCGTTTGGTATTTTCGATGTTCCAATTGAAGATGTAGCAGATGTTGTGTAAATCGATGAAGTTAATATATTGGAAATATTCCCAGATGCGTAATCGATTTTATATACACCACCAGGTCCAGCAGGCCCAAATTCTAATGGTTCGGCAACATGATTATACACACTTGTAGAGGTTGTATAGATATTATTTTTTGAATCAATTGCAATACCATAAACTTGCCCAAGATTTGAAGCTATCCAGTTGTTTGTTGGTCCATGGTAGATAGTTGTCGTTGCAGATGTCCAATTTACCCCAAAAGGGGCAAGTCCATCGCAGTTACGTGTATTCACAAGACCTATAACTGGTGTATTTGTTAAACTACCAACCACCCAATTTCCAGATGAATGAGTAGCAACCGCCCAACCTTCTATATTAGTGGGTGGCATTCCAAATTGCGCTTTAGTGGTTATTACTACCGACATTAATAAAAGTAATGTTGTAATAAAGCTAAAAAATTTCTTTTCTTTCATTCTTTTGTTAAAATTTTGTTGTTTATTAATGTTTCTGTTCTCTACTTTTGTTACTGTAGATCCTGAATTAAAATAATCCCATTTTGTTTTTTTTATTTTATTTCTTGTCAAGTTTCAGAAGGTTGTTGATTAAATCTATTTCTAAAAAAGCTAAATTTTTTACTATACTCAACTAAATGTATTTTTGACTATATACTTCTAATCTGTTTATCAACAAAATAAAAAGAATTAGTTTGTTTAATAGTTTAAAACGCTCTGACGCTCTGACACTGCCGCTACATAAGGTTTGAGAACCGATACGCTTGGGTGTTTCTGGTTTGGTTGGCTTTTGGTAAAGCCTAGAAAAGATTTGTAAATCATTTTTCTTTTTCTGTTTAATTTTAGTAAATACGGTACTATTAACTAATCACATCAAAGGGACTAATAAGGAGCTTTCTCTAAAGTAAGTTGGATAATACAACTTACTTTTTTAGGTTCGGAATTTTCTTTCTTGGTGTGATATATTTTTACTTTAAATAATATAGGTTCTTAAAAAAGCAATTATATCCAAAGCAAACTTTTAGAAACTTTTTATAAAAACAATATCTATTTGTTAAGTTTCAGAAGGTTGTTGATTAAATCTATTTCTAGAAAAGAGAATGTGAATTTTAATTGTTCATAATTAGATTTAATATTAAAATAAAATTTTGTCTAAATTATTTTATTCATTAAATGCAATTTTACAATCTAACAAATAGCTGTAAAGCACTTCCTTTGCTGATGCATTAATAACAAAGTTATTAGTTTTGATTTCTAGTAATCCATTCACACCATAATTTTTATTAATATCTCCTTTGTTATTAAGTCTTACCACAAAGTAACCACTTTTAAAATCTTCACTCAATTCATCACCAATAAATGACTTACCTAAAACTACAATCTGTCCATTGTTTAAACATTTAATAGAAACTCCTTCAAATGAAATAGTATTTAATTCTGAATCAACTACTAATAATCCATTGTTTCCAAAAGTAGAATCAATAATTCCATTAGATTTAAATCTTGCAACTAACAAACTTTTAACGCCATCACACCAACCAGTAACAACTATATTACCATTGCTATCAATATCAAATGAGATCCCAAAAGCTCCTCTTTGATTTGTACAAATTGTTTTTGAAATACCATTATAGCCAAAATTTTCATCTAGTTTTCCTAAGGAATCAAATTTTACTAATAATAATTCATCTTCATCAAAGCTTGATCCAATCCCAATTATATCTCCATTAGTAGTTAATATTGCTTCGCGTAATTCAACTGCTCCTTTTCCAATTTTAATTTTAACATTTTGATTAAAAGAATAATCAGGTGTTCCATTTCTATGAAATCTACTTATAATCAAACTATCGAATCCATACTTACCACCAAATGTTCCTGCAGTTATTACTTTGCCATTTGTTTGAATTAATGAAATAAATTTTGAATTATAATCCTTAATATCAAATGGAAAAACAACTTTTAAATTTTGAGATATAATTGTTGTAACATTCAAAAAAACTAAAATTATATAAATTAGGATTTTCATAAATTTGGGTGTTTAATTTTTAATAATTATGTTTTAAATATATAAAACAACCGTTCCAAAATTTAATTTTTTCGTTCCTTAGTTAAGACTTTATAAAATTTTTTGTAAAGATCGAGTTTCGAATCTTATAAATTTAATTATCTTATCATTCAATAACATTATTAGAAATAAATACCTATGAAATATATTTTACTTTTATATTTAATCACTTCAGTTATTCATGCTCAAGAAAATAGATTTATTTTTCCAAAGCAAACTGATGACTTAATAGATACTGCAAGTGAGGCACATTATATATCAATAAATAATAATGTTCAAAATATACAGAATAAATTATTTGTATTTTTACCTGGAACAAGTGCAAAGCCAAGTAATTACAAGGTTATAACTGAATATGCAGCAAGTAAAGGTTTCAATTCTATATGTTTAAATTATCCGAATTATGATGCAGTAAATTCTATTTGTGCAGATAAAGATTTGGATTGTTATGAACTTATTAGAGCAGAAACTTTAGAAGGAATTGATAGAACAAATTTGGTTAATGTTAACAAACCTAACTCAATTGAAAATAGGCTTATAAAGCTGTTATTGTATTTAAATTCTAAATTCCCAAAAGAGAATTGGGGGAAATACTTAAATTCTGACAACTCAATAAAGTGGGAATGTATAATAATTTCTGGACATTCACAAGGGGGTGGATATGCGGGTTACATTTGCAAAGTTCATAAAGTTTACCGATCTATAATGTTTTCAGCAATGGATTACAACAAAAAAATTGGTAAGCCAGCAAATTGGATTAACAAGCCAGGTGAAACTGGGGCAAATGATATTTATTCGTTTAGTCATTCAAAAGATGAACTTGTTGAGTTCAATATTTTAACTACTAAAATTGTTCAAGGTTATGGAATTGATAAGTTAGGAAATCCTATAAATTTTGAAATAACTTCTGCAACAGATTTTTTTAATACCAGAATACTATACACATCATTGGATATTAATGGTACATCTCCAACTAAATATCATGGTTCAGTAGTTTCAGATGTTAGTACACCAAAGTATGATACAGGAGAATTCGTTTACAAACGGGCATGGGATTATTTGTTAACAAACAATAAGGTTAGTGAAATTTATGATGTTAAAAATGGACAGACGAATAAAATGTTACTTTCAAAATATTAGTTTTAAAGAAAAATAAATTATAAATTTAAATAATTTATTCACCTTTCCATTCTGGTTTTCTTTTCTCGATAAATGCTTTCATACCTTCTTTCATATCATCTGTTGAGAAAAGCATATAGAAGTTTTTACGTTCAAATTCTAAACCATCAACAATAGTAGTATCAAAGGATTTAAGAACAGATTCTTTTGCAAGACGAACAGCAATTGGAGGACGATTACTTATTTCTCGTGCAAGTGAAATTGCTTCTTCAAGATAAAATTCTACAGGAACAATTTTATTTATTAATCCAAATTTTAATGCTTCTTCTGCGGAAATCATTCTTCCAGTTAGAACCATTTCCATAGCAATAACTTTTCCAACTGCTCTTGTTAAGCGTTGTGTACCACCAGCACCTGGCATAACTCCTATTAATATCTCAGGTTGACCAAATCTAGCAGTTTCGGAACAAATTATAATATCACAAATCATAGTTAGCTCACAGCCTCCACCTAATGCAACACCTGACACTGCAGCAATAATTGGTTTTTTAATTTTTCTAATTTTTTCCCATTTAGAGAACTGATCTCTGTTTAACATATCAATACTAGATGCTTGTGCCATTTGAGTAATGTCTGCTCCTGCTGCAAAAGCTCTTTCATTACCATGAATTACAATGGTTCTAACATCATTATCTTTATCTAACATTTCTAAAGCTTCACAAAGTTCAGTCATTAATTCAAGACTTAAAGCATTTAATACTTTTGGTCTGTTTAATTGAACTGTTGCTACATATCCATCGAGTTTAGTAACAATTAAATTCTCGAACATATTAGTTTGAAATTAGAAGTTTTGTATTTTTTAAAATTTAAATATTATACCCCAAACTCATCATTTCTTCTAGAAATTTCTTCTTCAAGAAGCTCACCGAGTGGAATTCCAATTATTTTTTTTAAGATGCTTTCAGTCAGTTTTCGAGCCGTTTGATAATCATTCTCATTTGTGAATCTATTTTTATTTTTGTTAAATTCATCATCGAAAATATTTCTGCTAGTTAATTTAATTTTCTCAACAAATGGAATAATTGGGAGCATTTTACACCAAGCAATAAACTTTACAAGCTCTTCTGTAATTATAGCTTTAGCTTTAGGAAGTTCTGCTTTTCGTTTTTCAATATTTTTTTCTATTACATTGCTCAAATCATTAATATCTTTACAATAAACATTTGGAATATCACTTACAGATGGTTCAACATTTCTTGGAACAGAAATATCAACTATTAGCTGTTCCCTATTTCCTCTTAAATCTGAGGATATCATAACATCATTATAAGTAATCACAAAATCATCAGCACCAGTTGAAACAATTATAATATCAAATTCATGAAGTATACTTTTAAAATGATCAAATGGAATAACTTTAGAGCCTGAAATTCGATTAGATAACTCTTCAGCTTTTTCAATAGTTCTGTTAGTAATAGATATATTTTTTACACCTTGTGCAAATAAATTCTCAACAGATAGTTCACCAACATCACCAGCTCCAACAACTAATGCAGATTTATCTGAAAGTGGATAAAATATTTTTTTTGCTAATTCAACTGCAACAAAACTGACTGAAACAGCACCAGTAAAAATATCAGTTTCTGTTCTTACTCTTTTACCAGTCTTCAAAGCTTCAGTAAATAACCTTGAAAGTATTTTACCTGTTGAGCCTAACGATTGTGCTGTTAGCAAAGAATCTCTAACCTGACCAATAATCTGAATATCTCCAATAATCTGAGATGCAATTCCAGATGTAACTTCATACAAATGTTGTGAGGCATCTCTTCCTTGTTTGTAAAAAAAATAATTTTCAGGGAGTATTGTTTTTTTGAAAGAGAATAACCAGTCCTTAATTAATTTGGGATTAAAAGGTTCTTCCTTTGGAACAATAAAAATTTCAGTTCTATTACAAGTTGAAACTATTACACATTCTGAAGCAAAAGTTCCCAACAAATCAGGATAAGCAGAAGAAATTGCATTTGAATTAAGTGCAACTTTTTCTCTTATATCCAAATTTGCAGAAGTATGATTTATTCCAAAGAGATATATATTCAAAGTCTATTTTTAAACTACTTTATAAAATTTAAATAATTATTATTTAATAATTTCTAACTTATTTTGGTAAAAAAATATAATTAAACAATAAAGTCATATTTAACCAACATTGATTTAAAATTAAATTCTACTCATTGAAAAAAGAGTTATTAGAAATCCAATTAACGAAAATAAAATTGCTGTTGTTGATTTGACATTACCAAATTTTCTCATTAAAACAGAAATAAAATATACTATAAATATAATTATTGGTGTAAGCACTTTAATTTCCAAGATAGATTCAAAGCCATTTCCAAGGCTTACAAAAATTGCTAAAGACAAAAAAACTAAACCAATTACAACTGAAATACTATTCATTCTATCTAATAATTGAAGGCTTGGTAAACGATCAAAAATCAATCCAAATTTACTTGTACTAATTTGTTTATGCAGAACTAAATATAATACTGAATACAATGCTGAAACAGTGAAAGCAGTATAACAAATAATTAAAGCCGATACATACGCACCAACAAAAGGGTTAAACAATTTAGAAACTTCGGCTAAATCTAATTTTTCAAGAGGAGAGAAAACATCAGATAAAGTTTGAAATAACAATGCAAGTAAAACAAAAAACATTCCAATGCTTTTTTCTTTTGTTAGCCGTTCAATAAACATATACATCAATATAATAGTAAAAGATATAAGTGTCATTGATTCGAATAAATTATAAACTAAACATCGCCCATACATTACCGACTTTGAATAAATCAAAAATGTATGAATTACAAAAGTTGCTAACATAAATGGAGAAGCATACTTCCATAATTTTTCTTCTTTTTTGAAGTAAATAAGTACATAAAAAAATAAAGTTCCACTATAGAATAATGGAAGCAAAGTTTGAACTATGTGAGATAATTGAATCATAATAATAAACAATCAAATTAATAAGATCTAATTATTTTCAAGCCACCTTTCAGAATCAATTGCAGCCATACATCCGCTTCCTGCGGCTGTTATAGCTTGTCGGTAAATATGGTCTTGACAATCACCACAAGCAAAAACACCATCAATATTTGTGTAAGAAGATTTGCCCTTAGTTATTAAGTATCCATTTTCATCCATATCTAAAACACCTTTAAACAATTCTGTGTTTGGTTTGTGTCCAATTGCAATAAACACTCCATTAATTGATTTATTTACTTCTTCTCCATTTATAGTATTTTTTAAAACAACTGAAGTAACTTTTTTAACAGGATCTGTATCACCAATAATTTCACTAATGGTTGTATTCATTAAAATTTCAATTTTAGGATTATTTTTTGCTCTGTCTATCATAATTCTTGAGGCTCTAAATTCATCACGACGATGAATCAAAACAACTTTAGAACAAAACCTAGTTAAATAGTTTGCTTCTTCCATGGCAGTATCACCACCACCAACAACTATTACTTCTTGATTTTTAAAGAAGAATCCATCACAAGTAGCACAAGCTGACACACCATAACCCATAAACTTCATTTCACCTTCTAACCCCAGTAATTTTGCTGTTGCACCTGTTGAAACAATAATTGAATCAGAAGTGAAGGTATCACCACGTTCAGATTTAATTGTAAATGGTTTTTTTGAAAAATCAATTTCTGTAACAAGTTCATATTTACTTTCGGCACCAAAACGGTGTGCTTGTTTTCTGAAAATATCCATCATATCTGGTCCTTGAATCCCATGTTCATAACCAGGATAATTTTCTACTTCAGTTGTAATCATCAATTGTCCACCAGGTTGGTGCCCTTCAAAAATTAATGGGCTAAGATTAGCTCTTCCAGTATAAAGAGCTGCAGTCAAACCCGCGGGTCCTGAACCGATAACAATAACTTTTTTGTGATTAGACATTGTCTATTTGACTAATAATTAATTATTTATTTTTAAACAAGTTAACAAAGATAAGGATTTGATAACAGTTTTAAGTTTATTGAAATTTATTGTTTATAAAAAAGAAGTGAATGAAATTTAATAACAATTATCAAAATGTATTTCTAACTCTTTCTTATTTTAGATTTTAATCATTAACCTAAAAAATATCCTATGAATGAAACTAAATTAAAAAATATCGATGTAAAAAAAATCCTTTTTTTTGATATCGAAACGGTTCCTCAAAAATCTTCATTTTCTGAACTAGATGAAACTTGGAAAGTGCTTTGGAAAATAAAATGTAAGTCATTATTAAAAAAAGATAAATCTGAAGAAGTTACAGAAATTGAAGCCCAAGACAAATATTCTGAGGCAGGAATTTATTCTGAGTTTGGAAAAATTGCTTGCATATCAGTTGGTGTAATAACACAAATAGATAATTGTTTTGGTTTTAGATTAAAATCATTTTCAAATTTTGATGAATCAATTTTGTTAAGAGAATTTAGTAAACTGTTAAATGATAAATTTTCAGATTCAACAAATTCTATTTTATGCGGACATAATATTAAGGAATTTGATGTTCCCTATATTGCTAGAAGAATGATAATCAACCATATTGATCTTCCTAATTTACTTGAGATCTATGGAAAAAAACCTTGGGAATTATCATATTTATTAGATACTATGGAATTATGGAAATTTGGTGATTATAAAAGTTATACATCATTAAAACTATTAGCAGCAGTTTTCGGAATCCCTTCACCAAAAGATGATATTGATGGAAGCCAAGTTGGAGCAGTATTTTGGAAAGAAAAAGATTTAAGTAGGATTGTTAAATATTGTCAAAAAGACGTGCTTACAACAGCTCAGATCTTTTTAAAGTATATTAATTCTGATCCAATTAATACTAATCAAATTGAATATGTTGAATAAAAATTATAAGTATTTCAAAATGTCATTATTATTTGTATTTTCATTTTTAATTTTTAATTCGGCAAAATCTCAAAGTATAAATTATTCTAAATATAAGTATGTAACTTATAACTCATCTCATTTTATATTGCTTGCACCAAGAGGGGTTAATGTAAATGAGTTGATAAATGAATGTGAAGATTCATATAATTATGTTGTAAAATTTGGTGTAACTTTGCCAAATAGGATTAAAGGTATAACTTATTCTACAACTTCTGAATTTGTGAATATAGGTGGAGGATCGTATTATAATTTAGGTTTATCTGTTAATAATGAAATAAGATTGCAACCTTTAAGCTTGTTATTAAAAAGAGGTGGATTCTCAAAAGTACTTAGGCATGAGTTAACCCATATTGCATTGAACAAAGCTGAAGTAAATGGTCTGCCAAGATGGTTTAACGAAGGCTTAGCGATGAATGTATCGAAGGAAGAGCTAATTTGTAAAATGAAGTTTTCAACTCTTAAACAAATTCAGGATACAATTCTAAAATCTAAAAATTATGAAAATGTTCGATCAGCATATTCTATTTGTATTAATTTAATTTCCAAATTAATCAGTTTGTATGGTAAGGACAAAGTAATAAAGTTAACTGAATTAGTTTCAAATGGAAATAATTTTGAAATTGAGTTTAAAGCACTAACTAATAAGTTATCAAAATTCTGGTGTAGTGATTTTTTGAGAGAGTAACAATAATAAATTTTTACTACTTTTGTATATTGTTTAAAAGTTTTATTAAAAAATATTTATTTAAAACTTTTTAATATTTAAATTTGTTCTATTAATAATTAAAGAATAGATTTTTTATTTTTATAATTGAATAGAATCTCAAAAATTAGTTCTCTATACTAAGATATTCTATTTTATTTCTCTTGTTTAAAACACCTCTTGTTTATATATATAAATTAAATATAAATTATATGTAACAATAAGATTAGTATATGGTTCCATTATTTCTTTCGAATTAAATAATTAATTTTCAACATAAATCTTTCTCTTTAAAAACTTTTATGAAAAAGTATTTTGTCCCTTTAGTAATTCTTGGTTGTGTAATTATTGGCTTTTTAATTTTCAACATTGTATTTGGTAATGCTAGCCACTTCAATGATGCATTGAAAAAAGAACCAAAAGACTTAATGGGTACTGTATATACAGGAGGACCTCTTGTAGCTATTTTGCTTTCATTGATTCTTATGATGGTAACTTTTATAATTGAAAGAATTTTCTCATTAACAAAAGCTGCTGGTTCAAAAAGAACAGAAGTGTTTGTTCATGAAGTTGATAAATTAGTTGAAAAAGGAGATTTAAAAGGAGCAATGGCTGCTTGTGATTCGCAAAAAGGTTCTGCCGCAAGTGTTATACGTGCTGGATTAGATAGATATGAGCAATTGCAATCTTCTCCACTTGATGCTGATAAAAAACTAGCTGAAGTAAAAAGATCTATTGATGAAACAATGGGACTTGAAACTCCAATGTTAGAAAAAAATCTTATAGTACTTTCAACAGTTGCTTCAACTTCAACAATGATTGGATTATTAGGAACAACTATTGGTATGATTAGAGCGTTCCAAGCCTTAGCAACTGCTGGTCAGGCTGCAAGTGCTACCCAACTTTCAATTGGTATTTCTGAAGCACTTATTAATACAGCTGGAGGTCTTATTGCTGCAATTATTTCTATTGTTGGGTATAATTTCTTTACAACTAAAGTTGATGGAATGGTTTATGGAATAGAAGAAGGAGTTCAACAATTGATGGAAACTTTAGCCATGAAGACCAAATAATTATTTATAGATTATTATAAATAACAGCTTTTAAAATAATTTTTGTTACTACCAATTTTAATAGAAAAAAGAATAATATATAGATGGCACATAAAATGAAAAGGGTTGGTGTAGTAATGGATATGACTCCTTTAGTGGATGTAGCGTTCTTATTACTGACATTCTTTATGTTCACTGCAAAGTTTAAATCTGATGTTGAAAGTGAACAAAAATTTGATATTCAAAGACCAAAAGCCTCAGCTGACACAACTAAATTACCTGAAAAGAATACAGCAACTGTAAAAGTTGCTATCGAAGGAAATGACACTACAATTTGGTATGCTTTATCAAATGTTAGTGATCGTTCACCTGTTTATATGATTGTTCCAGGTACAGATGCAACAAAAGCAAGTTCAATGACTCAAATTCAAATTCCAGACACAAGTACTTTAGGAGCTATGATTCTTCAAACTCGAAGGCAAAATAGTAAATATAAATTTGTTGTTGATGCTGATAAAAGAGTTAATTATGGAAGGATAGAGCAAGTAATGAATACTATGAGAAATCAAGGTGCAACTATATTTAACTTTGTTACAATCAAACAGAGTTAAAGAGTATTATTATTATTTTTTGTTAAGTTATATCAGCTTTTGATGTTAAAATAAAAAAGTTAAAATGATTTTTAAGGTTTAAAATTTTAAATTTAATCTAAATAAATGTCAAGTGTAGATTTAGGTGGTGGAGGTGGCCATAAGAAAAAAGGTGGTGCGAGAAAACCTAAGAGAGTAGGATTTAGAATGGATATGACACCACTTGTAGATGTGGCGTTCCTTTTACTTACATTCTTCATGTTTGCTACAACAATGAGCCAACCTCAGATCATGGAGATGTCAATTCCTCCTGAAATTAAAGATGTTCAAGTAAGGCAAACCGAATTGTTAAATCTGTTTATTAGAGGAGATAATCAATTGATATATAATACAGGTGTTAACCCAGCCTTTAAGAAAGTTGATATGAGAGAGTTAAAAGCTCTTTCAGTAGCAGAAAATTCTAAGATGGGAAATAAGTTAATAACAAGTTTAAAAGTTGATTCAAAAGCTACTTATGATAGATTAGTTCAAGTATTGAATGAACTTAACTTAGCAGAAGGTGAGCTAGCTTTAACTTATAGTAAGGATCCTGGTATTGGTAAACGTGAACGTAGGTTCGCATTAGTTCCTTTAACAGAAAAAGAAAAAACTGAGATTGAGAAAGTTTTATAACATAAAATGGTTATAAATGTTATGTAAGATAAAACTATTCTATTGTATAAAAATAATTGTAAAATGTTTTGTTAGAAAAAAAGTGATATGTTGTCCTAAATGTGGATAATAAATAGTCATATTGGAAAAACAAATTTTTAAAAAGAAAATCAAATGAGCATACCAGAAAAACTTAAATACGGTGCTGCAGAGTTAAAAAGGGTTTATGAAAAAAATCTTTCCATGGCTTTCGGCATATCTGTAGGAATTCATTTATGTTTATTCTTGATTTATAGTTGTGGAATGAAGGTAGGTAAAGCTGGTGGCTCAAAAACAGCACCTGTTGCAAAAATGAAGTTAATGAACTTAGCTCCTCCACCGCAACAAGCAAGCACAGAACCACCTCCTCCTCCTCCAATGATTCAAGAGAATCTTATAACAAATAATGGAGGAGGTGGTGTTGCATCTTATGCAGGTACTCCGGTTGCTGTTCCTGACGCACTTATAACTCCTGATATGAAAGAGTTTGCAACAACAAAGGAAGTAAATGTTGCTACAACTACTTCTGGTGATGGAACTGGATTTAAAATTGAAGACACTGAAATAAAAGACAACATTGGGAATGGTCCTAAAGTGCAAGTGGATGAAAAAAAAGCTGATGAAGACAAACTTCCCGAACCAGATGAGTTTGTTTCAGTAGAGAAAGATGCAAATCTTGATTATGATGATTTACAAAAGAGAGTTGAGTATCCAGAAATTGCTCGCAGAAATAATGTTGAAGGTAAAGTTATAATTAGAGTATTAGTTGGAAAAGATGGTAGAGCTATGAAAACTTTAATAGATCAAAGTGATAATAAATTATTAGAATCTGCTGCAAAAAAGGCTGTACTTGAAACTTCATTTACACCTGCAATACAGAACGGTACTCCAGTAGTTCAATGGATATCTGTACCAGTAAACTTTAAGTTAAGTCAATAAAAATTTCGATTTAAGAAGTTTAGATTTAAGAAAATTAGGATAATGTATAAAGTCAGTTGATTAATTTCAACTGACTTTTTTTTGTTTCAATTTTTTTATTCATATCTCTTGTAACTAGAGCTAATTTAATGTTTATGTTGTTTAAACATCTATTTCTTATAACTAATAATCTGCAATTGAAATGAAAAACAAAGATAGAATTCAAATTGGAGCACAAGAACTTAAAAAAGTATATAACAAAAACCTAATCGTAGGTTTATTTGGAGCAGTAATTGCACATTTGATTTTAATAGGAATAGTTTTAATTAATAGTAAAATTGGAGTAGCAAAATCGCCAAAAATTGAGTTCCCATTAAGCACAACTGTTATTAGGTTACCTTTTATAGAAATTCCAAAAACTATTAAAATTACTAATAATAATAACGCAATAAAAAAACAATCCCAGGTATTTAAATCAACAAATACAAATTATTCTAACAATCGAAGAATTATTAATAAAATAAATTCAACTGGTAATCCTATAAAAAATGTAAATCAAATAATAGATCTAAATTTTATTAATAATGATTCTTTAGATAATTCATCTGTCAATTTAAACAATTCAATAGAAAGCAATATTGGTGGTAATAGCATAAATGATAATAAACCAAATCAAAATGGGAAATTGATTAATGGAAATAGTTATACAAGTTTAAATGATAATTCTGAAGACTTTATTTTTGTTGAAAAAGAAGTTGAATTTGATTACAACGAGATTTTAAAAAATATTGAATATCCACAAATTGCAATGAACAATGGAGTTCAAGGTAAGGTTACGGTTCTGGTCTATGTTAATGATGAAGGAAAAGTTACTACAACAAAAGTTATAGAATCAGAAAACAAAATACTTGAGGATGTTGCAATAAGTGCAATAAAAAAAACTAATTACAAGCCAGCTGAACAAAATGGAATAAAAGTAGGAATTTGGATTTCAATACCAATAAAATTCTCACTTAGTAGATAAATATAAAAGGGGTTAAAGAATCTTCTACTAATTAATTTTCTTATAGTTAAATAATAGAATGAGATTTATTTTAAAGAAAATACTTCAAAAAATATTGAAGTATTTTTTTTTAGAAATAATTGCAAGTAATTTCTTTAAATTAAATACCTTTTAATTTTATATAATAATTTAATACTAATTTTAGTTTATGACAGATAAAAATATTTCAAGTTTGTTAGAATTAGGTTATGGAAGTATAGCTGATGTAAAGCAAAAAAGATTGATTAGTAAAGAAGGTGGGTCAACAATACAAAGAAGAGGTCAGAGCATATTAGATAGATTTGATTTGTATCATATGTTAATAGGAATGAGTTGGATGAAATTCCATTTAGTAGTTTTAGTCCTATATGTTTCAATCAATATAATTTTTGCTTTAGCCTATTATTTAGTTGGAGTTGAACATTTAGCTGGTATTTTTCCTAAATCAAATTGGGAAGATTTTTTAGAATGTTTTTTCTTTAGTACTCAAGCATTTACAACTGTTGGTTACGGGAGGATTAGCCCTGAAGGATATGGAGCAAATATTATTGCTGCTATTGAATCTATGTCTGGTCTTCTTGGTTTTGCTTTGGCTACGGGACTTTTGTACGGAAGATTTGCAAAACCAAAGGCAAAATTAATGTATAGCAATAAAGCAGTTATAGGTAAAATTGATAATCAATTGGCATTAATGTTTAGAGTTGCAAATCAAAGATCTTCTCAGATTATTGAGGTTGAAGCGCAAACTATATTTGCATATTTAGAGATTGTAAATGAAAAACCAAAAAGACTTTTCAAAGAGTTAGAGCTTCAATTGTCAAAAATAAATGTTTTAACTTTAGGTTGGACAATTGTTCATTTTCTTAACGAATCTAGTCCTTTATATAATCTTACAACATTAGAAATAAAAAAATTATCTCCAGAGATTATGGTATTGATTAAAGGATTTGATGAACTTTATTCACAAACTCTATATAGCAGGCATTCGTATATATTTGAAGAAATTGAGTTTGATTCAAAATTTGAGTCAATAATTAAAATTGATGATGATGGGAATACAATATTGGAACTAAATAAAATGAATAATATTATTAAGTTATAAACATTATTTGTTAATTAAGTTTTAAGTAGTTTTAATTATTAGATTTAGATTTTTAAATTTGTTATGTATGGTTTTACTTTATAGTATTGTATATATAATAAATATTAATTTGAAAATTCCGAAAACTTAGTAACTTACTAAAAAATTTAACTGTAGTCTTAATCTAAAATATTAATATTCTGCTTGAATAAAGTTTCTTATTTTCCCAAAGCATACTGATTTAAATTTTGAGAACTGAATAATTTTAATTCAATTAAACTTTAAACTTATAAATAATCTTAAGATAATATGAGTTGAAGTAAATGAATCCATAAACTTAATTGTTACAATTTGATGATGAAAAAGAATTTTACACTGTTATCAATTACATTGCTATTGATAATAGCAATACTTACCAATATAACAAGAGCTCAAGATAATGAAAAAGAAAATCGACATAACTTGTTAGGTTCAAATGCTGAAGGAAAACATTTCTGGTTAGTGTTTATGCAGAACGAACTTTTCAGGTATAATAATAATGTTGATATGCGGATACAAGTTGGATCAAGGTATGGTGATACAGTTACAGTTATAGTGCCAAGTTTAAGTATCTTTGAACCAGCAGTTACTTTTATTAAATACGTTCCACCTTATTCGGTTGTAACCTTTCCAATTAATGAAAATTTTGAATGCATAGGTGAAGGAGTGTTTAATCTTGGAATTGAAGTTTATTCAATGAATCATCCAATTTCAGTTTATGGTTATAATAGTAAACTACAAACATCTGATGGTTATTTAGCACTCCCAGATAACTCATGGGGAACAAGATATATCAGTGCAAATTACTCTGTTGATTCATATCCAACTGATTCTATTATACAAAATGTTGATCCATTATCTGGTAATGTTCGAGATATTATTAGAGGATCAGAGTCGGCTGTTGTGGCAAAAGAAGATTCAACATATGTTACAATTTATCCAACAGTACCAACTAAAACGATAACAACAGCTGGTAAAAGAATATTGTTAATGAGAGGCCAAGTATTTCAATTTCAGGATAGTTCAAGGAGTAGAAATGGAAATGACTTAACTGGATCGTATGTTTTATCTGATAAACCTGTTGGATTTTTTTCTGGTCATATTCGAGCAGGTATAGGTAGAACCAAACCTGATTTATTTAATGCAGAAGTTTCTAAGGATCATATCGTTGAAATGATTCCCCCAACTAATGAATTAGGGCGGAAGTATTTAGTTACTCCAATGCAACATAGGAATAGTGGTGGAGATTTGTTAAGAATTATTGCTGGAGTTCAGAACTTTGGTCCAATTGATGTTACATTATCTACTAATAATGGTGATTATAGAAATTTTTCATTAAATCCATTAGTTAGGTATTATGACTTTGATCTCAAAGATGTGGCTTATATTGAGGCTTCAGCACCTATACTTGTTGCTCAGTATTCAAGATCTATGTGGACTGATCCTGATAATGTAAATGCTGCTGTAGTAGATCAATTACCCCCACATCCATTTGATCCTGACTTGGTTTTGGCAACTCCAAATGAACAATTTGTAAATGCTGCAGTATTCCAGACTCTTCCTAATAAAAGGAATTATACAGATACAAAAACTCAATTTGACCACCATTATGTTAATATTGTAGGTGAAACGAATGGTTTTAATACCTTAAGATTAAACGGTAAGCTAATCAAAGACTACCCTCAATTTTCAACTGGGTTGGTTGGTCCACTAAACTTTGCTTATAGTTATGCTTATTTTGAAGTGCCAGATAATTCTGTACTTGCTCTTCAAGGGGATTGTTTGTTTGGTGGAATTGTATATGGTGTTGGACTTGTTGATTCTTATGCTTGGCAGATTGGTGCTGGACTGAGAAAGTTAGATGTCATTGATAGAAATAAGCCTATCATCAAAGCTAAAAAGGATTGTGCCGGATGGGCATTAATTGTAACAGATAGTTCTAAAAATGACCATGGATTGCGAGATATTTATTTAGATTCTGCTTATTCAATAAATGTTGAACTTAAGAGGGATTTTTTAATTTCTGGGGATGATGAAGTTGCTGCTACAGTTACTACTAAAGATCCTACTAAATCTGGAAGGGCTAGAGTTATTGCAAAAGACTATTTTGTTCCAGCAAATTACGATACAATTGATTTGGATTTGGAAATATATAAACCAGAAATATCTTTCAATGGATCTGTTTTAAGCTCTTTAGATTCTGCTGAGATTAAATTTTTTGATCTATTTATTGAAAACAAAACTCAAGATTTAATGTCTTTAGATACTATATTTTTGAAGTTTGGGTTGGACTCCTTAAATCAAGGATTCTCTATCTTTTCTATTGATGGAGTTAAGCCTTTTCTAATAAAAAGGAGTTTACCAAAAGGTAGCTCAATGAAAGTTACTATAAGATTCCAAGGATTTGAAAGAAAGAATTATGCAGATATTTTAACAGTTATTGCGAATTGTAGACCGTTTTATACTGATTTTGGAACAGCAATTGGTAAGCCATTAATAAGGGTTGATAGTCTTGATTTTAAAAGTTTAAGGATTGGTTTGGATAGGTGTATGAAGATTCATATTAAAAATCCTGGTGCTGCAAGATTAAAGATTGAACGAATCATTATTGATACAAATGTATTTACTTCTAATTTTTACTTGCCAATTTTTTTAGAAAAAGGAAAAGATACAACTCTTACAATTTGCTTCAAACCAAAAGTAGTTGCAAATTATACTGGAACAATTAAATTCACTGGTAATGCAGATTCAGCAGCTGTTGGACAATTAAAAGGAAGTGGGATTTATCCAAAACTATTTATAAGTGGTTATGATTTTGGAAAACATCAAGTTGGTGACACATCTTGTTCTAAAATATATATCACTAATATAGGTTCTGATACAGCAACGCTTACAGGTGTGTTTGGTTTGGTTCCTGAGGGGTTTTATATAGATCAAACTATATTTCCCTTAAAATTACCTCAAGGCGATACAGTATGGGTTAATGTTTGTTATACAGCAGTTAAGGATGGTCAAAATATTACCGATATTACAGCTTTAAATAATGACAATCTAACAGCAATAAACAATTTAAAAGGGAATGGCTTTATTTTAAGAGCTAAGTTGAGTGGTTATGATTGGTTGAAAAGATTTATAAATACAGTTCACGATACAGTAGTTTATGTAACTAATACATCTAATGAAAAAATTACTATTGAAAAGCCATATATTAGTTCTGGAGATGTAAGTGAATTTATAATTTTACCAAATCAATTTCCACTTGTACTAAATTCCGGAGAAACAGCTACTTTACCTGTTAGATTTACACCAAAATCAAGAGGACAAAAAAAATGTATTATTCAAGCACAAACAAGTTCAAGAAATTACCGTATAATTGATTCTGTTTTAGCTGGATATTGCTTAGAAGCTGAACAAAAAGATAATATTAGTTTTGATCCAACAGTTTCTCATTCATGTGATTCTAGGGGAGGAGAAGTTAACCTTATAAACACAGGTAATACTCCTTTAACTTTATCAAAACTTAGTTTAGAGTCTACTCCAAATATTGCTAAATTGATTAACCAACCTTTACCAAATCAAATAATAGATGAAAATGGCAAACTTACTGTAAAATTTTATGTCTTCTTAGATGGCTATGTTGGAAATGTAATTGGTAAATTAACTTGGACTTATGTTGAGCTTCCAGGTCAAGTATTTAGCAAATCATTCAGTTGGAAAAGTGAATCTCAAGAACATTCAATTATTTCATCAGCTCCTGAAAAAGTAAAACCATTAGCAATTCTGAACTTGAAAGTTAATGTCTCAAAAGTACATTGGAACAACCTTCCTCGACAGAGAGTATATTTAGATGTGAAATTTGATCCATTAATGGCGCTATTTAGTCCTGAAGCATGGACAAAGATATTAGATTCGACTAAGTCTGATTGGTTGCCATATGGCCAACCAAAGGTTAATAATAATATTTTTACAATTGAATTAAGACCTAGAAGTGGGATTTCACTTCCTTTAGATAATGCAATATTCCCAGAAATTCCTTTTGTGATGTTTTTTAGTGATACAAATAAAGGTGTTTTTAATATAACAATGAGAATTGATGATTCTTTATGTGCACCTGCAACTCAAACAATTCAGCCATTTAAAATTGATAGTATTTGTGGATTAAACAATAGGTTGATGGAGTTTACAGGAGTTAATTATTCCTTATCACCTATTGAACCAAACCCTGCAAGTTCATCAATAAATGTAAAATTCGATTTAGGTTTTGCAGGTATAACAACTTTTAAAATATTCTCAACCGATGGTCAATTAATTAGGACATTTATAGAAAGTTATTTAAGAGATGGTCACCATGAATTTAATTTTAATATTGGTGAAATTCCAAGTGGAAAATATATTTGTGAATTAAAATCTGGTCAATATAGTGAAAGTATAAATTTAGTTATTATAAAATAAGAAAGTTACTTAACTTGAATATTTACATTGAAGATTACAACTTAGTAGCATTTGATTACCAAATTTAAATTTATTTTAAAAAAAATGTTACATACTTTGCGACTATTCACGATATTTGTGTGTCTTAAACTTTGAAGAATTATTTATCTCAATCTATAAAATTAGTTTTATTCTATTTTTAAAGTTGATTTGTATTTAAATTGTTCTATCTTAACTCAAAAAATTATATTATAATCTTTCACAATAAAATCTTTTAAAGGTTAAACTGAATTATGAAATTACGTTTACTCTCTCTTCTGTGTATTTTAAGTGCAATAAGTATGTTCAGCACTGCTCAAGCCCAAGATGAATCTTCTAACCCACTTGATCCTATTGTAAAAAAATCAAAACTTTTAATGGGTCCAGTTTTCGGTGTTAATAGAAATTATCATACTGGTGGTTTTGGAGTATTTGATGAACCATTATGCCCAACATTCGAAAATGGAACTGGCTGGGGATTTGCTGCAGGTTTCACTGTAGAATTTCTTGCTGGTGAAACATGGAGCATTGTACCTAGAATAATGTATGAAACTCGTCCAGGTTTGTTTACAAATCAAATGCCTGATGTTGATGTATTAGTTCAGTCTGGGAACACAACCCAAAGAGTGAAACAAACAGTTGCTCTTGAATCTAGCATCAAATATAATCTTGCAACACTTGATGTTCTTTACAAACAAGAAATACTTCCTATAACTAATAACTTACGTTTATCAGCTGTAGCTGGTCCGGCTATAAGTTTAGCAATTGGTGACAACAATCGCCAAGTACAAAATCTTGATTTACCAGAAAATGCTAGATTTAAAAATCCACGTAATTTACCTTCTGAAAACAATGGAAGAACTTTAGTTTTAAAAGATAGTGAGATTGAACAAAAAAGTGGTACTCGTTTTGCTTTAAGAGCAGGTATACTAGCGGAAGTAGGTTTGTTTAACAACGCTATTATTATGACTCCTGGAGCTTATTATGATTTAGGGCTTACAAAAGTTACAAGTGCTCAAAATTGGAGCTTAAATTCATTCTTAATTCTTGTTGATTTCCGTAGAGCTTTCTAATTATATTTTTAAATTTCGAAACCGTATCAATTTTAATTGATACGGTTTTTTTTTACAGATAACCCTTATTAATTAACCATGTATTGTTGGATCGGATCCTAATTCTAAAATAATCTTAGCTTCCCTATTACACATCCAATCAAATCTGCATTTAACTTCATTTTCATTGAAATATTCACAAGCCATATCATAAAAAGTTAAATAATGACCAGCTTCTGATGCTAATAATGATTTATAAAATAATTTCAATTCATTATCTTCAACAGCTTTACTTAAAATTGAAAATCTTTCACAAGATCGAGCTTCAATTAATGCAGCAACAAGTAATGAATCTAACAATCTGAATGGTTCTAATTTTCGTATCAATCCATGTAACTTTTGTGCATACAAATCGCCATCATCTCTAACTAATGTAAACCCAAACTTCTTAATATAATACATAACTGATGAAAAATGTACAAGCTCTTCTTGAGCTAAAGCAAGCATTTTTTCAACCATATTATTTCTTTCAGGATAACGATTTAATAATGTAATTGCATTCATTGCTGCTTTTTTTTCAGAATGTGCATGATCAATCAAAACTTGCTTTAAGTTATTCTTTGCTTCATTTATCCATTGAGGTTGAGAAGTTACTTTTAAACAAAGCATAATTATTATAGGTGAGATTGATTTATAAGATTGATAAATAACAATACAATGAAAATTATAATAATGAGTTCTTCCATAATGGCAAACCAGTTTCTAAATCAAATTCTCTTGATAATGTAGCCCCAATAAATTCTGTTACTACAGATTCACAAGAATATACAATAGTTCCTATAGAAATTGTACCACCAATAAATTCACCTAAATAATTCTTAAATGTTCCAGATAATTTTATATTAGATCTTCCTTTAAATTGAGATATTACACCAGTTAAACTACATATTTCAAGCAATGTTTCTTTACTGATAATTTCAACTTGATTTGTAAATTTTGAAACAAATTCAAAATTTGTTAGAACAATTTTCTCCAAATAACCATAGACGTTAATTGTTCCACATCTGATATTTTCTTCATTAACAAATTTAGTTAAATATGAAACAAGATCTGCTTTGTATGGTATTCTACCAATGAAAATTCTATTTTGTTTGTAAGGAATTCTATTCATAAAATAAGTAAAAGTAAAAGAACAATATTAATTGTAAATTAATTTAATGGTTTATTATGATAATTAGATAATAGATTTAATTCCATTTTATTTCTTCAACAATTTTATATCCATATTTAAAGTAAAAAAATATTGTTAATGATTTTTTAATATAGAAAATACCTATTTAAAAAATAATATTTACTTTTAGGAAAAAAAATGTTTGAGCAATAAAATACCATTAGCAAAGAAGCAACTTGAATTGCACTTAATCCAAAAATAAAAATATGATTGGGCTTAATAAATTCAATTGAAAATCTGAAAATAAAATATGACATCATAAAAATTCTGAAAAGTGTTCCGTTAGGTAAGCCAGTTTGATAAATTTTCTTTAGGAGTAAATAAATTAAAAGCAAATATAAAATCTCATATAATTGTGTTGGGTGCCTGTTTATTCCATCACCAAAATTTACACCAAAAATAGACTTTGTTTTAATGCCATATGTACCATCTTCAAGACCTTGAAGAAAACAACCAATTCTTCCAATACAAGTACCAATTATTGTTGGAAACACAAATAAATCTCCAGTTGAAAATTTAATTTGATTAAAATATTTGGCAACTTCTACACCAGCCCATCCTCCAATAAATCCACCAACTATTGTTTTGCCTCCAAGAAAAAAGTTTAAGAAATTAAGTTTTGTAAACTCTTGGGCATCAAGTATATTTAAGAGTTTTGAGCCTAAAGCAGCTCCAAAAATACAACCTGTAATTAACCATAAGTTTTTATCAATTGAAATCTCATTTTGAGCAAAATTTGACCGAAGATATTTATAATATCTAAAACCGATAATGTAACCAAGCGATTCAAAAATAAAATGAGCTGAAATATTAAAACTTGAAATATGAAATTCAATTGGAAAATTCATGAAAAAACTAATTTTATGAATTAAGGATATTAATTAACTAAACCCAATTCCATAAGTACTGTTTTTAAAATATCTCTATTTGTTTTAGATAGTTGTACTAAAGGTAAACGAAAATTTGCTTCCTCAAAAATACCCATCATACTAAGAGCTTCTTTTACAGGTACGGGATTTGTTTCAATAAAATTTGTTCTCATTAAATCAAAGAGTTTATGGTGTAGGAACTTGGCATGATTAAAATCATTTGCTAAAGCACATCTTACCATATCACCAAAATCTTTGGGAGCTTCATTACTAATAACTGCAATAACTCCAATACCACCAAGAGAAATTAATGGTACTGTAAGGCTATCTTCTCCACTCAATAACCCAAACCCATTTGGAGCATCGCGAATAATTTTTGAACATTGTTCTATATCAGCCGATGCTTCTTTAATTGCAACTATATTTTTAAATTTTGAAGCAAGTTCTAAAGTTGTTTCTGCTGTAATATTCCCTCCAGTTCTTCCTGGAACATTATAAAGTATAATTGGTAAATCTGAACAAGCATTCGCAATAGCACTAAAGTGAGCAATTAATCCATTCTGATTCGGTTTGTTGTAATAAGGAGAAACAAGTAAAACCCCATCAACTCCTAATTCTTGAGCTTCAAGGGAAAATTCAATTGTTTGGCTAGTAATATTAGACCCAGTCCCTGCAATTACTTTAGGTTTGTGAGAAGCATAATTTCTTGCTTTTTCAAGAGTAAATTTAATTACTTCAATCCTTTCATTATGGTTCATTGTTGCACTTTCTCCAGTAGAACCGCATGGAACAAGACATTCAATCCCATTGTCAATTTGATAATCAATAAGCTTACCTAAAGATGAAAAATTAATTGAACCATCTAAATTAAATGGTGTAGAGAGTGCTGTTCCTGTACCTTTGAATATATATTCCATTTTCTTTTATAAAAAAATAAAGTTAGTAAAATTAATTTATTGAATTATTAATCTAGAATTGTAAATTGTTGGAGAGAAGACCTAAGTAATTCTGGAATTTTTACTTTCTGTTTGTCTTCAATGGAAACACAAACAAGCCTACAATAACCTTTTGCCAAAATGATTTTAGTACCTTTTTTTTCAAAACTAAAAGAGATTGTAAATGATGTCGTTCCCCAATGAGAAATCCAAATTGATATTTCCATTTCATCGTCTAATTTAGCAGGATGCAAATAACTATTGTAGTATTCAGCACGAATAGGAAAACAGTTTAATTTCTGAAATGCTTCAGAATAAGGTAAACCCATTGACCGATACATTTCTGTTTCAGCAATTTCAAAAAATCTTATGTACGAACCATAATATATAATTTGTGCTGGATCACAGTCAATCCAACGAACGCGTTCAATAATCTTAAATGGTTTCAATGATGTTTAATGTGAAATTATAAACTAACTTAATTGATTTGAATTGAAAAAAAAATCTAATTAACAACAGCCACCTCCGTTATAAAAATATGTAGAATCTGAAATAAAAATATCTTCTTTATTCAGTGCATTTAAGTTATTAGCGGTTTTATCACAAATAGACAAAGGCATATTAACAATTAAGTGATGTCCTTTTTTGTCATCAAAAGAATCATCTTTCCCGAAATAAATTGCTGTTTTACCAGTAAAAACACAAGGTCCATCTTCAGGTACAGGCTGCTTAATTGCACATACTTCAACACTTTCAATAAAAAGTAATTCTTGAGTATTAAAATGATTTGGAGATAAAACTCTGTATGGTCTTTTAGCTCTTACTTCAATTGTTCCAAAACCAATATCTGAAATTAATTTTATATAATCATCCAAAGGTATAGCACCACTCAAACATAAGGCTCTAAGCCGTTCATCATTTCGTAAATTATCTGGTATGAGTTGGTTGCAAATAGGGTCAGAAAGAACAAGTTTACCATTTGGTTTTAATACTCTATACATTTCAGATAATGCTTTTTTTAAATCATTTAACTCAAAGATATTAAACAAACAATTTTGAGCAGCAATATCAATGGAATTATCTTCAACAGGTAAATTTAAAGCATCTCCTTTTCGAATATCTACAAAATTACTATTGAACCAAGAATTGCATTCTTCTGCAATTAACAAATTATTTTTGCAAGCAATAATCATATCATCAACTACATCTACACCTACAACAGAACCTGAGTTACGGCTAAAATATGAAAACTGAAGAACTTCCATGCCACCACCAACTCCAACATAAAGAATTTTAGGATTATTTATTAAGTCGCTCGGATTAACTGTACTACCACATCCATAGTTCATATCGAGCATAATTTGTGGTATCATCAAGTCTGGGAATTGCCAAACTGGAGAAGTTGTACAACACAAACCAATATCAGGTTTAAGAGCTGCTTGAGAATAAACATCTTTAGTAGTTTCTAAATAACTCAAAATTTATAAAGGTAATAAATGAAAAAAAAGTTGAACTTAAATGAAGTGAATAAATAAAAAATGTTGTTAAAATTCTTTGTCAATAATAAGAATTGTAGTTTGTTGAGTATAATATTTTTTTTTATTGTTTAAAATTAATTCTTAATCAACATTTTATAAAAATTATGTTAATACAAATGTTTTGAAATTCAAAGGAATTATATTAATAAAACTTTATCAGATTTCAAAAAAATATATTCAGGTGCTTTTATTAAAATATAAAATTTTTAAATTAAAAACATCACAACCATTTTGTACCTTTTTCATTTCTCTAAATTCTTGTACAATAACCAATTCTATTGTGTTTCCATTAGATAAAGCAATTGATTATATTAATAATTAAGTTATCAATAACTATTTTTTTATAAGATTTTCAGAATGATAAATACAAACTAATATACAAAGGAAAAAACATTTTTTTGATTAAAAAATAAGAACATACTAAATTAAGGAAAAGAAATTTTTCATGGTAAAAATGAAAGTTTATCAAATAAAAAAAGTCATTATAAAATAAAAATATTGTAATATAAAAATCATAATAAATTATTTTCTTATTTTTGCAAGCAAAATTTCATATTTCGAAATTAATATAATAAAACAATAAATTTTTAAAACTAGTTTTTTAAATCACAATGGCTAAAGAGAAATTTGACAGAAGTAAACCCCACGTTAATGTGGGTACCGTAGGTCACGTTGATCATGGTAAAACAACTTTAACAGCTGCTATTACAATGGCATTGGCTATTAAAAATGGTGGTGAAAGAAGATCATTCGATTCGATTGATAACGCTCCAGAAGAACGTGCACGTGGTATAACAATTGCAACAGCACACGTAGAGTATCAAACAGATGCTCGTCATTATGCACACGTTGACTGTCCGGGCCACGCCGATTATGTAAAAAACATGATTACTGGTGCTGCTCAAATGGATGGAGCAATTTTAGTTTGTGCTGCAACTGACGGACCAATGCCTCAAACACGTGAGCATATTTTGTTATGCCGTCAAGTAGGTGTTCCTAAAATGGTTGTATTCATGAACAAAGTTGATATTGCTGATCCTGATTTGATTGAGTTAGTAGAAATGGAACTTCGTGAACTTCTTACTAAATATGAATTCCCTGGTGATGACATTCCAATTATAAAAGGTTCAGCTCTTCAAGCTTTAGAAGCTGGAACTGAAGGTGCACCTCCAGAAGATCCACGTTATCAGTGTATTTGGGATTTAATGGATGCTGTTGATACTTACATTCCTACTCCAATTCGTGATACAGAAAAACCTTTCCTTATGCCAGTTGAGGACGTATTCTCAATTACAGGTCGTGGTACTGTAGGTACTGGTCGTATTGAACGTGGTATTATTAATGTAAACGAGGAAGTTGAAATTGTTGGTTTTGGTTTAAATAAAAAATCAGTTGTTACCGGAGTTGAAATGTTTCGTAAACTTTTAGATAACGGTCGTGCTGGTGATAACGTAGGCTTGTTACTTCGTGGAGTTGACAAAGAAGAGTTAGAGCGTGGAATGGTTATATGTAAGCCAGGTTCTATTACTCCTCATACAATTTTCACAGCTCAGGTTTATGTACTTTCTAAAGAGGAAGGCGGACGTCATACACCATTTTTTAATGGCTACAGACCACAATTCTATTTTAGAACAACAGATGTAACTGGAGTTGCTTCACTTCCTGCTGGAACTGAGATGGTTATGCCAGGTGATAATATTGATAACATGCAAATAGAGTTAATTATGCCAGTTGCTATGGAAGAAGGTCTTCGCTTCGCGATTCGTGAAGGAGGGCGTACTGTAGGTGCGGGTGTTGTTACTAAAATTATCAAATAATATACTCATTAGATTAACAAAAATTAAACCCTGCAATGTTTTAAAAACAGTGCAGGGTTTATTCTTATAAATAAACGACCTAAAACAAAAGTTATTGAACAATAATTTTTTTAAATGAAACTCCTAAATTAGTATTGATTACAGCATTATAACAACCAACAGTTAACTCACTCAAATCGAGAGTTAAATATTTTTCATTGTTAAAATAAATTCTTTTTACTAACTCACCATTAATATTAAATAATTGAACATTGCCAGAACAAAGATTTTGATCTAAAGTTAATAAAGTACGAGAATGGCTTGGATTGGGAAAAATACTAACATTTATTGCTCGTCCAAATTCTACGATGTTAGAAGGAGTGTATTCACCAAAGTCCTTCATAATTTTATCTCCATTTACAAACATATAAATGTTAGGAGCATTAGGTCTAGTTTTAATAAAATATTTCTTAAAAAATACATATTCAGTAGTAGAGTCAATAGTCCAAATGCCTTTCTCATCTAATCTACTTGAAAAAGGAGTAGCTACTTGAATTTTAGAATCTTCGTTTTTATAAAAACCAGTATATAAACTATTTCTATTTCTATTAACAGTATCAGGATCTATAGGCATATTAATAACTTCAACAAACTTCCAATTTGCACCACCATCAGTAGTTTTAGATAAATACCCACGAGTAGTATCTTTATAAACTAATTCAGGATAAATGTGACCCAAGCACCAACCAGTTAAAGAATCTTTAAATACAAAAGTGCGAGCACTAATTGAATCTCTTGGAATAAAGGAATTAACAGGGTCTTCAATAATTTTCCAATTTTCACCTCCATCAATTGTTTTACCTAAGAATTCATTTTTAGAAGTTTTTAAATCTAAAATTTTACATAAAAATATATTTGGACCTAGGCATTTAATAAAGCCATTATATCTTGAAGTTGCAGCTTGTGCAACATAAAAGCCAGTTGGAATTTTTACTTCCTTAACAGTTTTCCAACCATCAGTAGTAGAAAATAAATGAGTGTTTACACCAAAAGCTTCACTATCTACTAAAGCAATCCCAACATTTTTATCATGCATACTCAGTAAGGAAACATAAGGAATTGCTGGAAACATTGATAAATTAGGAATTATCAATTGTTTAGATTCCCAATTTTTCCCACCATCATTTGTATATACCACATAATTTGGTTCGCAACCTAAATATATATCATTTTTTGAAACATACTCAATTACTTTTGGCCAAAAAAAGTTCTTCGTTCCAGGAATTTGATAATTTTGTAAAATATGTTCCCAAGTTAAACCTCCATTAGTAGAATTAACCACTCCTCTTACAAATTCGTTTGTATTATTTAGATTTTTCATAAAATATGGCATTACAATATGATCTGAATCTAAAACTGACCCAACATAAAAGTTCGTATAGAAATTTTCTTTTGGATAATAAAGTACCTCCTTCCAAATATGAGGTTGGCAAATAGATACAAATAAACTTGATCCAAAAATAAATATGTAAAAAAATATTTTATTCATTATTTTAATCAATTTGAATTAGAAATAATTTTCTTAAATAGCTTTGTTGATGGTAGAAAGGCTTCACATGGCACTGTATAGCAAACATTATTTTGTCTAGTTCCAGATATTAGAGTTATACAATTATCTATACCATTGCCTTTTACAGAAGTTGATATATGAGTTGGTGGATTAGTTGTTAAATCAAATAAATTTTCACAACAATTTTCACCACAAGGTAAAATAGCTTGCATATAATTTGCAGGTTGACCATACGGAGCAATATTAAATGGTGCGGTAGTTAACCAACAATTTGATGTATAAACATGGAGAACTGTAGTACATACACCTGGAATATTCTTGACAGCATCCAACGCTGATTTAACTGCCGTTTGAAATATAATGTTATAATCCATATTACCAAACATGAACAATCTGTAGGTTCTGTAATTTTATCCAGCCATAATTCACAAGTACCACAACCTAATGAAATTTTATACTCAACTATAATTGGACAATATACTGAATCTGGTCAAGGATGGCGAAAAGCTACAACATCCCAATACCATTTATTTTCTTGGCAATCAACACAGGCATTAGGTGGTGGGTATGTAGGGTTATCAATCTTTGCAAATGTATTATTTTTCAGAATAGTATGAAAAATAATAATTAATAGGATAAATTTGAAAAAAACTAAAACATTGATTTTTTTAAGATTTAATAATTTCATTGATATGAAAGTTAGAGCTTAAATATTTTTAAAAAAAAATATGAAACATTATATCCTTCAACTTTTAAATGTACAAAATAATTTGAAATAGTTGAGAATTATTTATTTATGAAAATAATTAAAGAATTGAGTAACATTTAAACTAACTTATCATACTCCAACAATCTTCAAAAGATCTGTAATATCTTCAAGTACATAATCTGAGTTTACATTTTGATTTCCAAAAGAATCGCCATATTTCGCGAAGGCGGTAATCATTCCAACTTGTCTGGCACCCACCATATCACGGTCTGCCCAATCACCAATCATAATAGCTTCATGAGGCTCAACTCCAAGTTTTGAAAGAGCTAATAGAAATGGTTCTGGTTCAGGTTTCCTTTTTCCTGTATCATCGAAAGTAACAACAGCATCAAATAAATGATGAAAATTTATATAGCACAATCTTAACCAAGCTTCACGAGTTGGAGCATCAGATAAAATGGCTAATTTAATTCCACGTTTAACAAGTTCCATTATAGTAGCTGAAACATGAGGATATGGCTTTAATGCTGCTTCACGAGCTCTTCGGTAAGCAACAATACCAGCTGATAAAACTTTAAAATCTACTTTACCTAATACTTTAATTAACAGCTCATCAAATACTTTTTGATATTCAATTCCTTGTTCTAAATATATTTCATCAATATGTGATTTAACTTTTTCGACAGACATATTTAAGCCAGCATCTATCATAGAATCAATAGCAGCATTTATGGCTTGGCGTTTCATTGCCATAAAGTCAACTAAAGTATTATCTAAATCGAAAACAACTGCACGAATCATTATTTTTTATTGTTTAGAATTAATTAAAAAACCACTATTTTAACACTAACCAAATTAATGAATTGAAACTAATATTAACCAAACCATTTTTAACAAATTAAAATGAAAAAACATTATTATTTAATTGTAGCTATGACTTTTTGTTTTGCTAATATTTTAACTGCACAACAATTACCATTACTAACAAATCCAGTTGTTTCTGATTTGAATTATATGATGGAAATAACTCCAATTCAACAAGCATTACCTAATTTATTAAAACTTCGTGGAGTTAGATATTTTTGGAATCCAAATGCTAATTCTAAAATGAAGTTTTCTCAAGTAACACAAATTGGTTTAGTTGCACAAGAGCTTGAACAAGAGTTCTCAGAAATAGTTTTTGAAGATAAAGCAACTGGAGCAAAAACAATTGATTACGGAAGGTTAACTCCTGTAATTGTTGAGGCTATAAAAGAACTAAGTAGTAAAAACGAAAAATTAGAAATTGAAAATAAATCACAAGCTGAGAAATTAAAGGACTTGCAATCTCAGTTAGATGAAATAAAAAGGAAATTAGAAGGCTCTTTAGTTATTCCACAGAAATAAGTTTATTAAAAAAAATGGAGAGTTTTTTTAACTCTCCATTTAGATTACAGTTTAAAATTATAATTAATTTACTAAATGGTTTTCTTAGTTTTAATTGAGTTGGGTTTTAATTGGCTAATAAAATTTTCAAAATCTCATTTTCATATTTTCAATTGTTTTCACCTTTTTTTCACCAGCTGGCTTTGAGTTTCCAACATCATCTGGCTTTGACTTTGGTGGTGGAGTTATTGTCATCCCACCGTCTGATATCATTATTTCTTTAAATGTACTTTTTTCCATGTTTATTTTATTTTTGATTGTTTAATTAATTACATTCCTAAGTTAACAAATTTATATTCTACTATTACTAATCCATTTGAATCTATTGGTACATCTTTCATTTGATTATCTTGGAAAATACACCCATTTATAAAAATTCCTACCATTCAAAAAAATTAAAAACAAAAAAATTAAATTTGATATACTTCATTTAATAGATTGATAAATATCATTTAAAATTTAGTTGAAAATATCAAATTATGAATTGAACAAAATTGATTTTCATATATTTGTTAATTATAACAACATAAAATTCTCTTATAAATGTCAGAAGAAAAAGTAACTCCTCGTGGTGAAGATTATTCTCAATGGTACTTAGATGTTATCCAAAAAGCGAAACTTGTTGACTATGGTCCTGTTAAAGGGACAATGGTTATTAGACCTTATGGTTATGCAATATGGGAGTTAATTCAACAAGCATTAGATAAAAGTTTTAAAGAGACTGGTCATGAAAATGCATACTTCCCAATGTTTATTCCCTATTCATTTATAATGAAGGAGGCTCAACATGTTGAGGGATTTTCACCTGAGTTGGCATTAGTTACTCATGCTGGTGGGAAAGAATTAGAGGAGGCTTTAGTAGTTCGCCCAACTAGCGAAACAATTATCAATCATATGTATTCAAATTGGATTAAGTCATATCGAGATTTACCTGTTTTAATAAATCAATGGGCTAATGTAGTTAGATGGGAAATGAAAACCAAACCATTCCTAAGGACAACTGAATTTTTGTGGCAAGAAGGTCACACAGCCCATTCAACACCAGAAGAAGCAGAGGAAGAAACCTTGAAAATGCTAAAGGTATATTCAGATTTTGCTTATAACGAAGCTGCAATACCAGTCATTTATGGACGGAAATCCGAAAATGAAAAATTTGCTGGAGCTGAAAGAACCTATACAATTGAGGCAATGATGGGAGATGGAAAGGCATTACAATCTGGAACATCTCACAATTTAGGGCAAAATTTTGCAAAGGCTTTTAATACTAGATTCCTTACACAAAATGGAGAGTTAGAGTATCCTTGGCAAACTTCTTGGGGAGTTTCAACAAGAATGGTTGGGGGAATTATAATGGCTCATGGAGATGATAAGGGCTTAGTACTACCACCCAGATTAGCCCCTTTTCAAGCAATAATTGTGCCTATTTGGCAGAAAGAAGAAGATAAACAAGCAGTGTTTGAAATGTGCAGTAATGTAGAAAAATTGTTGAAATTATCAGGAATTCGTGTTAAATCAGATATGTCAGAACAAGAAACTCCTGGATGGAAATATAATGAATGGGAAATGAAAGGTGTTCCATTAAGAATTGAAATTGGACCTAAAGATGTAGCAAAAAATGCAGTAGTTTTTGCAAGAAGAGATAAACCAGGAAAAGAGGGCAAGCAATTTGGAATACCTGTTGATGAAGTTGGAACAACAGCTGTAAATTGGCTTGAAGATATTCAAAACTCAATTCTACAAAAAGCAATTTTATTTAGAGATTCAAATATAATTGATGTTACTAATCTTGAAGAATTTAAATTAGTTATAGAGTCTGGGAAATGGGTAAGAGCTGCTTGGGCAGGAACTAGTGAAATGGAAAAAATATTAAAAGATCAAACTGGAGCAACCTTAAGATGTTTCCCATTAGATCAACCAAGTGAAATTGGCAATTGCTTTTATACTGGGGTTAAAGCAAATGAGATTGCACTTTTTGCAAAGTCTTATTAACAATAAATTTGATTATAAATTAAAAAAAGACTACCAAAATAAATTTATTTCATCATAGGGATAATAATATTATGTTTTTTAGCATTGTCAATTGCTCTCTGGTAACCAGCATCTGAATGCCTTATTATACCCATTCCTGGATCATAAGTTAAAACTCTTGAAAGCTTGGAAGAAGCTTCATCAGTCCCATCTGCCACAATAACCATACCTGCGTGTTGGCTGTAGCCCATACCGACTCCACCACCATGATGAAGAGAAACCCAAGTAGCACCACCAATAGCGTTTAGTGCAAAATTTAGCATAACCCAATCACTTATTGCATCGCTTCCATCTAACATTGCTTCAGTTTCACGGTTAGGGCTTGCTACTGAGCCGCAATCAAGATGATCCCGACCAATAACAATTGGTGCAGAAACTCTACCATCTTTTACCATTTCATTAAATAATAAACCAGCTTTTTCACGTTCACCATATCCAAGCCAACAAATTCTAGCTGGCAAACCCTGCCAATGAACTTTTTTTTGTGCCATATTAATCCATCTATGCAAACCAATATCATCTGGGAATAACTCAAGTATTGCTTTATCAGTAGCAAAAATATCTTGCTCATCTCCTGATAATGCTACCCATCTGAACGGACCTTTACCATCACAAAAAAGTGGTCTAATATATTCTGGAACAAATCCCTTAAAAGAATAAGCTCTATTAAAACCTGCTTTCAGAGCCTCTGCTCTGATATTATTTCCATAATCAAAAACAATAGAACCTTTATCTTGCATAGCAACCATAGTTTCAACATGTTTGCGAATAGATTCTGATGCGAGTTCGAGATATTCTTCTTTATTATTTTTCCTTAATAATTTTGCTTCTTCAATTGTTATTCCAGCAGGATAGTAACCGTTAAGTGGATCATGAGCAGAAGTTTGATCTGTTAATACATCTGGAATTATGTTCCTATTTAACATTTGAGGTAAAATCTCTGCTGCATTTCCTAATAACCCTATTGATAACCCTTCTCCTTTTTCTTGAGCAATTTTTAAGTATGAAAGAGCTTCATCTAAAGTTGTTGCTTTTTTATCACAATAACCATCATGTAATCTTTTATCAATTCTCCATTCTTCTGCTTCTATACATAATGCTGCTCCTTTGTTCATTGTTATTGCAAGTGGCTGAGCACCACCCATTCCTCCCAAGCCAGCTGTTACACATAATTTCCCTGACAAGCTACCTCCAAAATGTTGGTTGGCACATTCTAAAAAAGTTTCATACGTTCCTTGTAAAATTCCTTGTGTACCAATATAAATCCAGCTTCCTGCAGTCATCTGACCGTACATAATTAATCCCATAGCATCTAACCTTCGGAATTCGTCCCAGTTAGCCCAATTAGGAACCAAGTTTGAATTAGCTATTATAACGCGAGGAGCATTTTCATATGTTTTGAAAACACCAACCGGTTTACCAGATTGGATAAGTAAAGTTTCATCTGGCTTGAGCTTTAATAATGATTCTAAAATTGCTTCAAGCGATTGATGATTTCTAGCTGCTTTACCTAATCCACCATATACTATAAGCTCATCTGGTAGCTCTGCTACTTCAGGATCAAGATTGTTTTGAATCATTCTATAAGCAGCCTCAATTTGCCAGTTGGCACATGACAACTTTGAACCTCTTGGGGATCTATATATTTTTTTTGAATTTATTTCTGACATTTTTAAATTAATTGATAAATAATATTGTAAAAATAAATAATAATCAATTAGAAAACTTGTAAACTGTTAAATATAAAACATTGTAAAAATGTAATCTAATTATTGTTGCAAATTTTAAATTCAAGAAATATTTAATATTGAGTTTGTGTTTTACTTTCTAATTTTGCTTACATAAGTTTTAGAAAATATAAGTTATATCCTTGATTTATAAATTGTTTAAAAATTTATGATTTTGTCTAATTAAACCAACATTCATTAAATTAAAATTTATCTGTGCCTTCTAAGTTTAAACGTCTTGCTGCTATAGATGTGGGCTCAAATAGTTTGCATTTGGTTATTGCTAAAGTTTCACCAGATGGGAAATTTAGTGTTCTAGATAAAATGAAAGCCCCAGTTAGATTAGGGGAAGGAGGAGGCAAATTTTTACATCTTTCTGATGATGCAATTTCTGAAGGAGTTAAAGCATTAAAAAGCTTTGCAAAGATTGCTAAAGAAAATAATGTTGATGCAATTAGAGCAGTTGCAACAAGTGCTGTTCGAGAAGCAGAAAACAAAGATGTATTTGTCGAAAAAGTTTTTAACGAATCTGGTATTAATATTGAAGTTGTTTCCGGTTACGAAGAATCAAGATTGATTTTTCTTGGTGCTTCTAAATCACTGGAACTTGAAAAAAGTAAAATTGGTTTGTGTGATATTGGTGGTGGTAGTGCGGAATTATTATCAGCAAACAATGGTGAATTAGCATTTGCTACAAGTTTTAAAATTGGAGCAATCAGAATGAGCGAAAAGTACTTTCCAAACGAAGATGTAAATCAACTTCAAGTTGAAGATTGCAAAGAGTTTATTCGTAATGAAATTTTTTTAGCTGCTGAAACTATAAAAAATAATGGCTTTAAAAAGTTTGTTGGAACAAGTGGTACTATTCAAACTCTTGCTTCAATGGTGCTTGCAATGCGTGGTGAAAAAATTCCAGATAATCTTAACGGAGTTACTATTAAGAGAAAAGAGATTGATGAAATAACTGAAAATATAATACAAGCAAAAAATTTTAGTAAAAGAGCTAAACTCCCAGGAATGGATCCAAAGCGAGCTGATATAATTGTTGCAGGTGCTATTACTTTTCAAACAATACTTTATTCATTAGATGTAAAAGAGTTTGTTGTCAGCAATTATGCTCTTCGTGAGGGAATTTTAATTGATTGGATTGATAAGCAGATTAGTGAATCTTCAGATGAAATTGCTGGTTATCATTTAGGAAATGAAAGGTTAGAAAGTATTTTAATTACTGGAAATAAATATCAATTCTCCGAAATTCATGGAACTCATGTTTGCAAAATGGCATTGAAAATATATGATGATTTATTTGAATTGCACAATTTACCACAGGAAGCTCGTGCTTACTTAGAAGCCGCTTCATTGCTACATGACATTGGTTATTTTATCTCAAAATCATCTCACCACAAACATTCACTCTACTTAATTCGGCATAGCGAAATGTATGGTTTTACAGAAAATGAATTAGGAATGATTGGTAACACAACTCGTTATCATAGAAAATCTCATCCTAAAATTACTCATAACGATTATCAAGGTTTATCAATTAAAGAAAAAGAAATAGTTAATAAATTAGCTTCTATTTTAAGAATAGCTGAAGGGCTAGACCGTTCGCACAAACAAATTGTAAATGATATTACAACAAAATTTGATAAAGATTCAATTACTTTTAATTTGAAAATTAATAATGATGAAGATCCTCAACTTGAGGTATGGAGTGCAGAAAGGAAGAAAGGACTAATGGAGGAAGTATATGAAAGAAATATTAAATTTGAGTTTTAAATTAATTTTTGTAATCATTAAAATATTAATATAATATTAAATCTGTTTAATACAACTAGTTGTTTTAGAAAATATTTATTTCAACCTAAATGTTATATCATTATGATTACAAGAATTAGAATAATTATCATGCTCTCTTCCTCTTTATTTATTTGCAGTTTTACTAATTTATTATATTCTCATTCAAATGAAGATGATTAGCCATGTAAAGATTTTCAGGATCAGAATTTAATGCTCAGACCTTTGGTAAAAACTAACACAGGAGATACTAAATTAGGGCCAATACTTCGCCCAATTGCCTCATACAAATATATAAAGTATTACGATTCTTGTACCATCACTTGTTTGTTTACTACATTTAAATTGAATCAGAGTAGAATTAGATTATTAAATTTTTGTCAGATGAAAAGAAGGCTTGAGGGGAATACAGATTCATTAAGAATAGCAAATAGTAAAACAGATTTTTTTACTTTAAGAAAAGGGGATTCCTTGAGTTTTTTTAGAAGATTTAATTGGATAAGTTCTATTAATCAAAATAGAGATTATTCTTCAGAAGATACTTTGAGTTTTTCAGTATAACTAATTTCTTACTCTGAAAATAAAAGATTGAAATTACTTGATAGTATAATGATTCCAACAAAAATTGAAGATGAAAAACCTGTGATATATTCTATTAATCCTATTATCTTTTCAATCAAATATAAAGTACCAGATAGTTTAAATAATAAATTATGTTACTTGAGAATCAACTCATATCAAAGAGGAAAAGACCCATTTTATATTTTGCGAAAAGATGAAATAAATGTTGAAGATTTATATAAGGATTACCAAACCCCATATTTTAATGCATTATTAAAATCAAATGATGATTTTATTAGAATTTCTAATTGATTTCATAAGATTTAATTATTAATTTGTTAAAGAAAAAAAATAAATCAAAATAAAAAACTATCTAAAAATATTTGATTTAATATTAAAATTAATTTATTAAGTTTGTGATAGATTGTTAAGATATTAGGATTATTTTTTATAATTTTAAATTTATATTAGAATGAATAACAAAATTTCAGCACAGCACAGCACAGCACAGCACAGCACAGTTAAAAAAGATTCAAACCTTTATTTAACTATGTTATGTTTATTTACAATTTCATTGAGTTTAGTTAGCGTAAAAAATGCCTTTGCTCAAATACAATATTGTGGACCTGATACTACTGGTTGTACGCCTTGGGTTCAATCCTCATTAAACATAGTTCCACCTTGTTGCCCTTCTTGTACCGTAAAAGTTTTTTATGCATATCGTTGGTGTGGGGCTAATAATTGCGAAGTTTCTCCTACTAGTTGGTCTTTAACTCCAAGTGCAGCTTGCCTTTCATTCTTGCAATTATTTGAGCCAAATTACCCAAGTCATTTACCTTTTAATAGTGTAGCTTATACTGATTGGATGAATTATTCTTTTGGCCAGATTAGTACTGATTTATTTACAAAAAGATATAATGCATTAAAAATTATTAATCAAGAATCATCATTAGAATGCCCTAACATAGCTACACATTTTCGTTACTATGAGACTTCATGTACAGCATGTTGTGTTTATGATGATTATAGAAATTATCCATATGCAATTGATAGATTTGTAGTGAAAGTTAACTGTAATAATAATTCATGCTGTTTTATAAGTAGGGATTATTGTTGGGACACTAGTGCTACTCCACCAGGACCAAAATACACTCAAACTGTCTCATCAAATCCACCAGAACCTGTCTGCCCAAATGAATTACCTACTTGCAGTTATATTTTTGGAGGAGGTGTAGTTCCAAATTATTTAACTTACTTATATACTACAGATTGTATTTCTCCTTGTGCAAATCCTCCTACCTCAATTATTTTAAAAGATACTTTAATACCAAGAATTTCAAAAACATATTGATAATTGATTATGAAAAAAATTATAATTCTCGTATATTTTATTACTAGTTTTAACTTGATTAGTCAAGTATCAATATCACCAAAAATCCTTTGGGAAAGAACATATTTAACTGGTAAAACCAACCCAAATGACCAAGAGATTTTACCACTAACAGTACAAGAAACATTTGATAAAAGCCTACTTATTAAAGCATATAGATATGATATAAATTCTGCAATTTTGAAAACTAATTCAAATGGAGAGAAAATATGGTTGAGTACAATTGGTGATAGCTCTATGACACCTATATACCCAATTTCAATTAATTTTAATAGAACTGATAATATCATTAAGTTTAGAGGGCTTTGGACAGGATTTGGATCTGGTGGAGTTTTTTCAATAGGAAGTATAAATTATCTAAATGGTGATACATCAAATTTCTATTTAAAAAAAGGGAAAGATGATTTTAATAAAACTTTGCCATTAGTTTGCAATACTAACGAAAATGGTTTATTCTTAAGTTTTAATTCAGGTGGTTATAAAAGTCCATCAGATAGTGGAAAAAAATTTTATTACTTCAGAAAATTAGACGAAAAGGATAGTTTAGTATGGAGGGATTCACTAAGCTTCCCAGATTCGGTTCAAAGCGGTAGTGGAATTGTAATCAGAACAAATGATGATGGATACCTTTTTACAAGTGTATTACTGTATCCAACAATTAGTAGAAGATTAATAATGGTAAAATACAATTCTAGCTTAAAATTAGATTGGGTTAAATATTATGATAATTATGAAAATGTAAAAGGTTTAGTTCAAACCCCAGATGGAGGTTATGTTATTTGTGTGGTAAATTCAGAAGGTGCAATCATGCCAAAACAACCAGTAAGTTATTTATTAAAGTTTGATTCGAAAGGTGAGAAAAGTTGGCAAAAATCATTTTCACTAGATGATTTTACAGATTTGAGATCACTACATTTTCTAAACAATAAATTAGGTTTTGTGATTAGTGGAACATTAGCAAAAAAGGGAGTTTGGAACAATGGACCACCAAATTTAGGAAGATATTATTTATATGGATCAAAGAAATTTTTGTTAATGACAACAGATTTGTTGGGTAATATAACAAGTACTAATATTTGGCAACCAGATACATTAGATTGTAATCCAAGTGATGCAATTCAAACCTCAGATGGTAATTTTGTAGTAGTTGGAGAAAAGGTAAAAAGTACATATACAACAACCCAAGATAACTTGCCATTTGGTTATGTAGCCAAAATTGAGAATCAAATAAGTGAAGTCCAAAATGAAAATAAACAAAATAATATAAAAAGTGAAATCAGTGGAAATAAACTAAAAATAATTTTCACTAGTTTAGAAAAGCCTATCAAAATTAATTTATATGATTTGAATGGTAAGAGTTTGTTTGAAAGAACTTTAAGCAACAATCAAAAGAAAATGGATATAGATTTATCAAACTTTGTTACAGGTTATTATTTTATAAATTTAATTTATGAGAATCATAAGATAGAAACAAAAAAGATAATCTATGAAAAGTAAAGTCTTCTAAATAAAGTAAATCAAGACTTGGACTATAAAAGTTCAGGTCTTTTTTTTTATGAAACTTAATCATAAGTGCGTTATGCTTATTTTTGAAAAATCAAAATCTAAGGACTTGATTGGTTAATAATAATTATACGAATTATGAAAAAGGGAATTTCAATTTTATTGTTGTTACTATTAAATTTATCAATAATAGTTAAAAGCCAACAAGGTGGCGGAACTGCTGGTTTTAGTTCAAACACTTGCAAGCAATTGCCAGAATTTGCCCGTAAGCTCGGCTTCAATGTTAGTTTGGCAGCATTTAGTACTACTGAGAAGAAAACTAAGGGAATAGTCTTTATGGAATATACTAACAGCCCTAATAGAAGAGTATATCAACATCCAACTTGGAAATTAGTTGGTACATTAGGTCCTATTGTTACAACTGAAGAAGGAGTAGTATTTACAGCTCCATTGCCAAGCGTAAACATATTAGAAAACTTGCCAATGAAACAAAATATAATTTATCGTATTAACCCAAACACTGGAGAAATGGGTTCGTTTTTAGACCTCCCAAAAGCAAAAAACCCAGGTCCAACTAATTCATTTGGAATTTTAGGAATGGATTATTCATGTGATAAAAAAGTAATGTATGTTTCTTCAGTTTCAGGTTCAGATTTAAAAACAGAATATGGTAGAATTTTTGCTATTTCACTAAACCAAGGTAAACCAGAGGTTATAAATCAATTAAATAACATTGATGGTTTTGCAGTCTGTTATGGTACTTTAAATTCAGAAAAAAGATTGTTTTTTGGTAGGGCTAGAACATCAGATGTATATTCAATTGCAGTTGATGAAAAAGGTAAATTTATAGGCAAACCAAGGTTCGAATTAACTCTAGTCCAGTTAGGACCAAGGGGTGATGACCGAGCAAGAAAAATTAGATTTGTAAATGGAGATTTAGTTATTAGTGGTGTTGAATTTTTCTTTAATCTAATTGCACCAAGTGAGAAACAAGAGACTCAATATACATTTAGGTATTCCGAATATTATAATCAATGGCAATTAGTAGGGCTTAAATAAAATATCTAATTTTTATTTTTAGATGAAAATGTAATTGTCTTAATACAATTTAGGATTTGAGATTACAAATTTGAATAGTTTTTTATTAAGTAAGATTTTAACTAAAGCAATTACAAATGAATAAATTATTTTGATAAAAAATATATATCACCAACAGAAAAAGAAGAATAATGAAATAGCTTCAAAGTATCCTAATTTTAAACATAATTATTTAATTGGTGTTATTAATGGTGTAATTTTCAATTTTGGTTTAAGTTTTTTTAGCCGTGATACTATAATACCTGTTTACCTCGCATCATTAGGAGCACCAAGCTTAGTTATATCATTTGTGGCTTTGTTTGATTCGTTAGGTTGGTACTTCCCTCAACTATTTGTTGCTAAGTATTTACTTCATCTTGAAGAGAAATTGCCAATTTATAAAAGAGCAGTTTTCTTAAGAATATTCGGAATTTTATTGGCTGTATTTTCAGCCAATTTAGCTTTTAATATAGAAAGTAAAAGCTATGCACTTATTACTTTTGTTTTGGGTTTTGGGATATTCTGTTTTTCTGGAGGAATATCTGGAGTCGTGTTTACAGATATTGTATATAAGACGGTACCAAAAGAAAAAAGAGGAACCTATTTTGCATGGAGGGCAATTGGGAGCGGTATAATTGGCATATATGCTGGGGTTGGAATAATCAAACCTATTATTAAAAATTACGAATATCCACTAAATTATCTGATTTTATTTTCGAGTGGCGCAGTACTAATGTTGGTTGCTTTCATATTATTTTTTTATACAAAAGAACCCAAGGATAAAAATGTATTGTTAGAAGAAAGGACTTTCAAAAAGCAAATCAAAACTGCTGTAACTATTCTAAAGCAAAATAAAACTTATAGAAATTTTGTATTGCTTCAATGTTTAATGAATTTGTGGTTCGCTGGGGTTCCATTTGTAATGCTATATGCAAAGGAAAACCTAGGAGCAATTGATATTCAAATTGGTGAATTTATAACTTGGGGTTTTGCTGGAACCATAATTTCTAATTTACTTTTAGGTTATATTTCAAATCAAATTGGGAATAAATCTTTAATGGTAACTGGTACTATTTCAGCTCTATTTGTTTCTATATCATTATTAGTTTTTCCTTATTTATCAATTCCATTTTGGACATTTGGTTTTATATTTTTTGCTTCTGCAACTGCTGAAACTGGAATTAGCACTGGTAGCATGAATTATATGCTGGAAACAGTGCCCGAAGAAGATAGAACAACTTATATTGGTTTGAAAAATACTCTTAGTGCATTTGCATATTGCATAGCCGCATTAATAGGGTCTTTAAGAGATATTTATGGGGCTAGAAGTATTTTTTATGTAACAGGAGTTATTGCAATTGCAGCATTATTTTTACTTTATTTTTTACCAGAACCTAGAGCAAAGCTAATGATAAAAGTTTATGAATAAGTAATTTAAAAGTTAATTTACAAATTAAGTTATTAGTTAATCTTTCATCCATTTACAATACCACAATTCAAACATTAGTAACATCCAAAGTTTTGCCCATCGGTTTTCGCTATAATTATTAAGCATAGATTTAATGCCCTTAACAGAAAGAATCCCATCTTTAACAGCAGAGCCATTAAAAAGTTTTTTTTCAATTAATATATTTAAATCATTCTTCAACCAATGCCTAATTGGAGCACCAAAACCCTTCTTACTTCTTTGAATTGTTTGAGCTGGAAGAAGAGTTGATAAAGCTTTTTTTAAAAGATATTTCTTGTCATTATTTTTGTAAATAAATTCGTCTTCAATACTCATAATGTATTCAGCAAGAGTATGCTCAAGCAATGGAGTTCTTGCTTCTAGGGAAACTGACATAGTTGCTCTGTCAACTTTTGTGAGAATATCATCAACTAAATAAGTATTTATATCTAGCAATCGAAGTGATGTTGTTGGAGGTAATTTTGGGTCATAAAATTTATCAAACAACCATAAATGATTTTGATCAAAGTTCTTATATTCATTACATAAAATTTTGTTTCTCTCATCAGTATCAAAAAATCCAACCAACCTAAAGTAGCTCTGCATATCATTTTCAAGTGAGTATTTATCATAATAAGATAATCTCTCGCCATAAGGTAAAAAACTTAAATTTGAGAATAAACCTTTTACTTTAGATTTCAGGGAATTTTTACTTTGATGTAAATTAATAAAGGAATCATACCGATGATAACCAAAAAATAATTCATCTCCTCCATCTCCAGCTAAAGCAACTTTTACATTTTGTGCTGTAAACTTCGAAAGATAATATGTAGGGATTGAAGATGAATCAACAAAAGGTTCATCATAAATATTTGCAATAATATCCAACAAATTTTCTGCATCAATTACATCAACAATTTTTTCATAATGATTAGCATGGAATTTTTCTGCAATTTCTTTTGCAAACTGAAGTTCATTATTTTTTTGATAATCAAATCCAATTGTAAATGTTTGTACATCAGATGAATCAATGCTTGCAAGCCCACATACAGCACTTGAATCTAGTCCGCCACTTAAAAAAATACCAACTGGGACATCACTAACTGACCATAATTTTACTGAACTTTTTAGTTTGTCATAAATTGTTGAAACGATTTCATCTTCAGTTTGGTGCTTAGGATTATACCGAAGTTCCCAATATTTATTTAGTGAGATTGTTCCGTTTGAATAGATTAATTTATACCCTGCTTCAAGTTTATTTACTCCTTTAAATATAGATTTATTATTTGGAACGTATCCGTAAGCAAAGTAGTCGTTTAAAGCATCTTTACAAATTTCTTTTTTAAAATTTGTAAATTGAATAATTGATTTTAATTCAGATCCAAATACAAAATTATTATAATCATGAAAATAATAGAGTGGCTTAATACCTAAACGATCACGAGCAATAAACAAATTATTTTTCTGCAAATCATAAATTGCAAAAGCAAACATACCTTGAAATTTCTGCAAACAATCAGCTCCCCATTGTTTGTAAGAATATAAAACAACTTCAGAATCACTTTGTGAATTGAAAGAATAGCCTAAACTTAAGAGTTCTTGTTTGATTGATGAGTAATTGTAAACTTCGCCATTAAACACAATTGTCAAATCACCATCTATGGTTGACATTGGCTGAGAGCCAGCTTCTGTAAGGTCTATAATTGAAAGTCTACGAAAACCTAAACCAACTCGATGATTTGGCGAGATGTAAACTCCACAAGAATCAGGACCTCTATGGGTTAAAGTATCTCTCATAGCCAATAAGTTCTTATCATCAATTATGTTTTTACTAACAATACCAACAAATCCGCACAAATTATTTAAAAAGAATTAAGTTGAAATTTAGAAGAATCAAATTTAAAGCATATATTATTTAAAAAAAAAAATAGTTATTAAATTGATGTAAATAAATATTTCTAAATTTGTTTATATTAATTGATTAACAAAAAAAAACTTCAAGTAATTTATTTACTTGAAGTTTTTGAATTAAAAAATCAATTTAAATTTTTTATTTGGATAAATCTACTACTTGATAAATAGTATTACATTCTGTAAATGAAACAGCAATTTTATTCATTTGAAAACCATCTTTCGAAAAAGTGGCAACATAAGTCATTGGTGCAATTAGATTTTCTAATTTAAAGTAACCTTCACCATTTGTGTTCCCTTTTGCAATTTGATTCATTCCATTTTGATAAACAATTACTTCAACTCCTTCAAGCCAACCACCATCTTTTGTATTTGCATCTTTAACTCTTAGAGCAAGTTTAGCAGTATTGCAACTGTCTGGTTTATCTGTAATATTTTTTTGAATTTTCATTGAATTCTCATAAACTTTATTACATTCTAATGCAAATTCAGTTTCAATAGTTTTATAACCTTCAATATTAAAACTAACACCATATTTGCCAGGACAAAGCTTTTCGAAAACCAATTTACCAGCATTAATTGGGGTAGTAGCAATTACTTTCCCACCCAGATACAATATACCTTTTCCATTCAAACCAATTTTAGATCCATTAGCATCAAGAATACTGAAATAGGCTTTGCCATTACAACATGAATCATTATTCGGAGGGTTAATATTTTGTGATGCCTTAACTTCTATAACAAAAGTTGCATTACATTCTAGAACAAACTTACCTTCAAGACCTTTATATAATTCTGAAGCAAATCCATATGAATAAACACCACTACATAATTTTTCAAAACCAATTTTACCATTTACTAAAGTCCCAAAAGTTAATAGTTTTCCATCTTTATATAGGCTAACTTTTCCACTAACAATTTTACTACTAGAAAGTGCTTCATCTTTAAAGCTAAAATTAACTTGACCATTACAACAACTATCAGTTCCAGTTATTACTTTTGTTAAATTATATTTCATATCAATTGTGGCATTGCACTCCAAAGAAAATCTACCTTCTATATTTTTATAGCCATCTTTTCCAGTCCAGAATAAATATGCACCAGCACATAATTTGCTAAAAGTAGCAACTCCAATATCATTAGAATTTGCAACAATTGTTGAGCCATTTGGTCTTTGCAATTTGATTGCAGCACCAACAACAGGCTTTCCATCTTGGTTATTCAAATACAAATTAACTTTCCCGTTACAACAAGAATCGTCTGTAGTAATTTTCTTTCCTAATGAAATACGAATTAGCTTAGTCTCATTACATTTTTGGTCAAAAACTTGTTCAACAACATCAAACCCTTCTCTTGCAATTCTAATTCCATGTTTTCCAGGGCAAAGGTTTGAGAAGCTAGCGCCACCTGCATCGGAAGTTTTTGAGACATCAACCTTACCGTTTGGTCTTGTTAATTTAACTTCAACTCCAACAATCATTTTATCAGTTGGATCTATGACAGTAACTAACAGAGCACCTTTACAACAACTATCATTATTTACATCATCAGATTTTTTCTTCATCATAGGAGTTTCTTTCATTTCACCATTACACTTCATTTCAAATGCAAATTCAATTACTCCATATCCTTCTTTCGAAATCATAACAATATCTTTACCTTCGCATAGACCAGTATATTTTACTCCTTCAAGTGTAGTCTTTAATGATTTCATTTTACGAGATGCTAAAGAAACATCAGCATCAACAATTGGCATATTAAATTCGTCAACTGGAATAACAATTAAAACTCCATTACAGCAGCCTGAATCTTTTTTCTCACCCCCTTTATCATCAGAAACTTTCAGCCTTGAATCAATTATTGTTGAATCACAAAAATTTACAATTAGAGGTCTTTCATCAACCTTATATCCTTCTTTTGAGATTCTAATTGAATATATACCTTTGCAGATATTCTCAAAAATGACTTTTCCAGATGCATCAGTTTTAACAGTAGTAACAGGACGGTCACCTTTCCCCTTATTGAACAATCTTACTTCTGCTCCCTCAATCATATTCTTAGTAACTTCATCACTTACAGAAACTCGAACATAAGCACAACAACTATCAACGTGAGTTAAAGATAATAAAATCCCATTTCTTTTTTCACCAGCTGAAGACACTAATTCTTTTGCAGAAAATGTTGCAGGCAAAAATTCATCATGTAATATGTCAATGCTTATTGTAGATAAATCAGATGGAATATTCTTTAAAAGAAACTCTCCAACATCATTCGCAGTATCAATTGCGACAATATTCTTTGCACCATCCTTAGCTGATACAATTGCTAATGGTACAATGTGCCCTTGTTCATCGTTTATTATCCCAGAAAAATCTGAAATATTTGAATTAGTTGTACTTGTTACAGGATCTTTTTGGCAAGCTGATATTAAAAATAATATCGGGATGATAATTAAAAAAAGGCTTTTGAAATTTTTCATAAATAGTTAAACTTATATGTGATAAAATAAAATAATACAAATTGAAAGTTAACAAAGGATACTCTACTAATTTTTATTAAGTATATTGAAGACCCCAAAGTTAACTATAAACTTACATAAAGATTTATTTTATAAAGTTAAAATTGTACTCAAATCATATTGAGTATTTTTGTTTTTAAAAAAAAATCAATATAATGATTTAAATTCGATAGAATTACTAATCTTGTCTTTGAATAAAAAATAAAGTATGTTCAGATCTTAATATTTAAAAATGAAAAAAGTACTTATAGTAGCATATTATTTTCCCCCTTCAGGAGGACCAGGAGTTCAGAGAGTTTTGAAATACACACGGTATTTGAGGGAGTTTGGGTGGGAACCAATTATATTGACAGTAAAAAATGGCAATTTCCCAGCAATTGATGAAAGTCTTATTAAAGAAATTCCAGAAGGTGTAAATGTTGTAAGAACAGAAATTTTTGAACCTTACGATTTGTATAGAAAGTTAACAGGTAAATCAAAAAATACAGCAATTGATGTTAATACATTAAGGAAAGATGGAGCTAAAATCTCCTTTACTGAAAGAATTTCTGAGTTTATAAGGGCAACATTTTTTATTCCAGATGCAAGAATTGGTTGGCATAAAGCAGCAGTTGATGCAGGATTAAAATTAATAAAAAATGAGGGTATTTCAGCAATATATAGTTCTTCACCTCCTTATACTTGTTCTGTAATTGCAAGAACTTTAAAGCGAAAAAGTGGTTTACCATGGATAGCTGGTTTTAGGGATCCATGGACAGGGTTTTTGACTACTCCAAAAAGATGGTGGCTACCTGCTAAAATTGATAGTAAATTGGAAAAAGCAGTTTTTGAAGAATCAGATGCAATTGAAGTGGCTTGGCTTGGAATTATGAAGGATGCAATCACAAAATATCCAGAATTAAACAAAGACAAATTTCATCATTTGCCAAATGGATTCGATAGTAATGATTATCCAAATGTAAATGAATCTGAAAGAACAGACTTTAGATTTACTATTACATATGCAGGATCTATGTATGGAAGAAGAAATCCAGCTGCATTTTTTAAGGCATTGGAAAAGTTGCATTATAGAAAAGAAATTGATATTACGAAAATTAGACTTAGGTTTATTGGTCGCTTTGGTGATGAAGTTTTGGAAATGTTTAAATCTACAGATATTCGAAATTGTATTGAAGTTATAGGTTATATGCAACATAATGAACTAACTAAACAGTTATTACTTAGCGATGCATTGCTTTTAATTGTTGATGAAAGTGATGATAGCAATGAAATTGTCCCAGGCAAAGTATATGAATATATTGGAAGTGGAAAAGGAGTTTTAGCTATAGCACCGGAAAAAAGTGCAATTGCAGATTTGATAAAAGAGACAAATAGTGGTTATGTTGCGCATCAATCGAATTTAGATGGAATTGCAGATTCATTTCTAATATTTTATAATGCTCATCAAAATGGTGGAAGTATAATAAATCCAAAAATGGAAATTATTAATAAATATGAAAGAAGAACTACAACAGGAATTCTTGCAGATTTATTAAATAGAGTAACTAAAAAATAAAACTCTACATTAAGGTTAATAAATTGAAGATATCAGGAATTAAAACCTGTTTTATCCTTATATGATTAATATTAAAGAACTATCAGAAATATATTTTAATGGCAAAATTAATGAATCAGAAAGTGAATTACTAACTGAGTTGTTAGAACTTGCTTCGAAATTAAAGTATGAAGACCCTACAAAATCGTTAGAAATTGCAGAGGTATGTTTAGAGCTTTCAGAAGAATTGTTAAATGACTCAGCAAAAGCATTGTCGAATAGGTTAATTGGAGTTGCTCATTTTAATTTGGGGAATTATGATCTTTCAAAAATTCATTTTGAAAATGCACATTTATTGTTTGAATTTTTAGAAGATAAGAATGGAATTGCTGAAGTTGTCGGAAATATTGGAAATTTATATGATGTACTAGGAGACTATACTAATGCTCTAAAAAATTATCAATTATCTAGCTCAATGTGGATTGAACTAGAGTCTCATAATGATGTTGCGAAGGTTACCTATAATATTGGTGGAGTTTATTTGAGTTTGGGTGATAACAACAAAGCTTTAGAAACTTACATTCTAGTTAAAGATATATATGAAAAGTTGTCAAATAAAAAGCAATTAACAATTGCATTTGGAAGCATTGGAAGCGTTTATTTGATTTTAGGAGAGTATTCAAAAGCATTGGAGCATTTTAAACAAGCCCATTCCTTAGCTAAAGAACTTGAGAATCAGATTGAAATTGCTCAGACACATGAAAATATAGGTAGTGTATATTGGAGTTTAGGAGAATACAACTTGGGAATTAATGAGTTTAAAGAGGCATTAATTATTAGGGAAAAATTTCAAAATGATATTGATGTTGCCAGAATTTCTGCAAATATCGGTGTGTTATATTGGAGTATTGGTGATTTTATTAAATCTTTTAAATATTATCAAGCAGCTTTAAAATTAGAAGTTTCATTAGTTAACATTGAAGGAATAGCTAGGTTGAATTGCAACATTGGGAACATCTTAACATCTGTAGGTGAAGTTGATAAAGGGCTTGAATGCTATGAAATTTCTTTAAGCGAATCAATTAAACTTAACAATAAAAATTATATTGCCGATTTATATTCTTGTATTGGCAAATCACATTATTTAAAAGATAACTTTTTAGTTGCTTTAAATTATTATGAAAAAGGATTAACTCTAGGGAAAGAAATTAATGATCGGCTACTTATTGGTAAATGTTATTTATATATTGGTGAAACTTTACACAAATTAAAAAGAGATAAGGATTCATTAAAGAATTTGGAAATAGCTTTGGAAATTTTAAGAGATGAATTAAAAACAAACCAAGGCATACCAGAAATTTTGATAGCGTTAGGTTCTATTTCAATTGAAAAAAAAGAGTTTGAAATAGGTATAAAAACTCTATTGGAAGGTTGTAATATTTCTTATGAATTAAGTTTAAAACCAATTCAGTATGAAGCTCATAGAGAGCTTTCAATTGCATACTCCAAAGTAAATGATTTTAAACAAGCATATGAACATCATATTAAATTCCATGATTTAAAAGAAGAAGTTATAAATGATAAATCCTCCAAACAAGCTCAACTATTAGAGTATAATCGAAAAGTTGAAGAAGCTGAAAGAGATAGAATTGTTAAGATTGTAAGGTTTCAAGAACAAGAGAAAATACTTAATAATATTTTGCCATTAACAATTACTGAACGATTAATTAATGGAGAAAACCCAATTGCTGATAACATAGAAATTGCTTCGGTGATGTTTATGGATATAGTGAATTTTACCAATTTATCTACTTTAGTAAATGCAGATCAATTAGTATTTATCTTAAATTCTATTTTTACAAAATGTGATTCAATAATGGAAGAATATGGAATAGAAAAAGTGAAAACGATTGGGGATGCATATATGGCAGTTGCTGGGGCACCAGAATTTCAAGCAGATCATGCTTATAGGATTTCTTGTGCAGCATTATCAATAATTGATTCTATAAAAAATCTTGAAATCAAAGTTCCTGAAAATTTAGGTAATAATGAATGGATAAAAAAAATAGGTCAAATTCAAGTTAGAATTGGTTTGCATTGTGGAGGTATGATTGCAGGAGTTATTGGAGAGAAAAAATTCTTATATGATTTATGGGGTGATTCTGTTAACACTGCAAGTAGAATGGAAAGCCATGGTGAGATTGGCAAAGTACATATAAGTGAGGATTTTTATAATGAATTATTGAATTCAGATAAATTTAATGTAACTAATTTTGAATCTAGAGGAGAAATCGATATTAAGGGTAAAGGTTTGATGAGAACATATTTTTTAATTGATAAAACTAATTCTTAGTTTTGTAAAAGTACTTCCGTTTACCAAAAGTGTGAAAAAAACTATTTCCATATTTCTTTTATTAACCATATTGTTTCAAACAATTGGATACTCACTTGTGTTTATAATCTCAAGGGATTTAATAAGGAAAGATGTAAAAATAATAATTTCCAAAATGGAAGGGAAACATTTAGTCAAAATCGATTTAAATTCAGTTTCAATTAATGAAATATCATACAAAGAAAAAGACGAAATTAGTTACAAAGGAAATTTGTATGATATAGTTAAAGTTGAAAACAATAATGGTAAAGTATGTTTGGTTTGTTACTTAGATAAAAAAGAAACAATTTTAAACACTACTTTTAAAAATTCAAATGACGAAAATACTGGTAATGGTAAGTCATGCAATCAAAAAAAAAACAATTTATTTGTATTAGTTAATATAGATTCATTACCTCTTGAAAGCCTTTGTATCAAAATTTCTCTAAGAACATTGATTGAATATCTTTCATCTTACAAAGGAATTTTTCCCTCCAAAATTTATAATGATATATTAATTCCTCCGCCAAAATTAATTGCTTGATATTTAGCAGACGTTAATAAAAACGCCAATTCAATGAGATAAACATTTAGCTAAATTATTCTCTATTTATATGTATAAAGATTGGTGATGTCAGTAAATTCAAAATTAATTTTAAAATACAAATAAACACAATGAATAAAATATCTTCAATAATCCTTTTTATATCAGTTCACACATTTTTGATTGCTCAAGATTCTAGTAAAATTATTGACAACTCTGAAAAAACTTTGAGTTCAAGTAAATATTTAGAATCAAAAGATCTGTACCCAAATTCAAATAATAACCAAAATGAAATTACAAAAAATAAAGAAGTTGGACTGGTTAGTTCTACCAAACCTGAAGAATACAAAAATAGAATCGAAACAACTAATAAAAATAGTTCAATTGAAAATTTATTAAGTTCAAAAAAACTTAATCCAAATGATGTTAAAAATTTTAAAGATTCTAGTAAAGTTATAGAAGGAAAAGAAGTAATAATAAGTGCAAGTAAATTTGAAGAACCTAAATCTCAGATAACAAACCAAGTAATATCAGTCAATTCGATTGAGTTAGAACAAAGTAATTCACAAACCACTGCTGATGCATTGTCAAATTTGGGGAATGTATTTATTCAAAAAAGTCAAGGGGGGGGAGGAAGCACCATTTTACGCGGATTTGAAGCAAACAAAACTTTATTAGTTGTTGATGATGTTAGAATGAATAACGCAATTTTTAGGGGTGGTCATTTGCAAAATGTTCTAAGAGTTGATAACTCATCTTTAAATAAATTGGAAGTAGTGTTTGGTCCTGGCTCTACAGTTTATGGAAGTGATGCATTAGGTGGGGTTATGCACTTCAGAACTATATCCCCTTTGACTGGATTTAGTGAAAATTATAATTTATTTGGGGATGCTTTTCTTAGGTTTTCAAGTGCAAATAATGAATTGACAGGGCACGCAGATTTGAATATTGGGTTTGAGAAATTTGCTTCAATAACATCTTTTACTTACTCTGAATTTGGGGATACCAAACAAGGTCAGAATGATAAAGTAATGATAAATGTAAAAGATAGCACAGGTAAAATAACCAAATCTTATGCAGCCTTCGACAGAAATTTTTATGTTGAAAGAATTAATAATATCGATTCTATAATCACAAACCCAAGCCCTGAAATTCAAGTTGGAACAAAGTTCAATCAGTATAACTTATTGCAAAAATTTAAATATATTCAATGTGATAATATTGAACATACTTTGAGTTTCCATTTAACAAATACATCAGATGTTCCTCGTTATGATAGATTAACAGATCTTAGCAATAGCAAACTAAAATTTGCTGAATGGTATTATGGTCCTGAAAAATGGATGATGTTAAATTATAGGTTAGATGTTTCAGATAAAACATTTTTGTACGATAATATTAATACAATTATTGCATATCAGAATTTTGAAGAAAGCAGGCAAAGTAGAAGACTTAATAATAAATTACTAAAAAGTCAAATAGAAAAAGTAAATGTATATTCTGGGAATGTTGATGCAATTAAAAAGTATGAAAATCACATAATAAAATATGGGTTGGAAGTAGTTTACAATGATGTAAAGTCATCTGCTACAAATACGGACATTGTTAGTAATGCTGTTACAGCTGCTAATACTAGATATCCTGATGGTGGTAGTAATACGAGTTCTTATGCAGTTTATTTTACAGATAAATTATCATTAAATGATTATATTTTTTTAGAAGCAGGAGCAAGGCTTAATAGCAATTCTTTAACTGCAAAATTTATTGATAAAACATTCTTTCCATTCCCTTATAATGAAGCAGTGCAAAACAATATTTCATTTAGTGGTAATCTTGGAGTTATCTATTCACCTAACAATAATTTGCGTTTTTCTTTACTTGGATCATCTGGCTACAGAACTCCAAATGTTGATGATATAGCAAAAGTATTTGAATCTGGTTCTGGTTCACTTATAATTCCAAATCCAGATTTAAAATCTGAAAAAGTATATAACGGTGAATTTTCAATTGATGCTAATTTCTCAATATTTAAGTTAAATACTACAGCTTATTATACCACTTTGAATGATGCTATAACTGTTGAGCCAATAAAATTGAATGGTCAAGATTCAGTTAGTTATGATGGAACAATGAGTAAAGTTGTTACTAGCGTAAATAAACTTAAAGCAAACATTAAAGGATTTTCAATTGGACTAAACGCTAACTTTTATGATGGATTTAATTTTTATGGGAATGTAAATTTAACACAAGGAAGAATTGAATCTGGCGATTCAACAACACCTCTAGATCATGTACCACCAGTGTATGGAAATATAGGAATTAGCTATAATGCAAACTCTTTTAATGCTGAATTTTATTATATGTTTAATGGTGAAAAAAAACTTGAAGATTATAAACTTGATGGTGAAGATAATATCGAGTATGCAACTCCTGAAGGAATGCCTGCATGGAGTACATTAAATTTTAAAAGTTCTTATATGCTATTTAAAAATATTAGAATTCAAGCTGGTATAGAAAATATTTTAGATAAAAATTATAGAACATTTGGTTCTGGATTTAGTTCACCAGGAAGAAATATATTTGTAACATTAAGAACAAAATTTTAGTAAATTTATTTTTAAGTGGTTCTTACTAAAAGGACCACTTAAATATTTTATAAATATGAAATCTATAACAATATTAAGTTTTAATAATTAACTTGTTCAACTTTATTAAGTTATATTGCACGTCCATATGATAACATCACTATTCTTACCAGATCCTGAAGGATTCTCCTTACAACACGCTAAAATCCTTTGTACTTTAGGTCCGGCAACTGCTACACCTGAGAAAATAAGAGATTTAATTGAAGTTGGGGCAGACGCAATCAGATTGAATTTCTCACATGCTGCCTATGAAACTCATAAAGCACTTTTTGATATTACTCGAAAAGTTTCATCAGAAATGAACAAGCATATCCCAATTATTCAAGATTTGCAAGGTCCTAAAATTAGAGTTGGTGCTTTGCCAAACGGACCAATAACTTTGGTAACAAATGAAGTTGTAACAATAACTGTTGAAAAAGTTCTTCCTGGCGATAACCGCATTCCATCTGGTTATAAGAACCTAATAAATGATGTAAAAGTTGGTGATTCAATTTTAATTGATGATGGATTGCTTGCTTTAAAAGTTGAGTCAAAAGATAATTCTAATGTTTATTGTAGAGTAATTAATGGTGGTTTGTTGAAAGAAAAAAAAGGTATGAATTTACCTGGAGTAAAAATTAGTGAACCATCAATGACAGAAAAGGATTTAGAAGATTTAGATTTTGGATTAAAATTAGGAGTTGATTATGTTGCACTATCATTTGTTAGGTCAGCAAAAGATATTACATCAATTAAAGAATTAATACAAAAAAAAGGATATTCAACGCCAGTTATTGCTAAGATTGAAAAAGTAGAAGCACTTATGGAACTTGATTCAATAATTTTAGCGTCAGATGCAATAATGATTGCAAGAGGTGATTTAGGTGTTGAAATTCCAAGTCATGAAGTTCCTTTATGGCAAAAAAGAATCATAAAAAAATGTAATCAAGCCGGAAGATGTGTCATAACAGCAACTCAAATGCTTGAATCTATGGTAATGAATCCTAGACCTACAAGGGCTGAATCATCTGATGTTGCAAATGCTGTTCTTGATGGTACTGATGTTGTTATGCTTAGTGCTGAAACTTCAGTTGGTGCTTACCCTATTGAATCTGTTAGAACAATGAATGATATAATTGAAAGTGCTGAAAGCATTATGCTTTATGGACAAAGTATTAAACATCCACCATCTATTCAAAATGAAGATGAAAGATCAGAATATGCTATTGCTTCTGCTGCTTGTGAACTTTCAGAACAAGTTGGTGCAAAAGCAATTCTGTGTTTTACTTATAGAGGTGTAACTGCTAAAATGATGTCAAGGCAAAGACCAGACATTCCAATAATTGCTATTACTCAAAATGAAAAAATTTGTAGAATGTTAATGTTGTATAATGGTGTTGAAGCTCTTGCACTAAAAGAACAACCTGTTTCAACTGATGATGCAATTGTATTAATGAAGAAAACTGCATTTGAAAACGGTTATGTTAAAAAAGGTGATAGAGTTATTCTTACTGCTGGATACCCAGTTGTTACAAAAGCACGAACTAACATGATGGTTATTGATGTTATCTAATTCCCAAAATTTTAATTGAATTATTTTTATATGTAATTAAATTTTAGAAATGTTTTTATAAGGTGTAAAAAGCTAAAAAAAATGTTAATGCTAAACAGAACAAATTACCCCTATCGCAAGTACTTTTGAACAAATCAACACTAATATTGATAAAAAAACATCGGCACATTAAAAATGAATTTTTTATGTGCCGATGACTTTAATAGCAAAATCGAAAAACTTAAATTACCAAAACTTCATTTTCCTCTTTACTGTTAAGTTGATGTCGTCTATAACGCTTTTAATTGGGATTGGTCCTGAATCATGCCAAACTCCATTAAAAAATATTGAACTTCTCCCACCTTTTTTATTATGGATAAGGTTAAAAATTATTTCTGGCATATTTAATATGCTGTCTCTTACAAATGTTTTACCACCATCTTCAGTTCGGTAAATAAAATTTGTAATGAATGTTAATTTACCATTCCCCATATAAACAAAATCATTCAAAGGTAATTGGTTTTTATCTATATTAAAAATAGCAAAAGGTTGCCAAGTTAAACCTCCATCTTTAGTAAGTTGAAAATCCAAACTCTTATTTTTTGTTATAGAATCTTGATCAGGACCTACCATTACACCCTCTTTTTCGTTTATAAATGAATACCTAAACACCTGAACACTAGTACCTCTATTTGGTTTTGTTGGGTCAGGAATCAGTTCCCAAGTTTCTCCAGCATCAGTTGTTCTATAAAACATATTTTTGTATTTATAAGAATAAATGCCAACCAAATAGACTTTAGGAGCAATGCAAACAACTCTATGAAAGCTAATGTTATCACTATCCCCCCAATTTTTGGGTTTAGGAACATGTAACTCCCTACTTGTCAACCAACCATCTTCTGTTATCAATAAATGAGTGGTTGGTGTCTTTGCAAAAGTTACAATAACTAATCCACCATTATTTTCATCAAACATAGAAAGCCTTGAATCATTAATACTATCTTTAAAGATTTTTTTCTTTTTCCAAGTCTCACCATCATCTGTTGAAAGTGCAATTCCTTCTTTAATAGCCACAAAAGCATAATTCTTTTTAGGATAAGAAACCTCAGAAACAAAACAATCTAATCCGTTATTTTGAAATCTTCGCTCCCAGTTAAGCCCTCCATCAGTTGTACGATATATGTAAAATGCATTAACTAAAAGACCATTCATTGGATCAGCATATTCACCACCATAAACAAATGTTCCAACAGTACCATCTAAAATACCTGGAACCCATAAATGCCTTTGTTGACTAAAGCATAAATTACAAACAAGAAGATAAAAAGTTAATATAGATATTACTCTCATTGAAATTAATTTTTAGTTAAAATGGAATTTGGAAATTTTAAAGTTATTGATGGGAAAGGTCCATCAGGAAACCAATCGCAAATAGGCTCACATTTACTATATGCGTAAACAGTGTTAGGATCCCTAATCTCGACAGGGCAATTTCCAATAGTCTGTTTGTTAATGAGTGCTAAATTGCCAGTACTATCAGTTGCATATTCCGCTCTACAACAAGAACCACTATCGCAAGGATAATAACGGCGACCATTACCACTAATCGGAGTACCATTAGGAGCAACTCCAGGTTGGAAAATGCCAATTGTTTCGGCATAATCATGCCTCCAACATCCACCTGCAATTAGCCTAACTATGTTACCATTACAAGGTACTCTAGTCACAATTTTCTGCATTATTTCCTTAATAATTTGACTATCAGGACAAGAGCAACCAGATTGCATATAGAAAGCAAGTAACTGAACTTCACAAACTCCATTGCATTGATGAAATTGAACATGTGCATAGAACCGACAATGAATACTATCACCACATACACTTTCACTAACTACTATAATTGGTTCATTACCAGAAAATAAACAATCAGTACAATTTTCAGAATAAACCAAATTTGGAATAGAGAAAAAGGAGATAATAAATGTTGTTAAAATGATAAAATGTTTAAGAAATTTAAATCGATTTTTCGGAAGCCGAGCGGAAGCCGAGCGGATTTACATTATTAATAAAATAACTTGAGTTCAACTCAGTTGAGCAAGATTTGGGTGCCACACAAATAGAGTTAATGGCGGAAATACTTTTTTTCATTTTGTTAATTGTTAAAAAAATATAATTGATAATTTAGCCCTGTAAACACAATTAAAATCTAAAACTATTTAACGGCATGAAAAGCCTTTACAGATATGCCCTTTGGTGACTTAAGAGAATGCTTTGATGTCGTTAGAAATATGTTACTTATTTGTTAGGATATTTAAGAAAAATAAAGTACATAACAAACTTAACTAATTGAATTTAATTAACAACATTTTATAGGAATAAAAATGAACTATAGTTATAATGAGAAAATGTTATCATAAAAACAGAACAAATTGCCACAATAGCAATTACTATTTCATAATTCAATATGATGGAATAACAGAAACAATTTCATTTGTAATTCAAAAATGAGAAAATTGAAAATCTAAAAATAAATTATATTTTATAATAGTATTAAGCTAAAAATTATAACTCATCCCAATTCCATTGAATTTTGGGTAAACTTGCAATTGGCTAATTCCCAATGGTTTGGGAATATCATTTAAATAATATACTCCATAACCAAAAGCAGAACCAATAACAGCTCCAAAAAATGTATCACTAAACCAATGCATATTACTATAAATTCTAGAACCCATTGTTAATGTTGCAGCTGAGTAAAGTAAAATTGTAGCAAATGTATTGTCTATTTCACAAGAAAGTGAAGATGCCAGAGCAAATGCCATTGTAGAGTGACCAGATGGGTGAGAGTTGAATTTATTATCTGAAGAAAATGGTTGAAAAATAAAAGGACCTTCACCACCATAAGGTCTTTCCCTTCCAATTACACCTTTAAGAATAATATTCAATAAACCAGAATACAAAGATGCTTGAAATACGTGAAGTCCTGAGGTTCTAAGTTTATAAGAATTAAAAATCAAACCACTTAAATATACTCCACCAGAAACTATTAAATTTGGAATAGTGCTTCCAAAATAATTGCCAAACTCATTAATTTTGTCCTTTGTTCCATTATGACCTTCAAGAAATTTTTTACTCATTATTTCATCTAACAGATACATTGATGAAACATCAGTTATTATAACACCTCCAGTTATCAACCAATCTGAAGAAGTGAATCTTAATGGAGAAGAGTACATTAAAAGGAAATCACTACCAATAGATTTTATATCTTTTAAAATAGTATCAGAGATAGAAATCTTGTTAGAAACATTTGTTGAATCAAATGCATGCACAGTTAACTTTTGAAATAAGTTATTATTGTTAATTGAATTTGAACAGTAAATTGATCCAAAAACTGTATAAAAAGTAATAATAAAAACTTTAAAGAATTGCATTTTGGGGGGGAATAAAAAATTTAAAATTAGCAATAAAAAAATAAGGCAGTCAAAATATATTTTGACTGCCTTAAAAAAATCGAATATAAATACTACTTCTGTCCTTGGTGTTGCCAGCAGAAGCCATTAGTATTAGTAGTCATTCTTTCACAACGTTTGTTCTCTTTAGTCATTCCTTTACATTGTGTTGATGTAGAAGAAGTTGTTGACGCTTTATCTTTAGCTTTTTCCTTAGCTTTATCTTTCATTTTTTCTTTTACATCAGCTTTTGTAACACCTGCATCTTTAGCTTTATCTTTGGCTTTATCTTTCATTTTGTCTTTTACTTCATCTTTAGTCATGCCTTTTTCTTTGGCTTTATCTTTCATTTTGTCTTTCACTTCATTTTTAGTCATACCTTTTTCCTTAGCTTTGTCTTTCATTTTGTCTTTCATTTCATCCTTCATCTTGTCTTTAGCTTTGTCCTTTGTTTTGTCTTTCATTTTGTCTTTCATTTCAGAGGCATCTGCTTTTTTAACTTTACCACCATCTTGAGAGAAAACAGGTGATAAGACTAGAATTAGGGAGAAGCACGCGATAATTGCAATTTTGAATAATTTCATTTTTAAGATCTTTTAATTAAATTGTTAATTTTTAACTACTAAAATATAAATTTACTTTTAAAATATATATATATATCTTATGATAAATAGTAATACTAATAAAAAAAGTCATCATATACTTGGAATACCAGCATCGTCAGGTATTGAAGTTGCAAATGTTTTGAGAATAGATAAAAAAATACATACTTCAAAATTAGACAATAAGAATATTGAAATCATTCCAACTGATGAAGTAAATAAATTTCACATTGCTATTAGCCGTTTGAAATTAGATTTGGTTTCAACAAAAAATAATTTTTCTGAATCTGGAAATGAATCAGATATTTTTTTAGCTATGATTATGATATTAGAAGATTCATCATTTATACCTAAAATAATTTCTGAAATCGAAACAAATAATATTAATGCTAATAATTCAGTAATAAACAATTGTAATAATTTAGCTTCTTTGTTTGAAAATTTAAAAGATGTAACTATGCGTTCAAAGGCTGAAGATATTCATTTTTTAAAAGATAAACTTTGCTTTTATATAAACAATGAGCTCCAACAAATGCTAGATTGTAAAGGGAAGATAGTTGTAGCTGAACAAATATCTCCACTAGATTCGGCTAAATTTGCAAGTGAAGGGGCTGTGGGTTTTATCACAAAATTTGGTGGAATTAATTCTCATACTGCCATTATTGCTCGTTCTTTCGGTATCCCTATGTTATGTGGGTTACAAGAATTTAGTTTGATTGAAAATGATATGCTAATAGCTTTAGATGGTTTTAAGGGAGAGTTAATTACTTATCCCGATAAAGAAGTACTTGATGAATATACTCAAAGAAAAAATATTATTGATGAACATAAAAAAATTGCTTACCAAATGCGTGAGCTACCAACTCAAACCCTCGACGGAGTTAAAATAACTTTATGTGCCAATATTGATACTCTTGAAGATATCGATTTTGCAATTGCAAATGGAGCTGAAGAGGTAGGTTTGTTAAGGACAGAATATTTATTATTAGGAAAAGGAGAACCAGTTAGTGCGGTTGAACAATATGAGTATTACTCTAAAGTTGCTGAAAGAGCTTATCCTATGCCAGTTACATTAAGAGTTTTTGATATTGGAGGAGATAAAATTCCAGCAAAAAATTTTGGTGCAGACGATTCCCCACTTGGTATGAGGGGGATAAGATTATTATTTAATAAAAAAGAACTTTTGCATGATCAGCTTGAAGCAATTCTTAGAGCTTCGTCTATAAAAAATTTGAGGGTTATGATTCCAATGGTTACAAGTGATGAACAAATTTGGAAAGTTAAAGAGATGATAAAGAGCATAAGGGCAGAGTTAATTGAAAAAGGCATATCAGTGGATAGGTTTCTGCCTGGTGGAGCAATGATTGAAACTCCTTCTGCTGCATTGGTTGCTGATTCATTAGCAGTTGAAAGCGATTTTTTATCTATAGGTACAAATGATTTAACTCAATATACCTTAGCTGTTGATAGAAATGATATTGAACTTGCAGAATATTATGATGAATTTCATCCTGCAGTTTTAAAGTTAATTAAAATGTCAGTTGAAGCAGGAAAGAAAGCAAATATTCCAGTAACTTTATGCGGTGAACTTGCTGGTAATTTGCAAGCAACTAAGATTTTAATAGGACTAGGGATTAATAAATTTTCAGTATCTCCTACAATAATTCCACAATTAAAAATGAGGATAAGGGAGATTGATTTTAAATTCGCAGAAGAAGTTGCATTAAGGGCTATTTCTTCATCAGATGGTATTACAGTTAGAAAATTAATTGCATCAACTCATTAATTAGAATCAATAAAAGAATTAATCAAAGCTAAAAATTATTAGGTAATTTATTTGTTAAGTATGACTAAAAAAATATTGTTATTGGGTTCAGGTGAACTTGGAAAAGAATTTACAATTGCTGCAAAAAGACTAGGGCAATATGTTATTGCTGTAGATTCTTATAGCAATGCGCCTGCTCAGCAAGTTGCAGATGAAAGTGAAGTTATTGATATGTTGGACGGTGAATCATTAAAAAAAATAGTCGAGAAACATAAGCCAGATATTATTGTACCTGAAATTGAGGCTATTAGAACAGAAACATTTTATGAATTTGAAAATTCTGGAATTCAAGTTGTACCAAGTGCTCGGGCTGCAAATTTCACAATGAACAGGAGAGCAATTAGAGACTTAGCATCTAACGAGCTTGGGGTTAGAACTGCAAGATATAAATACGCAACAACTTTAGAAGAATTCAAAAAAGCAGTTTATGAAATTGGAATTCCTTGTGTTGTAAAACCTTTAATGTCATCTTCTGGGAAAGGTCAATCAACATTGAAAAATGAATCTGAAATAGAAAAATGTTTTGATTATGGAATGAATAATTCAAGAGGCGATGTAAAAGAAATGATTGTAGAAGAGTTTATAAAATTCCATACAGAGATAACACTTCTTACAGTAACTCAAAAAAATGGTGAAACTTTATATTGTCCTCCTATTGGTCACCGTCAAGAGCGAGGGGATTATCAAGAGAGTTGGCAACCAGTATATCTCTCTCAAAAAGATTTGTTGATGGCACAAGAAATGGCGAATAAAGTTACAAAGTCATTAACTGGTTTTGGTTTATGGGGAGTAGAATTTTTTATAACTGATAGTGATGTTGTATTTAGTGAACTTTCTCCAAGACCCCATGATACAGGTATGGTAACACTAGCAGGGACTCAGAATCTAAATGAATTCGAATTACACTTAAGGGCAATATTGGGATTACCAATCAATGAAATAAAATTAGAACGCTCTGGTTCTAGCTCAGTAATTTTATATACTGGTGATGGAATTGGTAAGCCAATCTATAATGGACTTGAAGAAGCATTATCTGAAAAAGAGACAGATGTTAAGTTGTTTGGCAAACCAGAAACAAGGAAATATAGACGCATGGGTGTTGCCCTTGCTTATGGTAAAGTTGATTCTGATATTGAAGAATTAAGAGTTAAATCTAAAAATGTTGCTGACAAAATTTTCATAAAAACTTGTTAACACTAAAACTAATATACATTAAAACACAATAGTCAAATAATATTTAAATGTGTTTGCTACTGTTGCTAATAATTAATTACTTTATCAATTATTTTTTTTATACTATTTACTGTTGGAGTAACTGCTTGCATCAATTCAGGATTATATGGAATTGGGCAATCAAATGTTGTTAATCTTTCAATTGGTGAATCTAAAAATTTAAAACATTCCTTCATTAATTCAGCAACTATTTCAGCTCCAAATCCACATGTCATATTATCTTCATGTATAACAATACATCTATTTGTTTTTTTGACAGATTCAATTACAGTTTCTTTATCCCAAGGCGAAATTGTTCTTAAATCTATAAGCTCAACATTTATTGATAAACCTTCAATTGCTTCAATAGTTCTATGAACCATTTCACCCCAAGTTACAATTGTCAAGTCAGTCCCTTTTTTAATTATATTAGCCCTACCGAAAGGAATAATATAATTATCTCCAGGGTAAGATCTTCTTGCTTCTCGAGAATCAAGCATTGCTCTATGTTCCATAAATATTACAGGGTCATTTCCTCTTAAAGCATATCTTAGAAGGCCTACAGCATCTTCAGCATTCGATGGAATTACAATTTTCCAACCAATCAAATGTGCATAAACAGATTCACCAGTTACAGAATGCCATGGGTCACCTGACTTTTTCCCAAAGCCAACTGGAATTCTTACAACCATTGGAGATGCGAATTTGTTTGCAGTTCTCCAACGCATTGTGCCACAATCTGTAATTTGTTCATGTGCGGGATCTGCATATTTTCTAAATTGAATTTCTGGAACTGGCATCAAACCAGCTACTGCCATGCCAACTGCTCTGCCAATAATTCCTTCTTCATTTAATGAAGTATCAAAAACTCGTTCTATTCCAAACTGATGCTGTAAGTCAATTGTTGCTCCATGTACACCTCCTTTAGCACCAACATCTTCTCCAAATACAAGTATTTTTTCATTAAGGTTCATTTCACAAATCAGAGTTTTTCTTACTGCTTCCAAAAAATTTATTCTTGGTCCTTCAGGATTTGTTGTAGTGCTTGAAGAGTACAATTTTAAAAAATTATCTTCTCCTATAATTGGCATACAACCCCCTACAATTTGTGGGTAATTCTTCTCATAAAAAACAAACCTATGAGCATTTTTTGGATTTGATAATTTACTATCAATAGAAACGTATGCTGCATTTTGAACTTCTATTAATGAAGATTTTTGCATTTCGTCCCAATCATTTTCAGATAATATTTTATTATATACAAGAAAATCTTTTAACTTAAAAAGAGGATCATTTTTGATTTCTATCTCTAATAATTCTGCTGATTTATAAGTTTGAGTATCAACAAACGAATGTCCACAGAGCCTTGGAACTTTAAGCTTTAAAAGCGTAGGGTTACCTTCTCTAGTGTTTTGAACTGCCTTTGAGATTAAATTATATGCTTCAATTGGATCAGTACCAGATCCACTAAAAATTGTCAAACCTTTAAATGATTGTAGGTTTGCAGAGATATCAGAACCAGGTGTTTGATAGTCTCCAGTAACTGAAATTCCATAACCATTATCTTCAATAAAAAAAAGATATGGCAAAGATTGAGTTGTTGCAATTGTCAAAGCAGACCAAAAACCATTTGTTGCGCAAGAACCATCGCCACCTAATGCTACACCAATTGCACCATGCCATTCTGGATTTCCTAAAACATTTGCATAATATTCAACTGATTGAGCCCAACCAATAGCCTGAGTATATTGAGCCCCCACATCTCCACTAGCTGGTATTACTGTTCCAAATTTACGAGGTGGTAAATTGTGAACTACTCCTATATCTCTTCCATCACTAGCTCCACCACTACGTCCCATAGTTGAACGAATAGCTTCTTCAGCAGTTAATCCTTGCATCAATAGAAAAGGCCTAGAACGATAATAAACTGTTGCTCCATCATGTTTATGATTAATCAACTCGCCTAAAATACTTTGGGCTAAATCATGACCTCTTGCTGAAAATTGATATGTTATCAATCCTTTAGGAACAAGTTGTTTTTCTTCTATATCATCGAGTGCTCTAGAAAGAAGTATATTTTGAGCTACTCTTTTCCAATTGAATTTAGTTGATTCTAATATCTCAATTTCTGTTGTTAACTTATTTTCAGAAGACATTGATTTTGTTTGTATAATTTGAAAGCAAGATAATAATTAATAATAAAATAATTTTGGGTATTTTTTTTTGATTAAGATTTTTCGATGATAATTATCAAAAAATAAAATTTTAAAAATATTTATGAAAATTAGAAATTGAATGCAAAAAAATTAATGCTATTTATAAAGAATTAAAATACCAAAAAAAAAGGTTGAATCGTAAAATTCAACCTTTTTTTTATAAAATAGAATTATCTTAAATTTCTATTATCTTCAATCTTTGCATTCTCACGTACTTTTTGCATCCAAGTTTGGAAGACAGAACCTTTACGTTGCATATAATTATCTTTAATTAATTTAACTTTATTAGTGTTAAATTCAGCTTCAGAAGCATCTTTCCTGTCACTAACTAAGATTACGTAATAACCTCTTTCACCACGAATTGGTTGAGAAATTTTACCTATTTCAGAATTGAAAATTGCATTGCTAGCAATTGGATCTGATCCACCACCAGGTAGAGGAGCATTCTTAGCAAGATCTTTGAAATTTTTAACTTCAATTGTTGAATCATTGAACTTCAACCTTACTGTATCTCCAACTGTTACATTTCCTCCTAATTTAGATGCTCTATCTTTGAGCATATCTAATTTTTTAGAAAGGCGAAGTTTGTTAAGTATTACTTCTTTAACATCTTCATATTGAGCCAAACCTTCAGTCTTTATTTTAGTAACTATTGAAATTAATACACTTCCATCTTTCATATCTATAACATCACTAACTTCACCAACTTTGTGAGTCATTATGAAATTAGTTAATCGCATAGATCCAGCAGTTGGTTGTAATTTGTTAACAGGTCCTGTTTCAAGAGCTTGAATCTTTTCCTTACTAGAAATAGAATCAATATTTTCTCCTTTTTCAAGTCTAGCTTGTATATCTTGAGCTTTTCTTCTTAAGTTGTTTTTAGTAAATCCAGAAATTAAAGGAGTAAATTTTAACGAACGGAACTTAAAACTTTTAGAAGATTTATCCATTACCTTTATAATATGATATCCAAATTGTGATTTAACAAGACCAGAAAGACTACCAACAGGTAATGAGAATGCAGCTTCATCGAAAGGCTTTACCATTTGACCTTTTTTGAAATAACCTAAATCACCTCCCTTTGCACCAGAACCAGGGTCTTCACTTCTTGCTTTTGCAAGTTCATCAAAATTTTTCCCTGATTTAATTTCAGAAAGAATTTTAGATGCCACTTGTTTGCAACTATCATCATTTCTACCCTCAGTTTTTATAAGAATATGTTTCGCTCTAACAAAAGATTCACCTGTATCTTTTATATCAACTACCAAAAGAATCTGACTTCCTTCTGGCAAAGAAACTGGTCCTATTACATCGCCAATTTTAGCAGAATCTAATTTAGGTTGAACTTCCTGTGGCACTTCTTGCATTGGTGTATAAGAAGTTCCATCAAATTTTCCAACATTAGAGTATTCATTAAATAAACTATCTTTAGCTTTAGGAGTTGTAGCTAATTTTAATGCATCATTAAATGCTTTTTCTTTTCTTTGAATAGCTAGTGTATCTTGAGCAGAGGGTTGTACATTCCAAAGAATATACTTTCCTTCTCTTGAAGCTTTTTGTTTGTATTGAGCTCTATTTTCTTCAAAATATTTTTTACCATCATCATCTCGAACATTTGTTTGAGCATCAGAAATTAAAGCAGCATCTAGAAAAGCATAATTCCCAGAAGCTTTAGAATTTTTTTCTACAAACTCTGCATGAGCAGCAGTTGCTGAAGGTACTACAGAACTAGAAATTGCTGATTCTACAGCAGCACGTAAACGATCTTTTCTAATAAATTCCTGAGCTTGTAAAACTTGCTTTTTAATTTTTGCTACTTCGTTAGCAGGATACTTTCTTTCATTTAAAAATTTGTCCATTCCAGTCATAAACTGACGGTACATACCTTCATTAAAATAACCTGTTGAATCAGTAAATCCTTTTTTAAGAAAATCTGGTGGCTCAAATAAAAGAGTCTTTGTTAATTCATCATCACTAACAGAAATTCCAAGTTTGTCAGCTTCTTGTGAAATAATCTCTTCAGAAACAAGTTGATCCCAAACTTGAGTTCTAATTTGCTCTTCGTCAATTTCACCTGTTGGGTTGGATTCACGTTGTTGATCAATCATTTCTTTAACTCGAGTTTCATACTCTACTGAAGATATAGGTTGCCCATTGATTGACCCTATTGATTTACCGCTAACGTCGCGGTTGTTGCCAGTGCGACCTTGAGTTCCCCATTCAAAAATGATTAGAAGAACAAACATCACAATCAGGAAGATAACTACTGCGGGCATAGACCTACGCAGTTTATTCATTACACCCATTGAAGGAAATACAGTTTTATTGATATTGAAAATTAATTTCTAAAAATAAGAACCGCAAATATACGGTCTTACTATATTTCAACGAAAAGTCTTTTTTTAAAATTCTAAGTTTTCGTATTATATTAAATTAATCAAAACAAAATGCTTTTACTCTAAAATTGGTAGAATTCAATAAATAGATTTAATTGCCATAAGCAGTTATTAAATTTAAATCTCTAATAATTGAATTGATTAACTCATTTAAAACTACCTGACATGATTCGTTCTTTAATACTTCAGCACTTTTTAAGTAAGGTATATTAAACTTTTGAATAAAGGAATCAGATGGTATAATTTCAGTTGAAGTAGGAAATATTTTATATTGGATTAATTCTCCAAGACTTATGTTCTTACATTCCAAATAATTTATTGATGATGATTTTTCTGATGAAAAATTCCCAGATTTGCTGTATCTACCTCGAATTGTATACAAAACATTACATGTAACTTTAATCGTCTTAGTTACATCATAATACTTAATAGGATAAGTAGCCTCGTATTTTGAAATAGAAATATTCCTATTTGGTTTGTAATTAGTATCTAAATAAGTTTCATTCCATACTCTAATTCTATAACCAGTTTTTGGAGATTTTTTTTCCTCCGGCTGATGTTCAATAAAATCATTAGAAACAACAATAACATAATCTGCTTGATTTATTGCACCAACAAATTTTATAGCATCATTATTATTGTTCGCAATTAACTTAGAATAAATTTGATTTGATAAATTATTGTTCCCATCAAAGAATATTTTAACTGTACTTTTTTCATAACACTCATTAACTAAATTATCTAATTCTGGAAAAAGGATATTGACTTTTTCACGAATTTTAATTGGATTTAAAATTTTATAAGCTTCACGATAATTTTTTAAATTGTAATAATCCAATCCTTTTGCAAATAATTGCTTTGTAATGCTATCATAACATACTTGCCTTTTTACAATTGTTTCCTTATAATTTAATTTTCTCTTATTTACTTTATCAAATTCAACAATTGCCCTATTTAAATCACCTGATTTGAAATAAGTTAAAGCATTAATATACGTACTTTCTGTTATTTCAATATTGCAATCTTCTTTTAATTTTATAATGTCTTTATAATTCTTATCAAATAAATAAATTTTATCATATACCATTTCAGCATTTTCAAAATCTTTTTGTGAAAATAGCACAAATGCATCTTGATACAACTCCTCTTTAAGTTTTAATATGATTTGGTTTTCAAGTTGTTGGTAAGCAGGTTCCCATTTAACTATATTTGAATGAAACTTAAAATTTATATCCGAAACTTTTTGTTTGGCTAAGTTAATTTTGTTGAGAACATTCTCGAAGTCATTTGATGTAACTGAGTTGTTTAAAATTTGTTTTGCTTCATTAATTGAAGACAAAATGCATTTATTACCAATTCGTAATATTAATTCATCTCTTTTTAAAGATGGATCATCTTCAAGCCTTGTAAGCTCATTCCAAACTGCTTCACAATACATTCCTTTTGATTCAAGATTAGTTGCGTTTTGTAAGATGCCATTAGTTGTAACACAACCTTGAATAACAAATAAACAAAATAAAAATATAATTAATTTTCCAGTTAAAAAGCCAATTAGTTTCATAACAAATATTTTGAGTTGTTAGAATATATAAAATTGATTATTAAATAATTTGCAATTAAAATTTTTCGTAATTGAGAATGTATTCATTAATAATTATTAATCAAATTCTTTAGTGTTATTCATTTTTTAGAAGTTTAATAATAAATAATTATTTATAGTAATTCTTAATCGATGTTGATTGCAAATAAAAATAAAGGATTAAAATCAAAATTGAATTTGTTAGAATATTTTTAAAAATAAAAAACCACATAAAGCAAGAAATAAGCCAATGTGGTTTAGAATATAAATATGTTATTAAAGGTTATCCCATTTTTACTTGTACATTACAATTATCTGTTGTTATTTTAATAACTGGTATTGATCTATCAACAACCATGTTTTTAATATTAGTTGGATATAATTCTGTTGTTTCTGGATTCTCAATAAAATCCATTAATACCAACCAATCTTGCTCAGATAAAACAACAATAGATTCATTCCCATCTTGCATAATAGGATAAAAACTCAATACTCTTTCTAACAAACTAACTCCTTGTTTAACGTGCAGTGTTACGTCCATTTTTATTTTTAATATATTATTTTAACTTTTCTTTTTAACTGATTTAAATTCTTTAGAAAAACGAAATTCATTTAACTTAATTGCTTCAAAAATTATCTGACTTAATAAATCCTCATCTACATCAGTTTTATGTTCAAATGCAATAGATCTAACTTGTTTTCTTCCTTTTGATTCTAATATGTTTTCTGGAAAAGAATGTTTATTACCAAATACAAAACTAAATTCACATTTCCCTTTTTTTGACTGAATGACAAATCATCCATCTATTATTAACATAATAAAATGGGATTTTAAATCTAATTTTAGGTACAATATTATATGAACACGACATAATGATATTATGCAAGAATATCAAAATATCTTTATTTTTTTCCTCTTGCGAATATATGTAATCTAGAAATTGATCCAAAAAGTATATTCAGATTATAGTAGATATTTTTCAATAATTTTAACAATTTTTACTGAAGCTCCACTTTTCCCAAACGGGAAAGATTTTTTAGTCATCTTTTTATACAAGACTTTATTTTCAATTAATTGAGATGTCAAATTTGTAATATCCTCTTGTTGAGTTCCAGAAATTAAGCCACCTCCAGAGGATATAAGCTCACCTCTTTCACTTGATGATCTAAGAATAATTACAGGAACCCCAAATGCAGGTGCTTCTTCTTGTATACCACCAGAGTCAGTCATTACAAGGAATGACTGACTTAAAAGATTTATAAACTCGATGTAATTCATAGGTTCTTTTAATATAATTCTTTCATATGGTTTTAAGTATTTTTTAATTGCTTGCTTAACTTTTGGGTTTGGATGAACTGGAAAAATTATTTTAAAGTCTTCATATTTATTTACAATTTCATTGATACTATTGAGGATATTCTTCATTGGAATTCCAAAGTTCTCATTCCTATGAACTGTTATTAGAATAATTTTTTTATCGTTAACTATATCCAACTTATAATTATTTTTCTTTGAACTTAAATGATTAGAAATAAATTTTAATGAATCAAGAACAGTATTTCCTGTTATAAAAATTTTATTATTTGGAATACCTTCCTTTAATAAATTATTTTTATTAAATTTTGTTGGGGCAAAATTAAGTGTAGCTATTTGAGATATTATTCTTCTATTCATTTCTTCTGGGAAAGGAGAATAGATATCATTTGTTCTTAATCCTGATTCAATATGTGCAACTGGAATTTTTGAATAAAAAGCAGCTAAAGCACCACTACAAGCAGTAGTTGTATCACCTTGAACAATTACCAACTGTGGTTTTTCTTTCTTCAGAATTTCTTCCAATTGAATTAATACGTTCCCAGCAATATGATGTGATGATTGTGAACTAAGCATCACGTTTAAATCATACTTCGGTTTAATTTTGAAAATAGAAAATACAGATAAAAGTAATTCTTTATGCTGTGATGAAGAAACAACAACAACATTATGTAATTGTTGTTTTAAAAGAGAAATTACTGGAGCAAGTTTAATTGCCTCTGGTCTTGTTCCTATAACTACTATTATTTTAAGTTTGTTCAAAAATTTAACTATAATTTAGTTTGCAATTATATTCAAAGTTATACATATATTTTTTTTTATTGAAAAAAAATTAGGGTTACACAAAACTTTATATTTGTCATGAAGTTAATCAAATTTAACAAACAATTCAATTAATTAATGAAAAGAATAATAACATTTTGCCTATTTATTTTTATATGTTTTATATCAATCAAGTATATAGGTATAGCCCAAGATAAGAATGATACAACTAGAAAATCTAAAGTTGAAGTATTAACACCATCTCCATTAAATAGAATTGAATTAAGGGCAGGAGGCATAAATCCTAAAGCAGTTAGCGGTGTTGGGGCAATTCAAACATTAATTTCTTCTTCGGCTTCACCAACAACATTAGGAGCAACAATAGGAGGTTCAAAAGATATAGGGTACATAAGGAATCAAATCAACGAAGGATACGTACCTAAATTTGTAGATTTTTCTGCAGAAGGTTTGTATAGTGAACATGATATTTTAACTCCACAAATTGATTGTTCAGAAAAGCTTTGTCTTTCTTTGGGATATGGTTATGCCCCAACTGCTGATAATAATTCAAATGCATTATTTGTTCACTTAGGGCTATCATCTGGTGTAAAAATAGATGAATTTAAACGTCCACCATTGCAACTATGTTTAGTTATTGATAGAAGTGGATCTATGTCTGAACAAACAGATGGATCAAGCAAGGTTACAAAAATTCAAGCTATTAAAACTGCAATTGTAAAATTATTAGATAAATTAAACTCAGATGATTTGCTTTCAGTTGTAACATTTGAAAATTCAGCAGAGGTAATAATTCCTCAAACAAAAATAAATTCGAGCAACAAGGATGATTTAATAAAAGCTATAAACTCAATCAATGCAGACGGAGGAACTAACATTGAGCAAGGACTATTTATGGGTTATGAATTGCTTGAGCAACTACCAGAAGTAAATGGAACTAACAAAAGAATAATGCTTTTCACAGATGCTCAACCAAATTCTGGGGCAACAGATTCAGTAAGTTTTACTAGCATAATAAAAAAATATTCAGATAAAAAAATTGGATTCAGTGCTTTTGGAGTTGGCTTAGATTTTGGACAAGAACTTATATATAATATTTCAAAGCTTAGAGGTGCTAATTATTTTTACTTAGAAAATAGTGATAAAATTTCAAAAGTTTTTGATAAAGAATTTGACTTTTTAGTTACCCCAATTGTATTTGATCTTAATGTAAAAATTACAACTCCACAAGGATTAAAGCTCAAGGCAGTTTATGGGTTACCAAATTGGAAGGAGGGAGATAAAGATGCAAATCTAGAAATACCAACTGTTTTTTTCTCATCAAATAAAGGAGCTATTATTTTAAGATATGAAAAAGATGATAGTTCACCACTTATAATCAAAAAGAATGATGAATTAGTATCGGGAAGTATTTCTTATTCAGATCCATTAGGAAAAAATTATAACTCATCTATTGAAGTAAGAAATCAAGCAAAAGCAACATTGATACCCGGAACACAATATTACACTCATGATGGAATGAAAAAAGCTGTAGCACTTACAAACATATTCTTTGGATTAAGAGACGGTTGTATGCTAAACACTGAGGGTAAAACTAAAGAAGCATTAGCAGCAATTTCAAGAGCAAAAACTTTAGCAATGGTTGAAAATTTATATATGAATGATAGTGGCTTAAAAACTGAAATAAAATTACTTGAAAAGTTATCCGAAAATATTTCAAAAGGTGGCAAACCTTCTGCTTTAGGAAATACAAAAAAGAATTATTAGAATAGTATTAGATTAGTATTAGTTTAAAAAATATTAAGTAAAATAAAAAAGTACCTCTAATAGCTATACATTTAGAGGTACTCTAGTTTACAAAAAAAACTTAAATTTAATCCTTAAAATTTTCTGTTGATAATTCTAGTTTTAATGGAATAAGATTTTTATTATTTATGTCTGTGGTTCCTTTTGGTTTTATCTCGATGATTTTATCATCACCTTGTTTTGCTGTTCCTCTACCATCAAGGTTACTAGTACCAATGAAAATTCTACCATCAGGTGATACACATAAATCCCTTAATCTACCAAAAGAAGTGCCTCCAGTATAATATGTTCTTTCAGATTCAATTTGTTTGCCATCGGGGCTAAGCTTTAAAACAACTAGTTTACTTGCTTTTAATGTTGTCAAAATTAGACACCCATTCCATTCAGGAATCAAATTTAAATTATAATAATCCATACCACAAACAGCTAATGTTGGAGTCCAAACTTTAAGGGGTTCAACAACATTAGAATCTTTACAAAAAGTAGTTTCCAACGCATTATCACAGAAACCCATTACTGTAGGCCAACCATAATTTCTTCCTTTAATAATCAAATTAATTTCGTCATCATTATCAGGACCATGTTCAGATTGATACATTAAACCATTTGGAGTTAAAACAATACCTTGAGCATTCCTATGACCTTTACTCCAAACTGCATTTGAAAAAGGATTATCCAAAGGAATACTTCCATCTAGATTTAGTCTCAAAGTTTTACCATTTAGACTTAAAGAATTTTGAGCAGAAGGTTGATCTTGAGCATCACCGGTAGTAATAAATAATTTCCTATCATTTGAAATAAGTAATCTACATCCATCATGAGTTGAATATCCTTTGATACCATCAATTATTTTTATTGGCTGTAAAAGTGAATCATTCCTATAAGTATATCTTTCAATTTTCACTCCAAGAGTACTTCCAGATAATAAGTATGTATAAGCTATATAAACCCAAGAAGTATCTTTGAAATTTGGATGTAAAGCCATTCCCATTAATCCAGATTCTGAAATTTCAGTAACTCCACCTAATTTGGATACGATGATTTTTTGTTCTCCAGTTTCGGGATTAATTCTGCTTATTTTACCTAATCTTTCTGTTAACCAAATCCAATTGTCAGGTCCCCAAATTATCTCCCATGGTGTATCAAGTCCAGTTTTAACATTTCTAGTTACTAATGATGTTTGCTGAGAAAATAATATTGAAAAAGAAAAAAACAGTATCGTAATTGAAAGTATTGAAAATTTCATTTGTAATTAATATATAGTTTGAAGTTCAAAATTATAAAATTTAGTAAAGAATAAAAAATTATTAAAATAATTATTATAAGTAATTTTACAAAAATAAATCAAATAGAAAAATGCAAATATTGAAATTGTATTTTAAAAAATAATTTAATCCTTTTGGATTTAAAATATCATATTTGTATTGTTGAAGAAATTAAATTTTTAAATGAATAAATTATTAGTAGTCTTGATAATTTTTGGCTCAATTTTAGTACCAACTAATGCTCAAATTGAGAAGTATATTATTGCGGCAGTTACTCATTCAAATTCCTCATCAAATTATGGAAAGCCTCAAATTTTGTTAACGAGCATTTTTTCTGATGGAATTTATGATTGGGGAAAGGATAAAACATTAAAGCTAAATTCAGAGGGATCTAATATTCAAGATGTAACTTTATTAGATGATAAGGAGGGTGGCGTGTATATTTTATATACAAATGAGTTGTTTGGGGGGGATATGAATATAGCAATACGGAGAATTTCTCCAAAAGGAATTGAATTGTTTGGTGATTCAAAAAATCCAGTTGTTTACATATCGAAATCAAAAAATATTGAAAAGAATCCAAAAGCAATAGTACTTGAAGATGGATCTTTAATAATTGCATACGAAGTACATTATTTAAGTAATAGGGACATTGATATAGCAGCAGCACGAATTTCAAAAACTGGAACCAAAATATGGAATAGTAATATTTGGGTTTCAAATTCATCAAATAAAAAAGAGAAGTTGAGCAGTTTAACTTCAGATGGAAGAGGTGGGGCTGTTTTAGTTGTTGAAACTTCAAGTGTTGAGTTAGGTCAAGTTGATGGAGATATTATTGCAAACCATATTGATATAGCAGGCAAATTAGGTTGGGATGGAAATTCAACTCTACCTATTAATGTTGCTGCAAGTAAGCATATAGAACGCAATGCAACTGTTGCAAGTAATGGTAATGGAGGGGTTGTAGTTGCTTTTGAGGTTGAATATACTTCTGGAAATAAAGTTTCAGATGTAGATATCTTTGCACAAAGTATATCTGCTATAGGGAAGAAGCTTTGGGGTGAATCACCAATAGTTGTAAGTTCTGCAACCTCTGTACGTGAGTATGAGCCTGTTTTAGCTGCAGATAAGGAAGGAATTACAGTTGCTTTTGAAATGTTGGTTCCTGTTAACAATATCTTCACTCAAATGATTGGAGTTCAAAGAATTGATTTGAATGGAAAGTCTGTTTGGAATGAAGGAAAAAAAGCAAAATATATATCATTATCAAAAAAAATATGTGAGAAACCTAGTGTTTTCCCTGATGGTGTTGGAGGAGCTTTCTTTTTATTTGAAGTATATGACTCATCAACTCAAGATAGAGATATTTATGCACAAAGGCTAAACTTAGATGGTAGCGATATGTGGGGAGATGCTTTACCCGAACCAATTATTTCTAGCAATTCATCTATTGAACAAAATTTAAATGCTATTGTAGTTAAAAATAATGCGCTTGTAGTAGCTGCAATAAGAACAGTGAATTTAAATTTACCAAACAAACAAGAACCAAACAGATCTGTAGTAATTCAAAAAATTACTTTAGATGGAACTTACCCTTGGAAAGAAATTGATGCTCCAATAACATTAGTTTTTGATAAAGATATGGATAAAAAAATATCAATAATCAATCTTAAAAATTGATTTAAATGTTAATTAAAATTTTAAGCAGGTTTGTATTTTTCTTAAATACTTACATTTCAGCGAAGATATCGTAATCTGTGGCATCAACAATTTTAACGTCTACAAAATCACCAACTTTAATAACTTTATCAGTTTTAATATAAACCTGTCCATCAACTTCAGGGGCATCACGGTAACTCCTAGCAGTGTATTCGCCTTCAGTTTCAGCTTCAACGAAAACTCTTTCATAAGTTCCAATTAGTTTGTCATTTTTATCTGAGGATATTCTTTGTTGTAATTGCATAATTCTTTCCATCCTTTCTTGTTTTAGCTCTTCAGGAATTGGATCTTCTAAATCAAATGCAGTAGTATTATCTTCTTTCGAATAAGCAAAAACTCCAAGTCTATCAAATTTAACCTCTTCAACAAATTCCATCAACTCTTGGAATTCATTTTCACCCTCATTTGGATAACCAATAATAAGGGTAGTTCTTAATGAAATATTAGGAATAGTTTCTCGAATTTTATTTATTAAATCCAAAGTTGCTCTTTTTGTGATACCTCTTCTCATTGATTTTAAAACTTTATCGGCAATATGTTGAATTGGCATATCAATATATTTACAAATTGTGTCATGTTGGGCTATAATTGGAAGGATATCTAAAGGAAATTTTGCTGGATACGCATACATTAATCTAACCCATTCAATCCCACGGACTTGAGCAACTTTATCTAAAAGATTTGCAAGCTTCCTTTCACCATACAAATCTAGACCATAGTACGTGCTATCTTGTGCAACTAATATAATTTCTTTAACGCCTTGTTGAGCTAAATGATTTGCTTCAATAAGAATATCTTCATAGCTTCTTGAAGAATGCCCTCCTCTCATAATTGGAATAGCACAAAAAGAACAAGGGTTATCGCATCCTTCAGAAATCTTTAAATATGATGAATATGTGCCTTCAGGGACATATCTCATTCCAGTTAAGTTTGAAGGTTGTAATGGGTTTATACTTTCAATAATACCTTTAAAATCTGTTACTCCAAAAAAATTATCAACTTCTGGAAGCTCAAGTTTCATGTCCTCAGTATACCTTTCAGATAAACATCCAGCAACATAAATCTCTTTAATTTTACCAAGCTTTTTTAACTCACCAGCTTCTAAAATTGCATTGATTGATTCTTCTTTTGCAACATCAATAAATCCACAAGTGTTTATAATTAAAATGTCTGAGCCCTCAGCTTGATCTGTTAGTTCAATGTTATTATATTTTAGCATTCCTTGCAATGTCTCAGTATCAACAGTATTTTTTGAACATCCAAGTGTAACAACGTTAACTTTTTTTTTAGTTAATATATTTGATGTTAAATCTATTTGTATTGGATTCATTTTATGATGATTTGAAATTTAAGATAAATAAATTGTTAAATTCTTGACTTCCAAGAAATAATAATTTGTTGCAAAGTTAAATATAAATTGAATGAAGTAACAAGACTTAATAATACCATAACATGAAAAAACTTTACATGGAAGTCAAAACAAATTAAATTATGAAAGTTGCAACAACTATTTTTTTAGTAAAGTCTAATGAACTACGTTAGATTTGTAGATATTAATATTAAGATTAGATAATCAAACCTAAAAATCAATTGTTCCAATTCTTAGAAGCAATTAGAATGGCATTAATGTCATTACTATCAAATAAGCTTAGGGCTTCTTTGGCTATGCTTGGTGTTGTTATTGGTATAACATTTGTTTTGCTAATGGGATGGTTGCTTGGTGGTCTAGATAAAGTGTTTGAAGTTACTTTGTCAACTTTTGGAGAAGATGTTTTGTATATAGATAAATGGGATTGGGCAGGGGGTGATAATTGGGTAGAACTTAGGAATAGAAAAGATATAACATTTGAACAATATAAAAAAGTAAAAGAGAGACTTTCAAATAGAGGTTTTGAACTTGTAATGCCCTCAGTTGCTAGTATGAATGGTAGAATTAAATACGATGATATAGTTGCAACAAATGTAATGATTCAATCTACTACTCACCAATATCCACAAACCGTTGGAAACAAAATTTCTGATGGCAGATTTTTTAATGAACAGGAAAATGAAACTGGTTCAAGAGTTTGCATTATTGGTAACACAGTTAAAGAAAATGTTTTCCCGAAAATTGATCCTATAAATAAAGATTTAAAAATAAATGGGATTACTTATAGAATAATTGGAGTAATGAAAAAAAATGGTGGATTTGGTCCAGATTTTTTAGATAATCAAGTAATTATTCCTATAAAAAGATTTTTCTCTCAATTTGGAAATAAACGGAGTGTTGAAATTGATGTAAAGATTGGAAGTAAAGATCCTCAAGTAATTGAAGACGCAAAGTTTGAGATTAGGAGTATAATGAGGCAGGTAAGATCCATAGAACCTGGTGGGAAAGATGATTTTACTGTTAACTCTCAAGAACAATTTAAAAAACAATTTGATCAGTTACGTTTAGTTGTTTGGGGGGTTGGCTTATTCATGACTGGACTTTCTTTCTTAGTTGGCTCAATAGGTATTATGAATATAATGTTTGTTTCAGTAACAGAAAGAACTAAAGAAATCGGTTTAAGAAAAGCATTAGGTGCTACTAAAAAAAGCATTCTAACTCAGTTTATTATTGAATCAGTTTTCCTATGTTTTTTAGGAGCGATTTTAGGATTAATTTTAACTTCAATTGTTGCTTACATTGCATCAAATAAATTAGATATTGAATATTTAAGTTCATCTCTAAAGCCTTTACAAGTTGCAATTGCAATAATTGTTGGTGTATTGGTTGGAGTTATTGCAGGTGCTGTGCCAGCTTTTAGGGCAGCCAGACTAGACCCTATTGAGGCATTAAGAGCAGATTGATATAATATTTTGCCAAAAATTGTTTTGCTAATAGATACTAATTAATTTAAAAACATTTCAATTCAATTACAATTTATTACTATTTATCATTTGAATCAATCTTCGTGATCTATTACTTTTGTGATGTATTGTTTTACTAAATCACTAAATTAATTAATCAAATGAAGAACAGGATTCTTTATGAAGTGCTAATTGCATTGTCATCTTTTATCGCACCAATTATTACATTAACAATTTGTAGAAGTTTACCTGAAACTACTTTTACAATGTCGAATTCTAATTTATCAAACCAAGAATCAAGAGCTAATTTTATTACTCAAATTCCCAAATCAATTCATACAATTGGAAATAACAAATCGATTAAGTGAGTAAGGTATATTTTATAAAATTGATTAGTTTTAAAGTTATATAATTCTTAGAATACTTTATAAGACATAATAATTATAAAAAAAGGACATGTTGCCTAAGTAAATTTGGCTCATGTTTTTTTATATGTTATTTGATATTGTATAATTTTGAATACCTATCGACTAACCCAGAAAGTGAGTACTTTTGATGGACTCTTTCCTTACCAGATTCAGCAATTTTAACTCTTAATTCAGCATCATCAATTAAATTTTTAATGCAATCAATAAGGTTGTTTAAATCCTTTGCAACATATCCACTAACACCATTTTCTATATGCTCTAACATGCCCCCTCCATCTTCCATAATTATGCTTGCAATCCCAAACCCCATAGCTTCAACAACAGAATTTCCGAATGACTCCTCTGGTCCAGAAGGCTGAACAAATATGTCTAGAAGCTGCAAGTAATTGCCTACGCAATCAGTTCTTCCTGTAAAAGTTATAATATCATTTAAGCCCAAAGTATCACAAAGTTTTTGTAGTTCATTCTTATTTTCTCCATCACCAATAATTAAACAATGAATATTTTTAGATTTAAGTTTTTCACAAGATTTAATCAATAAATCAATTCTTTTCCAATCACGTAAATTAGCACTTGTACCAATTATTACCTTGTTTGAATTATCTAACTTTAATTCATTTAACATGACATCAAAATTAAGCTTTGGTTTTAATAATGAAAAGTCAATTCCATTATAGGTAGTTATCACTTTATCTTTAGCAAAGTTAAAAAGTTTTTCTGCTGACTCAGCTCCCTGCCTAGTATTTCCCGAAATACCATTGAAGTATTTTCTTAAAAAATAACCTATAGTCTTATATCTAAATAATTTTTTTAAGGGGTAATTGAACCATCCACTTCTATGAGTATAATACCTTTTAATATGTTTAGATTTTGTAGATAAATAGATTAAGCCAAGTTCGGCACTATGAAAATGTACAGAAGAATAATTTTCAAGAATTTCTAGAAATTTTATCCTAACACTTAAGTCCAAATTATTTCTTTGGTGTAATTCAAAAACAACTGCACCAGTTTCTTTAGATTTTTCTGCATAATATCCGCCTGAGTGAGCAAGTAGAATATCTGCATTAATACCCTTTGATCTTTGCTCTCGAACTAGTTGATACAAAGCTCTTTCAGCCCCACCACCTAATTCCATATTCCACATAATATGAAGTATTCTATTTTCCATAAATTTTTTTGAATAGCTAAAATAGTATTAAACCTCAAAATTAATAAAGTCTTTTTTGTATTGATTTATTTCTATAAATAATCGAATCAAATTTGTAATTTTAAGAAAAAATAAATAAGATTAAATATTTGATAACAACTTTACTTTAAAAAATATGCTTGGGCTTCATTTAATAGATTGGGTTGTAATTTTCATCTATTTTATAATAGTAATTTTAATTGGTTTATGGGGGAGAAAAAAAATCTCAAACACTCAAGATTTCTATCAAGGTGGCAGATCATTCGGTAAGTTTATATCAATTTTTTTAAATCTTGGTACCATAACAGATGCTGGTCAAGCAACGGCTGTAACATCAGAGATATTTAGACAAGGATTGTCTGGAGTTTGGTTTCAGAATCTTGTTTTATTTCATACACCATTCCAATGGTTCACTTCAGCATTACAACGAAGAGCCCGTTATTTAGCACCAGCGGACATATTTTTACACAGATTTGAAAGTAAAACTTTAGCAGGAATTTATGCTTCTGTTCTAATTGCTGTTGCAATTTATTCTAATTCTTTCGGATTTTTATTAACTGGAAAAACTTTACAAGCAATAATGTCAAAGCCAGAATCAGAATATACTTTAAATGAAAAAAATTGTGTAAAAGAATTTGAAGAGTTGAAGTCAATTAAAACGAAAGACTTTTTAACATTGAATAAAGTTGAAAAATTAAGGTTAGATGTTCTGAGTGAAAAAGAAAAGAAAAATGAAATTTATTCATTTGCATCTTACTTAAATTTAAACAGCTTTTATATCTTTTATGCTATAATAATTGCTCTTTATACTGTAATTGGAGGGTTGTTTGCTGTGGCTATAATAGATGTAATTCAAGGGCTTCTGATTTTGTTTTTATCCATAGCTTTAATACCAGCTGCATTTCTAAAATTAGGAGGATTTGCTGTGTTGGCTGGTAAAATTTCACTCGATAAATTCAATCTTTTTGGAAGTTCACCGTTGAGTGATTATACATGGTATTTTGTAGCAAGTTTTGCTTTTTTAAATTTAATTGTAAACGCACCTAAAAATTTTGGTTTAGGAGGAGCTGCAAAAGATGACATTTCAGCAAGAATTGGATTTGTTGGTGGAGCAATGATTAAAAGAGTAATGATGGTAGGCTGGGCTATAACTGGTTTGTTTGCGTTAGCATTATATTCAGATAAAGTTTCTGATCCAACAAATGTTTGGGGATATATGGCTCATGATCTTTTAGGAGCAGGAGCGTTGGGACTAATGATTGCAGCTATATTCTCGGCTAATATGGATGGGAATGCTACAGTTTCTTTAGATGCTTCAGCTGCTTTTGTAAAGAATATTTTTCTTCCGATTAAAAAAAATGCAACTGAAAAAGAACAAATGATTTTGGGCAGATTTATTGTACTCATAGTATTAATTCCTGCTATATTTTTCGCCTCATATTTAAATGATATACTTGTAGTATTTAAATATATTTTATCTATAGGAACGATAACTTCACCTGCTATTTGGTTAGCATATTTTTGGAGGAAATTAAATACTAAAGCTGTAATTATTCAAATGATAATATCAATTGTCTTAATTGTTTTAATACCAAATTTAATTTCTAAAATTGATTCACTATCAACTAATAAATTCTTAATATCACAAACTGAAGTACAATTTGTTGACTTAAAATTAAAGGCTTCAAATGAGGATGTCAACTTAGGTTTAGCAAAAACAGTGGGTCAAGTAATTACAAAGAAAGAATTGATACCACCAACCCCAATATTTTTTGAAAGAATAGTTAGAGATAATCCAAATGATACAAATTCGTTAAAACATGGAGAGGGTTTATTCAAACCTCAAATATGGATTCTATCTAAATTAGGTTTTGATTTTAGTAAAATGAGAAAATCACATATTTCAACTGCAGGTTTTATGTTTGATGCTATTTTCCCATTTATAGTTTTAATTTTAATTTCTCTTTTCACAAGAAAAAACAACGTATATGTGCTAAATGATTTTTATGCAAGAATAAACACTCCAGCTCATTCAGATAAGGTTTTAGATGCAAAGTTAGTACAGTTAAAAATAGATAATCCAAGCTTGGTAGAAGCTAATAAGTTGTTCTCAAATACAGATATTGAAATATGGAAACCAACAAAGGAGGATATAATAGGTTTTATTTTATGTATATTATTTGTACTTATGATTATTGGAGCATACTCATTAATAGCAAGTTTTGGAGGGAGCTAAAGCATCTATATTAAATTTAAATTTCGAATATCAATTTTTGAAAATCGAGCAATATTATTCTTTTTTTCTAGCCGCAATTAGCATTAGAATCAATCCAAAAGAAAGGGTATAAATTGTTGATCCTAGAAGTGATGTTAAAAGATATACAATATCTTTTGAATCAGTTGGTGAAATATGAAATACTTGATAAATAACACTTCGAATTATTGATGAAATACCTAATGCAATTAAAAATCGTGGAATACCAATACTCTCTTGAAATGATTTTTCTTCAACAAAAAAATATCCAGCCACAAAACCTGATAGCATAAGAGTTAAAGCGTTTGTGCCAGTTATCTCGTTACCTAAAAAATCAAAAAGTATTCCAACAAGAAATCCAGTAAGTAGGGCTGTAAACTGACCTTCAATTAAAGCTATTACTACTACAAAAACTACTAGAAAATCGGGAGAAATACCATTTATTTCTATATAAATTGTATTAATCTGTAGTAACAATAATAAAATTGCAACACCTATATTAATGAGATATTTTTTTGAAGGTAGCAAGTATTATTAATCTTAAATAAAAGTATATTTGGAAAAAAATTGACTATTTTTTAATAAAGTACAACTGTGTTGCCACCAGAAGTGCTAGCTTTGTTCAGAGCTTGAGAAGCTCCACTTATAATAGAATCAGTAGTTATACCTTTTTGAAAATCATTAATACCAATAGAAACTGTTATTGAAATCTTTTTTTCCTTAAAAGTAATTAAATTCCCAACTATTTGTTTCCTAATTTTTTCACTCCATAAGTATGCATCTTGATCTTTTTTACCAATTAATACAACTCCAAAAGTAGTTTCGTTATATCTACCAATAAATTCGAAACTTAAAATATTTTCAGCAATTAAGTTCCCTATAACTTTAAAAACATATTCTTCAAATTCCTCCATTGTTAATGAATCAAATGTAGAATTTGTATCTACTGTAACTAACAAAAAAGATAAGTCATTTGAAAAATTATTACTTCTTTCAATCTCATTTGTTAATTCATTCAATAAATGCTTCCGGTTATAAAATCCAGTTGTTTCATCATAAATTACAGATGTAGTTATTGCTCTACTTGAATGAGAAACCTCTATTGCCATTGCAGAATACCTAGCTATAGATCTAATAATAGATATGTCTCTTGGGATAAATGCAGATTTCAGTTGACTTTCAATAACTACAGCTCCATAACACTTCATTGAACCAATTAAAGGAATTGCTAAAAATGAACCTTGGTTATCAAGTTGTTCAGACTTGCAAAATCTAACTTCATTTGTTAAACATTCAATATAAATTTCTTGAGCATATTTTGTTGAACGACCTATTAAACTTGAATTAATATCTGGCAATAAATTTTTGATTCTAATCTGAGAATTACTTTGGTAATAAGCTGAAATTTTCCAAATAAATTTAAGTTCATCGAATAAAACAACAGCGATATAATCCGAGGGAATCAAATCTGTAATTGAAGTAACTAAAGCTTCAGAAACTGAATCTGGGCTTGCGCTAGAACCTATTAAGCTTTTTTGTATATTATCAAAAGAGTTGAATGCCTTAATTGGTAGTTCTGAATCATAACTATTCGTGTAACCTAAAATTAAATTTCCAATCAACCTCAAATAATCCGTTAGAGAAATCAATGTTCTTTCATCATAACATGAGTATTCCTTAGAATCACAAGCAAGAATACCAATTACTTCACCATGTAGTAAAATTGGAAGACCAATAAAAGATTTTATGTCTGTTCTTTTATTGTAATATCTTATCATCTCAGTTTCTGAAGCTTCACTCAATTCTGTAATTATTTCTGGAGCAATATTTTGAGCAATTTTTGAAATAACATCTCTAGAATAATTTATAGAGACCCCAGTTTTAAAATTAAATTTATCACGACCAACGCATACTTCTGGAATTATATTAGATAATGAATTATTAATCCAAAAAAACATTACACTGTTTGAGGGTATTGCACGGTAAATAATTTCAAGTACTAGATTTAAGTTTGATATGAATTCTTTTCTAGGAGAATTTTCACTACTATTGGCATTATCATTTTCTGATATTATAGTTAAAAAATTCTTTAATAGTAAATTCTTACTTCCAATTAAGTTAACTTGTTGATTAGAGTTTACAATTTCATCAATAGATTGATTTCGTTTAGTTGATGCAAAAATCTTAGCACGTTTTCTTCTTGGTTTAATTTCAGTAATGACAATTTTATTAGGCATTTTAGTTATTCTAAAATCCTCATCAATTGGATAATTATTAACTGGAAATTCAGATTTTTGGTAATCATTTTCAGAATAATCATTCCCATCATTTACTTCATTTAAATCATATTGTTCATCTTCATTACTATACTGTTTTGATGGGTTGATTTTATTTCTATCAAAAATGGAATTTTTAGAATAAACTTCCTTTTCAATTTTTTCCCTACTTATTAATATGGTTGTTAAAGAGAAGATTCCTATTAAAGCAGCAATTCCACAAATAACTTTTATTAAAATTACATCAAGCAAAATAGCTAAAGTTATACCTACAATGATTACAACTATAGTTAACCAGTCATTTTTTTTTATTATTGAAAAAAAATTCATTTACAGATTGAAAAACATATTAAGTTTCTATAAAATAAATTACAAAGTAAAAATACAAAAGTTTATATCCAATTTATCTTCTTTCAAAACTTAATAACTCAACTATTGTATTATTTGAAATCTTCTGAGATATTTGTTGTTTCTTACCTTTTGATTCACCAACTTTTCCTTCCCCAGTCATGATTAGCAACGATGTTAATTTTGTCTTTTTTGAAATTGGGAAACCAGTTTCAATATCTATATAATTTTCACCACCACCTTCCATTTTAGCATCATCTAAAATGGCATTGAGTTCTTTATTTGAAAACTTTTTTTGAGGGAAAGTTGAGGATAGTGAAACAATAATTCTAGCACATTTACGATCTTTTACTTCATTAATATCAGCAAGTTTATAACTGTAAAGTCCAATTGAAGGAACACCTAATGCAGTAGCAGTATCCTTCCTAGTCCATTCCTTGCCAGCTATTATTGGGTCTTCTGGTAACGATTGCATAAACAATTGTTGAACAACAGATTGAAATCCTTCTAACTTTAAAGCTAATTTTATCTGCTCTAATGTTTGAGGTTTAATGCTATCTTTCTTATTACCAAGAATCGCATTAACAATTGGATCAATATTTGCAACTTCACGAAGTTCTCCTTTTTTAGAAAAAGTTAATATTACTTTATTACCAATCAATGCTTCAAATTGATCAGCTCCAGCTACTTTTTTTGTTGTTTTATCTTGAGAATTATATCTAATCTTTTTTCCTAAAGAATCCATTTTATTAGGTGGCATCTCCTGCATTGCTCTTATGCTGTCGTAAACCATGTCCATAGTATAAGATCCATCTTTGTTTACACCTGTAACTTTCATTGAGAAACAATAAACTTTATCTTCAATTCCTCTAATTCCAGACATTTCTGTAGTACTCTTTTGAGTTACACGATAAGAGAAATTATCCCCTTCCTTTGGTTGAGGTAATATATTATATGTTTCTGTTGGTTCAGATACTATAGGTTTTGGATCAACATTAGTTTTAGTCTCAATTTCAGTAGATCCATCATTTTCAGATTTTATAGTCTCATTAGCTCCTTCTTTATTTGAGTCGGAGACTACTTTATTCCCTAATGTTTGATTTGTTTTTGAATCATTTGTTTTTGGAGAATCTTTCCCACAAGCAGATAATATAATAGTTGTAGATAATATTACAAATAAACTTTTCAATAACTTACAATTTTGATTAGGAAACATTATTATATTTAAAATTTAGTGACAAAATAGCTTTCAAGATTTAACAGTTTGCAAAGATAATAAAAAATGAGTAAGGACTTAGTGGTATAATAATGTTCACTTCAATAATCTAAAAAAGAAGAATAATAGATTGAAAAAACCTTTCAAATTTACTTTTTAAATAAATTAAATTAATCATTGGTTAAAAAATTTAAAATATAGGTTCAAATTATTTAAGATTATTAAAAAAAATATATGTCTCTAATTTGAGATACTTACCCCAAATTTAATTCCAGAAATATTAGTATTAGTTCTAGATATTGTGTAAGCTGGAAACCAAATCATTAACTTTATATCATTTGGAGAATTTATTGCGTCCTCAATAACATTTGGAAGTAGAAGTAGTGGTTTTAAATATGCAGTAGCTCCAATTTCGAAGTTAATATCATTTATAGATACACTCTTAAAATTATTAAAAACAACTCCTAAGCCACTATATAAGCCAAAATCAAACCATTTTATTTTAGTAATTGCATTGCTCTTAAGCAAATCATTCAAAGTAATTTTACAGCCAATTATATTATCGGCGAAATTGTTACCAGTAGAATCACTACCCAAAGAAGGCATAAAACCTTGTTGTGGAAGAATTAATCCAATTGATTGCATAAATTTTGGATTTATGTTTTTTACTAAGTTATGAACTACATTATCTTGAATCTCTAATTCTCTTGAACCAGCTAAATTAAATTTAAAAAGATTTGGTAAATCACCTGTGGAAACCCCAGTAAAGAAATTACCTTCAAGTTGAAACTTATTAATTAAAAAATTTAACTTTACATCAATTGTCCATTGTAAAAATGAATTCTGACTCAAAAAACTAGAGAAGAACTTTGATGTTGTTTTTATACTTAATTTATTAGAAGAATTTGAAAATTTATGATACAGAGTTATATAATTTACATTATCATTTTCTAAAATTAAATTATAATTTCGAGTTGCTTTAATACCAATTGTGTTTATAGATTTTGAATTTAATTCTTCTCTAATAATTTTATCAAAACCAATATCCCAAATTTGATTGCCAAAATAATTCGTCAATCCTAAGTTCAATTTAGCATCACGTCCTAATTCATTTACTCTTGTTGAGTATTGCAAATCATAATCAATTCTATTTGATTTGAAATTGTAATACAATCCAATTTTCGAGTTGTATTTATTGAACACATAACCCCCATCTGCAATAAAGCCTATTTGAACACCATCAAAATCTGAATACCATAATGAAGGTCTAAATCTTATAGAGTAAGATGAAAGTGGTCTTTTCAAATCCCATCTTTTATAGATAGCTGTTTGAACATTTGGTAATAAATTTGAAATTAAATCGGTTGTTGCAACATTGTTAGTTCTGTCTAAATCAGCTAACATTAATGAATGATCAATTTCAGCTTTTACAACTTCTTTAGGTGTTATAAATTTAGTTTGATATTCTTTTGAAACACTCCTCCAAGGTGGTAATCTAAAATAAATATTATCTTTATAATAATTCTCTAATGGTACTAATGCTGATGAAGTTGAGCCATCACTATAAGTTAAAAGTATATCTAATGGCATACTAATTTCTCCATTTTTTGAGATTTCAATTGATGTTAGAAACCCTCCAATAGTTTTATTTGATTGTAAATTATTTAAAGAATAATCACATTTTTTAGTTGTACCAATCCAATTATTAAAAAAATCATCTAATTTTACACCACTTGCATTTTCCATGCATAGTTCAAAATCTCTTAAAGTTGGATGATGAAATTTCCAACTCGTAACATATAATTTCATTCCAGTCCAAAAAACATTATCTCCTAAAAAATATCTTAACTGACGGAGTACAGTTTCACCCTTTGAATATACAATTTCAGAATTGGAATTATTTTTAAATTTATCATGATATGTGCTCAATGGCTCATCAAATCCAAACTCAGACAAATTATAATATCCTTGTAAATCTCTCCACGGTTCATTATCCCAATTGTAAACAATTTTATCAAATCCAGTATATGGGTTTGTTGTATCAGTTAACATTAAAGATTTACTTTTTACCTCAGTAGAAATAAAATTTGTAAACCCCTCATCTAACCATGCTTCCTGAGTTTCATTGTTTCCAACCATACCGTAAAACCATTGATGACCAATTTCATGAGCCAAAACACCTGCTAATGATTTTTCAGGCCGAAATCCAGTAATCATAACTAATTGAGGATACTCCATACCCCTATCCCCTGCCATGGAAATTGTTATTTGATTGTATTCATACTTTCCTAAAAGATTATTGTAAAAACTCAAAATCTTTTTTGTCCAATCAGATACTTTAAACCAAAAATCTCTTGCATTTTTTTTATAGAGTAAATGAATTACAACATTGTTTAAATGAGATATTTGATGAATATATTCTCTATCTGCTACCCAAGCAAAATCATGAACATTCTCTGCCTTAAAATGCCAAGTTTTAAAACCCTTACCTTTATCTTTAGGAATTAAAATCGTATCTTTATTGCTAAACTCATAACCACATTTAACTTCTTCTGGATTTTGAATTGCACCAGTTGAACCAACAATAAAATCTGAAGGTAATTTAATTGTTACATCAAAATCTCCCCATACTCCATAAAACTCACCTCTAATGTACTCTTCATTATGCCAACCACTATAATCATATTCAGCGAGTTTTGGGTACCACTGAGCCATTGAAAATTCAACACCTTCGCTATTCATCCATCCTGCTCTTCGTTTAAATTTTGGAATTATAGTTATCCATTCCATCTCAAGAAATGTTGAATCTCCTGGTAATAAAGGAGTATTTAGCTTAGCTTCTAAAATAGTTCCTACAATTGTGAATGAAATTAATTTACCGTTTTGCTTGAGTGAATCAACTGATACTAATCCTGCTTCGTCTTTAGGTATATTCTCAAAGTCTGAAATAGATTTATTGTTATCTTCTAATAAATGTTCTTTATTATAAATACTCATCATACTTCCTTTTTGAAAAGCATTGTAATAAAGATGATAAAATACTTTGTTTAAAGTATCAGAGGAATTATTTGTATAAGTTAGTTTTTGAGTACCTTTGTACTGATGTTCAAGTGCATCTAATGTAATATCCATTTTATAAGTCACTCTCTGTTGCCAAGCAATTATAAAATGATAATTAGCAATAAATAAAATAATAATCAAGAACTTTTTCATTTACAGTAAGAATAATTTATGAAAGTAATTTCTCCAAACTTATCATTATACAATTTAGCACAATCTAAATCTGTTTTTGTAAAACATAACAGAGGGTTAATTCTTGGAACAGGGAATGATAGGCTAGATCTATTACATCGGTTATCAACTAATTCAACAAGGGATTTAAAACAAGGTGATGAAGTAGAAAATATTTTAACAACAGATAAAGGAAGAATTTTTTCCATACTTCGGATATTAGCATTTAAAGATCAAATTATTATGGTAACTCCAGATTCCATTACAGCTGAAAACACGATTTCATGGTTAGAAAAGTATACTATAATGGATGATTTTAAGACTAAAAATATATCAAAAGACTATAAAGTAATTTCAATTTTTGGAGATGACACTAGTGAAATAGTTACTTCACTTTTTGGAGTTACTCCTCCAGACAAAGGTAAATATGCTACAATTTTTATTGCTGAAAAAGAAGCATTTATTATTCGTTCAAACAGATTTACTGGAGCAACCTCTTTTTCAATTATATTACCTATCGAAATTTATGATTTTTTAACAAATATTATTTCAGAAGTAATCCCTGAAATAGATAATGAAACTTACTTAACCTTTAGAATTGAAGCAGGTTTGCCTACATTTGGTTCTGAACTAAACGAGAATTATAATCCACTTGAAGCCGGAATAACTAATTTAATTTCGTGGACAAAAGGATGTTATATTGGGCAAGAAGTGATTGCTCGATTAGACACTTATGATAAAGTTCAAAGACATCTTTGTGGATTAGTTCTAAATCAAAATGTAAAGGATCATGAATATGATTTATTGACTATAAACTCAATAGATGATGATGCAAGAATAGGAACTATAACTTCAATCTGCTTCTCCCCTAAGCTTAATAAAACAATTTGTTTAGGTTATATTAAAACAAAATATGCCATCCCTGAATTGAATGTAAATGTTAATCATGAAAATCTAAAAATATCAGATGCTCTAATAACAAAAATCCCATTTATTTAATTGGAAATAAAAACATCACTATTTACAATATAATTATTGGATTTAATAAAAATAGTTAATAGATACCCAAATTGTTTTTCCTAACTCAACATTATTTAGGTTCAAAGGATTAGTTAGTGTCAACATTTTATAAATAATATTAAAGAATGTTGTAAAAGTTATAATTGAAATATTGATAATTCAAATCCAAGATAAATGAAAGTACTTCTAACTAAATCAAAAAAAGATTATGTGCTATTAAAAAATGAATACTTAAAAGCAGGTATTGATTTGATAAGTTGCGAATCTATAGAGTTAAAGCCATTTACAATAGATCCATGTGGTACTAGAAGTATTAGAAGAATAGCTAATAATTGCCCTGTTCTAATAACAAGTTCATTTGCATGTGAGCTATGGTTAGATTTAAGAGAGACATATTTTGTAAACTCAAGACCAAAATATTATATAGTTGTTGGGAATAAAACTGCAGAAATGTTAAAAGAATCTGACCCAGATATTCCAATTGAAACAATAGTAAACTCCGCTAAGGAATTAAAGGATTACAATTTTACAAACATTGAAAAAATCTTGTATCCATGTAGTAAATCTAGGAGAGATGAGGTATTTGAAATTATGTTAATGAAGAAAATATCAATTATAGATTTCCCAATTTACTCGATTGAAAAACCAGATAATCTAAGCCAAAAAATTGAAAATTGTGTTTTAGAAAATGAAATTAATTTTATAGTATTCTATTCACCATCAGCAGTCATAAATTTTTTTGAGTCGATTTCCAACCATTCTCTTAATCAACTTAAAGATAATTTAACAACTTATGTAGCAATAGGAGAAACTACAAAAAATGAAATTAATAAGTATATTAGTTCAAATGTTATAGTTGCTGAAAACCCAAGTAATAAAGCTATTATAGAGCAAATCCAAATCTTTAAAAAGTGAGTTGTAATTGAAATTATAAATAACAAGAATTATAAAAATTATTTAAATGAAACTTAAATTAGATTTACATGAAATATTTAATAAAGGTGATAAAATAGAATCTGCTCTTAATAATATTATTTTAGAAGCAATCAAAAAAAAAGCACCATTGATTGAAATAATTCCAGGAAAAGGATCAGGTCAACTTAAGAAAAAAGTGATTAGATTTTTAGATCAAAAAGAAATAAAGTTATTGTACCACAGAGTTGAAAAAGATAGTAAAAACTTTGGAAGACTTTTCGTACATTTTAGACATAAATAATTTAGTGATACTCTTAGAAACCATATAAAACATGGCTTGGTAGAGATTCTTAAATATTTTATATATATTACAATTAACATTAAGAAAAAAAATATATCAATCAAATTCTAGACTACAATAAAAATTTAATTAAATTTTTATTGTAGTTTTTTTTAGATGAAAAAGCTAATTTTTATTCTAAATATTTTGAAATAATATTTAACTTAAAAAATTAAATATTGTTATCACAAAAAAATTATGAATTTTAAAAATGAGAAAATAAAAATAAAAAAATGCTTGTACATATTGTAATTAAGCGGTTCCATTGAAATATTAAATCTAATATAAATTATATAAAAAAAATATTATAAAAAATAAATTAGTTTAAAAATTAATTAATAAAAAAATAATGTTGAAAATACATTGATTCTAAGCGGACTGTAGAGGAAACTATAAATAGTTAAAATTTATATTTTGAAATATAATTAATTAATGAATAAAATAAAATTTCAAGATTTAATATTTAAGGGTGAAATTTTTTTGAAAATCAAAAATAAATATAAAGTATTATTTGTGTTATAAATGTTAGAATAATATTTAAATATTAATATATCGATTCTCTGCAATGGTAGTGTTTAAGAGTAATACAAGGTATAGTATAAGAGCAAAAGATAAGTATAAAAGTTAGAAGAAGTTAAAATAATGAAAATATTTATTTATTAGTTTTTAACATTTTTATGATTTATGTTTTAATAATGTTATTATTTTTGTAATGATAATAGTACATATAAATTGAACTATGAATAATCTTTTTGAAAAAAAAATAATTGTAGGAGTTACTGGAAGTATAGCAGCTTATAAGAGTGTACTTTTAGTTAGAGAATTAACTAAACTTGGAGCTGAAGTTAAAGTAATAATGACTCCATCAGCAACTAATTTTATTACACCATTAACTTTTGCAACTATATCAAAACATCAGGTAGCTATTTCAATGTATCCAGTTTCTGGTCAAGAGCCTTCAAGTGGTTCATGGCATATTGACTTGGCATTATGGGCAGATATAATGATTATTGCTCCTGCAACTGCATCAACTATTTCTAAGCTAGCAACAGGGAATACTGATAATGCATTAACTATAGTTGCTTCAGCATTGAGAGCGAAAATATTTGTTGCACCTGCTATGGATTCTGATATGTATGAATATCCAGCATTCAAAACAAATATTGATTTGTTAAAGAATTATGGAATGATAGTGTTGCCTTCTCCAAAAGGTGAATTAGCAAGTGGCATTTTTGGTGAAGGTAGAATGTGTGAACCTTTAGATATTGTTAAATATTTAAATGATTATTTTATTTATAAAAGTTCTTTGAAAGGATATAAAATACTAGTGACAGCTGGGCCAACTTATGAACCAATTGATACTGTGAGATACATAGGAAATTATTCTTCAGGGAAAATGGGTTATGAAATTACTCAAGAGGCATTAAATAGAGGTGCAGAAGTAAGATTAGTTACTGGACCAACAAGTTTAAAAGCACCAAATGGATCAGAGGTATTATTTGTAACTACAGCAATGGAAATGTATGAAGCAGTAATTACAACAACTGAAAAATATGATGTGATTATTTGCTCTGCTGCTGTATCCGATTATAAACCTAAAAATTTTATTAATAAAAAAATTAAAAGAAGAGATTATGAAACATCTAATTTTAATTTAGAGTTGGTGGAAACCCAAGACATATTAAAATATATTGGTGGAGATAAAAAAAATAATCAGTTGCTAGTTGGGTTTGCTTTAGAAACAGAAAATATGATTGAAAATGCTAAGAAGAAATTGATTGAAAAAAATTGTGATTTAATTGTTGCAAATCCTGCTAAAACTGAAGGAGCTGGTTTTGATGTAGATACTAATATTATAACATTAATTACTGAGGATAAAGTTATTGAATTACCAATTATGAGCAAAAAAGATTGTGCTATGGAAATATTAAATGAAATAGAATTTCTTTTAAAAAAATCTAATAAAATAAACAGGGAATCAATTGAAGTTTAAATTATGTTAAATAATAAATTTGATGAATAAAAGTTCTTTGAAAGATGAAATAAAAAAATATCTTATCCAACAAGTTGAAGTATATGGAGATATTGTTTTAAAGAATGATCAAAATTTTGGTAAACAAAAAATCTCTTTAATAAATTCTGAAGTTCAAAAAATTTTGATAAATAATGAAGAAAATAAAATAGTTAACAAGAATTCATCAGTTATAGAAAATGAGTCTGAAAAAAATGGAAATGTATTGGATTATAGTAGTATAAATTCTGTTTGGTTAGAAGCAGAATCTTTAATGTTGCTTAATGATAAAATTTGTAACTGTCAACGTTGTTCATTAGCTAATTCAAGAGATAAATTCGTTTTCGGCAGTGGAAATGAGAATGCAGATATTGTAATTATAGGAGAAGCTCCTGGAGCAGAAGAGGATAAACAAGGGTTACCTTTTGTAGGCGCTGCTGGTCAGCTTTTAACAAAAATTCTTGAAGCAGTAAATTTTAAAAGGGATGAAGTTTATATATGTAATATTTTAAAATGTAGACCACCAGAAAACAGAACTCCAGAATTGTCAGAAGTGGAAAAATGTGAGCCATATTTGATAAAGCAATTGAATTTAATAAAACCAAAATTTATTCTTGCTTTAGGGTTAACAGCTGCAAATACATTACTGAAAAAAAAATCTAAAATGATGGATTTGAGAGGTGAAGTTCATTACTATAATGAGATACCACTAATAATAACATATCATCCTGCTGCATTGCTTAGGAATCCAAGTTGGAAAAGAGCTACATGGGAAGATGTGCAAATGTTACGAAACTTATATGATGAAGCTATTAAAAATTAAAATTGTAAAAAGGTAAGATTATTTTATTTATATTTTTTTCAAAAGAATTTTAAAGATAACAATAGAGAAATTTAGCGAAAGCTAAGTAAACACAAATAAAAAGACCGACGGTTTCCTACGGTACGGAAAACTGATCGGAGATTGATTAACTTAAATTAAAAAGGTAAAAATCTATGGCAGCAGCAAAAAAAGCAGCACCAGCAAAGAAAGCAGCTCCAGCTAAAAAAGCAGCAGCTCCAGCAAAGAAAGCAGCTCCGGCAAAAAAAGTAGCAGCTCCAGCTAAAAAAGCAGCAGCTCCAGCAAAAAAAGCAGCAGCTCCAGCAAAGAAAGCAGCTCCAGCAAAAAAAGCAGCAGCTCCAGCAAAGAAAGCAGCTCCAGCAAAAAAAGCAGCAGCTCCAGCAAAGAAAGCAGCTCCAGCAAAAAAAGCAGCAGCTCCAGCAAAGAAAGCAGCTCCAGCAAAAAAAGCTGCAGGTAAGAAATAGTATAATTAAAACTTTTTTTTATAAAAGTAAAAATTGCAATTGTGTAGCTATTAAAAACAGTGTATCTTTGTAATTATTAATTTAGTTTTAGTGGGCTGTAAATACAGCCCACTTTTTTTTAAACAAAGTCTTAAAAAATAAATATCTTTTTAAATTAAACTGAAACTAAACCAAAATATAATTGTTGGTATTAATAACTTAGCAAAATCATTATCTTTAATCATTTTTGAAATTAAAATTGAAGAAAGTGGTAATAATAAGATATTAACAATTTTAGTAGATTCCGAAAATGGTATTAGTTTAAATGAAGTTGCAGATTTAAGCAGAAAGATAAATGAATATATCGATAGTGAGGAAACAGGAATTGAAGGTAGTTTTAGATTAGATGTATCTTCACCTGGGGTTGATTTCCCATTGAAATTTGATTGGCAATATGTTAGAAATATTGGTAGATTGTTAATGTTGAGGTATAAAGATGATAATGGAGAAACGAAAAATGAGTTGTTCAGATTATTAGATTTTAAAAATAATAATTTAATACTTGTTAAGCATAATCCTATAGTTAAAGGAAAAGCAAGTACTAAAGTATCTGAAACGATTGTTATCTCAAAAGATAAAATTTTAAAGGCAGTTACGGAAGTAGAATTTTAATTCAAAAATTAATATATTCATAAATATGAATATATTAATTCTGAAAATTGTAATATAAAACCAGATTGTATAATGGCAAAACGTAAATCCGCTGGAATCAACAAAGGGTTGATTATAGAAGCTTTTCAAGAGATGGCTCGACAAAAAAATATCGACAAAGATCTTTTGCAGGGAATCATTGAAGAGACTTTCTCTCAACTTGTTAGAAAAAAATATGGTCCAGAATCTAATTTTGACATAATTGTTAATATGGATAAAGGAGATATTGAAATATATCTAATTCGTGAGGTTGTTGAAAAAGTTGAAGATCCAGGATTACAAATACTATTTACCGAAGCAAACACTAGTAAAGATGTTAGTTATGAACTTGGTGACGAACATTTAACAGAATTAAATTTAGAGAATATTGGTGAAAATTTTGGTAGAAGGATGATTACAACCGCAGCTCAGCTACTTAGCCAACGAGTAAGAGAAGTTGAAAAAGATAATGTGATGGCTGAATACTCAGACAAAATTGGAGAAATTATAGTTGGTGAAGTTTATCAAGTTCGTAGAGATGATGTTTATATAATGCAAGGTAAAATTGAATTAAGAATGCCTAAAAGGGAGCAAATATGGAGGGAAAAATACAAGAAAGGTGAAAACATCAAAGCAGTTTTGAAAGAAGTACGTCCTGGAGAAGGTGGAAATCAACCTGAACTAATAATCTCTAGAAGTGATCCAAAATTTTTACAAAAATTATTAGAAGTTGAAATACCAGAGGTCTATGATGGTATTATAGAGATCAAAGGATTGGCACGTGAAGCTGGAGAAAGAGCAAAAATTGCAGTTGCTTCACATGATGAAAGGGTTGACCCTGTTGGTGCGTGTGTAGGAATGAAAGGTGTAAGAATTCATTCTATAGTTAGGGAACTTTCCAACGAAAATATAGACGTTATTCATTATTCTCCAGATCCAAAAGTATTTATACAAAGGGCATTAGCACCAGCAAAAGTTAAAGAAATTTCGGTTGATGAAGAAACAAGGACCGCAACTGTTTTGGTATCAGATGATCAGGTTTCTCTTGCAATTGGGAAAAGCGGACAAAACATTAGATTGGCTATGAGGCTTACAGGATTCACAATTGATTTGGTAAAAGAAGGGGGAGAAGATATTGAACTTGTTGAATTTAAAGATGAATTGGGCGAAGATTTATATATGGCATTATTGGATTCTGGCATTGAGACAGCTAAAGAATTTTTAAGGGCTTCAGATGAAATACTTTTAAAAATACCTGGAATGGAAATAGATAAAGCAACTGAATTAAGAGAAATTATTATTGCAGAATTCGATGAGGAAGAGTTGAAAGATATATTGAAACCTAAAAGTGAACCAATCCCTACTTCTGAAAGAGAGACATATGAAGATGATAGAAAAGTAAATGAAATTGTAACGCAAGGTCAAGATACAGCAGTAACAAAAGTATACAATAGTATAGTTACAAAAATAGTTTCTGAAAAAGAAGATAATATTGGCAACGAAGCAATAAAAAAAGAAGATTATTTACCAAATGAATTGAATGATAACGTTGGTAACAAATAATAAAGTTATGAAAACACAGATTAATAACAAATATACAATATTAAGCATTATGTAAACTTTTGGGAACATATTGCCTGAATAGAAGTATGGTTGATATTGTTTTAGAAATAAGTTCGATAATTAAAACAACTATAGTCACAGATTTTTTAGAACATGACAGATTCAAATTCAAAAGGCACATCGTATCGGCTATTTAAAGTAGCAGCTGAACTCAACATTGGTAAAGATGCCATTGTTGAATTTTTGCGTACTAAGGGGCATGAAATAGCTGATAAACCTACATCTGCCTTAACCCAAGATATGTATGATGTTGTAATGGGGAAGTTTGAGCGTGAGCACAAACAACTTGAAAAACAACGTAAAAAAGTTGATGCTTACCATGAGAAAAGTGCAAAACTTAAAGAGGAATTAATTGGCAAACCTATAGCTTATAAAATCCCAACTAAGCCAACATTAGAATCACAAACCAAAGAAAATTTAACTGAGGAAATACTTAAGTCAGAAGTTGTTTCACAAAATGAAATAGATAATCAATCTAATGAATCAATTAGTATTCCAGAAATTCATTTAGAACCAACTATTATTATAGAAGATAAAGTAGTTGAAAAACAAATTGTTGATATTTCACCTATTGAGACTAAAAAAGATGACTTAGAATCAAATAATCTAGAAGATAGGTCAAATTTAATAATCACAAAATCTGTAATTGCTGAAGTTGATTCAACAATCGAAAAAGTATCTAAGATTGAAATCTTAGATATATTTGGAAATGAAATTGAGGTCAAACCTAAAGTTCAAATTAAATCAGATAAAAAAGGTTCTAGTTCATCAGTTAAAGAAAAAAAGAAGAAAGAATCAGAAAATATTATTAATGATAAAAATGTAAAAGATACTATTCCTGATCATAAAGAGGAAGTTAAATCTGTATCAAAGATTGTTATAATTCCTGAAATTGAAATTGTAGAGTTAAAGGAGGAAAAAGTATATATTAAGCATGTTGAACCAGAAATAGATGAAATTGTTAAGAAATATGAAATAGACGTAGAATCTGATAGTAAAGATTTAAATAAAATTGAAATTACTCACAAAACTGAAAAATTAGATATTGATGGAGTTAAAAATGATAAAAATTTAAAAAATAAAAAAAGGAAGATAGATAAAACTTCTAATGAAGATAAAACGGATATTATATTTGAAGAATACGAGACAACCGGTGGTCATAAATTAATTGCACCTCCTCCGAAACTTCAAGGTTTAACTGTCCTTGGCAAAATTGAAATTGCTAAAACAGAAGAAGTTAAAGGTGGTCGAGATAAGAAAAAGAGAAAACGTATAAAAGGAGCTAAAGTTGATATTGATAGAGAAGCTAAAAATCAAAATCAAGGTCAAAATCAAGGTCAAAATCAAGGTCAAAATCAAGGTCAATTTCAAAATAGAAAAGATGCTCAAGGTAAGTTTGTTAATAAAACTACAAGCGGTGGTACAACAGGATCAACTATAGGGCAAAGAACAGGATATGTGCCTCAAGGATCACCAAATAGAAATGTTGGTGGATCAAATACTGGATATCAAAATAGAAATACAGGAACGGGTTCAGGTCAACAGACTGCTCGTCAAGGACAAGCAACTGGTGGTGGGCAAGTTAATAGAAATGGTAGACCAGGATTTACACAACCAAACAGAACTTATGGAACTAGTGGAAATGCTGGATTCCAAAACAGAACTACTAACACTGGAACACCTGGTTCTAATTCGGTACGACCTGTATTTAATAATCCAAACAAACCACCACAACAAGGAGGAGGGGCAAACAAATTTGGTAAGGATAATAAAAAACGTAAACGTGGAATACCAGTAAGTCAAGAAGAAGTTCAAAAGGCTATTAGAGAGACGAGGGCTGCCATGGATGATCAAACTGGATCTCAACGCCAAAAACGTAGTCGAATAAAAAGAGATGCTCGTGAAGAGAAAGCAACTAAATCAGCTGAGCATGACGCATTATCAGCAAATATTCTAAAGGTTACTGAATTTGTAACTGTAGCAGAGTTGGCTAGCCTGATGGATGTTCAAGTTGGTCAAGTAATTGGTAAGTGTATTGGTCTTGGCTTGATGGTATCTATCAACCAAAGATTAGATACTGATACAATCCAATTAGTAGCAGATGAATTTGATTATACTGTAGAATTCATAACTGAATACGAAGAAAAGTCACTTGATGACATACCAGATGCAGATGATACTTTAAAACCAAGAGCACCTATTGTAACTATAATGGGTCACGTGGATCATGGAAAAACTTCATTACTTGATTATATTAGGAGTGCAAGTGTTGTAGCAGGAGAGGCTGGGGGAATTACTCAACACATTGGGGCTTATTCAGTTCAAATACCTGATGGACGAAAAATTACTTTTCTGGATACTCCAGGTCACGAAGCGTTTACAGCTATGCGTGCTCGTGGAGCACAAGTTACAGACATTGTAATATTAGTTGTTGCAGCAGATGATGCAGTGATGCCACAAACAGTTGAAGCTATTTCTCATGCCTTGGCTGCAAATGTGCCAATGATAGTAGCTATAAATAAAATAGATAAATCTGATTCAAATCTTGAAAGAATCAAACAGCAACTAGCTGATAGAGGTGTTTTGGTTGAAGAATGGGGTGGCAAATATGGATGTGTGCCTGTATCTGCTAAAAAAGGAACGGGAGTTAATGATTTGCTAGAAAGAATTTTACTTGAAGCTGAACTTTTAGACTTAAAAGCAAATCCAGATAGAGAAGCACGTGGAGTGGTTATTGAAGCTGAATTAGATAAAGGCAAAGGTATCATTGCAAATGTATTAGTTCAAAAAGGTACTTTAAGAGTAGGTGATAATTTTGTTGTTGGTCAGTACGCAGGAAGAATCAGAGCTTTATTAGATGAACGTGGTAAAAGAATTACAGAAGTAAGACCTTCAGAGCCTGCTCAAGTGTTAGGCTTGGATGGTATTCCAGCTGCTGGGGATACACTTGTTGTTCTTGAAAGTGAACAAGAAACAAGAGAAATTGCAAACAAAAGACAACAGTTAAAACGTGAACAAGAATTTAAACAAAGACGTCATATTACTTTAGATCAAATTTCTGCTCAAATAGCAAAAGGTGGTGTTCAAAATCTTAGACTCATTATTAAAGGTGATGTTGACGGTTCTGTTGAAGCAGTGGCTGATTCATTGTTGAAACTATCAAATTCTGAAATTCAAGTAAGTATTGTACTTAAATCGGTAGGTGAAATATCTGAAAGTGATGTACTTTTAGCAGCAGCATCAGATGCCATTATTATTGGTTTTCATGTTAGACCTAACTTAAAAGCTCGCAAATTAGCTGAACATGAAGGTGTAGATATTAGAATTTATCAAATTATTTATGAGGCTGTAAGTGAGGTTAAAACAGCCCTTGAGGGGATGCTTAAACCCGTTGAAAAAGAAGAAATCACTTCAACAGTTGAGATTCGAGATATTTTCAAAATATCTAAAATCGGTACTATTGCTGGTTGTTATGTTACTGATGGAAAAATTATAAGAAATGATAAAGTTAGAATTTTAAGAGATGGATTTGAAATATTTAATGGTAGCATTGATTCTCTAAAACGTCACAAGGATGATGTTAAAGAAGTTGATTCTGGCTTTGAATGCGGAATTTCATTCCAAGGATTTAATGATCTTAAGCAAGGTGATATTTGTGAATCATATAAAATAGTTGAAGTTAAACGTAAATTAGAATCGGCAATAATTGATTAAAGTAATTTAAGTGTTTGATATTGAAATTTTATTCAATATATTTTAAGTTAAGTTGAAGTTTTAAATCTTTAGTTTTTTAATATTAATAATTTTATTTTTATTTAAATTGTCAGTTAGAACAGAAAAAGTTGGGTCAGTAATTAAAGAAGCAATTGCTGAACAGTTCCAAAAATTTAAGCCAGATTTTGTAGATGGCATGCTATCTGTTGTAGATGTAAAAGTTAGCCCAGATGTATCAATTGCTAAAGTTTATGTTAGTTTGTTTAGAACTATAACTGATCCAGTTCTGATTGTTAAGAAGTTAAATGCTAGATCTTTCGAATATAGAAAAAGGCTTGGTCCAATGGTTACTTTAAAAATATTGCCAGAACTAAGATTTTTTTTAGATCATACCGTTGGAGCTTTAGAACATATCGATGAGGTTTTAAAGGAACTTAAAGAGACAAACAAATTCTAAAAAAAAAAATTTAATAAATTTTTAATAATTATTAAATTTACAAGCTTCAGGTTAAATCGGTAACTCGATTAACCTGATTTTTTGTTTATTAATTCTAAATTTCACTTACCAATAATTCTTATAGTGATTACTCAGAAAAAAATAGTTAATGATAATACGATTTACAATAGTGGAGAGTTAATTCTTCCAAAAATTTATTCAAAAGATAATATCAAATCATTAATTGTAGATAAATTATCATTAACAGAAGGGATAATTATTTTTGATAAAGGTCTAGAGTGGACTTCTTTTGATGTTGTTGCTAAAGTAAGAAACCTATTAAGAATTAAAAAAGTTGGTCATACTGGTACACTAGACCCACTTGCAACAGGATTGTTATTAATCTGCTTAGGCAAAGCTACAAAAATTGCAGATAGATTACAATCTGAAATCAAGGAATATATTGGAGTTATAACTATTGGTGCATCGAGTAAAACAGATGATGCTGAAATCGAGCCAACAGAATTTTTTTCAACAGAAGATATTACAAATTTAGTAATTGAAAATGTTGCATTTGATTTTATTGGACAAACACAACAAATACCTCCAATTTACTCAGCTAGAAAAATCAATGGAAGAAAAATGTATGAGCTTGCAAGAGAAGGAGAGCAATTTATACCTGAATCAAAGCAAATAGAAATTACTGAATTTGAAGTTACAAGTATCACGCGAAAACTGAAAGTTTTCGGTGTTGAATTGGAGAAGTCAATTATAGAAGTTGAATTTAGAATTGTTTGCAATAAAGGTACTTATATTAGATCTATAGCAAGAGATTTTGGTATGAAATGTAATAGCGGAGGATATTTAACTAAACTTCGAAGAACTAAATCTGGAAATTTTGATGTTAAAAACGGAATTACAATTGATGATTTAATTTCAATAAATAACATTGAAAAGGAAAAATTAATTTAATTAAAGTGATTTAAATTTTACATAAATCACAAGTCAATATAATTTAATTTTTTAAATAAATCCAAATAACCATCAGCACTTTTACTTAAAGATAAATTATTAATAGAGTGCTTAAATGCTGATTCAGACATACTTTTTCGTAAACTTAGGTTATCTGCAAGTGTTGCGATTGATAATGAAAATTGGTTAATATTTTCTGGTGGTATTTCAAATCCTGAAACCCCATCTAAGACTACATCGCAGGTTCCTCCTGCATAAGTTGAGGCTATTGTAGGCAAAGCTGCACATGCATATTCTACTAAAACTAAGCCAAATCTTTCTTCTTTATTAGATGTAAAAACAGCAGCATCAGATATTGAAAGGTAATATGGAATTTCATTTTTTTGTTTATAACCATGAAAAAAAACTGAATCACTTAAATTACAATCTCTAGATAAAGATTTCAAATAAATTTCTTCTGGACCACTTCCTACAATATGTAATGCAATATCATGTCTATTGAGTTTAGCAATTGCTTGAATTGTGTAATGAATTTGTTTTAGTTTAATTAATTCACCTATAAAAAGAATATGCAACTTAAAACTCTCTCCATCTTTATTTTTAAAACTACTTTTATTACCAACCAATGTACCTGAATTCTTAAGTTTTAAAACCTCATCTCTAAAGAAATTAGTATCAACAGTATTAATTGCAATAGATATCAATTTAGATTTAACACCATTAGAAAGTAAATAGTCTTTAGTCCTAGTTCCATAAGCAATAAATCCATTTGAAAGTTTAAAAAAGAATTTTCTAAAAACAAATGAAAGAAATTTCTTGGGTTGATTCACAATAGAAAGAGCATTTTTAGTTGCTCCAGTATATAAAAAACAAGGTATTTTTTTTAACTTTGAATAGACTAGAATTCTTAAAGCTAGTAAATCCATAGCCCAAGCTAAAGTTATGTAATCTGGATTTAATTTTTTAATATTGTTTACAACATCTTTATAAGTTAAAGGTTTTCCAAATGTTGAATTCAAACAATCTAAATTATTAAAATCTTCTTCATTAAATTCCCAAATTCTTTTTCTACCTCTTCCACTTACAAATAATATGCTAAAATGAATTCTAACTTTTAGAAACTTGTTTGAAAACTCTTTGTATTGAGGAAGTCTATAAGGTGTTGGTTGATTTGTTATATGTAATAGCTTTTTCATTTTACGATTGAATGATTTATTTTAAATTAAATTTTACAATGAAAAGAATTTAAAAATTAAAATTTAAATTGATTTATTTTATATAAAATTTAGAATATCAGATAAATTATCGACAACAAAATCTGGGTTTTCATCTTTTAATTCATTTAATGATCCGTACCCATAAGTTACAGCACATGAACTAACCCCAACATTTTTAGCTCCAATAATATCATGTTTTCTATCTCCGATCATTAAACATTTCTGAATTTCTAATTTGTGAATATTGGTTGTAAATTTAATCAAATCCGATTTATTGGTCATTGAATTATCTAAATTACTACCAATAATATCTTTAAAGAATTGAACTAAATTAAAATGGTTAATAATTTTATCAGCAAAAAATTTTGGTTTAGAAGTAACAACAAAAAGTTTCTTATTCAAGTTTTTTAAATCATTTAGAGTTTTAAATACTCCAGGATACAATTTGTTCTCAAACAAACCAAACTCTGAAAAATATTCTCTATAAAAAGAAACAGATTCATTTGCATCATACTCTGAAAGATTATACCTTTCCATAAAAGTATTTTTAAGTGGATGACCTATATAAGATTCTAAGGTTTCAGTATCTAAATCTTGAATACACATTTTTTTTAATGCATAAATATATGAATTCAGGATTCCAATTTTGGAGTCAGTTAAGGTTCCATCTAAGTCAAAGAGGAAGTAGTCAATAGTGTTCAAATAAATTGATACAAATATTTTATAGTATTAAAGAATCAAATTTACGAAATTTAGGTATAAATTGATAAGTTGTTTTGAATAAAATATGGTAAAAAAAGTTATACATTGAATATTATAATGTTAAGATGAAATTCATTTTTCAACAATAAATAAAAAAAAAACCTTTCAGTACACTTGGTTTAATTATTTTTGCAAATCTTGACTCAATCTAAGGTTAAGAGCATTTAAATGAATATTAAGTATTATGTAAAACAGTTAGTAAATAATTGTTATTCTAATATCATTTAGAATAGTTTTAAATTATTGAAAGTTCTATTAGTTATTGTCCAGTAAATTATATTAATCAAATCATAAAATTTTCAAAGTAAGGTGAGTTCATCTACAAGAAATCGTCTCATATTTGTGGGACTTGTATTGCTTGGGTCTTTATATTCTTTATGGCCCACATACAAATATTACCAAATGGAGAAAGAACGCCCAATTGTTAAAAATAGCAAGGACAGTGTTTTAAGAGCAAAATGGGATTCGCTTAATGGCGAAAGTTTCCGTAATGTACAAGAAAAAAGAATAAAGCTAGGACTTGATCTGAGAGGTGGTATGTATATCACAATGGAGGTTGATGCAGTGGCACTTCTTCAGGAAAGTGCAATGCGAGATGCAATTGATGCTACATTTGAAGAAGTAATAACAAAAACTCGCGAGGAAGCTAAGAATTCAGACGAGCCAGTTATAGATATATTCAAAAAGCATTTTAACGAAATTGCAAAGCCAAAAGGCAAAACATTAGCATCATACTATGACTTCGGTAACTTAGGTAGTGCGGATAATAATGATGACGGCATTTATAGTAAACTTACAAAAAATATTGAAGATGCTGTTGATCAAGCCTTAGAGGTTGTACGACAGAGAATTGATAAATATGGAGTAGCAGAACCTACAATTCAAAAGCAAGGAACAAGAAGAATAATTCTTGAACTTCCAGGAGTAAGTGATGAAAAAGAGATTCGTTCACTTATTTCAACAACAGCTAGATTAGAATTCAAACTAGTTAAAAATGACAAAGAAACTGCTTTAGCATTTAAGAAAATTGATGATTTATTAGCAGGAAAAAATATCTCAACAGCAGATACAACTTTAAAGGATTCTAACAAATTAAAAGTTGATACCACTAAAAAGGATATTAATAAAAAGGATACACTTAAGAAAGAAACAATTAAGAAGGACTCTTTGAAAAAAGATACTAATAAAATTGCAAAAAAAGATTCAACAAAAAAAGATTCAACAAAGAAAGATAGTACTAAAAAGGATACGACTAAAGCAGACACTGCTTATGATCCAAGTAATCCATATAAAAATCTTCCAAAAGATAAACAGGCTGCAGCTTATCAGAAAGATCATCCATTTACAACTTTATTTTTGAGTAGAGTCTCTACAACTGAAGAAGGTTCGCCTCAAGATATGTCTTTTATTGGCAATGAGTTCCCTAAGGGAGAATATTTCTTTAGTGTACCAAAATCTAAAATTCAAACAGTTAAGAATATTTTAGCACGTAATGATGTAAAAGGATTAATCCCAGAAGGTATAATTTTTGCATTTAGTGATAAAGCAGAATATCCTGATGAAAAAAATCCTGATGGAGGTTTGTATGGTATGTATGCAATTAATAAAGACCCTGAGTTAACAGGTGAAGTTATAACTGATGCTTCTCCTTCATTTGATCAGAATGGAAGACCAGTTGTAACAATGCAAATGGACGCTGATGGTGCTGAACAATGGGGTACAATCACAGGAAAGAATATTAAGAAAAGAATTGCAGTAGTATTGGATTCAGCAGTTTATTCTGCACCGACTGTACAAAATAAGATAACTGGTGGAAATTCTCAAATATCAGGTTCTAAAGATACAAAGGAAGCTCAATTACTTTCAACAGTTTTAAAAGCTGGAGCATTAAAAGCACCTGTTTCAATTATTGAAGAAAGAGTTGTTGGAGCATCTTTAGGAGATGATTCTATTAGCCAAGGTATAAATTCTACATTATTAGCAGCACTTTTAGTTATTGTATTTATGTTAATGTATTATGTTACTGGAGGTGTAATTGCTGATATTGGTGTTATATTGAACTTGATTATAACTATTGCTGCTTTAGCTTCAATGGGGCTTACTTTATCCCTTCCAGGTATTGCAGGGTTAGTGCTTACAATTGGAATGGCTGTAGATGCAAACATTCTGATATATGAGAGGATAAGAGAAGAATTGGCATTAGCTAAACCATTGAAAACTGCAGTTAATTTAGGATTTGATAGAGCTTTTACTGCAATTATTGATACTCATTTAACTACAATTGGTACTGGTGTAATTCTTTATCTATTTGGATCAGGACCAATAAAAGGTTTTGCAGTTACATTAGTAATAGGTTTGCTTGCAACTTTATTAACAGCTGTATTTGCAACTAGAGCTATATTTAGTTTATTGCTTGAAAGAGGTACAACTGATATTAATCTAGGTCAACCTAAAAACTCATAACAGATAATTATTAATAACTAACATTTAGTCATGCAATTTTTTAAGAAAACAAATATAGATTTTATTGGCAAAAGAAAAATATTCTATGCCGTTTCAATTATCATTACTGTGGTGGGTTTGATAGTAGCTTTTGCTAGAGGTGTCGAATACGGAATTGATTTTGAAGGTGGTGCTGAAATAGCTTACAAGTTTAGCGCTAAAACTGAAGCAAAGCAAATTCGTGATGCAATAGACGCTGGTGGATTTAAAGGAGCAGAAGTTAAATCATTTGGAGAAAACCAATATCTTATTAGAGTAAAGGGTTCCGAAATCAAATCAGGTGGTGAAAAACCTTCATTGACATTATTGACTTTGCTTGAAAAAGCAATGCCAGGTAATAAAGCAACATTATTAAAAAGTGATACGATTGGTCCTAAAATTGGAGGTGAACTTAGGCTTGAAGCACTAAAAGCAGTTCTTGTATCAATACTTTTTATCATGCTATACATTTGGTTCAGATTCGAATTTTTATTCGGAGTTGGGGCTATTGTTGCTTTAGCTCATGATGTGCTTGTTGCGTTTGCTTTTGCAGTAATTTGTAATGGTTTATTTGGTTTGAATTTGGAAATGAATCAAGGTATGTTAGCTGCTTTCCTAACTGTAGTTGGTTTTTCAGTAAATGATACTGTGATTATTTTTGATAGAATTCGAGAGACTAAAGATCATCACAAAGGTGAAAACCTAATCCAAACAATGAACAGAGCAATAAATGAAACCTTACCAAGAACAATTAATACATCTTTAACAGTTGCATTAGTACTTGTAATTCTACTTTTCTTTTCTGGAGAAGTGCTTCAAGGGTTTGCATTTACTATGCTTATTGGAATTATTACTGGTACATATTCATCAGTTTACATTGCCTCCGCTTTAGTTATTACAATATTAATCAAACAAGGAAAATTAAATGATCCTGATGCAATTATAAAAGGAAAATCACCATCATTAGTTAACGTTAAGTAATTTAAAGTAATATATATTCATTTATAGAATCGAAGACTTAACTAACATTAGTCTTCGATTTTTTTTATCAAATTGTTTTAATTGATAGATTAAATATCATTTTAATCTATTTGTTTTTAAAAATAGAATACATTAACTGAAATTGTTCAATAACAAAAAAAAGTCTCATTAAAAATTAAAATGAGACTTCCTATTAATAAAATTATTAAGAAAGATTACCAACCAAATCCAATATCAAATCGTAAAGCTGGGCTTGAACCTTGGAAAGAAGAATAAAAAGAATTTACATCATTATCATTAGATGACAGCATGTAATAATCCATTCCAATTCCTAATCCCATAGCAAACTGTTCACCTGGAAACCATTGCCAACCTAACAATGCACCAATAGATGTAGCACTTGTTGTAAAACTGTTTTGCTTTGATGACAAAGAATTATATGATACATTAGGAGCTAGGTAAACGCCACTTAATGCTTTACCTAAAGGATGTAACCTTAACTCTGCGTTTATTCCAAAACCACCTACATCCTTTAGTGTAGGAATCTGAAAACCAGCACCAACTACAATAGTGTTATTTAGTTTCCTATAATAAGTTGCATTATAAAATAGAAAAAATTTCAAAGGATTTATACTAATCAAATTATTCCTAGGGGTGATATCTTCGGAAGAAGTTACAGATGTTGATTTAACAACCGATGATGAGCCATCAGGATTTAAAACAGTTTTAGACTCTTCTGTTTTAGTTTGAGAAAATAATTTGTTTGATACTAAAAAGCAAATTATAAAAATAGATAGATAACTTGAAATTTTCATTTTAAAAGTATTTGTAATGTTAATAAATTTTTTTGCACAATAAATTTAAGGATTAATATTAACACATCAAGACAAAATATAATGTAATTATAAACCAAAAAAAATCGAAGTATTGCTAAAACCAATTAAATGCAATACTTCGATTTATGTGTGGGACTTTCTTTTGCTTTTCAAAATCAATCCATTTTTTTCCCCTTAATTTTTCTCTCTTTAATTCTCTCTCTTTTCTTTTAGTTGAAATGAAGATCATTATTAAATCATTTTCACTACATTTTATATAAAGCAAACATCGTGCCAAAATAAAATCTTAATTTCTTGTAAAATTTTAGTTATAAATTACTTGAGTGTGATTATTTTTCACATTGTGTGTTTAAATTTCACTTTTCACTTTAAATAAAAAATAGTTCAATTCCTATAATAGGAATTGAACTATTTAAAATAGATTCAGAAGTTGTAAGTAATTTCAAAAGTTAAACTTTTTTACTCCAGTCAGACCATCCACCTTTATAAACCATAACTTTTTTGTATCCTTTTTCTTTAACTTCTTTTGCAACTTGTGTTGAAAGTGGACATTTAGGTCCTCCACAATAAAAAATTATTGTTTGGTTTTTGTTTGAAGGCAGTTTATCAACTCCATAATTTAAAGCTCCATTTATATGTCCATCTTTAAATTGTACATTAGTACGAGCATCAAAAACAATAGCTTTCCCACTTTGAATTAATTTTGTAAGTTCAACTTTGGATAATGTTTTAATATCTTTACATTCTTTGTCTTTATCACAACAAGCCTTGGTTTTTGCACAACAAGACTTACCATTACCCATTTTATCGCATTGAGCACTTAAAGAATTTGTTGAAAAGACGGTTACTCCTAAAACTGCAATAATTGAAATTAAGATTTTTTTCATTTTTAATTTATTTTTTTAATATGTGAAATGTTATTTGTTAACTGACATTAAAGTTAGAAAATTATAAACCCAAATAATTTTGATAAACTATAATTCAATAGATGTATGCAATGCAATTTCTTCTAAAATAGAAGTTACTCTTAAACATTCAGTAACTTCACCTTGAAAAACGCAAGCCAACCCCCTAGTATCAATTTCTAGAGCGAATTTCTCAGCTTGATTATGATTACAACTAACGGCTTTAAGTAACTGTGAAATAACTTCATCAAAAGTATGGATTTCATCATTATATACAATTACCTTTGCTGGAACACCAACCTCGGTAAGTTCTGCAATCATTACATCTAATTCTGGTGATTCATCAATAGAATTAGATGTAAAATTATTAACTTTAGTCTCACCTAAAAACATTTTACCAATCTTTTTAATAAAAAATTTGATAGGATTCATTTTATATTATTGAATTATTTTCTAAATTATAAATTGTTAGATATATTCCAACTTGACAATCTAAACGAATTACTTAATACACTATTGTTTGAAGAATTTATAAATAGCACCTGCGTAGTCATCGCTTACATAAAATGCATCACCTTTTAGCGAAAAAGTAACTCCAGTCGGTTTTCCCCAAACAATACCAGTACTATCAACAAAGCCACTTACAAGTTCAGTTTGTTTTGCATTACTACCATCAGGATTGCAATTAACTCTAACAACAGAATATCCTGCTAATGGAGTTCTGTTAGTTGAACCATGAAGTGTCATTAAGAAACTATTTTTCCATTCTTCACCTAAAGCATTCCCTTTATAAAAACATAAATCAGTTGTAAATGTTAAACCCTGAAATTGTAATAAAGGAGCGGTTGTTTTCTTAGGTAAAATAGACTTTTCATAACTTGGATCTCTGTAATTATCAGAATAAAGAAATGGCCACCCGTAATGTTTACCAACTGTTAACACATTAAGTTCTTCAGTTGGCAAATCTGCAGAAATATTTTCAGCTCCTTGATCAATTCCCCACAATTGCCCAGTACTTGGGTTAACATCAAGTGCTGAAGTATTTCTAAGTCCTCTAACTGCAACATCATATGCACCACCTTGTTCGCTTAGTCGAATTAAAGTAGCATGCATATTATCATTTTCCAAGTCACTATTAGTGGTAGATCCAATTGCTATATAAAACATTTTATCAGATTCCATCCATTTTACTGGTCGTATATAATGCAATTGACCTTCAGGAATTTTTTTATTTAATATGGTTGATTTTCCTGTAATTGAAGTTGGTGAATCAAAATCCAATCTAAAAAATCTTGTTTCATCTGTATAATAAAGTGAACCCTTATGCAATTCCAATCCGAATGGATTTACAAGTTCTGTTAAAATTGGAGTGACTTCACCATTTGATTTTATTGCAAGGATTCTGCCATCTAAATCACTAACAAACATAGTTCCATCTTCTCTAATTACCATTTTTTGAGGACGTCCTAAATCTCGTGCAAATATAGATGCAGTAAAACCTTTTGGTACTTGCAAGGTATGATTCATAGAAAATGGAGATTTAGCACCTTTAATTTCTGGAAAGTTGACTGTAACTAGATTAGATACTTCAACAGGTACTATATTAATTTTACCATTTTTTGAATCCTCTGGATTCTGAACAAATGTTCTAACTTTACCATTCTGAATTGTATCTCGAATTATAGCTTGGTTAGTTTTACCATTATAGATATGAACTGCTCCGCATCCATAAAAAAAGAACATAAGAATTAATAGAATTTGCAAAGAAAGTAATGGTTTGTTATTCATAGTTTTAAAATTGAATAAAAGAAATGTCTCTAATAATGATAAAATCATTTTGCTATTATCTTTTTTAAAATAGGTTGCAAAAATATTTTACAAAAATAATAAAAATAAACTTAGATATTATAGATTTTAAGAATATACAAACTTCTATAATAAAAAATTTATGTTACTGAATGTTTTTATTACAGAAATAGATAGACTAATTGTATATTTGGATAAAAGATACATTAACAATTAATATAATTTTATAACAATTTTCACTTGTAATAATTATCTATGGCAGAATTAAAAACAAAGGTAACAAATGTAAAGGTAGATGATTTCATAGATTCAATTGACAATTTAACATTGAGAATGGATTGCAAATTATTATTGAAAATGATGAAAAATGTTACTAAATCTGAACCTAAAATGTGGGGTGAAAGCATAATAGGATTTGGTGATTATCAATATGAATACTCAACTGGAAGAAAGGGTGATTGGTTCTTGATGGGATTTTCTCCAAGAAAAACAAATATATCTATTTACATTATGGGTAGAGGCAAAATTCCTGATGAACAATTCCATAATTTAGGAAAAATTAAAATGGGCAAAGGTTGTTTGTATATAAAAAAAATGGAAGATATTAACCAAAAACTTTTAAATGATATTTTAGTTTTGTCTCAAATAGAAATGAAACAATTAATTAATAATAAATGAAATTTGTTGCTATTGAAACTACTGGAAATGATTGTTCTGTTGCTTTATTTTCAGATTCAAATTTGGTAGAAATTTTTGAAACTTCAATACCAAAACAACACGATCAATTATTAGCACAAATGGTTTCTGATCTTTTAAAAAATAATTCTTTAATGCCCCAAGAAATAGATGTTTGTGTAGTTTCAAAAGGACCTGGTTCTTATACAGGAATTAGAATAGGTTTAAGTTTTGCTATTGGGTTTTCGTTAGGTGCAAACGTAGCAATTGTTACTATTCCAACTCTAGATGTAATTGGCTTTAAAGGATATACTTTAAAAAAAAATCAACCAGATATAAATGAAATTGTTGCAATAATTGATGCTGGTAAATTTGGTTTTTATCAAGCATCTTATTCATGTAAGCCATATTTTAAGCGTATTACAGATTATTCAATATTAAGCAACATAGATTTATTGAAACTGTTAAATGACAAAACTAAATTTCCGATTGCAACTCTAGATATTCCTATTTTTGAAATCGATAATTATGAATCCCCGTTTAAATTATCTTTAACTGCAATAGAATTGGGAAAATATTATTGGTTATCAAAAGATACACTTCCATTAACTCCCATAGAAGAAATAGAGCCTTTATATATTGGTTCTTTTGGCAAATAATTATCATTTAACAATTTAAATAATCTGTTAATTGATTAAAATTTGAACTTAAATTTATTCTTTTTTTGTCTAGTTTATAATTAAAAAATATGTCAATAAAATTCCTAAAACTATTTACATTTATATTTATCATTTCTAACTTGATTGTTTTTGCTCAACCAATAACAATTGATTCAACATTTGGCAATAAAGGAATTGTATTAACATCAACAGGAAACGGGAACGATGTTGCTAATTCAGTAGCATTTCAAAATGATGGTAAAATTATAGTAGCTGGAAATAACAATAATGATATTGTATTAGTAAGATATAATATTGATGGAAAAATTGACAATACTTTTGGGAACAACGGAATTGAAGTTACGAATTTAGGGGGCTCAACAGATATTGGAGCTAGCCTAGTAATCCTTCCTGACAATAAAATTATTGTTGGAGGTTATAGTGGAAATTATCCAAAATATTATTTTGCTTTAGCTAGATTTAACCCCTATGGAAAACTTGATTCATCATTTGGAGAAAATGGTAAAACCATAACAAGTATTGGTACAATTTCAGATGCAGGAAGATCTATTGCATTACAATCTGATGGGAAAATTATTGTAGCTGGTTATTCAAATAGTAGTTCAAATTCTATTTTCGCTTTGATAAGATACAATGATGATGGGAGTTTAGATTCAAGTTTTGATTCAGACGGAAAAGTAACTACTACAATAGGGATTGCAAATAGTATTATACGTACAATAGCAATTCAAAGTGATGAAAAAATAATTGTTTCAGGTTATAGCTACTCAAAATCTAGTTTTGATTATGAAGTTGTTGTTGCTCGATATAATAAAAACGGAAGTTTAGATAATTCATTCGGAAACGGAGGAATTATCACTACTGATAATTTAAATGGTAACGATTATGGTGAATCTATATTAATTCAAAAAGATAAAAAAATTTTAGTTGCTGGGTATAGTTTTACAGGGTTTGTTTCATTAATAAGGTATAATCCTAATGGAAGCATTGATAATACATTTAGTAATAATGGTAAGTTTAGTTTTCAGTTTGGTGCTATTTATCAAAATGATTTTTCTTCAATATTACAGGATGATGGTAAAATAATTGTTTGTGGTTTTAGTAATAGAAACAATACAAATTCAAGTTTTTCTATGATTAGAATTAACACTCTTGGATTAATTGATAATTCATTTGGAATAGATGGAATTGTAGTTACAAAAATTGGAATTGGCAATGATGTAGCAACTTCTGTTATATTACAAAAGGATGGTAAAATTGTTTTAGCTGGTAAAAGTTTTAATGGCAAAGATTATGATATTGCATTAGTAAGGTATAATAATACTATGGTTTCAACTGATTTTAATGAAAAATCATCAATCTCTAAATTATTACATATAACAATTCGAGATAGAGTATTGGATGTAATTTGTAATAATAATTCAATTGTAACTTTACAAATTATTGATTTGTTAGGAAATGTTTTTTTTGATCAAAAATTTAATAAAAATATAATAGTATCAAATTTAAAAAAGGGATTCTTTTTCTTAAAAATATCGGTTGGAATAAATTGTTATTTTGAAAAAATTCTTATTTAATAAACTGACTCAACCAAAAAAAAGTTTAGAGTTTAGTTAATTAATCATGATATAAATTTACAATACAAATTAAACCTGAATTGGATTTACAATAATAGGAGTTTCCAATAATAGTACTTCCAAAATTTTTCTGTTTTGATTATTATTTTTGAATCATGAATACAGTTTGGTATGATGTTACTGATGCCTTAGTGAGATCTTTAGCCATTATATATGTATACAACAACCTTTAATAAGCCCAATGTATCCTTGTCAAGTTTCCTGGTTCTACATTGTTGTAGCCTAATTGTTTCTCCCAGTAAAGAAGTTGTCCATGCTCTTTTTCTTCTCCAGTATATTTTCCCCAAATTTCTACTTTAGTTTATTGATTTTTAATCAACTACTCAATGATCTTGTGTTTCTTTACTTCATTAAAATGCTTACTTGTCTTTTTAATTTAAACCTAATTATTAGACAAGACAGGGGACTTTAAATCAAGAAAATTAATTTTGACGACCGATCCACATTTCAGCTAAAGCACAAATAAGTGCTAATGAAATCATGTATCTCCAAAGTTCTAATCCTATTCTAGATTCTTTGATTTCTGGAACTGGATTCTTGGAATTATCTGTTAAAAATTTGATGTTTTGTTTATTTACAAATTTAGATTCAAGGTAAAAATTTAGAGAATCAGTAGTTAATTTTTCAAATTTACTTTCATCATTGTTTGGATTAACAGCAAAAGATGAAACAATAGTATCGTTTAATAATACTTTATAAACACCTACTTCTTTGGTTTCATCAAATGCAACAAAACTTCCGGATGGGTACTTACTAATAGGTAAAATATCTTCTTTTGAATCTGGATTTACAATTTTCACTTTATCATAAAGAGAATATTTTTTAGGTAATGGAATTGTAACACTTTGATTTGTGTTAACCATAATGCAGTTTTCTTTAATAGATGCTGAGTATAGTATTGATCTAATCACAATTGGTACAAATATCTCATTTGAAGCAAAATTGCTCCAAGCGTTATCAGGTGGGTTTGCAACATATATTATTTTTCCACCATTCCCTAAGTAGGTTTCACTTAAAAATGACCCACCACTAATTAGTTTAATAATTTGATCACCAGAAAAAGAAGGAAGTGTCTTTTCAAATGTTGGCGATTTTAATATATTGTTAGAAGTTATCTCATCAAATACACCATTAAATATTGGATGAGTTTTTTGGATATAACCAAATTTAATTTTAACTTGTGATGCATTTTGAGATTTAAGTTGTAATCCTAGAGTGGATAATAATTGAATGGTTTTTTCACAATTTTCACCTCCATAAATAACAACTCCCCCTCCAGATTCTACGAAATTTTTAATCCTTAAAATATCTGTTGAATTTAAAAGTATGTCTGCAAGTACAATACATTTAAACTCTTTCAAATCTAAACTTAATAAAGAATTTTCATTAAAGAAAACTGGGGTTATTCTATTTAAATCTAAGTTGAGAACTAATTTCAAAAATTTCAATTTTTCAATTGAACCAATTATAGCTGTATTAATTTTGTCAGGGACATTGATTGTAAAAAATCTTTCATTATCAGGTATAAATAAATCTGGTCCAATTTCAATGGATCCATTTAAAAAACCTTTTGTTTTAGGTACTCCAGATAAGGTAACATTTGTTGTAGTATAAGGATTTACATCAATTTTTACTTTAGCTACTTTGTCATTAAAAATGTTCATTGAAACTGGTAAATCTTTAATCGTATTAGCACCATAATTATGAACCCATGCCTTAACATCAATTGGTTTGTTTGGTTCAAAAATTGAAGTTATAATCTTTATAGAATCAATTCCTATATTTTCAATATATAAGTTATTATTTGAGTTTATGGGAAAAACAAAAAGACGTTCATTTTTATTGAATAATTTTAAAGAATCAATTTGAGAGGAAAGATTAACTTTTTGTAAATCGCTAATCAAATAAATTTCCTTATTCAAATTTGAAGAGTTTAGTAAAATTGAGCTAGCAACTTTTAAACAATTATCAAAATTCGCTTTTGAGTATGAAATGCTAATTGAATTTATTTTATTCCTTAAGATTTCACTATTAGTAGAAAAGTTTGAAATGTAATCAGAATTTAAATCACACATTGGTATAATTGAAACTTCATCTTGGCTTTCAATTGAGTTAACAATATCTAAAGCGATTGTTTTTGCTCTATTCATTCTTTCACCAAAATCATCATTAATAATCATCGAACCAGAGTTATCTATTAATAATACAATACTAGTTTTGGAATGAGCTCCTGGAAATGAAAATGAAAATGAAGTTTGTAAGGCTGGTCTGGCGAAAGCTAAAACTGAAAATACAATTAATCCAATTCTTAGTAAAAGCAAAAGTAATCTTTTAAACTTTAGTTTTCGAATGCTGGTTTTTTTTAATTCTTGTAGAAATTTCAGAGAAGAAAAATCAATAACCTTAAGTTTCCTAAGGTTAAAGAAATGTAGTAGCAATGGTATGGTTGCACCTACTAATGAAAAAAGTACAATTGGATTCAAGAAAGTCATACAAACAAGATAACTAAATTATTTTTAAGGTTATATAAATGTTGTTAGTCAAAATATTGTTAACTAAACAACCTTAATTAATTTTGTGAAAATGTATTTTATAAAAAATAAAACTATAAATTTAATTGATAGAAAAGGGATTCTAAAGAAAGATTTTAAAATTGGAATAAAAAATTTGTTATGTTCAATATCCCTTGTTAATAACATAATTTAAAATTTAAAGCATTATAATTTAGGTAAGTAAAGCAAGGATTTCACAAGAAGAATTCAGAGTTATAATAAAATATTATTTTTGCATTATTACAAATTCTGTTCGTCTATTTAATTGTTTCCCATCTTCAGTATCATTAGTTGCTGTTGGCCTATTCGAACCATATCCAATAGTTGTCAACCTATCAGCTTCAATGCCTTTTTTAATCAAAGAGGATCTAACAGATTCAGCACGAGCAATTGATAATAAAATGTTAGAGCCAGGATCACCAGTATTATCAGTATGTCCTTCAATTTTAAGTTTAATTGTAGGTTTGAGTTTGAGCATTTTAGCTAAATTTTCTATATCATTATTAGATGATTGTTGAATTTTATTTGCACCAGAGGGGAAATGAATATCAATAACAAGTTTTCTTCCAACTTCCAACAAAGCAAACTTTTTTATAACAGGTTTTCCTCTTTTACCAACTTTAATCTGTACTTGCATTGAGTCTGGAATAATTTCAGAATTTGTTTTGTATGTAATAGTATATAATGAAGTTAGAGTATTAGCAAATTGCTCAAGAATGTCTGCAAAGGGTCGGTTAATGTCATAGGTTTTTCCTCCAGTCATTTCGGCAATTGTAGTATAACCATAAACAAAAGGAGATACAATTGCAAAAACCCTAATATCATTTTTATCTAATAATGAAGCAATTGAATTAGCAGTATATTGAGTTCTAAAAGCTCCTTTTTCGGTTTCATAAGAATGATATGGAGCATCTGTAATAAGCACAGCACATTTGTTTGCACTTTGCCTTGTATTCATTTTTGTAGTAGTTCTTAAAGCTTCTAATGCATTCTCTTCTTCATCACCTCCACCACTAGCCTCAATTGAATCTACCCAAGATTTAAACAATTCTGTATTATCAGTAAACTCTCTAACGCCAGTTACATTATCATCAAAAATAACTAAACCTAATCTGTAATCAATACCTTTAAGTCTTAGCTCACGAACAAATCTATCAATATTTACTTTGACAGCTTTTATTTTATCTCCCATACTTCCTGTTCTGTCAATAGCAAAAATAAAATCAACAGGTACCCTATTGCTGTTTGTGAGTAAAGAAAATTCAATTGGAATTTGTGGATTTCCATTCTCATTTACTTTTACATCATTAATAGTAACATTGCTAACAAAATTATTTCTCATATCAAGAACATCAAAAACCACGCTAATTTTTGGGTATCTTGAAATATCGATATTTCTAACAATAATATGGAGTGTCGTATCAAGAGTTGAAACTGAAGTGAACTGTGTTGGGTCTTTCTTTTTTTCCTTTTTAATCTTTTGGTTAGATTGTTTTATAATAGTATCATTAACACTATCATTATTTTCAACTTTGGATTGAGCATTTGAGTTACAAGTTGCAACCACCAAAATCAAAAACAAAAGTAAAAAGTTCTTAATTTTTATGTAAATATTATATTGCGGGGGCATTGAAGCTTATTTTGACACTGAATTTTAAGATGGACAAACAACAAAAATATCAATTCTAAATTACAATAAATCTTCAAGTTCATTAACTTAAAAAAAATTAATTAGTTTGATTCAAAAATTAATTAAATATTCCTTTTCTGTTATATAAAATTATTAGATAAATTACATATATAAATTTTTGAATCAAATAGTAATAAAATAAAATATCATTTATTCTAACAATTTGAGCTTATTTAATCCCTTGTTTTCTTAGAGGCATAGAAACTTGAACTCTTACTGTTCTGCAATAAAACCTACCTTCAGGTATTAAATTATCGTACAATAACTCATCTGATCCAATTCCTTTAGCAATAATTGATTTAGCATCTCTTTTTTCTTTCTTAATTAAGTCTCTAACTGCAAATGCACGGGATTCTGATAGTTCTTTATTATGTTCGGCTTCACCTAATTTATCAGTTGAACCTTTTATTTCAATATCAGAATTTGCAGAAATTGAATTTGAAACAAAACCAGTAATCATTTTTTTATTTGATTTAGTAACATTGTCCCGATCAAAATCAAATACAATTAATGATAGTCTGCTTAGTTCAAGTGGAGAAAGCCCTCTAGTTACTGGTATTGATGATATAGATACATTTGACATAGAATCTTCATTTGTAACAGTTAAAGAACATAAAATAGAGTCATTTACTTTATATTCATTTTTGGTTGTATCATATAATAATTTATCTGCAAATTCCTTAGCTTTAATTAAATCAAGCGAGCAAACAACATCTGATGGAGGATTCCCTTCACCAATTTGTTCCCATACGATTTCATTTTTAATAGTCATTCTTAAAGCCCAATTTTTTATTTTGGATTCGCTAGTAACTGATGTATTGAACTTAATTTCTTTAGGCTCAATCGATCTTTCTATAAATCTTTCAAAAACTATAGGTTTTAGCAGATCTTCATAATCGGATGTTATTTCAACCCTTCGGTTTTCAACATCACCTTCAGAGTAATCATAATTTGTTGGATATGTTGGAGTTTTTAAAGACTTTAATGTTATTCGTTTTGGATCTAATCCCCATTCATTTATTAAATAATTACTAATTGATTTAGCTCTTGAGAGAGCTATTTCCGAACGTTCTTTATTAGAGCTCATTTCTTTACCATCACTAGCCCCACTGATTGTAATTTTAGATTTTGTTTCAGATAATCTTTTACCAATAATATTAAGAACTTGATAATAAGTTTCAAGTGAACGTTTAGGTAAAGAGTCTTCATTAAACATTAAACTCCTTTTAGTGATATACCTGTTTGGAATTTCAGTACTTGCACTATCAAAGAATATATAATTTAAAACTGGGAATGTCTCAGTAACAACTGTTTCTTTAATATCAACTAACGGAGTATTTAATATAGCAAGTACTGGCTTAGGAGCAACCTTCGGTGGTGGTGGTGCTGGTATTGGTAATGATGGAGGAGGAGGTGGTGGAGAGATTTTTCTATAGAAACTATACCTACCACTAGCCCCAAATTGTAAAGAATTTATTTTCCAATTAAAATCTAATGTAACATTTCCAAGCATAGTATAGTAACCTATTTCAGGACCAATACTAATATTTGAATCAATTGAATAATCGTATCCAATACTACTATACAAACCAAAAACACTTTTGGAATTCAATACTTCACCTGTACCTAATACTTTTACAGTTTTATTGTTTTCAGGGTAAGTAATACCACTTGGAGATAATATTTCTGATGTCTGCTCATAATCAATACTGCTTCCAAACCTAAGTGAATAGTTAGCAAGAACTCGCAAATAGATAGGTATTTCTGGAACTGGTGTAAACCTAATTCCTAATTCTGGTGTTAAGTAACTAATTTTAGCTACATAAGAATGTGCTTGTTTAAGATAAGTATATTTACCACTATTTGGATCAAGAATTGGCAAGCCAGATGTGAGTGCTTGAGAAAAAGCTCCATTTCTATTTGCATAAGTAATACCTATAGAAAGATCAAACCATTTAGCATAATTATTTTCAAGTAAGTTAAACAAAGGAAGTTCAACAAATGCACCTAAAGCATAACCTTTGCCAGTACCATTTCCAAAAGCTCCGCATTCACCTCCACCACTAAATACAGTTGCATTTGTTGTATGATTGTTTAATAAATATGCTACATTTCCACCTAACTTAAAATCTGTTACATAGTAAGCTGTGTCTTGATCAGATTTTAAATCCTTTTGATTTTGAGAAAAAGCAATATAAAAAGAAAACAATTGGACTATTATAAAAAGTACTAATGGTTTCATTTAACAGAAGAGATGATGTTTTATATTTGAAATATATGCAAATTTAATCATTCTTACATCGAAAAATTAGATTTCAATAAAGAAAAATGAAACTAACAAAAAAAAAGAAGTTCTAATTAATAGAACCTCTTCATTATATTTTTGTGCGGAAAGGGGGACTTGAACCCCCATACCCTTTCGAGTACCACCCCCTCAAGATGGTGTGTCTGCCATTTCACCACTTCCGCAAATAATCAATAAATAAAATTAATAATAGAATTTATGAAAATCAATTAAAGTTGTATTGAAATTAAAAAGTAAAAAAATATTAAACATTATTTTCTAGTTCTAATAAACCAAAATTCACTTAAAGACAATCCTAAAGAAAGTTTACCGTATATTTCCTCGGTAAGCCCTTTGTTTGTAGTTCCTCTTGAACCTATATCAAATCCTAAATCTAACATCATCCCAGAATTTAGAGTTGTTAATTTGGTTAGAGGAATTGAAGTACCAAAAGTGAAACCAATTGAATTAATATCTTCAGAGAGAACTTTATAATATGATTTTTCCTTATACGCTCCTAGCCTAAAAGATAATTTGTCTAGTCCAGTTGCATTATAACTTGAGTTAGCAAAATAATCGAAACCAATTGCAATTTTATTAGATGAAGTTGAGTTAACATCATTATTAATACTCCAATCTTGCAAATTAACCTCTGAACTTATTCCTGTTCTACCAATTTTATATGTTGCACCAAAAGTAAGCTTAGTAGGAATCTGATAATCACTTGTAATTTTCGCTAAGGTATCTGATGCATCTTCTAGATATTGAGTATTTCCAGCATCAATTATTCTACCATTAAATCTTATAATAACATTGGTTCGTTCTTTCATAAGTTTTGATGATGGTTCTAAAACAAAGCCTAGTGTTAAATTCTCTAATGGATTTATAATTGCTCCTAATTTAAGTCCAATTCCAGTATAGTAATCATGGGATATATAAGCAGCACTATTTATAGTGCTATTTTCTGGAAAATCTACATTTGTTTCTTTGGTAATTTCGCCAAAATATCTTGATCCAGCAATTCCTAATTGTAAACCTTTAAATGGCCTAATTGAAGATCCAACAATTATTTCACTAATTCCACCTTGTCCGCTTGTTGTGGTTAAAGATGTGGTTTTAAAAGTATCTATTGGAGCTAACCCTTTCAACTGAGAAACATAACTTACAATCGAATAAGGCCTTATAGCCAAACAAAATCCAGCACCTAACTTTTCGTAATAAGGAAATCCAAGTGAGAAGTTTTGAAGCTTAGTATTATTTTGATATAAACTTGATTTTGAATCACTCACTTTATACTGTTCAAACATTAAAGATGTTTGTAATGTAACAGCAATTAAATCTGACCATAATGCAGGGTTTACTGAATTAATAGAACCAGGCAAAGAAACTGAACTTTCTATTCCAGCCCTTGAAACACCACAAGAGTTTGCACTCTGTTGTATGTCACCAATGTTAAAAACTGAATAGCTTCTACCACCATTATTTTGCCCAAATAAAAAGTTGGAAGAAATTATAAAAACTATGAATACAAAACAAGTATTATTAGAAAACAATGTAAAACGCATGAATTATTTAAGATTGACAATTATCAATTTTGATTTATTAGACTTAAGTTCTATTTTGAATTGCAAATCTAACCATTTTTATGGTTAACTGAAATTAGACAAATAAAATTTGAATCAACAAATAGTTTATCCCATTGAACTTTTTTATTATAAATAACTAAAATAATATTTCTTAAAATTATATAAGTGTGATTATTTTATGAAAACAAAAATATATTTTTTAATTTGCAGTCATGAATTATAATAGAATAAAAGAAATTGCTCGTTGGGAATTTATACAACGAGTCAGATCAAAATTGTTTATAACGTCAATTGTTCTTTTGCCAATCCTGATTGTAGGATTTTCTATAATACCTGGTCTTATTATGACAGATGGAATTAGTGATACTAAGACAATTGGTTTGATAGATTCTACTGGAGATAATTCAGTTTTAATTAATCAATTATGTTCAAACCAAAAAAGCAAAAACAATAAAAATCCATCTTATGTTTTTGTAAATTATACTAATAAACTAAATTTTATTGAAGGTTTAAAAAAAGCTGATAATGATGTTGTTAAAGAACTTTCAAATGGGACAGTGGTTATAAAAGCTGAAAAATCTGGAAAGCAATTAATTGAATTCAGAGGTGTTAATGTAAGCGACATATTGTTGAATGAAAGTATTGAACAAATAATTGAAAAAAAAATCATACAAGGAAATTTAATAAAATCTGGAGTTGATACAGCAGCATATAATTTAGCTATAAAAGGAGTGGAGTTTGTAACTGTAAAGTTGAACTCAAGTGGAGAAGAAGAAAGAGGATCGGGATTTATTGCAACTTTTGGTTTAGCTTACTTAGGTATATTCCTATTTTTGTTTCTTACTTTAACTACTGGTCAAACTTTAGTTAGAAGTTTAGTTGAAGAAAAATCAAATAGAATCATGGAGATATTGATTAGTGGTGGTACTGCAGATGAACTAATGTGGGGTAAATTAATTGGTTTAACTGGTGTGGCTTTGCTTTTGTTGCTATGTTGGTCAGTAATGGGGGTCGTTGCAATTACATACTTTGCTTCAATAGGAAAAAGTGTTTCTTTTTCAAGTGAAATGCTTTTAAGAATCCCACTTATGTTTTTATATTTAATGTTAGGTTATTTTTTCTTTGCTGCAATATTTATTGGAATCGGTTCATTAGTTACAACTGAGCAAGAAGCACAGGCAATTACGGGTTATTTGACAATTCTATTTACAGGTCCAATGGCATTTATAATGGTAATCATGCAGAATCCTGATTCAACAATGAGTAAGGTTCTAAGTTTTATTCCTCTGCTAACTCCTAGCTTGATGATGATTAGAATTGCAATTAAGATGCCAAGTATAATTGAGATTTTAGGAACTTTGTGTGTAATGTTGTTTTCAACTATAATTATAGTTTGGGCAGCTAGTAAGATATTCAGAACTGCAATTTTGTTAACAGGAAAAAGACCAACATTTAGAGAAGCTTTAAGTTGGTTGAAAAATGCTTAACATTCAATATTTATTGTTTTAATTTTCTACTTGATAAGTTTAAAATCAATTATTATTATTTTATAAATCAAATTTGGATATAATAAATTTTTATAATCAGTCGTTAACAGAAAGTGCTGAAATTAAGTATAAAACCCTTGAAGCTTGTCGAGAAGATACTCTCCGAGCAATTAATGCAATTACTAATGTATATAAAAATGAAGGTAAAATAATGTTTTGTGGGAATGGAGGCAGTGCTTCTGATTGTCAACATCTTGCAACCGAATTAATGATTAGGTTGAATCACGAAGTGAAAAGACCCGCATTAGCTGCAATTTCTTTATGCACCGACCCTTCCATGATGACTGCTGGAGGTAATGACATTGGTTTTGTAAATGTATTTTCAAGATCAGTAGAAGGGTTGGGAAAACATAATGATGCATTAATCGGAATTTCTACAAGTGGTAATTCTGATAATGTAATTAACGCAATTCTTCAAGCAAAAAAGATGAATATAATTACAATATGTTTATTAGGTGGTAATGGGGGCAAACTTAAGGATTTATGCGATATAGCAGTGATTGCCCCAACTAGTAATACTCAAAGAATTCAAGAAGTACATATTACATTAGGTCATATTATTTGTGAATGTGTAGAACAAATATTGTATAATTATTAAAGCTCAAACAATATTAAAATCTTATGCGTCTTTTTTGATTTTCAATTAAAATGATATTCTGATTTATGCTTATTCCTAAATTAAAAAAAACAAAAAGTTAGTTAATCACTTAATCTTTTAATAAGTAACCAATTTATATTTAGTGTTATATATGAAATTTAATCTAAAAAATAAAAATGTATTATATTTCAATATATGTTTAATTCTTATTTCATTAATTAGTTCAACAAACAAACCTTATGTATATGCTGGTGGTGGTGATGAGAAAAATAGATCTCTTACATCTCTTGATTCATCAAGGGCTTTAGCTAAGCTGGCTTCTGACTTAGCAGCAATTGTAAAATTACCAAATGAAGTTAAAAATGGTACAGTTGGCATTTTTGTAAAATCATTAATAACTGGTAAAGAGCTCTATTCACTTAATCCAGAAAAAGCTCTAACTCCAGCATCTAACACTAAGTTAGTTACTGCATATACAGCTTTAAATGAATTAGGTACTAATTACGATGTCAAAACATTGGCTTTAGCTCTTCAAAAGCCAATCAGTGGTATTATTTCAGGTAATTTGTTTTTAAAGGGTTTTGGTGATCCGTATTTTAATGTAAATGATATTGAAGATATTGTGGATGATTTAATTAAATCTGGAGTGAAACAAATAAACGGAGATATAATTGGTGACGGTTCATTTTATGATAATAAGTCAAAGAGAATTCAATATAGTGGGGATGCTGATGTTGTTGAAGACCTCCCTCCTATTTATGCTTTATCAATTGAAAAAAATTATTTTACTGTAATAGTATCTTCTTTAAGTATCCCAGGATTACCTTGTAATGTCCAAACTTATCCGCGTTCCTCTGGTTTTTCTATAATTAATGACGCAGTATCTAATGGTTATGTAAAGCCTATTGTTCAACAAAAAGAATCAAGTCATAGAAGAGTATCCAATTTTGCAAAACAATCAAGAAATAATTTCAAGAAGAATTGGAAAAGACATTCCGAGGTTTTAAAGAGCAAGGGATCTATAAGATTTGGTGATGAATTAATCTATTTCAGAAGAAAACCGCACTCTTATAATAAAGCCAAAGTTAGTGATAACTTAAACAATAAAAATGGAATATCAGTTGTAATAACTAATGATAGCACAGGGAAAGTATTAATAAAAGTATCTGGTAAATTAGCAGTTGGAAGAAGAGTTAGTTATAGGTATGAAGCAAAAAATCCTGCTGCAATTGCTGCTGGAATATTATTCGATAAACTAATCTTGAGTGGGATTAAAATTAATGGAATTGTAAAAACTGGGAATTCTCCTTCTCAGTATAAAGTTCTTGCTGGAGTTGAAAGACCATTAAATGATATGTTGAAGTTTGTTCTAAAAAATAGTAATAATTTTTTAGCTGAGAATGTATTCAAAATAGTTGGTGGTTATAATGGTGGAATTTTTGAAACTGCTCATTCCACAATTGATGCTACTAACAAAAATTTAATCCAAGATAAAATACCAATGAAAGGAACTGTAATAAATGACGGTTCAGGTTTATCTAGAAATAATAGAATACCAGCTCAAACTCTTGTTGGAATTTTAAGCTCTTCTTATCGTGATAAAAAAATCTTTAAAACATTGTATCCATTAATGGCAATTGCAGGAGTAGATGGAACTGTAAGACGAAGAATGAGGGGGACATTAGCTCAAGGGAATGTACATGCAAAAACTGGTACACTTAATAATGTATCTTCGTTATCAGGGTATGTTCAAACCAAAGATGGTGAAATGCTAGCATTTGCGTTTATTATGAATGGAAAAGGTTCTAATGGAAGTTATCATGTAGTTCAAGATAGGTTAGCAGTAAGGCTTGCTACATTTAGTTATAAAGAAGACCCTTCACTTATTTTTGATTATAACCCAATTGATAGTGCTAATAATAATGAAAATAATTAGTAAATGAAATGAAGCAATTACCAATAAACCCTCCAAAAAATAATCAGATATCAATGACTCAAGAGTTGTTGCGTAAAAGTATACATGTATTTTCATTATCTATACCAATTCTATATTTATGGAATACTCGTAGTACTATGATTTGGATTTTTCTACCTCTAACAATTCTATTGCTAATTCTTGAGTTTGTAAGATATTACAACCCAAAATTCCAAACCTTAATTAAGAAATATTTTGGTGGAATGATGCGTGAACATGAATTTGAAAATGGTAAGTTAACTGGAGCAACTTTTGTTATAGTTTCAGCATTACTTTGTGTTCTACTATTTCCAAAAGTTATAATGATTCCAGCTTTTGCTGTGTTAATAATATCTGATACTTGTGCTGCTCTTTTTGGAAGAAGATTTGGGAAGCATAAATTTTTCAATAAATCATTAGAAGGATCCTTAGCTTTTGTGATTAGTGCTTGGATTGTATCTATAGTAACAGGTTATATTTTGAATTCACCAACTGAATTTTATTATGCAGCCCTTGTTGCATCTGTTGCAGCGGCTTGTGCCGAAGCTATAAGTTGGGGGGTAAATATAGATGATAACTTTACTATTCCAATCTCTTATGGATCAGTTTTATGGGGTATATTAAGTTTAATAAAAGATAGCCATGTAACTTCATTTCTTTAAGTAAAAAAAATCTTACTCTAAAATATTTTTTTAAAAACAATTCTTATCTATTTTTTAGAAATAAGATTTATGATTGATTCTAAATCTTTTGCATAAAGTGGTTTTATTTTTTGATAAATTAATATCAAATTCCTAAGTATTCTTACAGTAATTAATTTATTTGATATCGGTTCTAAAAATTCTTCTCTTTCATTACTTTCTATTCCCATATCGGATAACAACTTAATACAATATTCTTTACTATATAATAACCCGCCATTATAGGGATCTATGTAAAAACTTGTATTAAATTCACCATTATACTTTAACATGAAATGTCCTGGAAAACCAATACCTCCCAATTTCAAATTCAATCTTTCTGAAATTAACAAATAGATACAACATAAAGTAACTGGTAAACCAGTTCTATTTTCAATTACATAATTTATGAATGAATTTTCAGGATTGTAATATTGATCTGGTTGAACAGGCAAGAATCCGAGATTATCGAATAGATAACTATTAATGATTGAAATTACTTTAGATCCATTTTTCCTATCCTTTAACTTACTAGAAATAATATCTGACATGGTATCAACTTGTTGAGAAACGGAATTAGGATTAAGATCTGGATATCCAATATAAGATATAATTAGAAGGGTTTGTTCTAAATCAAAATCATTATCAATATTATTATTGATTATATTCATCATCTCTTCTTTAAATTTTTTAAATCCAAATTCAAAGAGTAATTCTTCAACTAAAATTTTAATTTCATTGCTGTTATTATAAACAACAAACTCCCTCATTTCAGTTAAAGAAGTTTCCCTTAGCTCATAAAGTCTATTGCGAACTGCCTCGTTAACGAATGAATCGGGATCATCGAGTAAGCAAATTAATGCACTAACTTCAGACATGAATTATTGAAATTCAAATTTAAGTTTTAATATGAATTCTAGTTAGTTCACTTGTTAAATGATAAAAAGCTGAATCAACATCATTTGCTCTAAATAGCATATCTAAATCTTCTTTAGCAATCATTCCAAATTCTACAAGTTTATCAAGATTAATTATTTGATCCCAATAGTCTGTACCATATAAAATAACAGGGATTGGTCTGTCACTTTTGCCAGTTTGAATTAGAGTCAACAATTCCATCAGTTCATCTATTGTTCCATAACCACCAGGAAAAATTACTAATGCATTTGCGAAAATTGAAAAAATGAATTTTCTCATGAAAAAATAATGGAACTCAAAATTTAGTTCAGTGGTTATATATGGATTTGGTGATTGTTCAAAAGGTAAAGAAATATTCAAACCAATTGACTCACCATTTGCATCATGTGCACCTCTATTAGCTGCTTCCATAATACCAGGTCCACCACCAGTACAAACAACAAATTTTTTTACTCCACTAATTACAGTATTTTCATTAACCCATAGAGTTAATCTTTTAGCAAGTTCACGAGCTTCATCATAATATCTCCGCATACTATCAAATTTAGGATTTGATTCAGTATCTTCTGGAGATGGTATTCTAGCTGAGCCAAAAAATACTATTGTCCCTTCAATTTTATTTTCTGCAAATGTTTTTATAGGATGAATATATTCTGATAGCATACGAATAGTTCTCGCTTCAGGGCTGCTTAAAAATTCAAGATTGTTATATGCTTTTGTTGTTTCTGATGCCATTAAAAAGGTAAAAATTAACTAAATATTTATTAAAGTATTAATATTAGATTTTATCATTAAATAGAATTTCTTTGTACTTATTATATAAAAATGATATTATTAATAATAAAACTCCTAATGAGATAAATGCAATAGTTTTAGCAATTGTGCTTAAATCAATAATATCATACAAAAACAATTTAAGTAGTGTAATTATAAAAATTGATATTGCCATCACTCGTATATGTTTCTTCTTCTGGATGATTCCAACCCCAATAAGAGTTAGTGAAAAAATACCCCAAAGAATACTCAACCAAAGTTTATAAGAACCTGTTACTTTCATTAAATCAAAAATATTTAACAATTCACTACTCATAATCCAAAGTAAAGAAGTAATTAAAAATATATCAAACACAACAGTTAAATTCCTTTTTATAATCTCTGATTTTGAGTAAACGAAATTTGAATACATCAATATACCAAAGAATAAATAAGAAACATATCGAATTAAAATGTTAAATAAATCCCTATTGTAAAATTTAGATAAACTCTGAGTTATGTATGTATCTCTAAGCTCACTTAAAGCAAATAAACCTCCAATTAAAAAAATTAAAGATATAAAAGCATTTAATAAAATATTTAAAATCCCAAGTTTGGAACTTTTGATTTTTTTTAAGTTAACAAATGAAATAATTGATAAAAATAGCATAGTATAACAAAAATTCCAAATTGTTTTTTCATTATTTATATCATAGTTGTAGTTAGAAGTAAAATACCCATCAACAGATTTTTCCTTTAAAAGTGAAGATGCAAATTTTTGAGAAAAGTAGCAATTTATTTCATTTGAAAATGTAAAATAAATTGAAACAACAAATAATAAAGGAATTACAACATTAACAATACTGAAATAAGATTTGTTCTTATCTGTTAAAATAGAATTGAATTTTTTATGTACATAATATATAAATCCTAGTATAATTGTAAATAATATTGAGGTAAGAAAGTTAACATTAAAAATAGGGGTTATATTGTTAACTGGAATTAAATTTGAATATGTGTCATAATAATTACCCCATTCTTGAATTGCACTAAAGAAAGCAATAGTAATAACAAAATATGAAATAACTTCATAACCAGTAATACCTTTAGATCTACCAATCCAAAACAACATTAATGCCTCGGCAATCCATAATAAAGTTACCCAATTCCCATTGAGTTGTACTGGAATTGCAATTGTTATAAATGTTAATACCAAGCCAATAATCAAATACAATAAACTTTTATCTCCAGATTTACTTTTATAAATGAAGTAAGCAACCACAAAATGAACTACTCCATTAGCTAGAGTAAAAAGACCAAGTAATTCTTGAGAAGATTTCTGAGTTAACATGCCAAAACCAAATGCATAAAATATAAATGCATTTGAAATCATTATTATTGTATCACCAGGTGAAAGTTTTTCTTTCATCCTGATTTTATAGACTATAGAAGATGCATAGAAAATTATAAAGAATAACGTACTGAATAAAATTGCTAAATTAAAATCAGTAATACTATTATACTTGTTAAAAAACCATGAAGCATAAATTAGCCATGAAAATGCGAATGATGAATATAGTAACGGCTTCCAATCTCTTAACACAGAAACAATTAAAATCCCAACATTTATTATTACCATATATGAAAACAATATCCCAATTTGTCCAGAACCATCACTTAGAAGAAATGGGACTAGGTAAGCACCAACTAAGCCAAGATGAGCAATGATTTGTTTGTTGTATTTGATAGCCGAAAGTACAGTGAAAAGAGTAAAGCAAACCATCATTAAAAAAGCAAGTAATTGTGGGAAAAGCCCATAAAAGCTGTAAGCTGCAAAGGTTATAAAATATAGAATCGCAATTGCTCCGCTTAGCAATACAGCACTGAAATTTTCATATTTTGTTTTAAGTTTAATTGCAAACCCCATTAAACCTAGCCCAACCAAATAGCCAAGTATAATACGTGTAAGGGGACTAATTAAATCATGATCAATAGCATATTTTGCTCCAATAGCTACACCAATTACAGTAATAATGATACCTACTTTATTAGCAAGATTTTCTCCAATAAATTTCTCAATATCAGATTTAACTTTTGGAGGCTTTGGTACTTGAATTTTTGGAGGCTGTTGTTTTATCTGTGATAAAATCTGCTCTGCTTTAGCTTTTGCATTTGCTTCTAAAATTGTTTCTGCTTTAGCTGAGTTAGCAGTTTGCAAGCTTGGAGAAGTTACTAGTGTGTTAGCATTTGAACTAACATTAACATCTTTAATTTCACTTTTTTTCAATAATTGAATTTCGTTTCTAAGCTCAGATATTTCAGTTTTAAATTCTAATTGTTGCTTAATTAAACTATCAATTTTCTCAGAAAATGAATTGAATTCTTTCTGAAAATCATTTTGGTTTTCATTCATATTATTTAATTGTTAATTGCTTTCAAAAATGCAATGAAAAATGTTAATTATCAAATCTATTTTTTTTAGGTGCAATTTAAAATGAAATTTGCTTAGAACTTGTTATGAGTAAAATATGAGTAATGAGCTAACTTTTTTAGTGGATTAAATTTGTACCAGAAAATTAGTTACAAAACAACAATTAACAAAACAACTTAACTAAAACAGTTTAACAAAACAACAAAACAACAAAACAAAATGAAAACAACAACCAAGATTTTAATCATTACTTTGATTTCTATTCTCAGCATTTACATCTCAAAAGCTGAAAAAACTTATCCTCGTACGGCGATAATTTTACAAGAGAATAGTGGGAAAACTCCACTAGACTCAGCAATTACAGATCCAGCAGCATTAGCAATTAGTAGAACTGTAGTTGATGCTTTAGCCGAAACATTTGAAACAGCTACAACAACTTTGCAAGGAATTGGAAAATATTCAAGAGTTGTAAATCTTACAGATAATAATTGTACAAGAGCAAAATTACTTGCAGAACTAATTACACAATCAAAACAAGGTTATGATATAGATTTATTTATTTATGGTCATGGTGGTAATGATTTAATTTGTTTGAAAGGAGATAATTTATTAGGTGGAGAATCTGGTAATTTAAGAAAATTGTTAGTGGATGCTCGCAATCAAGAAAACAATCAATCATTCAAATTTAAATTAAGATTAGTTTATTCATGTACATGTATCGGAAGCTCACTAAATGATGATTGGTTAGCAATAGGTGCCACAACTGCAGTTGGTTCTAGATTCTTAAATTATATGGCAGAACCAATGATAACTTTTTTCTTAAATGATTTTTTGAATAATGGGAAAACAGTATTTGATGCAGCGTCAAGTTCATTTAATGGTGCAAAAACTATTTGGTCAGTATTTCCTTGGTGGCAACAAACTAATGATGCTAAATGTGATAATACTACTAATCCTGCTGCATGTAAAAGATTGTCAAGGATAGATGAATCTCAACCTATGGTTGCAGGAAATGTAAATCTTATTTTCAAAGACCAATTACAATTAGATATAAATGAAACAAGAAATTTTACAGTTTATGCAAATGTAACTCACAATTTCTCGAACATATTTATATGTAATGGTGAAAGATATACTTTTACTACACCAGCGAATGCAAAATGGAAAAACAATATCACAGAAACTGGAATGAATGGATATACACCAAACCCAGTATTTGACGCAGGTAGAAGACAAACTTCCTATAATATGATGGCACTAATTGGAGAAATGTTTAGAAAAAATAATGATGTAAGTACATATGATAACAAACATTTTAAAATTGGTACATCTGCAAATTATTCCCCAACAAGCAATGGCTTCTTAGTATGTCATGCTAATGATAATTTAGTTGCATACGGCGATAATAATGGATCTGTAACTGTTACTGTTAGGAGAACAAGATAGATATTTAAATATAAAAATTGGCTGAAATTATTTATAAATATTAAACTAATTCAGCCAGTTAGGTAATAAACAAACTACTAAAAAAAAATACAAATGAAAAAAATATTAATATCAATCTGTTTATCAATCTTAGTGATATCTATTGCTGAAGCAAGAATTGATTCAGTAAGAACATGTAGAACTTTTTTACCAAACTCATCAATAGAAATTGCTAGCGATATAGGATTTATAGTTTTTGCAGATTTCCCAGATGTTTTCCCAAACGGATATCCAATAACTGAATCTAATTTTCCAGTTACTATAGATAGAAAAAAGATTTCAACATACATAGGACAATATAAACAAATTCAATTCAGACTTTTATCTCAAAACAGCTCAGGATTATGCACGCTAAGGTTAAGTAGTACCGAAAAAATTATCTTAAAATTTGCACTTAGACCAAAACTTATAAATTGCAGTATTGAACCTCGAAATTCTTCAAATGGTTATTTAAAAGATAAACTATGTACTTTATCAGTCAGTGGACAAAACTTAACTGGTTTAACTTTAAAACCAAATTCATTATTAAATCAAAAGCTAATATCTGAATCACCAACTCAAATTAAATATGAGTTTAAAACTGATGTAAATAAAAATATTTCAACTAATAGTTTTGATCATTGCTTTAACCCAATTAATGGTGGTTTCACAAATACAACAATCACTGTTGGAATCCCAGATTTAGTTGCAGAAGATATTACTGGTGCAGTTTTACAATCAAGGTTCAACCTACATCATCAAGTATTTAATTGTGGAGAAGATTTGCCTGATATAGTTTCTCAAGATATAATATTGCCAGGTAATAAAAAAGGAATTTTAGTAAAATCACCACAAATATTGATTACAAATCCTACAGCAATTCCTATTGAAACCCCATTTGTTGTAAGAGTAAAAAAAATAAATGGAAATTTAATACTTGAAAAGACCATTCAAAGAATAGATGGGGGTTCAAAATTATTTATAGATATGCCAACAAGACCAAACTCAAGACGGTTATTGTTAACTTGTATAAACAGAGGTGATCCAGCAAATGGAGTGCCTGATGTTATTGTTAGTGGTGATGGAGGAGGAGTAACGGAGCAAGGCAGACCTGCACAATGGTACGATGAAGGAGTTATTATAGAAGTAGATGTAAATGGAGTTGTTACTGAAGTATCAGAGTTAAATAATGTAAAAACTATTCGTTAGAATTATTCATATTTTATAAAAAAAATATAGATATCTGATAAGTAAATTATAATTTAATAAATGGTTATTAATAGTTTCTTTAAATTAAAAATAACCATTTAAATTTTTTAATTAAAGTCTAGTTTTTTCCATTAAGATTTATTCTTATTTTAAAATATGAATAAAAAAGAATTAAGTTCATTAACTCTTATTGAGTTAGAAAAAAGATTTCATCGAAATAAAAATTCAGATGATGTGTTTGAAATTTTAATATTATTATACAATTTCTATTTAAAGTATGATTTAGCAAAAACACTAGAAGTATCAAATTATTATCTAGAGGTAGCAAATAAACGTAATAAAAAAGTTAGTATTGCAAAAGGGAACTCATTATTAGGAACAGTTTATATAATGTCTCCCTCACTTGATACACTCAAGGGAATTGAGTATTCAAGTTTAGCTTTAAAATTATCTGAAGAAGCATCAGATTTTAATCTTACAACGAGCATATTTAGGAACTTAGGAAATGCTTATATGAAGATTGGAGATATGAAAAAAGCTAAATCTAATCTACTTAAAGGACTTGAAATTGCTGAAACTCAAGATGATACCATAGAAATAATGCGTCTCCAACACGCTCTTTCAATGTATTATGGTAGAAAAGGTGATTTCAAAAAAATGCATTTAATTTCAAATGAATTATATGAAAAAGGGATAAAAGAAAATGACTTGTTTTTTCAATCTGTAGCATTAGGAAATATAATTTCATCAGAATTACATTTAGGAAACATTATAAAATGCATACAATTAATTGAGAAAAATATTTCTTTAAAAAAAATATTAAATGAACCAGAAGGAGTAATATATGCAAAATTGAGTTTAGCTGATATTCAATTGGAGTTAGGTAATTACGAGTTAAGTCTGAATATAATTGAAGAATGTAAATTATTGATAATGCCGAGTTACCCTAGGTATCTAGATTTAATGAGAAGAAGTCATTCTCTATTAATTGCTTGTTACTTTAATTTAGGAAAATTTAAAGAAGTATTAGAAGAAAGTTATATTACTTTAGATTTGGCGAAGAATATGAATGATAAATACTATATTATTTCTGAGTTAAGTAGTATTGGCTTTATTGAAGTAGAGAAATTTAATGATGAGAATGGATTAAAAAAAATAGAAGAATCAATAGGTTTAAGCATTGAAATTGAAAGTTCAGAAGCTTTAGCTAATTGTTATGTTAAATACTCTCAAGCATTTAAATCTATAGGTAAAAAGAATGATGCTTTAAGTTACTGTAATAAAGCAATACAAATATTGGAGAGTGAAAATTTATCAATTAGTTTAGCAAATTCATTAATTATGAAGGGCGAATTATTGATAAGTTTAGGTAATTTAAATACTGCTTTAAAAATTACAAATGAAGCAATAGAAATTGTTAAATCTAAAAGTATAAATTCCTTGTTGCATATTTGTTATGAGCAACTTTCACAGATTTATGAATTTAAAAAGGATTTTAAAAAGGCATTTAATTTTCATAAATTATTTCATCAAACTAAGGATGAAATTTTGAATCTTAATGTTTCTCAAAGAGTGCAAGCAGTGTTTGTTCAATTAGATACAGAAAGGGCTATGCAACAAGCCGAAAACAATAGAGTTAAAGCAGATCAATTATATAATGAACTAGAGATGAAAAAGAAAGAGTTAAGCATGTTAGCACTTCAATTAGTGAATAAAAATGAATTTTTAAATGATATAAAAATTCAAATTTCTGATGATATATCAGAGACTAATGAATTTATAAAAAATATAGCAAAACATATAAATTCAAATGTTGAATCAGACAAAGATTGGTTAGAATTTGAAAAAAGATTTGTTGTTTTAAATCCTAGTTTTAGTTCTAAACTTTTAGAAAAAAGTTTGAATAAGTTAACAATTACTGAGATTAAAATATGTTCTTTAATTAAGACTGGTCTTAATACTCAAGAAGTTGCTAATGTACTTTTTCTATCAAAACGAACTGTTGAAAATCATAGATATCACATTCAAAAAAAATTGGATTTAGTTGACTTAAAATTAGAAGCTTTTTTAATTACTTTATAATTCGATTAAAAATTATTTTATTAATTTCATTAACAATGTTTCAATTTCAAGTTTTTCATTTGAATTATTTCTCAAAAGTAAACTTTTCTTTTTATAACTAAGTTGACCTGACCCCTTAACCTTAGTAATAGGGAATTGATTTTTTGATTTAAACAGTTTTAATGTTAAAATTTTAAATTCATTGAAATCATTTTTAGTGATTTTTTTAACAGTTGCTTTACCACCACTATAAGTCCCAGTTGAACTTTCATTTGGATTAACTGGAACATATTTTAAATAATTCTTTGTTATAATATAAAAGTTATTATTCCCATCAGAGTAAATAAATTCTACATCCCTTGATTTATTGTTTAATCTAGCTCGAGAAATGATAAGAATATTTGAAACAAATAAAAATGTGATTACTAAGATTAGAGACAAATAAATATGTTTCATTATTTATAGTTTTTTATAATTCTGTTAAATAGATTTTAAATTAATAAAATAATTTAAACAAACAAATTTCAAATTTCTTTTAAGCTAATTTTCAACAAATTGAATTTATTTGTAATATCAATTTTACTTCCAGAAGTCAACCAAGTACCTACATTTACTGCTGTAGCCCCAGCATTAATATAATCACAAATGTTCTCATGATTAACACCACCACTTGGAGCTATTTTCAAAAATGGCATTGGAGCTAATATGGATTTGATGAAATTTACTCCATCACAAGGCATAGGAAAAATTTTTATAATATCTGCACCTAAAGCATTCGCTTGGAAAATTTCTGTAGGACTTAAAGCGCCAGGCATGGAAATTACATTTTTATTTTTAGCTAATTCAACTAGATCTTTATTAAAAATTGGTGAGGCATAAAAGCTAATTCCTAAATCAATTCCTTTCAATAATTCATTTTTTGTAAATACACTACCAATTCCAACAAAAATATTTTTATCATTTATAATTAATGCTTCTACAATTTTAAATGCATTTGGAGTTGTTAAAGTTATCTCAATATTTTTGACTCCAATTTCTAATAAAGAATTGGTAATTTCTAAACCTCTTTCAAAACTAGGTTCTCTTACAACTGCAATTAACTTTTCTAACTTTAAATTCATTAAAAAATCTTTCATTTTGTAATTTACTAAGTTGTTATATATTCGCAACCCTTTGAATTTGATAATTTTTAACTTTTAGATTTATGTATATATCAGTTAAATGAAAATTACAGATATACAAAGTGTCATTATTAAAAACCAATAATTAATTATGAATAACTTAATGAAAAAAAATGTAACATTAATAATTCTACTTTTTATTATAATAATTAGTGCACATTCACAACAAAAAATTAGAAATTATAATACAGTTTTATTCGATACTTTAAATCCTTCACCACCTAAAAATGCACAAGAAAGGTATTCAGCACTTTGGGGTTATACATCAAAAGATGGAAGAGAATATGCCTTGTTAGGTGGTTACAATGGTACTCATATAATTGATATTAGTGATAAGCCAATAAAGCAAGTTGCTTTTATTCCAGGAACTCCGAGTGGATGGAGAGAACTAAAAGCAGTAAATGGTTATGCATATGTAGTAACTGAAGGGAGTGGAGGAAATGGAGATGGACTTCAAATCATTGATTTAACTAAATTACCAACAAGTGCCACTCTAGTCAAAAATGATACTTCACTTTATAAAACTGCACACACTATTTCTCAAGAAGGTAGTTTTATTTACGTTCATGGAACACAAGCCCAAGCTGGTGTAAATGGTGGTACTTTTATTTATGATGTATCAATTGATCCAATTAACCCAAAAATTGTTGGGAAATGGACTGGAAGATATGTTCATGATGCTATTATCAAAAATGATACAATGTACTGTTCAGCTATAAATGATGGGAGATTAGATATTGTATATCTAGGCAAAGACAGAAAAAATCCTCAATTTGTTACTGATATTAGATACCCTGGTGCTGGAACTCATAACTCCGATTTAACTGTGAATAGTAAGTACATTATGACTACCGATGAGGTAGGAACAACTGCCAAAACTTTGAAAATATGGGATAGATCTGATATAAATAATATCTCAAAAGTGACAGATTGGACTCCATCGCTTGATGAAATTATTCATAATGTACATACAAAAGGGGATATTGCAGTTATTGCATGGTATACTGCTGGCACTAGAATAGTTGATATTAGTGATCCAATTCATCCTGCTGAAATTGGATACTACGATACTTACTTAGGTCCTAATGGTGGGTATAGCGGAAATTGGGAAACTTATCCTTACTTTAAAAGTGGTAAAATAATTGCTAGTGATATGCAAAATGGATTGTATGTTTTTAACATCTCAAAAGTAATTAAAGGTAGTATTAATGGAGTTGTAACTGATGCTGTAACTAAATTACCAATTGCGAATGTCCCAATAATTATACCAAAACTTGGTAAACAGATTCTTTCAGACAATCAAGGGAGATATAGTTATTACGGGGCTATTGACACTTTAAATTTTAATGCAGCTGTTATAAATTATTTTCCAACTTCTGGAAAACTGAATGTTACTAAAGAAGGAAATATATACAATATTGAAATGACTCAAATGGCACTTTCTAATTATAAAATTGTTGCTATTGATGGTAAAACAAAACAAGACATTCCGAAGTTTTCATTTAGAGTTATTAATAGACCAGAATATGGAAATTCAGTTGATTCTCAAATCCCAATTTATTTACCAAAAGATAGTTTATATCAGATATATGTTGGTGCTTGGGGTTTTAATTCTGAACTAGTAAGTACTACTTCTTCTAAAAATGGAATTATTAATGTGACTTTAAACAATGGATATTTTGATGATGCTGAACTTGATTTTGGTTGGTCATTTACAGATTCAAAAGATAAAGGTGTACTCATAAGTCATTGGGAAAAAGGAGTGCCTATTAGAACAAGAACACAGGTTCAAGGTCGTGGTTTAGTAGAGATTCAACCTGGAGAAGATCATTCTGCTAAATTCCCTTTCCAAAATAATGCATTTATTACTGGAATTGCTGGTTCTGAATCTGGAGCTGGAACAACTGATATTGACAGTGGAACTGTTACATTAACCTCCCCTATAATGGATTTAAGTTCATACACAAATCCAGTTCTCAATTGTTGGTTGTGGTATTCAAGAGATGGAAATGTTCAGAACTCACCTGATGATTCATTGAAAATATACATATCAAATGATGGAGGAGTAATTTGGAATTTAATTGATGTTATTGCAGATTCACCTCAAAAATGGTTTGAAAAAAGTTATAATATAAAAAAATTTGTAAATCAAACATCACAAACTCAGTTTAGAATTGTTGGATCTGATTTAGGAAATCCTTCATTAGTTGAAGCTGGTATGGACGATTTTAGTGTTTCAGATTTGATAGTAAAAAATGTTGATAATTATAGGGATGATACTACGTTCCTTGTAAAAGTGTTAGGTAATCCTGTAGCACAAGATATAATTTTTGAAATGATGCTTTCTGAACCTCAACAAAATGCTACTATTGAGATTTATAATATAACTGGTGAAAGAGTATTAACTTCAAATAAAAGAATTGCAAACTCAGGAAGAAGTGTTGTAAGGGTTCCAGCCTCTGAACTTCAAAGTGGAGCTTATAATTATGTTATTAAATTTATAAATACTCAAGTAACTGGAAAGTTCATTAAAGAGTAAGTTGTTAAAATAAAAATATTGAAACCCTGAAACATATTTCAAAATTGTTTCAGGGTATTTTTATTTATTATAGAGAAAGTCATTAATATTAAATTTGTTAAATGGATTCAATTAATTTGTTATTAGAAAAATACTTCGAATATCTTTTATTGGAGAAAGGTTTGGCGAATCTTACTTTGTATTCTTATAAATTTGATTTGCAGAGATACATTAAGTTTTTAAATGAAAAAAATATTATAGATCTAAACATTATAAACTCTAAAGTTATTCAAGAATTCATCTTTGTATTATGTGACATAGGCTTAGCAGGTAGCTCTGTTGCTAGAGCAGTTAGTTCAATAAGAGGTTTTCATGAATTTTTATTTTTAGAAAAAGAGACTAATTCGGATCCATCAGAAAATATTGATGTACCAAAGAAAACTCGGCATTTACCAAATGTATTAACTTATGATGACATATTAAAAATATTAGAAGTTGTGTTTAGTGACGATAAAAATACTAAATATGCAATTCGTGATAGAGCAATACTTGAAGTGATGTATGCAAGTGGATTAAGAATTACTGAACTAAGATTGTTGAAAATTTCAAACCTGATTTTTGATTACGATATAATAAGAATTATTGGTAAAGGTAATAAAGAAAGGATTGTTCCAATAGGTAAGACAGCTCAAATTTGGGTTGAAAAGTACAGAAAAGAATCAAGAATTTACTTAGTAAAAAAAAGTAAAGAAAATGATGACATATTATTCCTTAACTCAAGTGGAAGTGCTTTAAGTAGAAATGCTATTTGGGAAATGACAAAAAAATATGCTTCATTAGCGGGTATAAATAGTAATGTATACCCTCATATATTTAGGCATTCATTTGCTACACACTTGTTAGAAGGAGGTGCTGATTTGAGGGCTGTTCAGGAAATGTTAGGTCATGCAGATATTTCCACAACTCAAATATACACTCATGTTAATCGTGATTATTTAAAAGAGGTGCATAAAAGCTATCATCCAAGAGCTTAAATCTCTGTTTAATTTGATTACTTACTACTTAACTTCAATTCTAAAATTGATGAATCAATTTCCTTAACACCACTCAAACCACTTACTTTATCAATAATATATGACGGAGTTTCTCTAACAAAGCCTTGTTTATTAATAGCAGTAATTTTATATTTTATGAAACTTATACTTGATGGAATAAACCCCATGAAATGATTTCCAGTAGATCTTGAAATTTGTTTTTTAAAATCTATTAGTAAATTACCATTTTTATAAACTCCATCAATAGTTGCACTAATAATTGCATCACTTTGGTCGTAATTATCTGGCAATATATCTGCTTCAATTTTAATAGAATCAAAAGTAGATGTTGTAGTCATTAATTGGTTTGAATCTATTGGGGAATGAATAATATATGCTCCTGCACCCCACATGTATGATGCAAACTGTGGTAAAAATCTGTAATCAGAATTCCAAGTTGTATACATACTACCTAATACGTTTTTATGTTTTTCCATTTCTATTCTTGAATTTTTAATTCCATTAGAATTACCTGCATCATAGTAAGGTGAGGTAATTTGATTAAACCCAAGCTTTTCAAAAAAAGACATGCTTGCATCGAGCTTGCCTAAGTTCCAATTTGTTATAATTATATCTTTAGGAATATCATTCCATATTCCCCTTAGATCACCATTAATTAAATAATAATTATTCACAGCATTATGTAAAGAATCAACCATATCACTCCACATAAATATTCTGGAACTAGAGTTAATTTTCTTTATAATTTCAGTGCATTTTTTGATGTTATCTGCTAAAATATATCTCGGTGAAAGTTTTCTTTTATAATCAGAACTATCCCATCCAAAAGCTCTAATTTCATCATGACCCATAAAGAATGAATTCGAGTTGAATATTTTATTAACTCTTGAAACTTGATCTTCAATAAGAGTATATAATGTATCTTCAGATAATGAAACCATAACTGACCCAGACACGTCAATATCTGCCACACAGGTTAATGGATGATAATAAGATGCAATTAGAGTATCACCATTTTTGATTTTACCACCTATAGTTCTCTTAATGGGTGGAGGGGTATGATATATTCCAAAATCACCTTTAGTTTTATAAATCATAGAATCAACAATCGGAGAAAAATCTTTTCCTTCAACATATAACTCTTTTGTAACTTTATTGATTAACCATAAAGGTGTCCCTGCTCTTCTTAGAATGTTGCACATTCCTGCTGGTTGAATTTTGAAATCATCAATCCATATTGTACCAGACCTACCTCCCCATGAACCAACATATAAATTAATTGAATTGAAATTTAAAGTATTAAACCTTGTTTCAACTTTAATCCAACCATTTGATGTTTGAGGAATTGTAAATGATGTGTAAGTAAGTGATCTACCATTATTTAACCCACCATTACCCAATGCTAAAAGTCTGAATTCATCTGCTACAAAGTTTTGAGTCTTTACCCAAGCACTCATAGTATAATAATTAAAGGAATCGCACTGTAACGTCTTGTTAAAACGGCAATTACCAGAACTATTGCCTACTGTAAAATTTTCACATCTAGCACTTTTATACCCAGAATGAAAAACATTATTATCTACAAAAACACTTTGATTTGGTCCATCATAAAAAGACCAACCAGTAAACTGATCATTACTACCAACATTTTCAAAATCACCATTTATTAAAGTTACTCTACTATCTGGAATTATTCTCCCACTATCTTCTTCAACAAAATATTTGCTATAAGCTGGGAAGCCGGTTGCCAAATTCGGGTCATGAAATAGAAATTGACTCGACCAACCAATTCCGCATGTTGCAGGGATAACGTTGATATTCCCAAAATCGGCTATGCTTTTCATTTTGGAAACTGAATCAAAATAATTACTATTCATTATATTTAATATACCTAATTTATAATCCGATTGTTGTAGTCCGTTAAGTTTATAAATCGCCATCGTATCAAGTATATTCTTAATACTTTTAGTTAACTGAGTTAAAATATTGTGTTGTGAAAAAACATACCTAATTTCATAATCTGGATAATCCCAAATATGAGCACCAGATAATAAAATATTGTTTTTAGAATTATTAAAGAGTTGGATTAGAGTTGTTACAGAATTAAATATCCCATCAGAATCAGACCCAGATAAAATAATATTTTTAGAATTTATATCTAACACATAACCCTGCGATTTGAGCTTTAATTCTCCTTTGGGTATAATGTATTGTAATAAAGAATTCATTAATTTAGAGTTATTTCCACCAATATAAATAGCGTTTACATTAGTTATAGAATCAAAAACTTGTAGGGTATCACCTAATTTTTGTTTAATGATTTTTTGCAAAAATGAAATGCTTTTCGAAACTGACTTGGTGTTTCTATCAGTAGTAATAATTACAGTGCTTTTAGAAATTGTAAAACTTTCTCCAAAATGATTATAAGCTACTTTTGGTCTTGGTTGCAGAGCATTAATTTCTGCTGAAAAAATGTTACTTGAACGTAAACTTAATAAGCAAAAAGTAATTAATATTATTTTCATTTTAATTGTAAATTGAATTAAAATTTTAAATTGAATTAAATTTTAAATTTCAAAAAGTAAATTAAGTATTAAACATTTAATATTTAGTTTTACTCTAAAATAGATACATTGATTTATAATACACAATTTGAGATATTAAAAAATAAATAAATTCCTTAATTTGAAATACTTAAAATTTATTTAATGTTAAATCCTATATGAAAAAAGTTAAGTTACTACTTGGTGGTATAATGGTTATAACTGGAGTTCTTATAATAACAGGTATTTTTGATTTCAGATTTCAAAATAAGTTTTCAACTTCATTTAGAGTAATGTTTGGAATAGTGTTAATGTTAATGGGAGTATATAGGATTGTTATTCTCATAAATAAAAAAAATATTTAATTTAATTACCAACAATAAAAAAAAGGAGATTTCGTTCAATTGCTAACTAAAATTTATGGAATATATAATATGAGAAGTTCATTCTTAATTTTAATGTTAATTTCTTTATTTGTAATATCTGCTTGTCAAGAGCCAGATCCTAAATCAAATACTGCAACATCTGGTAAATTAATTTTATATGTAGATGAGTTGTATGTGCCTATAATAAAATCTTTAGTAGATTCTTTTAAAGTAAAGGTTCCTAAAACTGATATCACAATTGTTAGGATGAATTGCAGAGAGGCATTAGATAAACTTTTTCAAGACCAAGTCAACATTTCAACAAGTCTTGATACATCTGCATCTGTTGCCGCAATTGTTGGTAGGGATTTGATTTTAGATGAAAGAAACGCACTTGCAAAAAATGGAATCGCAATTAAAGAGTATCCAATTGCAAATGATGGATTGGCTTTAGTAGCTGCTAAAAACTCTAAATTAGAAAAAACAAATAAAGAAAATTTAATAAAAGCTTTAAATATTCCGGGTATGGTTTACAATGATTTAGATTCAAACAAAGGGATAGAAAAAGTAAATTTTATTCTAAATAATCAAAACTCTTCAAGTTATGAATCAATAAAAAAACAGTTAACAAATGGAAACAATATAAGAGCATTTGTCCAATTCTATTCAACGTCCGATTCTGTAATAAATGAAATTTCAAAATCTAATTCTATTTCAATTATGAGCTGGTATAGAGCTCATCAAGACTCCTCAAAAGTGAAAACACTTGAGTTAGGTTGGACTGATTCATCAAACATTTACCCACCTGTTATAGTTCATCCATCAACTTTAGTAATGGGGAGGTACCCAATAAAACAGACAATAACTGGCTATACTTTTGCAGTTTCAAATTCTTCAGCTGTAGGGTTTCTTGCATGGATATCAAAGAGTGGAATATCTCAAAAATATCTAGTAAGCAAAGGTCTGCAAGGTTTAAATATAAAATTTAAATTAACCGAACCAGATTCATGGGAAGAAGTTGAGGATATGAGTTTATTGTTGCAAAAATAATTTTTTTTAGTCAACATGAAATTAAATGATTCCTAGATAAATTGATTTTTACAAAATATTTTATTCAAAAATGATAATTTCGCAAATATTTAATAATCTTTTTGTAAAAATGGATGTCATTAATCATTAAAACAAGTAAAGGAGTATTAATAAAATATCTTATTAAAATTTTCAGAACTAATTCTAAAATGCAAAAAATGAAGCTCTTTTTTAAAGTTTCCACATTTATAATAATATCATTATTCCAATCACAAGGTCTATCAGCTCAAACTGAAATTGATAAAGCTCGTGTTGCAGTCATACAAGGGGATTTTACAAATGCTGCTAAGTTCTTTGATGAAGCTGTTAAAAAATCTCCAAAAGATAAACAGATCTTAATTGAAGCGGGAGACTGTTATATGGAACTTGATAACTATAATAATGCAATAAATTATTTTGAAAAAGCTTTTGAAATTGATAATAAAGATGCAATTGTTTGTAGAAAACGTGGAGAAGCATTTGTTTCAATTAACAATTTTCAAAAAGGGATTGAATCGATTAGAAGAGCAATGAGTTATGATAAAAACTCTTTAGAAAGTTACATGGCTTTAGGGAGAGCATATATTGCAGCTGGGAACGATTCGTTGAATAAAGCAGAAATAACAATTATCACTGCAAGAGATAAATACAAAACGTCTCCTGAACCTTTTTTAGCTCTTGGAGAGCTCTATTATACTCGTCAAGTTTATGAATTAGCAATTACTCAATTTAATGAAGCACTTTCAAGGGACACATCATTAGTTGAGCCGAGAGTTAGATTAGGTCGTGCTTATAGGGAAATGGCAAGACGTGATGATGATATTTCTCGTAAAAATGAACTTTACAATAAAGCGTTGAATGAGTTTACAATTGTTACTTACAAAGCACCAAAAAACGCAAGAGCTTGGTTTGAACGAGGTGAAATATATATGTTAGCTAATCAATTTGAAAAAGCTGGAGGTACTTTTAATGAATATGTCAAACTAAGACCAGAAGATCCTAGAGGTGATATAATGCTGTCTAGAGCAGCTTTTGATGGAAGATTCTTTAATCTTTCAATTGATCCACTTGAAAGAATTTTGATTAAGAAAGATTCACTTTCAATGTCTTTTATTCCAAAGGCTCAAATTATGTTGGCTAAATCTTACTTTGCATCTAAAAATTATTTGAAAGCTAGAGATTTATATAAAATAATTCCTGCTAACTCTCTTGACGATGAAAATTTTGGTTTTTATACTGAAAGCATAATGCAATCAGGTGGAGATACCAGTTTAGCGCTGATTAATTATAAAACAATGATTACAAAGAATCCAAAAGATTGTCAAGTTTATAAAGTTATTGCTAACATTTTATTTAAACAAAAAAAATATGATGAAGCTATAGAATTCGGAAATAAATATATGGAAGTATGTCCTGATCAACCTAAAGGAGCAATATTTCAGATTATAGGTTATTCTCATTATAGTCTAAAAAGGTATGATAAAGCAATAGAAGCATTTACAAGTTTACTGGGAATTGATACAACTATGTTAATTTCTTATCAAATGTTGATAAGTTGTTATTCTATTCAGAAACAAACTTCTAAAGCATCTGAAATTGCTAAATTATTATTGAAACGAAAATTTGATGAAAAATCACCTAAAGATGGTGCAATGGCTTATAAAATATTAGGCAAAGAAAAATTTGATGCAAAGGATTATAAACCTGCAATAGAATTTTTTGATAAAGCAATTAAATTAGTTCCAGATGATGCTCAAAATTATTTGTTTGTTGCTTATGCTTATCAACTTTTAAATGAAAAAGATAATGCTTGTAAATTTTACAAGTTAGTTCTAAAATATGACCCAAAGAACACTGATGCTCCAAAAAATATGAAGGCTATTGGGTGTGGATGAAGGAATGAAAATGAAATTGAGGTGTCTAACACAAAATCAGATAATATTAAAAAGCCAAAAAAGAATACTAAAAAAACTACCTCTAATAAAGGTAGGTAATAAAATTTCGTAAAATTAATTTAAAAAATATAATTTAAAATGAACAAAATGAAAATTACAAAAAGCTTAACTGTATTTATTGCATTGATTGCCTTATCATTTACAGTGAGTTTCGCACAACAAAAAATTGAAGTTTTAGATGGTTTAACTCATGATTGGGGTAAGGTTGCTCCTCAACAACTTAAAACTGAAATCAAAATAAAGAATACTGGAGATAAACCATTAAATATTAAAGAAGTACGTCCTGGTTGTGGATGTACTGCTAGTAAACTTGATACAAATTTTTTAAACCCAGGTGAGGTTGCAACAGTTAGTATTTCTCTTGATGCACATAATAAAGCTGGTGATATTACAAAAATTGTAACTATAACAACTGATGATCCAGTTAACCCTTCACTTGTTTATACATTGAAAGCGTTTATTAAAACTTCAATGACAATTACACCTGCTGAATATTTTCTAGCTAATGCACCTAAAATTTCGGTTGAAAGTGAAACAAAAGTCCAGATAACAAATTCTGGTGAGGAAAATTTAACAATAGAAACCCCTGAGTTTATAAGTGGTAACATGAAGGCTAGGTTTGATTTAAAAAAACCAGTTACCTTAAAGCCAGGTGAAGGAATGGAGTTAAAAGCTTATATTACTCCTACTGTTGGAGGTTCTATGAATGGATCTGTAAGAGTAAAAACTTCTAGCAAAGAACGCCCTGAAATCAATTTCCCTGTATATGGAAATGTTGAAGATCCTACACCACCATCTACACCAGCTACACAAGTTACTAATGGAAATAGTGTAAAAGAGATTCCAGTACTCAATCCAGATCTATCAACTCCAACTAATAATGGAGCTGGAACCGGTTCCGAAAAAGTAAAAGGAAAAGTATCAAAAACTTCAAATAAAAAGATTAAATCTAGTAGTAATAAATAATTTTGATGATAATCAAGTTGTAACTTTATGCGAGAAGGAATTAATTCTTTCTCGCATATTTTTTAAGTAATTTTTTTTTTGGATTGATGTTTGGAATTCAGTTGTTATATTTGTTCAATTAATCTTTTGTGTTTAAAAAAACACTCATGTTAATTTTCAGCGATTCGAATAATTTTTAATCTCTTTAATTATCTGAATTGCGAACTGTATTTCATGATTGAAACTCTTAAATGCTTTTCCTAAGCATAGAAAATGAAATCTATTTATCCTTTTAAAGATATATTTTAAGTTCGAATTTTACATTTCAACAATATTAAATTTTAATTCTGCTAAGATGAGAATACGCTTAGTCTTTACAATCTTTGCTCTGTTATTACTGACATCTTCTGTTAGTTTAGTTTTTTCTCAAGAAGGTCAGCAACAACCACCGAAAAAAGATACTTCTAATGTTATGAACCGTTTTAAGATTAGAAATCTTGGGACAGTTGTTAACACAAACAATTTAGAATATGCTCCAACAATTACTGCTGATGGGCGAACTCTATATTTCGTTTCAAATAGACCAGGTGGTGTTGGAGGTCACGATTTCTGGGTTACATCAAAAAAAGAAAGATTGGATACTGTTTTCACAACTCCTAAAAATTTAGCAAAACCAGTTAATACTAACCTAAATGAAGGGGTTGCTTCAATTGCTGCTGATGGTCAGACAATATATTTTACAGCATGTGAAAGGCCAGACGGTTTAGGAGATTGCGATATTTATCAGGCTGAACTTGATGGAACAGTATGGAAAAATATTAGAAATATTACTGAGTTAAATTCAGCTGAATGGGATTCTCAACCATCAATTTCTTCAGATGGTAAAACAATATATTTTGTATCTACCAGAGATGGTGCAATGGGAGGTGATGGTGATGTAGATATTTATGTTTCATTTAAAGGAGCTGATGGAAAATGGGGAAAACCTAGAAATTTAGGTTCACCTATCAACACACCTGCTCGTGAAGATAGTCCTTTCTTGATAGCTGGTGGACAAGTTCTTTATTTCTCATCTGCTGGTCATGGAGGTTTTGGTGGGCTTGATTTCTTTTCCTCAAAAGTTGGTCCTGATAAAAAATGGACTGCGCCAGAAAACTTAGGTAAACCATACAACACTCCTCAAGATGAACGTTTCATTACTCTTCCAGCTGCAGGAGATATAGTTTACTTTGCATCAGAAAGAACAGATTTATTTAATGCAGGTCAACTTGATATATTTATGGGGATTCTACCACCTAAAGTTGTAACAATATTAATATCAGGTAAAGTATATGATAGATGCACTAATCAAAATTTACCTTCTGAAGTGATTTTTATTAATGAAGAAACAGGAGATACAGTTCAAAGAGTTAAAAATAATGCAGCAAGTGGTGAGTATTCATTTGTAATGAATGCTGGAAAAGCCATGAAACTTAAAGGAATTGCAATTAGTAAAGGGTATCCAAATGGAATTGAATTACTACCAATTCCTGAAACAAAAGAATATAAAGAGTTAAAACAAGATTTTATTCTAGGTATGAGCCCAACTTTATCTGCAACATATGGGATATCAGACTATGTTAAAAATCTTCCTCCAACTGCTCCAGAAAAATCTCGTAATTTCCGTGGTTTGTTGATTGAAGAAGTTAAAGTTCGTGAGTTGTTCCCTTTATTGACATATGTATTTTTTGATTCTGGAAGTGCAGTAATTCCAGATAGATATGTAATGTTTTCAAAACCAGAAGAAACCGTTGGATTTGATGATGAAAAAATTCCTGGGGGAACAATGGAAAAATATCATAATATGTTAAATGTGATTGGCTTTAGAATGAAGAAATTTCCAGACGCCAAAATCTCAATTGTAGGTTGCAATTCTGATGAACCAAAGTTGAACGAAGTTAAAGAGGTCTCTGAAAAAAGAGGGCAAATTGTATATGATTATCTTACAAAAATTTGGCAGATTGATCAAAGTAGAATAAAATTAGTTCCAGCAAGGAACCTTCCTGAAAGAGTTTCTAACAGACGAGATCCACTTGGAATTGTGGAAAACCGTAGAACTGAAATAAACTCAGACGAATGGGATATAGTAAAACCTATTCTTCAAGTAGAATACAGACTTGCACCACAACCTGATACTATGCATTTCCAGATGAAGAATGGAATAAATAATGATTTAGTTGCAAGACGTGCAATTGAAATAAAAAGAAATGGTAAAATGTGGATGGTTATGGGTAACGTTGGAAAAACAGATGCAGTTTCACCTGAATATAATTGGGGTAAGAATGGCAATGTTGATTCAATTCCAGGGGCTTTAGATACTGGAGCTTATCAAGCTCAATTGGTAGTTTATAGCAAAGATGGAAAAGAATGTAGATCTAATATTGTTGACATACCTGTAAGATTTGTTTCAAGTCAAATTAAAAGGTTAGAAACAACTTCAGATAAAACTATTGATAAATTGTCTCTTGTATTATTCAAGTTTGATAGTCCTGAACCAGGAACATTAAATGATAGAATTTTGAGAGAATTTATTTATCCAGAAATCAAACCTGGTGCTAAAATTCAAGTTACAGGTTATACTGACGTTGTTGGTTTGGATGATCGTAATATGACTTTATCAGGTCAAAGAGCTAAGTCGGTTACTGGAGGTATTCAGAAAAATGTTAAATCAGGTATTTATCAATCACTAGAAGGAAAAGGAGTTGGTGAAACTGACCCATTGTATCCTAATGATTTACCAGAAGGTCGTTTTTATAACAGAACTGTACAAGTTATTATCGAAACACCAATTTCAACAACTCCTTAACTAATAATTAACTATAATTAGCCTGTTCAACGAAAAGAATTTATTCGTGAACAGGCTATTTTTTTAAATATTTAACAATATGATAAAAGATCTTAGGGAAGAATTTAATTCAAAATTCCATGAAAGAAGTTACCATTCTTTTTTGAAAAGATTAGATTACAGGTTTCGTTCTGAAATATTTTTTAGAGTTGCAGAAACCCCAGTTTTTATACCTAATAATTTCAGAAAGATATGTGAAAATGCTGCAATTGATATTTCAATGCAAGCACATAATCATGATTATTTAAAAGAGACTAATAATATAATCCCATCTAAATATTTAACAATTAATCAAAAAGAAAGGTCTCAATTTATAACTGTTGATTTTGCAGTTACATTGGAAAATGGTGTAGCTACACCCAAACTAGTTGAACTCCAAGGATTCCCATCTTTAATGGGTTACCAATTAGCTTTAGCAGAATTATCTTTAGAGCATTACAGACTCCCAACAAATTTATCATACATAAATAGTGATTTAAACAGAGTTGAATATATAGACTTATTAAGAAAAGTTATTGTAAATGATGAAGCTCCAGAAAGCGTTGCTCTTATGGAATTAGACCCTTTTCATCAAAAGACTTTACCAGATTTTATGATGATTAAAGAACTTTTAGGAATAGGTATTGCAGATGTTAGATATATAAAAAGTCATGGTAAAGAATTGTTTTACGAAAGTAATGGAGAACTTCATCCAATTAAGAGGATATTTAACAGAGTAATATTTGATGAGTTAGAAAGAAAAAATATTAAAACTAATATAAATTGGAATGAGGATTTAGATATTGAATGGATAAGTAATCCAAATTGGTTCTATAGAATTTCAAAATTCACAATTCCATTTTTGAAACATAGTACAGTTCCAGAAACAATATTATTAAACAAAATTGATTTTCTTCCTAAAGATTTAGAAAATTATGTTTTAAAACCTTTATTCTCATTTTCTGGGAACGGTGTTATCTTATCTCCAAACTCTAAAGATATTAATAACATTTTGCATAAAGAAAAACAAAACTATATTTTGCAAAGAAGAATTGATTACGCTTCTATAATTGATACTCCAGTTGGGGATACTAAGTTAGAATATAGAATAATGTTAGTATGGCCTGATGATGAAGTCAAACCAATCCCAATTATGGGGCTTGCAAGGTTAGGAAGAGGTCCAATGATGGGAGTTGATCACAACGCAAATATGACTTGGATAGGTTCATCATGTGCGTTGTACGGTTAAAAATGTAAACACTTTTAATTGTAATTTTAGTCTTTTTTATTGTTGCAAAAATTGAAATTATAATCTATATGGATTCATTTGAAATCATTTTTTTAAGAAAAACTATTTTCAATGAACGTTTCAAATGTGTTCAACTACTTATCTTTGTAAATGAAATCATCAAAATCACAGAAATTAATAATATAAATGGCTAACGAATCAAAAAATATCATATTAGGTAAAGAAAAGGTAATCCAAAAACAACAGGTTAAACAATCATTTACTCAATGGCTTTGGTCTTGGATAAAAACAATTGTTCAAGCACTAGTTTTAGTAATGTTCATTAATGGGCTTTTGGTTGCTAATTTTGTTGTTCCTACTGGTTCAATGGAAAATGAAGTTATGACTGGCGACTTTTTATGTGTTAATCGTTTTATTTTTGGTGGATCAACACCACAAACTTTACCATTTTTTAATACTCAATTGCCTTTTTACAAATTTCCTGGTATACGCGATCCCAAAAAAGGAGATGTTATAGTATTTATTTTCCCTGGAATGAGAGAGCAAGTTAAAGCTGATGAGTTTCAATATTATTTAAAAAGATGTGTTGCAACAGCTGGAGATTCTTTAGAGGTTAGAAATAAAAAGGTGTTTATTAATGGAGTTGAGCAAGCAGTTCCTAAAAATGCAGTATTTATTGATGGTCAATCAGATCCAGATGATAAAATGCGTACCTTCCCTGAAGGTGCTGGTTTTACTAAGGATAATTGGGGACCGGTTAGAATACCAAAAAAAGGTGATGTGATTGAATTAACCAAAGATAATTATAGTATGTGGCGCGTATTTATTATGAGAGAAGGACATAAAGTTGAAATTGATGGATCAGGTTTAGTTATTGATGGTAAAAGTATTAACAAATATACAGTAACAAGAGATTACGTTTTTGGAATGGGTGATAATCGTGATAATTCATTAGATAGTCGTTATTGGGGATTTATTCCATTAGAAAATATTGTTGGTACTCCTTTGTTTGTTTATTGGTCTTGGGACACAAATATGCCCTTTGGTCAAATGGCTGAAAAAATAAAAACAATTCGATGGGGACGTATCTTTAATGGAGTAAATTAATCTTTTTAAATTAAAATTTTTATAGTAAAATGAGTTTTTTAGGATTAAAATCAAATTCAATTTTAACCGCTACGGCGGTTTTATTTTTCATTACTTTGAATGTTTATTCTCAAAATAAAGAAGAAGTATTTGATAAACTTGGCATAAGAGAAAATTTAGGTGATAAAATAAACACTCAATATGTCGAAATATTACCTATTATTTCACCCGATGGTAAAACATTGTACTTTGATAGAAAATATGATAAGAATAATGTTGGTGGAGAAATGGATGATGATGATATCTATTATAGTGAGTTATTGCCTAATGGCAAATGGTCTGAATGTAAAAATATTGGTTCACCACTTAACTCAGTAGGGTCTGATGTTCTTTTTTGGATTTCACCTGATGGGAATAAAGCTCTAGTTCATAGTGGTAATGTCACAGGAAATAAACGTGTTGGTTTTGCAATTGCTGATAAGATAAATGGTAAATGGCAAACTCCTAAAGCTATTAATATAGATGGACTAACAGATATTGGTGAAGTTTATTATGCCACTATGTCGAGCGATGCAAAGCAGTTGATTATTGCATATAGTGCCGATACAACAAAACAAAATCCAAGGGCATTAGATATTTATGTATGTTTTTCGACAAGTAAAGATTTGTTGAAATGGACTAAACCTAAAAATGTTGGATCAGAGATTAATACTAAAGGGTTTGAAGGAGCACCATTCTTAGCAAGCGACAATAGAACTTTATATTTTATATCAGATAAGGAAGGTGGGTTAGGAAGTGCCGATATTTATTTATCAAGAAGAAAGGGTGATAGTTGGACATCATGGGGAAAACCTATTAATTTAGGTGCTCCAATTAACACTAATGGATTTGAGGCTTCCTTATCAATTCCTTCACAAAGGGATTACATTTATATTAGTTCTGCTGGAAACGCTAGTGAGGATAATTATGGTTCAGCAGATATTTATCGCTTTAAACTTCCAGATTCCTTAAAACCAATTAAGTCAGTTATAATTAAAGGTTCGCTTACAGTAAACGGAAAAGGAGCTAAAGGATTAATAAGAGTTGAAGAAAATGGAAATGAAGTTGGTTCAACATCTAGTGATGAATTAGGAGTATTCAATTTTGTATTGCCAAGTTCTAAGAATTATACATTTACAGGTTGGGCAGAAGGTTGTGATGAAAAAAAGGTTCTAAAAAATGTTGGTAATAAAGACGAAATATTTGTAAAAATTAGTCTAAATAAAAAAACATCAGTACAAAAAAGTGAGAAGATTGAAAAAGTTAAAGAAATTAAAAACATAGATAAAAAATGTTATGTGTATTTTAATACGTCTTCTGCTGAACTTTCTAAATTAGCACAAAAAAAATTAAAGAATTTTACTTATAATAATGGTAAGATATTTGTAATTGGTCATACTGATAGCGATGGTGAAGAAATTAATAATCAAGAATTAAGTAAAAGAAGAGCAGAAAATGTAAAGAAATACTTAATAGAAAACGGAATCTCAGATAACAATTTATCAATTGAATATTTTGGTGAAATGGAACCTATCTCATCAAACAATACGAATAAAGGAAAATCTTTAAACAGAAGAGTAGAGGTTAAAATTCAAGAGTAAAATTGGTTATTTCATTTCAAGATTTATTAAGTTCTCAAATTTTTTATATATCTAAATAAAAAATTGTTTGTTCATACAATAATCCTGACTTATTTTTGTTAACTTGAATTTTATAACAAAAATTTTTTATAACTAAACTATTTAAAAACTACGGCTACATTTCAACCAAACAACAAACCCCGTCCTCCAATTAAAAGTACAGGAGGTACGACTGGAGGTGGTACTTTCAACAGAACACCATTCACACCAAACAGACCTTCAAATACTGGCGCTAGATCAGGAGGAAATTTTGGTAACAAAGGAGGACCTGGTAATTTTCGAGGTGGTAACAGAATTAACGACCAGATTAGAGCTCTTTCTGTTCGAGTTATTGATAATAATGGTGATCAGTTAGGGGTAATGCAAACAAGGGAAGCAATTGCTTTGGCTGAATCAAAGGAACTTGATTTGATTGAAATTTCATCAACTAGTGAGCCACCAGTTTGTAAAATATCAGATTATGGTAAGTTTAGATATGAACAGCAAAAGCGAGAAAATTTAGCTAAAAAGAATCAGCATCAGCAGCAAATGAAGGAGATTAGGTTGCATCCTAGAACCGACAAACACGATGTAAACTTCAAATTAACACATGCTCGTGAATTTTTAGGTGAAGGTGATAAAGTTAAATTTACGGTAATATTTAAAGGAAGAGAGATGGCTCATCAGGATATAGGAAGACAGTTGTTAAGTGGAATTCTTGAAGCGCTCAAAGATGAATCAAAGATTGATAGTCCAATAAAAATGGAAGGGCGAAATATGTCATTAGTTCTTTCTCCAGATAAAAAAAATAAGAAAACAGAAGATATAATCAAATAAAATAAGATGCCAAAACAGAAATCACTAAGCGCAGCAAAAAAGCGTTTTAAGGTAACAGGATCAGGTCGCATCAAACGTGAGTCTGCTTTTCGTAGTCATATTCTGACTAAGAAATCTCCAAAAAGACTACGCCAATTGCGTCATGCTCAAATGGTTGCTGATGTGGATGTACCACAGATTAAAAGAATGCTTGGAATGTAATTTGAAATTAATTATTGGGAGTAAAAGTATTTTTATATGAAATACTTTTCTGATCTTTCAATTGAGAACTAAACAATCTTGTACAAGTCAACGCGCTTGTTTATTTAATTTAGATAAGCGACGAAAACAGAAATCGCACAGATGCTTGACTGTACTTAACTTTTAACTAAAAAATCTGTAAAACAAAATGCCTCGTTCAAAGAACAAAGTCGCTTCGAGAAATCGAAGACGCCGAGTATTAAAGCTCGCAAAAGGTTATTGGGGTGAAAGGAGTAATGTCTGGACAATCGCAAAAAACCACGTTGAAAAAGGTTTAACTCACGCATACCGTGATAGAAAACTCAATAAAAGAAATTTCCGCCGTCTATGGATTGTACGTATTAATGCTGCAGCTCGCATTAACGGTACAACTTATAGTAGGCTAATTGATGCTCTCAATAAGAAAGGATTAGATATTAATCGTAAGGTTTTAGCTGATTTAGCTTATTCTCAACCTGATGTATTTAAATCAATTGTTGAACATGTTAGATAAAATTATCTTTTGACAAAACTGATTTTGTCATTTTTTAAAATAAAAAAAGTCCTATAATTTTATATTAATTGTAGGACTTTTTATTATAAAAAATAATAAATTTATATTATTTAATCATTTCAGCTCCGATATGCTTTATGCCTCTAGCATTTGATAAAATCAATTGCTTTTGTCTTTCTTTAATTGCTTTCATTTTCTTCTCAGATATTTTACCATAACAATACTGACAAGAAATACCTTCTTCATATAAATTAGAATTTAAGTCTTCTTCATTCAGAGTACTTCTACAAGCAAAGCATAATCGAGATTCTCCTTGAATAAGAGTATTACCAACGGCGGTCCGTCCGTCAAAAACAAAACATTCTCCTTCCCACAAACTATCCTCAACTGGCATATCTTCTATATACTTAAGAATGCCACCTTGTAAATGATAAACTTCTTCAAACCCTTGATCGAGCATAAAAGCTGTAGCTTTTTCACAACGTATTCCACCTGTACAATACATTGCAATTTTTTTATGTTTTTTAACGTCAAGATTTTTTTTTACAAAATCAGGGAATTCTGTAAAAGCATCAGTGTGAGGATCAATTGCTCCTTTAAAAATTCCAACTTTAGTTTCATACTCATTACGAGTGTCAATCAATAAAACATCATCTCTAGAAATTAACTTATTCCACTCTGGCGAAGAAACATAAACACCTACTTTTTTTGTAGGATCTATTCCATTCACACCTAATTTTACAATTTCCTTTTTAATGATTACTTTTAACCTGAAAAATGGCTCATCATCATGAAAAGAATATTTCGGATTTATATCGGAAAACACATTAATTTGTTTTAGTTTATCAATAAATAAATCCAAGTTTTCAGGAGTTGACGAACAAGTCGAATTAATGCCTTCTTCAGCCAATAAAATTGTTCCCATTAGGTTACAAGACTTTGCTAAATCTGTTATTATGATTTTAAGGTTATCTAAATCTGTTAGTTTAACAAATTTGTAAAATGCACCAATTTTATAACTATACAACTTTGTCATTTTATTTTATATAAAAAATTCAATTGTAATTTAATTTGATATTAATAATTAATTCAGTAAAATTAAATCAATATTTTATTTTAAAAAGAAATTGTTTCATCAAAATTTATAAAGAAATATTAATTAATTCCAATTATAATTCTTTCCAACCATTACCAATTTTGTATTCAATTTTCATTACAGGATGTATCTCCCAAATTGATCCACGGGTTTTCCCTATTTCATCAGGATGTTCTGGGTCAAGTAATAGCCATCCAGAAATTCTTACTTGCGTTTTATCTAAAATTAAATGACCAATATTGGATAAAGTCCAATTAGGTTTATTCGCTTTTACTCTAGGAGTTGGCTCAATAACAATCGACTTAGTTCTATCATCGTCTTGGTTTTGTGTAAGCCAAACATGAAAATCTTTATCGGAGTCTAAAGCACCATGACAATTACAACTTTCAGAACCTGACTTTTTAGCTTTAACTAAGTAACCTTCAACAACTATTGGAGAACCTTCATATTTAGCAATTTCTTTAGTATTTTCTTTGCTCCAAAATTTACGATTTTTCTTTTCAAGCTCAATGGGCCAAGTTAAGTTAATTAGTGTTTCAAAAGGAATTGGAATATAATCACTTTCATCAATTCTATTTTTTAAGATATTTAATTTCGGATCACCTCCATCACCTTCAGGAGGGCAGCCATTAAATTCTTGAACTAAAGGATTTGGTTTTTCAATTTTTGAGAAATCTATTTGTTGCAAGTCATTACCAGTGCTTGTGTTCGGATCTTTATGATTTATGGTATCTGATTCAATCAATGTACTAGATCGATCTTTAATGGTGTTACATAACCAGCCTACCAAAGATAATAAAAGAACTACAGCAATTACTATTGATAATTTTGACTTCATTTTATTAATTTGATTGAGTAATTCAGATGATGAATTTGTGTGAACTATATTCAAATTGCTTTATAATATTAAATTCAAAATTAAACATTAATAATTGAGTAAAAGCTAAAGTTAAAATACTTAATTTATAAAATAATAAAATTGAATTAATTTCCCAACTTTAATATTAATTTAGATTTAAAATTTAGTTGAAAATATAAAAGCAAATTGTTCAATAACTATATATAAATAAAATATTCTTTAATACAAAACAAACAATTTATGAAAAACATTTACTTTTTTAAATTTCTCATCATTAGTAATTTATTAATAATGAGCTCGAAGATTATTGCACAGCCACAATCTTGGCAACCAAGAGGAATTGGTGGTGGAGGGGCTTTGTTTTCTGCTAGTATTTCTCCCATTGATAAGAATGAGATTTATTTATCTTGTGATATGTCCGAACTTTTTCATTCAAAAGACTTTGGTAATAATTGGACTTTTGTTCATTATAATCAAATACAATCAAATAATACTCGTTCAGTTGTAAGGTTTACAAACGACCCAAAAATTCAATATACTATTAATTGGTCTGGGAATGATGTAGCAACACCAGTAAGAACAAACGATGGTGGTGAAAACTGGAAAAAATTAAATAATGATCCAACAAATGGTGAAGCATTTACATTGTGGGCAGATCCACATTCTACACAAAGACTACTAATAAGTGATTATAAAAATTTATATTTCTCAAATGATGGAGGAGAAATTTGGGTGAAAAAATACAGTGATAATACAATGTGTTATGTGGCAGGTGTATTTTGGGATTCTGAGAAAATTTACATTGGAATTGACAAAGGTTTGTTAATATCAAAAGACAATGGAGTTACATTTAATTATGATCAAAAAAGATTTCCAACTCAGACTGATAAAATGGTTTCTTTTACTGGAGCTAAACAAAACAATATAACAAGATTCTTTTGTGTAACGCTTGGCTCTGGCGATGTTTACCCAGGTTTAACTGGAGCTGAATACAGTAATTATCAGCATACAATGTTTCTTGAAGATAATTCTCCAAGTTGGGAAACATGTGAAAATGGTTTGATTCACAGCGATAAGCCATTTTTTGTTGGTATGGCCGAAAATGATATAAATACAGTTTATCTAGCTGGTGGAAGCGATGATGGAGTGCCAATTGTTATGAAAAGTATTGATGGAGCTAAAACTTGGAAAAGTGTATTTAAGACTTCACTAAATGAAAATATCAAAACTGGATGGCAAGGTAAAGGAGGTGATAGAGAGTGGAGTTATGATGAATATGCTTTAGGGTTTGCAGTGTGTGCTACAGATGTAAATAGATTAGTTTTAACTGGTTTAGGCTTTCCTCATGTTACTTCTGATGGTGGAAATAATTGGAAACAAGCTTATATTGAAAACTCAGCACAGAATAACTCTGGTTCAGTTACTCCAAAGGGAAAATTTTATAAATCAATTGGAATTGAAAACACTACAAGTTGGCAAATTATGTGGTCAGATAAAAATACAATGTTTGCTGGGTTTGCAGATATTAAAGGAATCAGAAGTATAGATGCTGGTAATTCATGGCAACATTGTTACAATAACCTTTCAACAAATGCTGTTTACTTTACAACTAAAAATCCTACTGGTACTCTTTATGGAGCAATTTCAAGTGTTCACGATATGTATCAAAGTACTTACCTTACTGATGCAAGAATTGATGGTGGAAAAGGAGGAGTGATAACTTCTAAAGATAATGGTATGACATGGACAATTTTACATGATTTTCAACATCCAGTAATTTGGTTAGCTTTGGATCCGAAGAATCCAAATATAATGTATGCTAGTGTTATTCATTCTACTCAAGGAGGAATTTATGTTTCAAAGAATTTAAACAATGGTGTAAATTCAACTTGGACAAAGCTAACAGCTCCCCCAAGAACAGAAGGCCATCCATATAATATTCAAATTCTTAATGATGGTTCATTGTTAGCTACTTATAGCGCTAGAAGAACAAATGCTTTTACACAAAGTTCAGGGGTATTTTTATCAATAGATGGTGGCATTAGTTGGTTAGATAGAACAGATAAAGTAAATATGGGATATTGGACGAAAGATGTTGTTGTTGATTTAGCAGATGTTGAACAAAAAACATGGTATGCTGGGGTTTGGAGTGGTTACGGAGGACCTTCTAACAATAAAGGGGGATTATACAAAACAACTGATAGAGGTTTAAATTGGAGTCTGCTATTAGATTTACCATCTAAAGTTAATAATACAAACAGGGTATCATCTTCTGCTATTAATCCAAGTAATACAAATGAAATGTACGTTACCACAGAAACAGATGGACTTTGGTTTACAAATAATTTACAAAGTATAAAGCCAACTTTTAAGCAAATTTCAAGTTATCCATTCAGACAACCAGAAAGAGTATTCTACAACCCATATGTAAAAGACGAAATTTGGATTACAAGTTTTGGGAATGGATTGAAAGTGAGTGCTTCAGGGACAACAACAGTAAAGAATAGTGATAAACTAAATTATAAATTACTGTTAAAATAAAATAATTTAGTTTAATAAATTTACTTTAGTAGCTAGTATTATTGTTTAAAATAATGCCTTTATATTGAATTGAGAAATCAAATATAAAGGCATTATTTGTAGATTATCTAATCATCAATTTTAGCTATAAATAGAAGCTTTTTACCATTAATAATTTCAATCTTTTTTCCATTTAATGAAATTAGATTTTCTTCCTTAAATTCATGAAGAATTCTAATTAAGGATTCTGTTGCAGTGCCAACTATGTTTGCAAGTTCTTCCCTGGTAAAAATTACATTCAGAGTTTTGTTGTCATCTTCAGTCCCATAACATTCTTTAAGATTAATTAAAGTTTCTGCTAATCGCTCTCGAATTGGTTTTTGAGCCATACCAACTATTTTATTTTCTGCTTCTTTCAAATCATTTGATAATTTAATTAACATCTGATTTGAAAGTTCTGGGTTAGATTTTAACATTGTTAGAAAATAACTTTTAGGGATAAAACAAATTGTTGAGTCTTCCATAGCTTGAGCAGTTGCTCTATATGGCTCATTTACAATTAATGATCTATATCCAATAACATCACTATCTTTAGCCAAACGAAGTATCTGTTCTTTACCACGCTCACCTAATTTAGATAATTTCACTTTTCCATGTTTTACACAATACAAACCAAATGGATACATCCCCTCTTTAAAAATAGTTTGTCCTTTTAAAAATTTTGTACATCCTTTATTAGACATTAATTCTGCTAACTCATTTTTTAAGAGCCCACAAAAAATACTCTTCCCTCTGGATTCGCAGTCGTTACATACTAAACTATTATTTAAAATTTCCATTCAATAGATATAATTAAAACTATAGATACAAACCTAAATAATAAAAATAAATAAACTGATATTAATCATGTTTTTATTCAAATATTTTTAACAAATTAGCATTCTTATAATTCAAAAAAAATTATGATTAAAGAAGTTACAACTAAATGTTATCATTGTGGTGAAAGTTGTGGACAGAGTATAAATTTCGATAATTTTTATTTCTGTTGCGATGGTTGCAAGTCGGTATATCAAATATTAAAGGATAATGATTTATGTTCATATTACTCTTATTCAGATTATCCTGGAGAATTAAAAAATAAATCATTATCTAAGAATTACAAAGTATTAGATGATAAAGATGTTATAGAGTCATTCATAAGATATAAAGAGAGCTTCTATTCGGTTACCACTTTCACAATTCCAAATGTACATTGTATATCATGTATTTGGTTATTGGAGAATTTAAGTAAAATTGATAATGATATAATTAAATCAAGGTTAGATTTAAACACTAAGATTTTAACAATTCATTTTAAAAATGATCGGATTAATATTCGATCAATATCAGAATTACTTGATAAAATTGGATATCCACCACTTTTAAATTTAGATCAAATTGAGGGGAAAGTAAAAACAAGTTATAATAAAACTCTACTTATAAAATTAGGAATCGCTGGTTTTTGTTCAGCGAATATAATGATGTTTAGTTTCCCTGAATATCTTGCAAAGTGGGGTGTAATTGAACATGATTTAAAATTAGTTTTTACCTATATGAGTTTAATTCTATCCCTACCAGTTCTTTTTTATTGTGCATCAGATTATTTTAGAAATTCCTTTCAAGGTATTAAAAATAGAGTTTTCATTTTTGATTTACCAATTGCAATAAGTTTTATTTTTACGTTTACAAGGAGTTTGTATGAAATTATTTCAGGTACTGGTTCAGGATATTTAGATTCATTAACTGCATTAATTTTCTTGTTATTAATTGGAAAGTATGTTCAGCAAAGAACTTTTCATTCTCTATCATTTGAGAGAGACTATAGATCTTATTTTCCATTATCAGTAACTCTAATTACAGAAGATGAAATTGAAGAAAAGAGTATTCCAGTAAACAAAATTAAAATTGGAGATAAGCTGAACATTAGGAATATGGAGCTTATTCCAGCAGATTCTATTTTAATAAATGATTTTGTAAATATAGATTATAGTTTTGTTACTGGTGAATCGATACCAGTAACTAAATCTAAAGGTGATATGATTTTTGCAGGCGGTAGAGTTCTTTCATCAGCTGTAAAAATGGTAGTAACCAAACCCACATCTCAAAGCTATTTAACACAATTATGGAATGAAACAACCCCAAAAAATTATGATTACATTTCTCTTACGCAAACAGCAGATAATATTGCAAAGTATTTCACTTTTGCATTAATTATTGTGGCTGTTGTTGCAGGAATTATAAATTATAATTATGGTATTACTAGAATGATGAATGCTGTTACATCAGTATTAGTTATAGCTTGCCCTTGTGCATTAGGAATAGCTATTCCATTTACGTTTGGGAATATAGTCACATTTCTAGGAAGAAAGAAAATATATTTGAAAAATACGAATGTAGTCGAAAATATAGCACTTACAACCGATATTGTTTTTGATAAAACAGGTACGATTACATCATCAAGAGATATAACTTTAAGTTATTTAGGAGAAGAGTTAAGTTATGACCAAAAAGCAAAAATTTGTAAGTTAGTTTCAAATTCTTTACATCCAGTAAGTAGGGGGATAAAAAAATATCTTAACATTAATTCTAATTATAATGCAGATAATTTTGAGGAGGTTCCTGGAATTGGAATTTCTGGAATTGTAGATGGTGATTACATTCAGATTGGTTCTATAGATCATACTTTGAGTATGTTTCATGAAGATGGAATAGCAAAAAACTCAGTATCATTTGTTTCAATTAACAACAAACAATATGGTAGATTTGAAGTAATTCAGAAATATAGAGAAGGTATATTTGATGTAATAAAAAAATTAGATTTTAAGTATAGATTACATTTAGTTTCTGGTGATAATGATTCGGAACTAAATTTTCTATCTAATATATTTAATGTTAAAAGAATTAGGTTTAATCAAAGCCCTCACGATAAACTTGAATATATAAAAAATCTTGAAATAGTTGGTAATAAAGTTATGATGATTGGAGATGGGCTTAATGATTCAGGTGCTTTAATGAGCGCTAATACTGGTGTATCAATAACAGAAGATGAATCATCTTTCACTCCATCTTCTGAAGTTATTTGTCATTCAGATTCTCTGAGTTTATTGCCAAAAGTTATAGATTTCTGTAACAAAGGGAGGAATATAGTTCTGGTTTCATTTGGAACAGCACTCCTATACAATATAATAGGTTTGTCGTTTGCAATCAATGGAAATCTTTCACCTTTGATTGCAGCTATACTAATGCCGATTAGTTCTACAACAATAATTATTATATCGTTAATTGGTACAAAATATTATTCAAGAAAACTAAACTAAATATTAACTTATAAAAATTGATTTAAAAATTATTTTAGATATTAAATAATTTGATTTTTAATCCCAAAAATTACCTTTTGTATTTTTATCCATTGGAACAAAGTTGTCCCTCAATTGAGCTCCAATATCTTCAAGAACCGATGGTGAAAGAACTCGTTCTAACCATGGGAAAAGTTCTCTTTCTTCAAAGCGAATGTGTAATGTTAATTTTTCAGCAAATTCCTTAATATCAATTAATTCAACTTTTTTTGAAAAGATTTTTTTGATTATTTTTCTAATATTTTTATGCTCTTTTAATAGTTGAATTATCAATGGATTCGATTGATTACAAAAGGGAATGATATAACTTTCTTCTTTTTCAAAATGTCCATTTAAATGATCAGTCCAAAATGGTTTAACATAACTACTTAGAATTGCAACTGGAGTTTCTTTTTCACAACCTAATATAAGTCTTCTAGCTACAACTAAACCATCATGATGTTCCCAAGAAAAAGGGACTAAGTTTTTATTGCGATTCATATTTTTAAGTAAGTTATACTATTTTAACATTTTTTGAAGACTTAATAACCATAACAGGACAATGAGCTTCTCTTAACACTAATTCAGCGACGCTTCCAAGAAGAAGCCTACTAATACCAGTTCTTCCATGTGAACTCATTATTATCAAATCTGTTTCATTTCTCTTAGCAGACTCAGTTATTGAATCTGCTGGATTACCGTCGGCTATTTCAGTAATTATTTTAGAATTTACTAATTCAGATTTTACTTTTAAAGCAAGTTTATCTAATTCTTCTTCAGCAGATTTCCTAGTTGATTCAAGCACACTCATTGGTACAACATAAGTGTCGTAAGAATACATACTCTCTGAAGGTAAAACATTTAATAAAACTATTTCAGCTCCAGAATTTCTAGCGAACTCAATTGCGTATTGGAGTGTATCTTTTGATTCATCAGAAAAATCAACAGGACAAAGGATTCTATTAATTGTAATCATGATATTTAGTTAAATATTTTAAATAAATCTATTGACAAAGTTAAATATTATAATTAATAAAAAATATGATAATAATCATATAATAAATTTATTATATAGAATAATTCAAAATTAAAAAATTATTTTAGTTCAAGTTTATTTCTACAACAATCTAAAACAGATTCATTGTTAGCATTTAAAACAAGTTTTGGACTTAGATATGGAATTCCTAAACCAAGCCCTCTAATAATCAATAAAATAGAAATGAAAATTGTAACAGTTCTGGAAATTAAAGGAATATAAGGTTGAAATTTTGATCTTATAAAATTACCACTAAATGATATGGTAAACAACATAATTAAAGTACCTAGTCCAAAAGCAGCCATATATCCAGCAGAAACATAAGGGTTAGCTCCATTCAATGCCATTGCAAGAGCAATATAAATTACTCCACAAGGTAAAAATCCATTTAATAACCCAAAATAAAAGGGTCCAGTTATTTTTTTCTTAACCTTAAAAATAGTTATCAGTCTTACAATTTTTGAGTTGAATTTTTCAACTATTTCTAACTTAGGTAAATTTAATTTTTTAGTTTGAACAATTGCATACAAGAGTAAAAGTACTCCAGTAATCAATGACATAATCTGTTGTAATCCAATCAAATTTAAACTCATTCCAAACAATCCAACTAATCCTCCTAAAAACGCATAAGTGATAGTTTTACCTAATCCATAAAAAAGATTTCTTGACATCATTTTATAGATATTACTTTCACCGGCATTAAGAAAAAGGACTAATGGTCCACACATTCCAGCGCAATGAAGCGAGACAGTTATTCCGAGTATAAAACCAGCTAATATCATTTCACATTAATATATTTTTCATAATAATAACCAATACCATTTGATATCCCATCAATAGAAACTTTCCACCTGCCTTTTCTTATATCATTTAGAGGAATAATTTGATAGCCATTTGAGAATGTTATTTCTTTTTCGAAATCATATGACTCATTATCGGGCTTATAGAATTTTACTTTTCCTATTATTGATTTTAAATTATTTGGATATTTGATATTAATAAAAAAATCCTGAATTGAAATTGAAATTGGATCTGTTAACGAAGAGTTATTCTTAATTTTTTCCATCTTCTTATCATGATTAATCTCTTGATCGTAATAATCAGCACTAACTAAATCAACTCTTTGATTATAACACCTATATACAAGATATGAAATTCCTGATGCAAATATTATCATTACAAATAATACTCCATGTCCGAAATGTAATTTAGAGTTGCTCATATATATTTGATTAGTTTCTTACTGGTGCAATGAAATTTGTTTCTATACTATTTACTATTTTATAATTAGCTTCAACATTAACATTTATTTTAATTTTATTCTTACTAATTTGTTTTGATGGTATTGTTACCATAAGGATTGCTTTTTTAGATTCTCCTTTTTCGATAACTATACTGCTTGATCCATCCATTAGTTTTATCACAGCTTGAGTTGGGGTATGTGCAATTAATTTGATAACTTGTTTATCGAAAGTTTTATTCAACAAATCAACATTATAAAGATTAGATACTGAACCATCAGCATTTTCTAAAAATAATTGACCTGGAGTTTTAAGTAAACTTATTGATACATCAGGTCTGGTAATTACTAAATAAGAAAAAACAGAAATAAGAATTAATAAAATTGCTCCATAGGTATAATTACGAATATTTAATTTAAATTTAGTATTGTTTTGAATACCTGTAAATGAAGCATACCTTATTAGACCTGGGTCTTTATCAACTTTAACCATAATCTCATTGCAAGCATCTATACAAGCTGAACAGTTTATGCATTCAAGTTGAGTGCCATTTCGAATATCTATAGCTGTTGGGCAAACCCTAACACACAACCCACAATCAATACAGTCTCCATTGTTGCTTTGACTTGTATCAATATCCTTTTTTACTTTACCTCTAGGTTCACCACGAACATTATCGTAACTTACAACCACAGAATCATTGTCTAGCAAAACGCCTTGTAATCTGCCATAAGGACAAACCACAATGCAAACAAGTTCTCGCAAATAAGCAAATACAAAAAAGAAAATACTTGAAAAAACTAATATTGACACAAAACCCCATATATGTTCGGATGGAGGGCTTGTAATTATTTTTATTAACTGATCGCTACCTATAACATAAGCAAGAAAAATATTTGCGATAGTAAAAGAAATTATATAAAAGATAATCCATTTAAAAATTTTTCTTGCCATTTTTTTAGATGAGTTTGGTAAGTCATCTAATTTTTTTTGATCTAAATAATCACCTTCAATCCAATATTCTATTTTCCTAAATATCATTTCCATAAAAATGGTTTGAGGACAAGCCCATCCACAAAACACTCTTCCAAACATTGAAGTAAAAAGAATAACAGATACAATAAAAGTAATCATCCCTAAGCCAAACAAAAAGAAATCTTGAGGGAAAAATGGGAATCCAAAGATTATAAAAGTCCTTTCAGGAATATTAAAAAGTAGCATTTGATGGCCATTTAATTTAATAAATGGGGCAACAATAAGAAATACTAAAAGAATATACCCAAATGAATGCCTTAAGTTATATAAAGTTCCCTTTTGTAATTTTGGATATACCCATAATCTACTTCCTTTTTTGCTAACTATACTTAAACTATCTCTAAAATTCTCTGAATATGTTGATTTGTTATCTTCAGTTTTATGCATTAATTACTAAATATGTGTAAATATTGGTTCAAATTTTTATTCAAGATATTCCAGAAGAACTATTTTAAATTGATAGTATCTTTAACAATAGTTGAATCTAATTGAGTTGCATGGCCGGAAGCATCAGTTAATGACCATTTATTCCCTTGAGGGGCTTTTGGTGCAGCTGGTTTGGAACCTCTTATACTTATTACATAACTTGCTAACTGCTCTATCTCACGAGGTTTTAATTGTTCTTTCCATGTTATCATTCCCTTATCTGGAACACCTTCACTAATAGTATTGAAAATATTTTTAATATCTCCTCCATGAATCCAATAATCATCAGTTAGATTAGGACCCACCTTACCTTCTGCACCCAAACCATGGCAAGGAGAACAGAGCTTCTCGAATTGAATTTTGGTTGTTGATAAAACTGTTTTATCAGTAACTAGTTTAGCTTTATCAGAAGTTATAGCATGTAGTTTTTTTATTTTATCTCCTATTGCAGCTTCTTCCTCATATTCTTCTTTAGAAGATTTCCCCATACCTAACATATGATAATAGGGAAAATAAATGCAAGCAAAAAGTGTTGTTACAATGAAGACTGCAGCAAGCCAAGGAGGCATTCTATTATCTAATTCTTTAATTTCGTCATAGTCGTGATCAAGCATTTTATCAACCACTTCCCCCTCTTTTACAGAGCGTGTTATATATTTATAAAAACTATTGAATAAACTCATTTTATTTAAAAATTATTTTGTTTCTCAGTTAAAGTGTTGTCATTAAAAGGTATATTGTTAATCTCATCAAGAATTTTTTTCTTTGAAGTAATTATAGTTATAACAACCCCAATAAAAACTGTAAAAAAGATCAACAAAGAAACTATTCCATAAATTGAAACTCCCTTTATTGAAGTTAAATTATCTGTTAACATATTTTTTAGAAGTTTTAAAATTATTTTGTTTCATTTTCTTTCTCTTTCTCATTTAGAATATCAGTTCCAAGCCTTTGTATATAAGCAATCAAAGCAATAATTTCTCTATCTTCTTTTACTTTTATACCACTAGCATTCAATCCTAAAGTTATATCATGTGCTTGAGATTTCAAATCATCAATTGATGAAGCAACTGCACCACTCTGATATTTAACACCAATTTTTTTCATAGCTTTAATTTTACCTGGAGTACTAGCAATATCAATTCTATCTTCAGCAAGCCATGTAAAAGCTGGCATAATTGATCCTGGAGAAGTTGATCTCGGATCCATAAAGTGATTATAATGCCAATCATCAGATTTATAATTCTTGTTTCCTTTGCCTTCACGAGCTAAGTCAGGACCAGTTCTTTTGGAACCCCAAAGGAATGGATGATCATAAACAAATTCACCAGCTTTAGAATACTCTCCATATCTTTCTGTTTCAGATCTGAAGGGTCTAACCATTTGCGAATGGCATGTATTACAACCTTCACGAATGTAAATATCTCTGCCTTGCAATTCAAGAGGTGTATAAGGTTTTACACTTTTAATTGTTGGTATATTTGAACGAACAATAAATGTTGGAATCATTTCAACAAGACCACCAATTGCAACAGCAACAAGAGCTAAAACAGTTAACAAGACTGGCTTCCTTTCTAAGGTTCTATGCCAAAACCCATCAACATGAATTTCTTTTGCAATCAATGGAGGTGCAATAACTTTTTCATCTCCTATATATTCACCTGTTTTAATTGTTTTAATTAAGTTGTAAGCCATTACTATTACACCAATTAAATATAAAGTACCTCCTAAAGACCTTAACATATAACTTGGTAATATGGCAGTAACTGTTTCAAGAAAATTTGGGTAAACTAAATAACCTTCTATATTGAATTGTTTCCACATTAAGCTTTGAGTAAAACCAGCCCAATACAGTGGAACAGCATAAAATAAAATTCCTAAAGTACTAATCCAAAAATGAAAATTTGCAAGTTTTTTAGAATACAATTCTCTATTAAAAAGCCTTGGAATTAAATAATAAAACATTGAAAATGTTAGGAATCCATTCCAGCCAAGTGCACCAACATGAACGTGAGCAACCGTCCAATCAGTATAATGGCTTATCATATTAACACTTTTAACCGCTAATGTAGGTCCCTCAAAGGTGGCCATACCATATGCAGTTAAAGCAACAACCATAAATTTTAAAACTGGTTCACTTCTAACTTTATCCCATGCCCCTCTTAATGTTAATAATCCATTAACCATTCCCCCCCAACTTGGAGCAATAAGCATTACTGATAGAACCATACCTAAAGATTGCGTCCAGTCTGGAAGAGCAGTATAAAGCAAATGGTGAGGTCCTGCCCAAATGTATAGAAATATCAAAGCCCAAAAATGTGCTATTGAAAGCCTATATGAATAAACTGGTCTGTTTGCAGCTTTTGGCAAGAAGTAATACATCAAACCCAAATAAGGAGTTGTTAAGAAAAAGGCAACTGCATTATGCCCATACCACCATTGAACTAAAGCATCTTGAACACCTGCATAAACAGGATATGACTTTAAAAAACTTACAGGTAGTTCAATAGAATTTACAATATGAAGCAATGCAACAGTTACCACAGCTGATATATAGAACCAAATTGCAACATATAAATGATGCTCTCTTCTCTTTTTGATAGTACCAAAAAAATTGATAGCAAAAATTACCCATACAATTGCAATTAAAATATCAATTGGCCATTCAAGTTCTGCATACTCTTTTGAAGTTGTATAACCTAAAGGTAACGTAATAGCAGCACAAACAATTATTCCTTGCCATCCCCAAAAATGTGTCCAGCTAAGTTTGTCACTAAACATCCTAGCTTTTAATAATCTTTGCAATGAATAATAAATACCCATAAACATTCCATTACCTACAAATGCAAATATTACAGCATTAGTATGTAAAGGTCTTAACCTAGAAAAAGTTAACCAAGGTATTCCTGAACTCAGATTAGGTAAAAACAGCTCTAAGGAAATAATTAAACCGACTAACATTCCTACAATTCCCCAAATTAGTGTTGCATAGAAAAATGCTTTTACAATCTTATTGTCATATGCAAATTCTTCAGTTATCTGCAGTATGTTAGTTCCTTCTGTAGAATAAACTACATTAGAATCCTTACCTTGGAAATTAATTTTTTCAGACATGAATAAAAACTTTTATTATTAATTTATTGTGATTTAGATTTATTATCTTCTAGTAAAATTCTTACGCTTGGGGTGTAAGTATCATCAAACTGACCATCTTTAACAGATTTAATAAACACTATCAAAAATCCACCTGCTATGCAAATACTAACTCCTATCAATAAAATGAGAACTGACATAATTTTACAATTAAATTGAGAATTAAGAACTAATACGTAAACAAATCTATATTTAATCTTTCTTTAAAAACATGATATATATCATGTTTTTAAAATTTAATCATATTCTAATTAAACATATAATTTTAAAAAATAATTCAACAATCAATACTAACTTTATTAATTATTTTTGTATAGCTTAATTAATGAATAGCTAATTATATTTGAATCATAACATTTACCTATCCCTAGGCTCTAATTTTGGGGATAAAAAAGAAAATATCTTAAATTCAATTAAAGAAATTGACAGACTAAAACATACGAATGTAGTTTTAATTTCGTCCTTTTATGAAACTAAGCCAATTGGTTATATTCATCAACCAGATTTTTTAAATGCATCTTTAAAGATTGAATCTGAATTACAGCCATTAGAGTTATTCTATTTTTTGAAAGGGATTGAAAAAAAATTAGGTAGAATTGAAAGAGAAAAATGGCACGAAAGAGAAATTGATATTGATATAATCTATTTTAATGACCTTATATATTCAGATAATCTAATAAATATTCCCCATATAGAGTCACATAACAGAACTTTTGTTCTCGAACCATTAACAGAAATTTCACCAGATTTTATTCATCCAATTTTAAAACTAAAAAATATTGTTTTGTTAGATAATTTATTGAAAATATCTAATAAAAAAACTTAAATTCATTATTGTTAATTTATCTGTTTTGTTATTAGTTTGTTTTGCAAAATTGTATTTCTTTTGAAATTGGATCAAGCATTTAAAATGTTTGATTAAAGTTTGGTTAGTATTTTAGTTTGGTATGTGAAAACTATATTTGTACGATATTTAAACATTTTAAAATTATAAAAAAATTATGAAGGAATATATTAAAGAGGCTTCTTTAATTTTAATTGCAATAATATTAATTGTAATTTTATTCAATACTTTCTCTTCTAATTCAATACCTTGGGTTACTGAGGAAAAAGTAAAATCTGAATCAGCAAATAATTCTGAATTAGGCTTAGATTCAAGCTCTTCCATTGATACTAAATCAAACCTAAATACAAAAGAAATTTTATTATCCCAACAAGATAGTTTAAATCGACTTAGTCAAAATATAAATAATGATTCTTCTAAAAACACCAATCAGTTAAATAATGTTAAAGATAGTTTAAAACTATTTACTCAAAAGCAAGATTCTATCAAAAAAATTGTTTTAAAACAAAAATTAGATTCTTTAAAGAGTTTAAAATCTATTAAAAATCTAGCTGAAAGCACAAAACAAGATAATGTTATTAATGATGAGATTATTAATTGTGATAAGATAAAGGAGATAAATACAATTCAAGCAAAACAGTTATTCGATAAGAAAGTTAATGTAATGTTTGTAGATGCCAGACCAGAAACTCAATATAATGATGGTCATATTGCTGGATCTATTCATGCTTATGGTGACCAGTTTGCGCCTAATATTCCAAAATTTTTATCAATGCCTAAGGACAGAATATTTGTTTGTTATTGTGGTGGAGGTGATGAATGTACTTTAAGCCATGAAGCAGCAAAAGGGTTATGCCAAATTGGGTTTAAAAAAGTGTTTGTTTATAAAGGAGGCTATAAAGAATGGTATGAAAATAATTATCCTTGGGAGAAATAATTGATGAATGTTATTATCTATTCACAAGAATTTATTAGAAGTAAATTGAATTTAAAATACTAGTTTAATGAGGGATAATGAAATAGTTGAGAGAATTCGTTCTGAAGCAAATATTGTAGATATTGTTTCCGATTATTTACGGTTAAGAAAAACTGGTAAGAATTGGCTAGGGCTTTGTCCATTTCATGATGATAAAAAACCTTCATTCACAGTTGAGCCAGTTAGAGGAATTTATAAATGTTTTGCTTGTGGAAAAGGTGGAAATGTTTTCACTTTTTTAATGGAAAAAAATAATTGGACATTCCCAGAAACGTTACGTAATCTGGCAGAACGATATGGGATACCAATGGAGGAAAACAAAAAGAATAAAGATTCTATAAGTTCAAATGAGATTCTTACAAATATAATTAGTAAAGCAAATAAATTTTATTGTGAAAACCTAGAGAACCCAAACAATTTATTAGCTAGAAGTTATATTTCTAAAAGAGGATTTACACTTGAGATTATTAAAAAGTTCAGTATAGGGTATGCTTTAGATGATTGGGATACTTTATTTAAAATTCTTTTAAAATCAGGAGAAAAGATTGAGGATATAGAAAAAGCAGGGTTAGTTATAAAAAGAGATAATCGAAATGGTTATTATGATAGATTTAGAGGTAGGCTTTTGTTTGCTATTCATTCATCTACTGGAAAAATTGTTGGATTTGGAGCTAGAAGACTTAATGAAGATGATTCACAACCAAAGTATATAAATTCCCCTGAAAGCCCAGTCTATCACAAAAGTAAATTGCTGTATGGTCTATTTCAAGCTAAAGATTCAATTCGGAAATCTGGTCAAGCAATTATTGTTGAAGGTTATGTTGATGTAATTTCTATGCATCAAGCTGGGGTTCAAAATGTTGTTGCAACTTGCGGTACTTCACTTGCTAAAGAACATTCAGATCTTCTTAATAGATATGCTCAAAACGTTTTACTTGTTTTTGATAGTGATAATGCTGGTGAAATAGCAACATTAAGGGGAATAAATATCTTACTCAAAAAAGGGATTGATGTTTCTGTTTTGAGATTACCTCAGGGAGAAGATCCAGACTCCTTTGTAAGGAAATTTGGAGCTAAAGAATTTGAAAGAAAAATTCAAATGCAATCACAAACATTTCTTGATTTTATTTCAAAACTTTTCAAGCAAAAAGGTGACCTAGACACCCCTGAGAAAAAAACACAATCGATTAGAATTATTTTAGAGTCTATCTCTCTAATTCCAGATCAACTTAAAAGACAATTATATGTTCAGAAGTTTATATCTGATTTTCACTTAAATGAAAATATGGTAATGTCTGAACTTAAAAATGCGAGGGAGATAGTAAGTAAAGAAATTTATCGAGAAAAGAGATTAATTGAGAATGAAAATAAGAATCAGAATCAGATAATTGTAAACAATCTAGTTTCTAATCAACTGCCCGATGCTATAAAGCAAAAAAAAATCCCATTAAATATTAATTCTCTTCCTTCAGCAGAATACCATATTCTAAAAATAATGTGTGAAGGTGACTCTCAAATTATTGAGCACACTTTAAACAATTTAACTGAATCTGATTTCTCTCATCCTGTTCTCAAGCATATGTTTAGTATGATTGCTGCTTATTATGAAAATCAGAGGACATTTGGATTAGATGAAATACATTTAGAAGAACTTGAAGAAGATATGCGTGAACTTATTGCAATGCTTGCAATAGAACCTGAATCTTTATCTGAGTATTGGAGTAAAATGGATCCTGAATTGAAAAGCACTAACCCTTGGTTAATTGTTCAAGATAGTATTAATAAGATTAAAATTATTAAGTTTGATAATGAATTGATGATGTTGCAAGATAAACTAAAATCTAATAACATAAGTTTATTAGATGAGGATAATGTTTTTAAATTGATAAAAGAAATTTCAGATAAAAGATCAGAACTTGGAATGAAATTTATTTAATATTCTGTTAACAATTTCAAGTAGTACAGGTTTTAATTGTTTAATTTATATTTAGGAAAAATATCATATTGCAAAATATATTTATAAATATTTTATTGGTTGCAATAATCATAACATTATTTGCATGCGATAGTGGACCATTAACTCCTCAAGATATTGTATTCCCACAAAAGGATATAAGTTATAACAAACACTTACAACCAATGTTTGATTTGTCATGTTGTAATAGTGGTTGTCATGGAGATTCAAAAGCTGGTGGAGTTAATTTAACAAGTTATATTAATCTTTTCCAAACAGCAGGATTAGTCTCTCCAGGGGATTCAATTAATAGTACTTTGTCTCAAATTATGAGTGAAAAATTACCACATTCATATATACTAATTCGAGATATAACAACCTTAAATCAACGGCAAGGAGTCTCATTATGGATTAAAGAAGGTGCTCGAAATAACTAAAATTATGATATGTATACCATTATTCTGAATAGATAAAAAATTAGCAAGCAAATAACAATTGAAATGAACCAATAGAATTTATAATCATATTATCTTTGCAAAAATTATTTAATAACCAAATATAAACCGATGAAAAGTTTTATTATTGTTCTCTCATTTTTACTGTTTTCTATTTTTTCAACCAATGCACAATCATCTTTGTTAAAAGGGAAAATCTCTGATAAATCTACTAGTGCAATTGCTTCAGTAAAATTAAATTTTATAAATGCATCAACAGGGGAATCTATATTTGAAAGTAAGTCTAATAGTACAACTGGAGAATATACTTGTGTAATTTCATTAGATCATAATGCAGATATAAAAATAGAAATGGAATCAACAGTTTATCCAAAACAATCCAAGATTTATCATTTTAATTATACTGGAGAATACCAAGAAATTAAATTTGATATTACTGTTGATAAAACACTTCAAATATTGTCTATTCCTAAAGATACTGTTGTAGTTCCAAAAGCAAAAAAAACCAAGACCAAAAAAAAGAAAAAATAGATTGGTTAGATAATTAGATTTCCAAAATTCCCATTTTTTTAAAAATCCGTCTCTATATATTTACAATCAAATGATATTAATTCGAAAAACTGAAAGAGAAGATTTTGAAGTATTATTTAATTTGATATGCTCTTTAGCAGAATATGAAAAATTAAAAGTTCCAGATGATTTAGCAAAAAAAAGGCTATTGGAAGATGGGTTTGGTAGTTCACCAAAATACATTTCATATCTTGTTTATTATGATTCAAAACCAGTTGGATACGCAATCACATTTGAAACCTATTCTTCATTTTTAGCAAAACCAACATTTTATTTAGAAGATATATTTGTTCTTGAACAATTTAGAAATAAGAAAATAGGTTTTTCTTTTTTTAGTTACTTGATTGATATAGCAAAAAATAATGATTGTGGTAGGTTTGAATTTATTGTTTTAGATTGGAATTTGAATGCAATTAAATTCTATGAAAAATTTGGAGCTATTCATCAAGAAGAATGGTTAAATTACAGAATAACATTCTGATAGTTTACAATGTAAATCAATTTTTATAAATTATTAATTAGCACTATGGACAAATTCGTAATCAATGGAGGAACACGTTTGTGTGGCAGAACCTATGTTACTGGAGCAAAGAATGCAACACTTGAATTAATGCCCGCAGCATTACTTGCACCAGGGGTATATAATTTAGGAAACACTCCAAATATTCGTGACGTTTGGACAATGTCTAGGCTTTTAGCTTCAATGGGAGTTCATGCAGAATTAAATAATAATAATTTATTCCTAGATACTTCTAACCTTACTTCGCAGGAAGCACCTTACGAACATGTAAAGAAAATGAGAGCTTCTATTCATGTGCTTGGTCCATTGTTAGCTAGATATGGAAATGCAAAAGTGTCATTGCCTGGTGGTTGCGCATGGGGACCAAGACCTGTAGATTTGCATCTTAAAGGTCTTGAAAGGCTTGGTGCTGAAATTACTATTGAAGGTGGTTATATTATTGCAAAAGCTAACAGGCTGCGAGGAGCAAATATTTCTTTAGATGTTTCCTCTGTTGGAGCTACATTTAATATTATGGCTGCAGCGACTTTGGCTGAAGGTAGAACCACAATAAATAATGCAGCAATGGAGCCTGAGGTTACTGCAGCTGGTAGAATGCTTCAAAAAATGGGAGCTAATATTGAAGGGCTTGGTACTTCAACTTTAGTTATTGAAGGGGTAAAAGATTTGAAATCAGTTGATGAAGAAACAATACCAGATAGGATTGAAGCAGGAACACTTTTAATGGCAGTTGCAATGACTGGTGGAGAAGCTGTTCTTACAAAAACTAATCCTTATCATCTTGCTTTTGTTCTTGAGAAACTTGAAGAAACTGGATGCGAGATTGATACTCGTGCTGATGAAATAATTATTAAAGCTCCCGATGAACTCAAACCTGTTAGTATTACAACTGGGGTATATCCTGGCTTTCCAACAGATATGCAAGCTCAATGGATGGCTTTAATGACAGCTGCTAAAGGAACTAGTATTGTTACAGATAATGTTTACAGAGATAGATTTTCTCATGTTCCAGAACTTTCAAGATTAGGTTGTGATATAACCTTACATGAAAACTGTGCTACTATTCAAGGTGGTAAAATACTAACTGGTGCACCAGTAACAAGTACAGATTTAAGAGCTTCAATTGCTATGGTTATGTGTGGTATGGTAGCTGATGGGGTAACTGAAGTTTTAAGAGTATATCATCTTGATAGGGGTTATGAATGTATTGAACGTAGGTTAACAGCTTTAGGTGCTGAAATTAAAAGAGTTAAAACAGAGGAAATGTAATAACTATAAATTATGTTAATACTTAGGAATGTATAAATTTATTTTTTGTTTTTTCTCTTAATAATTGTACATGAATGGTTTATTAAATATGTTAGAAATAAAATAAATTTTTATGAAATGAATCTACCTTATAATTTGTTTGATGATTGGTTTAATGAGGCTTCTAAAGTTATAGAAGAGCCTAACTCAATGTCTATTGCAACTGTTAATAAAGAAGGAAAACCAAGTTTAAGAATTGTGCTCTTAAAAGAATTTAATGAGCATGGGTTTGTTTTTTACACCAATTTGGAAAGCAAGAAATCATTAGACATTAAAGAAAATCCATATGTGGCAATTTGTTTTTTCTGGAAAATAATAGGAAAACAAGTAAGAATTGAAGGTAATGTAATTCCTGTTTCAAATGAAGAGGCAGATGAATACTTCGCCACCAGACCTAGGCTAAGTCAAGTTGGAGCTTGGGCTTCAAAACAAAGCAGATTTTTGAGTAGTAGAGAAGAACTGCTTCAAATGGTTAATGAAATTGAAAAAAAATATGAGGGAAAAACTATACCAAGACCTCCACATTGGTCAGGATGGAGAGTAATTCCATCTAAAATTGAGTTCTGGAAAGAGGGTGAAGGAAGGTTACATACGCGTCGTATTTTTGATTTAGAAAATAATATTTGGAATGAAAAGTTATTATTCCCATAATTTAGATTTTAAATTCAACTTAAAAATCTAACAACATAAATCCTCAAATTCATAAATTTTTGAAATCAACTTCTCTCTTTGAGAGTCAGTTAAAATAGGCATAATTTCCTCTTTCATTGATTTAAGAATATTATAAGTGTTTTTACATTTATCGGAATTAGAATTGATATTACTATTAGTATGGTGCTTTATAATATCTCTCACTAAACTACATTGATCTTCGCTTGGAGAGAGTTCATGCTCTATAAACTCAGAATGGAATAGTGCATCATTCCCAAATGAAAAAGAATATTGATTCTCGTTATTACCAATCGTTAATAAACTGTAATTAGAATTACTATTTAACATTGTATCTAACAGACCTAAATTTTTAACTCCAAAAAATGCAAAAAATAAAGTTGAAGCTAAAACTGATGTAGCAAAAAACATTTTGTAACTGAAAATCTTATGTTCAAGTTTTTCAATCAGACTAAAATTCACTGCTTCTTGTTCATAAATTTTATCCATAACACTTTCAGAAAATAGTTGATTAAATCTATCTTTTTTTAGACTTAATAATACTTTTTCATCAAATTTATAATCATTTTTCATAAGAATATATTAGGTTTATTTTTCAAGTAAAAGTCTTAGTTTAGCCTGTGCCCTTGAAAGCCTTGACATAACTGTTCCAATTGCAATGTTAAGTATTTCTGCCGTTTCTTCAACTGAATACCCTTCTATTAATCTGAGTATAACTACTGATCTGAAATTAATGTTTAACCTACTTAATGCAAAATCTACTTGTTCTTTTAACTCATTATTTTCTGAATCGTTAACTTCATTAGGAAGATTTTCTATTGTATCAATTTCATCCGCTGTAAGTGAATTGAAGAAAACATTCCTCCATTTTTTTCTTCTCTTAATTTCATTAAGCGATAAATTAATTGCAATTCTTGTAAGGTAAGTACCAACTCCAGATTCTTCTCTAAATGTATGGATTGCTTTGTAAAATCTAATAAAAACTTCCTGCCCAATATCTTCTGCTTCAACACATCTACCTAACATATTATGCACTACGGAGGAGACTTGCCTTTGGTATCTACGAATCAATTCAGCAAAAATCCAACGATTCCCTGATCGAACTTCTTTTAGTATTTCAGAATCGCTAAAAGCTTTAATTGATTTCATATCCCTTTGTTCGTTTGACATATATAAATGAATAATATTCCACTAGAATCTATATTTTTTATTCCACTAAGTTGAAACATAGAATTAATCAAATTTTAAACTTCTAAATAGATTTTAATTTTAATTATCAATTTTGATACTTTATTTTTTAAAAATTTATAGAAAATCAATGAGAGATTTTTGGTTTACAAGTAATGAATCTGCTAATACCATTTTACATATTCTCCTTACATTTTTTAAACATCTCCAATGCTTTTATTCTTTGTATTGAATGATCTACAATTGGTGAAGGGTAATTCTTACCAATAATACAATTTGCAGAAAATTGTTCACTAATACTTGAGGTAAAAGGAAAATGAATTGAGTCATTTGAAAAGCCTGAAAGTTCAGGACAGTTTTCTCGAATGAAATCACCATTAGTATCAAATTTAATAGATTGTGAAATTGGATTAAAAATTCTGAAATAAGGCTGAGCATCACATCCTACAGAAGCACACCATTGCCACCCACCAATATTTGCAGATAAATCAAAATCGAGCAAATGTTGAGCAAAATATCTTTCTCCCATTTTCCAATCAATTAGTAAATCTTTTGTAAGAAAAGAGGCAACAATCATTCTAAGCCTATTATGCATCCATCCAGTTTTATTGAAATGCCTCATTGCAGCATCTATTATTGGGTAACCAGTCATTCCAATACACCATGCCTCCCAAAGTTCAAAATTATTCTCCCATTGTAAATTATCAAACTCTTTTTTAAAACAATTTTCTTTTGTTGAAGGAAATTTATCTAAAAGCATTTTGTAAAAATCTCTCCAAATTAATTCACTTAACCAAGTATCACTTCCAATTGTGTTCCTTTTATAAGAGTGCCGTACAAGTGACCTAATTGAAATTGTTCCGAATCTTAAATGAACTGATAAATGAGATGTACCATTTTTAATAGATGGGAAATCGCGAGTTTCCTTATAATTATCTATATTAAAAATGAAACTTTTTAACAATTCATTGCCACCAATTTCGCCAGAATTTAACCATAATTTTTGACTATTAAACCCAATTTTTGATATATCAATACTTGTATTATTATCATTAATATTATTTGTATTTACAAGCTTTGTTAAATCAGGATTAAAATCAATTATAGGATTGTTTAAAGAATTAGAATTGGTTAATGAATCAATTTTTTTTAGCCAAGCATTTTTATAGGGAGTAAAAACTTTATAAATATTTGATGATAAATTCAATATTTCATTTCGATCAAAAATTGCTTGATCTTTATAAGAGTAAAAATTAATACTATTTGAAGTCAAAGAATTTTGAATTTCTTTATCCCTGTTCTTACCATACTCTTCATAATCATAATTTGTATATACTGATTGAACATTAAGTTCTAAGGCTATTTGTGGGATAAGTTTAACTGGGTAACCATATAAAACAATAATTGATGAGTTTAAATTTGATAATTTTTTTTGAAGATCTTTAATCGAATTCTCTATAAATGAAACTCTTCTATCATTTTTTTCTAATTTGTTTAGGATATTCAAATCAAAAATAAAAATAATAAAAACTTCATTTGAATTATTGCATGCGTGAAACAAAGCTGCATTATCATTTAGTCTTAAATCTCTACGTAGCCAACAGATTGATTTCATTCCAGAAAATATAATTTTTTGTTAAATCTAAATTTAAATAAACAAATTATCTATCTAAATATAAATATCCGATATAAAAAATTACAAAATTAAGGTCAATATGGATTTTAAATTAAATAAAAATTAACTTAAATTTCCATTTGATGAATTAATCCTTAATAAGTGAAAATATATTGTATAATTTTGATTTAACTTAACTTTGCAACCAATTATAAAATTTGATGATAAAATATATAATATTATACAATTTAATAGCTTTTAGTATTGTTTTAGCCCAGCAACCTATTGTAACAGGAGAAGACCCAAGATACCCTGGTTCTACTGGGAATTATGAAAACACTACTTATGATACAACTTCTTTGAAAATGGCTCGCGAAAGAGCTATTGAAGCCAATGTTGCAATGGAGAGCCCAATAGATGAAAACGAATACTTAATGGGACCTGGTGATATTATAACTCTAAGCATATCAACAACTAAGCCTCTTCAGTTTGAACTTCCTGTTACACCTGATGCTAAAATAATTATACCAACAATTGGTGAAGTTAATGTTCGAGATAAAACTTTATTTGAAATAAAAAAATCAATTAGTTCTACAATTAACAAAATTTATAAAGCAGACGTTGCAGTTTCATTAAAAAAAATAAGACAATTTAAAGTTTATATAATTGGAGCAGTTATTAGAACTGGTGTAGTTTTAGCTAACCCTGCTTCTAGGGTTTCAGATATTATAGATTTAGCAGGAGGAGCTTCAACAAAAGCTTCTAAAAGATCGGTTACTATTTTCAGAAAAGGTAATGAAATTTTAATTGATTTGTTGCCATTCTATACTAATGGTGATTTCAATTCAAATCCTTATGTAAGGGGTGGAGACGTAATTAGGATTGGAGTTCAAGATGCAAAAAATGTAATATCTTGCTTTGGTGCTGTTCAACGCCCTGGTGAATTTAGTTTTCATGAAGGTGACTCAATTTCAAATATGATAAAGTATTGTTTTGGCTTTTCAGCTGGAGCTATGCTTGATTCAATTGAAGTTGTATCTCTAAATATAAACGGGAAAATAGTAGAAAGGTATATTTGTAAAGCTAAAAATAATGGTGAGATCTTAAATAATAAAGCCCTCAAAGCTGGTGACAGAATTTTTGTAAAATTTATTCCAAACTACTTAAAATCTGGAAGAGTTGTGGTAAGAGGTGAAGTAACTTTTCCAGGTTCAATTGCAATTGAATCTGGGCAAACAAAACTAAAAGATGTTATAAAACAATTTGGAGGATTTACCAATGAAGCATCATTGAGTGATGTTTCTGTAATTAGAAGGAAGGTTCTTAGTGAGCCTGATAATGAATTTGGAAGAATTATTGGAATTGATCCTAAAGATAGATCTCCAGAGGAGGTACAATATTTCAGAGCTAAAACTCGAGAGAAAAGAGGAGTGATGTCTGTTAATGTTTCTAACCTACTAAGTGGTGCTGAATCGGAGAATATCACAATTGAAGATGATGATTCTATATTTGTACCAACAAAAAAAACTTATGTAAAATTAACTGGTAAAGTAAAAAATCCAGGTAGCGTAACATATCAAAAGGGATATAATTTCATAGATTATATAAAAACTTCAGGTGGGTTTGGATGGAGGGCAGATGAAGACGAAACACAAATAATAAAAGGAAGAACTAATGAAGCATTTCTTGCTTCTAAAGGTGATGATTATGAGCTTGAACCTGGTGACGCAATATTTGTACCCGAAAAAACAGAGGCTACATTTTGGAAAACTTTTACTGAAGTAATTTCTATTGTAGCTCAAATTGCAACCATTACAGCAGTAATTATTTCTTTATCCAAACCTTAAACTTCTGAAATTATATTGTTAAATTATATTGTTACATTATATATATAGTTTAGTGTTGTAAGTAATATTTGTAAGAATATAAAAGTTAAAACTTAGTTAAAGAAGCCATATTGAAACGTATTTTAAAAATTAAAAATTGACTGATTCAAGTAATCCAAAATTGCCAGTAGTAATTAAATTTGATGATTATTCAAAGGTTTTAAAAAAATATAAAGTTTTTTTAATAACAACTATTATTACCTGTACAGTTTTATTTATAGGTTATACTTTTATAATGCCACAAACTTTTTCAAGTGGAGCATCATTGCTTCCACCAGAAAAAACAGATGGCTTTAGCTTTGCTTCACTTTTAGCAAAAGGAGCTCAGAACTTAGATTTCAAGGCATTTGCAGAGAACTCAAGCTCTGAAGTTTTTGTTAAAATACTTACAAGTAGAACAGTTGCAGATAGCATTATTAGAAAATTTAGTTTGCTTAAATTGTTTAATATGAATAATGATGAGTATCAACAAGCAATAGATAAAGTGCAAGGAATGATGGTTGCCGAATCTGATAGGCAAGGTATGATTCAACTTTCTTTCAACCCCAAAACTGGATATTTTTCAGATAAAAAAGAACAGGAGCAAATTGCCAAACTCTCAGCCGATGTTGTAAATTATTCTATAATAATTCTTGATAAATTAAATAGAACTAAAACTGCCTCTAAAGCAAAACGTTCTAAAGAGTTTATAGGAAAATTAAAAATTGAAAAGAGATTTAAGTTAGATTCTATTCAATCAGAATATTTGAAATTCCAACAAAAGAATAAAGCTTTAGCACTCGACAAACAAGTTGCTTCAAGTATTGAAGCGTTATCTGAAGTTCAATCTGCAATTTTTAAAAAAGAACTTGAGATTACTTCAGCTAAGTTGGATTTAAGTTCAGATTCAAAGTTTATGGAAATGTTAAATAAACAGCTAGTTGAATTAAAAAAACAAAAAGTTGAAGTTGAGTCAGGCAGAGCAGGGGGTGATGTTGGAATTGCATTTACATCTGTACCTGAATTAACAAAAAGATTTGCAAATTTAAAAATTGATTTAGAAGTCTCTACTCAAATTTACAATTATTTAGAAGCACAATACCAACAAGAATCCATTCAAGAAGCCCGAGATATGCCCACTGTATCAGTACTTGATCCTGCTGCAGTCCCAGAACTTCGCTCATCACCAAGACGATCTCTATTAACTCCAATAGCTTTTGTTATAATTTCATTAGTATCAGTTTTATTAGCTTTCTGGCATAACTCATTCAAACAGAAATCTTCAGATCATTAATTGAAGCAATTAAATGTACCAACCACAAATGGGAATATAGGAGTAAATGAATTATTAGCATATAAAGTAAGCACATACAATTCAGTTGTAATGGATCCGAAGAAACGGTCACACAAGGGACTTATAATAGGCATGCCACCAAACTGTAATTCTCAAATAATAAATATATTTTATTCAAAATAATTATATAAGTTAGATAAGAGAAAGATATGTAAATAAGATAATAAGAAAACAAACATTATAAGCAAGCTGAGAGGAGTTTAGAAAACAAAAAATTAAACTCAACCCAACCCTTAAAATAAAAGAATAAAAGATTAAAAAAAGATATTTTGAAAATCAAAAACAAAACTTAATTTTTAAAAATGAACAAAAGAAATTTAGCACAGCACAGCACAGCACAGCACAGCACAGCACAGCACAGCACAGCACAGCACTGCTAAAGCTTTTGCTTTGCTTAGTCGCGTTTATTATTTACTAATAAGTTCAATACATTTTTCTTGGAAATATCCGCCTTGGAAAACCATTGTAAATAGCATACAAGCTACATTCTTTTCGATTACTCTGAGTTGTATTCTTACTTTTTTGTAAGGAAGACGTAATTAACAATAATAAAAATTCAATACAAAATTTATTAACATGAACACAATAAAAATAATAACAATAACGCTATTTTTTATAGCAACAATTTCAATTAATGCAGAGGGACAAACTACCTACCCGAAACCACCATGCGATACTAACTATGTTGGAATTAGCACACAGCACTCTCCAATTTTAAGCTCACCCTACTACACAACAGATATGCCACTTGATGTTATAATCGGATACATAATAATTGATAGCTTAACAAAAGTTAAAACACCAGATGAGATGGAGGAATTTTTAAGCACTCTCAAGTATTCAAATGATACACTACGTAGAATTATGAAGCATCTATATGCAGTGGTCGATTACGACCCAATCAGATTTCGAAGATATGTTGCTTCTATTTCTAAAACACCTCCGATCACAATTTATAGAACAATTTCTGACATAATCAGCCAAGCGGTTGCTGTTTCACCAAATCAAGCAATTGATGAAGCGTTGCTTTCATCAGATGTAATTGCTCATGTTACTGTAAAGAAAGTTGAAGATTCTGCTACCCATTATATTAGAGTTTTAGAATCTGAGATAATAGAATCAGTTAAGGGAAAAGCAATACCCAACTGTATAAACCCTCCAGTTACTTTTTCAGTATCCAAACTAACTGAATCTGAAAATCAGTTCCCATTTGTTGGCTCATGTTTACAATTTCAATTTCCTAAGCTTTGGCTTCAAGTAAAATCACAGGCAAACGATATATTAGATACTGTTCCATTTAGTATTGTAAACCAAGCATTCAAGATTGCTCCAAACAAAGATTACATCGTATTTTTAGAATTAGGGTTTGTTTGTAGTGATTTGATGCACTCTTATCTTGACCTAAATATATGCCGCAGATATGGCTGGAGGCGAGACGGTGGGCAACAGATAAGACCCATGTTAGCTTTGCCTATTGAGAATGGAATTGTAAACGAAAGTGGTACCGAACTTAACATAGGAAACAACCTAACGCCAACGGAATACATCGCAAAAATTAGGGCAAGGAGAGACCAAATCTTGAACCTAACAAATACAAACCAAAAAGATAAAGAGTTGTTGAAAACAATAACAAAACCAGAACTCAGCTACAAACAACCAACAAAATAATCATTACTTAAAATAAATTGAAAATTAAAATTATATATTTTGTTGCCATTATTTTAATGGCAATAGGAAAATGCTATGCCCAAACAAATGTTAAGCCAGATGGTACAGATTGTGGAGAAGTACCATTAGATTGTAATAAGGAGTACCCTTTTTTAATTTGTAAACCAAATGGTTCTGAAGAATTAAAGTGAACGAATAATCCATGGGAGGGTGGAAATAAGCCACAGAGATCCAAAGTACCAGTATGTATAATTATGAGTGATCCAAACGAAATACCAAGCTATTTAACAAAGGCACAAGTCCAAAATACTTTAGATATAGCTGAATATGAATGGAACTGTGTGTGTGGGCTGGAAAATACTCCAATTCAAGATAGTAATTGTTGTATGAAAGTCAAGTTTCACTTAATAACAAAAACATACGGACAAGATATTAATAGAACTTTGGGCTACGCATCTTACCCTCAATGTCAAAATGAAAATGCACCTTGCAATCCACAAACAATAAACATTAATGCAACTCCACAACTTTTAGCATTAAAAGGACCATGGAAGATAGATAACCAAAGCAGATTTAACCTAATACCTGTGATACAGCATGAGGCTGGACATTTGCTAGGAATGAGGCATATTCGATTTAGTATTGATGAGGATCCAGATGTAGCTTTACCTTGTAACACAGGTCTTATAGGAGATAATAACTGGGGTGTAATGCATTCAAACCCACTCGCACCAGGTACTTTCAATCCATTGAGTAGAGGTAAACTACAAAACGACGACAAGTGCTATTTTAAAAAAATGTATTGTCCAAACGGATCAATTGTAGGTGTTGATGGTGGAAATAGCATTGCGTTTTCACTCCCAGCCTACCCAAACCCAGCGAGAGATATAGTAAATATACCATTTAAGTTGAACAAGCAGGGAGGTGTAAAAATTGTAGTTTATAAAGAAAACGGAGAAAAAATTTATACCGTTTTAGATGTTGATAATTTCCCATTTGGAGAGCATTCAATATATTATAATACTTTGTTAACTAGTAGTGGAAATTATTTTTATAGTGTGAAAACAGTAGAAGGAGTTACAATATCAAAGTTTGTAATACAGCGTTAATACAGAGTTGAAATAAATATAAAATATCAAAACTCCCTGCAAGCCAATGAATAAAAGGTTTGCAGGGAGTTTAAAATATTCAGTTTAAAAAAATGTCTAATTATGGAGTTGAATAATAAATATATTTTATTCAAAATAATTATATAAGTTAGATAAGAGAAAGATATGTAAATAAGATAATAAGAAAACAAACATTATAAGCAAGCTGAGAGGAGTTTAGAAAACAAAAAATTAAACTCAACCCAACCCTTAAAATAAAAGAATAAAAGATTAAAAAAAGATATTTTGAAAATCAAAAACAAAACTTAATTTTCAAAAATGAGCAAACCAAATTTAGCACAGCACAGCACAGCACAGCACAGCACAGCACAGCACAGCACAGCACAGCACAGCACAGCACAGCACAGCACAGCACAGCACAGCACAGCAAAAGCTTTTACTTAGTCACGTTTATTATTTACTAATAAGTTCAATACATTTTTCTTGGAAGTATCCACCCTGGAAGATTCTGTTTAGCATCCTTAACTCTAATTTTTATTTAACTAAATATTTTTGTAATTGTCAAAAATTGTTATTTATTAATTCAAATAACAAATTATGCTAAATCACTTTAGTACATTGATGATATGAAAATATTTGTTGAATATGTTACTGTTGAAGAATTTAAAAATATTTTATCAACCCAAAAATAGGAGACAAATTAATGGATATACCTGTTATTCAACCTTGTAATGAATTTCCGTATAGTATTAATAACATTTATTAACAATAAAGGAGAAAAAGTGATACCACTACTATAAACAACGAAAGAAATATTATGAGAAAATGAGATAGAATTTAACGCGGAGGGTCTATCAAGTGGAGAATATTATTTCAAAATAAAGATAGGTGATAAAACCAAAATACAAAAAGTGATTATCAAAAAATAAACAACAAACAAAACTTTGAAAAAGATAATTTTAGTAATAATGTTATTACTTGTTTCAGTAAGCATATGTAAAGCACAGCAAATAATTGAAATACCAAATAGAGCAACTGATAGTACAAGAGATTACAAAAGATTGTATTGGCGAGACAGTGTAGAGATGCCATACTTTGCAAAATATGCACGTCTAACACATTTACCTCCAATTATAAATAATGCACCACTAGAAATTATTAAAGCCTATCGGTTTATCGATAGCCTAATGATACATACTCAAGAATATTTATACAAAATAATACCAAAATACACAGCGAAAAGCGATACAGTAAAAAAGTTGTTACAAAACTTTTACTTAGTTCATGACTATTCGACTGGTACATATCAGTCGTATAGTTTTGAAACAGCATCACGATCAAAAAGAACGGGCATTTTTGATTCAGAGCGAAATTGTCAATCTGACTCTTTTCGCCGAAGATATGTTCAGATAAATACTTTGTGTTACCAAGTTTACTACGGAAGGTGCGGAAGGCAGACCCATATGACCCAGAAAGCCGATCATATTTTGCAATAATGATAGCTGACTATAAAACAAAAGTAAGGGTGCTTGGTGTAACAAAAGTTAAAAGGAGACAAGATACTATTACTGAATGCCCATACTTTGTAACCGCCGAGGTTTTAGATAAAGTAAAAGGTCAGCAATTACCGCTATTTCCAACTGATAGCTTAGGACGCCAGATAATTCAGTTTAGGTATGATGGCAGTTTATATAGCTCAAATTGGATTGAGAACGTAAAGGATATATACAAAAACGACCCTTTGCTTAAGGTAGGGGAAGATGAGTTTGGTTTGAAGGTTGGTCAGGAGATAATAGCATTTATGCGGTTTAATACGTTTAAGTGTGATTACGATTATGATTACTACCCATTAGAGCTTGATTATGCATGTTCAAACTCAGCACTACCAGTAGTAAATGGAGTTGTAAGTGATGTAAATAAAATATGGTTACCAAGCACAAATTATAGTTATAGCGAATGGAAGGCAAGGTTTACAGAATTAGTGAATAGAATAAAAAATGGAACTTACTAACCAAAAACAAGAATCAAATAAAATAAAAAGATGAAACAGATATTTATAATTATCATAATAAATTTATTAATCAGAGGAGTAGTATATTCACATATAAATACTTGTTTGCAAGTCAAACACGCATAAACACTTGCTTACAAGCCAAAGCAATATAAACACTTGCTTACATACCAGTTTATATATTTAAATAAGAATAAAAATAGTTTTGTTTATTAAATATTATTTTACTATATTTAATTGTCTTTTTAGCTGATGATTACAATAGCTTAAAAGTCAATTAAAAACGCCATCAACTTTTTACAGTTAAAAAATTTTAATTTCAATGAAATTTTTCATAACCTTAAAATTGAAATTTTTGCTTTCTATGTGATCACGTTTGAAAATTGATATATTTTATTTTATATAATATTTCAGATTAACTTCAAATGGCCATGTATTACTACAATTTATTTCTGCCACAGCACAGCACAGCACAGCACAGCACAGCACAGCACAGCTATAGCTTTTGTTTTGCTTAATCGCGTTTATAATTTACTAATAAGTTCAATTTATTTCACTTGGAAGTATCTGCCTTGGAAAACCTTTGTAAGTAGCATACAAGCTATATTCTTTTTCGATTACTCGGAGTTATATTCTTACTTATTTGTAAGAAAAATCTCATTAACAGATTGCAAAAATTCAAATCAAAATTTATCAACATGAATACAATAAAAATAATAACAATAACGCTATTTTTTATAGCAACAATTTCAATTAATGCAGATGGGCAAAATAATTTTCCTGCTCCCCCATGTGCCCCCATTAATGCTGGAATTTTTACACAGTCTGGACAAATATTAAAGACACCATATTACACTACTGATATGCCACTTGATGTAATGATAAGTTACATAGTAATTGACAGTATTAGAAAAGTAAAAACTCCTGATGAGATTGAATCTTACCTTTCAACTCTAAACTACTCTAATGATACACTTAGAAGATTAATGAAGTATCTTTATACTTCAGTTGATTTCGACCCTATTCGATACGAAAGATATATGGGTGCATCAACATTATCTCCATATATTACTCTATCAAGAATAACTTCAGATATAGCAACTAGAATGAAAACAATATCACCGTATCCAGCATTAGATTACACTTTATTATCCTCATCATATATTGCTCATGTAAAGGTAACAAATACATTTGATAAACGTAAAAATTTTGGTAATAAAACTTTTTGGGTTATGCTTCGAGAAGTTACAAGCGATGTAAAAGAGATTATAAAAGGAAAAATATTGCCAAGTTGTAATACGCAAACTTTAAGCTGGAATAATGATAAACCATTAACAACTAATTCTTGTTTACAGTTTAATTATGGTTTGCAAGACCTTCAAATTATTTCTTTATACGGTGCTTGTGATTTGATTGATACATTACCAGCTAGCTCTGTAAATCCTTCCTTTAAAGTTGAAAAAAATAATGAGTACATTGTATTTCTAAGAACTAATACGATTTGTGATGACTCTTTGCAGTCTTGTATTCGTTTGGTAATCCAAGGAAATGCTAATTGTTTAAGAGATGGCGGGCAAACTATACGACCACTATTAGCTCTACCAATAGAGAATTGAATTGTAAACGAAAGTGGAAGTGACCTAAACTTAGGTAGTGGGCTAACTCCAGCACAATACATAGCAAAAATCAAACAACGCAGAGATGAGATAATAAACTTAACAAATACTTTAAAAAAAGATGATGACTTTAAAAAATCATCCAAACCTAAGCTAACTGACCAAAGAAACAAATAACCTTTTTACCTAAAACAATTTAAAATGAAAATAATATGTTTGATTGCCATTTATTTTATGGCGATAGGGTTTTGTTATTCTCAAACTAATGTTAAGCCAGTTGGAGCAGATTGTGGTAGTACTCCAGAAGAATGTGATAACAAAGAATTTCCTTTCATAATCTGCAAAAGTGATGGCACAAGATCATTTAGAGTGTAGAAAAAATCCCTATGACATACCTGGTGAGTTTCCAGCTAGAAGCAAAATACCTGCTTGTTTAATACTAAGCGACGAAAATGCTATTCCAGACTATATTTCAAAATTTAATATGCTTAATGCACTTGACATTGCATCTTACGAATGGAACTGTATATGTGGGTTACAAGATTCAATACAGATAGATAAAAAATGTTGTGCAAAATTAAAATTTGTTTTTGAGGATTCGTTATACAGCAATGACATGGATGTTTTGAAATATCAATTAGGTTTTGCCTATCTTCCAAACTGTGGTCAACATTCTATGCCTTGTTAAGGCGATCATGAAATTACTATGAATGCTACTAAGGCACTACTCAATTTTAGGGGACAATGGAAAATAGATAATAATAGTTGGTTTAACCTAATCACCATTTTTCAACACGAATTAGGTCATACATTAGGGTTTCTCCATATTGCCAATGAAGCAAGTTTACCATGTAAAAATAAATGGGGAATTATGAACAATGGTGGACCTTATGATAAAACTCAACGCTCTAGATTAACAAAAGACGACAAGTGCTATTTTAAAAAAATGTATTGTCCAAACGGATCAATTGTAGGTGTTGATGGTGGAAATAGCATTGCGTTTTCACTCCCAGCCTACCCAAACCTAGCGAGAGATATAGTAAATATACCATTTAAGTTGAACAAGCAGGGAGGTGTAAAAATTGTAGTTTATAAAGAAAACGGAGAATAAATTTACACTGTTTTAGATGTTGATAATTTCCCATTTGGAGAGCATTCAATATATTACAATAATTTGTTAACTAGTAGTGGAAATTATTTTTATAGTGTGAAAACAGTAGAAGGAGTTACAATATCAAAGTTTGTAATACAGCGTTAATACAGAGTAAAATATAATTTAAAATATCAAAACTCCCTGCAAGTCAATGAATAAAAGGTTTGCAGGGAGTTTAATATTTATAATTTCAGATATATATTGAAATTAAGTACTCATAACTTTTAAAAATTCTTTGTTATTTTTTGTTCCGTTCATTCTATCTAGAAGAAACTCCATTGCTTCTATTTGAGTCATATCAGAGATAACTTTACGTAAAACCCACAACCTATTTAAATCACCACTTTCAATAAGAAGTTCCTCTTTACGAGTACCAGAACGAATAATATCAAATGATGGATAAATTCTACGGTCAGCTAATTTTCTATCTAAAATAACTTCACTATTTCCTGTTCCTTTAAACTCTTCAAAAATAACTTCATCCATTCTAGAGCCAGTATCAACTAAAGCTGTAGCAATAATTGTAAGTGAACCTCCTTCTTCAATATTTCGAGCGGCACCAAAAAATCTCTTAGGTTTGTGAAGAGCATTAGCATCAACACCACCAGATAATATTTTTCCTGAATGAGGGATTACAGTGTTATGAGCTCGAGCAAGCCTAGTGATAGAATCCAATAAAATTACAACATCATATTTTGCTTCAACTAATCTTTTAGCTTTTTCAAGAACCATATCAGCAACTTGTACGTGGCGTTCAGGTGGTTCATCAAAAGTAGAAGAGATAACTTCAGCTTGAACAGATCTTTCCATATCAGTAACTTCTTCAGGGCGTTCGTCAATTAGCAAAACAATAAGCTTGCATTCAGGATGGTTCCTTGAAACAGCATTTGCAATTTTTTGCATTAGGACAGTTTTACCAGATTTTGGAGGAGAAACTATTAAACATCTTTGTCCTTTACCTATTGGGCTCATCAAGTCTAGTATACGCATAGAATATTCACCTGGAGTTGTTTCCAGTGTAATTCTTTTAGTTGCATAAAGTGGAGTTAAATTATCAAAAATAGTTCTCTCACGAATACTTTCTGGTTGTTGATAATTTACTGCTTCAACTTTTAGTAAAGCAAAAAATCGTTCTCCATCTTTAGGCGGCCTTACTTGCCCTGATACAGTATCGCCAGTTCTTAAACCAAATTTTTTGATTTGAGATGGAGAAACATAAATATCATCTGGAGAAGGCAGATAATTGTAATCTGCTGAACGAAGGAATCCGTAACCATCGTTCATAACTTCTAAAACACCTTCAGAAAAATTAATTCCTTTTTCAATACCACCACCTTGTCGTTGTTGGTTTGATTGAGCTTCAAGAATTTTAAATATTAAATCTTGTTTGCGAAGGTCTGAATAACCAGGCACATTAAGTGTTCGAGCAATTTCAGTTAGCTCTACAATTCTTTTAGACTTTAATTCTGCTAAGTCTAATTGTGGTAATCTTCCGGAGTTCGTGGTTGGTCCGGGTGTGTAATCGTTGTCTTTTATTGGCATTGCTTAATAGAAAGAAATGTCTTTTGAAAAAAAGTTTTGTTTGTGAAGAAATATATCGGTAAAAAAATCTAATTGGTCTTGTAAAAAATCAGGCTAAAAAACAATGGATGTAGAAATGATTTATCTATTAACTCTAGTTTGAAGTGATAAGGAACAAATATCCTAATTTTTTACATTACAAATATATAATTAATTTTATACTCTTGATAAAAAAAATAAATATTAAATTAAAATTTGTAAATACTAAATTTTAGAATTGTTTTGTTTCAAAAAATAATCAGTAATATTTTAAATTATTTATAATAACTTTAGTGAAAAAAAAATACCAATGAGACCAACAACCATTTCAGAAAATATAAATTTTATTCGTAATCAAATTAATTTAACTTGTAGTGAATTTAATAGAAACCCAAAAGAAGTTACTTTAATTGCGGTATCAAAAAAAAAACCAGTTGAATTGATTATAGAAGCAGTTAATTGCGGGATAATAGATATAGGCGAAAATTATGCACAGGAGTTAAGGGATAAAAATCTAATAATAAATAACTCAGATATTAGATGGCATTTCATTGGAAACCTTCAAAGAAATAAAGTTAAGTATATTGCTCCTGGGTCCTTTATGGTTCATACAGTTGATTCAATTTCATTAGCTAATGAACTTAACAATCATTCTGGAAACTTAGGAAAAATTTTACAAGTCTTAATTCAAGTAAACACATCAGGTGAAGGTACTAAAAGTGGTGTACCTCCAGAAGACGCATTAAATCTAGCCACTGAGATTCAAGGTTATTCTAATATTGTATTAAAAGGATTAATGACAATACCAAAGGAGCACGAGGATTTAGAAAAAGTAAGGCCATATTTTAAAATGTTAAAAGAAATAAAAAACGATATTTCTAATAACTTAGGAATAGAACTACCTCATTTATCAATGGGAATGACTCAAGATTTTAGAGTTGCAATTGAGGAAGGAGCAACATTAATAAGAATTGGAACAGCAATATTTAGCGATAGATAATTGAGAAGTAGTTAAATTAAAATCCCAAATTTTTTTTAATGTAAAATAAAAAATTAGAAAATATTGATTTAATTTTTATTGTTTCGTTCAATAAACTCTGCAACTCTGAACATAAGATCTTCTCTAAAATGAGAAGTAATTAGCTGAATTCCAATTGGCATATTATTTTCTGAACTTTTTCCGCAAGGGATTGAAATGGCTGGAACACCAGATAAATTGCCACCTGCTGTAAAGATGTCGCTTAAGTACATTGCTATTGGATTGTTTAATTTTTCTCCAAATTTAAATGAAGTTGTTGGTGCTGTTGGGGTTAGCAATACATCTACATCTGAAAAAGCATTTTTAAAATCATTTGTTAATAACCTTCTAACTTGTTGAGCTTTTTTATAGTATGCATCGTAATAACCACTAGAAAGAACAAAAGTTCCTGTCATGATTCTTCTTTTAACTTCTTCTCCAAAACCCTCAGTACGGCTTAAAACATACATTTCTTCAAGTGTTTGAGCATTTGGACTTCTGTAGCCATATCTTGCACCATCAAATCTGGCTAAGTTTGAACTGGCTTCAGCAGTTGCAATTACATAATAACAAGGAATTGTATATTCGGTATTAGGTAAAGAAACTTCAATTACTTCAGCACCAGAATCAACTAATAATTTTTTAGTTTCATCAATTGCTTTTAGAATATCTGGTTCAATTCCATCAATAAAATATTCTTTAGGAATACCAACTTTTAAACCATTTAAATTTTCAGCATTAAGCATTTTTGAATACTCAGGAACTTCACGATTAGAAGATGTCATATCATTTGAATCAACCCCAGAAATCACCTCCATTATTAAAGCTGAATCATAAACACAATTAGTGAATGGGCTTACTTGGTCGAGTGAAGAAGCAAAAGCAGTAAGTCCGTAACGGCTAACTCTACCATAAGTTGGCTTAGTTCCAACAAGCCCCAAAAAAGATGCTGGTTGACGTACTGAACCACCTGTTTCAGAACCTAATGATGCAATAGTCATACCAGCAGCAACAGATACACCAGACCCACTTGAAGATCCCCCAGGCACTCTTGTTAGGTCATGAGGATTAAGAGTTCTACCGAAATAAGAAAACTCTCCAGATGAACCCATTGCAAATTCATCCATGTTTGATTTTGCTAAAATTATAGCATCTTCACTTTCAAGTTTATTTACAACTGTTGCCGAATATAATGAACGGAAATTTTCTAATATCTTAGATCCGCAAGTCAATCCTTCACCTTTAACTGCAATATTATCTTTGATTGCAAAAGTCATACCAGCTAACTTTCCAATTTGAGAATTATTCTTAATTCGATTATCAATTTCTGCTGCTCTTTCAATTGATTTATCTTTAATCAATGATACAAATGCATTAAGATTTAGATTATCGTTAATTATATTGAAGGAATTTATGAGATTTGCAGAACAGGTTGTTTCTCCTGAAATTAGTTTTTCTCGGAAATCTTTATACATCAAAATCTTTAAATTAATTAGTACGTGAAAATAAGGAAATGATTGCTGTTAACTAATAATTTTTAGGTATTTATCTATGATGATTCTTTATAAATCAATTAACAAATAAATTGTTGGGGTAAATAAACTGACATCTAAAGGAGGTAATTTTTCTATTTTTCAAACCAAGAATATATTTCCTTATTTGTTAATTCTTTTTTCTGATTTGATTGAATATCTTTTAGTACTTTTCCATTTTTCATTTGAATTAATCTTGAACCAAATTTGAGTGCATAAGTTAAATCATGAGTAACACAAATTGCAGTTAAACTTAAATCTCTAATTATTTTATCAATCAGAAACATTACAAAATCTGAAGTTAAAGGATCAAGTGCAGCAGTTGGTTCATCTAACAAAAGAAGTTCTGTGTTGTCCAATACTGCCATTAGCAGCGTAATTGCTTGTCTTTGACCACCAGATAAAGTACCTATAGCTTGATCAATGTTATTTTCTAATCCCATATCTAAAATAGAGATTTTGGACTTTACAAAATTTCGGAAATCCTTTCCAGTACCAATAATTAAATTTTTACTTTTAGTTCTAAGAAAAGCAAGCCTGAAGTTATGTAAAATTGAGAGTTCAGAAGAGGTACCTTGAAGTGGATCTTGAAAGAGTCTTGAAATTAGTTTACTTCTTTTAAAATCAGATTTTTTAGTAATATCAATTTTATTAAAAATGATATTCCCAGAATTCAATTTTTCTGTACCTGCAATCATTTTTACCAAAGTTGATTTACCAGAACCATTTGAACCAATAATCATTAAAAATTCTCCTTTTTTAATATTTATTGAAACATCGTTTAAAGCAGAAACTTGGTTAGGAGAATTTTGATTGTATATTTTAGTAATGTTATTAATTTCTATCACTTTTGCAGATTTTTAATTTTAAAAATTATTACAAAAATTAACCAAACAAATGGAAAAGAATGCCATAATAAATCAGCCCAATCAATAAAAGTCATACCATTTCCTCCACCAATTACCCATTTCAATTTACCAAGAATATGTGGCTGAGGGAAATAAGGCATTAAGCCTAATGTAAGGCTTAATATTATTGGTAGAGTCAAATTATTTTTTAAAAATAAACTCATTAAATTGTTTGATTAATAAGTTGCAAAAAATTAAAAATTATTGATGAAAAAACTTTTGTGTGAATTTATTTTGAAAATTTAAAATGACCAGAATTATCGAGTGAAATTTTTATTATATCACCTGCAAAATAAGTTCCATCTAGCATAGAAATTGAAAGTGGATTTAGGATATGTTTTTGAATAACTCTTTTTAATGGTCTTGCACCATAAGTAATATCAAACCCCAATTTTGCTATCCAATCTTTTGCATCATCTGTGATTTCAAATCCAATTCTATTGCTTTGTAACATCTCCTCTGTTTTTTTCAATTGAACATTTACAATTTGTCTAATCTCAATTTGAGTTAATGGTTTAAAAACAATAATATCATCTATCCTATTTAAGAATTCAGGTCTCATTTGTTTACGTAAAAGTTCAATCAATTTTAATCTAGACGTCATTAAAGCCTGGTCAACTTCTTCAGGCGTTTTAGCATTATTTAAATTAGATTGAAGAATATCTGAACCAATATTTGAAGTCATAATTATGATAGTATTTTTAAAACTCACAAGAGTTCCTTTACTATCAGTTAACCTACCTTCATCAAGAACTTGAAGCAAGATATTGAATACTTCTGGATGAGCTTTTTCAATCTCATCAAGCAAAACTACAGAGTAAGGTTTTCTTCTCACTGGTTCAGTTAATTGACCGCCTTCTTCATATCCAACATATCCAGGAGGAGATCCAATAAGCCTTGAAACAGAGAATTTCTCCATATACTCACTCATATCTATTCTTATTAAAGCATTCTCATCATCAAACAAAAAATCTGCTAAAGATCTCGCAAGTTCAGTTTTACCAACCCCAGTTGTTCCTAAAAAAATAAATGATCCAATCGGTCTATTTTGATCTTGTAAACCTGCTCTAGATCTTCTAATTGAATTAGAAACAGCGGTAACAGCTTCATCTTGACCAATAACCCTTTCATGAAGTCTTCCTTCCATCTTAATAAGTTTTGTTCTTTCACTTTCTAGCATTCTTGAAACTGGAATTCCTGTCCATTTAGCTACGACTTCTGCAATATCATCAGCCCCAACTTCTTCCTTTAGAAGTTGTTGATTTGATTGTGCTTCAATTAATTTCTTTTGAGTTATTTCTAATTGTTTTTGAGTCTCTAAAATGGTGCCATATCTAATCTCTGCAACTTTACCTAATTCACCTAATCTTTCAAAATTTTCTGCTTCAAATCTCAAACTCTCAATTTGGTTTTTAAGATCTCTAGTTTCAGCAATAAGATCTTTTTCTAAATGCCATTGCAATTGGAGTTGATTCCTATCTTCGTATAATATAGAAAGTTCAAATTCTATTTCTTCGAGTCTTTTTTGTAACACAATTTTCGAGTCTGACATATTAATTATTTTATATTATATAAAAACAGACGTTATAAAGAATAACTTTATTATTTTCAAAATAAGGAAATTAAAAAAATGATTATATAGTTAAATGAAATAGTTCTTGAAATTCTAGAATTGAAAAACCACCTAATAATTTAATTATAAGGTGGTTTTTTAATTTATATCTAAAAAACGGATTAATTACCTACCACCAGAAATTCCAATCCTCATATCTATACCAATTTTTGTAGTACTTCTTGAAATATCTTTTGAACCATCAGCATCAGGAATAGTTGCATCATATTGCAGAAAAGCAGATGCACTAACGGTATTTGACATTGTATATCTTATACTAGGTCTGAGGTTTAATTTAGTAGATCCATCGTTTTGACCTTCTGGTTTAAACTCAGTTAAATTAAATCTTTTACGATTATTTTTACTCATGCTCCCTGTGAATTGAAACTCAATATCATTTTTCAAATTCAAACCAAACAATGGGAACTCAAAGCCTCTTTTCTGATATGAAACACTAACCTGTAATTCATTCTTAGAATCTTGAGAAATTTCAGAACGAGCAGCAGTAATAAGTGAAAATTCAGTTGTGGTATTAAAGCTTAATGAAGCAGTTAAAGTTCCATTTGCTAGGGCTTCTTGCTTGCCTGATAATGAGAGAGAAACCAAAGGTGAAAACCCTCTTGTAACTGTTTGAGCTTCAGGTACTTCGCCACTATCAGTCATTCTAAAGCCACGAGTATATTTGCTTGCATATGCGTGCCTCAAAGAAACACTTTGAGTCCAACTTGAAAAAAATGGAAGTTTCTCCAAACCATTCCAATCAATTCTCCAATTTATTCTAGGGAAATATCTACTAATGGGTTTAGGAATCCAACTAAAAGATTCAAGTTGATCTTCAAAAGCTGAAGTAGCCGCTTCTGATAAAAGTTTGTTATAACCTATAAGTTGAGAATTATAATTTATCGAATCTTGAGCACTAGCAACTAAAGGTAATTGAGGCTCAACAATTTTATCCTTCCTTGATTTATATTCATCTGCAACACCTTCAGCATCATTATGAAAAAGATTAAGGAAAAGAATATTTGGCAGACTTAAAAATGTTCTTGATAATGTTCCTGCTAAAAAAGGATTCGTAAAAGTAACATTCCCAGCATTATCTGTTGTAACAGAAGTTTTTTGATTAATTCCAAAATCTGAACTCCAATTTAATGATAAATTAGCTCCAGGCCATAGAGGACGATCGGTACTACCAGATAGAGTATTTTTTTGTGAAAACTCATCGGTTACATAAATGTTTGGAGCACGTTTACCTTGCTCTTTTTGAAATCCGATAAAAGGAAAAGCAGATGTAAAAACTGGTTTTAACTTACCATGAGGATCATCTAATAAACCAAGCTGATAAGCCATGCCAGGACCATATTGATTGTCCTCTGAACCTAATGGAACAATACTTCTAGCCCAAAAATTTGTTATACCTCCAGACCCAATTAATCCATCATTTTTGGCACCATTATTCTGACTAAAATTTAAGCTAAGTCTTTCAAAATCAAAAATCGGGAATTTTATTAAGTATCTTAAAATTGTTTTTAAAGACCCATCTTCAGGTTTTGAATCTCCAAAAATTGCTCTTCCAATTTGACCAAGTCTAATATCTAATCCTAGAGTTCCAGTTGAATTCCAAGAGGCAGATTTGGTAAAACTACTATTTGATAAAGTTTGCCCGAGGATATCATTCCATGTATAATCAACTTTATATCTTGCTGTTGGAGTAACATATCTATCAATTGAAGGAATGAATGGAATTCTAGGTCTGGTGTTAAAAGTAATAGATTGAGTTAAACTATTATCGTTCCCAAAATCAAATAATTTACCATTTCCTAAAATCAAATCAGAAGTAATATCACCTCCAGATCTTTGTCTCCCATAATCATCAGTTTCGAGATGTGATAAAGAACTTGAAGCATTTAACGAATAATCAGTAGTTAAGTTTACTAAGCCACCTTCGTTCATTCTCCAGCTAAAGCTAGCATTACGATTTGTATTAAAAGCTCTTCTTACAGGGCTTGCTTCTGGAACTGCTCTAAGCTTTTCAGTAGTTCTGGATCTGTCAATTTTAGTTCCAAACGCAATATTTGAAGGTAATAAATTAACCCTAAAGTCTTTCCAGAAATCTAATAAAGGAACATCTGTTAAAAAAGTAACTGGTTTGATTTCAAATGATTGAGGAATATTTAAACCGTACCTTCCAACAAAGTTCCAATTCCATGAAAATCGATTTTCAATTGTTGAAGATCTTTCTCTATCTTGGCTATAATTATAACCAAAAGTTAAATTGTTGAGTAATAATCTTGAAACAACATCTTGACCTGGGAAAGCAATTTTAATATTTGACAAACTGAACTGATCGCTCACTTTTAGGTTCTCCCCAGCAGTTCTCAAGCTATCAGCAATCTCATTTTTTCTAGGATTTGTTGAATCGAGTAAAGCTCTAGAAATTGCACCATTAACCTCAACATCGGAGTTGTTTAAATATCTTGGTGTTTCAATTGTTTCAGTATGATTATAAATTAAAGGTATACCAGAACCTTTAAAACTCTCAGGTAAAAATTTCTCTAATTTATAATTTGAATTGAAGTTCCAGTTAGTTGATTCAACTCGATTTCCAAATCTTTCTTCAAGAGTATGAAAATTAGGATTTGACTTTTTAAAATTAAAATCAATTGAACCTAAATCAGCTAAATTAATGTTTGTAGAAAAAGCAGCAGCCCAATCTTTTGTATCTTCAGCCTGAACTACTCTAAGTTCATTAACCCACATTGTAGATGTTAATGAGCCTGGGTAAGCATTGTTTTCAATACCATAAGCAATGTATTGAATTCTTGTTAAAGATGGTGTTCCAAGAATTCCAAACTGAGTTCCAGAATTTTTAGCTCCTACAAAATAAGGCAAATTAACATTTGCTCCTTTTAGTTGTTTAATAGCTGAAATTTCTGAAAACTCTATTACATGCTCCATCCAGCCGCTTGTTAGTGGGAATCTATATTCATAATAATTTAAAGTATCCCATCCAAAACGGATATATGCAAATACTTTAGCTGAAGTTCCAGGAAGGATTTCGGCATCCATATCATTACTTCCATGTACAAAATACTTCAATTGTTTGTAATTAAATAAATCTAAAGGTCTTGGCCTAACTCTAACAGCAGTACGAGATTCACCTCTATTTAAATCTTTAACAGTTAGAGCTAATGACTGCTCGTTTCTGGTAGATAAATCTATTTGATTTACATCTTGTTGAACTCCAGGTGGAGTTGTATAAAAATCTGGCTCTCTTGAATTTTCATCAACACCTACAAATGAAATATCTAATTTTGGATCAGATGCACTATCTTGTGGTAAACCTTGAGACCTCCATTCACTACCAACTATATTCATATCAGCTATTCTAATTCTAACATGTGATGAGCTTTTTATAGCCAATCGAATTGCTTCAACATTAGAGAATGATGGTGAACCGACTTTGCTATAACCTGCTTTAAGGGGTATTCTATATTGTCTCCAAGAACCTTTCCCAGAACCAACAATTTGTTTATTTGTAATTGGGTTTGGGTCAAGGTTAAGCTCATATCTGAAATAACTATTATCCAAATCTAAACTGCTATTATTATTCAAATCCTCAGTATTTGGGAAAGGTCCATCTTCACGTGTAATGTTCCCTTCAAGTCCATTTAGACGCTTATAATCACTTAAAGGTGGATCTTGAGATCCAGATGGAAGGGCAACAAAATCATCTCCTGCTGGGTCATCTTCAGTTGAATTATATTTTTTTCTTTCTTCATCATTGTTCAATCCATCAATACCTACATCTTCACCTGGATTTAATATACCATCTCTAAGTGGGTTATCAACTCGGCATCCATCTTCAGTATTTAAATTTCCATTTAATACAACATCTTCAGAAATTCTACCAATATCAAAATATAGTTTAGAATCATTTGGTTTGTAATCATCTACGCTAAGCGTAATCTCAATAAAATCCATATTCTCTTGATTTAGATTAGTACTATAAAAAGGCAAACCTCTCATAATACCAGACCAAGAAGAATCAATTATTGAAGGAGTTTTATCATAATTAATGTTTGAATTATACATCCCTCTTAATGAAGGTTCATATTGCAACTCAATAACATCTTTTTTAACTGTTTGCAAACCACCTTTGTTTTTATCTGGCCAAATTTCATTTTCATCTGGTTTTACTCTTGGATTAAACCAAAACATATTTGCTTTCTTAGCATTACGAGCTGAATCTGTTATACCAAGTTCTTGATCTAATGGAGGGCTTGCAGTTTGCCATAAAGTATAAGTTATGCCTAATGGAATTTGTCTTTTAGATCCTGATTCAAAATCATCAATATAAGCTGCACCTTTACCCAAATCACTTTCAACTAAACTCGTTTTATTATTTGGATTTGGTAAAGCTACTGCCCATTCACCTCTTGCTGAAAAACTAGAAGGTGCTTCAGTTTTTAAAAATGGCAAAGCATCAATTGCTTTAGTTATAAAATTAACTTTATTAAACTTGATATTGCCATCAAACCCTAACATTACATTTGTGAATGGTTCGTCACCTCCACCTAACTGAATTTTGTTGATTTGATAAGTTTGTCCATACCTCATTAACGTCATTCCTAACATTGATTCAACGTTCCTTTTTCTAAATAAATCATAATCTGCTCTCAACCCAAGCATAGTTTTCTGAGAAACAGAGAACAAATCATTTTGCTCATATTCAATTTGAAGGCTACTAGCAGAATTTAAAGCTCTTGGGGAGATCAGGGTTACCTGACCAAAACTGTAATCAACCCTGTAATCTACATTTTCTTGTAGTGGAGAGCCGTTACTTATAACTCGAACAGAGTTTTGGGCAAGATTATAAACTCCTAAAGGTATATTAGCACCACTACTTCCTGAAACATCTGCTGAAATAGTATATCTCCCAACTTTAGTATCTCGTTGAGCTTCCTCTCGAGTTTTATCATAAATGGCATCAATTACAAATTGTTCTGCATTCCCCCCTAATTTTTCTCTTAAACCTTTTCTAAAGGGTTCTGTTGATGGGAAAATAATTTCACCAGTGCTTTGCTTGAAAAATGATGGATTGTTTATATCAAATTGCCCATCTGGTTGAATTGAACCACCTAATGAACCATTTCTATCAACTCCTAATGCTTCAACTATATAAGGGCTTCCACTTACTCTATACACTTCAGAAGTATCAGGAGGAATACCATAAGTAATTTTAATCTTTGAATTTTGCAAATCAACATTTCTAACACCTTGAAGCTGATAAATGTTTTTCATCTGTCGTTTCCACAAAGTTTTATAACCAGGCTGTATGTTGTTTACATAAATGAGTTTAAGAATTACTATTTCGTTTGAATCACCCCTTACATTTGAGAACTCACCATAAGAACCTCTTCCACCAGTTCTATATGCAACTGCATAAGATTTATCTGTGGATAATGATTTAATTGTAATATTCCCTAAAATTCTATCAAGCTCATATCTGTTAGGATCTAAGCGTATAAATGATCCTTTTTGAACATCTCCAGCACTAGCAGTTTGAGGTGGAGTTCTTAATGATATTGGGTAACGTCCTCCTGGAGGTAATATTGGTAAATCAGAATATGCAACAGCTTGAAACTGAGCAGCTACTGAAACATCTTTTGTTTGCTCATAAACTTCAATTTCATTCACGTTAAATGGCTCCATACTTGGAGTTGCAGCAGGAGGATTGTTTGTATAATATATATCATAAAATCCTAAATAAGTTGTATCAAGCCAGAAATGATTATAGGCATAATCGTATGGCTTTAAGTATATCTGATTTTTAATTGTACCATTACTAGCATTTAAAACTCTCTTTTCACCCCTTTTTTGTGAAGCAAGAGTTGTTAAATTAAGCGGACCAAACTTAAACCCACTTTTAATTCCAAATAACGCTTGACTCCCTCCAATTAATGTACTGTTTGGATTTGACATTTGCACATTCCCAAACTCAAACCTTTGTATAATATCATCATCACTCGCTTGAGTTCCTCCAAAATCAATTTTAAGTTGATTATCAAAATCGAAAGATCTTTCAGTATCAAAATCAGTGCTTAGTTTTAATTTATCTCCAATTCTTGCTGTTGTTGAAACTTGAATATTCTGATTGAAAAAAGGTGCTGATTGTGTACTAGAAAATGAATTAATTGAGGTTAGATTGTTATTGTCCCATTGCCACCCAGCACTTAAATTTACATTTCCATTTACATTGAAACTTACTTGAGGTGCCCCAAAAATTGAGAAGATTGGGCTTTGAGGTATTGGTATGTCAATCCCCAAACCATTCCCTAACAGTTTTTGTAAATCATCTTTTACATCTTTTTGTGCATTTGCTATATCATATTTAACTGATCTTTCATCCCACAACCTCTGTTGGTTTTCTTTTTGCCTTAAAGAAATATATTCATCTAATGATAATATTCTTGGCTGACCAATTCTCCTTCCAAATAAAGTTTCATATAAAAATACATTGCTTGATAAAGAATCAAATTCAACTATATGCTTGTAAGATTCAAATGGAAAGCTGTTATCTAACGGGCTATACTGTTTCTGAGGTAATGTCTTTGAAAATCTTTTATCTAAATTATTTGTGTCAGTTTGAGAAAATAGGGTATTACTGCACAACGTTAAAGCTGCCCACACTAATAAATATATTTTGAATTTAATCGGAAACTTATTCAATGGATTAACCCTGTTAATGGCTTGGTTATTAGATTTATACATCAAATTGTATAAATACATGTTCACTAAGACACATTGCAAAAAAAAATGAAACAACAAAATGTTCTCTAAAGGAATTAGATCGTTAAGTGTTTCATAAAATTAATTACTTATTCAAATGATTTCAATTTTAATTAACTTCTAATTGATATGTCATAAAAAGAAGTAAATTATTTCAAATCAAAATTTAATATATTGAATTCAAACCAAAAATAACTAATATAAACAACAATTTTAATCCCAAATTTAAATGTTCAACAATTGAAATTTAAATTACTAACAAAATTCTTAGATTTAAAAAAGTTCATTAAGCATTTTCTTCAGCTGCTTTTGCTCTTTTATCTTTTCTGTTTACTGCTTCTTCATTCTGACCATAATAATTATAATATCTATAATACCTATAATATTTATAAGTTGAACCATAACTCTGAGATACATCAAAATCATTTAGAACAGAGCCAATTGGCTTAACTCCTACTCTTTCAAGCTCTTCAAGGGTTTTTTCAATATATTCAATTTTAGTTCTTTTAGCTCTTGTAACTAACACAGTAGCATCAGCCATTGTTGAAAGTAATACTCCATCAGTTACTGCACCAATTGGAGGAGAATCAATTACAATCATATCATACATTCCTTTAAGTTCATTCAATACTTCCATCATTCTTCTTGAACCTATAAGCTCAGAAGGGTTAGGAGGAATTGTGCCAGCAGTTAACAAATCTAAATTTGAAATGCCAGTTTTTACAATTGCTTCTTCTGTAGTTACACTCCCAACTAAGCAATTTACCAAGCCCGGCTCTTTAGGAACATTAAAAATTGAATGCTCTACTGGTCTTCTCAAATCACAATCAATCAACAAAGTTTTTAATCCATTCTGAGCAAATACAATTGCTGTATTTGTAGATGTAGTAGATTTACCTTCTTGAGGTATTGAACTTGTTATAAGTAAAGTTTGTACTGTTTTATTAATAGATGCAAATTGAATTGCTGTTCTAAGCGAGCGGTATGACTCAGTTACAGGCGATTTTGGATTAAAATGAGTGAGTAAATGGGGTGAAGGTTGCCCATTAATTAAAGATGTTATTGAATCAGTTTTAGATGGAATTAACATACTCTCAGTAATTAATGGAATTGCTGTAAGAACATTAAGCCCAACCTTTTCAAGTTCATCTGGTGAGTAAATTGTTGAATCAGTATAAGCCAATAATACAACAATACCTATTCCAAGAATTGCTCCAACAAAACAACCAATGATTATATCTAAAATTCTGTTAGGTGAAATAGGTTTGTAATTAGGTCTTGCACCTTCAATTACTCTTACAGGTGAAAAAGTTGAAGCTACTTCAATAGTTTTCTTTTGGAATTCTTCACCCAACAAAGCATGCATTTTTTCAGTCCCTTCCTTGCCTCTTTTTAGCCTTCCAATATTTAGAGTTTGTTCTGGTATTTGAGAAATTTCTGATTTTACTTCATTATAATTTTTGTTCAACATTGCAAGCTGTGCTTTCATTGATGATATTCCAATTTCATCATTTACAACAGAGCTTTTAACTTCGTTCAAGCCAGCAACAGGTGAATAATCCTGAGCATAAAATTTTGGTGGAGGCAATAAAGATAATGCAGAGTTCTTGTATTCTTCAGTTGCTTTATTTAACTCTAATCTTAACCCATTAATCTGTTCTTCCATAGATTTTAATTGGCTCATATACCTAACATTGCTTGCTCTAATTGGGTTCTCAATTCTTAATCTATCTCGCTGTATTGTTAAATCTGCAATTTCTTGTTGAAGTTTATTAATCTTATACCCAGAGGATGCTGCAAATGAATTCACAAAATCAGGTTCAACTTTTGATATTAAATCTTTATTCCCTTGCAATTTCTTCTCCATTGAAGAAATTTCTACACTAACTTTAGTTTGTTGTTCTTTTAGATTATTTAATGATCTTTGTAAATCACCAATTCTATCAACATCACCTGGAAGACCGTTATTTTCGAGATAATTTTTTAATGAAACTTCTTGTTTGTTTAAAGAATCATCTGTTGTTTTAATTCTATCGGCCAAAAATTCTTTTGTGAGTTCTGCATTCTTTCGACTATAAAAAAGATTGTCATCCTGATATACATTTGCATAAACATTAGCAATTAATGCTGCCTCATTTGGATCTCCAGATTTAGTCATGATATTAATAATATCAGCATCTTTAGATGGAGATGTAGTGATTAATTTTTTAAGTGTCTCAGAAATATGAGTGAATATTTTCTTATGAACTTGTTCTGGTGTTAAATTTTTAATTCTAGGTTTGATTGCTGTTTCTGCACTTTCAATAATTGGAATTACTGTTGTTTTATTTGAATCTAAAAATCTTTGTAAAATTAATCGCTTGGCTGTCTCTTCAAAAATTGGGGTTGAATTTATTATCTGTAATTCTTTTTTTAAATTTCTTTGAGGATCTTCCCAATTTGACATTTGACCAGAACGAGTAATTGGATCAAGTTTATCATTGTGTTGATCAATTAAAATCTGCATTGATGTCTCATATACAAATGGCTGAGAAAAAGTATAATAAGCCGCTGCCGCACCTGTTAACAAAAGACAAGATAATATAACCCATCTACCACGCCATAACATCCCAATGTAATCACCAACTGAAAATCTTTGCTTTTCTTTTCCACCAGTTAATTCATCTTGTAACCTAACAAGTTCTGAAATTTGTTGCTGTGAATTAGGGCTTTGGTTTAAAGCATTATTATTGTTGTATCTTTCAGGAACGTAACTACTTCCATTAAGGTTTCTTTTAACTCCACCATTAATGTTATTGTTATTACTACTTGAGTTTAAGTTCTTTTCGCTATCCATTATTTATTTGTGTGTGTGCAATACAATGTTAAAAACTGAGAGTATCAAATTTATTACCATTTAAATTCATGGTAATAATAATTTATTTAAAAATTGTTTACTAAATGTATCAATTAAGTCAATTGACAATTAAAGTTAAAAAAAACATAAAAATCATTTTCCTTCTTTCATGGGTCTCAATCTCATGAAATCTTGACCTATAACAACAGTGGCTCGTAAGTATAAAGTTGAATCAATATTTATCTCAATTCTTTTAGGGTCAATCCCCAATGAATAAGCTACTTTACGAGCTGATATGGGGTCTCCTACTCTATCAAGAATTTTAGAATATTTTTCAATTTGAGGTAAGTTGCCAGTTTCAGGAACATCAAATTTTCGCTCCCTCAAAAAATCAGCAAATTTCTTTGCAACATCTGTAACTCCACATGCATTCAATACATCAATCTGAATTACTTCACCAGATTTAACAAGCATGTCGCTTTGTTCAATTGTAGAATTTACTTTTGGTCTTAAAAAATTTCGCTCAACAAACCCATAACTCAATACAATAATTAGCGGTATTGTAACACAAAGAAGAATTATTGTGAATGCTTTTGTTCTCATAAATTTTTAAATTAATATTTATATATGGTATAAATAATTTTACAATTCTCAATTTAATGAAACTTTATTTAAGTGTGAATTAAGATTGAGTAAATGTTCTATTTTGGTGTAGATTCTTTTTCATTATTAAATGACTTATCGGAATTTTAAGGTTTTGTTTTTTATTGTACCATGGGTTTGTTTTTTTCATTTTTGAGCATCTAACACTAACTACAGATTAGTATCCCTTTTGTAATATTCAACAGAGGAATCATACATATTGTTTTCTAATAATATGTATGATTTATTTATGTTTTAGACTTTAGATTTAAAACTATTATACAACCACAAATTTGATAACCAAATGAATTATTAAATGTACTTAATGATATTTAAAAATTCATCCAATTTATATGCTCCATCAACTGTTCTTCTTTCATATACCATAAAGTAACGATAATTATTCCCTGCCTTATTTGCCCAATACTGACCAAGTCGTATTTTAGGATCAGCATCTAAATGGTCACCTTTGGTTTCTAATAAAATTGTCTTACCACTTTTAGATTGAATAATGAAGTCAGGATAATGATTTACAAAGCCATTAATTCTAAAGCCTTTCCTTTCAATGTTTCTTGTCCAGAAAGTAATGTTTGTCATGTTACCAATTTCATTGATTACACGTTCTTCATAACCGTTCATGCTTCCCTCTTTCTCATAAAGAGATTTTGTGATGTTTTTTGATGTGTCACCAGGAGAAATGCTTTTTGGCAAAGTGAAAGATGGCTTTATTAAAACCTGATCTGTGTCTAAAAAGTCCTTGAATTTCTTCTCTGCAAACTGCTCTGAAAGTGCTATAATCTTAAACTTGATTTTGTCTTTGTAAGTGTATTCGTTGGCTGCTAAGTCGCCAAACTGCTCGTCTTTAAAATCTTCTAAAATTCTGTTGATGTATTTTTCAATTTCCTTGTCGGGAATTGGAAACATATTCCCAATTAAATCCATCAAGCGTTTTGTAAAGTTTTTTACTCTGCTCTCTTTTCGTGATGGATCAAGAATGTAAGCCATTATACTTTCATTTACAACTCCATCAAGCCTTACAAATGTTGGAGTATGTTCTTTTTTAGTTTCGTCTAAGTCAACTTTGTAAAGTTCTGCTGTTATACTGTCAAAAGCAATATTTGAGTCTGCTTTGCTCAATGCAAATCCATTTAAAAGATTTTCCTTTTCTAAAGGCAATGACGTCTCATTCATTCCGAATAAATCGTTTGCAGGAACTTTTAGATAAAACTGTGGTATGTTTATTTGTTCTGCCTGTTCTTGGAAAATGTCTTTAATGCTGTATGTTTTCACAAGCCGTTGTATTTCGTTTGGCAAAGCCGTTGTATTGTTTGCTTCCATTTCAAATACTGTTTTTTCAAAGGCTTCATTTTGTTGAATTGCAGTTTGTTCAATTTTGGAAACGGTAGTGTTTGGTAATTCTGTTTCCGATGGAATTGAAATTCTTGTTGTGTCAATGTCAGAAGTAATATCATCTTCTGTTTCTTCGTTTATTGGGAAAACAGTAAGCTGATGTAATGGGTCTTGTTTCTTGGCTTCTTCTAACATTGCAGGGTCAGCCAGTTTATAATCTTTATCGCTGAAACCTGCTTTGTTCAAGCCTTTTACAATGTTGTCTAAAGTGTCAAGGAATTTTGATGATGCCGTTAACACATAACTCAAATTCAATAACGGAAAGTTATGTTTCATCACATAAGGTTGGCGTAAAACTCTGCCCAAAATTTGTTCAACATCAACTGCTGAACTTTTGTCTGCTAATGATGCTAAGATGTAAGCAAACGGACAGTCCCAACCTTCTTTTAATGCGTTGATGGTAATAATATAACGAACTTCACATTCCTTGCTCATTAAGTCAATGCCTTTTATTTCATTGATGTTTGCCGTTTTTATTTTGATTTGTTCGGCAGGAATTTTTAACTCAATAAGTTTTTCTTTTAGTTTCTGAACATTTGATTTTTCTTCTTCTTCGTTCAAAAAGTTTTTTCCGTTTTTGGGTTGTGCCTGAAACAATACAATTGGTCGAATGTATTTACCCCCTTTTTTTTCTTCTTCAATTGCTTGCAATTCCAAACGCTTTTGAAGCTGTAAACTGGAATTGATTACTTCTGTTTTGTCTTGATGGTTGTAAACAATTACAGGAAGTTTCACCATGTTTTCCTTTTTCAATTCTAAGGCATCAATGAAACTTATGATATTGCTGTTCTTTCTCGGAGTGGCTGTTAGGTCAAGAATAAAACAAGGATTAAATTCTTTGAGCATATCCACACTTAATTCCGTTTCTGCGTTGTGGCTTTCGTCCACAACTACCATAGGATTTAAGTATTGCATCACTTTCATTAACGATATTTCTTCGTCTTTACCCAATAGTGTTTCAAAAGATTGAAGCGAACCATTTTGGTCATATACTTTTCTACCTTCTTTGTTGGCTGTTCGGATGCTATCAAAACTCAACACAAAAATATTCAACTGTTCTTTTACCGAAGTAGCGTTAAAGCCACTACCCTGCAATAATGCTGCTTTGTCAAATACTTCAACTTTATTACCGAAATGAGAATTTATTTTTTGGCGGTATGGGTGGTTTGTGTCTTTAAGATTTTTAATTGTTTGGTCTAAAATGGTAATAGACGGTACCAACCAAACGACCGCTTTGGGTTTGTCGTAAGTAAAGGCATCAAAAATGGTTTTGATTGCGTTGCAAGCAATAAAGGTTTTACCGCCTGCGGTTGGCACTTTCACACAAATATGTGGCACTCGTGCCACATTGTTTTTATATGGTTCTATGGCTGTGCCAGCAAAAGGAAACAAAGGTGTTTTTGGGTGATTAGCCCAAAAGTTATAGAACGCATCTTTCACGTCTTTGGTTTCTTGCACTTGCTCCAAAAACAATGAAAGGTCGTTTATTACTTGCTGTTGATATGGTTTTAATTCCATTGCTTAATTTACGATTGTTGATTTGAGATTTACGATTGTTGATTTTGTTTTGCTTTCATTGTTTTGATTGATGACACTACAATTGATAAAATCTCATCGACTTCTTTTTTGAGTAATTCAATTCTCGCAAATGGAACTAATCCACTTTCTTCGAGTATTTCTAACCAATAATGCGTTTCGTCAGTTTCTTCTTCAACAATTTTTAGTTTATTTATAAAATCAGCAGCTGATTTTGCTCTACAAGCGGCTCTGTAATTTGCTCCAATAGAGGTGGAACTTCTTACTATTTGTTTTGCAATTGCCCAAGCTGATGGCTTACTTGGTAGCTCATCAAGAAGCTTAATTACTTCCAATCCTACTCGCTTAGTACGTTTTTTAATTTGTTCCTGCATAATCTTTAAATCGTAAATCTAAAATCGTAAATTATTACTTGTCTATTTGTTTCTTTTTAGTTGTGGATAATGCTTTTGCATTTTGTTTTGTAACTACTTTTTTGCCCGTAGTATTTTCTAATTGTACTCGAGCAGTTTTGCTACTTTGCCGCCTTTTTGAGCTACAATTTTATGTTCGTTAAATGTTGTTGGGTTTTTATCTTTTGATATTTCTGTGGTAGATGCTTCTGCCAACATATTTAGTACCAATTCTAAATTGGTCATGTTATCTCTTAAATTTTCTCTTTTTAAATCTTTAAATGCTTTGTATTGCTTGGTGCTAAAACCACTCCATGCATTGGTAAGTTCATCGGTTAATATGGCAAACTCCTGTCCTTTTTTTACGCCTTTACTTTCCCACTCATCAGTAAGTTCCTTTCGAATTTCAATGCTTTTTAGCCACTGATTAATCCATTCTTTGCTATATCCTTTTTTCAAATAGATTTCCATCAGTCTATCAATTCCTATTTCAGGGTCTTCTATTTCATCAATTCTTTCACGAGCCACTTTGGCTATCCATACTTTAAATGGCTCTGCCTTGGGAGATGGTATAGATTGAACCAAACGAAATATTTGTTCGGTATCAGCCACATCTGTGTTATAATATTTTCCATCCTCCGACTGCATTTTCAGTTGTCCCATATTTTGGGACAACTCACTTCCTTCGGCTTTCATCTTAGTTTTTAAGGCATTCCAATATTTTCTTGGTCGAGGACTGCCGGTCAAAATTTCAATTACATCAATAACTGAAAAATACCACTTCTCTTGTTTCTCGTCCCAATGGGTTCGCACTTGCTTTTGATCAAATATTTTTACTGAATTTTCTTTCATTGTCTGAACCTCTGATTAATTTGATTTTTCTGATTGCGCTGATTTGAATTTTTGGGTTTATAAACCGTTTATATTCTAAACTCTTCGCTCCAAAGTTTAAAAGCATTCCTATTTCTAAATTATATGCCTCCAAATAATTTATTGCTTGCGCTAAATGCACATCTTCTAATTTTATTATGGCTTTTAACTCTAATGAAATTACATTTTCTACCAAAAAATCTACTCTCCTCGTTCCTATTTGCTTTTCCTTGTAAAAAATCAACATTTCAAATTCTCTTGCAAAACTAAGTCCCTGAATTTTAAACTCTTCTTCTAAAGCACGTTGATAAATAACTTCTTGAAAACCATTACCCAAATACTTATGCACTTCAAAAGCACAAGCAAGTATTTTGCTGGTTATTTCAGAATATTTATATTGTTCTTTAATCATAGTAAAATCATTTAATCAATAAAATCAGTGGTCAAAATCTTGTTATGTCTCTTGGTATTTTTTTGAAAATGATGTGATGCTTCGTCATGAAATCTTTTGTAAGCAAACAGTTGTCCGCATAAATTACATACTGCTCGGCTTTGGTTTTCATTGTTGCTAAAAAAGCATGGTCTAATGTGGTTACTTCGTCTTGCTCGTAGTTGAAGTAATACGCTGTATCATTGTTCTTGCCTAAGAAATGCTTGTTATCATTTACGATTTTTGATTTTTGATTTACGATTTCCTCAATTCGTAAATCATCATTCGTAAATCGTAAATTGTCTTTGGTTTCGGTGTAATAAACGTATTGGCGAATTTTCTCTACGCCTACCAATTCATTCAAATTACCATCTTCTAAAAACATTGGTTGTCCTAATTCATAAAAGTCAAAACTCAAATTATGATTTACGATATTAGATTTTTGATTTACGATTTTTTCATTCGTCAATCCCAAATCGTCAATCGTCATTTTTTTTATCACTCTTTTTACTCTTTCCGCTGTAATTGTTTCGGCATAATCTTCCATTTCTATACAAATAAATTTGCGATTGCCACCATCTTGCTTGTTGAGGTTTAATACTGCATGTGCAGTTGTTCCCGAACCTGCAAAAGAATCAAGGATGATGGAGTTTTTGTTAGTTGAAACACTGCAAATAAACTTTATGAGTTCAGATGGTTTTGGAAAATCAAACGTTTTAAAATCAAAAATTTCTTTTAATTCATTTGTTCCTTGTTTGTTTAGATAATCTTTGATTAATGCTTCTGGATATTTATTTAAAAATTCTGCTTCTTCGCATCCTTTTTAAAAAAGTCTTTTCTTATCAAAATGTACCAGATTATTATTAAATCTTTCTGGTTAATGTTTATCTCATGTCCATGTCCCAACTTAATTCCCTCGCTTTCTAGGTCTAATAACAGGTAATCTAGTTTTTAATTAAATCTTCATTGCTTCATCATTTGAAGGTTTTTAACTCTAATCATAATCAAATAAAATCTATAGTCTTCTTGTTTTTAATGATAATAAACTGTATAGCCATTTTGTCCTTTGGTAATGCTCACCACCACCTTGCATTTCTAAAGCCCGTGTACTAAAAAAACCTATTTCGTCTGAAAGATTAAATTTTTTATTATTCTTGATTTGATAAGGTATAAACTCAAAATTGTTTTTTTTGTATGGAAGAATATAATCTGCGGTTGTTATAACTTTACTATTTCCAGTATCATTTTTTGAACCACTACTTTGTTTTCTACTAATTAATCCGAGATAATTTCTTGCCCCAAAAATCTCATCACAAACCAATTTCAGATTAGCTTGCTCATTGTCATCAATAGAAATAAAAATAGCTCCATCATCAGCCAAAAGTTTATGTAACAATTTTAAACGTGGATACATCATACAAAGCCATTTGTCATGTCTTGTAAGGTCTTCCGCTTCTTTGCCTACAACTTGTCCCAGCCACTTTTTTATTTTCGGGTCGTTCACATTGTCGTTATACACCCAACTTTCGTTTCCTGTGTTGTATGGTGGGTCAATGTAAATGCACTTTACTTTTCCTTCGTATTCAGGCAATAATGATTTTAAGGCTTCAAGGTTGTCGCCATGAATAATCATATTTCCAGATGTACGATTTTTTATTTTTGATTGACGATTTACAATTTCTGCATCATTCAATCGTAAATCTTCAATCGTCAATCGTACATTTTCTTGTAGCGGTTTGCCGAGTTCGTCAATCGTAATTCCAAAATCGTAAATTTTTTCCAATACTTTAAATGGAACATCCATGTGATGATTGATAACTTTATCTTTTCCTATCCAGTGTAGTGTTGGCATCTATATTAATGATGAATTATAAATTATTAATGATAAATGATAATAAATGAATTGAACAGTTCGATTTTAGTCTGTAACTTGGTTTGCAAATGTACGTTATAATTTGATAATATTTCTTTTAAGAATGATTTGTATTTATTTTAGATTTAAGTTATTTGTTGAATAGAAATATATTGATTATTAGACTTGTAAATAAATAGTAAATTGGCTTTGTTTGGGTGCTAATGTTCACTACAATTAATGAATCTGCGAACAAATGTTTGACTAACTACAAATGTGAATGTGGAGTACAAAACCACATCTATTAAGTATGAGTTGTTATGCAACGTTTTAATTTAAATCGTTTTTTTTGTCTGTTTTGAATTTTAATTTTCAGTATTAAGTCGTCATATATTATTCCGATAAGTAATATAGTTGCAGCTATTGCTAATACTTAAAGCTGATAAGTTGAATAAAATATACCTCCCACAAGACCACCCAAAAAAAAATAATTATTAAACGTAATTTTATTGAAGAGTAGAGTTTATCTTTTTGGACTTTCCTCTTGTAAAAGAATAATTGAGAAAGCTCTATCCCTAAATCAGTAAACAACCCAGTCAAATGAGTAGCTCGGACTGTTGCATTTGAAATTGTGGTTACTAATGAATTTTGTAAACCCATAGCAAAAAGGAAGGAAAATGCTAAAAGATTCGGATTTTCTGAAAATAAAATCTTCCGAATATTGCTACTAAAAACAGAATATAACTTTCAATTATTGATGGAATTATAAAGATTAACCTAACATTACCTTTTGAGATAATTTCAACAATAACAATTGATACAAAAGATCCTAAAGAAGAAAAAGAAAAAATATAAAAAATAAAAAAACCTTTCCAAAAATTAAGTTTTAAAATTTAGTCAACAAAAAAGGCAAAGTGTCCAGTAACTTTAGTTGTGAAGCGTTGAACAGCTAAAAAACCCCGCAACATTTACTATATCAGCTATTAAGGAAAGCAAAGAAGCAATCCTTAAATTATGTTTTAATGTTCTATTGTCTCCTATGTGTCTAAACATAAATTATTGTCAATTTGTAATTACTAAAGATAGTTCTAAAATATATTAAAATGTTTTGTCAAATTTATTTTAAATTCTTTTCTTTTGAAATCTCATTTATCAAAATAAAAAAAAGCAACCCTTTTGAGGTTACTTTTACTTTTTCCTTTTTACTTTTGAGGAGTTTTTGGAACTTCAGTTTGATCACAATGTGCAAAATGTGAAAAATGCTTTACAAATGGTGGTTTTCCAATGGTGGCAAAAAGTGTTCCAAATGTTATAATTGCACTTACAATTATGATTACAAATCTTTGATTATTTTTCATTAATTTCTTTTGATTGATTAATATTTTTGTTGCAATTGAATTTATAGTTCATTTCTTTTTTAAGCGATGTAAACTCTTCATCACTCATATTTCTAATTTTGTCTGCCATAGAAATTTGCATTTTTGGGTTAAAACCCATTGGACCAGCAAACCTATGCTGCATCATCATTCTTCCCATTCCAAATGGGGTGAAAATAAATTTTAGCAACAACACAATCAATAATAAAGGACCCGTAAAAAATACTATCGCCCCTAATACAACTCCACCAATAATTGGCTTTAAAACATTTTTGTTCATTTTTTAAAATTTTAATTTGTTATAATTAGGTGGTCGATCAAGTTTGTTTTTTACTCTAAATTTTTTTCACTTTTTTCAGTTCTATTTTTCCATTCTTCTTTCATACTTAATTTTTCATCAACAGATAGGTTCATCAATTTTTCTTTAAAAAATTGTTTGGCATAAGGAGGCTTGGGTCTGTTGCCAAATCCAAAACTACCAAACAATATTCTGCTTAAAACAAACAAACCCAATGCTTGTAAATAGCTAATGGTTTTCAAACTTAAAAGTTCAACTAAAATATTGTTCCAAAGTAACATTACCATAAATGGCAAAACCAATAGTATGGCTATTGGTATGAGTATAAAGATTTTTTTTCTGTTATAAGTCATAATCTAAATATTTATAATGTCATTGTAAATAAGTTGCAGTCTCTTTCGTAAATGCTTTGTTGCGTAACCTTTTCTACTGATGATTGTTTTAACTTTTTCTCCTTGTTCATCTGCAATTTGTTGAAGTGTTTTATCTTCCATTTCATTTTCAATAAATACTTGTCTTTGGTTTTCAGGAAGCTCTTCTAAAGCTTTCATTAGTTCTTTCCAAAACATCTCCTTAAACATTGCCAATTCAGGATTCTGGCTTTCGTCTAACAATAATATGTCTTTAATCTCAAAAACACCATCTTCATTTTCATAAGAATAATCTTCAATATTATTTGTTTTCTTTTTGCGATATAAATCAATAATTTTATTTCGAGAAACCGAATAAAGCCAAGCACTTACATTTTCTAATTCTTCTAAGTTAACAATACGACTTAGTTGATACCATACTTCTTGAAGTATATCTTCTGCATCTTCTGCAGTTTTGGTTTTACCTTTGATAAAAGAAAATAATTGCCTGCTGTATTGTTTTACAGTTTCAGAGAGAGTAATTTTATTATTTTCATTCATTGTTAAAGCTATGCTCATTTTTTGTAAGACGAATGAACAATGTTTTTTACTCTAAATATAAGTTTGAAATGTTAATCAATCAATAAAAAACTCTCTTGGATAATTTGTCTTTGTCTAGTTAAAAGGATTATGGGAGATTTGTAAAATTTTTGATTCATCTTTAAAATTGTCATTAATACCTGTTGTTGTTGAAGCCAAAGGTTGTTGTTGCGTAACGCAATGAACCATTCCTCCATTTACATATAAATTCCTACAATCAATTCCAATAACTTTTCTTCCTGGATGCAATCCTTGAATAATGGCGTTTGCAACAGCATCATTAGGGTCTTTGTAATTTGGCACTAATACTACATTATTAGCTATGTAATAGTTGCAATACGAACCTTTATAGCCTAAATTGTTTCCGTAAGTTGTTACTACATCATTTTGTGAAAGTGGTAAATAAACTTTGTTGTAAGCAACATTATTAACGTTACTTGCATTGTAAAGTTTAGCAATGTCAGTTGAGGATAGTCCCCAATAAAGTAAGTCAGCATTATTCATAGTTACTAAAGTGTTATCATTAGCAAACTTAGCGAAGCCATCAATGTGAGCATCAGTAATATCATCTGATTTTAAAAAACCATCAAGCCAAATAAATTTGGTTGCACCAATATATTGTTTTAGGATGGTTTCAGCTTGTGCTTGTGTCATACCAAAATTTCTGATTGCAAGTGCTTTTCCTTTATTTGTTTGAGTTAATATTGAACTTTTTGTAGCTAAAAAAACTCCGTTACCATCTAATTCAAAGGATCCGCCTTCAATTGTCATAACTGAATTTAAATTAACTAATGGCAAATTTATTGCATTTGCTACGCTTGTTGGGATTGAATTACAAAGACTATAATTATAGTCACCACCCCAACCATTAAATCCCCAATCTTCAATAAGTAAATTTCCACCTGTACCTCTTACGAAAATAGGTCCGTTGTCTCTTACCCAAACATCATTTGTTTGAAATAACTTAAAATCAATATTAGTCAAACTAACATTTGTAGCCATAAGCAAATTCGTAATACGCGTTTGTTCAGCTGAGTTATAAGCAATAATATGTACCTTTTCACTTCCAACCAAAGCAGCAGTCATTGATACCCAAGTTGAATCTAACCTGTTGCGATATGTTATACCGTATTCATATTGGTGTGGCCATTGTAACCAAGTTCCTTCGTGGGGTAAGGTTTCGGCAGGCATTTGATATGTCTGTGCAATTAATGTCATTGTAAGTTTAAGTAAAACTAAAATTGTTGTAAATAGTTTCATGCTTTTTATTTTATTTCTTGTGTACATAATAATGTATGACATAAAATTCATTGCTTTTTTAGTTGGTAAAAGATAAATAATTATCAATAAGGGGTCATTACATCCAAAATTACATTAATTCCAAAAATCGTTAAAAGAACAGAAGCCCGCATAAATGCGAGCTTCTGTTGTTTTGAAAATATATCTACTAACTTTTCTTAAGTACTCCCAACGAGATTCGAACTCGTGCTACCACCGTGAAAGGGTGGCGACCTAACCACTAGTCGATAGGAGCATAATTTTTTTTAGGAGGGCAAAAATAAGATATTTTATTTCATTAGCAAACATTTAAATATTTTTTATTTTTTCATTTAATTTAATCTAACACCAAACTAATCTGTTCAAATTCATAATAACTTTTATTTTATACTTATATTGTAGTTATGAAAAATTTATTTTTTAGAGGAAACATAATATTATTAATTGGGTTGTGTTTGTTAATCAAAGTTCAGTTAAAGGCACAATCAATTTCAATTATTTCAAATATTAAAGCAATTAGTAATGAAACAATTACTTCTAAAGACTCAACTAACTTAGCATTTCAAGGTGAAACAAGCTTATCATTAAATCTCAGATTCTTTACATCTGGTATGTGGGCTGTAAGGCTTGGTATTGGATTAGATAATTTAAAGTATCAGATTGACAAAGATGTTTCAACAAGTTATGATTTCAAGAGAAAAGATGTGATAGGTTATTTAGGCTTTGAAAAGCATTTTGATTTGTTAGGTATAAATCCTTATTTAGGTATTGCAGTTCCAATTAAATTTAACACAAATGATATTTTAGGCACTTCACAAAAATCCTTTCAAAATGGAAGTGTAAGATTAGGTATGATGGTGATTACAGGTATTTCATTAGAAGTGGCTAATGTACTTAGAATAGGTGCAGAGTTTAATATGGGTTACGACAAATTTAAAGGTGAACTTTTAAGCACAAAGGAGTTTGATTTAAATAGGATAGATTATAACACTGAATTTACATTTGGTGTAGCTTTTTAAATTTAAATGTATTATAGATTGAATCCTAATTATGAATGAGTAAATTATTTCATAGTTAGGATTATTTTTTCCCTTCAATTATCAAAACGAATTCCCCTTTAATAGAATCTCTGTTAGCATAAATTTCAAATAAATCTTTTAAAGTACCTCTGTTAAATTCTTCATAAATTTTAGTGATCTCCCTGCAAATAGCTCCACGTCTATCTCCGGAAGTATGTTCAATAATTTCACTGAGAGTTTTTAGAATCCTATGAGGTGAGTCGTACATAACAATTGTTCTTTTTTCTTCAGAAATATATTTAAAAAGTGTTTGCCTACCTTTTTTATGAGGAACAAACCCAACGAACACAAACTCATCTGTTGGAAAGCCACTTGCAGTTAAGGCACAAGTTAGAGCCACAGCACCAGGCAAAGGAACAATAACTATATTTTCATTTATAGCAGCAGAAACAAATCTAACCCCTGGATCGCTAATTCCAGGAGTTCCAGCATCACTTACCAATGCAATGCTCTTACCATCATTGATTAATGAAATCAATTGTGAAATTCTACTTTCTTCATTATGAGAGTAACAACTAATTAATTTTTTATTTTCAATTTTGAAATGTTTTAATAAATGGCTAGTTGTTCTAGTATCTTCACAAGCAATAATATCAACATCAGAAAGTATTTTTAAAGCTCTTAAAGTAATATCTTCTAAATTTCCAATTGGAGTTGGAACAATAAAAAGTTTTCCTTTTGAATCTACGTTATTCATTTTTTAGAAATTGTTTTGGTTTAAAATCAGCAACTTTTTAATAAAAGAATTTATAAATTAAAGAAATGCAAATGATAAATTATTTGTTTAAATTCCTAAAATAAAAATCAATTTGTTTTCCAGAAATCAAAGCTGCAGTATGTCCACTAGAATTTTCTTTAAGAGTACAAATAGCATACTTAGGAGCTATAGTTGGCATAAAACCAATGAACCAGCCTGCACGTTTGGCACTCCCCATGCTTTCATCAACTGTTCCAGTTTTACCAGATACTTTATATTTAATTAAATTCCTATTGCTTGCGGTTCCATTAATTACAACTTCATGAAGTGATTTGTAAAGTATATCAAACCTTTTATCGCTCAAAGAAATTTTGCCAAAACTGGTTCCTCTTTTTGCAAGTTTTATTGCAAATTGAGAAAGCTCGATTGGTGACATATTAAAAGAACCACCTAAAACATTGAAAGGATTTATAGAAATTTTCTGATATGGATTTGGATCTCCATCTAGTCCACTAGGATAATTCATTCCAAGAGTATTAACAATATCAATTAAGGAATCAGTAGAGATTGAATTTGCAATTGTTCTAAAATACAAATTGCAAGAATTTGAGAATGCTTTCAAAAACTTTTGTTTACCATGACCATGAGAATTCCAACATTTAATTTTAACCCCATTAATAGAATCTTTCCCTTTACAATTATAAATAAAATTTGTATCAAAATTATTTATAATTGCACATATTGAAATAGGAATTTTAAATATTGATCCAGGCATAAACTTTCTTTTAAATAACTCTGGAGAATTATCACAAAACAATATTTTACCCGTACTTACTTCAGAAATAATTGTAATTTGATTTGAAGGATAAGGATTTACAAACGAGATTACATCTGATGATTTTAAAGTATCTTTACTTTGAGAAAGCAATATATACTCAATTGAAACAAAGAATAAAATGACAAGAAAAGAAGATTTGTTCATAACATTGAGTTGCTAAATCATATCAAAAAGTAAGGCAATGTAAATTAAAGGGAGATATAAAAGTGAAAATCTAAACAATTTTTGAGCAGAGATATTAGTTCTTTCCTTATAAAAAGCAATGCTTAAAATTACAAAAATCATACTTAAAAAAATAGAAATTATCAAATAAATTTTACCATTAAATTTCAATAAAGAAGGAGCAAAACTAGTGATTGAAAGAGCAATGGTATAAAATAATATTTGATATGAAGTTTTCTTTCCAGTTGGGTCAACACTAGGCAACATGGCATATCCAGCCTTGTTATAGTCAATTCGATAGACCCAAGCTAAAGATAAAAAATGTGGCATTTGCCATAAAAATAAAATACCAAATAGAATTAAAGCTTCAATATTAAATTGAACGTTAGATGCAGTCCAACCTAAAGCAATAGGGAGAGCACCAGGCAAACAACCGAATAAAGTATTGAATGTAGATTTGCGTTTTAAAGGGGTATAAATCCAAACATAAGTAAATACTGTCAATGATCCAATAATCGCACTCAACAAATTAAATTTTAAGATAAAGATCAAAACACCTAACAACCACAAAGTATAACCAAATGCTACTGCTTGAGTTGGAGAAATTCTACCTCCAGGAATTGGTCTTCCCTTAGTTCTATTCATTAATGAGTCGTGCTCATGTTCAGCATTCATATTTAAAGCTCCGCATGCTCCTCCAATTAAATATGCACCTACAAATAAGATAACTAAATCAGACCATAAAAATGATTTATTCAAAGCAACTGAATAACCAAACAATGAAGTAATAACAGATAATAAAGTAAGCCTTGGTTTAGTCAAATAGAAAAAACCTGTCAGCTTGCTATATTCTTGTTTTGAAAGAAAAATACCGTTATTTATTTTAGTTGAGTTGTCCAATTTATTTTTAATAATTCTACTATAGTTGCCTAAATTAATTCTACGATATTAGCATTAACAAATTTTAAAAAACTTGAAATTATAAAGTATATAAATTAAATAATTAATTAATTAATAAGTGTTTTGATCTAACCATCAAAACAAAACTTGTTGCAAGAGTTGAAGCTCCCACAACAACATGAATAGATGTAATTGTAAATTGTTTTTCAGTTAGTATGGTTAGAACTCCTAGAGAAAATTGAACAAATACTAACACAAGTAAAATTAATGCTGGAAAGTGAAGCTGTTTAATATTTTTAAAATTTTTATTTACATTTACGAATGTTAAAACAACTGAAATTACAACAACAAAAGCCCAGAGTCGATGAAGAAAATGTATGAACATTTGAGGTGCAGTAATAAATGAATTCCCACTCTTAGATAGAATCCCAAATTTTAACAGCTGATTGTTTGCTTCAATTAATGCAGATTCTGTTAAAGGCGGAATCAGTTTTCCATACATTAATGGGAAATCTGGAATTGCTAATCCAGCTTCTGAATGCCTCATAATTGCTCCAATCAAAAGTTGTGAGAAGATAACAAATGTGGTAATAGTTGCAATTTTTCTAAGTGAATTTTTACTTGAATCCTTTATTTTAATTGGATTCTCAACCCAACATGGAGAAGTAATTAAAGCAATAGATGTAATAATACATAGATAAATTTGAGCTAAAGTTCCATGAGAACTAGAGATCCAAGCAGGAAGATTGAACATAACTGTTAATCCACCCAAAGCACCTTGAACAATAACAGCAATCAATGCTAACATCCCTATTCTTTTTACCCAAATTCTACTATCAATTTTATAAACTAATATTGTAAGAATTATAGTAAATAAGCCCATTCCAGAGGCAATTAGTCTGTGTGAATGTTCCCAGAAAATTCCACCAACCATTTTTTCCCATGGGAAACTAAACATGAAATGACCATAAGTATTGGGCCAATCAGGAACTGACATGCCAGAATTAGTACTTTTAACTTGTCCACCGATAAAGATTAATAACAAAACCCCTACAATCATAAACATTGAGTATTTATGTAGAAAAAGTTTTGATTTAGAAAAGTTAGTATTACAAGTATTAAAATCTTGAGTAGTCAAATTGTTTTAATTTAAAAATGCACGTGAAAATAACTTATTTTATCTTATTGAAATAATTATAGATTTATTGACGAAATTAAAAATTAAGAAATGTAAAATTGTAATAATAAATTTAAAGAGGTGAGTTTGTTGAAAACTTTAAATGGACATTTTAAAAATCAAATTCTAATAACATCAACACAACAATTCTCATCTTTAAAAATAAGTTCCCATTGTTCCAATGTTTTTTGATTTATCTTATTAAAAATAATTTTTTTTACTTCATCAGATCTAGCACCTTCACAAAGTCCATCATCATCATTTAAAATTGACAATTCTGTAAGTTCACGAAATCTAGCCCAGAATTTTGGTTCAACAACAGCAATAGCAACATATCCATTATCGAGAGTTCTATAAATATTATAACAAGGGAACCTTCCATTATGTAAAAAGGTAGCAGGGTTTCTACCTTGAATAGATTTTGGATAGTAGGCTTGTTGTGCGTTATCTACTGAATCTTGTAAGAAGCACCATTCTTGAATAGGTTCAGTTTGCAATTTTTGTTTTATTATTACATTTAAAACTGTAATTGCAATGTGATGAGAAAAAAACATACCTGTCACTGGCAAAATAGGAGGTGCAATAATATCATCTTTTCTATCAAGAATATGTAATTTTAATAGATTACTATGAACCAAAGTATTTAAATCATGAGCATTTTCCTTACTCCCTTTTCTGAACCCCAAGCGAATGAAGCATACATCATTAAATTTCAATTTAACATCATTAAAATTTAGCCCTAATTTTTCTTCAATTCTATCAGGAAAGCTCATTACAACAGCATTTGCAGTTCTTATTTCATCATGTAGATTTTTAATATCTTCAGGGGAATTAAAATCTATTAACTTGACAATTTTATTAGATTGGAATGAATTGTAAATGTGTAAAAAAGATTCATCCCATGTCCAGTTAAGGAATGGATCTCTCCTAAATTTATCTTCATACTTAATTACTTCAAAACCTTGTTTTGCTAACAGATATGTGGCTAATGGTCCTGGTAGCCTCCAGGATAAATCAATTATTTTCATTTGTTATGTGTATCAATAAGATAATCCAAATTAAAGTTTCTAATAATAAAATTTTGATTATATGTTTTATAAACAAATTCAAAAATTGAATTTAAAAATTTGTAATATTAATTTTCTATAACAAACATTTTAGTTTGAATAATTTTATCGCTTGTATATCTTACAAAATACTTGCCTTTAGGAAGAGAAGTAGTATTAAAAACAATTTGATTATTAAATATATTATCTGCTAATTGATTATTTAAATCGATAATTTTTTTTCCTAGAACATCAAACACAATTAAAGTACTGTTTTGAGATTTCTCATTTAGAGAAATAATTATATTATCTAGATTTTGTTTTAAGTTCATTGTAAAATGTTTAGTATCTTCCTCAACAGAAATAGTTCTTAAAGAGATTAATTTTTTCAAAGAATTTTCTGCTTTAAGAACTGTCGAGCCAAATCCAAAAACAAATAAAGTAGTGTCATTTTCAAGTGGTTCTAATGAAAGAATCTCTTTCCCTAAAACAAAAGAAATATCTGCATTTAAAACTTCTTTTTTATTGATGGAATTAGATATTGCTTTCCATTTTTCTAGATTTGAAAAATCATCATAAATATTAATATCAGTTTCATTGTTCATTGGATAAAAAATTGGTGAGGGTACTTTCCCAGCTATTCCTTGAGCAACAACAGTTCCGTTCCCATCATCAAGAATACCATAAATTGGTATATTTGATAAGTTGTTATAAATCTGTTTTATATTTTGATTATCACCTGAATTATTCAAATCCCAATCTAAAAATAAAGCTGATTTAAGATTTTTGATAGTTTTGTTTGAAGCATTCTTTGTTATTAACTCTAATCCAAAAGCATTTGGTTCCGAAATATCTTTTTTAACTTTTAATTTACAAATCAGACCAATTCTTGAAGTACTATCTGAAATTGCATCGCTGAAAGTAAGAGTACTATCATTTTTTAATGTGGGTTTTTCTTCTAAAATAAAATTACTTTTTTGCTGAGATGATTGGCTCACACGTACATTATTTAAAATATGAAGTGAATCTGTAGCCATAATAAAACCTCCTTCATATAGCTGTTGAATATCATTGAGTTCAATACCCAAACCAATTTGATTATTAGGAAAATCAGCAAAACCAATTCCACCATTATTCGCAATAGAAAGTTTAAATCTTGGAGTTATATAATCTGTAGTAATTGCAAATAAGAATAATTTCTTATAAAAATAATCTTTGAAAGCACCATTATTAGCAGAGATATCAAATCTTAATTTTGTTTCATTTGTATCATCTTTTTTAATTTCAAATTCAATTGGAGTTAAAACATTAACAATTTCTCCTTGATTAATTAATGGGATATAAACATCTGAAGAAGTAAAAGAAATTACTTTATCATCCCCTTCAATGTAAGTTTTTGGGCTGACTCTAACAGAATTAGCAGAACCTAAAATATTTCTAATTCTAAAATAGATTCTACCTTTATCGCCAACAGAAAATTTCTCTTTAGGTTTTCCGTTATCATCAGTAGTTCTAATTGAATCTATAACCAAACCTGGTTTAGAAAAAGGGTCTTCACTTAAAGCTCTTAAAACATTTATTTTACCTAGCCCTACATACTTTTCTTTTCCTTTATTATAAGAATCTATATCATCTGTTGTTTCTCGAACATGCATAATAGCTTGTTCGGCAGAAAGCTTTTGATATTTACCTCTAACTAATGCCATCAATCCAGAGGCAACAGGAGTAGCATATGAAGTGTAAGCACCAGCAACTTCATATTTATTGTCGTTTGAAGTAGAATATCCTGCAACTGATGAAAAATCGATATGTTCACCCCAAGTTGTGGTTAGTTTATTTTCTAAATCAATAGCCCCAACTCCAGCCACATTATTATAAGCAGCTGGATAAATAGTGCCATATTTTACATCATTACCTCCAGCACACATTAAAGCTACATCGTAACCATCAACAACAGAAGTAATAATATCTTGTAAAGCCTCTGAATAACCTGGTCCGCCCCAACTACAGTTAATAATTTTACATCCACGCCTTGCACAATAAGTTATACCTTCATAACCAAAAAGAATAAATCCACCCTCTTTTCTAGAAGTTTTTACAGGGACAAATTTTGAGTTGTAACCTAATCCTGCAACACCAATAGCATTATTAGTTCTAGCAGCAGCAAGCCCTGCAACAACTGTCCCATGGTTCTGCCCTTTAGTATTCCCATTAACAGTTGTATCCATTTGAGCTGTAAAATTTGCACCATAAAAATCATCTATTACTCCATTATTATCATCATCTATACCATTTGTTTTTTTTGATCTACCTTTTGAATCAGTACCATTTTCTCCTTGATTTAATGCAATGTTTGGTGCCAAATCTTCATGAAACATATCTACAGCAGCATCAACAATTCCAATTATTATGTTAGAATCACCTTTAAAAACTTCCCATCCTTGAATTGCCTTTATGTTATCAAGTGAACCCTTTTGTTCAGTTAAATTGGGGTCATTTGGTTGCGATAATACTTTATAAACAAAAACAGGTTCTGAATATTGAACTATAGAATTTTCCTTTATTTTTTTTGCAGCAACTAATGGAGGTGTATCATTAGAATAATAAACTTTAACTAACCTAGATAAATTGTTTTCAGCCAGCTGGATAGAATTTATTCTATTATTACTTAACAATGAATTATTTTTTTTATCGGCATAAAACTGAGACATACTTCCATCAGACATAGCTTGAACAATTTTAGGCATTAACCCTACTTGTTCGCAAAGGTAAAGAGCTTTGTTAGTGACTTCATAAATTGGAACATCTTTATTAAATTTAATGAAAATTGAGTTTGGTAAATTTGCTGTTCCATTTACATCATCTTCAATAACAATATTATTATTTAATGCTTCAGTAATAACAGAAGTATAATCGGTTGAAACTGGTAATAATGAAGATCCAGGTGATTGAGAAAAAGCACTAACTAATAATGAAAAAAAAGAAAAAATTAAGAGGTTTATAATTTTCATATAAGTATTATAGATTCAAATTAAGTTAAATTTTATAGCTAAAAAAATCTGAACAATTCTAACAAAAGCTGATAAATTAATTACAAATAAATTTAAATAATTTAAAATTTTTTAAGTTCTGGGTAAATAAAATTATCGATACTAATTGCATTCCCAGTTTGAGTATCAGCTTCAACAATAACAACTGCAATATGTAAATCTTCGGTTGCAACTTCAAATTTATGAGGGGTTTGTGTTACAAATCTTTTAATTGCAGGATCTTTTTTCATTCCAATAACAGAATCATAACTACCAGTCATTCCAGCATCAGTTAAAGCAGCTGTTCCTCCAGGTAGAATTCTACCATCATTAGTTTGAACATGAGTGTGTGTGCCAACAACTGCTGTAGCTCTTCCTTCAAGATGCCAACTAAGAGATATTTTTTCAGCTGTTGCCTCAGCGTGCATATCAACGAATATTACTTTTACATCTTGTTGTAGAATTTTATTAATAGCCCAATCTGCTGATTTAAAAGGACAATCAATAGACTGCATGAAGGTTCTGCCTTGAACATTAATTACACCAATTTTATCATCACTATTACGGAGTTGAGCAATTACAAACCCATTCCCAGCATTTCCCGCTGGATAATTCATTGGTCTTAAAACTTTATTATTATTTGATAGAACATCCTTTGATTGCCATTTCTCCCAAATATGATTCCCACTTGTTATAACATCAGCACCTGCCTTAAATATTGCATCTGCATCGCTTTGCCTAATTCCTTTACCATCATAGACGTTTTCACCATTTACAATAGTGAATTGGATGTTATTTTCAATGATTAAATTTGGGAGTTCTTTTTTAACAATATCCAATCCAGGCTCCCCAACTACGTCACCTATAAACATAATTCTAATAGTTTCAATCATTTAAAGTATAATATTTGTATTTTTGTAAATTCTAAGACGCACAAATTAAATAATAAGTAGATTATTACTAATAATTAAAATTATATTTGGCTATTTTTAATAATTGCAAATTACGCAGATTTTTCATTTTTAATATATGTCAATTAAGATTTATACAAAAACTGGTGATAATGGAACAACAGGTTTGTTTGGAGGTAAAAGGGTTAGTAAAAACCATATCAGAATTGAGGCTTATGGAACTATTGACGAACTTAATAGTAATATAGGATTTGTTAGAACTTTCTCACCTTCTGAAAAAACTGATATCATATTAAATACAATTCAAAATGATTTATTTGTAATTGGTGCTGATTTGGCTACTCCGAACAAATTGGAGATTAAAAATTCAACATTCCATATGATCTCATCTAAAGAGATTGAATTCCTTGAGATATGTATAGATGAATTTGAAACTCAGTTACCCCAATTAAAAAATTTCATTTTACCAGGTGGTAGTAAATGTGGTGCATTTTTACATATATCAAGAACAGTTGCAAGAAGAGTTGAAAGGTTGATAGTAACATTGAAAGAAAATGATGATACAATTAATTCATTAAATATAGTTTATTTAAACAGAATCAGTGATTTGTTGTTTGTTATGGCAAGGTATGAAAATTATATAAACGAAGTAAGTGAATATGAATGGATTAAAAACAAATAAATATTTTAGTTTAAACTTTTTCTAAACTACAACGAACTAAAGCTCATAATTCAAGTAATATAAAAGTAAAGTAATAATAATCTCAACAATTTTAAACTAATTAATTTTATGAAAATTAAAAACACAATCTTATCTGTATTAATTACAGTATTAGCAAGCGGTATGTTTTTCGCTGCTTGTAACGAGAACCCAATTGATCCAGGTACATCTGGTGCACCTTCAGTTCCAACTGGTTTGATGGCTGTTTCTAAAAGTGCAAGTGTAGTTTCTTTGAAATGGTCTTCTACAAGTGATACTGGAGTTGTAACTTACAAAATATCATGGAAATCAGCTGTAGATTCAGGTGCAACAACAGCTACATCAACAACTGCTGACGCAACTAATTTAAAAGCTGGTGAATATGTATTTTCAGTAGTTGCTGTTCGTAATGGAATTTCTTCTTCTGCAGCTTCAATAATGTGGGCAGGAGCAACTCGTTATTCTAATGATGCTGGATCTACTGGTGAAACAATTAAAATTTATGAATTTTCTTCATCAAAAGGAAGTGCTATAACACTTGATCCTTCAAAGCAAGGTCCTAAAAATCAAAGCACAAAAGTAACAAATCCTAAAATTGGAGATGTTCAATTCGGAGCATACATTTCAGGAACATCTGATTTCCAAATTGGAGTTGCTAAAATGCTTAGTCAGTTCCAAGGAACAAGTTCTTTTGATTCAAATGTTGTAGCTTCTGATTCAATTTATGCTTCAACAGGACTTGATAGCTGGTTTATGGACAAAGATTTATCTAAACTTACTTATTCTAAGAAAGTTTATACTTTAAATCAAATGCAAACTGGTGGAAGAGTTTTCGTTGTTCGTACTGGAGCTACTTCAGGCGACCAACATTATGCAAAAATCTATGTTAAACCAGATGCTTCAGGAAATCTTGTTCAAGGTTCTGCCCCTGAAAGATATGTTGAATTAGTAATATCTTATCAAGGAGAAAAGAATTTACCTTATGCAAAAAGATAATTTTTAATTCTTAATTGAAAAAAACGAAGTGCTGAAAAATGTGCTTCGTTTTTTTTATTCAAAATGTTGTCCATTTAAGAAAATTTTTTAATTAAATCCAATTTGAAATATAAGGGAACTTAAATATTTATACTTGCACTAAAGGATAAATTAATAATTTAATAAAATTATTCAAAAATTGAAATGATTTGGAATTTAATTGAAACAATCCTAATTTGTTCGGTGTCTTGATTATTATGAGTAATTATAGTTATTTTTGTATTTACAACTATTTTTTAAATATAAAATTGGTTTAATTATTAAATTTAATAGATATAAAAATCTGGTTTGATCGAATTCAACAATTAATAATCACAACATAAAAAACATAAAAATTTTAAAACCAAAATGAAAAAAATTTTATCTACAATAATAATTACTTCTGTTTTAGTAATTGGATGTAAGGAGAGTGCAACAAATTCAACTACGAATTATGTTAAGGATAATGATATAGCAAACACTATTGCTACTTCACTAGGAAATCAAAGCAATGGACTAACATCGAATACTGCTGATTTTGTAAATTTGTCTAAAAATGGTAAAATGGTTAATATTGAGGATAAATCTAAAGATCAACTCCAAAGAGATACCATAATCCATCGATCTGGAAATATAAATGAAAACGGTGATATTTTTACTTGGGATTATATTCTTAATGCTAGTAGTAAATTTCATTTGTCAAATGGTTCAATAGTTGAAGATTTTCAAGAAGGACAAACTCAAAGTATTGATTTAACTTTAAGTTCAACTGGGACTTATGAAATTCCAGTTTTAAAAGGTAATGATAATATTGCAGCTACACTAAATATTAGTGGAATTTTACCTGTAAATTCTTCAACAATATTTTTAGGTGGGTCTTATAATAGAAATGGAGTTGTAACTGGAAAATCTGAAGGAAATAGTTTCACTTACAATAATTCCTTTTCACTAAGTAATATTGTTATAAGCAGAGCTTCGAAAATGATTTCAAGTGGTGTAGGAACTGTAAAAGTTATTGGTAATTTAACAAATAGTCAAGGTCAATCTTTTAATGATTATAGTTATAGTGGTGTAATCACATTCTTAGGCAATCAATTTGCAAATCTCGACATTACTAATGATAAAAATAACGTTACTATTAAATACACTATAAATTTGAGCAAAGGGAGTGCTATTAAAAGATTCTAATTTTATTTTATTCTCGAAATCAATAAATATAATTTGAAAAAGCAAGGGTATAAAGTTATTTATTACCCTTGTTTTGTTTTAACTATTTATTGATTTAATTATTATCCATTGACTTGAAAAAAATGTGAAATACTGTTTTTATATGTCCTATTAAAATTATCAATTTAAAATTATGAAAAGACGTAAATTTTTAACTTTAGATTTTGAAAATGGTTCAAGTAAATTTAAATTTTCTAAACATAATTATCTTTTTGAAAAAAGATCATCGGCAGGGCTAAGTGAATATAAAGGTGATTGGACTTATACTCAAGCAGCACATCTATTAAGGAGATGTATAGTTGGAGCTACTGAATCAGAAATCCAAAATTCTGTACTCATTGGGCTTAGTGCTTCTGTTGATAAGTTGCTAACTAATTATACAGTTAACACAGATTACATAAGTGATTTTATTGGGCAAGATGCAGAAGTTATGCCTCCAGGAGATAGGAATAGTGCTGAATTTCAAAAGTGGCAACAAGATCAAATAAACAAAAGGGAGAGATTGATGAGGTGGTGGTTAAAAATAATTTCATCAGCTCCTTTTTCTATTCAAGAAAAAATGTCACTCTTTTTGGCAGATCATTTAACTGTAGGTTTTGATTCAGTTGGTCCTGGTGAATTTATGTATGAGCATAATAATTTGTATAGAAAATATTCACTTGGGAATTTTAAAGAATTTATTTCTGATGGATCGAAAACATCTGCCATGCTTAGATATTTAAATGGAGATATGAATTTTGTTGATACTAAAAATAATAAAGTAAATGAGAATTTTTCTAGAGAATTATTAGAACTTTTTACAACTGGGGTTTACGATTTGTATGGGAATCAAAACTATTCTCAAACAGATGTATATGAAGGAGCAAGGGCTTTAAGTGGATGGGTTCAAAGCAGTAGTCCAAAAGGACAAAAATTCCGATCACCTAAAGGACAATTTATCCAACAAAGATGGGATAATAAAGACAAAATGTATTTAGGAAAAAAGGGGAATTGGAAGTTAGATGAAATATTAAATATAATATTTTCAGAAAGATCAGTTCAAGTTTCAGAATTTGTTTGTAATAAACTTTATAAGTTTTTTGTATACGATTTATCTTCTGATAAAAATATAGTTCAAGAATTAGCTAAGACATTTAAAGAAAATAATTGGGAATTAAAACCTGTTTTAAAACAACTACTAATGAGTGAACATTTTTATGATAACTCAAATATTGGTGCTGTTCACAAAAGTCCTTTGGATTTTTATATTGGTTTAGTTCGCTCATTAAAATTACAATTAATACCAGATTTTACTGAGGACAAATCTGTTATACCAATTAGGGAGCTATATGCAAGATTGGTTACTCAAGGAATGGATCCTTTTGAACCCCCTAATGTTGCGGGCTGGGAAGGGGGTCGCTCTTGGATTAGTGTCGCAACTTTACCAGCAAGACAAAAATTTGTAAATGATGTTATGGATGAAAAATTAAAAGGGAAGAACCCACCACCTGGGCAACAATTTCCACCAATATTTTATAAGTTTGATGCCATTTCTTTTGCTAAGAATTTTAAAGATTATAATGATATAAAAAAATTATCAAAAAATATGGCACTCTATTTATTGAATACTTCACCAAGCGATAAAGAGTATTTATTTCTCTATAATTCATTGTTAGATGGTGGTGTAGATTATGAATGGAGCTTAGATGATTCAAATCAAAAGCCAAATGAAAGAATAAGAAAATTCTTAAAAGCAGTAGCAACTTTGTCCAAATATCAATTATTATAAAAATATAAATTTAGAAAATAATTTAAAAATCCTTTTAAGAAATCAATAAAATATTAAATTAAATAATTTATGGAATCAAACATTAAAACATGTAATTTCTGTAATGGAAATAATTTAGTTTCAGATTTGATTGTAGAAGTTATAAATGATACAGGAAATATTGGGTTCCATTATGAATCGGAATCTAAATCATATTTTAACACAAATTCTGAAAAAATATTTGCTCAACTATGTCGTTATTGTGGCACTGTTATTAGGATGTATGTAAAGAATCCAGATAGAAAATGGTTGAAGAAGTATTAATTTAGTTCACCAAAATTATTTATAAGTTTTAATCTAAATCTACTAAATGCAAATAGTTAATTTCAATTTTATTAAGTTTCTTAAATTGTAATTAAATTAATTATCCCACCAATTAGATTTACAACAAATTACCTTTAACTTTTATCGCTAAACAAAATATTAGTCTGAAAAATTTATTAACTTGCAATATGTTTAAAACTGATTTTAATATTTACAAATCTATTTTTTACAAATCAATTGCATTTGTAATTCTTTTTGCAGCTTCTTGTACAAATCCTTTTGCTCCAAAATTACAAGATGAACTTGGAAAAGAACAGACTGATTTAGGAGATCAAAGGACAGTTGAAGGAGTTTTTAAAAATATAAGATATTCATACACTTATAAAGACACATCTATTTACGGGTCATTATTGCATCAAGAATTTCAATTCAGATATTATAATACTGAACAAGCAACTGATGCTGTATTTAATCGAGATGAAGAAATGAGAATAAATTACAATTTGTTCCGCAACGCCGACCAATTAGATATCCAGTGGAATGATATTCAATCTCAAGAAGGCGATACTTCATTTATAGATGTTACAAGGGCATATAATCTAAAACTAATTTTACAACAAGGGGAAGTTTTTAGAGTTGATGGAAGAGCTAGGTTAAGACTTACAAGAAAAAATCAAACAGAAAAATGGCTTATCAAAATATGGTACGACGTATCAAATTCCTAAAGCAAAGTTCATTGCAACGAGGTCCCAAGCATATAGTCGAGCTGTTAAAACAATGGATTATCAGAAGGAGATATAAAAAAAATAAATTTGTAAAAAATGAATTAATTATTCATGACTCTACAAAGTATTTCCAAACTTTTAATAAAAATTATTTCTCAAGGTTCCCATTATCTAAATCAAACAAGAAAGAATTTTTTATAGGAACTTTATTATCTCTTCAAGGTTATGATGAAATATTGATTGATGCAGAACAATTTGTTGAGGGTAAATTTAGATTTTTTGGATCATGTGTTGATGCAGAAAATGGAAACTATGATTGGCATAAAGATTATGTGATTGATAAAATATACACGAAGAATCGCTTTGATAAAATTAATTATTTGGGAAATGATTTAAGTGATATAAAAAGACCTTGGGAATTAAGTAGAATGTACTGGTTGTGGTGGATTGGTAAGGCTTATTGGATTTCTGGAAATGGAGTTTGGACAAAGGAGTTTGTGTGTTTGATTGATGATTGGCAAACAAATAATCCAATTGATATTGGCATAAATTGGGTAATGCCAATGGAAGTATCCATACGTGGATTTTGGTTAACAATGGGGTTTGGGTTGTTTTATGGTGCACCAAATATTAATGATTTGTGGTGGAGCAATTATCTTAAATTAGTTTACAAACATGGTGAGTATTTAATAAATAACCTTGAGTATTTTCCTAATTTAACTAATCATTATATTTCTAATTGTTTTGGATTATTATCTTTAGGGAGTTTTTTCTATTTAGAAGATCAAGGTAAAATATGGTTCAATGAAGGATACAAGCGGATACTTAATGAAATTGAAAATCAAGTACTTGAAGATGGAGTACATTTTGAACTTTCAATTTGTTATCATAGGTTAGTTCTAGAAATGTTTTTAATATCTTCAGCAATTTGTAAGCAATCTGGAAACCCTTTCCCAGATTGGGCAATGAAAAAGTTAGAGAAGATGAGTGAATTTTTATATGATTATTCATCTGTTGATTTAACTATTCCTCAATTTGGTGATAATGATGATGGAATTATTTTAAAGGTAACAAATAATCAAAACATTTATGATCATTCTGATACATTAACTTTAGCAGCAGTAATTTTTAATAGAAGTGATTTTATAGAAAAATGCAAAGAATTTTCTCAATCTGCGTTATTGATCACAGGAACAGAAGGATATGAATTATATAAATCATTAAAAAAAATCTCAGAAAATAAATTTAAAAATCTCACTCAAAAAATATTGAATGATGATGAACTTCAAAATATTAAAATTACTGAACCAAGAATTAAACTTTATTCTGAAGGAGGTTTTGCAATTTTAGAAAACAGTTATTTCAAATCTATTTTTGATGTGGGTGTCATTGGTTTGCATGGGAATAATGATACCTTATCTTTTGTACTCAATTCCAAATCCAATCAAATTATAATTGATCCTGGAACATATTGCTATACATCTGATATTGCAACTAGGAATTTGTTAAGATCATCTAAAGCTCACAATTCACCAGTAATTGACAATTTTGAAATAGCTGAATTTGATGGGTTATGGAGAGTAAAAAAAGAAATACCAAAACCAATCACAAGAAATTTATCTAATAATAATTGCATAGAAATTGAATCGACTCATTTAGGTTATAAGAAATACAATGTAGTTATAAAAAGAAAATTGACTTTACTTGAAAAAGAGTTTACTGTAATAGATGAATTTTTAGGTGATAGAGAACATAATTCAAATATTAGATTCACTTTAAATGAAAATTGTAAAATTGAAAAGATTCTAACAAACAAAGCAATTATAAGTTGTTTGTTAGATAGAATTGAGTTTACTTGCAGTGAACCATTTGAAATTACAGATGAATGGTACTCACCAAGTTATGGTGTTAGAGTATCAACTAAAGGAATAAATATTATGATAATAAATCTAATTCCAAAACAGATAAATTATAACTTTAAGATTATATAAAGCGAAAAAGATTGAATTTATTTAATGTTCCAAAACAAGCTAATGTTATAAAATGTAATTATGATTTAGATGAAATAGCAATATTATTTAATTTTTGTTGAGAATTTTTTGAACGTTGTTTTAACCAAGAAACTAACAACCAAACCATACTAACAAAAACTAATGAAGTTGAAACCCATTTCCCAATGTAACCATCAGGTGAATAAGGTTCAGTTGCAATATGAAGAGCAGCACTACTTGCACCAAACATACCAGCTTCAGTAAATTCATGAAAAGCAATAATTAACAATTGAGCAATAAAGAAAATTAGAAAAAAAGTGGTTACTTGAAAGAATTTTTGAATATTAATTAAGTTGCTAAATTTCATCCATGCAATTGACATTAAAATTGCTCCTACAATACCGAACGAAAATCCTAATATCATATTTGGAGCTTCACGTATAGATAGCATCATAAAAGCGGTTTCCATTCCTTCACGAATTGTCATTAACACAACAAATATAAAAACACCAAAGAATGCTCTTGGTTTTGATTCTACCATCTTAATCGAGCTGTCAATTTTTTCATGAATTTCTTGGCGCATTTTAGGAGCATGTTTCTTCATGTGATAAAGTAATGTTGCAACTAATACAACTGCAATTAAACATAAAATCCCCTCCCATTTTGGTTGATTAATAGTTGCTTCCATTATCTGATACCCAAGGTAAGCAGATATTGCAACAGATACACTAAACCCCCAATACACAGCACTAATAAGCCAATTTCTATTTGATGACTTTAAATATGAAACTGTAATTGCTAAAATTAAAAATATTTCAAAGCCTTCTCGTAGTGCAATCAAAAAACTGTTTAACATAATATGGATTTTATTTAATGCTTATTTGGACTTAGTCTAAAAAAACACAAAATTAACTTAAGTAGATGAATAAAGCAAGTAAAATCTGATATTAAAATTTGAGATTTACTAAATAATGATTAATACTAACTTTTATAAATAATTCGTGTTGTTATATGTACTAAACATATTTTCACTTTTAAAAATTAACTTGAATAATCAATTAATATGAAAATAATATTTTTTACATTAACACTCTTCTTAGCATTATTAACTTCAAAAGTTTGTTTTTCTCAACATGGACCAACTAATTGGGGAAAGGAATTCTATACATCTTTTCCTTCTAATTGGGAAAATGGAGCTACTAAGAGATATTGTAGATTGTATATAACTTCAAATGTTAAAACTAAAGTTGAGTTTTCTATTGGTTATTCATTAAAAAAAATTCTATATACAATTCCATTTGATGTAATTTCTTATGACTTTAATATTACGGATGCTCAAGTTTTTATTAGGGGTGATTTCACACCAATTCCTAATGATTCTGTCTATTCTCAAAAAGCAATTCATATAAAATCCGATGCACCAATTATTGTTTATGGAATGAATAGAGCATCTTTTACTAGCGATGGAATGCTTATTATTCCAGTAAATGCTTTAGGTAAAATGTACATAGTTTCAAGTTCTGCTGGTATTGGAGCAAGCCAAAAGTTACCATCTCAATTCTTGATTATTGGAGCTTATGACTCTTCAATTGTAACAGTTACTTTGCCCACAGATCAGGTAACTCCAAATCATAGTGGGTTAGATCCATCTTTTAAAATCCTGATAAATAAAGGAGATGTTTTTTCTGCCATGAGTTTTAAAACCTTAGGAGATTTAACAGGAACTTTAATAAGTTCAACCAAACCAATTGCTGTTACTTCAGGAAATCAATGTACTTACTTACCAGATTCTAGATATCCCGCCTGTGATCATATTGAAGAAATGTTAACTCCAATATCAACTTGGGGAAATTCATATTATGCACTACCTATAGAAACAAGACTTAAATCTGATTTGTTTAGAATTTTTGCCTCTCAAGATTCAACTAATATATTTATTAATGGTAAATTGTATGGTCAATTAAATGTTAATGAACTTAAAGAAAATAAAAGCTGGTTTAGTTATTTACATGATGTTAGAGAGCCAATAGTATTTACATCAAATAAACCAATTTTTGTTGAACAATACAATAATTCAGCAGAATATGATCATAAAGATTCAGATCCATTTATGATGAATGTATTATCAATTAATCAATTTCAAAAAGAAATATTATTCACAACACCAAGTAATGAATTCATAAAAAATTATGTTAGTATTGTTACAGAATTTGATGATTTAAACAGCTTAGAGATTAAGTCTAGTGCAACTGGCAATTGGCAAAAAATTATCTCAATTCATGGTCAAAAATATGATACATTTATGATCAAAACAAATGGGATAAAATATATTGGTAAAACATTTTTAATTCAGCCTGGCATTTATCAGATTAGAAATAGTAAACCATTCGGAGCTTATATTTATGGTTTTGATGCATATGATTCTTATGGTTATCCATTGCATGGAAATTATTTAAGTAATAAATTCAAAGACTCTATAAATCCAGTTTCAGAAAAAGGAGTTAGAAATTGTAATGGATATTTTACAAATAAAGTTCAAGATTTTGGTTCTGGAATAACTACTATTGATATTGATTTGGCTAATTCATATAATTTTTCACTAAGTAATAACTCATTTATTATTGGTGAGAACTCTAAAATTGAATATCAATTGCAAGTCGATAATAAATACCAAAATGCTAAGGCAGTAATAATTATATCTGATATGGCAGGGAATTTCAAACTAGATACATTTGAATTTTTAGCAACAAAAATTAACTTCTTATTAGACACAAATAATTTTCGTATAAAACCTCTTCAAACAAAAAATTTGAAAATATTAGTTCAAAATTTATCAAACAAAATAATCAGTAAAAACAAACTAATATTAAGATATGGAAATAGAGGTTTTAAATTAAAATCTCCTTTAATTGAGTTCCAACTTGTTGATAGTGGTAAAATTGGTAATAGTATAGAATCTGTAATTGAGTTTAATAAAGCTGAAGTAGGGCATTATACAGATTCGTTAGGTATAGAAGATGATTGTGGAGTTAATTACTATTTAGAATTAACTGCAACTGTATTCCAATGCGGCTCTATTACTTCGTCTGATTTAAATTTTGGAAAGACAAATGGTAAAAAATTAGATACTGCAATAATTAAAGAATCTTCCTCAAATTCAGATATATATTTAAACTATATTTCAGGTCCATTTGGATTAAAAGATGAAAGAGTTTTTAAAATTACAAACCCAATTGAAATGCCTAGTATAAACAAACCCATTTTAATTAAATCTGGTTCAACAAATAATATAAGTGTTACTTTTAATCCTCAGGACAATAAAAAGTATTTAGACTCTATAATATTGACTTTTGGAAATTTATGTGATGAATCTTTGAACGATTCTGTAATTTATTTAGTTGGTGAAGGAGATGGAATTCTTTCGTTAGATGATAAATTAAATCTTATAGATAATATTAGTCTTTCACCAAACCCATCATATGAAAAATCAAATTTAAAATTTGAGTTATTAAAAAATGGATTAGTAAATATTTCTTTATTTAACCCAAAAGGAAGTTTAGTAAAAGAATTAATAAATAAACAAATGACAACTGGAATACACAATTTAATTATAGATTCTTCAAATTTAGAGAGTGGTAATTATGAATGTATAATTTTAGTTAATAATATGAAACATTTAATTAAAATGATTGTTATAAAATAAATATTTGAAATCAATTCCAATTTACTTTTAAGAGCAATCTTATAAGTAATTATTAACATACCCTAAATTACCCATGAATTACTCTATAAATAAAATACTTAAAAAGTATGCTTCAGATTTGTTAGATGTGATTGCACCAAGAATATGTTGTTCTTGTGGTGAGTTATTGCTAAATAATGAATTGCAATTTTGCAATATTTGTAGAGTCTCGATGAGACCTTCCCCATTTCCAGATGAGATATTTTCTCAGATTATTAGTTATTATTCCAAAGATGATTTTGTTATAGAAGCCATATTTTGTCTGTATTTATTTGAAAAAGAAAGCCCTGTTCAGAAGTTAATACATACATTAAAATATGATGGAATTTTCAATTTAGGTATAGAACTTGGTACTGAAATTGCAAAGTCAATAACACAATTTAGTATATTTAAAGATATTAATTTAATTACTTATGTTCCACTCCACAAAGCTAAACTCCGCGAGAGAGGGTATAATCAATCTAAGTTTATTGCAGAAGGGATTAGTTCTTTTCTTAAATTAGAATTAGCAATTGAGAATTTGCATAGAACAAGAAATACTAAAAGTCAGACTTCTTTAAACTCATTACAAAGAAAAATAAATGTTGAATGTGCATTTGTTGCTGATCAAATAATCTTTAAAAATAAAATAGTACTTTTATGTGATGATGTATTAACAACTGGAGCAACATTAAATGAGTGTGCAAAAGCCATTATGAAATCTGGAGCGAAAAAAGTATTTTGTGCTACCGTTGCAAAAGATTTGTAAAACTAGTTTTATATTTGTAGTAAAGAGTGGATTTAAAAATATATAAAAGGTTTTCCTAAACTCCAACATGTCTGATAAAAAAAGTATATCTGATAAATATAGTGAACAATTAGTAACCCGTGTAAATGAGCTCTTTTATGATTCAAGTAATGAAGATTACAATGATGAAATAAGTAAAGAAATGTCAGAAACTGAAACTAACAGATGGAGAAATCTAGCAAGTATCTTTATAGTTTCAGATTCCCCAAAAAAATTGCTTGATATTGGCACAGGTACTGGATTTGTACCAATTGCAATTTCTGATTTATTATCAGAATCAAATGAATTTGTTTGTTCAGATTTATCAAACGGAATGCTAAATATTGCAAAGGAAAACATTTCAAGAATGAAAAATAATTGTAATTGTAAATTTGATTTTGTAAAAATTAATGGTGATACTCCACTTAAACTTCCCTTTGATAACTCAAGTTTTGATGTGATAATGATGAATTCAGTACTTCATCATATTAAAAATATAAGTAACTTTCTTGAAGAGATTAATAGAATTATAAAGCCAAATGGAATTGTTATTATAGCCCATGAACCAAATAGAAAATTTAATGATAATCTTTTCTTAAGTTTAATTTATGGATTATTGAAAATATTTTTATTGCCAAAGCTTTTTATTTCTGAAGTATCTCAATTATTAGGTTTTAATCAATTAATTAAAAAAATTTATTACTCATTCAATAAAAAGAAAAAAGAAATTGTTGATTCAAAATTAATTTCAATAAATAATAAATTAATTAGTGAATCTTTAATAGACAAACCTTTAGATATGAATGAAATTGCTATGATAACGGATGTTAGGGATAGTGAAGGATTTTACCCAATAGAAATTTTCTCAAATTTTAGTTTAATTCATCTTGAAACATATCAACATATTCATTTAATTAGCATCCACTATATAAAAAGTAAATTTATAAACTTGATTGATAAATTTTTAAAAAACAAATTTTTAAATGATGGTGAAAGATTTTGTGCTGTTTACAAAAAATTATAAAAAAAAATCCCTAAAAGTTAAAAAACTTCAAAGGGATTTTTTTTAGTGGAGATGGCGGGAATCGAACCCGCGTCCGAAATGGAAATGCAGTAACTTCTACGCCGCTTAGTCTTTAATTGATTTTTCGTCAATAACGACCGCAAAGACACGGTATTTACTGCTTAACAGACATATTTTTCAAAAGCTCAATCATCTGTGGAATTTCGCTTTCAATCCTACAATTTTATCGACACCCACATCAACCGTTACCGTAGGAAATCACGGGCAGGATGCTCACTTGTAACTGTTTAGTTACGCAGCAAGACGATACTCATAAGAGTTCGTAGCATTTGTTTTCACCTGTCATTTAATAACGCGCCTGACAAGCAATTAAGGCGCGGCGGAGCAACTACAACATTCACACACCCCGTCGAAACCAGTGCATCCCCAAAAACAATTTATTAACATTCTAATTCTTATTCTAATTCACTAAATCTTGAGTGAATTTAACTAATTTGAGATTATAAAATAATTATTTAAATATAATTAAGAAATATTGACATTATCTTATCACAAATATCTTAGTAGTTTTAGCTAAGTTCCCTTTATTAAGTCTAGCTAGATAAATTCCTGAAGTTAAAGACAATCCATTCACTTCAACAAAAGAAAGCTTTTCCTTTCTAGAAGATTTTAAATTCTCAGTTAAATCTATAATTGGAATTCCAAATAAATTGTATAAAACAAAAGATGATTCTTCTTCACCTTCATGATATGCTACTTTTATTTTAAAATTACCAGAAGTTGGGTTAGGGTAAGCAGAAACACATGAACATAATTTCCCTTCTATAGAACTTTCAATTTTGTTTTGATTATTTGAATTACTATCATTCAAAGCTTGGGCTTTTATAAAGATAGTTTTAAAACAAAAAATTATAGATATTAATATTGTAAATTTTAAAAGTTTCATTTAATTATAATTGTACAATTAAATTTTAAGAATTTTGTTCTAATACTGTTTCCAAGTTAAAAACATATAAAAATGTGGATAAAACCTATGGTTATGTGGATAAATCATCGCAATTGTGGATAACTTTAATAGTATTAGTTAATTAAATTTAAAATAAAATAATTATTATTCTTCAGGATTGCTTGGTTTATCTTGTTCTTTAGGTTTGTCACCAACTGGTTTACTTACTCCACCATCGTTAGAAGGAATAGTATTTTCAGGAGGTGCGTCTTTAAGTTCATCAGGAGTTACCTCAGAATTCTTAATTTCTGTAGATTTATTAGAATATTTTGGATGATAAACACCACTACCAACAGGAACATTTAAAGCTTTAGAAAAACCTAAATCCCTATTATAAAGTAAAGTTTCATCATCATAAATTTTAGACATAAATCTACCCCAAATAGGAGCAGCCGCACTTCCACCTTGCCCATACCATCCTGTAAATTTAATTTTATGCTCATCAAAACCAACCCAAACTCCAGCAACTATTTCTGGAGTATATCCAATAAACCAAGCATCAGCAAAATCTTGAGTTGTACCTGTTTTTCCAGCGGCAGGTCCACCATACCAATTTCTAATAGATTTAGCAGTACCGCCATCTACAACATCTCTCATCATGGAAACCATACCACCAGCAACTTTAGGCTTTAAAATTTCTTTCATTAAGTTCCCAGGTTTGTGTTCATAGATAACATTTCCATATCTATCTTCAATTTTAGTTACTAAAGTATAAGGTACAAAAACCCCTTCATTAGGAAATACATTATAAGCATTCACAATTTCAATTGGCTTCACCTCTGCTGAACCTAAAGCGATAGAAGGTACTTCTGGAATAAAAGTAGTCAAACCTAAATCTTTACAAAGTTTAATAACATTTCTAACATTAGTCGGACCCACAATTAATCTTGCAGCAACAGTATTTATTGAAAATTTCAATGCTTGTCTTAAAGCAATAGAGCCACCCCCAGAGCCTTTTGGTCTCCAATAACCTCCACCTGGAAGTCTATAAGAAAAGCTAGATGAATTAACAATAGAATTAGGAGTTAAACCACTGTTTTGCATTGCAGAAGCATAAACAAAAGGTTTAAACGATGAACCAGGTTGCCTAATAATATCAGTTGCACGGTTTAATCCCATTCCAGTACTATTAGTATCTCTACTTCCTACAATAGCTCTAACATAACCAGTTTTAGCCTCAATAACAGTCAAACTTGCTTGTATCTGAGAAGCAGCTTTTTTAACAGAATCTATAAATTTTAGATCTTTAGAAAGTAAAGCAGCTACAACTATTTTTTTTGCACTATCTGCCACTTTATAAGTTGGGTTGTTTCTAATTGCATTTGCAACAACTCTTTTGACTAAGTCTTCTCTTCTTTTCCAGCTCCAAGTTCTATCAAAAGTTTTTTGAAATGAATTTAAATGTTCAATAACTGCTTCATTTGCATGTGCCTGTATTCTAGTGTCAAGGGTTGTATAAATTGTTAAACCATCTCTATATAAATCAACCTTTAAAGCATCATGGAGTTTTTTTGCCCAAGTTTTACGGACATATTCTCTAAAAAATCCGCCAGCATTTGATTCATCTTCTTTTTGTTCAACTATTACAATTGGTCTTGCACATGCCTGACTATATTCGCTACCAGTAATAAAACCATTTTCAAGCATTAAACTTAGAACTAAGTCACGTCTATTTTTAGCTTCTTTAGGATGATCTAAAGCATCATAATTTTCAGGACTTTTTAGCAATGCAACTAAATATGCACATTCTTCTAACGATAGTTGAAATGGTTGTTTGTTAAAGAAAAAAACAGAAGCAACTTGAATTCCATATGCACTATTACCTAAATAAACTGTATTTGCATACATTTCAATAATCTCTGTTTTAGTATATGCTTTCTCAATTTGAACAGCAGTTATTTGTTCTCTAATTTTTCTCCATAATGTTTGTTCAGATGATAAATAAACATTTCTTGCTAACTGTTGGGTAATAGTACTAGCACCTTCTCTACGGCTACCAAATGAAATAACTAACTTTACTAAAGCTTTAAAACTTCTTTCTAAGCTAACACCCCAATGTTCATAAAAATTTTTATCTTCTGTGGCAACTAATGCTTTTACAAAATTCTTAGGTATTGAATCGTAAGGAATATAAGCTCTATTTTTTATCTTAAACTTACCTAAGAGCTGCCCATCAGCAGTAAAAACTGTTGTTGCAAGATCAGGCTTAGGGTTTTCTAGCTGTTCTAAAGATGGTAGCCCTGCAATTAAATCAGTTCCAGACATTACTATTACAAGTATTAGAAAACAGACTGCTATTATACCAACACCCCATACAGAGCGCATACTTTGTGATTGAGTAATTCTTGAAAAAATAGACATAACGGATACTAATTATTTATGGACTTAATGTTTGAAGAATTCATAAAACCTAAACATAATTTTAGTTTGCAAAATCATACTTAAATTTGCAGTACAAATTTAACATCAAAATTGATAAAAATAGTTTATAGATATTTTATTTATCCTTTAATTGAAATTGTTTTTTATTGTTATGGATTGTTTTCAAAGAAGGCACAGAGAACTAGAAATGGACGTTCTAATAATTTACTGCAACCAAAACCTAATGAATTTAATAAAAACGGATTAAAAATTATTCATTTCCATTCCGCATCAGTAGGTGAATTTGAACAAGCAAAACCAATTATAGAAAACCTGAAAAAGGAGAATTCAGATTTAATTATTACAGTTTCATTCTTTTCAATTAGTGGCTATGAACAACAAAGCAATTATAAACATGTTAATAAATTTTATTTCTTACCATCAGATTCAATTTCGAAGACAAAATTATTTTTGAATAATCTTTCGCCAGATATTATTGTAATAATGCGTTATGATTTGTGGTATGAATTTTTAAATCAAGCTAAATTATTGAAGATCCCAATAATTTTAGTTTGTGCTACATTAAAAAATAATTCTATTAAATTCTGTCCATTTATAAAGTTATTCTTTATTAAATTATATTCATTAATTGAAGAAATACATTGTGCTGGGTTAGACGATTACAATTCATTTAGAAAATTCCTACCGAATAGTAAAATATTCCTTTCAGGTGAAACAAGGTATGATAGGGTAATTCAAAACTCAAAATCAGATTTTAATATAAGTCAATTTATTCCAGAAAAGTATTTAAATAATAAATTTATAATTGTTGCTGGAAGTACTTGGAAAGCCGATGAAAAAGTGCTTTCTTCAATTGTTTCAATCAAAAATTTACTTTTAGTAATTGTTCCACATGAACCAACTGAAAGTAATGTAACACATTTAAAAAATAGTTTTAAAGATTCAAGAACATTAGAAGAATTAAGTTCCAATGAATATAGTTCTGAAATTAATGTTGTAATTTTTAACAGAACTGGTGTACTCCCTTTTTTATATAGGATAGCATCAGTTTCATATGTTGGTGGTGGTTTTGGAAATGGAGTTCATAGTACTTTAGAACCAATTTCATACGGCTTGCCAGTAATTACCGGACCGAAAATATTTAATTCAAGAGATGCTCAATTACTTAATGAATTAAGGATATTAACTGTTATTAAAAATCAAATTGAATTGAGAGAATCAATAGAGAAATTTATTAACAATGCTGATAAATTAATAGAAGTTAAAATGAAATCTAAAAACATTTTAACTGTAAATTCTAATTGCTCATTAAACTTATCAAATAAAATTGTTAGTTTAATTTCTAGATAATTTTTATTACAATTCTTTTAAAATATAATTTAAATTATAATTAAAATTATTTCTAGTTTTGTTTTTAGTTTAAAGTTTAGAATAAATGAGTGAGTTATTAACAAACTTTGTATAATTTATAATTAAAAAATAGATGCCTCAAAAGACAGCAATAATTGGAACGGGTTATGTAGGATTAGTTACGGGTACTTGTTTTGCCGAAAGTGGAAATCAAGTTGTATGTGTGGATATAGATGAAGCAAAATTGAATAAGCTTCGATCAGGCGAAACTCCAATTTATGAACCTGGATTAGATATTTTACTCGATAGAAATATTAGGGAAAAAAGGATTTCATTTACTAGTGACTTAAAAGAAAGTTTATTAAAATCTAAAATTATATTTTTATGTTTACCTACACCACCTGGAGAAGATGGATCTGCAGATCTTCAGTTTGTATTGAAGGTGGCTAAAGACATTGGTGAAATTTTGAATAACAACCCCGAAGCAGGATATAAGATAATTGTAAACAAAAGTACAGTACCGGTTGGAACATCAGTTAAAGTATATACAACAATCAAATCCAAAGCTCCAAATGCTGATTTTGATGTTGTATCAAACCCAGAATTCTTAAGAGAAGGGAGAGCAGTTGATGATTTTATGAGACCAGAAAGAATTGTTGTTGGCACTAGTTCCACTCGTGCAAAAGAGGTAATGCAAGATCTATACGAACCTTTTATGAGAACAGGAAATAAAATGTATTTCATTACAGAAAAGAGCGCTGAGGTTTCTAAATATGCAGCAAATTCTTTTGTTGCAATGAGAATCTCATTTATGAATGAAATGGCTAACCTTTGTGAAAGAGTAGGTGCAGATGTTGATGATGTAAGGATTGCAATTGGTTCGGATTCTAGAATTGGAAAGAAATATCTATTCCCAAGTGTTGGTTATGGTGGAAGTTGCTTTCCAAAAGATGTAAAAGCAATTCTTAAAACAGCTAAAGATTATGGAATGGAAATGGAAATTATAACGGCTGTTGAAAATGTAAACAAAAGGCAACCTTTAATATTTGTTGATAAAATATTGAATTATTATGGTGGGGATATTAATGGAAAAAATTTCGCAGTTTGGGGTCTGGCTTTTAAAGCAGATACCGACGACACTAGAGATAGCCCTGCTTTTGGTGTTATTGATGTTCTTTTAGAAAAAGGAGCAAATATTATAGCTTATGATCCAGAAGCAACAAATGGTGCTAAATTTAGATATGGTGATAAAATAAAGTATGGTGAAGGAATGTATGTAGCTACAAAAGGATGCGATTCATTACTGATATTAACAGAATGGAACGAGTTTAGAAATCCTGATTTTGAAATGTTGAAATTAGATTTGAATGAGCCTGTAATTTTTGACGGTCGTAACTTATTTAGAACTGAAGATATTGAGTATAAAGGGTTTAAATATTTTTCTATTGGGAGATCAAGAAAAGAATAAATGTTTATATATTTATGAGTTTTATTTGATAACAATTATTTTAAATCCATTTAAATCAATATAGTTTGACTATATAATTTTGAATCTTTAAAAAATAGAATTGCCTAAAGCAATCGCTTTCGTAAATTTGCAACTTTAAAATGCTCAGCTTTGAAAAATTATTCAAAACAGCATCTATTTAGTAATTATATCTTAAGTTATAAATTTACAATAAAATATTTTTTAGTATGAACGAAGGTAGAGTAGCACAGATAATTGGTGCAGTTGTTGACGTTGAGTTTCCGAATGGAACACTTCCTCCAATTCTTAATGCAGTTAAAATTCCATTTACAAATACTGAAGGACAAAATCAGGATCTGATTTGTGAAGTTCAGCAGCATTTAGGTGAAAATCGTGTTAGAACAGTAGCTATGGATTCTACTGATGGTCTTGCTCGTGGAGTAAAGGCAATTGATACTGGAGGACCTATTACAGCTCCTGTAGGTCCTGGAGCTTTAGGAAGACTTATTAATGTAATAGGTGAGCCAATTGATAATAAGGGTCCAATAGAATTTAAAATGAAATACCCAATTCACCGTTCTGCTCCTGCATTTGATGTACTATCTACAAAAAAGGAGATGTTTGAAACTGGAATAAAAGTTATTGATTTATTAGAACCTTACACAAAAGGGGGTAAAACTGGACTTTTTGGAGGGGCTGGAGTAGGTAAAACAGTTGTAATTTTAGAATTGATAAATAACATAGCAAAGCAGCATGGGGGTTATTCTGTTTTTGGAGGTGTAGGTGAACGTACTCGTGAAGGAAAAGATTTATATTTAGAAATGAGTGAAGCCGTTCTCGCAGATGGTTCAACAGTATTAGATAAATGTGTTCTTGTTTTTGGTCAGATGAATGAACCACCTGGAGCACGTGCTAGAGTTGCACTTACAGCTTTAACATTTGCTGAATATTTTCGAGATGAAGAAGGACGAGATGTACTCCTTTTCATTGATAATGTATTCCGTTTTACTCAAGCGGGCTCTGAGGTTTCAGCTTTACTTGGTCGTATGCCTTCAGCTGTGGGTTATCAGCCAACATTGGCTTCTGAAATGGGTGCATTACAAGAAAGAATTGCATCAACAAATAAAGGTTCAATTACCTCAGTTCAAGCTGTTTATGTACCTGCAGATGATTTAACAGATCCCGCACCTGCTAATACATTTGCACATCTTGATGCAACAACAGTACTTTCCAGACAAATTGCAGAGTTAGGTCTATATCCTGCTGTTGATCCATTATCTTCAACATCAATCATTCTTGACCCAATTATTTTAGGAGATAGGCATTATAATTGCGCCATGAACACAAAGAAAATTCTTCAAGCTTATAAAGATCTTCAAGATATTATTTCAATTCTTGGAATGGATGAACTTTCAGATGAAGATAGATTAACAGTTTATCGTGCTAGAAAAATTCAAATGTTTTTATCTCAACCATTCTTTGTTGCAGAACAATTTACAGGTTTACAAGGAAGATATGTTAAATTAGAAGATACTATTTCAGGTTTTGAGAAAATATTAAATGGTGATGCTGATGATATGCCTGAAGACTCATTCCGATATGTTGGTACATTTGAAGAAGCACAAGAAAAAGCTTCTAAAATAAACGCTTAATACTTATTATTTTTTGTTTATAGAATAAGGATTTAGTAAAAAATCATCTAATCATTTTGTTAATTGATAAATAGAATATATTAAATAATTTATATGCTTTCTAATCATAGTTTTCACGTTGAAATAATTACTCCTCAAGGTCAAGTATTTAGCGGAGATGCTTTAATTGTCACTGTTCCTGGTAACCCAGCACCTTATCAAGTTTTACATAAACATGCACCATTAGTTTCACAACTTGAAATTGGAGGAGTTAAAATTGTTTCAGTTGATAGCAAAGAAATTATATTCTCAGTTTCTGGTGGGTTTGCAGAAGTAAAAAATGATAAGTTAATGATTATTGTTGAAGGTGCTGAAAACACTGCCGAAATTGACAAACATAGAGCCGAACAAGCTAAGCTTAGAGCAGAGGAAAGAATTCGTGAATACCATAGAACTCGTAACGTAAGTATAGATGTTATTCGGGCTGAATCAGCTAGAATTCGTGCATTAAATAGAATTAAATTATCATCTATTTAATTTTTATTTTAAATTGAAAAAACTCTCAATTTGAATTTCATATTGAGAGTTTTTTTACTGAGTAAGACTAAAACTTATATTTTTATACTTTATTAATATTATTGAATTAAATTTCTTAAAGCTAATGATAACTTATCAAATTTAAATTTGTAACCTAGTTCTAGAGCTTTCTTTGGGATTGCTTTTTGCCCTTCTAAAACTATTATTGCTCCTTCTCCAAATAGAATTTTCATTGGAAGTGAAGGAACTGGAAATAAACAAGGTCTTTTTAAAGATTTTGCAAGTGCTTTGCTAAATTCCTTATTATTTACTGAATCTGGGGCTGTTGCATTGATAGGACCTTTTACATTCTCATTATCTAAAGCCCATAATATTATTCCTAATTCATCTTCAATGTGAATCCAAGGGTAAGGTTGAGTTCCAGGTAAAATTGGACCACCAACAAACATTTTGAATGGAGTAATTTGTTTTGGTAAAGCACCTCCTTTTAAATCTAAGACAACTCCTGTTCTAATTGTTGTAACTCTAACCCCAAGTTCTTCGGCTTTAAAAGCCTCATCTTCCCAACTCTTACAAACCGTTCCTAGGAAATCGTTTCCAGCTGGTGAAGTTTCATCAAAAACTTTTGAAGAATGAGTGCCATAATAACCAATTGCACTTCCATTAATTAACACAGATGGTTTCTTTTTGGCCATTTTAATTGCCTCAACTAATATTCTAGTACCATTTACCCGACTATTATAAATATCAATTTTATGTTGTTCTGTCCATTTTGTAGCAACTGGCGATCCTGCTAAATTTATAATAGCATCTGTCCCATCAATTGAATCTACCCATTTCCCAACATTCATTCCACTTGACCATTCAATTAATTTTACTTCTATTGGTAGATTAGCTTTTTTTATATCTCTAACAAATGCAATTACTTCATCACCTCTATCGCAGAGTATTTTGATCAACTGTTTACCAATTAATCCGGTTCCACCAGTAATAACAATTTTTTTCATAAAATTTCGAGATTAAATATATTAAGAGATTAGATTTTTTTAAAAAAAATTAGTTTGAGAATTGAATAAAATCAAAAGATAATAACTTATTTTTGTTATCACGAATTTATTATAAAGTTATTATAATGTATAATAAGAAAGATAAATTAAATAAAGTTAGAAAAGACTGGATAAAAGGAGAGCGAAGTTTCAATAAACATCGCTCTTTTGATGAAGATAAATTTGAAAATAAACAAAAAATTAAACCAAAAAATATTGATATTTCAAGAATTGATGATTATGATAATTTACCTTTGGGATTAGTTATACAATGTGAAAGTGGAAAATATTTTGTGGAGTTGTTAGGTCAACAAAATGATAAGAGTAAAATTATTAAAACTAATTTTAACAAAAATGAAAGTTTTCTGAATAAGGAATCAAATACAATTGATATTAATGTTGATAAAAGTAAAAAAGTAGATAAAAACGAAAAGATAATAATAAGTTGCCAAATAAAAAGGGGAGTTTCGGGTGATAATGATAACTCAACAATTGTTGTAATTGGAGATAAAGTTAGAGTACAAAGGATTGATGATTTTAGAGGATTGATATGCTATATTGAAAAAAGAAAAACACATCTTGGAAGGAAAACTCGAAAAGATAATAATACCGAGCAAGTTATTGCAGCAAATATTGATTCATTGGTTTGTTTAATATCAGCTGATAGACCTGATTTTCGTAGAAATATAATTGATAGATTTATCGTTGCAGCTCTTTTAGGTGAGGTTGAACCTATAATAGTTTTAAATAAAATAGATTCAATAAGTGGTGAGTTAAAAGATATGATATATGAAGAAATGGAAATATATAATAAATTAGGATACAAATTATTATTTATTAGTTGTTTAAAAAAAACTGGGATTAAAGAGCTTCAGAAAGTTTTAAAAAATAAAATTTCTTCCCTAATCGGTCAATCAGGGGTTGGTAAAAGTACCTTAGCAAATATTTTAACTAAAAATAATGATCAAAAAGTTGGAGAGGTTAGGGTTAGTGATTCAAGAGGAAGACACACAACAATAGGCTCAAAATTATTGGAACTTAAATCTGGTGGAAGGTTAGCTGATACACCTGGTTTAAGGGAGTTTGGAATTTGGGATTTGTTACCAGAAGAGCTTGATGGATATTTTGTTGAGTTTAAAGATTTTCTTCAAAATTGCAAATTCAAACCGTGTACTCATACACATGAACCAGAATGTGCTGTAATAAAAGCAGTTGAGTCTGGTAAAATTGATGAAGGACGATATGACAATTATCTTTCAATATTTGAATCACTTAAATTATCTTAATTAAATAATTACCATTTATTAAATGTCAAATTTTCCTCAAAACAACACTCAAAGATTCGAGCTTAAAAACGATATTGTGAATTGCGATATCATTGGGGATGTGCATGGATGTTATGATGAGTTAATTGAGTTATTAAAAAAGTTAGGTCACAATGACATAATAAACTCTAATGTTAAATCAAATGAGAACCCAAAACTTATTTTTGTTGGAGATTTAGTTGATAGAGGTGAAAAAATTGTAGATACTTTAATGTTAGTACTTAGATTGTGCAAACTTGGTTATGCTTTATGTGTACTTGGGAATCATGATTGGAAATTTTACAAATGGCTTTTAGGCAGAAATGTTGAAGTGAATCATGGACTTGAAGAGTCAATTAATGAAATCAATTTATTAGATGATGAAAAGAGAAATATATTGATAAATGAATTAATTGCTTTTTATGAAAATGCTCCATTAGCAGTAATATGTAATGATAACAAACTTGTCGTAGCTCATGCTGCTTGGCATAATGAGCTAAAATCAGCTTCTCCCCACGAAATAAGAGCTTATACAATGTATGGTCCAATCACTGGTAACAAAACAATTGATGGATACCCTGAAAGAGTAGATTGGGCAGTGGGTTACAAAGGACCTGAGCTTGTTGTATTTGGTCATCAAGTTTATAAAATACCTTATGTAAATTCAAACTCAATTGGTATTGATACTGGATGTGTTTATGGTGGTTACCTCACTGCATTAAAATATCCTACTTTAGAGGTAGTGCAAATTAAAAGTAATTATGCTAGGTATAAAAGTAAAAGACTTGAGGATAGTGTACTTGAAGCTAGGTAATTTTAAGAGACTAAGGGAATTTAGATATTAATTCTCTTATAACACAATCTGGAACAAACTCAGATACATCAGCATTGAACTTTGCTAATTCTCTAATTATTGAAGAATTTAAGTAAGTATATTTCTCATTAGGCATCATAAAAATAGTTGCAATTTTATTTTGAAGTTTACGATTCATTAAAGCCATTTGCATTTCATATTCGAAATCACTAACAGCTCTTAAGCCACGTAGAATAGAGCTTGCTTGTTCTTTTATAGCAAAATCAACAAGTAAAGTTGCACATAATTTAACTTCTACATTTTCATAATTAGCTAATGATTCAACAGCAAGATTAAATCTTTCAGTTTCTGAAAATAATGTCTGTTTACTATTATTAATAGCTAGGGCAACTATCACTTTATCAAAAATGTTAGTTGCTCTTTCAATTATATCAATATGCCCATTTGTAATTGGATCAAAAGTTCCTGGATAAACAGCAATTTTCATGAGTTTATTTACCGGTAAAATTAGGGTTTCTTTTTTCTAAAAATGCTTTAGTTCCTTCTTTAAAATCATTTGATCCACATGTTTCACCAAATAATGTAGATTCTAATTTTACACCTTCAGAAATTATTAAATTAGGAGAACTAACGCATGCTTTTAGGGTATTCTTAACAGCAATAGGACCTTTTGATAAAATCTTAACTAACATCTCTTCAGATTTAGAAATCAATTCATCAACTAAAAAGATTTTGTTAACTAAACCAATTTTTAAAGCTTCACTAGCATCTATAATATCTGCTGTTAAATTCAATTCAATAGATTTACCAACTCCAACAAGTCTTGTTAACCTTTGAGTGCCACCAAATCCTGGTATGATTCCAAGGTTTACTTCAGGCTGACCGAACTTTGCCTTTTCATTAGCAAGCCTGATATGACATGCCATTGCAAGCTCACAGCCACCCCCTAATGCAAATCCATTTACTGCAGCAATAACAGGAAAGCGAGCAAGTTCAATTTGCATAAGTACTTTATGACCTAACTGGGAATATGCTTCGCCTGTATCTATATTCAAATTATGCAATTCTTCAATATCAGCTCCAGCTGCAAAAGCTTTACCCATACCAGTAATTATAATACCATTAACGAACTCATCTTTTTCTAATTCAGTTATAACGCCACTTAATTCAACTAGTAATTCAACACTTAAAGCATTTAATTTATCTGGTCTGTTTAGTGTTACAATTGCGTATCCACCTATTTTTTTTTCAACTAATAAATTCATCTAGAAGCTTTGATTTTTATATTGTTTGTTTAATTGTAAAATCTAAAATACAAAACTAACATAATTGAATGATTATTGAATTATCAAAGCACAGGCGAATAATTTAAAATAGTTATAAGTTATTATCATTTGGAAAATTTAAATTTACAGTTGAAACAAACTTTTACTATTTTCTAAATCAATGATTTCGATTACAATATTAAATTGCAATCAAGAAAGTAGAATATCTTAGATTTAGAAAGGGGAAGCTAAATCTATATAGAAGATATAAAGATTAAGGTTGATAAGATGAAAAGCACTCTGGTTTAGGGTGCTTTTTTTTTGACCCATTGTATCACTAATTGATTGAAACAATAAGTTACTAAAATTTTATTGCATAATGTATAGATCTAATTTAGATTGAATTCAATAAAAATATTATCTGGTAGTTAGTTTAGGGGAAGCTAATTGCATAAAACAGATTATAGAAGATTAAAGTTGATGAGATGGAAAGCGCTCTTGTAAAAGGGTGCTTTTTTTTACATTTTTTTATTCAATTTAATTATCATATATATATATTTGTCTTTTAATGAATAATAAGTAAAACAACTCCAATTTAAAATGAAGAATCTACTTGCTATAATTACTACAATTTTAGCCCTCATTTTTTCTGTTTGCATATTCGATATAAAATCTCAGACTTTATTGAAGTATGATAATGATAAACCAAATAGTTACTCAATAAAAAAGAATCCTGCATCACTTGGGTGGATTGAATCTGTGATGCTTTTACCAACTGGACCAGCTAAAATTCTGAAAATATATATTTATTTTGATGGAACAATTAAGGGGAAAGATACAATTAGAATTGTAGGTGATCCTTCTGAAGGAGCATATCCACCTACTAATTGGGTTTGGAGTTACAACACTTTAACGCCTCCAATCGAAATTAATTATGATGGAGTTCCTGGTTGGGATACAATCGATGTCTCAAATTTAGGAATAAAATCTGATGGATATGACAGAATAATAATCCAACATGAAGTTACAGAAAACGGACCTCATATTGCTTTAGATGGAGGAAGTTCTTCTAAATCATTTTGGAGTGATCCATATACAAAAAACCAATATGGATTTGCATGGGGTTTTTCTCGTCCAGCTAACAATTTCATGGTTAGAGCACTTATTCAATATGATTTTCCTAATTCAACAAATAGTAATTCAGTAGCACCTCCAACAGCTACTTTAGTTGATGTGGCAAAAACAATTGGAGTTACAGATAGTTCTGGTAAAGCAATTAAATCAGCTAGAGTTAGTATTGCAGATTGGAACAATGATGGCTCAGATGATATTGCAATAGGATCAAATTTTTTCCAGAATAAAGGAGATGGAACTTTTTTTAATGTTTCAAAAAAGATAAATATTCAAGCAGATGCAAGCACTTGGGGTGATTATGATAATGATGGATTGATTGATTGTTATGCTGTAAGAGGTGCAGGTGATAGAATTTATCATAATAATGGTGATGGCACTTTTAGTGACGTAACTTTAAAAACATTAATCACAAACCCCTATCCTACAATAACACCAATTTGGTTTGATTTTAATCAAGATGGAAAGTTAGATATTTATATCTCAAATGGAAGAACATCAGATGCTAATGGTAATGAAGTTTATTTCAAAGACAAAATGTGGATGAACAATGGAGATGGTACTTTTATTGATGTATCCGATAAAGTTGGAATTAGTGATGGTGAATCAACTCCTGTTGATTGTTGGGCAGCTTCACCTTGTGATTATAATGGAGATGGATGGACAGATATTTTTGTAGCTAATTACAGATTAGCTGGTGATTTTCTATATAAAAATAAGCGAGATGGAACAATGAAAGAAGTAGGTGCACAAACAAATGTAGTTGGTGTACCAACGGATAATCCTAATTATTTTGGGCATGGTTTGGGTTGTGATTGGGGTGATTTTAATAATGATGGTTTGCCTGATTTAGCAGTTGGTAATCTTGGTCACCCAGATGAAAGAGGAAGGTGGTCTAACCCTTCTTTAATTTATCAAAATCCAGGAACAGATAAAAACTTTGAGTTTAATGAAGTTCACAAAAAGTTAGGTATTAAATTCTTTGAAATGAATTCAGCTATGATTTGGTTAGATTTAGATTTGGATGGTTGGCTTGACTTGTATCATTGTCAATATGCCTATAACCCTGTTGGCACAAGTGGTGAACCTAGAAGATTATCAAGAATGTATATGAATACTGGAGAAGATAATAACTTTAAATTTAAAGATGCAACTTGGAATTTAGGTAATTTAGTTCATGGTGTATGGACTGGAGTTAGGACTGATTATGACAACGATGGAGATTTAGATCTAATTGTTGCAAGCCCACATGATGGTGTTAAAATCTTTAAAAATAATGTTGAAAGGAATGGGAAATGGCTTAAAATAAGGCTTATTGGGAGACCTGAAAACAATGTATCTAAAGATGCTTATGGTACATCAGTGATTGTATATTCAGGAGGTAAAAAATTCTATCGTGATTTACAAGGTGGTGGAAGCGGAGTTACAGGTTCGCAAAATTCAAATGAAATTCATTTTGGACTTGGCAACATTTCATTTATTGATAGTACAATTATAAATTATTCAAATGGGAATAGAAAATTATTAAACACATTAAAAGTAAATACAAGTTATAGAATTGAATATGGAGTTGAACCTATTGTTACAAGTGGAATTCAAAATGAAATTAAAATCAAAGGTGGATTGATTGTAATACCTAATCCAATACTTAATTCAGTAACATTACATTATAATAATAATATTTTTGGTGATGAAATTGAAATAGTGGTTAATTCAATTGATGGAAATGAAATTAAAAAACTAAAAAATGTAACAGCTTTGCAAGGCTCATTTAGGCTTGATTTAAATGAAATTCAGTCTGGAAACTATTTTATAAAAATATCAGGTAAAGGTAAAAGTACTTTTGAAAAAATTGTAATTGAAAAATAGATTTAGTTTGATTTCTTAGAATCTTTTTCATATAAAGATGCAGATTAATTCTATTAAGTTATCAATCAAATCTATTAATATTCATCAACTCTATAGATTTATATAATTTAAATTTGAAGTAATTAGTTTATACAATTTATTAATTAAATAAAATTGATTAAGTACTCTAGATTATATTAACATTGAATTACTAATATTAAAACTTTATATTAAGTTTTAAATTCATATCATTAAAATTCCATTGTTATTTTTGTGACAAGAAAATCAAGAAAATTTCTAAACTCAACTAATTCCTTCAATCTTATAATCCAATTCCTCAATAAGTTATAGTATTAATGCTTTCTGAAAGAGAAATATATATAGACAAAGAGTTTATCGATGATTTAGAATCTTTAATTTATGTTAAAGATGAGGGATCGTTGAGGTTACTAATGTTCGATATGAGAGAACCTGATATTGCTCAGATTACCACATCATTAACTGATGAAGAAAGACATTATATTTTAAGTTTGTTAGAGGATGATATTCTAGGTGAGGTAGTACTTCACTTGCCAGATGAACAGAGAGAAGATTATTTTTCAATACTTGCACCTCAAAGAATATCTGATTTGGTTGAAGAAATGTCAACTGATGATGCAGCAGATATTGTATCAGAGTTAGATGATGATATTGCCGAAGAGGTAATGGAACGACTTGAGAGAAGTGATGCTGAGGTAATGGAGGATATTCGAGATCTTCTCCAGTATTCTGAAGATACTGCTGGTGGAAGAATGACTACAGACTATGTATCTGTACATTTTACTGAAACAGTTTCAAAAGCAATTGAAAACATTCGGGAATTTGCAAAAGTTAATGAGAACCAATTTGAAGTTTATGCAGTTTATGTTGTTGATGGTAATGAAAAATTAGTTGGAGTTATTAGTCTTCAAGACTTAGTTTTAAATAAAAGAGAGGAATTGATAAGCAATTTCATGGAAGATCAAGTTTTATCTGTTAGAACAGATGATGATCAAGCTCTGGTTGCTCAATTAATGCAAAAATATGATTTAGTATCTATCCCTGTTGTTGATAAAAATGAAACATTACTTGGAGTAGTAACATTTGATGATGTAGCAGATATTATTGAGGAAGAAGGTTCTGAGGATATGTTATTACTTGCTGGTGTAACTGATGAAGAATCATTAGCTACCCCACCAACAATTGCAGTTAGAAGAAGATTACCTTGGCTAGCAATTAATTTAGGTACAGCCTTTATTGCTTCTTTGGTAGTATCTCAATTCGAAAATACAATTTCTAAACTCCCTATTCTTGCAGCTTTAATGCCTATTGTTGCTGGTATGGGTGGAAATGCTTCAATACAAACTATTACTGTTATTGTCAGAGGGTTTGCTCTTGGTGAACTTAATGATATGAGGCGAAGAGATGCTATTATAAAAGAATTACAGATAGGATTAATTAACGGTCTTTCAATGGGCTTAACTGCTGGTTTAGTTGTTTGGATTTTAAGAAACGACTGGCATGTTGGAATTTTAATTTCAATTGCTATGTTTGGAAATATGTTTGTTGCTGGAGTGGCAGGTGCTATTGTACCAATCCTTCTTAAAAAATTAAAGTTCGATCCAGCTTTATCTTCTGGTCCAATAGTTACTACTTTTACTGATTTAGCAGGATTCTTTATATTTTTAGGATCTGCAACATTATTGATAAATTGGTTGATTCCTTAATTGAGATATTTTTGATTAAATGGTAAATCCATTATTTAGAATATATATTGATTCATTAGTTAAAAGTTATAAAATTAACCAAAAAAAATGAGAATCAATATCAATTTCTATCTGTGAATTATCTTAATATTTCAATTAAATCAATTAAATGTTGAGGTAAGATATGTTTAGTTCCATATGTTTCTTTAAGTGGAGTAAATACAATATCACCTTTTCTTTCACCTGCCAAATGACATTTCTTACCGTCTAACAATCCTTGAACTGCCGCTGTTCCAAGTCTTGTAGCTAATATTCTATCTTTGGCAGTTGGTGATCCGCCTCTTTGTATGTGTCCTAAAACTGTAACCCTAGTATCCACATTAAATTTTGATTTAAAGTCATCTGCATATTTTTGAGCATTACCATAATCATCTCCTTCACTTATTATAAAAATGTGTCTTTTAGTCCTTTGATATTCTTCCATAAACTTACATAATGCTGCAAAATTTTCAGTTGTTTCTGGAACAGCAACAAACTCTGCACCAACTGCAGTACCTACTTCAACAGCAATAAAACCAGAGTCTCTTCCCATTACTTCAATAAAAAAAGTTCTATCATGACTTTCAACGGTATCTCTTATGTTGTCAACTGCTCTCATTGCAGTGTTAATAGCTGTATCAAAACCAATTGTGTAATCACTTCCAAAAATATCGTTGTCGATTGTGCCAGGAGTTCCAACAATTGGAATTCCGTATTCTTCATGAAATATATCTGCTCCAGTGAAAGTTCCATTCCCACCACATGCAACAAGACCCTCAATATTATGTTTTTGTAAATTATAAAAGGCTCTTTGCCTTCCTTCAGGAGTCATAAATTCTTGGCTTCGAGCTGTCCCTATAACAGTGCCTCCACGACCTATTATTCCACTAACATCTGTTTCGGTAAATGGGTAAATATTTCCAGCAATCATTCCTTCAAATCCACGACGGATAGCAAAAACTTCAATTCCTTTTGCAATACCATATCTAACAACTGCTCTTATATTCGCATTCATTCCTGGTGCGTCACCACCACTTGTAAAAACTCCAATTCTTTTCATAAATATATCTTATATAAATTATTTTAAAATGTAATAGACACAAAAAAGTTAAAGGTTTATGATTTTGAATTAATGACTTTCAAAAATTGAAACAAAAAAATATAACTCAAAATATATTTTCTATTTAAATACAATTTTGAAATTAGAATAAAAATAATATCCAATTATTAACAGAATAAAATTTAATAAATTAAAATTCTATCTAAGAAAATATTGTAATGCTTCAAAGAGTTTGTTAAAAAATTGGATCACTTCAAATTCAAAATTAAAATAAATAATGGAATTCAATTTAACAAAGTTATGTCAAAAATCAAGAAAACTAATAGAATAGATTAAATGCGGATTAAAATTTAATTACTATAAATCCAATCTTAAAATATTACTAATTTATCTGATTATTGAAAATTTATAACTATAATTATAATTACTAAATGACTAGTACTATTAAATAAAATTTAATTTAATCGATAAAGTATATTTTAAAATTATTTTTGTATAAAATAAAATTCATAAATGATTTTAATATTAAATTTTGATGAAAATATAAAATATATTTATGAAACTTCTTAGTCGTCTAATGTTATAATTGTAAAAGTATAATTAAATAAATATACAAATATCAAACAATTAATATGAGAATATCACATATTGGAATAGCAGTTAAGTCATTAGATGAAGCAATTGAAAAATATGGTTTGTTATTCAATGATGATAACCCACATAAAGAAATTGTAGATCAACAGAAAGTATCAGTTGCTTCCTACAAGGTTGGTGAATCTATTATTGAGTTAACTGCTGCAACTACGGATGAATCTCCGATTGCAAAATTTATTAACAATCGAGGTGAAGGAATACATCATCTTGCATTTGAAGTTGATGATATTCAAATGGAACTCAATAGATTAAAAGCAAAAGGGGCTAAATTAATAAACGAAACTCCAAAAGATGGGGCACATAATATGTTAATTGCTTTTGTTCACCCAGAAACTTTTAATGGAGTCTTAGTAGAATTATGTCAAAAAAAAATAGATAATTCAATTCAATTAATCTAAAATATTTAAGATAAATGTTCCATCAATTATTAGCTACCACATATAGAAACAATCTTATTGAAGGTGAGCATTACGGGTCAGTGGCAGTATGTGATATTGATGGAAAATTAATTGTTAGTTGTGGGAATCCTGATTTTCAAACTTTTATTAGATCTTCACTTAAAATGGTGCAAGCAATTCCTGTGGTTCAAAGTGGAGCATCAGAAAAATATGGTTTTAATAATGCAGAGCTATCAATATGCTGTGCAAGCCATAACGCTACAAGTTTCCATTTAGATACAGTTAAATCTATGCTTTCCAAAATTGGTTTAAATGAAAGTAATTTACTTTGTGGAGTACAAAAACCAACAGACGAGAATGAGTTACAAAGGGTGTTATTTAACAATGAAAAATTTTCACAATTACATAATAATTGTTCGGGTAAACATACAGGAATGCTATCAGCTTGTTTAGCAAATAATTGGAGTTTGAAAAACTATATTAGTTCTGAACATCCTTTACAAAAGGAGATTTTAAATATAGTAAGTAAATATATCAATCGTAAATCAAATACAATCCTTACAGGGATAGATGGGTGTTCTTTACCTACATGTTTTTTATCGTTAAGTGAAATGGCAACAATGTTAGCTAAATATACTCGAGACGCACAAAATGATTTAAATCCAGCGAGTAAAATTTTCAAGTCTGTTGCTAAACACCCAGAAATGATAAATGATATTGATGGTTTTGATACTGAATTAGTTAGGGCATTTAATCATTCAGCGATTGCTAAAAGGGGAGCAATGGCAGTTTTTGTTGTTGGAATAAATACTATAAAATATGGTCAAATTGGAATTGCAATAAAACTAATAGATGGAGATTCAACACCTATGCCTCCAATAGTTTTGAAGGTTTTGGAGAAATTAGAAGTAATTGATAGTTCAGAATTAGAAATGCTACAAAAGTTTAGAATTGTTGAACAATACAACTGGAATAAAATATTTACAGGAAAAATTTGTTCGGAATTGCTACTTAATACGTCTAGTGTTGTTTAGTGTTGAAAAAATGTATTTTCTTTAGAATTTCAAAGAAACTCTATTTAATTTCTGTTTTAAATTCATGTAAAATTTCTGTAACAACTAAGTTAAATTGATAAACATAGAAATTTGATTTTATCAAATAACCTAATAAATTATAATTTTAATTAATTTTTTAATGAAAATTTTTCAAAGATTTTTTCTTATCCTTTCGGTGGTACTGTGTACATTACTTTATGCTTGTAAAGCTAAAACTAAAAATGACAAAAAGAATAATATACAATTAGAGAATTTAATTGCTGGAGAGAATTCGACTAATAAAGATCAGAATGATGGGAAAAATAAAAATGATGATAAAGGAGATGGAGATATTGCATCTACCAGAAGGAATGCTATTACAAGATCAATTGAAAAGGTTTCGCCAGCAGTTGTTGGTATTAATGTAACCGAGGTTAGAGAAATACAAAATCAGAATCCATTTGGATTTGATGAATTTTTTGGTGGTGACCCAATGTTCCAACAATATTTTGGAAGAAAACAAAAACAAGAAATTAAGGGTTTGGGTTCAGGGTTTATAATTTCAGAAGATGGTTACATTTTAACCAATGATCACGTGGCTGGAAAAGCAAGCAAAGTTGTAATCACAATGACTAATGGAAAAAAATTTGATGCTAAAATTATTGGTAGTGATCCAACATCTGATGTTGCATTATTAAAGATTGATGGTAATAATTTCCCATTTGTAGAACTTGGTAATAGTGATGACTTAATTGTAGGAGAATGGGCAATTGCTTTTGGTAATCCATTTGGATTATTTGATATTAATTCAAAACCAACAGTAACAGTAGGTGTTATCTCAAATATAAATGTAAATTTGGGATTACAAGACGATAAAGTGTATAAAGGAATGATTCAAACAGATGCTGCAATTTCATCAGGTAATTCTGGTGGACCTTTAGTTAATGGTTTAGGACAAGTTATAGGAATTAATTCCACAATATATTCTACAGCACAAAATGGACGTGGTGCTGGTTCAATTGGAATTGGTTTTGCTATACCTATAAATAAGGTGAAAAAGGTTGTTGATGCATTAAAAAATGGGGGTATTGATCGTAATTTCTGGACTGGATTAAGAATATCCCAGATTGATGATAGAATACAAAGATATCTTAAATTGGATTCTAAGGAAGGTGTGGTTGTAATGGAAGTTTACCCATCATCTCCAGCTAATTCAGCTGGAATAGAGCCAGGTGATGTTATTATGTCAATTAATGGTGAGCTTATCAAATCTGAAAATAAAGCTTTAGAAATTTTTACAGATGCAAAAGTAGATGATAAATTAAAATTGAAAATTAAAAGAGATAATAAATTAATAGAAACGATTTTGTTATTAAGTGCTAGGTAAATAATCCTAAATAGTTCTTAATTATTTATAAGTCTTGCATGATAAAATTAATTATCTGCAAAACTTTAAAATTTAATCCAAAGATTTAGTTTAAATTTTATATTATTTATAAGTTAATTATTCCATAAATTACGTTAAGTATAATTCACCCACCAAAGTGTTTTAATTTTAAGTTGAATATTTAAACCATAAAAGCCCTAAAATTGTGCTTTTATGGTTTTGTTTTTTCTAATTGGATTAACAATTGATTTTGTAAAAAATAAAAATGTTCAATAAAAAATTTATGTAACGGTATCTTTTAAAATTTGAAACGTTTGAACATTATATTTAATGCTATACTTTTTAAACAAGTAAACAATAAACAATAAAATATAATCATTTTTACTAACAAACACTTTTTTATAACTAAAATCTCAAACAAAATGAAAACAATGAGAAAACAAATTTTAACAGTATTACTTTATCTTACAGTAATCTTCATTGCTAGTGCTCAGCCAAACTTAATTCAACTTCAGTTACCTGAAAATTACAAATTAAGAGAATTGAAAGCTCCAGCAGCAGTTAAACTAGAATTAGCTAGCCAAAGAAAATTAATTTCAGATCAGAAATTGCAGTACTTGGTTGGTTATACTTCTGTTTCAGATAAGAAGTTATCAGACATTACTGGTGAGCTTCCAGTTGCTCAAGAAGGATCAAAAGTTCTTGCAAGAAATTCAAGAATTAGTCAAACATTAAAAGGCTTAACATTACCTCAAGGAACTAATTTAGAAGGTTCTTCTTCATGTGAAAATCAAGGGTCTTATGATTCTAGAAATTTAAACTTAATTACACCAATAAGAGACCAAGGAGGATGTGGAAGCTGTTGGAGTTTTGGGGCAGTAGCTGCATATGAAGCTAGCTATATGAAGTTCAATGGCGGATCTCCAGCATCTTTAAATTTATCAGAACAAGAAGCTCTTAGTTGTTCTGGAGGAGGTAGTTGTTCCGGTGGTTTTGCATACAAAGTTTTTGATTGGATGGTTGATCAAAATAAATCTTTGAAAACTGAAAGTCAACAACCATATACAGCATCAAATGGATCATGTCCAGGAACACCAGCAACTGATTATAATGCATTAGATTGGGGTGTAATAGATCCTTCAGGAAATATTGATAAAATTGCATCAGTAGCATTAATAAAAAAAGCAATTTGTCAATATGGTGCAGTAAGCGTAAGTGTTGATGCAACTCAATCTTTTAAAAATTATGTTAGTGGAGTTTATTTTGGATATGCAAGTAATCCTGCAAGCCCTTCAACAAACCATGCTATAGCTTTAATAGGATGGGATGATACTAAAGGAGCTTGGCTGTTAAGAAATTCTTGGGGAACTGATTGGGGAATGGGTGGTTACATGTGGATTAAATATAATAGTAATAACGTTGGTCGTCGTGCTGCTTGGGTGAAAGCTAAAAAAACTTGTGCTAAATTTGCTGGAACTTGGAAAAATATTAATCCTAATACTGGTGGTATAACAAAGTTAATTGCTGAAACAACTGGTACACCTTCTATTCATGCCTATGGTCAATGCTCTCCAAATGATTGTGACTGGGGTGTTGCAACTGCAATCCCATTGCCTTCTTTTTTCCCTTACGAGTATTGTGTTAGCTATAATGACGTAGCTGCAAAACGTTTTATTTACATAGATTTAGATTGTGCAGATATATATCTAACAGTATGTATGGTAAGTGATTATCATGATGCAAGAGCGACCAAAACTGAAATTTACAAATTCAAAAAATAGTTGATTATTATAATTTACAATTGATTTCATTTCACAACAATAACTATCTAATGAAATTATTGAATCAAGTATTTTAATTGTCTAATTAGGGGTTTTAAAAATTTTAAATTTAAAACCCCATTTTTTTAAACTTAAACAACAAAACAATGAAAAACATATTCTTAAAATTAAATCTAATAGTGGCAATGTTATTTGCTACAACTTTTATTGTTAATGCACAATTTGGCACAATGCCAGCTGGTAAACCATGCATTACAAAAATCACTAAAAATGCTGATGGTGAACGTAATGCAAATTTCACTCAAGAGTATAATTGCACTCAGTTTACAAAGTCAGGAATAGCAAAGTATTCTTTAAAGTTAGGAACAACAAATTGCGATGAAACAAGTATTATAACAGTTGGCTCAACATTAAATGCAGAAGGAAGTTTTATACAACGCAAAGATGGTTTTGCAACTTTTGCAGGAAAATTCAATATCCAAAATGCTGCTGGAGCTGTGGTTATTGAAGGTAACATGGAAACAATTGAAATGATCGGAATTCTAAATAATGAATGTGGGAAATTTTTAGATGGTTGGATTGAAGGTAGAAATACCACTGGCTTAATAGTTAGGGGGAATCTTCAATTAAATATTACTCCGGTAATAGGAAATATTAACTCAATCAAGCTTCGTGGAGATTTGTTTGCAGTACAAATAAAACCATAGTAAACTTAATTTTTTTTAAAATCGATTTTCAATTACAAATTTTAAAATAATGTATGGTAATAGCTTTCCTAAGTGTTAACAAAAAACTACATTATTTTTTAAGACATTCATAATAAATTAAAAATATCTTAATAGAAATGAAAAACATCTTAATAGAAATGAAAATATTAACTGTTGTGTTGTATGCTGCAATAATTTTGTCGCTTGATGGATGTATTAAAACTTCAAATGGTAAAAATGAAGTGAGAGTGTTTCGAATTGAATCTTGTGATACTTCAATTGTAGTTGGTAAAGGAGATAAGATACAAGTTATATTGGAATCTCAAATTTCAACTGGTTATTCTTGGATATTAGCAAATCAATCAAGCAATTTAGTAAAAGGGGAAGTTGAACCAATAATGATTAATCCTGATGAAAAGGATAGGATGCCAGGATCGCCAGAAAAAGAATTGTTTAATTATGTTGCAGGTAATAAATTAGGAACAGATGTTTTGTTGTTCAACTATGAAAGATCTTTTGAAAAAGGGAAACCCCCTTTAAAAACATGTAAAATAACAATAACTATTAATTAAAAAACTTACTATTGAATGTAGTTAAAATTATTTCATCAACTTTTTAAATAGTTTTAACTACTTTTTTTAACAAAAACTTTAAATGAAAATTCAAAATTTATTCTTAATATTTGCTTTAATTTTATTATTTAGTATTAATTTAAAAGCACAAATTCGAGTTGGCAAAATTACTACACCAATTTATAACAATACAGGAAAACCTGACTTAATAATAACACAAATTTTAGTTAATGTTGAAGGGGATACCTCAGATATTGTTGTTAGTGTTAAAAATATAGGAACAGCTGACTGCAATTCACCAATTCCTGTTAGATTATCAAAAATTGTTATTAGAGATTGGGATCCAATTCAAGACAAAATAGATAATGGTTTAATTAAAAACCAAATCAAATTATATCACATAAAAGTACTGACTTCAGATTTATTAGGAACTCCTAGAATTAAAGCTACTGTAGATCCTGATGGTTTAATAGATGAAGTAAATAATTATAATAATGAAATGGAAAAATATTTATAAAAATTATCTAATTTCTAATCATCTAAATTATTGTAACAAATTGATATTGATGAAAATTGTTTAGAACTTGAAATCTAATTATTTCAATATTTTTATTTATGGAAGAAAAAAAAATTGAATTATCAAAAACTTTATCATCAGAATATCTAACAAAAGGAGATGCAACTGGTTGGTTTGATGTACTTTACAAAGCTAGTACAAATGACTTAAATTTAATACCTTGGGCAGACTTAAAGCCAAATATTAATCTTGTTAGCTGGTTTGAAAATAATAGAAGGCTTAATATCGAAAATCAGTCAGCTTTAGTAATAGGATGTGGTTTAGGAGATGATTCAGAATTTTTATCTTCTTTAGGTTACAAAGTTGATGCATTTGATATTTCTGAAACAGCAATTGAGTTGTGTAAAAAAAGATTCCCAAATTCGAAGGTCAAATATTTTATTGATGATTTTATTTTGCCAAGTGACAATTTAAAAAAATACAATTTTATTTTTGAAGCTTACACAATTCAAGCATTACCTATTGAGATAAGAGTTTCATGTATAAAAAATTTACAATTGTTTGCATTTAAGAGTGGAGAATTATTGATTGTTTGCAGAGGAAGAGATGATAATGAACATGTAAATGGTCCACCATGGGGAGTTTCTTTAAAAGAATTAGAACCAATTTGGAATCATTTTAAGTTAATCAAATATGAAGACTATTTTGAAGGAGAAATAAGAAGATTTAGGATTAATGCAATTAAAATTTAACAACAAAAAAACCTTTACTAAAAATAGTAAAGGTTTTTTCTAGTAAAAATATCTTACTAACTATTTATCTTTTTTAGATAGAATACCAAAAACCATGGATGCCAAAATTGCTCCAATTGAAGGACCTATCAAATATAAAGCGACATTTGATATAGAACCAGAGGTGCCACCTAAAATAAAATCAACAATAATAGGACCAATTCCAACAGCTGGATTAAATGCTCCACCACTAATACCTCCACCAGTAAAAGAAGCCGCAATAATAACTAATGCAAAAGCTAATCCATAGAATGGTTTGCCATAAACATTAGACGTTGTAACTTCAAATATTACACTAACAATTGCGAAAGTAAATATAATTTCGCAAATTAGTGCTTTAACAAAATCTACTCCTGAACCAGGAACAACTGCAAATGATTTACCAGATAAATAATAGGCAACTAGTGATGCAAATATTGCTCCTAAAAATTGAGATGCCCAATATCTCATAGCTTTAGAAATAGTTATTTTTTTGCTAAATAGGAATCCTAAAGTTACTGCTGGGTTATAATGAGCTCCAGAAATTTGTTCTCCAAAATATACCATTGCTGCTAAAATAGCACCAATTGCAATTGGATTGCCAGTTAAAGCAATTACCAAAATCAAGAAAAAAGTTCCAATAAATTCTACTATATAAATTTTCATAAATGGTTTTATTATTTAATATTTGTTATTGTTGTTTGAGTAAATACATTTATAATAATTTTGAATATTAAATTTAAGTTAAATAAACATTGAAAAATTATAATTATTAATTTTAAAAACAAAATTCGGATTGTAATTATAAAAGAATGCAATATTAAAAAATAGTTTGATTAGATTTAACAATAAGTTTAAGAAACATTAATATTTTATAATTTATTATAATTCAGTAAAAAAAATAGAGTTCAAGGAAGTAATAATAATCTAAATTCACATAATCAAAAAAACAATTATGTCCAAACAAAAATCAAAATATGTTTGTCAATCTTGTGGAGCATTTTCACCACGATGGGTTGGGCGTTGTCCTGAGTGCCATCAATATGAAACTTTTATTGAAGAAATTATCAAACATGAATCGGATTCTAAAAAAATTCCAATACAAAAGATATCAAATATAGAATTAAAAAAATTATCTGATGTTAGTATGTTGGAAGAACCTAGGTTGAAAACTAATATTGTTGAGCTTGATAGAGTTTTAGGGGGAGGAATAATGCAAGGATCTATTGTGCTTGTAGCTGGTGATCCTGGAGTTGGTAAATCTACTATTATGGCACAAATGTGTATGGGTCTGGCTGATAAAAAGATAATGTATGTAACTGGAGAGGAATCTTTAAAGCAAGTTAAGATTAGAACTCAAAGAATTGGACAATGTGATGAACTCTTGTTATTAGCTGAAACAGATCTACAGACAATCCTCAACACAGCTTTTTCTATAACACCTGAAGTAATAATCATTGATTCAATACAAACATTAAATAGGGATGATTTAGAGTCTGCATCTGGATCAGTTACTCAAGTTAGAGAATGTACAGCATCATTAATGAAATATGCAAAATCTTCTGGAACATCAGTTTTTTTAATTGGGCATGTTACTAAAGATGGGAACATAGCAGGACCAAAAGTATTAGAGCATATGGTGGATACAGTATTACAATTTGAAGGAGAAAGAACTCACATTTATAGAATACTTAGAGCAGTAAAAAACAGATTTGGGTCAACAAATGAGATTGGAGTTTTTGAAATGAAAGAAAATGGTTTAAAAGAAGTAAATAATCCAAGTGCAATTTTCTTAGCAGAAAGAAGCTACGGCTCAAGCGGTTCATCTGTTACAGCAACATTAGAAGGAACCAGACCGATTTTGTTGGAAGCACAAGCTTTGGTAACAAAATCTAGTTATGGAGTTCCACAAAGATCTGCAACTGGTTTTGATTATAAAAGACTACAAATGATTATAGCAGTTCTTGAGAAAAGATTAGGGCTTTCATTAGGTACAAGTGATGTATTTGTAAATATAGCAGGCGGAGTTAGAGTTGATGACACAGCTGTAGATGCTGCAGTAGCTAGTGCAATTGTATCTTCATTTAGAGATATCCCAACTGATTCTCAATCAGTAATTGTTGGTGAAGTTGGTCTTGGAGGTGAAATTCGAGCAGTTTCACAGATTGAACAAAGAATATCTGAATCAATTAAATTAGGTTTTAAAACTATTATAATCCCAGAATCAAATTTAAAATCAATTACTAATAAAAAAGGGATTCAAATTGAAGTAGTAAATACAATAAGTGATGTAATTAAAAAAGTTTTATAGAAGTGCATTTAAGATAATCAAAAAATAATTTATTGTCATTGTTAATATAACCCTTATTTTCGCGAACTTAACTTTTAGGTTAAGTATGTTCTTTACTGGAGGCTGCCGGGAAGAATAATTTAAATGTAACTTTTAACAAAACAAATTAAATTAGTTATGGTAAAACTCCGATTAAGGAGAATGGGAAGCAAACGCCGTCCCGTTTATGACATCGTAGCGGCTGATGGTCGTTATCCACGCGATGGAAGATTCATTGAAAAAATTGGACAGTATAATCCAGTAGTTAATGCTCAGGAAATTGTTTTAAAACGAGATCGTGCGTTATATTGGTTATCTAATGGTGCGCAACCAACTGATACTGTTAATTCTATCCTCCGTAAGGAAGGGGTAATTATGGAATATTATCTTTCTCGTAAGGGTAATTCTCCAGATAAAATCGCTGAAGAACTAGCTAGTCATAAACTTCGCCAAGATAAGAAAAAAACTTCTATAGCTAAACCAATCAAAGTTGTTGCAGCACCAGTAGTTACTGAAGCTCCAGCGCTTAAAGAAGTGAAAGCACCAGTAGCAGAAGCTCCATCGGTAGTAGAAGTTGTAGCACTAGTAGCAGAAGCTCCAGCATTAGAAGAAGTTGTTGCACCAGTAGCAGAAGCACCAGCATTAGAAGAAGTTGTTGCACCAGTAGCAGAAGCTCCAGCATTAGAAGAAGTTGTTGCACCAGTAGCAGAAGCACCAGCATTAGAAGAAGTTGTTGCACCAGTAGCAGAAGCTCCAGCAGTGGAAGAAGTTGTTGCACCAGTAGCAGAAGCTCCAGCAGTGGAAGAAGCTGTTGCACCAGTAGCAGAAGCTCCAGCATTAGAAGATGTTGTTGCACCAGTAGCAGAAACTCCAGCAGTGGAAGAAGTTGTTGCACCACTAGGAGAAGCACCTACTCAAGAGGCATAATTTTTATGGATAATCTTGTTAGATTAGGAGTTATTACTCGCATATTTGGACTTAAGGGTGATGTAATATGTTCTCTTGATTTTAAAGTTATTCCAGAAATAGTAATTCCTTGTAAAGTGAATTTAGGATTTACTGAAGGTTATTCAAAAGAAATATTGTTGTTGAGTTCAAAACCTCATTCAGCTTATTTGGTAATGAAGTTCGAAAATATCAATACTCCTCAAGCTGCAACAGAATTAATTGAACAAGCATTATTTATAGATAGAAAATATGTAGTTTATAGTAATCCATTTATTACTCCTGATTTAATTAATTACAAAATTAAAGACAATAATAATTTGGTAATTGGAGAGTTAAAAGAAATTTATTCATCTTCAGCTCATCCAGTTTGGTTAATTGTAAATGATGATAAGCAAGAATTGATGATACCTGCAGTAAAAGAATTTATTACTGAATTAAATTGTTCAGATAAATATGCTACTGTTAAATTAATAGAAGGAATGGCATTTGAATAGAATTATCGGGTTTAGATTTTATGAGAATAGATATTATAAGTGCAGTACCTCAAATTTTCGATAGTTTTTTATCTACCTCTATACCAAAAAGAGCAATTGATAAAGGTGCTGTGGAGATTATAATACATAATCTTCATAATTATGGAGTTGGTAAATATAAACAGATAGATGATACACCTTGTGGAGGAGGAGCTGGCATGATACTCAAGCCAGAACCTATTTTTGATTGTATAGAATCTTTGAAATTGGAAAGGGAATATGATGAAGTTATTTTTATGACTCCAGATGGTGAACAGTTGAATCAGAGTTATTCTAATAAATTATCTTTGCTTAATAATCTGATTATCCTTTGTGGACACTATAAAGGGATTGACAACAGAGTAAGAGAAACCTTAATCACTAAGGAACTCTCAATTGGTGATTATGTTCTTTCTGGAGGTGAAATTCCAGCGATGGCATTATCTGACTCAGTTATTAGGCTTTTACCAAAAGTGATTAGTGATATTGATTCTGCATTAACCGATTCTTTTCAAGACGGGTTATTAGAAGCACCTCAGTACACAAAGCCTGCTGAATTCAGAGGGTTAAATGTTCCAGAGGTTTTGCTCAATGGAGATCATAAAAAAATTTCTGAATGGAGATTGAATCAATCACTTGACAGAACTAAGGAAAGGAGACTTGACTTGTATGATAAATTTTAAATCATCAGATATTTTATAGAAAATATTTTTTATAAAAATAATGTTTTAGACTTTCCTTTAAGAAAAAATTAAATTAAAAATAAAAATTGACAATGAAAGCAATTCTAGAACTACAGAGCGCAATTATTGCGCAAGTTGCCTCAGAACGTAAAGAGCGTAACGGAGGTAATGATGTAAACATCCCAAATTTTAGATCTGGAGATGTTATAAGCGTTGATGTTCGTGTTGTTGAGGGTGAAAAAGAACGTATCCAAAAATATGAAGGGATTGTTATTTCACGCAGAGGCTCTGGAGTTTCAGCCACATTTACAGTTCGCAAAATTAGTAATGGTGTTGGTGTTGAAAGAATTTTTCAACTTAACTCACCTATAATTCAAAACATAAATATTGTTCGTGAAGGTAAAGTTCGTAGAGCAAAATTATATTATTTGCGTGAACTTTCAACTAAAGCAGTACGAGCAAAAACAACTTAATTGTAATACTAAATAATGTTGTTCTTACATTAATGATTTAAAAATTATTGAATTTTTTGAGCCCATGATTATTTATAATTATGGGCTCAATTTGTTTTAAAAAACTATTTTAAATTAATTACAATCAATGTATTTTCAGAATTAAATACCCATTATTTTAACAATGATTTCTTAAATTATATTAACATGAAAAATCTTGATAAAACATCTATTATAAATAGTACTTCTATGAAATTTTTGGAAGACTATTTAAATAATCCAGCACCATCTGGAGATGAATCAAATGGTCAAAAAATTTGGTTGAATTATATTGGCAAATATATTGATGAACATTTCGTAGATAACTATGGTACTGTTGTGGGAATTATAAATCCCAAAAGTAAATTTAAAGTTGTAATTGAAGCTCATGCAGATGAAATTAGTTGGCAAGTTAAATATATAACTGATGATGGATTTATTCATGTTTGTAAAAATGGTGATATAGATCATCAAATTGCTCCATCAAAAAGGGTTAACATTTTTACCGATAAAGGAATTGTTAAAGGAGTCTTTGGGTGGCCATCAATTTCTATACGTGAAAAATTAAATAAGCCATTTCCAAAAACAGAAAATTTAAGTATAGACATTGGAGCTACTAGTAAATCACAAGTTGAATCTTTAGGAATACATATTGGATGTTTGATAACTTATGAAGATCAGTTTGAGATTTTAAATTTCGGCAATTGGATTGGAAGGTCATTGGATAATAAAATTGGTGGCTTTATTATTGCAGAAGTTGCAAGGTTAATTAATATAAATAATGTTAAACTTCCATTCAGTTTATTCATTGTAAATTCTGTTCAAGAAGAAGTAGGCTTAAATGGTGCGAGTATGATTGTAGAAAATATTGAACCAGATTTGGCAATTTGTATTGATGTTACTCTTGATACAAATACTCCTTTTATAAAAAAAGAAATTCATGGGGATGTTAAATGTGGTGAAGGTGCTGTAATAAATTTTGCGCCATCAATTCATAAAGTAGTTCGTGATTTAGTAATTGATAATGCCAAAAAAAATAACATCCCATATCAATTTGAAGCTACTTCAAACGTTACGGATACAGATGCTGATGCTTTTGCATATGGATGTTGTGGAGTCCCAACTTGCTTGATTTCAATACCATTGAGATATATGCATACAACTGTAGAAATGGTTAATAAAGGTGATGTGGAATCTTGTATTCAATTAATTTATGAAACCCTATTATCAATAAACACTAAATTAGATTTAAAATATTTAAAATAATTAAATTCAACTTTCCTCTATTATCAAGGAGCAAATAAATTTATTATTTATTTCAAGTTGAGTGAATTTATAATTTTTACCTTGAAAAATAATATTATCATTTGTAACATCAACTGTGTTAAATTTTAGCTCTATTCCAAAACCAGTAACTTTAGACAATGCTTCTTTTCTTGTCCAAATATTATAAAAATATTGATTAGGATTTTGATTTTTATTTATCATATAAATCTCTTTTTTTGTTAAGTATTCATCAAATAAATTTAGATTATTTGGAATAATTTTTTCTAAATCAAGTCCAATTCTATTATGAATTGATAAACCACAAATAACAACATTACCGCTATGGGAAATCGAAAAATCAATTTCATCATTTAGGTATGGTTTATTAGTATTAGAAGTTTTAATATTATTAAGATTATACTTTTCTTCTAAATTAAATTCATGTATTAAATTAATCAATAACAATTTACCTTCAATTTTAAGTTGTTTTATCATAGGGTCTTTGTATTCCAAAATTGAAGATTGAATGAAAACTGGGAGCTTATGTAAGTTAAATTCAAACTCATCAATATCCCAAATTGTAATAATTTCTTTATACTTTATTTTAAGAAATTCTACTTCAACTTTTATTTCCATAATATTAAAAAATTATATTTTTTATTTTAATAAATAGTTTTACGATGAAACAAATTTAACCTTCTTAATTTTAATTAATGAAACAAAGTATTCTTTTAGGAGATATAAAGGACGAGTTTATTGTTAATGAATCACTAAGTGATATTTTTAAAAATACTGTTAAAACCTATCCAAATAAGCTAGCTGTAGTTTTTAATGAAAAAAAAATTACTTATAAAGAACTGGATCAGTGGAGTGATGAAATTGCATCTTCCTTAATAAAGGATGGTATTAATATTGGAGATTGTATTGGGTTATGGTATCATAGAAGTATTGAATTGCATGTAGCAGTATTGGCAATTACAAAAGCTGGTGCAACATACATTCCAATTGATGTGGATATGCCTATTGATAGAGTTGAAAATATATATAATGATATAAGTTTTAAAGCAATCTTTACTGAAAAGCAAATCACATTTAATTGTAAGATATATAAAGTAACCGAATTCAAAAATAAAGAAAATCCAATACTTCCTCAAAAGCCTAAGCCTTCAAATTTCGCATATATTTTATATACATCTGGAAGTACTGGCAAACCAAAAGGGATACCAATTACTCACAGACAAATTTGCCATTTAATAAGATCTGAACAATCTATTATAAATATTTCAAAAGATGATAAAGTTTATCAAGGTTTTTCTATTTCATTTGATATGTGGTGTGAGGAGACTTGGATTAGTTATTTCGTAGGTGCAACTTTATATGTTGCAGATTCTGAGACATCTAAAGCAATTGATGAGCTATCATTTTTCCTTAAAGAAAAGGGAATTTCAGTTTTGCATGCTGTTCCAAGTTTGCTCGGAATTATGGGAACTGATATACCTACATTAAGACTGGTAAACGCTGGAGGAGAAGCATGTTCAAAGCAAGTTGTTAGTAAATGGGCAACATCAGAAAGAGAGTTTTATAACAGTTATGGACCTACTGAAACTACTGTTACTTCTTCGATGGTTAAATTAAAGCCAAATGATGAAATTTCTATTGGATTGCCCTTACCGAATTATCATTATGCAATTGTTGATGAAAATTTAAATATACTTCCAATAGGTCATTTTGGAGAGCTTGTTATAACTGGCGTGGGAGTTGGGAATGGATATATAAATTTGCCAGAATTAACTACAGAAAAATTTGTGAAAAACAAAAATTTACAAACTGATTTTCCTGGAGAAACAATTTATAGATCTGGTGATGCAGCATTAATGAAAGAAGATAATACTATTGAATTCCATGGAAGAATTGATGATCAGATAAAATTAAGAGGTTATAGAATTGAGTTAGGTGAAATTGAAAATCAAATCAGTATTATTGAAGATGTTTTAACTGCTGCAGTAACCATTAAAAAAGATAGTTTTAATCAAGACCAACTTGTTGGTTACATAATTATAAAAGATAATGTTGAATTAAATGAAACCTACATTCAGAAAAGGTTATTAAATGTTCTTCCCTCTTACATGATTCCTCAGTTGATTTTGGTTTTAGATGAGATGCCAAGATTACCAAGTGGTAAAGTTAACAGAAAATTACTTCCTACCCCCGAATCATTCCAGATTAAACAAGATGACTTAAATGATTTCAGTATTGATGAAGATAAAGGAGTTGAAGAAAAAGTAATATTGATACTTCGAAAAATATTTCCTGACAAAATTGTTAGTGTAACAAGTGATTTTTTTACCGATTTGAATGGTCATTCAATGTTAGCAGCAACTTTTGTTTCTATGTTAAGGAAAGGTGGTGGGATGAAAAATATCTCACTTAAAGATGTTTATATGAACAGACCTATTTTAAAATTAATTGATGAATGGGATAAAAAACAGATTGACAAAAAACCTACAAAAAATATCTTTATAGAAACAAATTGGTTAAGGCATGCTTTATGCGGAATAGCACAAACTATATCTTTAATTTTTGTATATGGATTATTTGCATCTCAAATATACTTACCATATTTAGGTTATTATTACATCCAAACAGAATTTGGAAGTCACATAAATGCTATATTAACTGCTCTGTCCCTTTTCTGTTTTATACCATTATTACTTTCATTATTAAGTATTTTAATAAAGTGGGTTGTAATTGGTAAATATAAGGAAGGAGTGTATCCATTATGGGGAACATATTTTTTTAGATGGTGGTTTGTTGAAAAAATTGAGCGTTTAGTTCAGATAAATTTTTTAAATGGAACACCCATTTACGGTTCTTATTTAAGATTAAGAGGAGTTAAAATTGGGAATGACTCACAAATTAGTGCTTTTAATATTACTGCTGAAGACTTAGTAGAAATAGGTGATGATGTAAGCATAAGCTCTAATGTGAACTTTAGTAATGTTGAAATTAAAAATGGTACAATAACATTTAGTAAAATAATAATAGGAAACCACGCCTATATTGGAAGTGCTTGCGTAATTGAAGGAAATACTGTTATTGAGGATTGGGGTGAACTGAAAGATTTAAGTTGTTTAAATGAAGGTAAAACAATTAAATCTAATGAAATCTGGGAAGGTAGTCCTGCTGAATTGATAAAAACTAAATCAATAAGTGAATTGCAATTACCTCTTGAAACTAAAAAAATTAAGAAGTTAGTTTATTATATTATATTTAGTTTGTTATTATTTATTTTCCCTTTTGCACTGCTTACCCCTTTATTGCCAGTACTTATATTAATTACAGAACTTGATAATAATGCTAATGATTATGATTTTTCATATTTCATTTATATGCCATTACTCTCGTTAATTTATATTGTACTTTTTTCCATTCAAACAATAATTTTAACACGATTATTACAACAAAATATTAAGTCTGGTAAATACCCAATTTATAGTTTTACATTCTTAAGAAAATGGCTTTCAGATCAACTTATATCTTTATCATTATTAGTTCTACATCAAATATTTGCTACAGTTTACATTTCAACTTTATTTAGATTACTTGGAGCTAAAATTGGAAAATATACTGAGATCTCAACAGCAAACAATGTATCTCATACATTCTTGGAAATTGGAAGTAACTCTTTTATAGCCGATAATGTTACATTAGGGGAAACTGACGTTAGGGGACAACAACTTATAATTGAAAATACTTTAATAGGAAGTAATAGTTTTGTTGGAAATAGTGCTTTAATCAGTCAAGGTTATGTTCTTAATGATGATATGTTAATAGGTGTTTTATCATTACCACCAAATGAAGAGCAAACTAAAATCCATAAATCTAAAGATTGGTTCGGTTCACCATCTATACCTCTCCCAAGAAGACAAGGTAGTGGTGACTATGATCAATCATTAACATTCAGACCAACCAAACTTATTTGGGCAGCAAGAGCAATAGTTGAGCTTATACGTTGTATACTCCCCGAAACAATTCTCCTTTGTTGTAGCACACTTTTTATAGCTTTTATTCATGATATTCTAATTGATTATTCTTGGTGGGAATTTATTATATATTTTCCATTTTATTTTTTATTCTTTATCGGATTGCCTACTCTAGTTTTTACACTTCTTCTTAAATGGATTTTTATTGGGAAGTACAAACCAAAACATATGCCTATGTGGAGTAAAGGTGTTTGGTTTAGTGAGGCTATAACTTCTATATACGAATCATTAGCCGTACCATTCTTTTTAGAGTTTACTAGGGGGACACCTTGGTTGCCTTTTTTTATGAGACTCTTTGGTTCAAAAATTGGTAAGAAAGTTTATATGGATACTACAGATATTACAGAATTTGATATGGTTGAATTGGGTGATTGTGTATCTTTAAATGAAGCGAGCGGACCACAAACTCATTTGTTTGAAGATAGAGTTATGAAAATAGGTAAAATTAAAATAGGAAGTTATTCTTCTGTTGGAACAGCAAGTATAATTTTATATGATACTGAAATTGGTGAGAATGTTAATATAGGTTCTTTATCATTACTAATGAAAGGAGAAACTTTAGAAAAAAATACTAATTGGTCTGGTTGTCCAGTTAAAAGTAATTAAGAGATAAACCTAGTTTTTAGACACCAAATTGGCTTAAATGGTGGTCTAGATGTTTGTAAAATAAATTATTCCATTCACTAGTTGTTAATGCTCCAAAAGAATGAGATTCTTTATTGTGAAAATAAGATCCACCTAACTTTTGTGTTTTTAATAAATAACTAATTAATCTTTTCTTTTCTGAGTCAAAATCTTTATCAATTTTAATAATAAATTCCTTACCAGTTGGACCATTCTGTTTATAAGGTTTTTCATTGACAACAAAATTTTTAACAAATAATTTCAACAGTATTTTCTTGAAAAAATTTGGTTTGGGATTTTTATTTTCATAAACCAATTCATAAGTTACATTGCAATGAGCTAACATTTGAGACACAGACATTTTACCCCAAAGAGGTTGAGAGTTATTATTTAACAAGTTAATTCGATTTATAATTTCACTAGTAATTTCTTTATCAAAATAATTTTTCATAGTATTAATTTGGTTTTATATTCTATTGTTTGATGTTAAATTCAATTTGTTACACTCCAATACTTTTCAATGAATCTATAGTTAATCTTACAGCTTCTTTATTTGAGGTAGGTTTGAATTCAAATTTATCAATAAATTTTGTACAATCAAAATTAAAAGGTCTATCAAATTGATACATCATTTCAGCCATTTCTTTAAGTATCGGAACAAATATTCCTAATAACTTAAGTCCCCAAATTGGTAAAACAAAAACTTTATTTTTAACATTTAACTCGTTAGCGAATAATTCAACCCATTCTCTACCTGTTAGAGAATTCATATCAACAGGAAGATTCCATATTTGGTTGTATGCTTCAGGAGTATTTCCAAGCAAAGCAGTCCCTTTTGCTAAATCAGGAGTAAAGCCCATTGTATGAACAACATCAGCATTTACAAACCATTGAGCAGATTTCCCTTTTATTAAATTATCATAAACTAAATTCATTAATAAACTATTCTGCTTTTTTATTGGACCAAAAAAATCTGGTGCTCGAGCAATGATAGCATTTAAATTACCTTCTTTAACTTTATTTAAAATAAGAAGATCTACTTCAGCTCTAACATCACCTTTTTTACTACTTGGTGAGATTTGAGAATCTTCTGTTATGCGTATTACATTGTTACCACCTATTGCATAAACATTATCAAACAATACTAACTTGCAATTATGTTTAACACAAGAATTTATTGTATTTGAAATGAAAGGGACCCATTTTTCTTGCCATACTTTTGTACTATAATCAAAACCTACAGTTACATAACAAATTTCACTCCCTTCAATTGCTTCATCAAGTTGTAACGGATTGGTAACATCAGCTGGGAATAAAGAATCTGTATCATTAATTTTAATTGGATTTCTATTAACCAACCTGATATCATTTGTATACATCATCAAAGATTTTGCTAAATCTATTCCGATTGATCCTCCTGAGCCTATAATTGTTTGCATTTGTTAATTAATTTAATTAGTACTTAAGTTTAAATTTTTAGATTCTTTTATAATATCATAATTAATTTATTCTATGTAGTTAACTGCAAATAAAGTAAAATTAAACTTGAAGCGGTCATAATAAATAATGTTATAAATCCTAAAACATTTGATTTAATACTATTTGTAAAAGTTCCCATCACTTTTTTATTATTGCAAATATGCAATATGATTGCTATCAAAACTGGAGCAGTGATTCCATAAAAAATGGCTGAATATATCAAAGCTTTAATAGGGCTTATGCCAATATAATTTAAAGATAAACCAAGCAATAATGAGATTGCAATAATTATATAAAAAGGTTTAGCCTCGTTAAATTTATTATCAAGCCCTTCTTTCCAACCAAAAGTTTCACAAAATATATATGATAAAGCTCCACTTAAAACAGGAATTGCTAACAGACCAGTGCCAATTACACCTAAAGCAAAAAGTAAATATGCAAATTCTCCAGCCAAGGGTCTTAAAGCCATTGCTGCTTGTTCTACTGTATCAATTTGATGAATACCAGATTTGTATAAAACTGTTCCTGTTGTTAAAATTATGAACCAAGCAACTATCCCCGAAAATGACATTCCAAAGTCAACATCAGCTTTCATATCGTGAATAATTTTTTTATTGACCATAAGATGATTTTTTTTATGTTTCATATCTTCAACTTCCATTGTTGCTTGCCAGAAGAATAGATAAGGAGAAATTGTTGTGCCCAAAATTCCAACTATTATACTTATAAAATTTTTATCAAACTTTATTGTTGGAATAAAAGTAGCAATTAAAATAGAAGACCAATCTTGTTTATATAAAAATGGAACAATCAAATAAACTAAAAGTACGATGCATAGATATTTAAGAATTGCAGCAATTTTTAAATAAGGTAAATAAATTATTGTAATTAGTAGAAGCAATGTAAATAAAACACTAAAATATGAAGCCTCAATTTTTGGAAATAACAAATTGCCAACTGCTCCCATTCCAGCTATATCAGCACCTATATTAAGCACAATTGCAGGGAAACTAAAAGCTAACATTAAATACAAAATTGATTTTGGATAATATTGTTTTAAAGTTCCGGTTAAGCCTTTTGAAGTAACTAAGCCAATCCTTGCACACATTTCCTGTATTGCTGCCATTAATGGAAATGAAATCAAAGTTGCCCAAAGCGTTGAAAGCCCATAAGCTGCCCCAGCTTGAGAATAAGTTGCAATCCCAGAAGGGTCGTCATCACTTGAGCCTGTAATTAAACCTGGACCTAATTTCTTCCAAAATTTAATTAGTTTATACTTAATATTATTTTTGATATTAATTTATGATGAAAAATTATGTGTAATTTTTAGGAATTTATTTGAAATGAATTTGCAACATTGAATTTACACATTTATAAAATTTTTTAACTCAATACTTATTTAATCTTAAATCTTGGTAGTTTTTATAACTTTATCAAATCCAAACTCCTAATTTGAATTTGAAATAGTATAATTAATGATGATTATTCATAAATTCTTATCTTATTCCATTTTTGATTTTCTTTTGATTATAAGGAATTAAAATATTTTTATTATAAATAGTTCCAATAAAATATATTATTTTTTTATAATTAAGATTTAAATCAATACTTGAATTAGCTTATTACTCAGAACAACTTATAAATATAAAGCAAATATACACAACTTAGAAAACAAGTAAATAAAATATAAAATTGAAAATTGATTTAAATAAATAAGCTCTAACTTTTAAATTTTAAAGATTGACTATTATTCAAAAAACAATAAACAATGAGGTTGTATATTTGTAAAATATTAATAATATGATAAAAGCAGAAAATCTAAATAAAAAATTTGCAACTGTTCATGCTGTTAAAAATGTATCTATTTCAGCACAAAAAGGTGAGATATATGGGCTTATAGGTCCTAATGGTGCTGGGAAGTCAACAACTATTAGGATGATAACTAACATAGTGCAGCCCGATAGTGGGAGCATAACATATAATAATGAGATATTCTGTGATAAAATTAGAGATAATATAGGCTATATGCCAGAAGAGAGAGGATTATATCAGAAGTCAAAAATACTTGAAACTATAATTCATTTTGCAAAGTTAAAGGGTATGGATAGTAATGATGCAAAAACTAAATCTGAGAATTGGTTAAAAAGATTTTCAATAGAAAAAGCTGAAACAAGACGTATTGAAGAGCTTTCTAAGGGGAATCAACAGAAAGTTCAGTTAATTATTTCATTAATTCATGAACCAGAATATATAATATTAGACGAACCAGCTTCTGGACTTGACCCAGTAAATCAAGAATTACTAAGAGAAATTATTAACCAGTTAAGAGATGAAGGAAAAACAATTCTATATTCAACTCATCAAATGGAACTTGCAGAAAAACTCTGCAACAGAATTGCTTTAATTAATAAAGGTGAAATTGTAATTGAAGGTACAATTAAGGAAGTTAAATCTAAATACGGAAATAAAAATATATTATTGGAATTCGAAGGGGATGGTAAGTTTATTAGCTCATTGAATGGAATTGAAAAAGCTGATATTTATATGAACTATGCTGAGTTAACATTAAAAGGGAATTCAAATTTAAATGAAATAATATCTCAGGTTTATGATAAAATAACAATCTCTAAAATTGAATTAGTTCAACCATCCCTTAAAACTATTTTTATTGAAACAGTAGGCAAGCAAAGCTTAGAATCTAATTAAAGTGTAAAATATATATTTTATTATTAGTTAATTATATTGATTATTCAATTATCTGATTATCAATTAATATATCAACTACTTTATATGCAGCATCTGGGCTTGAAATCCTTAAAGCATTTTCTTTCATTTTATTTAATTGAATTTCATCTTCAATTATTTTATCAATTTTATAAGCTAATGTAGATAGATTATTAGATTTAATTGCAGCTCCTTGTTCAGTAATAAAATCTGCATTATAAACTTCTTGACCTGGAATAGGATTAACAACAACAAAAGCAAGTCCTTTAGCCATTGCTTCGGCAGTTGTAGATCCTCCTGGTTTCCCAACAACTATATCAGCAGCTGACATATATTCAACCATTTTTGTTGTGTATCCAATAATATCGAAAGTTAAATTATCAATTTTTCCATTTTCAACAGCAATATCAATTAGCTCCTGAAGTCGTAATTTTATACTTTCATTCTTACCACAGATTACAACTATATGTGCTTTCTTAGTCATTCTCATTAATGATTCTATCAAGTAATCAGCTGTTAAACCATGTCCAAAACCGCCAGCAGAAATGAGAATTATTTTATCTTTAAGTGGTAAATTTAAAATGCTTCTAGCTTCAGATTTATCTAATTTATTCATGAAGGCAGGATCTATTGGAATGCCTGTTGTAGATATTTTTTCATCGAGTATTCCAACTGATATTAAGTGTTCTTTAACTTCATCTGTAGGCACAAAATACCGATCAACATTTTTACATAACCAAAGAGCGTGTGCATGATAATCAGTAATTACAATAGATAATTTACAACTAATTTTTTCATTTTCAATCAAATCGGAGATTACAGATGCTGGAAGGAAATGAGTACAAACAACATAATCTGGGTCAAGTATCTTTAGTAATTTGACAAGTTTTCTAGAGTTCATTTTATCTATACTAGACCTTGAAGAGTTGTTCTTCCAAGGTTTATCTAAATTTTTATAAACCCATCCAACAATATCCGGAACATTCCTAATTAAATCGAAATATGTTTCTGCATAAAATTTTCTAAATGTTTTTGGCATGAACTGAAGTGCATCAATATGGTAAATTTGACGGGTAGCATTTTTATTTCCAAATGCTGTTACCAATGCTTCAGCTACTCTTAAATGACCACCCCCTGATGAAGCTGAAATAACTAAAACTTTATTGAACATTTTTGTAATTATTTTATTGTGTCAAATATTGAGTAATTGAAAAGGATAACAAAATAAAATTGAAAATTTAATCTTTATTTATCAATTCTAAAAAATTTAATTTCAAACTCTTCAATACTTCGAATAAATAATTTTTCAACTCCTAATTTGGTATACAATACAAAAACTGAACCTTCATTTGAGTTTGTGCAATCTATTACCTCAGCTAATTTTATATACTCTTGTTTATTCTTTAAATTGATATAAAAGGTGGGCACTATTGAATTTAGTATTTTTAAATTATGATTAATAAAGATATTTGTTAAATTGATAAAAAAAATAAGAGAATAAACTTAAACTATATTTAATTATAAAATTAACTAATTTGATAATTCCTCTGCAATCCGCATATTTACTTGCTTTATTACCATCTCTCTTGCTTTCAAAATCATGTTCTTCATTGCTTTTTCATTAGAAGATCCGTGCCCAATAATAGTAACTCCATTAACACCTAATAATGGAACACCTCCATATTCTTGATAATCTAATTCTTCTAATACTTTTTTTAAAGTACCCTTTGAAAGTCCTGTAATTATTTTATTAAACAAGCTCTTTTTAGAAAATTCTACGAGTTTTGTTTTCAATAGTTTAGGTATACTTTCGGTTAATTTGAGAACTACATTGCCAGAAAATCCATCACAAATAATTACCCTAGCTTTGTTACCAAGAATATCTCTTCCTTCAACATTTCCAACAAAATTAAGTTTGCTTTGTTTTATAAGTTTGTAAGCTTCTTGGGTTCTTTCATCTCCTTTACTTTCTTCTTCACCAACGCTTAAAAGAGCAATAGTTGGGTTTATATATCCTAAAATTTGTTCAGCATAAATGCTTGTCATAACAGCAAATTCATAAAGATTTTGTGGCTTTGTATCAACGTTTGCACCAACATCAGCAACTACAGTAAAACCTTGTGTTGAAGGAAATAAAGCTGCTATTGTTGGTCTTGATACACCATTGATTCTTCCAAGAATTAAAGTTGATGCTGCCATTACTGCACCAGTATTTCCTGCTGAAATAAAAGCATCAGCTCCTGAATCTTTATGTAAATTGATCCCTTTTACAATAGAACTTTCTCTTTTTGATCTTACAGCTAAAGCGGGTTCATCTTTCATTGTAATTACATCAGATGCATGATGAATTGTAATTCTTGATTTATCATAATTATTATGTTTTGATAACTCAAAATTCAACTTATCTTTATCACCAACTAAAATAATATCAAAATCAGTTTCCTTAGAATCTTTAATAGATTTGATTGACCCAGTAATATCTGCAATTGGAGCATTATCAGAGCCCATTGCATCAACAGCTATTTTGATTTTATTAGACATAATTATTATTTATCTTGCAAAAATAATTTTATTTAATTATTAATTTGATTAAAACTAGAATGATACATAAATCTCCTGCTAAAATAAACCTTGCACTTGAAATATTGAACCGTAGAGATGATGGTTATCATAATATTATTTCTTTATTTTCAACTGTAAATTTATTTGATGAGTTAAAAATAGAAAATCTATCAACTGGTTTAATTCGATGTATAGTAAATGGTAACGATAAATTATCTACTGAAATAGATAATTTATGTATTAGTGCTGCTAAATTGTTAAGAGAAACTGCAAACAACAATTTGCTTGGAGCTGAAATCTTATTGAAGAAAAATATTCCAATTGGTGCTGGTTTGGGTGGTGGAAGTAGTGATGCTGCAACTACATTGATTATATTGAACGAAATTTGGAAACTAAATTTAAGTATTTCAGATTTAAAAGAACTTGCATTTAAATTAGGAAGTGACGTACCATATTTTATAGAAAAAGGATTAGTGGAAGTTAGTTCAAGAGGTGAAGTTATTAAAAAAATACATATAAAATTACCTTATACTGTTTTGCTTGTTAACCCAGGAATTCATATACCAACAGTATGGGCTTACAATTCTTTAATTATAAATTTAAAAAAAGAAAATTTAAATCTAGAAAATTTATTGTTTGAAGCAGTCAATGATGTAAGTTTATTTAAAAAATATTTTGTGAATGATTTTGAAAATGTAGTGTTCAAAGAGTATCCTGGTATAAAAAAAATAAAAGATCAAATGTACGATAACGGATCTTTTTTTAGTTTAATGAGTGGAAGTGGTTCAACTGTTTTTGGGTTATTTGAAGATTTTGAAAAAGCTAATTTGGCTAAGCAAAATTTTGATAATTGTTTTACATATGTATGCAATTTTATTTAAAAAAGTAAACTTAAAAAAACTAAATTATTAATTGTAACATATAGATACAAATATTTTTAATTTTTCTTTGTTTTCTTATTTATAAAAGTTATAGATTTGCTTATATTGCTTTAAGGGGAATTCCTTTTAGTATAATTTAATAGATTTTATAATTTCAAACTATAAAGCTAACTGGGCAACCAAATCATTTATGATTAAATTTTCACTATTTACAAAAAAATCAATGTTGCTTATAGTTGCATTGACATTATCGGTAACAGCATCTAATGCACAACCATCATGGGGATTAAATCCTACTTCTGGTACAATATTGTCACCTGGAATTTCTGTGGTTTCTTCAATGGCTCAGTTCAATAACGTTCATCCATTTCCTCCTTATGCTCCAAATGGTGATCCTTCAACAGGGTTCAATATGGATACATACGTTCTTACTGTTGTTGATGTAAGAAATAGACCTGCAACAGGACCAGATAACTGGAATGCACTTAAATATGTAAATGATTCCTGGAAGTTTAGCAACATTGGGTCTATTTTTGGTTTAGCAACAGATAATAATGAGAATATTTATGTAACTGCAACTTCTTCTTTTAGTTCAGGTTATATGATTAATGGAAGAAATGGTACTTTTTCTGGAACAAATGGATTTCAACCATTGGGTATTACACCTTATGGATTTGGTGGACCCGGAGCTGTGTATAAGATTAATGCAGTTACTGGGGCTGTAACTTTGTTTGCTTCTTTGCCACAACAGAGTTCTTTACCTATTTATGATCAATCTAATGTTGGTCCTGTAGTTCAAGGAACTGATACTTTTTATTATGCTAATGACAGAGTAAAAACAGGTCCAGGATTAGGTAATATTGCATACGATTGGTCGAATAACCAGTTTTTTGTTTCCAATATGGAAGATGGTAGAATTTATAGAATTAGCAACACAGGTACAGTTCTTGGTGCTTATGATCCTTTAATGCCAGATAATGGATTAGCTGGTTTTGCACCACTTGGTGAGAGAATTTGGGGTTTAGGTGTAAAAGGAAATAGACTATTTTATAGTGTATGGGTTGAAAATAATGGGAATAGAAATGCAATTAGTCAAAACGAAATTCGCTCTGTAAAATTAGATGCCTCAGGGAATTTTATTTCAGCTACTGATCAATTGGAAGTAACTATGCCTTCAATTGCTTTTCCAGGAACAACATATTCAAATCCAGTTTCGGATATTGAGTTTTCTCAAAATGGTAAAATGTTAGTATCAGAAAGAACAATGTTAGCAAGTTCAGCGCTTCGTGCTCATGCTGCCCGAGTTTTAGAGTTTAGCCCATTAGCAGGTAGTTCTTGGAGCGTTCCTAAGGAATTTCATGCTGGTTCTCCAAATCCTGATCCTCGAAATAGTACTTCAGGTGGTTCAGATTATGGATATCTAAATTATAGTCGTAATTCAGGAGTATCTGGTTGCGATAGTATACTTTGGATGGGAGCTGATGCAATGAGGTTTAGTTTAGAAGATGGATTTCCTTTGCCTCCAGGATTTACATTTTATGGTATCTTTGGAATTCAAGGCACTCCAGTTACAGGTAACACTAGAGCAAATTTATATACTTCAAGTAATTTTGTTGATATTGATAATTTATTTAATGCAGCAACAAAAGCTCAAATGGGTGATGTGGATGTATTTAGAGTTTATCCAATGGTCTCTGGGGCAAGTGTCTCAGAAGTTTGTATAGACAAACCATTTACTCTTAGTGCTAATGTTAAAGATAATCCTCCATTTATTGTAACTCCATTTACTTACCAATGGTATCGTGAAGAAGCTCCAGGAACTCTTATTCCAGTTGGTTCCTTGGGTACAATACCTAGTGGAACTGGTTCATTCTCAATTAGTACAACACTTACAGGAACTTCAGGTGATGTTGGAAAAAGATTCTTTATAAAACTTAACTATGATGGGAATACTTGTTCAGTTTTAGATTCTACTAAAGCATGTCAATCAGGAAAAGATTGTTGCCCAAATCCAAAAATAGGACTAACTTTATCACCAGACAATAGGGTGATTGGTTCTAATGCAACAATTACAGCAAATGTTACAGGAATTACCGCACCGTTTACTTATAGATTTTTCCGTGAAGATTCTCCTGGTGTTCGTACTCCTATAACTGTTTTAAATACAGTTTCTTCAGGAGTAGATCCTTTTGTTTTAAGCTATAGTTTTGTATATGCTGCAATTGATTTAGGAAATAAAAAATATATTTTAGAAATCAATAAAGAAGGTTGTATTGCCGAGGCTGGAATTTTACCAGTTGAACTAACTTCTTTTACCGCTAATTTAGATTATCAGATTGTTTCTTTAAATTGGTCAACAGCTTCTGAAGTAAACAATGCTGGATTTGAAATTGAAAGAAATTATAATGGTATTTGGGAAAAAATTGGGTTTATCAAAGGATTTGGTACCACTTATGAATCACATATTTATAAAGAAACTAATGATGTATCAAATTTGATTGAAAATCAAGTTGCTTTTGTTGATTATCGTTTAAAAATAATGGATATTGATGGTAAGTCAAATTATTCAGATTCTAGAAGAGTGTTACTTTCTAAAAATGAAGAGTTTGGAGTTACTTTATCTCAAAATATTCCAAATCCATTTAATAAAGAATCTGTGATTGAATACTCAGTTAAGAATGAAGGAAGAGTTGCACTTGATATATATGATATGCAAGGTAAGTTTGTTAGCAATTTAGCAAATGGAGTAAAGCTACAAGGTAAATATAAAGTAACTTTAAATTCAGATGGTTTAAATTCTGGAATGTACTATTATCGACTAAATGTTAATGGTAAAATTCTTATGAAATCATTAGCAATAACAAAATAGGTTCTTTAAAATATTTTAAAGTTTTTATATAACCGTTTGAAATGAAAATTTTAAACGGTTTTTTTTTTAGCTATATTTTGATTTAAAAAATTATTTTCATTTGTATTATAAAATAATTAAATTAAATAATGCATTACAAATATTTGAATTATTCCTAAATGCTCAAAGCACGATTTTATATAGCTTTGAAGAGATTTGAAAAATATAATTTTGATAATTTTTTATTAAAACATATTTTTGAATTACCTGAAAAAATAATCTAAAGTTTTTCTAATAAAATAATTTGACTAATTGATATTGGAAAGTATTTTTATAAAGCTTATAAAAATATCATTGTCAATTTAAAAAAATAAGTTACGTTGTGTTTGTAGAATTGAATTTTTTGAACCCTAATTCAGAAGTACCAATTTCACGACATCCAATTTTAATTAGAGTTATAAATTAAAATTTATTCCTAAAATAAGTTTTAATTAAAATGTCAAAAGGACTTTAATTTATTTTCCTTGCCGTGTTTGTTTTAAATAAATTAATCTAAATTATTTTACAAACCCCTATGTTAAAAACCTATTTTAAAGGCACTCATTTAGTGACCTCAAACTCTGTTCTAGAAAAAATAGAGCAACTTAAAGAAATGTTAAGTTCAATAAGTGAACGATTAGCCACTAAATTAAATAACTCATTCCCCAAAAAAAACAATGAATGTACCCATTTAAAATGCTTTAGAAATGAATTCCATTATTTAAAAAATTTTGAACTTAAAATTTTCACTTCATCAATAATCATCAAACCTCGAATTTATAAGTCTCGATTATTATTTTTTAGTTTTAAATTTCAAGTTCAAACAATCTTAATAATATCAACAATTTTCAGTAACAAAAATATTTGTTTAGCCCAAAGCAAAGAGCCTAATATCAAAAAAAATGATTCTGAATTAAAAAATAATCCAAGTGCAAATTTTATAAATCCTTTAAAGGATATTAAGTTGCAAAATGAAAAAAATGGAAACACAAATTTGAATTCACAATCTCAAATTGTAGTAATTGACAAGGTTCCAGGCTTTTCAGGTGGATTTGATATGGTGATTAATCAACATTTCCAGTCAGCCTTTGGAGTAAGTAATGAGTATTGGGGCTCACCACACTTCCATAATGCATTGCCTTTTATTTCAGATTTAAGAAGTAAACCTATTTATAATAATCCATTATTTATGATTGGGAATGGGAATGAAGATGATAGAAGAAACGCTTTTGAAGTTTCATATAACGGACATTCTATAGTTTCAGATGTAAATGGACCCGGAACAGCAACATCATTCACACAAAGAGGATCAATTCAAGGAGCAACTTATGTTGATAACGTAATATATGCTTGGGGAAGGTCTGCTAATATTAATCCTACAAGTTTTGGTACTTATAAAATTTTTAGTGCACCTGATGAAGATCCACTGACTAAAATGACGTTTCTCCCTGGAGTACATAAAGTTGTTTTAAACCTCATTGACAAATATGGTAATAAGTCGGAACTTAGTGATATGTGCCCTGTTGTAACTTCAGAGCATCCTTGCTATATTCCTTGTATAACAAACGTTGCAAAAAATTCTTTCTATGTAGAAATATTTGATAACAACTGTATAAGACAAGATGGATCGTTTAGTTTTATTGTAACTGGAAGACCATAGCAATTTACATCCTAATAATTTATAAAAATCATAAAATACAACCCTAATGAAAAATTCAACAATAAAAATTATATCTATATATTTTGCTTTATCAATAATTGGAATATCTCAATTAGAATCACAAATACAAACCAGAGGCTGCTCACAACTTTTTGTAGGATGTTTAGAAGGTGATATAAATGGATCTAATGGATACAGATCATTGCCATTATCTATTACTGGACTAATTCAAGACAATAATCCATTATTAAGATTTTCTGCATTTTCTGGAAATGGTACATCTAGAGTAAGAACATTAGAGTGCGATTTGGGAATTGGGAATATGAATGAAACATCAACTTTTTCTGGGATTTATGACGCAACACTTAGGGCTGGGGATAATTCTGAAGATTTAATACTTACCTTAAGAGGTAAAGAACCTGGTGCAGTTAGATTAGGTACTAACTTTACAACCGGGAACTCACTTTCCGATGACATTGAAAGAATGACAGTTTACAATTTTGGATGGGTTGGAATTGGGACTGAAGATTCATCAAATGCATTTAAACCTGGGATGCCAAATCAACAGTTAAGACCAATTCTCGCGAAAGGTGAGTTAAAAGCTCAAAGTTTGCTTCATTTACATCAACCAAATGGTTATTATGGTGAAAATTTATTAACCTTATCTTCAAAATATCCAAACCTAGAAGATGCAAATTTCCTTGGAATTAACTATGCAACTTTTGGATTAGCAATAAGGAACAAAAATAATGTTATTATTGGGTATAATTGGAATGACAAAGCTGCTTTACCTACAAACCCTATAAAACCTTGCAATGATTTAGATAAAGGTGATGGGAATTATTTAGATTTAGCAAATCATGTGGAAAATATCAACAAAACTTTTTGTGGGGATTTTATAAGACTTAGTGAAAAAAGGGGGATAATGTTTTTTACTGGAAAAGAGCTTACACCCACAACAACAGAAGTTAAAGAACGAGTTAGAATTACTGAAGATGGAAAAGTTGGTATTGGTGTATCAAATCCAAAGCGCGAACTTGTTGTGAATGGTACTGCATGTATGAAAGAGGTGTTTGTACAACTACCACCAACAACTGGTCAGTCTGCTAATGATTGTTGGTATCCAGATTATGTTTTCGAAAAGGATTATAGGATAATGCCATTATCTGAATTAGAAAAATATGTAAGAACTGAAAAACATTTGCCAAATGTACCGAGTTCACAAGATATAGAAAATGCTGGGGGAGTACCAGTTGGGGCATTGCAAGTAAATATGTTAAAACAACTTGAAGAACTTACATTACACGTAATTTCCCAAAACAAACGTATTACAGAAATTGAAGAAAATAACAAATCATTAATTGATAAACTATCAAACCTACTATCAAAACAATTCAATGAAAAATAGAATAATAATAACAACAATTATAATGTTGGTATATGGATTTGGAAAAATGTATTCACAAAGTGACAGCAATGATGTTTATTGGGATAGTACAATATCACCATTTCGAGAATTACAAAGTAATTCAGACATAAAGTCTATGATAACAACAAATGATAGTGCAATAATAATAGGTGGATACTTACTTGGTTCAATAGCAGAAAGTTTGGGATTAAAGAGGATAATTATTTATAAAGAAGGAATTTGGTCTTCTTTAAACAAACCAATTTCAGAACCAAATGGAATTGTTAATTGTTTGTTGATTAAAAATAATGAGTTGTATGTAGCAGGTAACTTTGATAGCGTAGGTAATAAAAGAGCAAGAAGTATTACAAAATGGAATGGTTCATCGTGGGATACTTTAGGAGGAGGAGTAAATGGGGTAATAACTTCAATGAAAATTTTTGAGAATCAATTATATGTTGCTGGAAGATTTGATAGTGCAGGAAATATCAAAGCAAAGAATATTGCAAGTTGGAACGGTACAAATTGGATTGCATTAGGGAAAGGAATTCGTGGAATTATAGATAAAGATTACCAATTTAAAACAACTGAATATGTAAATACAATGTTAGTAAGCGAGTCTAATTTATTTGTAGCAGGTGTATTTGATTCAGCAGGAGAATTTAGTGCAAAAAACATATCAAAGTGGAATGGAGTAAATTGGTCTGCCATAGGAGGAGGATTAAATGGTCCTGTTAATTGTATTGAGAAGATAGGAAAAACAATTTTCATTGGTGGAGAATATGATACTATAAATTCAACTATACGGGCAATTAGTATTTCTAAATGGGATAGTGTAAATGGTTGGGCAAATTTAGGTACAGGACCAAAACACCCAGGAATAGTTGGAGTAACTTCTATCAATAGTATGAAATCAGTAAATGGTAAGTTGTATATAGGTGGATATTTTACATCAATATCAGATACAATAGCAAATTATATAGCAATATGGAATGGATCAAAATGGGGAAGGTTAGGATCTGGATTAGATGACGCACCATACTCAATTGAGGTAGGGAAAACTGGATTATTTGTTAGTGGAAGTTTTAGAAAAGCAGGAAATATAAATTCATCAGCAATTGCAAAATGGAGATTAGAAAAAGATACAACAAATAATGGCTATATCAAATCTATTGATAAACCACAAATTGATAGAAATCAAAAATTAAAAGAGAATTTCCCCCAACCATTCAAAGAAGAAACAAAATTCTATGTAAACTTAGAAGAACCCAAAGAAGTAACAATAAGTGTATTAAATGATAAGGGACAGTTAATAGAAATAATATTCAAAGGATTAATTGAAGGAGAAAAAGAGTTTAAGTGGAGTGGAAAAGGAGAATCAAATGGGATATATTATTACAGAATAACAGGAAACGGAATTGATGAAACCAAAAAATTTGTATTAGTAAAATGAGGAAAATTTACTTGATGTTTCTATTTATAATTTTTATAAAAGGAGTATTATTTGGGAGTAACAATTTAACAAATAATCTTGATAGCACTATTAATGACAGTTTAAATAATGTGTATCAAAAGCATATTAATTCTTTAAATACAAAATCGATTTATTTATACGAATTTTCATTGGGTATCCACAACCCAAATGCAACTTTAGATAGAAATTTTCTTCATGATAAAGCTAATTCAATTGTTCTAAGCACATCTTTGAAATTTCCATTGTATAAAGATTTGTGGAGGTTTGAAACAGGTATTTATATGTATAACGGAACTAAGATAAATATTTGGGGTTCTAGTGATAAAAGATATGAATTTACTGAGTTTGGTTTTATATTTGGATTCGAATTGAAATTGATTACAATGGGAAAATTTAATGTAGTATTAAGCCAAAAGTCGGTTAATTCCTTTGATTCATTTACCTTTCCAATATCAAATTTATTAAGTGGGTTTTCGTTGAGTTATTATTTAACAAAAAATGTTTCAATTGGTTTTTCTATGGAACTTTTCTATAACATTATTGAATGGTTCACTAGTACAAGTTTTACTACTGGTTACCAACCAACAGCTATTTACCGAATATTCTACAACTTAAATTTAAATTCGAAATGAAATCAATTATTGTAGGCATTGCACTAATATTTAACTTTAATATACTCTTTGCACATAAGGAATATACCCATCAGTTTATAACAAGAGAGGCATACAAACTTTTAAGATTTGAGTTAGGAAAAGACATTGATGTACTGAAAGATTATCTAAATTTGATTGAGAATTCACAATCTGACCCATGTTTAGGAAATGAGAAAACATACCCATATTTATGTGGAAATGTTACTGGTGGATGTTGGGCAGAAGATCAGCAAGATCCTGTGTACAAATTGGATGTTGGGTTGCTAGCATCTGCTTGGGTTTCAATATCACATTTTTGGAATTCAGATGAAGGGAAAGATTCTAAAGTAGATTTGGGGACAATTTGGTTTACACATTTTGAATCAAAAAAAGGAGTAAATGCTTACAGAAAAGCAATTTATTATATGGGTGGTCTATGGGATATGAAATTGAATATTGGTAATAAAGACTATAAAATTTATTACAGAGGACTTGCAAATTTTTTGAAATATGGGGATGTAGTAAATGTAAATACCAGTCGAACAGTAAATTTTGAAACATTAATTGGAATATCTCCAAATAATCTTAGAGTAAGAAAAGAAATAGTATTTAATATTCTTGGAAGAGTAGTACATTTATTACAAGATATGGGTGTTCCAGCTCATGTTCATAATGAACAACATGCATGTACTTTATTTTCAAGCAACACAGGTTTTCAAAACTGTGATCCATTCGAACAAATGATGGATGTTGAAGGTATTAAAGATCCATACGCTGAAAACATATCAGATTGGTTAGATCCAAGATATTGGAGTTGGAATAAAGTATTAATAAAAAAAGGAGGGAAAGTAAAAATTAATTGTAATGAACCAATAACATTTTTAATGTACACTGCAAATCAAATAACAGACCATTTTGCAAGTCGAGAACATGATGGTGATGATAAATATGAACATATAGGTGAAATCGATTACATATTGAGTAAAGCTACCGGTCCAACCAAAAAATCATTTTATACATCAATTGATAATTTGAATCCACCTCTGGTGAATATGGCTAAAGATAAAGATGGACTAATTGGAGTTAGAGATGCAGTTTTTACTTACTCAATCCGGGCAACAGCATCATTACTACTAAAATTTGCTTGTGATGCAGGATTGTTAGATGAATTTACTAATAGTAATATATATACAGGATTAGCAGATTATAAAACTGAAGATCAATTCTATCCAAGTGCATTTGGAAATGATGTTAAATTATCAGGCTACTATTATGAGTTCCAAGCAAAGCGAAGTGTGATAGCAGGAAAAATTGGTTCAAATTCAAATCATACATTAACAATAGAGGATAAAACAATTGCAGATTTACATGCTGGAGGTTTGGTAAATCTAAGGGCAGGATTTCATGCTACAGCAGGAATAGAAGCAACATCACATTTATATATCTCTCCACCAAGTTACTGTTGCAATACGAATACAACCACCATAGAGCTGAGCACAAATTTAAACAAACAAACAGAGGAAGAAATTCAAACAAATCCAGTATTAAAGTTCGAATTAAAAGAAATGCCAATATTGCCAAATGGAGTAAAATTTAAAGAGAAAACAAGTTCAAGTGAATTTACAATAACAGCATATCCAAACCCATTATCGAAGGAAACAAGGATAGAATATACAGTTCCATCAAAATGTAAATTAAGGATAATAATCACAAATACAAATGGAGAAGAGATAAAGAAAATAGTATCAGAAAGTAATCATGGAAAAGGGAAATATGAGGTGGATTGGAATGTAGAAAAAGAAGAAAGTGGAGTATATTATTGTGTATTAAGTTCAGAAGGAAAACAGTATGTAAAAACGTTGATATTAAAAAAATAAAAATACTCAAGAAGAAAGTTAGAACAAATGGAAATGAGTTGACTAAAAAAATATAACCACAAAACAAATCAATGAAAAATAGAATAATAACAACACTCATAATAATGATTTATGGATTTGGAACAATGTATTCACAAAGTGATAGCAATGATGTTTATTGGGATAACTCACTCTGTGATAGCACATGTAGTAGGTTTCATGGTGTTAGTTCAATAGCTCAAAGTAATGATAGTACAGTTTATCTTGCTGGAAATTTAATATACAATTGTGATGATTCTTATATAAGAACTTTTGCAAAATTTAAAAAATCTATAAATAATTTTAGAGATGTAGATATAAATCACCCAATTCCAAATAAAGATTCTGGACAATACATAAGTTCAATAGTCATTAAAGGAAATAGTATTTATGTAGCAGGATATTTTAATAGAATAGGTGGTATAAATGCAAATGGAATTGCAAAGTTTGATGGTACAAACTGGTTTTCATTAGGACAAGGAATAAAAGGGTTGGTAAATAAAATAATGTTTAAAAGTAGTGACTTATATGCAGTCGGTTTGTTCGATTCAGCTGGCAATGTCAAAACAAGTTGCGTGGCAAAATGGGATGGGAAAACATGGTCAGGATTTGGAAAAGGAGTAACATCACATGTAGGAAAATATAATAGAGAATATGTAAATTCAATAAGTATAATAGGGAGTAAAGTATTTATAGGAGGTGAGTTTGATACTGTTGGAGGAGTAAATGCAAATAACATTGCAATGTGGAATGGAACAGTTTGGAGTGGTATGAATTTAGGCGTAAGACTGGAAAAGCAAGATCAAAATAGAGATGGATTAGTAAATACGTTAGAGAGTATAGGTGGAGTGTTATATGTTGGAGGAGAGTTTGATACTGTTGGAAACAACATAGCAACAAATAATATAGCAAAATATGATACTATTAAAGGATGGTCATCACTTGGAAGTGGAACGATAAGTATAGGTGCTTTGAATAATACATCAACTGTGGAATGTATGAAAGTTGTAGGAACAAAACTATTTGTGGGTGGAACATTTACATCAATCTGTGGAACAGAAGCTAATAATATTGCTATGTTTAATGGAACAACATGGAGCTGTTTAGGAAGTGGAACAAGCGGAGTTGTTAGTGTAATAGATGTTGGCAAAACAGGATTATATATTGGAGGAGGTTTTGATAGTGTAGGACATAAGTATTGTTTTGGATCATTTGCGAGATATACCAAAGAGATTGATACAACAAACAATGGAACAATAAAATCTGATAATCTAAACAACAATTTAAATATAGGTATAAACTTAAAAGAGAATATACCCCAACCATTCAAAGAAGAAACAAAATTCAATGTAATCTTAAAAGAACCCAAGGAAGTAACAATAAGTGTATTAAATGATAAAGGACAATTAATAAAAATAATATACAAAGGATTAATAGAAGGAGAAAAGGAGTTTATATGGAGTGGAAAAGGAGAATCAAATGGGATATATTATTACAGAATAACAGGAAACGGAATAAACGAAACTAAAAAATTTGTATTAGTAAAATGAAAAAATTAATAGTAATATTAACTGTAGTTTTTAGTGTGCATATAGCATATTCTTGTGGCTTAGAGCCAGATACAACGAAGAACATAATTGTGGACACAAAAACAAAAAACACAATTTATTTTGGACTTTTAGGAAACACACCTATATTTTCAATTAATTATGATAGGATAATTAGTAAACATATTTCATTGAAACTTGGTATAGGCTCTTTAATTACAATTTCTTTAATAGGATATCCTATCAATTTAACATTAAATTATTTTACAAATTTATTGAATAGTGGAGCAGAATACAGTTTAGGAATATCAAGAGTTCTAGGTGTTGATGGAAATCAAAGTTTTGAAATAATTAGTTTTGGAATAAACTATAGGTATCAATCAAAAAACGGAGGCTTATTTTTTAAAACCGGAGTTGATTTGATGCAGGTTATAAGAACAGAATTTTATAATATAATACCAATACCTGGTTTATCAATAGGTATTACATTTTAATCGAAATAAATATGAAAAAATTAACATTAATAATGTGTGTTTTTATCGTTATGAGTAATAAAGCATACTCACATAAAGAATTTACACATCAATACATTGTTCGAGAAGCATACAAACTATTAAAACTTCAAATTGGAGCTGATATACCAATATTAAAGAATTTCATCTCTTTAATTGAAGATAAAAATAATGATCCATGTGAAGATAAATCTTACAACACTGATATAAGAGGTGATGTAATAGCTGGTGCATGGGTAGAAGATGTGTCAGATGTCATATACGATTATGGTGGTTCAAGAGGAGGATGGTGGTGGCCATCATACACAATTAGTTCAATCTCTCATTTTTGGAATGCGGATAATGGAGATAATAGTGATGTATGGCTTTTTGGAAGTATGAAAACAGAACAAGGGAAAAGTCATAATGCTCTAAATAAAGCAATAGCATACTATTCATTTAATCAACAATTTGAAATACATGTTACAGTTAATAACCGAAGGCATTATTTTTCGTATAATAATCTCCCAGATTTTTATAAGAACGGGAATATATACTACAAAGGTTATGATATAGGAGGAGGTAGGAATGTTCAAAACACTTACGGAAATTTTGAGCAGAAATTAGGCATAAATCAGAATGATAAAACATTACGAAATAAAATTACTTTTCATTTGTTAGGAAGGCTAGTTCATTTATTGGGTGATATGGGAGTGCCAGTTCATGTTCATAATGAGGCACACGCATGTACCTTTGTATCAGGATTATTTGGATCTAATAATTGTGATCCATATGAACAATGGATGGATGTAATGGGGGATGAAGATGAATATGCAGAAAATGAACAAAATTGGATTGATCCAAGGTATTGGAGTTGGAAAAGAGTTTTTATGGAAAAGGGAGAATCAGTAAAAGTAGATTGTAATGTAGAGCCAATACGATACTTAATGTATACAACAAACCAAGTAGCTGATTTCTTTGCATCCAGAGGTCATGATGGCAATACGAATACAGAGAAAATAGGAGAATTACCATACATATATAATACAGCCCATGGTCCAACAACCAAAAATTTTTATAGTGATGTATTATTAGAATTTCCAACAAAGTCAGATATAAATGATTTAAGAGGAATACGAGATGCAGCATTTACATATTCAATTCGAGCAACAGCAGCAATGTTGTTAAGATTTGCCTGTGAATCAGGAATATTAAATGAATTTACAGATACAAATTTATTTCATGGAGTGATTAATTATATAACAGAAGACCAGTACCCAACTAATGTGTATAGCGATACAGTAAAACTATTGGGATATTTTTATGAGTTTCAAGCAAAAAATAAAGTAGTAACTGGGAGAAATAATGCTATGTCACAAAAAGTGTTTTCAATAGAAAACACAGCAAATGTAGATATGCATGCAAGTAATACAGTTAATTTTAAACCAGGTTTTCATGCAGTATCAGGAATAAGAAAAATAGATAATGAAAAAATCAATGATAGAAGTACATACTTACATGGTTATATTTCCCCACCAAATTACTGTTGTAATGCAAACGTAAACACTATTGAGCGGAGTACAAATTTAAACAAACAATCAGAGGAAAAAATCCAAACAAATCCAGTATTAAAGATCGATTTAAATGAAAAGCCAACATTGCCTAATGGAGTAAAATATGAAGAGAAATCAAGTTCAAGTGAATTTACAATAGCAGCATATCCAAATCCTTTATCAAAGGAAACAAGGATAGAATACAAAGTTCCAACAAAATGTAAATTAAAGATAATAATCACAAATGCAAAGGGAGAAGAGATAAAGAAAATAGTATCAGAAAGTAACCATGAAAAAGGGATATATGAGGTGGATTGGAATGTAGAAAAAGAAGAAAGTGGAGTATATTATTGTGTATTAAGTTCAGAAGGAAAACAGTATGTAAAAACGTTGATTCTAAATAAATAAAATTTACAAGAAGAAAGTTAGCAAAAAGAAATTTAATAAGCCTATAAAAATCAAACCACAAAACAAATCAATGAAAAAGCGAATAATAACATTAATAATAATAATGATATATGGATTTGGAATAACGTATTCACAAAGTGACAGTATTGATATTAATTGGGATAATAGTGTTGTAAATGGATTAGATGGACTAAATAGTGCTACTGTTATTAGAAAAAATCCTGACAGTAGTATTTATGTAAGAGGAGGTTTTGATGGGCATTATTTCCACAGTGCAAATTCAATAGTTAAACTGAAAGATGGTGATTAGGTAATGGAGTACAAGGATTAGTAAAAACAATGTCAAGAAATGGATCAACACTATATGTTGGAGGATTTTTCGATACTGTTGATGCTATAATAAAAAGTAAAGGATTATCAAAATGGAATGGTACAAATTGGTCAAAAGTAGGTGAAGGAATTAATGGTTATGTACTTTCAAGTACAATGAATGGGAATGAATTGTATATCGCTGGAATATTTGATACAGTTGGTAAAATAAGATCTAAGAACATAGCAAAATGGAATGGAATAGTTTGGTCACCCCTTGGGAATGGAGTAAGTGATAAAAATAGTTACCCATTAATTAATACAATGTTATATAATAATGGAAATTTATATGTAGGAGGCAAATTCGATAGTGCTGGTAAGATAAAAGTTAATAATATATCAAAATGGGATGGCATATCATAGACTACTTTAGGTAATGGAACAAATGGTGAAATAAACTCTATAGCAATCCTAAACGGAATTTTATATGTAGGAGGAGATTTTACAATTGCTGGAAATGATACATGTAATGGAATAGCTAAATGGAATATTTAAATGGGATGGTACGAATTGGAGTAGATTAGGAACTGGAGTTAGAAGATCAGGAAGTACTCAATCATATGTAACTACTTTAGATACAGCAAATGGTAATTTATATGTTGGAGGAGAATTTACATCAATATGTGACACTATTACAAATTGTATAGTAGAATTTACAGGAACAAAATGGAATATGTTAGGATCAGGATTAAACAGCAGCCCATCAGATATAAATATAACACCCAATGGTTTGTATGTAATAGGATGATTTAAGTTTGCTGGTATTAAGCAATCATTTTATTTATCAAGTTATTTATCAGTTTAAAATACAAACATTGAAAAAGAAAATCCAATTCAGAATTCATTAAAAGGTCAAAACTAAAAGAGAATATCCCCCAACCATTCAAAGAAGAAACAAAATTCAATGTAATCTTAGAAGAACCCAAGGAAGTAACAATAAGTGTATTAAATGATAAAGGACAATTAATAAAAATAATATACAAAGGATTAATAGAAGGAGAAAAGGAGTTTATATGGAGTGGAAAAGGAGAATCAAATGGGATATATTATTACAGAATAACAGGAAACGGAATAAACGAAACTAAAAAATTTGTATTAGTAAAATGAAGTTAATGTTAAAAAAACAAATTATTATTTTCACAATTTAAAAATCAAATAAATAGTATTTGAATTTATAATTAAATCAAGTTAAAAACTCTATTTGATTTAGTAAACACATGTTTATTTATATACAACATCATATTCCCTAAATTTTAACAAAACACAAAAAATGAATCACACCCTAACAAACAATTTCATCATTAAGTTAATCTTCTTATTGTCAATAATTTTAAATGGTTGTAAGGATGCTAACAAAACAATATCCACAACATCTTTTAATAAAATTTTAGTTGGTCAAACTTTAAGTTATGATGAAGAAGTAATTGATAGTTTGGAGTTAAATTCAACTCAATTTAATTTACCTGAAAAAGAGAAATCCCTTTTGATAAACAAAAATTGCTCAGAAACTCATGTCATTGTTAGTGTTCCTGATACCAATGTAAAAAGTTTTAAAATTGTTAGAACAATTCTTAAAATGTCAGATAGAGATACTCTGGCAAATGAAAAAAATCAAATATGGAAATCAGAATTGTATAATTCAACTTATAAAAAATTTGATAGAAACAATAATTTGATTCGAATAGAAAACCTACCAAAGGCAATTTCTGAGCCAAATATTAATGAAATACCGTTGTCAATTTCATACCCAAATAAAGTAACTGATTCCATAAGGTTGATTTTTAAAAACAAATGCAAGGAAGATGGTTCTACAGTAAATGAGCTTGGTAATTTTATAAAAGTAGTTTCAATATTAAATGATAATTCAATTGAATGGAAGATTGAAACTCTTTTCGATAGAAATTATTTATGCATTGATAGCTTAACAACCTTTAAGGAAAATGAATTATGGAATTCAGTTAAAAATACTTATCAAACTATTGGGAATTATAGGGTTGCTGTTAAAATAATTGATAAATCTTTTATGAGAATGTCTGTTCAAGAAAAGGATTCTCTTAACTCAATTTACAATTCATACATTCATAATCCACCAATAAATATTAACCAAAGTATGGACAAAATACTCGTTCATATAATTAATTTATCAAATATTCTAATCCCTTAAAAAACTAAAATGAAAAATTCAATTCACATCTTAATTCTAATATTCTTAACAAATGTAGTAACAATAATTGCTCAAATTGCTGTACCTTGGAACCATTGTGAACTACATGGTTTTGGTGGAGATCCAAAAGGTATGAGTGAAATTGATAATCATGTTGCATTTAATTATCCAAGGTTCTTTGGTGCTCCAAGATATGGAGTTAGACCAGACATAATGTCATTTTCACAAAGTTTTAATTATCAAACTGATGAGAAAATTCCAACAGTATTTAGTATGCCTCCTGCTGGAAGGCTAAGTAAAATTTTAAAATCAGCAAATTATCCTTATAATTATATAGCTATAGGTCATTCATTAGGAGGACTTTTTGCTAGAGCATTAGTACATAACCAAGATTGGTCTGACACAACAAATTTATTGGTACGTGGATTTATAACGATTGGTACACCAAATGAAGGAGTTGATATGATTCGAAATGCAAGATTTTTTTCTGAACTAGAGGCTCAAGCTCAAATTAAAATGGGAAGAGGAGATTTTTCAATTTTAAATGTTTTAGGTGGTGCTATTTGGGAGATAATCCGACCTGTAATTCATGTGGTAAGCATTTTAGCTCAAAGCAACATCCCTCAATTACAGGAATCTGAACCAGGATCGAATTTTTTAAAAAATGCAAATGGTCCTAATTTGCAGAAGTTAGAAAGTAGATTGCCAAGTGGAAGAGCAATTGTTTGGGGAGATTATGGAGATTTAAAATTCCCAGGATATTCAGAGGGGAGGGTGGGTTCTGAAAAATATAGGGCGGTAATTAATGAAGCACAATCAAAATCAAATTGGCATAGTAATGAAGAGTCAAATTTAAAATCACAAGAACATTGGTGGACTCCAATAATAGCTATAAAAAGGATATGGCATGGATTAAGAGCAATTGATTGGAAGATTACAAGAGATGGTTATTGGGATGCAAATAATGCTTGGGAATGGGCAACAGCTAATCGTGGAGCATCTGATACTTTTATTTCAACAAATTCTCAAAAAGGAATTCCAAATGTAAAAATAATAGAAAAGATTAATAATAAACCAAATGAAGAAATTATTCATACAGACGAAGATGAAAAATGGATTTCAATTCTTGCTGTTGAAAGAGCTTTAATTAAAATGGGGATAACACATTAAATTATTACTAATTAATTCGAAAATTATAATGAAAAAATTTAAAAATATCTTTTTTAGTTTGTATCTAATTTCAATAATTTTTATTTCATGTTCGAACCCTAATTCAGACTCTAAATATCATTATGTATCAACTGCAAAAGATTCAGCTCTTTGGGGTGCAAAACTAAGAACAGTATGGAAAATTAAAAGAGAAACTGGTTTTGCAAGTTGGCCTGGTTTGAATGATGTAGCTCCATTAACCATCGAGAATAAAGTAATTTTTTTATATCATAACTTTGTTCATTGTGTAAACAGTGAAACTGGAGAAACAATTTGGAAAGAAAGAAATCCTATAGTGGATACTATATATTCATTAAGCAATCATGCAAATGAAATGGTCCTTGAAAATGACAGACTTTATATTATTGGGAATTCAGGAGTTTATTGCAGAAATGTAAATAATGGGAGTTTAATTTGGTCAAATTACCCCATAGTAATTCCTGATATAGATTGGATTAAGAATGGCATATCTGATGATGCTATATTTATAACATCTCATTCTCCTTTCGATCCAAATATCCTAATAAAGATTTCTAAAGCAGATGGTAAAACTGTTTGGAGTGTAGGTGGGTTGATAGGAGATTTTGGAGAAGACAAAACCGCAAGTTGGCCTGGTCCACCCTGTTATTATAACGGAGTTGTTTATGTTGGAGCAACTATATTCCCAGGTAATGGTCCAATTATATATAATGGTTCAGTTGCTGCATTTGATGCTGTTTCAGGAAAAAGACTTTGGAGAAAATTGATCCCAAATCCTGATAGCTCAACAATTGGTTATTATAATTGGAAATCTTTAAGTAGTAATAAAAGTTCCTTTATTATATATGGCATGAATAATGGAATAATTGTTCCTGGTGGTCAAGCAGTTATTAAAATGGATTTCAATGGAAATATCATTTGGAGAAAAGTTATTCATATTGATGGATCAGTAGATCAATTTCAACAAAATCCATTGATGTATAAAGGAAATTATTTTGTTTTTAATAATGGAGATGGTGCTAATTGTTATGTTTACTCATTAAACCTTGAAACAAATAATACTAATTGGATAGAATACCTTAAATCAGACCCAAAAGAACAAAGTACGGTAATTAATTGGGCTGCACAAATAGATAGCTCAAATAATACTTTGTATAAACTTACAGATGGGTTTGAATTATTCGGTATTGATATTACAACTGGTAAAATTTTATGGTCCACATTTTTAAGCACTTGTGAGTTAGAGGATGGTGAATCTATTATGTATACAGGGGGTTATAAGGTTGATGGAAAGAGAATCTACTTAACAAATCGAAAATCATTATTATGTATGGAAAAAGTTGATTCATTATAATTAATTCATTTTTTATCTGTTTAAATTAAATTTCAGTTCAATTATAATTGGGCTGAATTTTTTTTTTTTGTGAATAACAACATTTAGGAATTAATAATTTTTATTAAATGTAATTTTTAACAATTATTTGGTGTTATGATTTTTGAAGAATAAATTCAACTAACTCGAAAAGATTTTTTAAGTTAGACTTTCAATTTTTCAATTTTCTTCTCTTTTACAATCATATCAAAATATATGAGATTAATTTTTATAGTTTTTACATTTTTTTCGATATTGTTTTTAACATCTAACGCTCAATTCCCAGCTGCTTGCGATCAAGATAAAGGATGCTTAGGAAATGTTCTAACATTTACTGTAAGTTCTGGAAAAGGTGCTCATTATGTGGATGTAGATACAAGTTCTGCATTAAGAAATCTAGATTCAGCAATTACATTTGAAGCCTGGATAAATCCAAAATTACAACCTGGTAAAAGAGTTTTTATTGGTGGTGTATGGGGACCTAATAAAGATGCAAATGACCAGTGGGTTGTATATATAGAAGATAATAATATCTATTTTGTTATTAATGCTGATGGAGCATTTAAAGGTGATGCAGACAATACTGTTGCTAGTGTTAACGTTCCTAATTTGTATTCAGGTTGGCAACATATTGCAGCAACTTGGAATAGAAATGGTGCTAAAATATATGTTAATGGAAATAGTTCTAACGTTTTTACTAATCCTCAATATCCAATAACTAAACTTCATAGAATAGATAGTAAAACTCTTTCAATGCAATTAGGAAGTTGTAATGGATTGTATGATGATTCACTAAAATTCAGAACTTTTAAAGGAGATTTTGATGAAGTTAGAGTTTGGAATAGAGTTCTTACTGATAAAGAAATAGATTGTCAGAGGTTATTATCATTGGCTGGAAATGAAACTGGATTGATACTTTATTATAGATGCAATGAAGGAACTGGGATCCAAAATTTATGTGATGCAACTGGAAGGAATATTATTGGAAGAATGAGAAGTGGTGCTCAGTGCGGAGGTGGAAATAGAAGTATTCCAGCAATTCATGTTGTTACTCCAGGTAGTATAACTCAGAATATCTTTTGTACTGGTGACACAACATTTAATTTTTCAATTATAGATACTTCACTTTGCGGAAGTACAGCAAATATAAGAGTTGAAGGTAGGGATGCTGGGCTTTTTACACCAAGTCCCGCAAGCATAACTTTCAAACCAGGTGAAACAAAAAGCGCAACAGTTAGGATGAGAGCAGGAGTTGTAGGTGCAATCTTATGTACCCTTGTTGTTGACAATTCAAATCGTTGTGGAAAACAAGTTCGGATTCCAATAACTATAAATCGAACAACAGAATTTACTTATTCTACCGGTCGAGTATTGTTAGATACTTTATGGGTTGGTTGTACAACTAAAACTACCGCTGAAAAAACAATTAAAATTTGTAATACTAGTAATAGACCTTTAAAAATAACAAGTGCTTCTTTTTTAGATACTAATTTCTTTTGGAGTCCTGATAGTGGATCTGGTAACCTACCTCAAACAATTGCAGTTGGTAAATGTTATTGGATAAAAGTTGGAATGAAGGCAGGAGATACAACAAGAAATAGAATAGATACATTCAAAATTATAAGCGATGATGTTTGCCCTGGCAGTGGTAAAATACCAGTTCAAGGTCAATCTCAAGATGTTTTAATGATCTTAAATTCAAGTGCTAAAGGAAAAGTTGAATCAATGGATTTTGGCTCTGTTTGTCCTGGAGACATTAGTGATGTAAGGTTATATCAATACCGGAACTTTACTAATGAACCAATTAACATTGATACAATAACAATTCTCCCAAATAATTTTTTTGGTAGAAGGAATAGTTTCCCAATTCAATTGTTACCAAAATTTGCTTACCAAGAAACATATATACGTTTCAGACCTGATAAGCCTGGACCATTTACAGGAGAGGCAGTTTTTAAAACAACATTTAGGGGGTGTCAAATTGTAAAAAAAATAAAATTAAAAGGAACTGGAATTTCTGTTGATGTTGACTTCCTTGACAATAAAATTGATTTTGGAAATGTAGTAATTGGTAATACTAAAAATAATTCAGTTATTATTAAAAATAATGGGACGAGCCCTAGAAATGTATCAGTATATTTAAAAGTTGGAGATGCATATTCAATTATTTCTGCTAAAGGAATTGGTTTATCACCTGGAGGTACTTCTACTATTACTCTTTTATTTCGTCCTCGTGAACAAAAAACTTATCTAGACACATTGTGTATATTTGATACTCAATGTTACGGAACTCAGTGTATTCCAATAACTGGAGCAGGAGTTTACGATGAGTTGTCATTTGCTCCACCACTGATTCAATTGTTTAACACTGTTGGTTGCGATTGTAAAATTGATAGTATAGCTGTTAAGAATATAACTTCCTCTCCTGTTACAATTAATAATGTTGTACTTAATGATGTAACTGGAAAATTTACATTGATTACTAACTCTGGAAATCAAGTTATACAACCTAATAGTTCAGGATACTATTCAATAAAGTATTGCCCAAATGATTTAACAACCGATAGAGCAGATCAATCTATTTTAGATATCAATTTATCAAATGGAAGGAAGTATCAGGTTTTGGTAAGAGCTACAAGTGTAGTTCCAAGACTTTATGTTACTCCGCTTACAACCTATGGAGTAGTTGAAGTTGGTTGGCAAAAGACGATTCCTATATTAATTGAAAATTCAAGTTCTATTCCAATTAATGTAACAAAATTAAATCTTCCTCCAGGATATGTTTTAATTGCCTCTAGGCCAGCTTTACCTGTATATTTAAACCCTAGAGATTCTCTTTGGTTCGATGTCCAATTAAAGCCGACTGCAGCCCAAGTTTATGCAGGAGATTTTTTAATTAATACTGACAAACCATGTGTAATTGATTGGACTGGAAAGATAACAGGAACAGGTGTTATAATCAAACTTGAAGCTCCTATTAGTTTAATAAATTACGGGTTAGTAAAACCATGTGAATGTAGCAATAGAGAAATTCCATTGCCAAATTATAGTTCATATATACCAATGTCAATCGATTCAATATGGATTGATCCTGGCACTCCTCCTTTACCATCTCCAAGACCAGCAGTTTTTAGTTGGAAATCAAAATTGAATGGAAGTAAAGCACCATTTACAGTTGCTCCTCTAACAGTTGATACTTTAGTAGTATCTTTTTGTCCGAATATTCCTTCTATTGCACCAAATGTTTTAAGTAATGCAATTCTTCATATTAAAGCTAAAACACCTGCTTGGAAAGATGAATTTAAAGTTTCATTAAGCGGAAGAAGAGAGCTAAATTTAGCTCCTTCAAATGTTAATGTTCAATTTCCAGCAACTAGGGTTGATACATCTTCAGCAGCAATTGCTGTAAATTTAGATGTACCTTCAGATCCATTTAGTAATCCAAGTGGAGATTCAGTTGTAATTTCTGGAATCCAGTTTGTACCAGATATTGGAGTATTTACTGCAACAGCATTACCAGGAAATACACCACCTACATGGGTAGTAAAAAGAGGTTCTAAATTAACTTTAAATATTGTGTTTTCTCCTCGATCTCCAAAGTCTTATTTAGCTAAGCTTAATATTATTACTAAGTATCCATGCAATAATATTGATACTAGTATAACATTAAAAGGAAATGGTTTTGCTCCAGCTTTTGGTATGCAAATGGCATTTGATACTACAAGAATAAACAGAGATACAATACTAGTGAATACTTGTGATGATTTTGAGTTGCCTATTTTCTGTTCTCGCGATGTTCCTCAAAGGATTATTGATATGTTCTTTAGATTAAACTATGACTCTACAGCATTGAAAGTACTAAGTATTACTTCACCTTACTCAAATAATGTTGCAATAAAAGCAGATACTGGAGGTATTGCAAGGGGACAAGTATTAAATGGAATTAGTATAAAAGCTGGTGAAGTAGCAAGAGTGAAATTTAAAGTAATTAGTGGCAAACCTTTTGTTACTCCTATCAGTATTGAAGAAGTAAGTTTTGATAGTGATTCTTTAGTATTTTATAAAATCGTAGCTGCTGGCGATAAAGGTACTATTATTATAACTCAACCATTAATCAAAGCTGAATCAATTACTTTTGATACCGTTGGAGTTCAAGATTGTTTAGACAAACAAATTATAGTAAGAAATCCAGGTTTAATACCAGTTAGGTTTGATTCACTAATTCTACCTCCTGGATATACTATTACTTCTTCTTTACCACCAATTCCAGTTGATTTGCAACCAAATGATTCTGTAATTGTGATGTTGAAATTCTGCCCAACAAATGAACAAAGTTATGATTCAATAATTAGAATTGTATCAAATGTTCCTTGTAAATTTGAAGATACTTCTAAGGTAAATGGATTTGGTTATTGCTCAAGAATTGCTATGAGCCAGTTAATGAGCTTTGATACTGTGAATTTGAAATATTGTGCTGATAGAATTGTAAAAATTTGGAATCCAGATAAAATTGATATGAGATTTGATTCATTAATACTTCCAAAAGGTCATAAAGTTTTATCTAGTAATATCCCTTATCCAACTACATTAAAAAAAGGAGATACTATTGAATTAACTGTCAGGTTCTGTCCATATATTGAAGAAGTTTATGATACAACAATGACAGCATTATCAAATTTTCCATGTTCAATTAATACTTCAGGTAGGATCTTCAGTATAGGTTATGCTCCTCCGTTTCCTATGAAAATGAGTTTCGCACCTTCTGATACTCTTTATGGAACTATTGCAGATACAGTATTACAAAAAGTAATTGTTGATAAAGATTTGCCTCAATCTCCTATTGATTTAAAATATTTCTTTGAATATAACAAAAGAGCATTGCAGTATTTAGGTATTAAAACAAAATTTGGGAGAGCACCTTTAGTTTCAGAAAAACAAAATGGGATTGAAGTAATAATGGAAGATTGTGAAAATGTAACTACTGGTGAAATTGCTGAAATGAGATTTGCTGTTGCAGTGCCAGATTCAAATTTATCTTACATGGGTATTTCTCCAATAAAGTTTACTAGTGATTCAATATTTTGGGTTAAACCAGTTGTTACAGGTGATAATGGGAATGTTTCAGTTAATGGCAAATGTAATATTACTAAGCTAAATTATAATGGTGGTGCCAATAAATTAAAAGTTATAGAGAATAATAATATTATCAAAATTGAAATGGAATTTTTTGAGGATGGAAAACCAGATTGTTTTATTTCAAACTTATTAGGAGAAAAAGTGTTTGTAATATTCGATGGAAAAACTTCAATTTCTTTTGGTAAATATAGTGCAGTTATAAATAGTAATGGCTTACCTCAAGGGAATTATATTTGTACCTTTAGAAATAATAAATTTATTGAAGTCCAAAAATTTGTTATTAAAAAGTAATAAATTTCAACCAATATCATTTAATAAAAGGAGTAAGTACACGCTTACTCCTTTTTTATTTTTGATTGGGTTCAAATCAATAATTCACTCTGAAGTATTAATAAATAATAAATATTATTTAAAGATGTAAGTTTGTATAAATAATTATTAAATTGAAAATTTTTTATGAAAGGTCTAATTATCATTTTATTTGTTTCAATAATATCATTTAAAAATTCTTTATCTCAACAACATGAATTTTTAAAAGATAGAAATAGCCTTTCTATTCCAGATACATTATGGGATGAAGCAATTAAAAGATTTGAGATAAACGGAAAACAATTAGGTTATTCATACGATGAAATGATGAATTTTTCTCCTGATGAATTTGTACTCCCATCAATTTGGAGAGCTTTTAGAAATGCAAGAAATATACCTCGGAGTAGTGGTGGAATAACAACTTTACTTTTAGATAGCTGTAAAAGTATGTCAGCTATTGTTCAAAGAGCATTGAGTTTAACTGATGTTTCATCTGGACGTGGTATGGCTGTTCAAATAGATTCACTATGGTTTGCAAAAGATGAAAAGAATCGTACTTGCAATTCTCCAGAAGAGGCATTTAACAAATATATTGCCGAGGGGCAACGTGATAAATCAAAATTATTATCAGCAAAAATTGAATTTTTATTGTTACCAGATAACCTTAAAATTCTTTTGATTAGAATTTCTACTTGTATAGTTGAAACTAATAAATGGTTATTAAAAGCAATTCCTCTTGAACAATTATCACTTGATGCGCCACGAGGAAATCCAATTGATTATTATTATTTATTTGCTTCAGCACCATGGGGGGAAGAACATCTTGGTCAGTCAGCAGTTACCGATTCACGTGTATTTGATTTAATTCGTAAAACCGATAGAAAGTATTTAATGTTTGCTTCAACATATTTCTATAATCAAATTCAATATGCAATAAATGAATTTAAAGAGTCTAAACAATTTTTGAAAGGTCAGCCAAAAATGGAGAAAGTTGATATACCAACCCCAGAAGGTAATATTGTAATTTATGGTGGGAATAACGATTTAATTGATGATGAAGAGAGTATTGCAATTATTGATATTGGTGGAAATGATAAATATTCTGGGAGATTAGGTGTTTCAGCTGGAATTACAAAACCTACAAGTTTGATTATTGATTTTGATGGGAATGATACATATAATTCAACAGATAAACCTTGTTCTTTTGGTTGTGGATTGTTTGGAATAGGTGCTGTAATAGATTTGAAAGGTAACGATATTTACCATATAAAAGAGTCAGGGTTGGGCTCATCTTGGTTTGGAGTTGGGACATTATTTGATTTTTCTGGTGATGATAATTATACAGTTGATTCACTTTGGGGTGAAGGTGCAGCTCATATTGGAGCAGCTATATTGTGTGATATCTCTGGAAATGATATCTACACTTGTTCTCAACAATCTCAAGGGTTAGGTTCAACCTTAGGTGTTGGTTGCCTTATTGATGTTGAAGGTGATGATAAATATATTGCTAGAGATAGCGGAAATATTTCAGCACTTTACTTAGGTCAGTCAGTTTCAATGGCTCAAGGGTGTGGTTATGGAAGACGTGCAGATTTTGGAGATGGACACAGCTTAGCTGGTGGTTGGGGAATTTTAGTTGATGGAAAAGGGAATGATTATTATAGTGCTCCAGTCTGGAGTCAAGGTTGTGGCTATTGGTGGGCTATTGGTATTCTTGAAGATAGGGAAGGGAATGATACTTACAGAAGTGGAAAATACTCAATCGGTTCTGCAGCACATTATGGTATTGGTTGTAAGATAGATTTGAAAGGCAATGACAAATATGCAATTGGATATAAAGAAGCTGTAAATCAATACTGTGGTCATGCTAGGGATGGTTCAATTGGTATTTCTATAGATGCAGATGGCAATGATAAATATTACCTAAAACCAGTTTGTGGTGGTTCCGCAGATTTATGCAGCATTGGTTTATTTTGGGATAGAAGCGGTAATGATGAATACAATTTAAATTATGAGGTTGTTGGTGAACAACTTGGTTGGGTTGATACTCCACCTTTAGGTACATCAACAAAATACGAAGTTCAAAATGGTTGGCGTGATGATGTGAAATCCTTTGGTTTGTTCATTGATAGTGGTGGTGACGATGAATATAATTGGGATAAAAAAAGCAGCGATAAATTCTATTCAGAAAAACCAACTAACAATAAAATATGGAATAGTAAAAGAGCTCCAAATTCTTTTGGTGTTGGAATTGATATTGATTGGTTTAAACAATAAATTTATAATTGATATTCTGAATATTTAAATTTGATTAATAATTATAATTTTATTTAGTTAAACTAAACTATAAAATTCAACAAATAAATCCAATAAATAATTTTATAAATAAAAATTTACTTTGTTAAATAGTATAAAATTTTTAACTTTGGTTAACTTAAACTTTTAAATGTTAAGAAATAATTAAGAAATAAATAAATATTCTTTCAATAATTCATTTTTAAATGAATTTTTTATATTTGATTATTGGTTTAATTTAGTAAATAAACAGAATATATTTTTGAAATAAATTGGATCTAGAATTTTTTTTAATGTTATATAAAATAATAGAATATTTTAAATGAGGAAAAAAAGTTTTTTGAAAAAAAATTTAATAATAATAAATTAAATTTTACTTATCTTGCTTCTCCTTTTCTAATGAAATTAATTCTAATGGTTATATGTATGTTATTAGTATGTGGGGTATAACGGCTTTCTTCTCTAAGTATTTGCATTCCAAAGTAAATTTATCCATTTCCTACTTTTGTAGTATAATTTATGTCTAAAGGCGGTGCAGGCAAGGTTTATTTCGTATTATATCTTGCCGTAATTCTCGAACTTCTTATTATCTTTATCGAACGCGACGAGGCGGAAGAAGGCTTGCGTCGTAAACAAAAAGAAGCGATTGAGATTGTTCAAACTATTCTCTCGCAACTTCAAACTGGTAATGGTGCTACTGGTATCACTACCATACCTAAGGACGAAATAGTTCTAGAACCCAAAGACCAAAAAGGATGGGCTAGAAATTATAAAATTTTCGTTTCAGTTGGTGATCCTGCTGCAAAGCAGGTTATTAATGGTAAGGAAATAGCTGGAGATGACATCTCATCATTGCAGTACAGCGTATCATTAATTCCTAATCCAAATTTAGATGAAGGTGCTTTAGGTCCTGACACAACTGATATTGAAGGGGGACAACAGATTTTACTTTCGGAATTAGGGACTGATGTGGGAAGTTATACTCAACCTCGTCAAATTTCTGGAACATCAATCCCAACAGAAACTCCTGAGTCTTATTTTACTATTAATGATAGTGCAACTCAAGATATGTTGGCTAAAGGAAAAAGAATAAAAGTTTTTAATGTCAACTTCAAACCGACTAAAGGTCAAGGTTGGTACAGACTTAGGTTCCATACAAATACAAATAAAATCATGACAGTGGCTCAAGAGCCTTCTGATAATGATACTGTTAGAGTTGGGAATATTAAATTTGCTGTTAAACAACTCAGATTAACTAAAAGATTTATAGAAAAACAAGGTGATAAGGCAGGTGTTCCTGGAAGTGGAGCAACAGTTATTTCATATATTGATAAGCTCTTAACTCCTAATGCTGCAAATCAATTTGAAGAAAATCAAAGTGCAACATCTTTCAATATTAGGGTTAAAAATCCACCACCAGTTCCTATACAAAAACCACAAGATCCAGTTGCTGCGATATTAATGGCACGTGATACAGCTTACTGGTATGATGCAGCACCATTTGAAGTTCAAGTTAAGTTAGGTCCAAAGGATGCTTCCTCAAAAAATGTATCAGGTGCAACTCTCACAGTTTTAGATGCGAGTGCAGGGATTTATAATGCAACTATTGATAAGCCACAATCTGGAGGTATTACTCCTATTGTTGCAACTGCTTCTACTAAAGCTGGAACGCAAACTGCTACTAAATATCTTATGGTTGAAAAACCAACTCTTAGAAATTCTCCAGATAGATGGAAAGGTAATAGGGCTGTTATTGGTAGAAAGTATAATCCAACATCGGAATGGATGAGTGGTAATGTTCCAAATAGTCATTATCAAACTGTTGTTGAAATAAATGGAGAACAAGCACTTAATCAAGAGGGTACTGTATTTAAAGAAGCAGAATTAGCTGCAAATATGAAAGTAACAGAAAGTACTAAATCTGTCAAAACTACAGTTTATTGGAAACCAAATGGTGTAGCTGATAAATCAAAATGGGTAGCTTTACTTACAAATGATAAAAATGGTTCATCTATTATTAAACCTACAAAGGACTTCCAAATAGTTTTCCCATCACCAGAACAGACTGATGGATTTGAGGCTGAATGGGTAATTAATAGTAAAAAACTTACAAGTGATGTAACAACTATTACTGTAAGCCAAAGGTTAGGAGATAATTCTGTTCCAGCAGAAATTCAAGGAGAAGCTGGGTGTTCAGAATGTTCAACTTACGGATTAACATTCAGATTAGTTGGAGGTGATGGTGGAATTTATACATTAAGTGGAACTGTTTCAGATATTGCAGTATTTAAGAAAAATATTGCAGGACTTCAAGGTAAAAGATTTGAAATAGGATTTACAATTCGTGGACGTGGTGGAGTTAGCTCTCAAGGAACTACTTTTGTAACAGTAAGAGCTATTAAGTAATATTAGAATAACAAACATTTATGCATTAATCAAATTCAATTTATTTTAATTGTTAAATGCATAGATTTATAACAAATAGATAAGGGAAATTTTCTCTCTCTTTCTTTTTAAAAGATAATTATTAATTTAAATAATTTCCTAAAGCCAACAATGAGAAACTTAATATCTCGGTATGTGAAATTAGCCTCTTTACTTGCAGTGCTTGTTGGCATTGCCTTATCCTATGTGCCTGCAAAAGCACAAGGAGGAGATGAGCGCGAACTTGTCAAACTAGACCGTAGAATCAAAAATCTTATCCGTTCTATAGATGATATAGTTTGGGCAGATATCATGATTTACAAATTAGAAGACGAATACAAAAGTCGTCTAATAAGAAGTATGGATGCTGTTGATAAAGCAGACATAGATTATGTAAATGAAAAAGGCAAAAGTGGAGCACTTTGTGGCGAAGCAATGGCTGATTTGTTTGATGGTTTACGCACTGTTGTAAGCCGTGCTCGTGATTTAAAAGCACAAAAGAAAATGTTAGCCGATAAGTATGGCAACTGTGATGAGGAAGACATGGATGAAACTGAACTTCAAGATTTAATTGGTAGAGTTCAAGGTGTAATCAATAAACGTAAGTCTCGTCCAAAAGAATTCTATATCGTTAGTTCACGTAATAAATCTAATCCAAGATTAATTGCTTTTATGGGTATTAACATAGACCCTGTTTCTAATAAAGCTAGTATTATGGATGTTAAAGGTGGATTGGATATGTACAAATATCTATATTCAAATGGTGGACCAGATACTGGAATGTATAATGAATTAAGATCTGGTATTTCTGAAGGGAGCCCAAGTTTAACAAATCAAATGTTTTTGTTAAGAGATTTAGCTCAAGTTCAGATTGCTCCTAGAACAAAAGTTAGAGCTAATTCAATTAACGAAGAAGAATATCCTCACGCACTAATTAGTGTAAGTGAAGGAAGACCTCTAAGAAAAGAAAAGAAAGATGATGAGGCTGACACTGTTAAGAAAGAGGAGGATTTATTTAGTGATGCTGGTGGAATATTTGGCGGTTCTGGAGTAAGTAAAAATAAGTTAGCTGGAGCAGAAGTTCCTGGTACTGGAGAATATCCTTATGAATTTACTGTTGGTACTGATGTGATTTTAGGTTTAAGATCTTATGATTTAAAAGATAAAAAGAATCCAGATTTACAATGGGGTGTTGAGCTAAAAAATGGTTTAGATGAAATGAATTTCCCATCAATTTGGGGTGGAAGATTTACTTTAAGTGCAATCCTCGAAAATATTAGATTAGGTTTAGTATTGCCAATGGTTCGCTTTGGTGATACTTCAATTTCTACAAGTGGATTGGGTGGCTCACCACAAAAAATTATAGGTGGAACTGGGTTTGCAATGAGTGGAGATTTTACAACTCCATTTATATCTAATTCAGGTATGTTTAACTTTTTTGGAACCTACTCTTTTAGTGCTTCTAATACTGATCAAATCAGGAAAGCGTACGATTCAGTGCTTAAAATGTCTGAAAGAGGATATCTAATTAGATATGCTGGACAGTTATATTATTCATTCGGATTTTTTCCAGATGAATCAGGATCACATGTTTTCCGTTTAAAATTTGGAGGTTCATTCTATGGTGTAGATTCATATGAGAGAATCGCAGATAGTAGTAAAGGAGCTTCAAAAAATGCTACCATAATGAACAAAGTTGAAAGTACTTCAAAAGGAGGAGTATCTGGTAAAATTGAATATATGAGAGGAGGTAAAAAAATTCCATGGGGAGTTTCTGTTCAATATCTTGATGAATCAATTTTCTCTAATGCTTGGATTCAGTTTATTGTTAACCCTCAATTAGATTTAAAAATTGAAGGAAAGTTTGCAACTGTGCTTTCACGTGAAGCTCATTTATGGGAAAATTCAACTATTTTTGCTCCTAGTGTGAGCTTGAAATATCATTTTAATAATTTAGGTTTTTAACTAGTAACATTAATCTCTCTCTCTTTTTATATTATAGACATGAGAACAAAAAATTTAGTTCTTAAAAATATCTTCTCATTGGTAATTATAGCTATTGTCTCCTTAGTTTCTATACAGAATAAGGCTTTAGCTCAAACACCAACAAAAGATGAATTAAAAGAGGACATCAGTGACCTAACCCGTCTTGATCCTGATATCGAAAAATTACTTCCTCGTTGGAATGTACTTGAAGCAGATTTAAAAATAAAAATAGCTCAAGCATTCAAGTTAGATGGAGTTCCTGTTCGCGAAACTGATGTTGTTACTGTCTCTGCTACATTTGCCAGACCAAATGCAGAGCAACAGTTATTGACAATCAGAATGGGTGAAAACAATAATGCTATTATTACCGGAACTCAAAAAATACGTGGTACTATTGGTGAGGATTTATATCAACAGTTATTAAGTAGAAGTTATGCTCTAAGCGACATAGAGCCTGAAATTCCTACTACAAAAACAAATCAAGAAAGAATGCCAACAGTTTTGAATCCTGTTAATGCTCGCCAGTTTATTTCAGCTTCACTAACTAGGCAAGTAGTTCAGGTTGGTACTTCTAGTTTTAGATTAGAACATTATATTGGAAGTGATGAAATTGGTTATCCTTTTTGGTTTGGTGGAGAAGCTAAAGCTATGATTAGTTACCCTATTGTTCCTCTTAGCGATCCTGAACTTAGAGCAAAAGGTGTTCCAGATGTTTTTAAAGCATCTCTAGGATTAGCATACAAGTTCAAATCTGGTGGAGAACCAACTGGAGTCACCAGCTTTTTACCTGCTCGTTTATTGAATGGAAATAATGGACTTAAGCCAGTTGTTAAGTTTGAGTATCGTTTTCCTAAATTTGAAAATAGTTATGAAACTGGTGATTTTGGTTTAGCTTTAGGTATTGAAACTGGTAAAATGAAAGACACTTCAACAATTGATGGAAGTATTGATTATGCTAGGTCTTCTCAATTAATTGGTTCAACTGTAAGGCAAGTTGGTTATTTCGCAGAAAATATTGTACAAGGTAATGTATTTTGGGAAAAATGGATTGATGGTTATGAGCATTTTGTTAGATTGAGTTTAGGAATTTCATATCAGGATTTTGCTCGTGGTGTTTATCATATTACTCGTTCATTACCAGCTAAACCTATTCCAGTAAGTGGTTCAGAATATGCTGATGCAGTTGTATATTCAGGTTTGATTCATCCTACAGAATTTGGAGATTGGTTTTATTTTAAAACTGAATATCTTAATCAGTCAGGTTTCCCATTTAGTGCCTCAATTCAACTTGCAAACAGAAATTTAACTTTTAGTGGTGTTATTCCTGTTATACCAAATTGGTTGTTGATTGAAGGTAAATTTTCTTCTACAATTCTTGGAGATAAAAGACCTTGGGAAACTGGAAGTATGTTCATGGTTTCACCAATGCTAAGATTTAGAATTGATTAATAGATTTAATCATTGAAATATAATCCCTGCAACGCACACAGTTGCAGGGATTTTTTTTTAATAAATGTATTAAAAATTAAAGTTAATAAAATTATGGAAGAAAAAAATACAAAACCAAAAAAGGGAGATGAAATAGTTATTACTCCAAACAAAGCTGCTTTTGAAGGTTCTTGTGTTGGAAGAACTGAAGATGGTTTTACGATATTTATTTCGGGATGTGTACCAGGGGATACGGTAAAAGCTGTTCTTAAAAAAGTAAAAAAAAGTTATGCAGAAGCAAAAGCTATTGAAATTATAAATCCATCAATTTACCGTGTAGATCCTGTTTGTTCCCATTTTGGAGATTGTGGTGGATGTAAATGGCAAAATTTTGCATATAGCTCTCAAATCGAATGGAAACGACAACATGTTATAGATTCATTTGAAAGAATCGGTCATTTGAAAGATATTATTGTGAAAGAAACTTTGTCAAGTGAAAATGAGTATTTTTATAGAAATAAAATGGAATTTTCCTTTGGAGATAAAAGATGGTTAACAGATATTGAAGTAGCAAATGATGAAGAAATATTAGATAGAAATTTTGCTTTAGGATTACATGCACCAGGTAGATATGATAGGGTACTTGACGTATTAAATTGTTACCTGCAATCGGAAGTTAGTAATAAAATTTTAAATTTCAGTAAAAAGTTCTTTAAAGAAAATTCCACCTCAATTTATAATACTCATTCACATTCTGGTATATTAAGAAATTTATGTATTAGGCATTCTGTTGCAAGAAAAGAGACAATGGTTATTATAGTTACTAGTGAAGAAGTAGATGATTTAATTTATGAGTATTCAGATATGTTAAAACTAAATGTTCCAGAAGTTACAACCTTGGTTCAAGGTATTAATAGAGGAAAGGCACAAATTGCATTTACAAATGAAACAAGAGTCCTTTATGGAAATGGAATAATAACTGAAAAAATTGCAGGTAATGAGTTTGATATTTCACCATTTTCATTTTTTCAAACAAATTCGCTACAAGCAGAGCAACTTTATAAAGTAGCTATTGAAGCAGCGGAGATTCAACCAGAAGATATTGTTTGGGATCTATATTGTGGTGCTGGAACAATAACTTTAGCAATAGCTGCTAAAGCTAAATTTGTATTAGGAGTTGAGCAGAACGAAGGCTCAATTAAGGATGCTGATTTGAGTGCAATTAAAAATAATTACTTTAATACAAAGTTTATTGCTAGTGATTGCAGAAGCTTTATCAATAGGGTTGATTTGCCAAAACCAAATATTATTTTTACTGATCCACCCAGAGCAGGTATGCACACAGATGTAGTCAATATGATAAAAAAAATTGCACCAGAAAAAATAATTTACATAAGTTGTAACCCAACAACTCAAGCTCGTGATTGTGAACTGCTAATGGATATGTATTTAATTGAATATGTTCAACCTGTAGATATGTTCCCTCAGACTTATCATATTGAAACTGTTGCTAAACTCACTTTGTTAATGAAATAAATTAGTTGATTAGTATTACAAATTATTAAAATTATTTTCTGAAAAGGTGGTTATTAAGAAAATAATCGAAGAGAAATTCTATTGTAGAAGATTATTGAACTAATTAAAAAGAAACAAATAAATCATAATGAAGTATTTCAACATATTTTTTCTTGTAATTTTATTAAGCATTAAGTTTTGTCCTGCTCAATCGGCTAAGAATACAGCAGATAGCCTTATTAAGGCAAATCCTCAGTTGTTTGAACCACTAAAAAATGATTCTAATAAAATTGATTCTAACAAAATTGATTCAATTAGATCAAATAAACCAATTAAAATAGATTCTAATACAACAATAAATTTCAAAGTAAATACTAAATTAATTGATAGTATTAAAGCATTAAGATATTCTGGAATATTTGAATCTTTTGTACCAATTTTTGAACAAATCAAAACTAAAGAAGAATTGCCATTTATTAGTTATGATAAAGCTGATGGATTTTATATAGGTATTGGCTCATTTGATTTGCTTTCTATGTATAAAAAAGATTTTGGAATTAGTGTAGGTTTTGGTTATGGATTTGGTTCTCATTATTGGCAATTTAAAGGAGGATTATCAAAATCATTCGGAGACTTTACAAAGCCAACAATTGTTAATATTGAGGGACATATTCTGACTGATACAAAGGATGCTTGGAAAATGAGCCAAACAGAAAACATATTTAGTGCCATGGTTATGGGTCGAGATGCTAGAGATTACTATAATAGGAATGGTTTTTCAATTGCAGTAGGAAAAATATTTTCAAAAAAATTGAATATGAAAATTGAATACAGAAATGATATGTATTCTTCATTAATTAGGAATGTTAATTGGTCAATATTTGGTGATAAATTTCCTTTTTCTGAAGTTGCTGAAGTTTATAACGGAAAATTAAGCTCATTGATTTACAGAGTAGGTTATGATGAAGTAACAAACGGTGAAAACACATGGTTAAATGGTATTTTTGGAGTTGAAGGTGAAATAGAATTATTGTTAAATGATATAAATTTGAATAACACATCTGATAATATTAAATATAAAATAATTGTTACTGATATTGTATATAAAAATGAATTGTTTAAAAACGTAATTTCATTTGCAATGCATGGAAGGTTCGGAATTGGTTTTGGAGATGTACCTAATCAAAAAACTTTTACTGTTGGTGGAATAGGTTCTTTAAATGGATTTAATCAAAATGAGTTTAGTGGAACTAGATTAGGTTTAATCCAAACTGATATGTTTTTTAGTTTATGGAATGTTACAAACTTAATCTTAACAAATGATTTCTGTTTTATAAGTAATCCAGGTTCTAGTTCAAGCTTGTTCTCTGGTTTACCTACTAGCATTAACGATATAAAATATTCATTTGGTATTGGTTTTGGTGGTCGTGAAGGAATTAGTATGGGATATCATTTTAGGGGAGATATTTATAGTAAACCAAATTTTATTTTAAGATTAGCTAAGCGTTTTTAAATTTTAAAATTGCAATAAATCAATATTGGAGAACTTTATTTCAAATTCAAAATACCAAAAGAATAAGGCTGGTTGGTATTTATTAGGTACTATTACTTACTTAATATTTTCAGGAGTAATAATGGCATTACCGCTTTATTTCATTATGAACTATTATGAAGTAAGCAGTTTTTCTTTAAATAAGCCACTAATTGAAAGTTTAAATTTATTAATTGGAATTGTGTTTAGTTTTTTAGGTGGGATAATTGGATTGAAGTTGATGTTTAAGTATATTCATAAAAGCACTTTGCAAAATATAATATCAACATCAAACAAAATAAGAATTAATAGAATTGTTTGGGGGTTTGTAATTTTATTTTCATTTAATATAATGACAGATATTATTAATTATTTATTTAATCCCGATGACTATCAATTCTTAGGTTTATCAAGTTTTAGAGTAATAATGTTTTTTGCATTTTTGATATTAATTCCAATCCAAGCAGGAGCTGAAGAATTATTATGTAGAGGTTATTTAATGCAAGGAATTTTTAGAACTACAAAATCAGTTTGGACTAGTATAATTTTGCAATCTTTAATTTTTGCATTGTTACATTCAGCAAATCCTGAAGTACTTAAATTTAATCCAATTTACATTTATTTAAGTTATATATCTACAGGTATATTCTTTGGTTTGTTAACAATATTCGACAATGGAATAGAACTAGCAATAGGTATGCACGCAGCATCTAATATTTACTCATTGAGTATAATTAACTATAAAAATTCTGCAATTCCAACAAATAGTTTTTTTAATGCAATAGAAATTAATCCTCAATATTCATTTTACTTAGGAATCTTAAGTTATGTATTAATTTTAGTTATCTGCTATTATTTATTTAAATGGGAAGAGATTAGAAAAAATCTAAGTAAAATAGAAATTGAAGAAAATTTAATACCACTAGATTAAAGAAAAATAATATTAAATACAATTTACTCCCATTCAATAGTTGCAGGAGGTTTAGATGAAATATCATAAACAACTCTATTTATCCCTCTAACTTCATTTATAATTCTATTAGATACTCTTGCAAGAATATCATAAGGTATTCTTGCCCAATCGGCTGTCATACCATCAGTACTTGTAACTGCACGTATTGCACAAACATTATCATAAGTTCTTTCATCACCCATAACACCAACACTTGAAACTGGAAGCAAAACAACGAAAGCTTGCCATATTTCAGAATATTGATTTGAAGTATGTAACTCATCAATGAAAATCTCATCAGCTTTTCTTAAAATTTCACAACGTTCATATGTTACTTCACCTAGTACTCTTACAGCCAATCCAGGACCTGGGAAAGGATGCCTATCAATGAATTCATTTGGCAAACCAAGTTCTCTTCCAACAGCTCTAACCTCATCTTTAAACAATTCTCTAAATGGCTCTAACAGTTTTAAATTCATTCTTTCTGGTAATCCTCCAACATTATGATGAGATTTAATTGTTACAGAAGGACCCTTAAAAGAAACTGATTCTATAACATCTGGATAAAGTGTTCCTTGAGCTAACCACTGTGCATTTGAGAATTTTTTAGCTTCTATTTCAAATACATCAATAAATGTTCCTCCTATAATTTTTCTTTTTTTCTCTGGATCTGTAATACCTTCTAGCCTAGATAAAAATAAATTACTTGCATCAACAAATTCAAGTGGAATGTGTAATTTATCTTTAAATAATTTTAATACATTTTTAGATTCGTTCTCTCTCATTACACCATTATCAATATGAATGCAAAGTAATTGGTCACCAATTGCTTTGTGTAACAAAACTGCTGCAACACTTGAATCAACGCCACCTGAGAGCCCACAGATAACCATACCATCACCAACTTTTTCTTGAATATCTTTAATAGTAGATTCAATAAAAGCACTAGCACTCCATCCTCCAACTGCTTTACAAATCTCAAATACAAAATTGTATAAAATCATTTTTCCATTAGGAGTATGGTGAACTTCAGGATGAAATTGAACTCCATAAATATTTTTTTTAGCATTTGTAATTACGCAAATAGGTGCGTTATCAGAATGAGCAGCTATAGTAAATCCTGATGGAATTTTGGTTAATGAATCACCATGACTCATCCAAACAGTATTGTTATTTTGAAGACCTTTAAATAATTTACATTCATAGTCATCAATAATTAATTCTGCACGACCAAATTCACGTTTGTAGGATCTGTTGACTTCTCCCTCATTTTGATAAGCTATCAATTGCAATCCATAACAAATTCCTAAAATAGGAATACCTAAATCAAAAATCTGATTTGAGCTATGAGGAGCATTTTCTTCATACACAGAAGATGGTCCTCCAGAAAAAATAATACCAATCGGTTTAAGTGATTTAATTTTATCAATGGTGATATTGTACGGATGAATTTCAGCGTAAACACAGCATTCACGTACTTTACGTGCTATTAATTGAGTATATTGAGATCCGAAATCGAGAATTAGAATTAGCTCAGTATGTAACATTTAATGTAAACGATTTAATAATAAAAAATATCAATATCTTATAAATGAGTTGAAACACTTAGAATATATAAGCGTTACATTAATCTTTTTATAATTTTTGCAAGGGGCAAAAATATGGAAATATGTTTGTTATACATTATGAATTCGAAGAATTTATTGAATAATTAAGTTAAAATTTTGAGTTTGTGATTTTATAAATTTGACAATATCTAGAATTAGAAATCGTCTTACTATTATGTAAAACAATAATTTATACTTCACAATAAAATGAAAAAAATTGGGATTATAGGATCGGGAGTTGTGGCAAAAACTTTAGGTACTGGCTTTATTAAACATGGTTATGATGTTATGTTAGGTTCAAGAGATATTAGTAAACTTGAAGAATGGAAAAACCAAAATAGTGGTAAAACTGGAAGTATGGAAGAAGCCGCTAAACATGGTAACATAATAGTGCTTGCAACAAAAGGTTCAGCTAATGAAGAAGCAATTAATATTATGGGTATTAGCAACATAAAAGGTAAAACTATTATTGATACAACTAACCCAATCGATGAAACTGAATTCCCACCAAAAGATGGAGTTCTAAATTTTTTTACTCCAAAAAATGGATCATTAATGGGGAATATTCAAGAGAAATATCCTGAAGCAAATTTTGTAAAAGCATTTAATTCTGTTGGTAGTGCATTAATGGTAAATCCAGAATTTGGAGGGGATAAACCAACAATGTTTATTTGTGGAGACAATGATATTGCAAAGAAAGAAGTTACATCAATATTAGATCAATTTGGCTGGGATGCTGAAGATATGGGTACATCACAAGCAGCGGGTCCAATTGAAAGTCTTTGTATACTTTGGTGTATTCCAGGATTTAAATCAAATAATTGGAACCATGCATTTAAACTTTTAAAAGTCAAATAATTAGTAAATTAAGATTTAAAATATAATACAAATAATAGATAGAAAAATAGCACATAACTATTTTAGTTATGTGCATTATTTTTGAAATCTGTTTAAAAAATTATTTAGATTTTTTTAGTTTTTCTTTAATTACAATATTTTTAATTTTACTAACTGATAATGGTATTTTTTTTACCCTGTTATCCATTGATGCTTTAACAAAAGACTTGAACAATGGGTGAGGAGATAGTAGCCTTGATTTGAGTTCTGGATGAAATTGACAACCAATAAAAAAAGGATGGTCTTCAATCTCAATCATTTCAACTAGCTTACCATCTGGAGAGACGCCACTTAGAACTAAATCGTTATTTTCTAAAATCTCTCTGAAATCATTATTTACCTCGTATCTATGGCGATGTCTTTCTGTTATGAACTGTTCTTTGTAAGAGTTAAGAGATCTAGTCCCTTTTTTTAATATGCATGGAAAGCTGCCTAACCTCATAGTTCCACCTTTTTCTTTAATTGCTTTTTGATCTGGCATAAAATCAATAACTGGATTCTGAGTTTTTACAAATTCAGCAGAATTAGCATCTTTTATAATACAAACATTTCTAGCAAATTCAATAACTGCACATTGCATACCCAAGCAGATTCCAAAGAATGGAATTTTATTTTCCCTTACATATTGAATTGCCATAATCTTTCCCTCAACTCCTCTAGAACCAAATCCAGGAGCAACTAGAAGTCCATTAATATCTTTCAATTCACGTTTTACATCTGAGTAAGATAACAACTCTTCACTATCAATCCATTTTAACTCAACTTTTACATTATTCGCAGCACCAGCATGAACAAAAGCCTCAATAATAGATTTATATGCATCTTGGTATTGAGTATATTTCCCGCACATTCCAATTTTAACAACTCCTAAAGAAGGTTTCTTAATTCTATGTGTTAACTTAATCCAATCTCTTAAATCTCTATCATGAGTAGTTAAATTTAGTTTATGTAATACAATATCATCAAAATGTTGGTTAGCATATATTTGAGGTACTTCATAAATAGTAGATGCATCTCGAGCTTCAATAACAGCTGTTGTATCAACATTGCAGAATAATGAAATTTTTTCTTTCATTTCACGAGAAATTTTTTGTTCACTTCTACATACTAAAATATCAGGCTGAATCCCAAGCTCTAATAATAACTTAACTGAATGTTGAGTAGGTTTGGTTTTCAACTCACCAGCAGCTTTTATATAAGGTATATATGTTAAATGTACATGTAATGCATTTCCACGACCCAACTTATGAGTAAGTTGACGAGCAGATTCCATATAAGGTAATGATTCAATATCACCCACCGTTCCGCCAACTTCAATAATAATTACATCATAATCTCCAGTATCTCCAAGTAATTTCATACGTCGAACAATCTCACCAGTAATATGTGGAATAACTTGGACAGTTTTACCTAGATAATCACCTCGACGTTCTTTAGTGATAACTTCAAAATATACCTGACCAGTTGTTGTATTATTTGATTTAGTCATTGATTGATTTAAAAATCTCTCATAATGACCTAAGTCCAAATCAGTTTCTGCCCCATCTTCAGTAACATAAACTTCACCATGTTGGTAAGGTGACATTGTTCCTGGATCAACATTTATGTATGGATCAAATTTTTGTATGGTAACCTTTAAACCTCTAGATTTAAGCAAAACTCCCAATGAAGCAGAAGTTATTCCTTTGCCTAAAGATGAGACAACCCCACCGGTAATAAAAATATATTTAGTATTGCACTTTGTTTTTAAAGGCGCAACAGTATTGAGTTCTTTCACTATTGTTTGTTTATTTGTAATGTAAAGATGAGAATTCTAATTGAAGGGATGCAAATTTAATGCATTATTCTTACTTAAGCAAAAAGAAAAGTGTAATTCTTAATCAATCTCAATTTCATAACTTGCATGTAAGAATTTATAAAAGTCTAAAAATAATATAGATTGTAAATAATTTTTTATCATAGAATATTAATTAATTCATATTTCTAGCATATTAATAAGGTCTTTAATTAATTTTAATAGGAAGATTAGTTATTTATGTAAATATGAAAATGTATTAGTTAATAAATAGTAATTGTTTGTAAAATTAATTGTTAAATTTAAACTAAAAATAAAAAAGTGGCTTGGTTCCATCGTTCAAGAAAAAACATAGAAGAGCAAAACAGTCGTGAGATGCCTGATGGTTTGTGGATGAAATGCTCTGGTTGTGATCATATTATTTACAAAGGTGAATTAGAAGAACACCTTTCAACTTGCTCTCAATGTAACAAACATTTCCGTATTAAAGCAAATGATTATTTGAATTTACTCTTTGATAATGAGAGTTTTATTGAATCAGATAAAGATGTTACACCTGGTGATCCACTAAATTTTAGTGACGAAATATCTTATGTTAAAAGATACGAACAAGCAGTACAGAAAACTGGTTTGAAAGAAGCTATTACAATTGGAACTGGCTTTGTTGATGGCAAGAAAATTTCAATTGCTGCCATGGATTTTAGTTTTATTGGGGGCTCAATGGGTTCAGTTGTTGGTGAAAAATTTTGTAGAGCAATTGATGTTGCAAGAAAAGAAAAAATTCCATTTGTTGCCATCCCCGCTTCTGGTGGTGCTCGTATGCAAGAAGGAACTTTCTCACTTATGCAAATGGCTAAAACTTCTTCTCATTTAACTTTACTTTCTGAAGAGGGCTTACCATACATTGTAATTTTAACAGATCCAACTACTGGGGGGGTAACTGCATCATTCGCTATGTTAGGAGATATTACAATTGCAGAACCAGGCGCACTAGTTGGATTTGCAGGACCTAGAGTTATTGAACAAATGACAAAGAAAAAACTTCCTCCAGGATTTCAAAGATCAGAATTCCAACAATTCCACGGTTTTGTTGATATTATAGTTCATAGAAAAGAACTTCGGTCTACATTAAGTAGAGTGTTAAATTTAATTAAATATTAATTCATTTAAAATGAAATTTATATTGGGATTTATTATTAGTTTAATTTATCTAAGTTTAAATTTTTAGTTTCTAAGTTAATATACCAACTTTAATAAATTAATAAATGATTCCTGAATTTCCTTCAGAAATCATTTTTTAATTCTATATAATCATTTTTTATATAAACAATTTGAATAATACTTTCCCATCATTAAATGAACAGCTTGATTTGATTAGTCGTGGTGCTGATGAAATAATTCCTGTTGAAGAACTAGTAAAAAAAATAGAGAAATCCATAGAGACAAAAACTCAATTAAGAATTAAACTAGGAGCAGATCCATCAAGACCAGACTTACATATTGGTCATGCAGTGGTATTACAAAAGCTAAGGGATTTTCAAGATTTAGGTCATAAGGCGATATTAATAATTGGTGACTTTACTGCTATGATTGGTGACCCTTCAGGTAGATCTAAAACAAGACCTCCATTAACATTAGAAGATACTAGGGAAAATGGACAAAGTTATTTTGAACAAGCTGGAAGAGTTTTATCAAAAGATAATATAGAGATTAGGTATAATTCTGAATGGTTAGATAAAATGAGTTTTACAGATGTAATTAAATTATCTTCAAATTATACTGTTTCTCAAATGCTTGAGCGAGATGATTTTCATAAGAGATTTGAAGGTGAAACACCAATTTCTCTTCATGAGTTTTTATATCCTTTAGCTCAAGGTAAAGATTCAGTTGCAATTGAATCTGATGTTGAGCTTGGTGGAACAGATCAAAAATTTAATCTTTTAGTTGGTAGGGAATTACAAAGAGCAAATGGTATGGCACCTCAAGTTATTATGACATTTCCACTGTTAGTAGGGATTGATGGAGTGGAAAAAATGTCAAAGTCTTTAGGCAATTATATAGCTTTTACTGATACTCCTCAGGATATGTTCGGTAAAACTTTATCAATTCCAGATTCTGCTATGTACACTTTTTATAAATTAGCACTTTTTAAAAACGATATAGATTTAAAAGAAATTCAAGACAAATTAAAATCTGGGGAACTTCATCCAAGAGAATCGAAAAGAGAATTAGCTAGAGGTATAACTGCTCGATATTATAGTGCTGAAGAAGCTATGAATGCTCAAGAAGAGTTTGATAAAATCTTCATAAAAAAAGAAGTACCAGAAGATATTGAAAGTTTTATTGTTAAGAATCCTATCCTAATTTTAGACTTAATAGTTGATGCTAAATTATCTGCAAGTAAAGGTGAAGCAAGAAGATTAATTCAAGGTGGAGGAGTTACTTTAAATGGTGAAAAAATAAATGATATCAATTTTATGTTTGATGGAATAAAAGAAAGTATTCTTAAAATTGGAAAAAGAAAATTTTTAAAACTTACAATTAATTAATCAATAGTATAAGAACTGATTCGTTGAAATTTAACTCTTAAAATATTTTTTAAGAGTTTTTTTATTGAATCAATTTATAAAATCAGAAAAATTGAATTACAAATTGTCAATTTATATCTAATTTTTTAAAATAAAATATTAAGTTACAAAAATATTATTTTAATATTATTATAAACGAATGTTTGTTTGTAGTTTGCAGATTATAGATAATTGAAAGATATTATTAGAACATTTTTGTTCAACAATCTAATTATAAGAAAAGTAAGTGTTTAATTTTTTCTCAAACGATATAGCAATTGACCTTGGAACTGCCAATACTCTTATTTGGGCTAAAGGGAAGGGAATAGTTCTTGATGAACCTTCAGTTGTTGCTTATGATCGTTCTTCAAAAAAAATTGTTACTGTAGGTAAAGAAGCCCAAGCCATGATTGGGAGGACACATAAGGGAATTGAAACTATAAGACCATTAAAAGATGGTGTTATAGCTGACTTTGAAATTGCTGAAGGAATGTTAAGGTTATTTATTAAAAAAGTTACAACAAATTGGCAACCATCAAGAAGAATTGTTGTTTGTGTGCCATCTGGAATTACTGAGGTTGAAAAACGAGCTGTTAGGGATAGCGCCGAACATGCTGGTGGAAAAGAGGTGTACTTGATTGCAGAACCTATGGCTGCAGCCATTGGAATTGGTTTGGATGTAAAAGCACCAATTGGGAATATGATTGTAGATATAGGTGGTGGTACTACTGAAATTGCTGTTATAGCTCTTGGAGGTATTGTTACTGATTCTTCAATTAGAATTGCTGGTGATGAGATGACTGCTTCAATTGTTCAGTTCTTTAAAAGAAACCATAATATTCTAATTGGTGAGAGAACCGCAGAAAATATTAAATGTCAAGTTGGAACTGCTATGCCCCTTGAAGAAGAAATTGAAGTTGAAGTTAAAGGAAGAGATTTAGTTGCAGGAATTCCAAGAATAGTTCATATAACAAGTGCCGAAATTCGTGAAGCTTTGTCTGATCCAATTATGGCTATTGTTGATGCTGTTAAAGTAGCTTTGGAAAAAACTCCACCTGAACTTTCTTCAGATATTTTAGATAGGGGAATAATGCTAACTGGTGGTGGGGCTCTTTTACGAGGACTTGATGAAAGACTAAAAAGAGAAACTTCTTTACCAGTTTTTATAGCTGACGAACCTTTAACTGCTGTTGCTCGTGGAACTGGTAAAGTTTTGGAAAATATGGATGATTATATACCTGTTCTTCTTAAAAGCAAGAGATATTAAGTTCCTAATTTAAAATTGTAAATTGAAATAAAATATTGTTAGAATTATTGGGATTGTTATTGTAATTATTAGTGTAATTATTAGGGTAATTATTAGTGTAATTATTTTCATTCAGATTAACTTAAAGTTCATCCAATTTAATATTTACTATTTTAATTATACATTTTCTTTCCACAAAAAAAATTGAATAGATTCTCATAAAAAGTAAAATCTAAAAAATTACAAATTAATTTTTGATTTAATTTGAATAGCTCCCTTCAAAGACTTATAGATCTGATAGTTAAGTATAAAGAATATACTTCAACTATTATTCTTACTATTATTTCATTTGTTTTAATATCCCGCTCAACTAATGATGAGACTAGGTTTTTTAGAACAGTTTCTGTGGGAGTAATTGCATTTGTTCAAAATGCATTTGACTGGATTCCAAACCCTTATGCTTTACAAAGTGAAAACAGAGCTTTAAGAAGACTTAATTTAGGTATTTCCTTAGAGATGATGCAATTAAGAGATGCTGGGAATAAAATTGAAAGAATTCAAGAATTGTTAGCTTTAAAGCAATTTTCTCCAATGAAGTTAAAAGCTGCACATGTAGTAGGAAGTACTACTATAGGCCAAAGGAGATATGCTACTTTAGATGTTGGAGGTTTAGATAGTATTATTATTGGTATGCCAGTTATTACTGATCAAGGATTAGTTGGAAGGATAATTGGAACTAGTGGTGGATTTTCAGTTGTTGAATTGTTATTAAATGATGAATTGAGATTTGCAGGAAAAACAATTAAGTTTGCTAACCAAGGAATTTTAGTTTGTAAAAGAGGTCAATTATATTTAAGAAATGTTCCTTCTGTAAATACCCAACTAAAAGGTGATACTGTAATCACATCTTTATTCTCAACTATTTTTCCTCCTAATATAGTTATCGGAACAATCGAAGAGATTTCTGAAGAAAAAGGTACACTTTTTCATGAACTTAAAATAAAGCCTTCTGTGAATTTTTCTAACCTTGAAGAAGTCTTTGTAATTCTTCAAACTGCAGATCCAGAAAGAATTAAGTTAGAGAATGAAACAATTGGGGCAGATTTAGAACAAGAAAAATAATTACTATAAGTATTTATAAATTTAATTTTCATTAAAGTGTAATTTATTTTTCTTTGACAATGTAAACCGACTCACCTGGTTTTGTCATCATGTATCTTTCTCTAGCAACTCCTTCAATAGTTTTAGAATCAGTTTTTAACTTGTGTATTTCTTTCTTTAATGAATCTTGAATAAATAGCTCCTTATCCCTGTCTATTTGCAGATTTGCAACATCTGTTTCAAGTTGAAACCGAGTTAAAATCCCTCGACTGCTAAATACTGCACCCCACAACAAAAACAGAATTACTGGAATAGAGACTATTATAGTTGTAGATGAAAGCACTTTGTAATTCTTTCCAAAAATTTTCATTTATTCTTCAAAGTTTTAATTGTTCCTAAATTTTTAACGATATTCGTATAAAATAAATGTTAAAATAAATACTATAACAAAATTATTAAATAATTATGAAATTGAAATTTATACTTGCAATTGTATTATTAATCTCATTAAATTCTTGTGCTAATAAAGATGAGAAATTAAGTTCAAACAATGAAACAATTAATCAACAATCAATCAATAATAATGATAGTGGACTTAACTCGATCACAAATAGTACTTCTAAAGAAAGCGTAAATTTAGATAATGATTTAGGTGGTAAAAATGTAAAGAGAGGTGGAGCAAGATATGATTTCACTGTTCCTCAAGTTGCATTACCAGATTGTGCAAAAATAATTATTGCTGCGTTAACAAAAATTCCATACGTAGAAAGTATTTCAACTGGTGGATCGCAAATTACAATAGTTGTTTCAGATATGACAACTACACAAATAAAACTTGAAGAAGCTATATCAAATGTTGGCTTTAGTACTAAAAATCTTAGGTACAATCCTGAGGCTTACAGTAAGCTTCCAGCTGAATGTAAAGAGGGTGCTGATGTAAATGATTTAAAAGGAAAAGAGAAGAGTACAGAAAAAGATTTGTTGAAGGATAAAGAAATAAAAGATAGCAAATCTGATTCAAATTCTACTAATCCAAAAGGAAAAATTTAATCTGATAATTAAGTTCTACCTTTCTAAAATTTCGAAGATGAAATATTAAATCACTGAAATAAAATTTAAATGAAAATTTTAAGTAAAAGTAAAATAGTTTAGGACTAAAGTACTTTTTAAGCAAAATAGTGTATCCCTGCAAACCAACAAATAAGTGGCTTGCAGGTTTTTTTATATTTTAAATTAAAAATGAATTTGATTTAAGAGTTCAGTGAAATATTTAAAATAAAGTAGGAATAATGTTAGTATAATAACCCAATCATTCAAGATTTGAATATGGCAATTAAGAGTAGGAAAATTTAAAAAAAAATTAAGTTTAAGGTGTATTAATCTAGAACTTATATTAAAGTTAATATTGGTTTTAATTGAATGAATTGATTCTATGAAATTTGCAAACGACTTAACAAAATAATATAACTTAGATATGAGATTGTAAATTGTCCAATCATTTTATATTTCCTTTACAATAATCAATCAAAATGATTGTCAACTAAAAATAAATTATTTACCTTTTTAATTTGTAAATATCAATTTATACAATCTGAAATATTACAAAGAATTTAATATTTTTTATTAAATTTCAATCAAATTAATCTTAATAAACGTTGTAATTTTGCAAATTAATTTTTTCTCTTCTTATTAAAACACAAATGCAAAAACTGACTTTTGTTGCTCAAGACAATACATTCTTTAATGTTTTAAAAGAACGTATTGATTCATACTTTAAAGAAAAAGGAGTCCTTCCAACAGGAAATTACAAACTTTATTCTAAAACAATAATTTTAGGAATAACCGCAACAACTCTTTATACAATTCTTGTTTTTTTTACTCCAGTTTGGTGGCTTGCTTTGCCTTTATGTGCTTTGTTAGGAGTTAATTTTGCTTCAATTGGTTTTAATGTTATGCATGATAGTTGCCATGGAAGTTATTCAAGTAAAAAATGGGTTAATGAACTTTTCGGTTACTCATTAGATAGCATGGGAGCAAGTTCATTTATTTGGAAAGTCCGTCATAACTTAGTTCATCATTCTTTTACTAACATTTACGGACATGATGATGATATAGATATACAGCCATTTATGAGGACAAGTAGAGATCAACCAATTAACAAATTTCATAAATACCAATATTGGTATTGTTTTCCATTATATGGCTTAACATATTTATCTTGGGTATTTTTAGTTGATTTTAGATATTATTTTTCAAGAAGAATTGCTAATAAAAAAATTAGCTCAATTTCCATAAAAGATCATATTACTTTTTGGGGAAGTAAATTATTTTATACCACAATGGTTTTAGTTATACCATCAATTGTGGTTGGAGTAATTCCAACACTTATTGGGTTCTTTATCATGGCTTCAATTTGTGGTTTGTTCATTAGTGTAATACTTCAGCTTGCTCATTTAGTAGAAGCTTGCGATTTTCCAGTTCCAGAAGAAAAAACAGGAAACATTGAGAATCAATGGGCGGTACATCAAATGGAGACAACAACAAATTTTGCAACAAGCAACAAGGCTTTATCGTGGTTATTAGGTGGTTTGAATTTTCAAATTGAGCATCATCTTTTTCCTAGAGTATCACATGTCCATTACAATGAAATTAGCAGAATAGTTAAAGAAGTTTGCAAGGATTTTAATGTTCGTTATTATGAATATAAAACTTTTTTCCAAGCTTTAAAATCACATGTAAGGTATTTAAAAACAGTTGGTGTTATTTAATGTAATTTGGATTTTTTCATAGATTTTAAAAGTCATCTTTCTTACATAATTTATGTAGTTAGATGATTTTTTTTTTTCTTAATTAAAAATTGGGAATGTAAGTTTTAATTTATTCAATTATCTTTGTAAAAATTACAAAATGAAAGCTAAAGTTTTTGGTGTTTGTGGAGCTGGAACTATGGGTGCTGGAATTGCATATAGTGCTGCACTAGCAGGCTTTGAGGTTATTCTTTATGATTTCCCAGAACCATTAAACAATGGCAGATTGAGTATTGATAAATTTAGTAAAGATTCGGTTGATAGAAAGAAATTAACGCAAGAGCAAGTAGATACACTATTATCAAGATTCCATTTTGTAAGTGATTTAGAAAAACTTTCAGATTGCGATATAATTATAGAAGCTATTATTGAGAATCTTCAAATAAAACAGGATCTGTTTGTTAAACTTGAATCAATAACAAATGATGGAACTATACTTGCAAGCAATACTTCATCATTAGCAATAACTGCTATTTTTAGTAAATTAGTTAAGACTGAATTTTCTGTTGGGATGCATTTCTTTAACCCTGCTCATGTTATGAAACTTGTTGAGGTTATTAAAGGTTATAGAACCAGTGAGGAAACAATTGAAAGGGTGATTGAAATTTGTAAATTGTTAAGTAAGATTCCAGTAAATGTAAAAGATACTCCAGGATTTATCGTTAATCGAGTTGCTAGAAATTTTTATGGTGAGGCTTTTAGAATTGTAAGTGAAGGTGCTGCTACTGTTCAGAAAGTTGATGAATGTATGAAAAATATTGGGTTTAAAATGGGACCTTTTGAATTAATGGATTTAATAGGTATTGATATTAATTTTGCAGTAACACAATCTGTTTATTCACAATATTTTAATGAAGCTAGGTTTCAACCAAATTTAATACAAAGTAAAATGGTTGAAGCTGGATTGCTTGGTAAAAAAACAGGTAAAGGATTTTATTAGACTATGAAATAAATTCTTTATTTTTATTTTAACTTACTTAAATGAATTTTGAAAATGTCATTCTAATATAATTTTAAAAAAAATAGTAAATCAAAAAATTTAATCATGAATTTTCCAGAAGAACTTAAGTATGATAAATCCCATGAATGGGTACGTTCAGAGGGTAAAATAGGAACAATTGGAATAACTGATTTTGCTCAGAGTGAATTAGGGGATATTGTATTCTTAGATATAACTAAATCAGTTGGTGATCAAGTTGAAGTAGGCGAAATATTTGGAACTATAGAAGCAGTTAAAACTGTATCTGATTTGTATTCTCCTGTTTCTGGTAAAATAGTAGAAATTAATAATGATGTTAACGATACTCCTGATAGTATTAATAAAGACCCATACAATTCAGGTTGGATGGTTAAAGTTGAAATAACTTCTGGGTTAGATTCACTTATGGATTCAACTACATATAAGTCTTTGATTGGTATGTAAAGTTATAATTACTAAACTTAAAGCCTCTAAAATATCTGGTTTTAGAGGCTTTGATTATTTTAAAATAAAATATAACTTTCAAAAAATTGATTAGAAAGTTGTTGTACAAAATCCTGATGTAAGAGCAGTAACTCTTAACACTTCTTCAAGTTGAGAATTTGAGCCGCCATATTTATGAAAACTCTCAATATGACCTCTAAGACAATCTGCACAATCATTTAACAATGAAATAGCAATACATATAGACTCAACTTGTAACTGACTTAAATGCTGAGCATTTAACATTGTATTTAACTTGTAAGCTGGTCGAAAATTAGAATATTCACTAGTACCTGCTAATCTTTGAAATTTAAAAAATATATTTTGAGTCATTATATTACCTGTTACTGCAATTGCTTCAGTGATTAAATCATCATTAACTCCTTCACTTTTAGCATGAGCCAAACGAGCATTCAATGCATTCTGATTATGTAAAGCAGATGCTACAGCAATTGTAATAATATGCTTTGTAAATAAATCGATAGCTCCTTCTGATACATGTTTATGGAAATTATAAAGTGTATCGTTTAAATATGACTTACTAGCTGAAATTGATTTGTATGCCTCAGGGACAAACCCAAGTTTTTTTTCTATTAAAGTAAATAACTCATTTGAATTCATATCAGTGTGATTATTTTCTATGAAAGTAGTATTCATTCCGACTTTAAATTTTAATTAAAATATTAGAATTAGTTTTAATAAGAAATATTTAATCCTTATTATTTTTTTAAGTTACTATTGTAAAAATATAAAATTCTTATTTTGAATAACTAGAATTTTTGTAAATATTAGTATCATATAAACACTTTAAAAGGATTAGAGTTACTTTTTAAACTAAAAAAATTGAAAATCAATTATTAAAAATTTTATAAATGATTGTTTTTTAATTTTATATTTTCAACTTGAATTATTAATTGTAAATTATTTTTAATAAATAATTTACAATTAATTTTTAGTAATCTTTTTAAAGAATATCTTTAATTTTATTTACTTATTTTAGAAAATGACAGAATATCAAAAAAATAAAATATTTTGAAAAGAGTTAATTACCTCACTTTATTATTCTGGATTTCTTTATTTGTAGTTTTAATTTCAAAAAATACCTTTGCATCAAGTTCAAATAGAATTTATAATGATTCTTTATTTGAAACATCCGATTCGATAAAAGTTATTAATGATTCAATAACAAAAATAAATTTTGAAAATCTAAAAATTTTACAATCAGATTATTTGGAATCTGGTAATTCAAGGTACACTTTGGCAGGTTATTTGCCTTATAAACATACTCAATTAAAGCCTGCTACTGTTATTGGTTTCGGTAGTGCATTATTAGCATTAGCAACAACTATAACCCTATATCAACAAGCGTGGTACCCAGATAGTACTTCTGGAAAATTTAACTTTGAGAGTTTAGATTACGGATGGAAGTATTCATTGCAGTTAGATAAACTTGGTCATACTTTTGGTGGTTTTATAAGTACATATTTTTCAAATGAAGCTTTTACCGCTTGTGGAATGAATCCTGATGATGCTGCTTTTTATGGTGTGATTGGTGGATTATTCTTTCAAACTTTTATAGAAATTCAAGATGGATTTCACAGTAATTATGGTTTTGATTGGACCGATGAATTGAGTAATGTTTTGGGTGCTAGTTATTTTTATATTCAAAGAAAAATTCCAGCATTGCAAAATTATAGGTTGAAATGGTCTGCGGGACCATCTTATAGAGATTCCTCAAGAAATGCTGCTCAAATAAGATCGAGGTTGTTAGTAGATGATTATGATGGGCAGAACGTGTGGCTTTCATTCAAGATGCATAACATTTTACCAAATAATATTAAGGATTACTGGCCCAAATGGCTCTGCTTAGCTTTAGGTTATGGTGTGAAGGACGTTGAACTTATTGGTTACAGCCCTTATAGAACTGCTTTTGTTTCTTTAGATTATGATTTAATAGAATTACTGCCAAACCTTGGGACATTTGGTAATTGGTTAGTTCAAACATTAAATAACTTCAGGCTTCCAGCACCTGCATTACAATTATTACCTGAGTTAAAATTCATTATACTTTTTCCTTTTAAAATTTCATTTTAGTTTTTTTAAGTCACTTAATGTCAAAATTAAATACTTGATTCAATAAAAAAATCTTATTGCAAGCATTAAATCAAATTTGAATATTCAAAGAAATCCTAAAATAAGTATTGTTATACCTGCTCTTAATGAAGAAAAATTGATAGCAAACACATTGTTATGTTTTCCATTAACTCAAAGGCGAAAATTCAATTTAGAGCTTATAGTAAGCGATGGTGGTAGTAGTGATAAAACAATTGATATTGCTAAAAAGTTAGCTGATAAAGTTGTTGAACATAAAGAAAAAAGAAGGCAAACAATTTCTGAAGGAAGGAATAAAGGGGCAGAACAAGCAGATGGAAAAATCTTAGTTTTTATTAATGCAGACACAGTGCCATGCTACCCTGAAAAATTCATTTCTTCAATTGTTTCATATTCAGAAAAAATGTTCAGTGATAAAATGGTGGTTGCAATTGCATGTTCGGTGGAAATTGCACCAAATGAAAGAAAAACTAGTGATAGAATTTTTCATTTAATTTTCAATAATTATGTTAGGATGTTAAATTTTTCTGGTTTTGGTATGGGGCGTGGCGAATGCCAGATTGTTAGATCAGATATGTTCCATAAAGTAGGAGGTTATGCAAATGAAATGGCAGCAGGTGAGGATTTTAACTTGTATCAAAAGCTTGGCAGACTGGGTAGAATTGGTTATCATAAGGAACTTAAAGTTTATGAATCTCCTAGAAGATTTAGAAGGTATGGATACTGGAAGGTTTTATTAGAATGGACTTTAAATGGTCTTGCAGTAATGATGATTGGTCGCAGTGTGTCAAAAGAATGGGAGGAGATAAGATAAATTTGATATACAAATAATTGTTAGATAATAATTTAAATAAGTATAATAATAGATTTAAAATTCAAAGTTAAATTAACTCATTTTAACAATAATATAACCCTCATTGCTTTCATCTGTAGAAAAGTTCAAATTGCCAATTCCAGCTTCTTGCAATTCATTCATAATTCCTAAACCTTTCAAAAATATATTCTTATTTGTTGTTTTAGATTTTATAACAAGCTCTGAGCTATCATTCATATTAGAAATTATTTTATCAATAAATGCACTTTGAGGTGATTGAAAATTAAGTTCATTTTCATTAGTAGGAAAATAAAATTCCTGGACAACTTTATTATTAGTAATCTCTTTTTCGTTGAATCTAAAATTCAATGTATCATAAGTAATTTTATTATTACCAAGTGAATCTCTAACCTCAAATTCAGCAATCATAATTGGAAGATCATTACCTTGTTCTAATGAGATGAACATTTCAAATCCTTGTGGTTTTATTTCATCAAGACCATAATATCTACCAATGATTTTATTTGCACAATGAAGAGTTGTGATTGAATAATTAATTGGATAATCTGATTTTACATTTTTATCAATTGAAATTTTTGGTAAAGTAAAATCATTTACAATCCATTCTATAACAACAGGTGAAAACAACTTTTGTTTATTGGTTTGTATTTCAATAAAGCTATTTCCAAATTTTAAGAATTTAGTTTTAATTATAATCCTTTGAGAATTAATCTCACAATTATTGCATAAATAATCCCTTAATTTATTAACAACCGTTAGCTCACATTCGTTGCAATTATTTACCAATGTTATATTTATTGAAGTATCATTTTTAAGTCTTAATGAAAGTATATTTATATAATTTTTCTCAATATCTATTATACTGCTTTTTGATAAAGAATTAATTTTAAAATTTTTGAATTCTTTTGACGAAAGATCATTCAACGAAATAATTTCTTTGAAGTAATATCTAGTTTTAAAAGGATAATAATTTTTATAATTAATTCTATCGATATTAATAACAGCTAAACTTGACTTTTGGTTATTTATTTTAAAATTAATTTCAGCATTTGTATTAGATATTTTTTTATTGACTTTATCTTGAATAGCAGAATCAATTAAAATATCTTTGGGTATAATATGTGATAATAAGGAAGTCAAAGAAACACCAATACCTCCTACTATAGTTCTAGAAAACTTAACATTCTTTGAAACTGCAGTAATATCAACCATAAAATATGGCTCAAGACTTAAGTTGAATTTTGGATTAAGTGTTAGAATCAATTCAGGTGAAATACAAAATCCCCATCTAAAAGGAGATGAACTAATTGCTGATCCACTTGCTAAAAGTTTACTTGGTAGAGATGAATCTGAGAATTCAAGGGTTTGAGTTATACTCGAGAATAGTCTTTGTTCTGACCAAAGACCAAAATTTAATTTAATTAAATCTGTAATCCCAATTCTTGAGTCTAAATTAAATTTTAAAGAACCAACAGTTGAATTAACGGTAAATCTTTGATTACCAATCTGAGGGAATGCAGTATCAATCAAGAAATAATTTGTTATGAACTTACCACTTGATATATTAAAACCAGCAAAAGCAGAAAATCCGAGTTTAGGAAAAAAATAGTTATCTGAGAAAAACCTACCACCAACATTCAAAGTTTGGTTTGATGAAGTACCCAAACCATTATAAACAAATTTATTAATAACACCCGGTTCACGTTCTATAGCCAATGGCAAGCTAAGTTCATAAGAAAATTTCGCTCCAAAATTATCTTGAGAGAAAATGAAATTATTTAAACTTATTTGAAAAAAAAATATAATTAATAAAATCTTCATTCATTAATAAAACTGTGGTGTAAAATTAAGAAGCCCAATGCAATTAATATCAAGAAAAAAGATATTTATGCATTGGGATAATTAAAAATACTAAGAAACTTAATCAACCTTTTCTAAAATAGCAACGAATTTGCCGGTAACATATACAAATGATTGACTAATTTTTTCATCTTTATAAACCAATTTAAATTTAATTTCAACTTTGGAACCCAATCTAAAAATAGGCTCTCTTTCAAAAGATATTTCTGTAGAATCATCAATAGGAATCATTTTGATATTAATATCCGATAATTTTGTATTCGCATCAGCACCAACAATAAAAAACTTAGATATGTTTAATGAATTCATAGATTTTTTATAATACATATCTAAACCTGCTTCAATGTATTTGCTACCCGACAGACTGAAATTAACTTTATAAACTTCAGAGTCACTATTGATACTGCGATCTCTTAAAGATGAAGCTACAAGCCTTTGAATTGGTGGATTGTTAGTTGAATCTGGAAAATAAAATTTGTTTTCATATCCTTTTCTACTAATATTTATAAATGATCTTGAAAGTATATCATCTTTACATAATGAAATTACTTTTGGGATATTTGCTCCTTTTTCAATTTGAATAATCTCACTTTTAACTTTATCGTAAGTTGAAGTTATAATTTCAATTGAATTAATATTTTGTGGAATAGGAATTCTAAATGGTCTGAACAATTGAACCTTTGATAAAAAGTATTTTCTGCTGTTCCCATTAAAATCAATAAAAGAGGCTACTATCAAAGCATCAGCGCTTAATCTACTTTCTTCACAATCTCTGATAACTAATGTTGCATACAATGGACAAGGAAGTTTTATCTCACCACAATTGTATTCAGAATTAGGTAATTGAGCAGGTACTGTTAAAATTTCAGGTGTTGTATTTATCCCTTCAATATTAATACTAACTTTTAAATCTATTCCAGATGGAATCCATTGAAAGAAATTACCTGAACTATCTGTTTTTACAATAACTCCATCAATGTTAACTAAAGCTCCATTAATTGGTAATTTATTGCAATCAATAACTTTTCCATGAATTGTAGATTTATCACCTTTAAAATCGATATTCCATGAAGATAAATGTTTAACAAATCCAATATAACTTTGCCCTTCTCTTGTTGCAAATCCTTCTTCAAACCAATTGCCTAAAACATCATTATAATACCACATTGAAATTGTATTCTGAGCTTTTGAAGTACGAGAGTTTGGTATAGGAAAAATTAACTTTGCTTCTTTACCTGATCTAATTTGTAATGGTTCGCCATTTGGTGTTTCAAGTTTTGAATCAATTATACCTAATGAATACAACATAACAGGTTTGCTATTAATATCTTTGCCATATAAATCTGAGCCACCAACAAATCTTCCAAAGTTTAATTCAGTTGGGTTCAAATACCTGCAAATAACATTTACCTGACCTGTATAAATTTCACCTTTAAAATTAATTACTCCTCCAGATGGGATTTCAATAGAAGGTTGAGTAATTAAGTTAGGATTGTTAGAAAAAGAAATCTTACCACCATTTGCACCAGAAAAATTACCTATAATTTTCTCTTGAGCTAAAATTAATTGAACTACATGTGAATTTGTATGTGTACTTGATAGACCTATAGAAGCATTATAACAACCCCTTTTCTGGCAGTTAACAACAAATCTTTCAGTAGGAACATCAATATCCTTAAATCTAAAAATTCCGTTTGAATCTGTAAATGTATTTATGTGAGTTCCTAGTATAGTTACTAAAGCATTGCTTATTTTTAAGCCTTTTTCATCGGTAACTAATCCATCAAGATTAACTTTATTAAAAGAAATAATACTAACTGAATTAATTACCTTTGGCTCAAGAGTATCTTGGCAAGCAGTAAAAAATACTGCAAGTAAAATTATCGAAAAGATATTTATTCTAAATTTCTGTAAAAAACTTATAACAAAAACAATCATTTTTAAAATATAATAATGTAATATAACTTTCTATTTTGAGATATAGTTTCAAAATCTAAGACAAACTAAATTTAGATTTTCTTACATATTATATTTCAATTGATAATTTTATTTTTGTATTGTGTAAGGTTGAATAAATTATGGGTGTTATCTTTAAAAATCTTTGTAAGAAAAAGTTAAATAATTATTGCAATCTGTTGAATTAAATATAGACAAAAAAAGAGAATTCGAATTATCAGAAGATAAAATTCTGTTTAATAAGATGCTTAATGGAGATAATAAAGCTTCATTACAGTTTTTTAATCGTCATAATAAAAAATTGGTTGCTTATTGTTCTAAAATTATAAGTGACTATGATGGGGCTCAAGATGTTGTACAAGATGTTTGGCGTAGATTGTTAGATATGAGAAGAAATTCTTCAGATGTTGATAATCCACTTGGTTATATTTTCACAATTGCCAGAAATTTATCTCTCAATTTTTTAAGATCTAAGAAAAGGAGATTAAATAATGAGACTACTTATAGCGATATAACTATTAAAGAAAATATGTATAAAAAAGAAGAGTATAATGAAAAAGAAGAGTTAATTAATAGAGCTCTTAAAAAATTACCAGAAAATTATAGGGAGATTCTTGAATTAAGCATTTATAGTGATTATAGTTATAAAGAAATTGCTGAAATTAAGGGATCTAATGAAAATGCAATTTGCACAAAAGCATCAAGAGCAAGAGAGAGACTTCGAGAAGAAGTAGCGAAACTCATAAAGTATTAAATTCATGTTAGAAATTAAAGTTGATTAAATATTCAGAAAATTAATAGTTAAGTTATATCAGATAATGAAAGATAAAAATATACATAAAGAGTTAGAACGTTTCTTCAATTTAGAAATGAGTTCTCAGCAAAGGTCGGAGTTTGTTTTAAATATGACTCATGATAAAGAGCTTCACAATCTAGTTCAAGCAGAAAATATTATTCGTGATATTGAAATTAAAAGCAAAGAAAATTTATTATTAATAAATGATTCTAATGCAAGGAATAATTTCATTAAAATGCTTGAGAAGCCAATAACTCTTAATTTCTATAATAGATTTAAATGGGTAGGTTTATTTTCTGGCATTATAATTCTTACTGGAATATCATTATTATATTTCAATAAATCACTAGTATCGAAAAAAGTACCAATTGCAATTACAAGTTCAGATTTAAAGCTCATTATAAGCCAAAATAATCTGAGAACAAATAATAATGAAGTTTCAAATAATAATGAAGTTTCAAATAATAATGAAGTTTCAAATAATAAAAATAGTTACTCTTTATCAAAAGAAATTCCCATCTCAATAATAAATAAAGACCTTAATATACATATTAAAAAAGAGAGTGAGAATAAATCTAAGTTAACTAAAAATACAACTAATTCAACTGTAATTACTAAATCTACTAAAAGTTTGAATAAAGATTTAAGAAAAAGTACTACAGGAACAAAACTAAATAAAATTAAAAATTCGGATAATATTTTGGCAGTTGATAATAATCAAATAAACGTGGATAATGTAAATATCAAAAACAAAAAGTTGAATGCTAATTTTATTCATGTATTAAAACAAAAGTCTAATAAAATTAATAATAAAAATGTGTTTGTTGATTGGGAAGATTCAAAAGAAAATCCTAAAGTGTTTAATAATAAGCAAGTAAAAGCAGACATCCAAATTAAATAGTAATTTAAATAAATTAATAGTTTACTACAAAGACTCTAATATAATTTAGGGTCTTTTTTTATTTCAATTGATAATTCATTATAAACAATTTTATCTGTTTATTTTTGCATTCAAAATTTTTATTAGTTCTCAATCAATTTTAAACAAACAATATTTTAAATGACAGTAATACTATCAGCACAGAGAACGCCTGTAGGATCTTTCGGAGGAACTTTATCAACTTTAACTTCTACGCAATTAGGTTCAACTGCAATAGCTGCAGCAATTCAAAAAGCTGGAGTAAATGTGAATGATGTATCCGAAGTAATAATGGGATGTGTTCTAACATCAGGAGTTGGACAAGCTCCAGCACGTCAAGCAGCTTTAGGCGCAGGTTTACCAGATTATGTCCCATGTACTACTCTTGGGAAAGTATGTGGTTCAGGTATGAAAGCAGTAATGATGGCAGATCAAGCAATAAGATCTGGTGATAGTAAAATTGTTGTTGCTGGAGGGATGGAAAGTATGTCGAATGCACCATATTTATTAGCAAAAGCTAGATATGGATATAAGATGGGTGATGGCGTGGTTATTGATTCGATGATGAATGATGGCTTGGTAGATGCGTATGATAAATGTGCAATGGGTATTGCTGCTGATTCATGTGCGGTTTCAAATAATATTAGCAGGGAATTGCAAGATGAATTTACGATTCAAAGTTACACGAGGGCACAATTTTCAATTGCAAATGGAGTATTTAAAGATGAAATTTGTTCTGTAATAGTTAAAGATCGTAAGGGTGATATTATTGTCGATAAGGATGAAGAACCAGCCAAAACAAACTTCGATAAAATACCTACATTAAAACCTGTATTTACTAAAGATGGAACAGTAACAGCAGCTAATGCTTCTAAAATAAATGATGGTGGAGCTGCTTTAGTATTAGCTTCAGAAGATATTGCAAATGAATTAGGACTTAAACCAATAGCAAAAATTATTGCACAAGCTCAACATGCTCAAAAACCAATGGAGTTTACAACTGCACCAATTGGAGCAATAGAAAAGGTTCTAACAAAATCAAAATTAAGTATAGATGATATTGATTTGTTTGAGATAAATGAAGCTTTTGCTGTGGTAGCTTTGGCAGCTAAAAATGCATTAGGAATTCCAAATGAAAAATTAAATGTAAATGGTGGAGCAGTTGCAATTGGTCATCCTATTGGTGCATCAGGTGCAAGGATATTAACAACTTTAATCTATGCACTCAAATTGAAGGGCTTAAAACGAGGCTTAGCAGGTATTTGTATTGGTGGTGGAGAAGCAACTGCAATCATTATTGAGATGATGTAATTATTATAATTTAAAATAAAAAAACCTCAATATTATTTTAGTTTTCAATTAAAATATATTGAGGTTTATATTATACATTTATATATTATTTCTTTTCAACAACAATTTTTTTAAATTGAATATTACTTTTGTTAGAAAAAATAACTAAACCATATACGCCATTAGGAATTTCTGACAAATCTAATACTGATGAAAAATTGTTTATTGATTTCATTAACAATACCTTACCATTAACATTTAATATTTTTAATGAGGTAATAATCTCTCCTTGAGATTTAATTTCCATGAAATTATTTACAGGATTTGGAAATAAGTTCACAGAAAATTTATTATCATTTTCATCTTCATCTTTCACAGTTTTAAATCCACAATTATCATTTATAGGGTTTAACTCAATTCTAGCTCCAGGAGTAATTACTTTACCATTAAATGCAGCATAATTATTTGGATATCTTTGAATATCTAAAACATCATTAGGCTCTGGTTTTAAGCCCTGTTCCATGATTTTATTTTTATTGACAGGGTTAATATATTCCCATACTTTTTTACCATTTGAATCAATTTCAAAAAATCTTCCTTTTAGCCCGTCACAAATTAAAAAATGACCATTTGGAAGTGGCTGAACCCCTCCAATAATTTGAGAATAAAAATATAAGGAGTCTTTAAAACTCCAACTTGATTTTGTTGGTAGATATGGTAATAACTCATCTATAAAATAACCACCTTGTAGATTAACAGGTGATTTAATAATATCAATTGATGTGAAGCCGCGTCCATTCCCATTATTGAAGATTAGAAAATTACCTTCACTCTTTAATCCTTTTGGAATCCATTGTGAGTTATGTTGAAAAAACAATTCTTGATTTACTTCACTTCCTCTGTTGTATGTAATAGGATTCCCCCATCTATATATTATATCACCACCTTTGCCTTGATTCCCTCCTTTTTCTCCCTTTGCTTGTTGAGTTGAAGTTGAATGATCAATTATCCAGAACTCATGAAAATTTGGTATTCCAATCATAATTTGATCTAATTCTTTGTTGTAATCGATTGAATTACAATGCAGCCAATCTGGTTGAAATTTTGCTCTAGTCTTAGAAAAATAATTTAAATTTATTTTACCAGGATATTTTGAAACAGTACCATAGTTAGGTTTTGTACTATCAATATCTTGAATTGTATGTTCCCAAGCATCCCATTGCCAAACAATTTCAGCACTATCTTTTCCAATTGGTTTTATTTCAATTAATCGTTCGTCCCACATTGAAGAATCTTTATATTTATTTGTTCTCCCTTTATCAAAAATTTCTTCCAGGTTTTTATAAACCCAAACCATTGCAAGTACATTGCCATTTGGCATTGCATAAATATCATGATGCATTGATTTTAGTGAATCAGTCAAAACATATCTCCAAGTAATTTCTCCTTTCCAATTTATTTTTTCAATACTTCCTCCTGTTCCTCCTGCTTGGGAAAATATTTTATTAACAATTTTTCCTGAATATAATAAGCTCCCATCTTCGAGAAGAATTGAAGTCCCGCTTGCTAAATCAGTTGCTTTCCAAGAGTTGATAATTCTTCCACAATTATCTATCAAATAAGCATTATTCCCATTCATTGGAGCAAATAAAGTATATCCAGGTGTAGCATCATTTGAGTTTGAGATTAATCCAACTGTTTGAGAATAAAGCAAATTATAACAAGTTATGATTAGTAGGAAAGTTGTAATCTTTATATTTTTCATAAAGTAATTTTAAATAGAATTAATGTAACAAATTTATAGGATTAAATCAAAATCAAATAATAAAAGCTAATTCAAAACAAATGGTTAGCTTTTAGAATGATAAAATCGAATTAATCTATTAAAAAAAGGTTAAATCATTTTTGTTCTAAATTTTATTTCTGAGGCTTATCCAACCTCCGCCATTATAAACTTCTTTAAAGCCTTTTGATAACAAAATTTGTTTAGCTGATTCACTTCTCATACCACTTGCACAACAAGTTATTATAGGTATATTCTTGTTCAATTTTTCAATATTATTATTGATGTTATCTAATGGAATGTTTATTGCATTTTCAATATGACCGCTTTGGTATTCACTTTTAGAACGGACATCAATAATCTGACCTCCATTAATAATAACTTCTTGAAAATTGATTTTAGGTCCAAAACCAAATAAAGATTTTAAAAATTGAATCATGAATTAGTTTACAGAAGACTTTTTTCTTGTTGAAATTCCAAATGGAAGATAAAGTGGGCAGAAGCTAATAAAACTTGTTATAACAAATATGCCAGACAGAACCATAAGTACAATTCCAAGAGTTCCGTTGATTGAATTGGTGAAATATAAAATTGAAATCACCACTGCAACAATTATACGGACTACTTTATCAGAGTTACCCATGTTTTTTTTCATTTCTAAATATTGTTAAAATAAATTATTGGTTTGAAAAATTAATTTACAGAAGACTTTTTTCTTGTTGAAATTCCAAATGGAAGATAAAGTGGGCAGAAGCTAATAAAACTTGTTATAACAAATATGCCAGACAGAACCATAAGTACAATTCCAAGAGTTCCGTTGATTGAATTGGTGAAATATAAAATTGAAATCACCACTGCAACAATTATACGGACTACTTTATCAGAGTTACCCATGTTTTTTTTCATTTCTAAATATTGTTAATATAAATTATTGGTTTGAAAAATTAATTTTAGATTCTAAATTACAATAAAGAATAGGAAAAAAACTAATAATAAATTGTCTGATGGAATGAAACTTCATTCGTCTATTTTTTACACTTTAACTATATTGCTTCTACATGAAAAATTTATTAAAGTTAGTGATAGTTATATTACTTACATTCTTAAAAGTATATTCTCAACAAGGTTCATTAATGCTACCTAAAAATGAAATATCTAAAGTCAGGCAATCATTATATAATGAACCATATAAAACACTTTATAATGGTATTTATACTACTACAGCAAGTGCCATAACCCAAGACAATACATCAAGCTCTGGAAGACGAGCAAGGGCAGGACAAGCTAAAAATATTGCTTTTGTATTAATGATGAATTTAGTTGTTCAGAATGGAAATTTAACAGGTCTAAGTAGTAATGAAAAGACATTGTTGGAGGAAAAATTATTTAGTCTATTAGAGAATATAAATACTGATATTGGAACATTAATTAATTATGATGATTGGCAGTGGCGTTGTAAAGATATGCAAGATTATTTAACAGCGTTTGATTTTATAAATGATTTAGTGTACCCAGTTAACAAACTTTCTAAAAGTTCAGAAAATTTAATTAAATATGTTGGCAATTTGTATAGAGAATCAACTAAAAATTTGTTTGGATTAACTTTCTTTTCTACAATTAAAAATAATCATGCATTAATGGTATGTGGTGCATTAGGAATTGGGAGTGTTGTTTTAAATAATATAAAAAGTTCTGATCCTAATGAAAATCCTGTAGCTTGGCTGAATGCTTCATTATGGAATATAGATAATTTATTATGGAAAGACTCAGATAGAAAGCTAGCTTCAGCTGATTCTTTAAGTGGTTATGCTGAAGGAATGCACTATTTAAAATACCCAATGCTAAATTGCTTACCATTTTTTAGAATGTTAGCAAATTTAAATAAAGATTCAACTTTTGATATCTCTTTCAATAATAGTGTTCGAAAAATACGTAGCCCTTACTATGATAAAACATTTTATCATCTTTGGGATTGGGTTAAAAACTCTTTACAGCCAGATGGGAAAATGCCTTGCATTGAAGATACATTTGTTGATGAAGGTTTTGCTGTAATGGCTTTAATTGGTAACCCTTTATACAATAGAAATATAAGTAATGGATCCGCTAATCTTTCTGATGAATTACAATATAATTTTGATTTAAGACCAGAATATATTTGTGCAAATGTTGAACAAACTTTTCCTAATAATTCTGATCCATTATTTGAAGTTATGCCTTATGCAGGTTCTATGGTCTTTAGGTCTTCTTGGGATTCAAATGCAACTTACATGAATGTAACTGCTAAACATGGGAACATGAGAACTTCGGCTGGTGGACATAATCAATCGGATGAAACAAGCTTTATGATTATGCACAATGGAGAAATATTAGCTCTTTATCCGGGTTATCTAAAATATGATCGTAGGAATGAGGTTGGGAATTCCCTTCAAAGAAGTATGATTCTTGTTGATGGAATAGGTACTCCAATTGGTAGCCCTAATAATTCGGGTGGATCAGATGCATTTATTTCTGATTGGTTCGATTTGCCAAATATAAATTTTGGTGAAATTAATACAGCTTATGGTGGTGCATCAATTACTAGAAGAATTTTTTTTGTTAATAAACAGACGTATTTAATTTCTGATATTGTTAATTCCGACAAACCTCATACATATACTTGGCAACTTCAAGGAAATGGATTAGAGGGTGGAGATGTAAATAAAACAGGTGTTTTTATAAATGATTTTACGAAAAATAAAGGTACATATCAAAGAAAAAATGCATCTTTACAAGCTTCAATTGTAAGTAATAATAAGTTACTTTTCTCTTCTAGAAAAGAAAAACATGAATTACATTATGATAGTGCAATTTATCATACAACTTTAATTGCTGAAACTAAGAGTTCAAATAGATCTGATTTTGCTTCAGTATTAAATCCATTCACTGGTAACTTATCTGATTCAATAAACTCATTTTTCTCACAAACATATTCAAACAACAATGTAAATTCAATTATTTCAAGCAATCACAATTTATTGATCAATAACCCTAATATGAATTTGTTTAACACTTCTGTAAAAACAAATTATATAAATGATTCAATAGAATCAAACTCAGATTGTAATCTAATAATTCATTCAAAAACTGACAAAACTCCACTTAGTTTTTTTGTTGGTAATTGCTCGAATTTTTCTATTATAAATCAAAATCTACAGTTTAATTCAAGTGTTAAAACAAATTTTTACTATTCATTATCAAGCAACTCAGGTTATGTTAATAAAGCTTGTCAAATTACTTTGAAACTTCCATTTTTATTTAAACTTAACAACAAGTTAATAAATTATGAAGGTGATAATATTGATAATATCATAATTTTAGATTCAAATTCAATCGTAATTAAATTTTCAAAAAAAGGAAATTTTAAACTAATTGAAAAAACTTTAGGTATCGATGAAAATGAAAATTCATTGGCAAATAATTTTAGCACTAAATATATTTCACAATCAAATGAACTTGAGTTAACAAGTAAATCAAAACATAATTTTACAGGAATTTCAATTCGAATAAATGATATTAACGGATCTAAAATATTAGAAATTCAAAACATCAAACTCGAGAATTCATTTAGATTGCCAATAAATAATGTTACATCAGGATTATACTTAATCTCAATTTTAAAGGATGGGTTGCTAATTTATAATAGCAAATTAAGTATTGAAAAATAAGGTTTGAAATCCTTTTTATAAACAACAAAAAAATTAAAATTAATATTGTTAATATAAATTGCCACGTACACCTAAAACTATTTCTAATCCTGGAGCTAAGTAGTTATTCCAAGAATATTTCTTTTGATTTGTAATATTTTTACCCTCTAAAATAAAAGTTATATCATTGTTATAATAATAACTTCCACCTATGCTAAATAATAGTGAAGAAGGTAGTCTCGGGGTGTTATTTAATAAAGAGGTATTTTGTTCAGTTATAAATTCACTTCCAATCTCAATCCGTAATTCGTTATTTACATCATAACCTATTTTAGAATTTGCTTTTAATGTAGGGGACATTGGTATAATGGTATCTGTTCTAGCTTTCTTAGCAATAGAATAAACAGAATTAATATTTAAATGAAAAGGTGTTAAATTAAATGAACCTTCAAAATTTAATCCAGATAAATCCGATTCTAAGTAATCGAGAAATAAATATCCAATTGAATCGGAATTAGAATTAATATAGGCTTTGTTTTCAGACTGTTCAATAAATACTTTAGTTTCAAATAAAAGTATTTCAGAATTATATTTAGCTCCAACTTCTGCTTTTGATGGTGTTTTTTCAGGTATAATATTCTTTATAAAAATGTAGGGGCAAGATGATGAAATTTCATTGATAGTTTGTACTTTGAATTCAGGTAGATATTTTGCAAATAAAGTTATTCTATCTAATCCAGTAAAACTAACAGACACAGGAGCAGCTAAGAATTTTGAATTTTCGTTAGTTGTACCTATAGATGAATTGTAATAAACTGCACCGATTGTAATTAAGAATTCATCACTTAATTTAGATTCAATTATAAATTTAGCTTTAATTAAAGATGGAGAAATTTGTAAACTATTTAATGGTATTTCAATGTTACCTCCTTTAATATCTACAGCAATAATAGCGTTTACAATCTTAGCAATTTTAAAATTAAATTCTGAACCAATTTTAGAATATAACTCTGAATAATTTTTAGGTGAAGAGTTCCTATTATCAATTAAAGAAGTGCCTTCCAACCCAAAATGAATGTTATACTTCACCTTACTTTCAGATGTGTTTTTAATACCTAATTCAATTTCAGATTCGGATCGAAATCTAGTTGATGAATCAATTGTGTTTCCATACAAATTATATGAATTCGATTTGTAAGATAGTTTTGTAAATGTATTAAATGTATCTAAAAATGGTAAATCAGTTGTTAATTTATATGTTCCACTTACAAATGTATTTAATGATAAGTTGTTGGAATTATTTATATGACCGTTAGTATAACTTAAATCAATTTTACCTTGAGCTTGTAAAAGATCATCAATATAATCTCCAACAACATTTACTTCAGGTGTTAAATAACTTCCAATTGAAGCAGAATAATTTACTTTATAGTTTTTAAAAAACTCTCTAAAAGGTGGTAGTGCCCCACCTGAGCCAAAAAGATGTGATATAGTATGAGCAAAAATGAAAGTATCTATGGGATTAATTCTATAAATAGTAGTATCTAAAGATTCTCCTTTTCTAGCCCATGGGATTGAAATAAATTTTTTCTTGGAATTTACTATTTGTTCAATTCTTACTGATGGAATATCTCCACTTCTAAGTTGAGAAAATAAATTTTCACTGAGTAAGAAAAATACTATTAAAAATAGAATGGATTTAAACAATTTAAGCTTTTAAAAAGTGAATCAATAAAATTTATTAGTTTTTAAGTTCCTTGTTAAAAAATTTTCAAAATGAATAATTTATAAAAAATGGAATTTCAAAAAATCTAATTCAAAATTAAATAAAACCTAACTGTTTTAGGCTGAAATTTTAATTTATTATATACAAATCACCATTTAGCCCTTGCAACAAATTTTACTTTAAAAATTCCATTTGCTTCAGATTCTGATACTTTTGAAGAAGATAATCCTGGGTAGGTTCCTTCCAATCCAAATGTGATTAGTGATGATAATGGCAATTCATAAGTAATAACACCTTGTTTCCCTTGTTGGTTTGTTACACCAAATTCAACAATTAGTGTTCCCTTGTCTAACTGAGTAATATATTTTACTCTTGAAGAAGAAAGATCATAAGTAAATCCTTTTAACAATCCATTTCCTAAAAGATCTGTAATTAATTGATTTGCTAATACTGAACTAAAATCATTTACAATATCTTTCCCTAAATTTGAAAAGTCTAATTTCCCTCCTTTTATATCACTGAATTTTTTACCAACTGCCAATAAGCTTATAGCATCTTTTTCAATTTCATCAATTGTTAATGTAGGATCTTTCTCACCATTTGAGAACTTATAATCAAATTTTATTTTAGGAATATTTTTTGTACCAGTTATATTCACTAATATTAAAAATTGGTTAACTTTTTTATTAATTTCATCATACTCATTGCCCTGGTAAGTTGCAACTAAGTATAAATCTGGATTAAGAAAATCTTTCGAAAATTTTAAATCACCACCCGCTTTAAAAGTTTTAAAAAATAAATCATATCTTGAATCCTCATTAACATGCACTTTACCAGTCATATACATTATTCCATCTTTCCCACGTGTAAACTGTAATGGAGCTTCATCTTTATTAGTTAATTGAGCAGTTAATTTATCAACTAATAGATTACTATTACTAAAATTCATTATTAGTTGCATGGTATTTGGAATGCTAATTTCTAAGTCATACATAATTCTATCACTAAAAGATTTGTTGTTAATTGGTTTTGAAGATTTACTTTTTAATAAATCAGAAGCCTTTTTGGATGCTTCAATTAATGACCCTTCGCGAGGAATAGAATCTTGTTTATTTTCTGTTAGTCTTATAGAATCTTTTAAAGCAAGTATAGAATCTGATGCTCTTTTTTTATCCAATTCATTATTTCGATAATAAATAATTGTATTTGATTTTGATTTTGCTTCTTCCTTTAAAGGCATTGTTAATTGGCTTCCATCAAGTATGTATAAAAAGCCATCAAATTCAGGATTATCAAGGCTTCCATGGAAATGTAATGGATCTTTGCCATTTACTCCCCCAGCTATATAAAGTGGACCATACATAAGTTCATTAACACTTTGAGTAGCTTCACTCATAACAAGAATTTTATTACTCCTAGCTTTAAAATCTATAGAATCAACATTGAATCCTCCAAAATAAATTTTACCATTTATCTCGGCATAGTTAACTCCTTTAGGGTCATCAAAACGATCATTTTTAATAATTGCATTATTGATTTCTAAAGTATTTTTATTAAACTCAAGGTTTGCATTCGCACCATAATATAAATTGTTACCCAAAACTAAAATCCTTGCATTGCTTACTTTTCCCTTTCCACTTAGTTCTATATTTGGAATTTTCCCACTTGCTGTAACTGATAAATCAACAGTACCACCCTTCTTTTTGTCAACTTTTATTCCTGGTAAAAATGGCTCAGCAACAGCTAATGGAAGTTGTTCTCCCTGAGCTGATATTTTTAAAAATTTATCTTTTAATAGTCTCTCATCTCTATCAGCGAAAGCTAGATCTAATGGAACAGATTCAGCAGTTAGTTCTATTGTAGCTTTATCAGTTGAATTAAGTTTATTAATTACTGCATTACCTGATAAATTTAAATTAGAATATTGTAGATTTGATTTAAAATTCCCAATAGTAATACCTGCATAACATAATGAATCAATTAATAATTTCCCTTCAATATTTGGGTTTTCGAAAGTTCCATTTAAAATGAAACTTACATCTTTAATAGTACCACTTAAAGATTCAAGCGTTTTAGCAACACCAGTACCTTCAGTAATTTTTTTAAGATTAGTAAATGAACCATTTATTAAATTTACCTTTACATTTTTTAATGAGTCATACTTTAATGAACCAGTTATAGCTGCAATTTCAGCTCCATTCCTTTGTAAAGAAGCAGTATCAATATTGATTGTTCCATCATATAAAATAGTTACTTTAGTTTCACCTACATTTTTCCATTCTAGTTTGTTTGGCAAAGAAATTATTGTTGTATCTAACCTAGCGATGTAGCCACTTTCTGGATCTGTAGCATCCATTATCCCATTAATGGCAAATGATACTGACTTATTGATTGAAACGGCACCACGTACTTTAAGATAACCACCTTCTAACGTTGTTGATAAGTTTGGAGAACCAAATGTCAATTTATTAAATTTTATATCTGAATTGCTTTGTAAATTTATGTCTGCAATTGTCATTTCCTCAATTCTTCCTGGTGCAATATTCCTAGCATTAATATCAAATTTTAAATTATTAATATCAATTTTTGTTGAGTCATTTTCAAAAACAAGTTCTTTAATTTCACCAATAGATGTTATTGTTATTAACTTTTGTGTTCCAAAAATTTCACCTTCAAGATTTGAAACTGATTGAAACTTTGTTCTATCTAAAAATATTTCTATAGGTGTAAGATCTTTAGTAACAATTTTATATTTCACATCAACTTCATTATCAAAGGGATTTTCAATTTTTGTATAAAATGGCTCAATTTTAAATTGTGCTTTTCTAGAAAGATATTCAATTAATGCTTTTGCACCAACTTTAACTGTTGGTAAAATATTACTAAAATACCATTTACCAGAAACCTCAGCATCTGCAATATCAGAGTTTAATTTCCATGTTCTATTTTCTTTGCCTTCCCTAAATAATGTCATATCTAAGTTGAATGATGGGAGTTGCTTACCAGGAATTTTGGCATCAATCATAGAAAGTTTATAAGTACCTTCAAGGCTATCAAGTTCAGTACCAATTCCATTTGCTTCAAGTTCAAAAGTTAAACTAGTTCTATTTTTATTATCAAGAGTAATATCAGATAAATCGAATGCTTTAGTTTTAGAAATAAACTTGTATTTAATTTTTTTTAGATTTCTCAAATCAATTTCACCACTCAATGAAATTGATGGATTGCTACTAAATAAATCTCTACTTTTTTTGTCTATTTGAATTTTGTTTCCAAAAATTGTTTTAATCTCTTTTGGTATGAATTGCAAATTAGAATCAGAATTTGTTAAGAATTCTTCAAGTGGAGATTTTTTATCGAAAGCAATCATTAATGTATCAAAATTTAGTACACCTCCATTACTTGCTTTGCAATCCAAGAATAATTTTTTGAATTTATAATCACCAATTGAAGATGCCTCAGCTTCAATTCTTGTGCTAGCTTTAAGCTTATTTAAAGCCATACCTTCACCATTTATAACAATTCTACCAGTAAAATCCGATTTGTAATTGTTGTTTTTGAAAGCAGGAGCAGCATTTGCATGAGTTAAATAAACATCACCAGTGTATAACATCTCTTTACCACGCAAGTCAAGCTGTGCACCACCTATAACTTTACCAATAGCAGTGAATGCATTAATTGTAGCTTTAAAATTTAATGGCTCTCCAATAAAAGTTGCTTCTTTCAAATCAACATTACCAAGGTATTTTAAGTTAGGTAAATTTAAGCCAGGTATAAAAGTTATAACATCTTTATGACTCAGTTTAGTTTCAGATATCTTTACGTCCAGGTAAAGTTTATCGGGGTCATTAAGGTTTTTTAAATTACCTGTTAAATTTAGTTTAGAAGAACTTAAACCTAATTGAAGTTTCTTAATATCTATGTTCCCATAATTACCTAAAACTTCTAATTCAATTGAAGGAGCTCCATTTAAAAAATTAAGTGAAGGAATAAATTTTCTTAACTCTAATGTTGAAATTCTTGGAGAAGATAGTGATAATTTAACAGGAAATTTTTTCCATTCTTTCATGTTCTCAGGCTTCAATATATTTAATGAATCAATTGAAGCTGTAATATTAGCAAGAGTTTTATCTGTTTCTAATCTCAATTTATCAACCTTTGTTCCCGTTGAATCAACTGCAAAATCACCTGATAGTTCTAATACCCTAATATCATTCTTAGGTAGATAAAATTTTAGGTTCTGGATTATTACATTTTGTGATTTAGAATTAATTTTAGCTGACAAACTAACATTTAAATCTTGTAGATTAATATGAGAATAATCAAGACTACTATCTATATAATTAATTGGTAAAATAGTATTATCATCAAAATGGATGTTCCCATTTTCAATTTCAAATGAAGATACTTCTATATTAAAATTAAAAGGTTTTGAAGTTGTGTCATTACTTGGTTTGAATAACTGTGTAAAATTCCATACACTATCAATATTACTTCTAGTTAAATTTATATCAGGGTTATGAATAAAAACTTTAGCTAATATATTTTTTTTTGTAAAAGGTAATAACTGATAATTTAAATCAATTTGAGGCGTTGAAATTACATTACTTCCACTAGAAGAAATTAATTTTACATTTAACAATTTTAATCCAAAAACAGGATTCCCAGAAATATCGCCAATTTCAATCTTACCTAGTACATATGGTTGAATGTATTCTAATCCACTCTTAATCAACCAAGCTCTAAAAGATTCACTTTGCAAAGCAACAACAACAATACTTCCAGCTAAGGTTGTAGTTGCAATTGTTAAAGCTATTATGCCAACAATAAATCTAGATATTTTTAGAACTGCCTTCAATAGAATGAATTTATATTAAAGCAAAATATAATTAATTTGTATATCCTTTAAAGGTAAGGAAGTTACCGTTTTGAAACAATAATTTTTTTGTAATAATTATAATAAAAAAAAGTCAGCCTGATTTAAACAAGCTGACTAAATTTATATATACAAAAATAATAATGTATAATTAAGTAGATATATTACTTTTTACCAGAAGGCATTCCAGGTTTGCCATTCATATTATTAGGAGTAGTAGGCATTTCTTGTTTACCATTTCCATTTTGCATTCCAGGCTTACCTTTCCCATTTTGTGGTGGAGGCATTTCTTGTTGTTGTTGCATTTGAGGTGGTTGTTGCATATCTTGCTTAGGAGCTGGCATATCTGGTGAAGCAGGAGATGGCTGAGGTGGAGCACTAACTTTCAACTTCCCATCAACTAAACGCATATAAAATAAATCTGGTGACCCACCTTCATGCTGAGTTGACATTATTACATATGTATCGTTGCTTAAAATTTTATACTTTCCTTTAAATGGCATTGCCATTTTCTCTTTATTTAATTTGAATAATTTAACGAATGCTTCTTTACCTTTTAAATTTTGGATTGAGTCAATAAATTTTTTCTCCTCTGGTGGAGCTTGATCTTTATTTTTCTTTTGCATCTCCATCATTTGATCAATTCTTGCTCTTAAGTTTGTATCAAAGCGATCATACAAAGCTTCAGCATCTCCAGCACTTGCAGCTTTTGTAATTTCTTCGTAAACTTTCTCTGGATTCTCACCTCCAGTACCACAGGCATTCAAGCCAAAAGTAAAGGAAGCTATTATCGCTAGATAAAAAAAATGTTTTTTCATTTCTTGTAGATATTATTTATTATTAGATTTTTGCAGAGTGCAAAAATAAACTTTTATTATTAGCTACCAATAAAATAATTATGCCCCAAATTAAACTAGGAGTTTTTACTTTAAATTATGATGTGATTAGAAGTCCTCGCTCTAAGGGTATTTCCATTAAAATTTCACCAATGTCTGGAATTACTGTTATTTTACCTTTAAAGCTTGGTAAATATGTAAATACTGATAATTTGATCAGAGAAAAAGAGGAATGGATATTGAAAAATGTAATTCGCTTTGAATTGCATTTACCAAAAACTGAATTTCAAAATGGGACTAGTTTTTATTATCTAGGAAATTTAACTCAAACTAATGTTCAAATAAATGAAGAAACAAAAGGTGCAAAAGTTTTATTTAAAGATCAGATTTTGAATATTGTTTTGGCAAAAAAAATTGAACATAGAATAAAAGAAATTGTTTGCTTGTGGTTAAAGCAAAGAGCTAAAAATCACATAAAAAGAATTGTAATCTTTGAAGCAAATAGAATGAATATTTCATTCAATAAAATTACTATTCGAGACCAGCGAACAAAATGGGGAAGCTGTACAAAAGATGGCAACCTTAATTTTAACTGGAGGTTGGTTATGATGCCAGAAAAAGTTATCCATTATTTAGCTATTCATGAATTATCTCATAGAATTTATTTCAATCACTCAAAAGAATATTGGGAACATGTAAATAAATATGATGCAGATTATAAAATTAGTGAAAGATGGCTTAAAACTGAGGGTTTGAGAATTGCAGCTTTGTTAATTTAAAGATTCTAAATGGGTTATTTGTAAAAAATTGATTAGATGAAAAATGTAGAATTTATTTATAAGTTTCAGTTACGATAATTAAAATTTATATTAAGTTTAAACTAACCTGTTCTATAATTAAATAGTTGAATTATAAATTATTCTAATTTTACTTAATTTAGTTTTCAGAAATTATTCCTTAAAAATTCATTGATTATGCTTCAAATCTCAGTTAGGTTATTTTTGAATTTTTATTAATATTTTATACTTGAATTAATTCAAAGAAGTTTAATTCTCAAATTTTATATAAATTATATTTTAAATAAATATATTTATGCTAACTAACGAAATCTCTACATTAACAATATTAATTCTAGCATTTATTTTATTCGATTTTTTGCTAAATTACATTTTAGATTCAATGAATGCTAAAAGTTGGGACAACTCAATTCCAATTGAACTTGCTAGCATTTACGATGAAGAAAAGTATTCTAAAGCTCGCAGTTATAATATAGCGAAGGGGAAACTTAGTAATATTGAAAATATATTTGGTACCGTACTAATATTTTGTTTTTTATACTTTAAAGTATTTGCTATTATACATTTGCAAATCTCAAATTATACTCAAAATCAATTTTTACAAACCCTACTATTTTTTGGTTTATATTTAATTGTGTTAAGCATTGTATCATTTCCTTTTGAAATTTATAATATCTTCATTATAGAAGAAAAGTTTGGGTTTAATAAAATGACTTGGAAAACACTTATACTTGATAAAGTTAAGGGTTTTATATTAGGTATAATTATTGGTGGAGGGCTTCTTAGCTTGTTTGTTTGGATTTATAACATAGCTGGAGATAATTTTTGGATATACACTTGGCTCTCCTTCGCGGTTATTATAATATTGCTCCCAATGTTTTATACAAGTTTGATAGTTCCAATATTTAATAAACTTTTGCCATTAGAAAGTGGAGCATTAAGAGATGCGATTGAAAAATTTGGAAATAAAGTTAAATTTCCATTATCAAATATATTTGTAATTGATGGATCTAAAAGGAGCACAAAAGCTAACGCATTTTTCAGTGGTGTAGGAAGAAAAAAAAGTATTGTATTTTATGACACTTTAATCAAAGAACAATCAGATGATGAGTTAGTAAGCATATTAGCTCATGAGGTTGGTCATTATAAAAAGAAGCATATATTAAAAAGTCTTGTAGTTTCATTGCTTCAAATGGGCTTTATGTTGTACTTACTTTCATTGTTTATCAAAAATCCATCCTTAACAAATGCATTAGGTTTACAAACAGAGATTGCAGTTTTACATTTGGGCTTAATGGCTTTTGTTCTTTTGTATAGCCCTATATCTATGTTTGCAAGTATTGGTATAAACATTCTTTCAAGAAAAAATGAGTATGAAGCAGACAATTATGCAAAGGAGAATATAGGTACTAGTGAGCATTTAATAAGTTCATTAAAAAAATTATCAGCTCACAATTTATCAAATTTAAATCCTAATAAATGGTATGTTTTCTTTCATTATTCTCACCCAACTTTGTTAGAGAGAATTCAAAAATTGAAAGAATAATACTAAATAAATAATTCAAGATTTAAATATTCTCAATTTATTATTCTCTAAAAAAACAAATTAAATTTAATTTTTAAAATAATATTAAAACAAAATTTACTTTATATTTTTATGAGTTAATCTGATTTATTATTTTTTCAAGTCTGATGTAGATACTTTTTCTTCAAGTCCATCACGTCTTTTCTTTGCTTCAATATCCCTCCAAAGTTTTTGGCAAGGGAACTTATTCTCGCAAAGTGCACGCCCAATAACAACTGAATCAACATTAGAGGTTTCTAATTTTTGAATATCCCACAAATTTTCTGGGCTGGCAACACCACCAGCAACAGTAATTTTTAAATTAGTATTACTAGAAATAATTGTTATCTCATCAAGATTAGCTCCCATCAATGTTCCTTCTCTATCCCTATCAGTAAAGAAAATTCTTTTGGCACCAATTTCAACTACTTTTTTAGAAAACATTAAAGTTGTTATAGGCTCAACATTTCGCCAAACATTGCTTAAGTAACCATTTCTAGTAATAGCTCCGGCACAAACTCTTGAAGATCCAAATTCATTTATTAAGTTATGCACTCCAACAGGATCTTTTAAAAATAAATCGTGGACAACTATCCTGTAAATGCCGTTATTAAGCCACCTGCGGCATTCTTCAACATCTTCAAACTTGGATAATAATTCTATTGGAATTTCAACATTTTTAGTAAGCTCACAAATCTCATTGAAATTAAATAAATCTCCTTCATAAATACCATCATAATCGGTTACATGAATAGTTTTAGCATTCTCTTTTCTCCATAGCAATGCTAGCTCTGAGGTATTATCAGGATTAAAAACAAAATCATCGCAATTTGGATTTGGTGTTCTTACTGCAATACCTTTTTTAATTTCAATAGATGGAATTACTAATATCATAATGCGAATTTATTTGATAATTTTATTCTATGTAAATTTATTTTTAATTTTTTTTTGTTTGATATACAATGATTTTAAATATGCATTAATCTAACTTATTTTCAATGCAATTCAGATAAATGAGTTACAGTTACAATGATAAAATTTTCAATGAATTAAAATTGATTATTGATGACTGACTGACAAATGATATTTTTGCCAAAATAAAAATTATGAGAAAAAGAATACAACCGAAACCAAATGATGAATCTAGACCCAGAAAAGTTGAAGGAGTAAAAAGGAAACAAGTTGAAGATGTTAAGAAAATTAAAGTAGAAGGAACAAGGCTAAATAAAGTTATTGCAGATTCAGGATTAACTTCAAGGAGGGGTGCAGATCATTTGATTGAATTTGGTAGAGTTAAGGTAAATGGCAAGCTAGTTTCTGATCTTGGTAGGAGGGTAAGTGCAGATGATAGAATTATGGTTGATGAAAAATTGATTACTAAAGCTGAACGCCATGTTTATATGATTCTAAACAAACCTAAAAATGTAATTACAACAACCAAAGATGAAAGAGGAAGGAAAACTGTATTAGACTTAATGAGAACTCGTGAAAGAATTTATCCAGTTGGTAGATTAGATAGAAATACAACTGGTGTACTTATACTAACCAATGATGGAGAATTTGCAAACAGAATGATGCACCCAAAATATAAAGTCCAGAGAGTTTATAATGTTGTGTTAGATAAACCTTTAGAAATTAAAACAGCAAAGCAAATATCATACGGAGTTGAATTGGAAAATGGTGAAGTAACTCAACCTTGTGAATTATTTATTGCAGATAATGATAGATATAAAGTAACCATTATTTTAACTGAGGGAAAAAATAGGGAAGTTAGAAGAATGTTTGAAGTTCATGATTACAAAGTTACAAAACTTGATAGAATTGAATATGGTGGTATTTCTAAAAAAGGAATTAGGCAAGGAGATTACAGGCAACTTACGAGGGAGGAGACTAATCATCTAAAAAAACTTCTAAAAATGTATTAAGATTATGGATTCAGTTTCATTTAATTAAATTCTTAAATCATATTTTTGATTGAGTTTTTTATTTTTTTCTTAAAAATAAATTTGCTTTATAATCAAATTAAATAAGTTTTAATTTCGTTCAAATATTTATTTCAAATACAATAATTAAAAAAGAATAATAAAAAAATAATGTTATCTCCAAAAATAATTCAAGGTATTCTAATAGGTTTAGTTGTTATAGGTTTAACTCTTTTGGGTTTTCAATGGTGGGTTACTGGTAGCATATTAATTACATTAGGAATTGTATTGTATATACTGTGGTGGAGGTTTAATAGAATTGGTGAAATTTCTCAAGCTGTTGCAAATGGAGATACAATTTTAGCAAGGAAAAAACTTGCAGGATTCAAAAATCCTGCTAAACTAAACCCAATATCAAAAACATATTATTATTATTTATTAGGAATGACTGAAATTCGTGAGAATAATTTTAAAGAGGCTAGAACAGCTTTTAAAAGCTCATTAGATGCAAATTATTTTAGGACAACCGATGAAAAAGCTTCTGTCTTTTTAATGATGGCACAGCTTGATTTAAGAACACGTAATACTGAAGGGGCTAAAAGATATTTAAGGGATGCTCGAGATTTAGAACCAAGTGCAGAAGTGAAAAATCAAATTCAATTTATTTTAAAAGAAGCTAAAATAAAGTTGTAGTGTTAAATATTTTGTTTTCATAATTACTTCCACTATAAATAAATATTTTATTTTTTATTGGAAGTTTTTTTTGTATAAAAATAATAAGATTTTCAAGTTTAAAAAAGTACCATTAAAAATATTAAAAATTCAAATTCTAACTACCATTTATTTAAAAAATAATCTAAATATTCAAATCTCTTAGAATTAAATTAATGTAAAAAATGTTTATTAATTTATCAAACAACCTAATCTATTCCATCTTAAATTTTTTTGAGAATCCACAGACCAATATACAAGCCAAACTTTACCTATAAGATTATCAACTGGTACTAATCCAAAATATCTACTATCATAACTCTCAACTGAATTATCACCTAATGCAAAAAAATAATCATGTTGAAAAGTATATTCAGTTGCAGGTAATCCACCAACAAACACAATATTATTTTCATAACTAATTGCTTTACCATCGGCAATAATTACATCTTTCCAAATGAATGTACTGGTTGAATCTAGCTTAACTAAATCACCTTTTTTGGGGATAACGAATGAAGTTGTACATTTTAACAAATTTGATACATTTGATGGCATAGTTGTGGCTTGTTGATCAAAATTATCCAAGGAATATTCATGAGAATTAATAAACACTTTCCCATATTTATACATAATTGTATCACCCGAAAAAGCTACACATCTTTTGAAATAAGCTGGTTCATTTTTCTTTTCAAGTATTATATTTAATGGTTTTTCAAAACAGATTACATCGTTTCTTTTTAGATTGTAAAATTTGTAGTACAATTTATTTACTAAAACCACATCACCATCTAAAATTGTCGGTTTCATAGATGGGGTTAGAATGCTGTAAGGGTCAAGAATAAACGACCTGACACATATTGCAAGAGTTAAAGATCCAATAAAAATATATATTGCATATCGAAAATTTAGCCCCATTTTATTTTTCGAACATATGTTGTACATCAGTTACTGTCCCGTCTGAAACTGCGGTAATAACATCACTCCCAGTTTTGAACATGCAAATTGTATGATTATCATTAATAGTTTCAATAATCTTATCACCAGAATTAAGTTTATTAATTACTTCAGATGTAACATAAACAGGGGTTCCTAATTTCAAAGTTTCAAATGGAACATATAAAATTGTTGTTATTAATTTCCCATTTAAAAAAATACCATTTGCTAATTTTACTCCCTTAACTTCAGAAACAAAACCTCCTGTAAATTTACCACCTTTAGGAATTAAATTTGTTGAAACATATTGAACAGATTCATCTTTTAGAAATTTATCAAATTCAATTTTATCATTAATTTTGGTTGGTTCAAAAGATTTTGCAATCATTTCATTAAAAGAATTTGAAGCAACATTAAATAGATTCTGAACTGGTAAATCAGCAGGTTTTTTTGTTTCCTCAAGTACAGAAAGTTGGGGTGCATTTGGTTTTGAATCAGTTTTGAAAATATAAAACAGAGAAAAAACAATTAGTAATAATGCTAATATAATACCGATTGGTGATTTAAAATAAGAGACCACTTTTTGATTTGCAGTACGGGGAGAAATTGACTTAATACCCATTGAAGCAGAGCGAATTCTTGCTCTATGTGCAATATGAGCTTTCATTTCCTCAGGTGTTAATGAATTACTGGTCTTTTCATCAATTGATGGATCTTCAATTGGAATCATTTTCAATTTAATATCTTCTTCAAATTTAACAGCTGAATCCGTTAATGAAGTTCTCATTTTAGTCTGTTCATTTTTAGGTGAACTATCTAAAACTATATCAAATATTTTGTCGTTTAATTCTTTATCAGTCATAGTTAAAAATTTTAAAAAAAGTTAAAGCAAAAATAATGTCTTGTTTTGGAGTTATAATTTATTAATTAAAAAAATCTAATAATAAAATACTACTTTCTGTAAATGCAACCTTCAATCGAGTTGTAATAACAATCTGGGCAATGATTAGATTTGTCTGACAGTACTTGATTACCAAAATAACTTACATCTCGAATATTTTCTATGAATATTTGAATATCAGTTTCAATTTCAAGAAGTTCGGTTTTAGTGAAAGTATATGTTCTTATTGAAATTGGATTATCAATATAAAGTATTTTAATTGTAATAAATTCTTGCTCAGGCACAAGTTTAGAAATAAAGTATCCATATATTTTAATTTGGGTTAAGTAATAATCTGGATTATTTAATTGGTTCTTACTACTTTGAAATTTATATAGTAATATTGAGATATTACCTAATGAATCAGTAATTGTTCTATCAATTAAACTCAATATATAATCATCACCAAAAGCCATTCTCAATTCTCTATTTGTCTTGTAAATATTTGATTTGTAGTTATTTATTTTACCAAAGATTACTTCTCGTGAATATTCATCTTGTAATATATTTTTAAAAGTTTCAGTTAACATAATTTTAATTTTTGAAAGATCAATATTAAGTATCTGTTCTTTTAGAATTGCTACTTCAACAATATTAATTATATCTTCATCAGTTAACATTTCATCTATTTCTGATGCGCATGTTTTAAAGAGCTTAGAGAAAGATCTTTCTAATTTATTTTCAATAAGAGAATAATTTACATTCTCAAATTCAAGAATATCTTCAGTTAAACCAAGTCTATATTTCAAATAATATTTAGTAGGGCAAAGTGAATACATTTGAAATTGAGAAGCAGAATAAACGTCACCTTTAACATAACCAGCAATTTCTTCAATCCGATAAATTTCAGGATTTAATGATAAAAGTTTATTATTATTAACCTCGAATTTAACTTGTTCATCAATGTGATAAATAAAATTTACATCCTGTGAAAAAGTCCTTGCAACTTCACTTGATTGGGTTTCATTTAAAAATTTTAACTCACCAGTAAAAAGTTGTAATGTTTCATTTGAATATGGTAAGTAATTAAAGGGTGCAAGAGCCCAAGCTAACATTGAGTTCTCTTTTTGAATTTTTAAAATGCCTTCCTTGCTTTCAATTAAAGTACCACTCATTATAAGAATATCTTTAGCTCTAGTAGTAGCTACATAAAACAATCTAGCTTCTTCAGCTAATTCTTTTTCAGATTGTTTATATTTAATTAATGAAGAAATTGAAGGCATAAATTCTTTTTCTTCAAATATCCAATTAAAACCGAATCCAAGTTCTTTATCGAAAAATATGGTATTTTTAGAAGAGGGTGGAGATTCCATTGAAGGAATGATTACTATTGGAAATTCTAAACCTTTAGAAGAATGGATTGTTAAAATTTTAACAACATCTTGTTGAAAATTTGAATCAGCTTCAGATTCTTGTTCTTTCAGATTAATCATATCAGTAACTTGAACCGTAAAATCATACAAACTTTTAAACCCTTGGTTAGAAAATTCCCTAGCAAGTTCAATAAGTTTATCAATATTCGCAATTTTTTGGTTACCTCTATCGCTGTTAAGCAAACTTCCTCTGAATCCAGTTTTTTCAATTATTAGTTTAATAACTTGATGAACTGGTAGTCTTGAAGAAATTAAAATATCAGATTCTATGAAGCTAACCGCACGTTTTAATGAAGGTTCTGAGTTGTTTTCATTAGCTAAGAATTTTGCTTTAGTCCAAAAATCCGAATTACTATATCCTGAATTATTAATTTTAAAATTTGAAATTCTAAACAATTCTGAATCTGAAACACTAAAGAAAGGTGATCTAAAAACTCCAAGCAAAGCAACTAAATCATGAGGATTAACAATTACTCTTAAATAATTAATAACATCATAAATTTCTTGAACTCCATAAAATCCACCACTTCCATTTGTAATATAAGGTATACCATATTTTCTGAAAGCTTTTTCTAAACCAACAAAAGTAATTCGTTTACGGCATAAAATTGCTATATCTTTAAATTCTGCTTTTCTTGCTTTCTCAATACCAGTTGATTTATCAAGTTCCCAAACAATTTTATCATTTGAATAAATTAATTCTAAAATCCTTTTAGCAATTAATTCCGATTCAATCAAATTTTCAACTTCTATTTCTGTATCTGAATCTTCAATTGATGTTAAATCAATCTCAACTTTAGAATTTTTATAAGCTGAGTTTACATAAATTTTTTTACTCAAAAGAAATTCCACTTTCCCCAAGCCTTCACTATTTCTAGCACAAACTAATGGTTCATTTTCTACTCCATAATTAAAGAATCCTTTTGGTTGCAAGATATTTTTACATGATTCATTCACAAAAGCACAAATACTTGGAAGCAAACGGAATGAGGCTTTCAAAGAAATTATCCCATTCTTTTCAATTGCTGTAGAATCTTTAATTTCATCATCATATTTAAATAAGGGTTGTAAATTTAATTTATTTTCTATATTAAAAGATGATATGTTATCCTGAGCCTTTGTAAAAACTGTTACATCAGCATTTCTAAAACCATAAATTGATTGTTTCCTATCACCCACAATACAAAGTTTTCCTACATTAAGTTCATTTAAAAGATTGTATACAATTGAATATTGAATTTCATTTGTATCTTGAAATTCATCTACCATAATGAATTTAAATCTATCTTTCATTCTCCTTTTTGAATCCGAATCTTGTAAAGAATTGAATAAAAACATTTGAAGATCATCGAAATCTAAGCCATTAATATAATTTTTTTTCTTTGAATATTCCTCTACAACTGAATTGTAAATATTGAGCAACAAATCTTTATAATCAAAAAGGTCTGAATGGATTTGATTAGAACTGTCTGTATTACCGATTACTTTTAGTAAAGTAGAAAAATTACTACTTAATATTTTTGATTGATTACTTAAGAAATCAAATTCATCATTAGTAATAGTTTTTCTAAATGCTGATTTTTTTAGTGTTCCTTTTTGTGTTAATAAAATTGAGGAAAGGTTGGAAACATTTTCAATAAGTTGTTTAAAGTCTTTTTCAATAATAATTGATTCAAACAAATATTGAGATTCTTGATTAACATCATCTTTTGTAAATTGTAAAATTGAGTTAAATGAATCTATAGTTTCTTGAGAATTGGTAATTTTATTTGCAAACAATTTTAATTGAGATTCCCATAAATCAAGTGTGGAAACTTTATCTAATTTTAATACACCTTTTAAATTGCTAAAAGAAATATCTTCTCTTTTCCCAATCATAAAATTAATAATCAGATCTAATTGTTCTCTACCAATATTACGAACCATATTAAAGTTTAATTCATAGTTCAAATTTTCAATATTATTTGATAAAGCTTTTTCAATACAATCATCAATCGATGAACTAATCATTTGATTCCTATCATAACCTTTTAAAACTATGAAGCTAGGTGGAGCCTTAGTTTCTAGTGGGAATTCTTTTAACATTTGAGAACAAAAGCCGTGGATTGTAGTTATTACACCACTATTTAAATTTTCTCTTAAATCTTTTAATCTAGATTTTACTTTAACAAAATTTGGGTTGGAGTACCTGCTTTCTAATTCTTTTGCAATTTTAAGTTTAATCTCACCAGCAGCTTTTTCAGTAAATGTTATTGCAGCAACTTCATGAATTTCGAGTTTTTGATTGTATAAAAGTATATCACAAAATCTACTAACCAAAACACTTGTTTTGCCAGAACCAGCATTAGCAGTTACTGAAACATGTCTTGAAAAGTCATGAGCTTTTTTTTGATCTGATGTGAACATTAAAATTTAAATGGAATTACTTTTAGAATTAAAAAATGGATAATATTAATCTATAATATTTTACTTCCAATTATATGAATCAATTTAAAAATACAACTCGAATATTTTCCTTTAAATTAATAAAAATATAATTCAAGAAATTTTGTGTAAAAACTTTTAAAAAAATATTGTTTAAATAAAATTCTATTTTGCAAATTGCATTATGATAAAAGATACCCAAATACCTGTAAAAATAACTTTAAAGGAACTGGTAATGCACTATGAAAATTTTCTTGATGATTGTTCAAGAAATTCTTCTGAAACAAGAGGCACTTATCAAAGAGCATTAAGGGAATTTGTAAAATGGTATCCAATTGACAAAAGGTTTAGTTTTTTAACAAGGGATGTTGAAAGATACAAGAGGCATTTGATAGAAGTTAGAGGTTTAAAAAACATTTCAATTTCAACATATATTTCTTCTCTTAGAAGATTCTTTCAATACTTAATTGATGTTAAAGTTATTACATTTAATCCTGCAACAAGAGTTATTGGAGGTCGTAGACCTGTCTCTCATTCAAGAACATTCCTAACTCCAATTGAGTTAGACAAATTGTTCACAGCAATTGATATTAGCAATGAACAAGGTCTAAGAGATTTTGCAATAATGAAATTAATGTGTGAATGTGGGCTTACTGAACATGAAATTTTACAAATAAATGTTGGAGATTTAAATCAAGTAAACAGATATAATAGCATTTATGTTCAAGGAAAAGGAAGGAAGGTAAAAGATACTATTGTTGAATTATCAAAAGAAATTGTGAAATTCATAAATGATTATTTAGAAAAAAGATACAAAGGTAATGAAGATAAAAAATTGGAAACAGATCCATTATTTATAAGTTTAAGTACTCGTAGCAAAGGTGAAAGAATGTCTTCAAGAGGAATTAGAGAGGCAATAAGCAGAAGGTTAATTGATAGTGGAGTTAAAAATAATAGAGAACATCAATTAACTCCATTTTCGTTAAGGCATAGTTCAGGTGTTAAATTAGTTGAACAAGGAGCAACAGTTGAAGAATTAATGAAAAAAATGAGATTAGAATGGAGACCATCAGCTTTGTTGTATTTTAAGTTGCTAGGTGTTAATCCAAATAAAGAAAATAAAAAAAAATGAAATTGCTTTATTATAAGTAATTAAAATCTAAAGAATTAGACTAAAAAATCATTGGACATTAAATCAAATAAAGTAAAAAAAACAACTGAGAAAAAAGTTAAACGTGACTACCCATTACAGTTTGTAAAGGGGATTGGTCCAAAACGGGCTGAAGCTCTTTGGAATGTAGGAGTAAAAACAATAAAAGATTTAATTTTCTTTTTTCCAAAAAAATATATTGATCGTAGAACTATACTACCATTAAATCAGACCAAATATTTGTTGTCTGGAGAAGATGGTTTGCCTGATGAAATTACATCAGTTGTTATTGTAAAAAAACTAACTACAGGAGTTTTTGGTAAAGGACAAAAACGTTTAATTATTCGAGTTGTTGATAATACTGGCGAAGCAAACATTGTATTTTTCAGAGGAGCAGAAATGTTCATAAGAATGTTTCAACCAGATGATGTATTAGCAATATCTGGAGCTCCAGAAATATTTAATGGAGTGCTTCAATGGGTTCATCCGGAAATAGAAAAAATGGAAGAAGAAGAAGCTTCACTTATTCATAGTGGAAGAATTATCCCTCAATACAGAGAAACTCAAGGAATGAAAACAGCTGGAGTATCATCAAGATTTTTGCGTATTATAATCTCTAAAATAATCGATGAATATGGAGTCTATGAAATTAAAGAAACAATACCTCAAAACATTTTATTAAAATATAATTACCCAACTTTAGAAAAAACAATTCGTTCATTACATTTTCCTGAAGAAGAAAAATTATTAGATTCATCAAGAAAAAGAATGAAATTTGAAGAACTATTTTATTTTGAATTAGGTCTTGCACTCCAGAAAGAGATTTACACAAAACTTGAAACAGGGATATCATTTAATATTAAAAGTGAACTAGCAAGAAAACTTTTAGATAACTTAGGGTTCGTTCTAACCGATGCTCAAAAAAAAGTTATAAATGAAATTTGTTCTGATATGTCAAAACCAGTATCAATGAACCGATTGCTTCAAGGTGATGTTGGATCTGGGAAAACAATAGTTGCAATAATCGCCTCATTAATTGCAATTGATAATGGCTATCAGGTTGCTTTTATGGCACCAACTGAAATATTAGCAGAGCAGCATACAAATACTTTAAAGAAACTATTAGAGCCTTATGGAATCAATATCTCACAGCTAGTTGGGTCATTAAAAAAGAAACAAAAAGAGAGCAATTTATTTGATATAAGAAATGGAATTGCAAACATTATTGTTGGAACTCATTCACTTTTTCAGGAGTCAGTTGGGTATAAAAATCTTGGATTAGTTGTGATAGATGAACAACATAGGTTTGGAGTAGTTCAACGCTCATTATTAAAGCAAAAAGGAATTTCTCCCGATACTTTAATTATGACAGCAACACCAATTCCTAGAACTCTTACAATGACATTATACGGAGATTTGAATGTATCTATAATTGATGAGTTACCTAAGAATAGGAAACCGATTAAAACTAAAGTTAAGTTTGAGAATATATTAGATGAGGTTTGGGAATTTGTTAGACATGAAGTTGATAAAGGAAGGCAAGCTTATATTGTTTATCCACTTGTTGAAAAATCTGAAAAAATTGAGATGAAATCTGCTGTAGAACATTTTGAATTTTTAAGTAGTCAAGTTTTTCCAGAAAAAAAAATGGGTTTAATTCATGGTCAAATGTTTTGGTATGAAAAGGAAGATACAATGCGTGATTTCCTAGATAAAAAAATTGATATACTAGTAGCTACAACTGTTATTGAAGTAGGTATTGACGTACCTAATGCAAGCGTAATGGTTATTGAAAATTCAGAAAGGTTTGGCTTATCTCAGTTGCATCAATTAAGGGGAAGGGTAGGTAGAGGGGTAGAACAATCTTATTGCTTGTTAATTACAAAAGATCATTTTAAATATGCTTTGAGAACTGGTATGACTCAAAATGACTCAAGGAATGAAAGAAAGAATTGCATTAAAAGATTGCAAGCAATGGAACAAACAAATGATGGATTTAAAATTAGCGAGATTGATTTGGAATTAAGAGGTCCTGGTGATTTTCTTGGTACCCGCCAAAGTGGATTGCCAGATTTTAGGCATGCTAACATAGTAACTGATGGGGAAATTTTGACTGCAGCAAGAGAAGAAGCTTTTGCAATAGTTGAAGAAGATTTTGAATTAAAACTCCCTAAAAATTTATTGTTAAAAGATACAATTATTCAAATTGGAGATAGATTTAAAAGAAATTTTTCTGGAGTGGGATAATGTTTGATATCAGATTTTTATCAGTTGCATATTTATTTTTTAATTGCAATTACTAAAAATTACATTTTATTATGAAAATAAATTTAGAAAATTATAATTATTAATTATTTAAATTGCAGTTTATAAGCGGTTTTCAAGTTTCAATTTTCTGAATATAAAGTTTATTTTTTTGTCATTTATTTTAGTTTATGATAACAAAATTGGTCTATTCATTTATAAATTCTCTTGCATTATCGTTTTATTAAAATCTCTTATTCTCTCTTTTACTTAAAAATCTATTTAACAAATGAAGAAAAATTTTAACCGAATTTTTGCTTTAGGAATATTACTTATTACTATTCTTACCTCATGTGCAAGCAAAATAACACAAGAACAACTAAATGAATTAAAAAGACTTTCAGACGAAAAGCAAGTATTAGAACACCAATCTAAAGCTAAAGAAGATGAAATTACAAGACTTGACTCAGAGTTAAAAAATCGTAAAATTCAGGCAGATAGTTGTGATTCAAAAAAGAAAACAGTTGTTTCTAGAATTGCTAAATGGCCAAATGTTTGGGGAACTAAAATTTCTTCAGGTGAAGCAAATCCTGTTCCAGCTCCTGATAGTAAATAACTAGTTCCTAATTTTTTACAACTCTCATTTTCTCATAATCTTAAACTAACTCAGAATATTTCTTATGAAAATAATATTTTTTTTATTTATATATATACTAGCATCTAATTTGATTTTTTCTCAAGAAAATATAGAGAAAACTGATGAACTTTTAACACAAAAAGAAGCAGAAATTAGAATCAAACAAAAAACCTCAGAAGTCTCTTCTTTGCAAGGAACTTTAGACAATTTAAAATCTACAATTCAGACCAAAAATGATGAACTTCTAAAGTTATCTGACATGAAAATCTGTAATGAAGATATGATGAAACTTCTTGGAATTAGAGAATTTGATTTAATGAATTTCAAAGACAAATTTGGAAAAATTGAAAATAGAGTAAAAGAATTTGCTAAAATGCAACCTGATGAATTAAAAAAATATAAATCTGAAATAGAGCTAACTAAAAAGGAGTATGAAATACTAAAGAGTGAAAAATCTTCATTAATGCCTGATGTTTATGATAGAGTATTTGATTTATCTTTTACTTTATCTAGTTTAAATGATAAAGTTGGTAAAATGGTTTCTACTTATACCGTTGGCTCTTGGTCAAAAGATCGTGATTGTTTGTGGACTATTGCAGCAAAAGACCAGACATATAGCGATCCATTAATGTGGCCAAAAATATGGCAAGCTAACATTGATAAGATTCGTAATCCAGATGTATTAAAAGAAGGAACAGAATTAAATATACCTGATAAATCACCTAAAACAAATGATGAATTAAGGGCTGAACGTTTGTATTGGAGAAAGAAAAAAGTTGCATCTAAAAGGAAATAGTTCTTTAAAATAGTTTACTTTTGCACGCGTTTCAATTCAAATTTGAAGCGCGTTTTTATTTTGAAAAGATAATTTTAAAACTATCAAATCGTCTTTGTTAAATGTCAGAACAAGTAAAATTAATGTTTTCAGAAATTGCTCCAAAATATGATTTGGGAAATGATACTTTATCATTAGGGTTTCATAGAATATGGAAGAAATATTTAGTATCTAAATCAGGAGTTAAAATCAATTCTGAAGTATTAGATTTAGCAACAGGAACAGGAGATATAGCTTTATTATTTGCAAAAAAAATTGGACCATTAGGAAAAGTAATTGGAACTGATTTTTGTGAATCTATGATTGATATTGCAAAAACTAGACCTAAAAATCAACTTAAAAACTTATCATTCAGAGTTGCTGATGCAATGAATATCCCATTTGAAGAAAATGAGTTCAATTGTGTTTCAATCTCATTTGGAATTAGAAATGTAGATAATCCTATAAATGTTTTATCTGAAATGAGAAGAGTATCAAAGATTGGTGGCAAAGCACTTATTCTTGAGTTTGGGCAGCCAAATGGATTTTTAGGTTTAATCTATAAGTTTTATTCTAGCCATATTTTACCTTATTTAGGTGGAATTGTAAGTGGAAAGCCTGCGGCATATAAATATTTAGACAAAACAGCAGCTTCTTTTCCTTGCGGAGAAAAATTTATTGAAATCATGAAAAAAGCGGGCTATGAAAAAATTAAATGTGAGCAACTTTTTGGAGGTATAGCTTATCTATATATCGGTGAGAAATAGAATCTTTAAAGAATTTAAAAATGAACCAGTATTTATTTAGTTATTAAGTTAAAAAATAAATTTATAGGTGTAGTAATTGAATAAGAAAAAGTCTGTAACAGTAGGAATAACAGGTGGGAGTGGCTCAATATATGCAATAAAATTGCTTCAAATATTACCCAAATTTTATGAAACTGTAAATGTAATTCTCTCAGGAAATGCTAAAATTGTTTTGCTTGAAGAAGTTAATATTACTGTACCAGAATCTGGAATATGGACATTAAACGGACTTGAAAAAGAGGAATATGAAAGGTTAATAATATGGAATAATCAAAACTATAACGCACCATTTGCATCTGGTTCAAATTGTTCCAATCAAATGGTAATTATACCATGCTCATTAAGTACAGTTGCATCTATTGCCCATGGTATTGATATGAATTTACTTCATCATTCAGCAGCAGTTACCATCAAAGAAAAAAAACAATTAATAATTGTTCCTAGAGAAACTCCATTGTCAACAATTCATTTAAAGAATTTGCTTACACTATCCGAGCTTGGAATTTCTATTATTCCAGCTATGCCAGGGTTTTATGGAGGACAAAAAACTTTTGATGATCTCATAAATTTTGTTGTTCAAAAAGTTTTAAATCATCTTACTATTGATTACAACATTTCTAAAAAATGGAGAGATTAGGTATTGATATTTAAATGTAAATTAAATTTGTAGAAAGAATAATAACAAGTTAAAATGGATAAGGAAAAAGTACTACTTAAAGTAATGGCATTTATGGAAAGATCAGAAAGAATTTCAATTGAAGATGCATTGCAATTATTTGATGAATTCAACATAGGGAAGATAGCTGCAATTTCTAGAATTCCTAGAGAGAGACTTCATGGAAGAAAATGCTATTTTCATTCACCTGTTATTGATGTACTATCATTAGAAAATGTAAATAGTTTTGTATCGAAGTTTTCAGAATCTATAAATGAAAATAGTGAAGGAGTAATACTAACTTTGAAAACTCAAGAATTTCAATTGACGAATATCTTAAATTTCTTTAAGCAACTTAATGAGAAATTTGAAAATTTAAGAGTTGCAATATCTTTAGATTGTATTCATGAGTTATCAGTTAAAAGTTCTCTTCATATAGAAGATATTATAAGGGAAATGAAATCTGTTTTTAGCTTAATTATTTATGATGACTTTTCTTCAGATATTACATTTGAAAAAAGGTTGGAGATTTATCAATTTGTATTTAATCAAGGTATTAAGCCATTAGCGGGGATTCCTTATAAAATTATTGATGATCCAAATGAATTTGTTTCAAAGATGGATTCAATTAGATTATTGCAAGATGAGCAAAATATATTTGATTTTGTTTACCCATTTGCAAGTCATAATTACAAAGCAAATGAACTTCATTTATCTTCACCGTCAGCTGCACAAAATTTAAGAGCAATATCAATCTCTAGAATATTTTTAGACAATGTTAAATTTATAGCTTCTCTACCTTTAATGATAACTCCTGAATTAAGTTATATTTCTTTAAGTTATGGTGCAGATACAATAAATAATTTTGTAAATGATAAAGGTATAAACATGATGAATAACGAGTTAATTCAATTAAAGGTTATAAATGAGTTTGACAATGTAATTGGAGAAGAATTAGAAGTAGACGGAATTCTCAAAAATCAATTAACTATTCAAAATAGAATTATTGAATCAAAATGGATTCCAACATACATAAATTTGCAAACTGAAAAAATAGAAGTTAAACTATAAATAATTTTATTATGAAATTTAAAGCATCATTTTTGGTTGTATGTTTTTTGATAATTCAATCTTGTACTAAAGATTCCTCAAATAAATCAAGCTATGATTTAAAAGCTAATGTTAAAGATACTACAATTGAAAATGTAGATCATAGCAATCAAAGTAAGTCAATTGATACTACTTTAAAAAAATCAATTGTAAATACAGACTTAGATTCAATCCCTTTAAGAACTCCTGATGGTAATCCAGCACGTTATGGTGTTGAGTCTGCTGAAATAGAGTTAGAATATAGCGGGAATGTTAAAGGTAACAGGACCATTAAATTTGATAAATTTGGATCTAGAGAAATAAGAACTGAAAAATCAATTCCTTACCCAGAAGCATCAAAAGGAAGAATACAGAATTATACTATGTTAACTACGTTAGACACTTTTGGAGTCACTGATAATATAACTAAAGATGGTTGGGTTCAAAAAAATACTTTAGATGATGATTATTTGAAATCTGATTCATCAAAAAAAATGTCATTTGGTGAATATGTTATTTCTAAAGCTCAAGGTGTTATTGTTAGAAATGAAAATGTAATTGGTAAAAATTGCACAGTGTATGAAAGATCCCAAAATGGTGTTATCTCTACACTTTGGATATGGAAGGGAATTATTTTAAAAGAAGAGTATAGTTCTCCTCAAGATTCAGTTCAGTATAAATTAATTCCTAAAAAATTGAGTTTGAATATGAAATACCAAGATTCAACTTTTAAATTATCTTCTGATTTTGTTATGAAAGATTTAACTAAAAATCCACCAAAGAAAATTGGGAATAGTAAATAATCTTCTTTTTTTAAATTTAACAATTAAATAATTTGGAAATATTAAGTGATTTTTTAAAGTTGTTTACAACACCAGAAGGGTTTAAACAAATGATTACATGGGGAGGTTATCCAGTTCTTTGTTTGATAATTTTTTCTGAAACTGGATTATTGATTGGTTTTTTTCTACCTGGTGATTCATTATTAGTAACTGCTGGATTGTTATCATCTGCTGGTTATTTGAACATATCGTACTTAATATTACTTTTAATACCTTGTGCAATTATTGGAGATGCATTAGGATATTATATTGGTAAAAAAGGTGGAAGAAAATTATATGATCGTCCTGAGTCAAGATTTTTTAAGAAAGTTCATCTAGAAAAAACTACTGCTTTCTATCAAAAGCATGGAGGGAAAACTATAATACTAGCAAGGTTTATTCCTCTATTAAGAACTTTCGCACCAGTAGTTGCGGGAATAAGTGGTATGGAATATAAAAAGTTCGCTGTTTTTAATGTTGTTGGTGGTATATTTTGGATATGTTCAACAACATTGTTAGGTTATTTTTTAGGAAATTTAATACCCAACATTGAGAAATATATTCATTATGTTATTGCAGTAGTAATTGTGTTTTCATTGCTTCCAATCGTTTATGAGTTAATTAAAAACAAGAGATCTAAATCTGTTTAGTTAAGTTTTTAAATGTATTTATCATATCAATTTTTAAAGATATTTATATCAATTATTAATTGCAATATTATTCAAATAAACAATTTTAATGATACAAAAGAAAGTTATAGTTAATAACAGGGCTGGCTTACATACTAGGCCCGCTGCTACTTTAGTAAAAAAAGCTTCTAAGTATAAATGTGAATTTTATATAGATAGAGATGGATTCAGAGTTAATGGACAAAGTATTATTGGAGTTATGACTTTAGCTGCAGAACAAGGTACAGAGCTAATTCTTGAGTTTAACGGTCCAGATGAATTTGCTGCGTCTGAAGATTTGTTTAATTATTTTGAAAGGGGATTTGATGAAGCATATTAAGATATGAATTAATTATTAAATGTAGTTCTATTCTTATCATACAATTTCATTTAAAAACATACAACTGAAAGATTACACCAAAATCTTAAATCTTAACAGTTAATTTTTAGTTGAAATATTTTTTTAAATAGTTGTTACAACAATAAATTCAATTGTCATTTCTTCCACAATGGATAAAACCATTCCTTGTTTTCAAATCTATTTTTTAACAATTTTTTTTATAATTTATGATGAATGTAAAAACTGTATTTACAATTTTACTTGGCTTAATTATGAGCCAAACACTATTTGCACAGCAAACGGAAAAAAACAAATCTTGTTGTAATAAAAGTATTCAAAAGAACATAGTTGTAAATGTTCAGAATGGTGCTTTTTTAGGAGTAAATTTAGGAGATGATGAAGGATCTAATGGAGTTAAAGTTGAGGGTACAATTGATGGTGGAGCAGCTAAGAAAGCTGGAATAGAAGCAAATGATTTCATAAAAGAATTTAATGGTAAAAAAGTTAGTACATCTAATGAATTAAAAAAGTTGATTAATGAATCAAAACCAAATGATAAAGTAATTATTAAGATTGATAGAAATGGAAGTGTTATTGAAAAAGAAGTTATGTTAGGTAGTCATAATAACAATATGACAATGAATAATTTTTCTTTTCCCAATAATATATTAAGTAAAATTCCACAGATGGGTGATATGGATATGTTTAATTCAAAGCCAACATTGGGAGTTCATTTACAAGAATTAAATTCTGGATTAGCAAAATATTTTGGAACAACAGAGAACGGAGGTGCATTAGTAAGCGAAGTTGTTAAAGGTTCTCCAGCAGAAAAATTTGGCTTGGAATCTGGTGATGTAATTACTTCAATTGATGGTAATAAAATATCTACAACAAAAGATGTTGTAAAATTTATTGGAAATAAAAAGGAGAGTGAAAAAATATCAATCGGAATTCTAAGAGATAAATTTACAAAAAGTATAGATGTCGTTTTAGAAAAGGGGGCACAAAATAAAGAATGCATGAATAATATATTCAATTTTAAATTTGATGATTCTAAAGAATCGAATGATGAGAATATTGAAGATTTAGATTTAAATGGTCTATTTAATTTTAACGGTGATATGTTGAATTTTAAAGAAGGTGAAGAAGTTGATTTTAGTAAAATGAGAATATTTACAGACAGTGCTAAAATTGATTTAAACAATTTAAAACCACAATTAGAAAAATTATCTAAGGAGATGAAAAATCTTAAAAATAGTTTTAACATTAAAGATGAGGATATAAATTTGGAGGGACTTAATTTAGATGAGATTGGAAAAGCACTTGAAAACACAGAGATTAAAGTTTGGCATGGTGGAGATAAAAATTCTCAAGCAGTTGCAATTTCAATAAAAGGAAAAAAGACTAAAAAGGATACAAAAGTTAAAGAAAATAATAAAATAGAAAATCCAGTTCCAGGAGCTAAATCAGATTTAGATTAAAAGAGGTTTATATAGAGAAGGTTAGTAGAAGAAAAAGGGGAAAAAATTACTTCTGGGACTGAAAAAGCCGTTACTAAATGTAATGGCTTTTTTATTAAAATTTAATTTATTTAAAATCCAAAATTCTTTTAAAAAGTTATTAATAATAATTTAAACAATAATTATAAATCCTTCTCCGTCTTTAATATTAATCTTATTTTCGCTACAAATATGTTTAGAAAAAAAATAATTAAATTAAATCAATAGAAAAAATGGCATTACATTTCACAGACGATACTTTTAAAGTAGATGTGCTTCAATCTGAAGTTCCAGTATTAGTAGATTTTTGGGCAGAGTGGTGCGGCCCATGTCGTGCAATAGCACCAATGATAGATGAACTGGCAAATGAATTTGAGGGAAAAGTAAAGGTTGGTAAAGTAAATATTGATGATAACCCTGAAATTGCAGCTACATTCGGAATTAGGTCTATTCCTACATTGCTTGTTTTTAAAAATGGTAAAGTTGTTGAACAAATGGTTGGAGCTAGGCCTAAACCTCAGTTGGCATCAATTCTTGAAGCTCATTCAAAAGTTAGTGCATAATCTTGTTTAATAAAATTTAAAAATCCCAATAGAATAGTTCTAATGGGTTTTTTTTTTCAATAAAAATTTAAAATGTTTTGATTAATTGATTTCTCTAATTCTTGACTCCAATTCATTCATTTGCTTAATTGCGAGTTCTGCAATATCTGATGGTAATTTTTCTCGAGCAACTTCTAAGTAAACCGTATCTTCAGCAACAATGTGATAATAGAATAGTCGAATCATTTCTGTTGAAACATCCTTAAGTTTAATAATTAATTTATTATCTGCCCCAAAACTCCTAATATCTTGCAAAAGATTTGAAAATTGCTCAAAGGTTAATCTTAGTTTATCATGATCTATGTGTAAAAATTGGAATTTAGCTCTACCCGAAGGGAATATGTGTTCAATTAATGGAAAAAATATTTCTTCTTCTTTTATAAAATGAATATTCAAATGTTCATTCATATCAAAATAAGTTGATTCGGCAATTTGTAATATTGAATCTGGTAAATCATTACACTCTTGATCTAAAAATTTTAAGGCTTCAGATAATTTGTTTAGTGATTCCATAAATATTACATGCTCATTAATTAAGGATTGAGCAGGATTAAGTAATTCTAATTGTTTTGAATTTTGCATTTAAAATATATAAGCTAAAGTCAAACTTCCAATAACTGTTTTTTCAGATTGAGAAGAACTATTCTTTAAATAAAAATCATTTATTGCGTCTGTCAAAGAATAATTTAATTTAATATCAGCTCTTACATTTCCAAAATTGTAACCAAAAGATAAATTAGCACTAATACCTAAATCGTTAAACATATTTTCAGGTTTTGTTGCAAAATCTTTATATGCACCTATGCCCGAGGTATCGTTAATATAATCAAATGCTACATCTGTAATTGTGGTATTACCTGAGGCTAAATTTGATATTGTACCAACTGCTTTAGAAGAAACTAGTTTATCTAATTGAGGACCAATACCAAATATAAAAGGACCAATTCCTAAATTTAAAGTTACAGGAATAGATATTTTACCATTACTAACATCAAGATTGTAAGTAGTTAAAACCGTATTTGAGTTTTTTTCTTCAATTGTATTAAATTTATTAGAAGTATAGAGTACTTCACCTTGAAGGCTTACAATACTTAAATCATAAATTCCCATTACACCAACAATATAACCTGGAAGAGGTTTAACATCTTTAAACTTTAAATCAGTATTAGTAAGAAAAGTAAAATTGCCACCACCTTTTATACCAAATCTAAATCCCTGAGAATAAGTAAAATTACTTGAAAAGTGAATCAACAATAGAAATAAAATAAATTTTTTCATTTTAATTTAAAAGATTAGATATTTGCATGTTAAAATTATGAGAAAATAAAATAATTAAAAAATATGAATTTAAATAATAAACTTGATGTTCAAAAAATTTCAATCAAATTATATCTCACATAGAGCAAGTAAATAAGCACCTGTTCCCCACCACCATTCTCCAGTAGGCAATGCCTTGTAATAATCTGCATTACCTGGCCAAGTCCCATCCGAAGTCCCAATAAGTCTATTTTTTGAGTCAATAAATTTTGACATACCTACTTCGCATTTCTCTATTATTTTGTCATACTTATCTGAAATCAAATTCAATTTTTTTGAATTAACCAACCCATATAAAAACATAGCACTAGCTGAAGACTCTTCATAACTATTTTTATCATTAATAATTGTTCTCCAAACTCCATTTTTCGTCTGGTATTTTACTAGTTTGACAATAAAATCAGTTAATAATTCTTCAATAGATTTCTTATGTTTAGATTTCTTTGGAATATATTTAAGTAATTCACATAATGTCATAATTACCCAACCATTACCTCTAGCCCATGCTCCATCTGACCTTAGACCGCTTAAGTTTTGCTCACAATGAATATAAAATTCAGAGTTTTTATCTTTTAATATTGCCATATGAGCAGCTAATTGATAAATAGATTCTTCTATCCATTCATCATCATTCAAATAAGTTCCCAATTTTGCTAAAGCAACAGTACTATAATAAATTGTATCTATATAAATATGTGGTAAATCTATATTATGTAAAATTATACCACTACCATTCCTTAAAGACTTATCTAATATAAATGAATAAATATTCTCAGCAACTGAATTCAAAGTAAACTCATGTTCTGGAAATACAGTAGTTACTTCAGGGAATAAAAGAGCTAAACTCCATGAACCAACAAAATAGTTAGGATTAATGCCAGATGTTATATGATAGTTTAACCATTTCTTTAAATAGTTATATGAAGATTTATTCCCAGTTTTTAGATATGCAGATAATAACCCATAAGCTAAAAGTGATTGTCCCCAGTCGGTATTCATAGATTCTGGTCTATTTCGACTACAATAAGAATCACAAATATTATTAATCAATTCTACTTTTAAAATTTTCTTCATGAATCAAAAAGATAGTTGCTTAGAAAAAATTAGATCATTTATTTTTAACTAATCTTCGCGTCGTTTACTTTTAGCTTTAAAAACTAAAGTTAAAGGAACGCCATTAAAACCGAACTGTTCTCTGATAATCCTTTCCAAAAATCTTTTATAACTTTCAGGCATAAGTTCTGGAAAGTTAGTATATAATAAAAAAACAGGTGGAGTTGCTTGAGGTTGTTGAGCAAATTTTATAGTTAAATCATTCCCTTTCACTGAAGGAGGTGGCTGCATTTTAATTGCCTCTAATAATACTTCATTTAATTTGCTAGTAGAAATACGCTTATTTCTTTCAGCATTAACAATTTTTGCAGTATCAATTATCTTTGTTACTCTTTGTTTAGTTTTTGCCGAAATAAAAATTACAGGTACATGGCTGAAAGTTGGGATCATATCATAAATTGAATCAACAAAATGTTTTGAAGTCATAGTTTCTTTTTCAACTAAGTCCCATTTGTTAACTGCAATAACTAGACCTTTACGAGCATCTGCTGCTTCTGTTATCACATTTATGTCTTGGCGTTCAAGCCCTTGATCTGCATCAATTACAATAACAGCTATATCACTTCTTTCAATTGCTCTGGTTGTTCTAAAAGTACTAAAAAGTTCAACTGAATGTCTAATCTGTTTTTTCTTTCTAAGCCCTGCTGTATCTATTAAAACAATTTCCTCACCATAATATTTAATTGTTGTGTCATTCGCATCACGAGTTGTTCCAGCAATTGGAGTTACAATAAATCTTTCTTCTCCAATAAGTGAATTTGCAATTGAACTTTTCCCAACATTTGGTCTGCCTATCAAAGCAATTTTAAGTTTTGAATCAACTTCTTCATCAGTTAATGGAAAATCAACTGTAGCTGCATCTAATAAATCACCAGTTCTTCTACCACTTAAAGCAGAAACTGATAAAGGTTCTCCTAATCCTAGTTCATAAAAAGAAACAGCCTCTTGTTCTCTTAATACATTATCACACTTATTGACTACCAATAAAACTTTCTTTCCAGAACTATGCAAAGTTCTTCCGATTTCAATATCAATACCAGATAAGCCCTCTGAACCATCAACAACAAATAATATTGTATCTGCTTCTTCAATTGCAAGTTGAGCTTGTTCACGAATTGCTTTCTCGAATGTATCATCTGAATTAGGAACTATTCCTCCTGTATCAACCACAGAGAAAATTTTACCACCCCACTCTGCATCAGCATAATGCCTGTCTCTAGTTACACCAGATATTGATTCTACTATTGCTTCACGACGACCTATAAGTCGATTAAAAAGCGTTGACTTTCCTACGTTAGGTCTGCCAACAATTGCGACGATTGATTTCATATTTTGCAAAACTACGAAAGATAATTTTAAACTTATTCTTATTCATGTTTTAGTAATTCTTTAATATTGAAATAAAATTATTTCAATGAAAAAAATTACATTATTTATTACTATAATATTATTAGTACAAATTAATTTTAAGTTAACTTCGGCAGGAGAATTAAATTCACTTTGGGATAGATATGATAATGCAAATATTATTGTTGAAGTGCAATTTAGAGTTACTATAACTGAGAAAGAAAAAAGAAAATTTTTAAAAATTAAGAGTATAAACTTTAAACAAAATTGGATTAAATCCATAATGAATTCTGGTAAAATTGTAGATGTACTAAAATCGAAAAACAATGATTTGACCCCCTTTACTTTACCTACAAATTTGATTATTTTACCTTCAAGTAAATGTTGGAAAAATATACTTAGACTTCAAACTTTTAAAGCTATATATTTTTTCGATAATAAGATAATGCCTATAATTGGTGTTGAGCAGGGAAGGGGACATTATTTAAGCATCAACCCAAATTATGATAAATTAATTCAAGCTATTAAAATAACATCAGATAGAATTAAAGGAAATAATAATGAATTACTTAAAAAGGAATTTGAAGGACATAATGATATTCAAAGTGACAAAATAATTCCAAAAGAGACTAGTAATTTATATTTAAAATACTTGACAATTAACTATTTCAAGAAATACAAAAAGGAGTTAAATGTACCTTTTATTGAAATTGAAGATCCAACAATTAAACAAATAAATTGTGATTAAAAAAATGTATTATTTTTCAATTCAGATTAACGATAACATACCATTTATAAATTGTTATTTCTAATTTGTTCAAAAAAAACTCCTGAACAAATTATACATTAAAAGATATTATTTTAATGATAAAATTATTCAGGAGAATTCAAAACAAACTATATTTAAGAATTTGCTCTTATTTTAATTAATCTTCATCATCATCATGATGTTGAGCTGCAGCAACAACTTTTGATTCTACATCTCTTGGAACTTCTTCATAATGGCTAAAATTTCTTGAATAGCTTCCACGTCCTTGTGTTAAAGACCTTAACCTAGAAGCATACCCGTTCAATTCAGCCAAAGGAATATGAGCTCTTATTAATTGAGAAGTTCCTTTTTCATCCATACCTAAAATTCTACCTCTATGAGATGACAAATCACCCATAATTTCACCCATAGATTCTGGAGGTGTAACAATTAAAATCTCCCATATAGGTTCCATTAAATATGGTTTAGCCTCTTTAATACCCTGTTTTAAACAATTTTTACCAGCAGTTCTAAAGGCATTTTCATTGGAATCAACTGAATGCATTTTCCCATCAAACAATACAACTCTTACATTTGAAACAGGGCAAGCAGCCATTGGTCCTTGATTCATAACTTCCATAATTCCTTTTTTAACTGCTGGAACAAATCGAGCATCTATAGCCCCACCAACAATAGAATTTATAAAGTGCAATTTTCCGCCCCAAGGTAATTCTTCAAATTCTTCACCCCTAACATGATACTGACCTGGTACAGGTTTGCCTTCTTCATAAGGTTCAATATGTAAGTGAACCTCTCCGAATTGACCAGCTCCTCCAGTCTGTTTTCTGTGTCTGTAACTAGTTTGAATTGAAGATCTAATTGCTTCTCTATAAGGAATTTTTGGGGATTTAGTTTCAACTTCAACATTATATCTAGCCTTAAGCCTTTGAATCAATACCTCAAGTTGAAGCTCTCCCAAGCCACTTATTAATGTCTCATTCGTCTCCATATTTACATTGACCCAGAAAGTAGGATCTTCGTTATGTAATTGATGTAAACCCTCAGCAATTTTTGCTTCATCACCCTTGCCTTTCATAATAACAGATAAATCTACAATAGGGCTTGGGTAAACTGTAGGGGCAAGCTTGATAGAATAATTTTTAGAAGTTAAAGTATCATTAGTATGAACTTTCTTTAATTTAACTAATGCACCAATATCACCATTATTAAGGTTATGTACTTCTTTTCGGTTTTTCCCATTTATAGAAAATATTTGATGAATTCTTTCCATACTATTATTAGAATTATTAACCATATCTAAACCGGAATGAATTGATCCGCTATAAACTCTAAAAAAAGATAACTCTCCAACATGATGTTCATTAATAGTTTTAAAAATAAATATTGTTGGTTCATCAGGCATAATACCTTCTTGTGAAGGTTTCTCAATTGGGCTTGGGCAATCTTCAACAATAAAATCCATTAATGGAGTAACTCCAATATTATCAGTAGAAGAAACCACAAACACAGGGAATATTTTTCTTTTTCTAAGTGCAGATTTAAGTCCTTTATCAATCTCAGAATCAGTAAGAGTACCATTTTCAAAAAAAGTATTCATAATTGATTCATCGCTTTCAGCAAGAGTTTCCATGAGTGCTTCACGTAAAGCTAATACTTTATCTTTAACAGAATCTGGAATATCTTTTTCATCATTGTGGGTACCACTTTTATCTAAAGCAAATCTCATTGTTTTTAATGATAGCAAATTTACAGCACCAACAAAATTTTGCCCTTCATAAACAGGGTATTCTAAAGGTATAATATCTCTAGAAAAGTGATTTCGTAAATAATCTAAAGACTCTTGAAAGTGAGCTTGATCTAAATCAGCTTTAGTTAAAGCAAAAATAACAGGCATGTTCATTTCTTCTGCTGCTTCCCATGCAATATCAGCACCATATCCAACACCTGTTGATTCATCAACTGTTAGCAACATAGTTTCAGCAACATGAGAACCAGATTTTACATCACCCAAAAAGTCTGTTAATCCAGGTGTATCAATTATATTGATTTTATGGTTATTCCAGCTGCAATTAAGTAATGATAATGTTAATGAATGTTGACGTGAAATTTCATCGGGATGGAAATCTGATTGAGTTGATCCTTCCGCGATTGACCCAATTCTGGAGATTTCATTTGTTGTATAAAGCATTGCTTCAGCAAGTGTAGATTTCCCAGAGCCACTATGTCCAGTTAAAACAATGTTGCGGATTTTGTCTGAAGAATAGTCTGTCATATTGAATACTGTTTAAGTTATTAAAAAAAATATTTTTAAAGCATTTAAAGAAAGAATTTTATAAAAAAAATGAAAACATTAGGTTACTAAAATAGTAATAGTTTGATGAAATTATTCTTCAAATTAGAAAATAATACTTGAAGTAAAGTAAAATGAAAAATCCTTAGATAATCTTTTTACATATTAAACTACTTTTATTAAAATTTATGAATTTTAAAAAAAATATCTCCCTTCTGATTTATCAAAAGGGAGATAAAAGAAAATATAAATTTAAAATGAAAAATATAAATTTAAACGGAATCTAAGAAAATTTCATTTTTAAGATTACCTAATAAATCAATTTCACATTCAACAACATCACCTGGTTTTAGCCACCAATTGTCTGTAATTTTAGAACCATTTAGTTCTAGAAAACATCCTGTACCAACCGTCCCAGAGCCAATAACATCTCCAGGATAAAGAGTTGTACCATAACTTGCACGTTCAATAATTTGAGCAAAAGTCCAAGTCATATCTTTAAGATTCCCTCTGGAAACTTCAGTTCCATTCACTCTAGTTACCATAGTCAAATCATATCTTTCACCCTTTTCACTTGGAATTCTCTTTTCTATCATTTCATCTCGAGTTAAAATATATGGTCCTATTGAGGTTGCAAAATCTTTTCCTTTTGCTGGTCCAAGACTCATTTTCATTTCTTCGAATTGAATTGTTCTAGCAGACCAATCGTTCATAATTGTATAGCCAAATACATAATCATCAGCATCTTCAGCTTTTATATTTCTACCTTCTTTTCCAATTACAATTGCACATTCAAGTTCAAAGTCAAGTTTATCAAGATGCAATGGCATAACTTCAACTTCGCCAGGACCAGTAACTGCATTATGGTTTGTAAAATAGAAAATAGGGAAAAGATCAAATTCTGGTATCATTTCAACTCCTCTGTTGCGTCTAGCTGCTTCTACGTGTTGTCTGAATGCATAGCCATCTCGCATTGAAGTTGGGTGAGGTATAGGTGCTAATAATTCAACTTCAGAAATAGGCTTTGATAATTCAGATGTTTCATCTTGATGATTTTCCATCCAAGATAAAACTTTATTTAAGAACTCCTTTGCTTCATCTCCCCCAAAAAGGAAATCATTAATAGAGGCTAAGTTCTCGAGTTTCATAAAGTCATCTGCTCCACCTGAAAGTTCGCAATAACTCTGACCTGCTAAAAATAAATTAACAATTTTATCATCTAGAATAATTCCTAAATATTGTTCATCATTCTCTTCAATAAATGTAACTAATTTCATTTTGATTTTTAAAATAAATTTTATATGTTCTATTTGTTCATTAAGTTTTATCATTAACATATTTCTAATTTCAAAATACATTAATGATTTATAAATTCAATCATTACTTTTTTTCTTTATTCCAAAAATTATAATATGTGTACTCTTCAAGTGCTTTGGAATATAAATGTAAAAATTCTACGCCTTGAGTAGGTTTCAATTTTTTGGCTTTAACACGTTTTCTAATAATAGATTCAATTTGTTTTTTTAAATCACTAGGAAAATATTGAACAATTCCAAGGGCTTCAACAACTTTTGTTCCACTGATATATTCTTCAATATAAAAATTATTAGGTTCATCACTATCAGCATATACATGAACTTCATTTACACGACCGAACAAATTGTGCATGTCTCCCAAAATATCTTGATAAGCACCCATTAAAAAGAAACCAAGGTAATAATCTTCGTTATCTATTAGCTTGTGTAATGGTAAATAATTTTGTTCCCCTTCTTCAGAAATAAATTTATCAACTTTACCATCTGAATCACAAGTTAAATCTACAATAGTTCCACGTTGAGTAGGCTTTTCATTAAGTCTGTGAATTGGCATTATTGGAAAAAGCTGACCAATTGCCCAATGATCTAATATGCTTTGAAATACTGAGAAGTCGCATAGATATTGATCAGTAAGATGTTCTTCAATATTATACAAATCAGCCGGCAAATAATCTCTATCTAAAGTATTAAGAACTTCATTCATTTTATTCATAGCAATCCAATATAACTGTTCAGCTTTTGCTTTATCTTCAAGTGACATATAACCAAGTGAAAATAACTGATCTGCTTCGGTTCTTTTTTCAACAGCATCATGATAAGCTTCTAACAATCTTGCTTTTCGTTGATTCTCACCTTTAATTGAGGTAATTGAATTTAAAGTTAAAATTACATCATTTAATTCTCTGACAGCAGGAACATCATTATTTGAAACAATAGGAATTTCAATTGCTTCATGTTTTTGAGTTTCTCCTAAAACACCCACAACAAGAACAGAATGATGAGCAGTTAAAGCTCTTCCGCTTTCAGTAACAATTATTGGGTGCACAACCTCCTCAATATCACAAATTTCTTTTATGGTATAAACAACTCCATTTACATATTCTTGAAGTGAGTAATTGATTGCTTGCTTTAAACCCGATTCTGGTGCATCATAATTAATACCAAGCCCACCCCCAACATCAAGATATTTGACACCCATACCAAGTTTATACAATTTGGCGTAAATTCTTGTAGCTTCTTTTACAGCACTTTTCATTGTTATTACATCTTGAATTTGAGATCCAATATGAAAATGTACTAACTTGAATGAGTCTTCTAAATTAAGTTCCTTAAGTTTATTTACAATCTTAACTGCATCACTAATTGAAACACCAAATTTTGAATCATCACCTCCAGACTCTGCCCAAATGCCACTTCCAGAAGTAGAAAGCCTGACTCTAACGCCAAATTGAGGCTGAATGCCAAGTTTTGAAGACTCTAAAATAATTTCTTCAAATTCTCTATACTTTTCAATAATTGGAATAACATTTTGGCCAAGTTGTTGCCCCATTAGTAACATTCTCATCATTGTTGAATCTTTGTATCCATTACATATCATGAGCATGTTATCGCGTTCTAAATAGGCTAAAGCAGCAACAAGTTCAGCTTTTGAACCACATTCTATTCCAAAATTATATGGTTCTCCTGCTTCTAAAATTTCACAAACAACTTCTTCGAGTTGATTTACTTTTATAGGGTAAACACCTTGGTAAATATTTGTATAATTAAATTCTTTTATTGCTTTTTTAAAACTTTCATTTAACTCAATTACTCTAGTATGTAATAAATCTTGAAACCTTATTAAACAAGGCAATTGAATTTTTCTTTTTTTTACTTCTTCAACAATGGAATGGATATCTATTTCAATTTTAGAGTTGTAAACTGGGCTGACAGCAATGTCTCCAGCTTTATTAATTGAAAAGTAAGGATGCCCCCAAGTATCTATACTATATAATTCAGTAGAATCCTGAATTGTCCATTTGTCATTTTGTTTCGAATTGTGTAAGCCATTCAAATTTTGGTTTTTTTTGGCTTTTGGTAATACTTTCTTTTTAACTACCGATTTTACGGATTTATTCATTAATTATTTAAATTTGTAAATAAAATTAAAATGTAACATTAAAGGTTATGTTCTAAATTACAATTGATATGAAAGTGTAAACTTAAATTTGTAAAAATTTTAAGCAAAATTAATGTAAGTTAAAATCATATTGAAAGTTTTTTAAAAATATGTTTTAGAATTAGAATCAATAATAAATTATCATATTAAAAAATGTTAATATTATCAAATATTAACTATTGATATTTTTTTTCAATCTTAAGGAGTTGGATACAACACATACCGAGCTTAATGCCATTGCAGCACCAGCTATCATAGGGTTAAGCAGACCTAACACTGCTAATGGAATTCCAATTATATTATAAATAAATGCCCAGAATAAATTTTGTTTTATTATTCGCATTGTTCTTCTTGAAAGTTTTATAAGCAATGGAATTTTATCTAGTGAACCACCAAGAATGCTAATCTGAGCAGTTTGCATAGCAATTTCAGTCCCTGTAGCCATTGCAATTCCAACGTCTGCTACAGCCAAAGCAGGAGCATCGTTAATTCCATCTCCTACCATTGCAATAATTTTATCTTGGGTTTTAAGTGCTATTACTTTATCACTTTTTTCGTTTGGAAGAACTTCAGATGCAAATTTTTTAATATCTAACTCCAGTGCAACCTTTTCAGCTGATTCAAATGAATCTCCGGTTAACATTGCAATATCATTACCTAACATTTTTATTTCATTCAAAATTTCTTTAGCATTTGATTTTACAACATCTGTCATTGCAACTGCTCCACTTAAAATACCTGATATTTCAATCCAGATTACACTTGACTGAGGAGGGGCATCATATCTGAATTCAGAAGGAAAAAGCTCTACACCACCAGATTTTTTGTTTAATTCTATAGCATTTAAAAGTTTTTCAACTGCCTTGCTTCTATCTAACCAGTCACGCCTTCCAACGAAAACATTTTCATTGTTTACTAAAGCTCTAACTCCAACTCCAGTTTCACTATTAAAATTTGTAGTTTCAAAAAAAGGTAAATTTTTTTCTTTTACAAAATTTACTAAAGCAACAGCTAAAGGATGCTCTGAATGCTGTTCAGCAGATGCAGCATAACTCATAGTCTCATCAAAAGTTAAGTTGCCAAACGATTGAGCGTCAATAACTTGAGGTTTCCCAATTGTAAGAGTTCCAGTTTTGTCAAAAACAAACAAGTTAACTTTCCCAATTTTTTCTAAAGCAACTGCATCTTTGATAAGAATTCCATTTTTAGCAGCATTGCCAGATGAAGTAATTACAGCAGTAGGTACTGCCAATCCCATTGCACATGGGCATGCAATAACTAAAACAGAAATTGCATTTAATAATGAGTAAGCCAAGTTTACACTTGTAAAATAATACCAATAAAAAAAAGTTCCTAAAGCAATTAACAAAACAATAGGGACAAAAACACTTGCAATTTTATCTGCAATTCTTTGAACAGGGGGTTTTGAAGATTGTGCTTGTTTTACAGTTTTAATTATTCCAGCTAGTAAGGTTTTATTGATTTCAGCGGTTGCCCTGAACAAAAAAGAACCAGTTGAATTAATGCTTCCTCCAATCACTTTATCATTTACAACTTTATCTTTTGGTAATGGCTCTCCATTAATCATAGATTCATCAATAGAAGAAAACCCACTTACAATAATTCCATCAGTTGGAACAACTTCGCCTGGTTTAACAAACAATATATCATCTGGTAAAACAAATTCCATGGGAACATCTGAAAATTCATTTTCACCAATTTTTTTGTGTGCAATTTTAGGTTTTAATTTAATTAAATCTTTTATTGCATCTGCAGAACTGTGAGTAGCACGGGCTTCGAGCCATCTTCCCAATAGTACTAAACATATTACCACAGAAGAACTCTCATAATAAATATCATGCAAAGTGAGTGATGAAATATCTAGGGAAGTAATTAAATAACCACCTTTGATAAGTAAAGTAAAAGTACTAAAAACAAACGCTGCCCCAGTCCCAATTGCAACAAGTGTATTCATATCAACTGAAAGATGTAATAATCCTTTAATTGAGGTTGTAAAAAATATTCTTCCAGGAAAAATAATAATAAACAATGTTAATACAGCTTGAGAAATTATAATTTCTTTCTGATAGTACATAAAGAAATCCATAAAACTTGGAATTATCATTGGTAACATTGCAGAAAAAAATACTAATGTTGCAGGAATCAATGATAAATAAAATCTTTTTTCAGCAATAACTAAATGATTGTTAGCAGCAGATTCTAACTTATAGTCATCTTCAATTAAAATAGAATTATAACCAATTTTTTTTATTTTATCATTAATCGAATCATATATTGTATCATTCGAAGTAATTACATTTGCACTATGATTAGCAAGATTAACAGAAACATCTATAACCCCATTAATTGAACGAATTGCATTCTCAACACGAACAACACAACTACTGCAGGTCATTCCATCAATTGAAAAAGTATAATTTGTATTGCCCATATTCATATTTACAAAAATAAGGAATTTGTTTTATAGTTCATTTTAATGTATTTACTTAAGTTAGTTATTATTATATACACTGGTTTTATTCCAATCTTATAAATTAAGTTTTTAAATTGAGATATTTTTTATTTTTTCTTCTAATTTCTTTCAATTCTTGTATTGATACAGCTAAAGAAGAGGCTAGAAAATTAAACAATCAAGCAATGGATTCACTTGATATTAATCCAGACGAATCAATGGCTTTAACAGATAGTTCATTATCACTTGATTCAACAAACACAGCTGTTTATTTTAATAGAGTTGGAATTTTTATGAGCAAAGGAGATTATCCAAAAGCTTTAAAAGAATTATTATCAATTGAAAAATACGAGCCAACAAATGCTGAAGCAATTGTATTTGAAGGGTTATTATACGAAATGACTGGAAATAAAGAAATGGCTAATTCTAAGTATAATAAAGGGGTAGAAATTTCTCAAATAAGAATTAAAAAAATGAGTTCCAACCAAGATAATTATAAATTCTATTCAACTATGTGTGGGGTTTATTTGATTCTTTCTGGAAAAGAGATTCAAGGTAAAAACTTGATTAAAAATGTGTTGAAAATAGATTCTAATTATGTTATTGCAAAAGAATTTTACAACAAATCAGTTGAAGAAATTAAATTAAAAATGCTTCACAATCCTAGTTCTAATTAATCAATTGATTTATTCTTTAAAATTAATTCTGCAACTATAAAATCAATTGGGTATGTAATTTTTATATTTGAAGATTCACCGAGAGTAATAAATATTTTTCCTCCGTTGGCTTCAACTAAAGATGCATCGTCAGTTCCTAAATATTCGTCCTTCAATGCTTTATTATATGCGGCTTTAAGAACCTCAACTTTAAACCCTTGAGGGGTTTGTGTTGCTCTAAGCTCATCCCTTTTTAAAGTTTCTATTGACAAACCATTAACAACTTTTTTTATAGTGTCAGCAGGAATTAAACCAGGTGATGCACCATCATAAATAGATGCTTTATTAATTACTTCAAGAATTAATTCTTTGGATGGGTTTGGTCTGGCAGCATCATGAACCAACACAATAGAACATTTTTCATCAAGAGAATTTATGGCATTAGCAATTGAATACTGACGTTCAGAACCACCTATAACATATTTAATACTTTGGAAATATATTTTATATTGCTCCAACCAATCTTCAATAAAAATTAACCACTCACTATCAACAGATATAATTACTTCATCAACAATACCAATAAATGCCGCAACAGTATGAGCAATTACAGGTAAACCATGAATTTGAACAAATTGTTTTGGAATTGTACTTCCAGTACGTTTTCCAATTCCAGCAGATGGAATGATTAATGAAATCAATTTAATGACTGAAAATTAGATAAAAAATTAATTATAAATTAAGCAAATTTAAATAACTAAATATTTAAAATTAAAACTTAATACTTAAATTTAAATCAATTTGTTAATCAGAGATTTGAATCTTAAGGTATGAAGTATAGCTGCAATCATAAGCCCAAATGTAAGACCTAACCAGTAACCAAATCCACCAAATTTAAAGTGTATTGCTAACAAATAACCTAATGGCAAACCAATCAACCAATAGGAAATTAGATTAGTAATCATTGGTCTTTGAGTATCCTTAAGTCCTCTTGAAGCACCAACTGAAGTTACTTGAATACCATCAAATATTTGAAATCCACCAGCAATAATTAATAAGCTAGAAGAATATTTTATTACTTCAAGATCAGTTGAATAAAGAGCAACAATGTCTTTTGAAAAAAGAAAAAAAGATAATGCTGTAAGGAACATAAAACCTGTCCCAAGAGAAATACCAACCCAACCTGATAATTTAGCAGAGTGAGGTTCATCCCTACCTATTGCATGTCCAACTCTTGTTGAAGTTGCAATAGAAATACCCCAAGGCACCATAAAAGTTAAGGCTGCAACATTTATGGCAATTTGATGAGAAGCTAAAGGAACCGTACCTAACCTGCCCATTAACAAGTTAACAAAATTAAACACACCATACTCAAGGCTGGCTGAAATTGCAATTGGCAAACCAAGTTTTAACAAAGTAATTATATTGGTATAATTTGGAATTAAAATGTACTTTCTGAAATTATAGATTTGAAATTCTTTATTAAATGAAACAATAAAGAAACAAATAATTAACTCCATAGTTACTGCAGTTGAGAATGCATAACCACAACCAATAATACCATATTTGTTGAACCCAAATTTACCAGTTACTAAAATATATGCAGTTATAGAATTAGTTAAAAAGCCAGAGAAAGCAATAATCATTGTTAATCTTGATTTACCTAACCCCAAAATAAATGACCTAAGAACTGAATAGAACATCCCTGAGAATATTCCAAAACTCCCTGCAAAAATATATTGTGATGCAAGTTTAGCTGTAGCCAAATTTTGCCCTGAATAAATTAAAATATTTTCTGAGTATCTTAAAATAACAAATCCAATAACTGAAAGTAAAATTGCAACCCAAAATCCTTGAGCTGTAGATTCCTCAATTTCAATTTTTCTGTTTGCACCAAAGGCTTGAGCAACAATAGGTACGATTCCTGAAATTGTAGAAAATCCAAATACTAAAAAAAAGAATAATAAAGAAGAACCAATACCTAAAGCACCAAGACTCTCTTTATTTATTCTACCAGCTAATAAAACAGCTACAACACCTGCACCCATACTTGCTAGATTATCTGCAACTACTGGCAATGCAAGTTTTGTCATCGCTTTAATTTCAGAGAAAATTTTTAATCTCATTCTTTACGCATTTAGTTGTCAAAAATATAGAATATTAAATTCATTTAAGATGTATAACAATATAAGTTGTGAATTCATATTGATAATAAACTGTTAGATAAACACAATAATAATCTTAAAAACAATTAATTTGGAAAATCAGTGTAACTTTAAGTGTTATTTTTGTGTCTTGAATAACTGAATAGTCTGCCTAATGTTTTATTCACTTGAATTTCAAAATTAATCTTTTACAAATATATTTATTCACAAATTGATGAATTCTAAAATTACAACTAAATTATTTTTTCCTTTGCTAATGCTAATTGGGTTTTTATTATTAAATAATTACTCTTCAGCTCAAACTTCAGCTCCTGATGAATTTTCAATGGGAAAATATTTTATAATTGCAATACCAGATACTACAGTTGCAAATATTGCAGATACAAATTCTAAAAGTGGTCAAACTGATGAGGCTGCAATTTACATTTACTCACAAGTGAATAATAAGGTTAAAGTAATAACACCAGGAGGAGGTCAAGTTAGGAATTATCAGATTGATGCAAAAAAATTCCAACAAGTTGATATGATGACTGGGATTGCTAAAGTAGCTAATCCAATAACTATACTTAGTGGAGTTAAGAGCATGGCAGCATTAAGGGTAGAGGCTGAGTTCCCTGTTATTGTTTATGTATATGTTTCTACCAAACATGGATCCGAAATGTATACAGCATTACCTGTTGAAGCATGGGGATTTGATTATTTTGCTGCAACAACACCGTCTGAGGTTGTTGTTAATACTGCTTTCGTAACAAACCCTAAGGATGCAACAACAACAATTGGATTTAATTTATCTGGAGCACCTGCTGAAGTTCTAATTATGGCTGCTCATGATAACACTATAGTTAGTTTTACCCCAAAATGTCCATTAGATCCTGAGCCGGAAGAAGGATACGTTATAACATTGAATGCTGATGAAGTATTTCAATTTACTGCTAAAGTAGATACAACAATTTCAGGATTTGGTGGAAATACATATGACTTAGCTGGAACAAGAATAACAGCATCCAAACCAGTTGGAGTAGTATCTGGAAATTCTAGAGGTAGAGTATTTTCAGATCAAGCTGGTGCAACAACGGGTAATAGTTGTAAAAATTTAATGATTGAATCACTTACTCCTATAGATGAAAACGGAACTAAATTTGTATACATGCCAACATTTGATGACAAAGTTCCAACTGGTGCAGCATTAGAAAGAGGTAAAAGACAAAACGAAATTGTTCGTGCTTATGGCACTACTCCTAACAAAACTACAAAAGTTACTATAGCTCCTGTCAATGGTACAGGTTCACCTCAAGTTTTATCTGTTGATTATGGTTCTGTTACACCATTAGTTGCAATGAATTTTATTCCTACTCAGGCTCGATATATGAAAACTGATTTGCCTTCTCAGTTAGTAATGAATTCAATTGGAGTATATGATGGTAAGCAGGGAGCCAGACCACCAAGAGGAAGCACTGATCCTGGTTCAGCACGCAAGACTCAAGAAGCGGATACTAGATCTCCATATAGTGTAAATTTAGTTCCAAGAGAACAATGGATATCTTTTGCTCCTTTTGTAAGCCCAGCAACATCTGTTGGAGATTATGTGCATAGAATTAATGTTGTATCAGATACTTCAAGCAACGGTAAAATTAAATTAGATAACGGACAGATTGTATTGTTAAACAGAGTAATACCTGGAACATCTTTGGCTTGGGGTTCTTCTGTTGTTAATCAAGGGTTCCATTATGTATATTCAACTAATGGAGCTAAGTTTTTTGCATTTGCATACGGATTAGCACCAGGTGAAGAAGTTTATGCACCGGCTGGTGCTACAGGACCTGGTGGTGGAGGAGCTACTGCACCAGATGAATATGATGAGTTTATAGCTTTATCTTATGGTTACCCATTAGCTCCAATGAGATATGCGTTTAGAAGAGAAGATACTCTTAATAAAAGATTTAGGGATTCAACTAATTTAACTTATGGAGATTCATTATCAAAAAGAATGGGAGATTCTATTATCTTTAATGATACTATGAATTGTAGCGAATTAACAACAAGAATGTTTGTTGTTAATACAGGTGCTGATTTAACTTATGTTGGTTTGAGATCTATTGAATTAATCAATTCTGTTAATTCAATTGTAAAATTTGTAAATCCTTCAAAACTTATAGATATTCCAGGCTCTATTGAAGCAACAATTAAAGTTACTCCAATTGATGCTACAAAAGATGCATCTGGTACTTTATTAATTAAAGATAGAAGTGGAAAAGTTTGGAAGAAACCTTATTTATATCAAAAAGTGTATGTTGATTTTGCTCCTACTAAATTAGATTTTGGTATTGTATCTTATGGTCAGCCTTCCTTAGCTAAAGATGTTATAATAACAAATCCTTTACAAAAAGATGTAAGTGTAAATTCAATAAAATTCAGAAAAGCAAATTTAGGCTTTAAGTTTGTGAACCTACCAACTTTGCCTAAAGTATTAAAACCAGCAGAACAAATGGTAGTTCAAGTGATTATTGATCCAGCATTTCAAAATAAAGATTTAGTTGATTCAATTGTAATTGATGGAGGTTGTGCAATTGTAAGTATGCCATTAACAGCAAGCACATTAAGAACTTGTATATTTGTTGAAGACTTGGATTTTGGACCTATGCAAGTTGGTCAAACAAGAAATTCGTATGTTAGAATATGCTGTCGAGAAGGTATTTTGAGATTTGATAATCCACTTATAACTGAAATAGTAACTTTGTTAAATAAAAATTTCATTCTAAATCCAGTTGAAATTGCATCATTAAAAACTAAAGTACTTCAAAGAGATGAATGTTTTAATCTATCTGTAAAATTTGTTGCAACAAAACCAGGTGAGGAAATTACAACAATAAGAGTATTTTCTAACGCTAACGGTTGTATAAAGGATACTGCTACTATTAGAGCCTATGTTGCAGAGCCAGGCAAAGCAGGACCAAAAATATCAGGACATGATTTTGGACAACGATGGGTTGTAAACACTGCTTTATGTACAAAGGATTCAATTCAACAATATGATACTCTAATATGGATTTATAATGAAGGAACAGCTCCTTTTAAGGTAAAACTTATTGAATTAATTGGTACAGATGCTGATAATGGAATTTTTGTTCTAGGTACTGGTCCTTCAGTAACACCTGGTACTGAAGTATTTGATGGTGATCCAGAAGCAACTAGAAGGTATCTTAAAATATTATTCAAGCCAATTGCTGAGAAAAAGTATAAATGTACAGCAAGATTAACTACTGATTCTGGAGTAGTAAAAGAGTCTGTTATTGAAGGTGAAGGAATTGAATCTCATATTGATGTAACTGACTTAGATTTTGGTAAAGTTCAATATAAAGGAGTAGGTTATAACGAAGTAGTTATTGTGACTGCAAAACCAACAAGAAGGCTTACTATAACAGATGTTGTTATTTTAAATAATCCAGATAAAGTTTTTTCATTAGCGCCTGGTTATGTTAAACCTACAAAAAATAAACCAATTATATTAGAACCTGGTGAAATTCATAATGTTGCAATTCAATTTAAAGGTAGAGATGCAGGTAAGTTTACTGGAACAGTTTGTATTGTTGCTGACCATACAACTTGTGAAGATTCTTGTGGAACTTTAAATGCACAGATTTCAGATACTATTGATGTACCTCCTGCTGAATATAAATTTAATATTACAGACTTAACTTACCAACCAATTTTAACATGTTTGAGTGATACTAATTATGTGGTTGTAACTAATATTGGTAAAACAAATGTTTTGGTTAAAAATGCAGTACTTGCTTCAACTAAAACTGAATTTGTGGTTGATAATTCAAATCTTCCAAAATTATTAGCCCCTGGCGTACAGGTTAGAATTAAAGTAATTTTCTCACCTTTTTCACCTGGAATTTATACAGATAAGTTAATTGTTACTGTATTAGATGAATCTGGACAGAAGGTTGTTGGATCACTCAATTCAAATTTAGTTGGAACAGGAGTTGAAGTTGCAGCAACAACTAGTATGAAAAGTAACTATGATTCAAAACCATGGGGTAATATATCAATTCCAATTTCTTTAGATAAATCTATTGATGAAGCAAAGCTTACAAGTTTAACTGTAAAAGTTAACTATGAACTTAATACAATTGTTTTAACTAATGGAAGTGAAGACAGAAAAAATTCACTTGTTGAAAATACAATTTTAAGAGGTTGGGATGTAAATGTTAAATCAGATATTAAAGGTGTTAATGGTGGTCAGTTTGAAGTTGTTCTAAGTGCCCCAGTTGGATCAGGTAAATTCTTAGAAGGTTCAGGTCAAATTCTAGATATGGATTTTGGATTGTTCTTAGGTGCAAAAAGTACTGATAAAATTTCTTATACTGTTACTCCTTCAGGTAATAATTGCATTATGTTTAGTGGCAATACTTCATTAGTTTCAGTTGATACAGTTTGCGGATCTAGAATTAGATTGATTGATATTACTTCTAGTACTTATGCTCTCAAACAAAATTCTCCGAATCCATTTAATCCTACAACTGATATTGAATTTAGTTTAGGTTTAGATGGTCAAACTAGAATAGAAATTTATAATATGAAAGGAGAAAAAGTAACAACTGTACTAGACCAGTTTATGAATCCAGGTACTTATAAAGTAACTTGGGATGCAACTGCCTTCCCATCTGGAATGTATTATTATAGACTTTCTTCAGGAGTTTGGAGTGAAACAAATACACTGATATTGCAAAAATAATTTATTCATCACGAACTTTGAATAATGTGATGTTGTATTAATTTATTATAAAAAGGTCAGGTATTTTTAATACCTGACCTTTTTTATTTTTGTATTTGCTATGAATTATAAATGATGTAAGTTAGTTTATATTTAATTTTAAATTACAATTGTCAGCCTTTAAAATGAAAAATATATTACTTTTATTTGCTTTAACTCAAATTCTATTAATTGAATGTTCTTTTGCTCAAGTACCTGGAGAAGAAATTTCAAAAGTTAGTAAAGCTAAGTTGAAAGATTCTTTATATATATTCAAACCAATTGCTCCTTTAATAGATTCAGTAGCTAACCTTAATGCAATCAATTCTGCAAAGTTTTCTTTAGATGTCCTTTTTAGTGGAAGTGGATTGGGCTTTGGAGCTACTTATTCAAAACAATTTGGAAATAAATTTGGAGGATTTATTTCATTAGGAATTTCTGGTTTTAGAAATAAAGATGAATTTGAACAATGGGTTGTTGACCCTATTCAGAATGCTTATGTACTTAAAGTACCTAACAAAATTAATAGGCTTTATAATATACCTTTAACTTTAGGAATAAAATATAGGTTATTAAGTGAAGGAGTTTTAGATAATGTATTCCCTTACTTAAATTCTGGTGTTGGTCCTGGATTAGTTATCAACGTACCGTATGAAGATACTTTCTTTTCAGATTTACCTTATACAAAAATGAATTTTACATTTGGCGGATTTATTGGACTTGGTGCTGATATTGGAAATGTTAACAACCCTACAATAGGAGTTAACTTAAAATATTATTTTATTCCTATAAAGCCAAGTATTGAAAGTATAATAAATGAACCAATTAATGATTTAGGTGGATTTGTAATTACAATGAACATTATTCTTTAATTATATCTGTAAAATTCAAGACTAACAAATAATATATTTTTATGAAAAAAACATTTCTTTTAATTCTTATCAATTTATTTGTAGCATTAAATTTAATTGCTCAGAATAAAGATTTAAAGACCTTCACAACCAAATCATATTCAGTTCAATATCCAAAGAATTGGGAATTCTCGAGCGATAAGATTAATAAAAATTTTTCGACTTTTATGATCAAATCACCATTAGAAAATACATTAGATACTTTTCAAGAAAATATTAATTTAGCTTTTGAAGACTTATCAAAATATAATACAAAAATTGATTTGGATATTTATATTGTTTCTGCTAAAGCAAATATATTGAAGATGTTGCCTGATATAAAAATACTTACAGAAAATAAAGGAATTCTCTCAAAATACGATTCTTACAATATCGAATATACTGGTACTTATGAAAGCTATAAATTAAAATGGAGACAAGTGATAATTCTTAAAAATAAAAAAGTATATATACTAAGTTATACTGCTAATGAAGATAATTTCAATGACTTTTATAATATTACAGATGATATTATAAAATCTTTTGTGTTAAAATAGATTACTTAAAATTGATTAATGGCTAAAATATTATTCTTTGCAATTGCAAGCGAAATTACAGGTATTAATGAAATTAACTTTCAAATTAAGAACGAAATTAATGTTGATAAACTATGGTTAGAATTATCTTTTTTGTTCCCTAAGCTAATTGAATCAAAAAATAATTTTAGAGTTGCAGTAGATATGGTTTATGTAAAAAACGATTTTATTGTAAATGATAATTCCTTGATTGCAATAATCCCACCAGTTTCTGGAGGTTAGTAGAATTGATTATTTTAAAAAACAATTTCCATTTGAAAATTTGAATTGAATTTATTTTTATAAATATTACTTCCCATGTTATAACTATTTATTGACACTTATTGTTACCCAAATTGTAGATAGTAAATCTTAAAAACTTTTAACTTTGTGTTTTTTAATTCTGAATTTAAATAATGATTATTGGAATAATTGGTGGAGGGCAGTTAAGTAAAATGTTTATTGAAGAGGCTAATAGATGGAATGTGAAATGCTTTTATCTTGATCCATCTGCTTACTGTTCAGCATCAATAGTAAATTCAAATGGTATTGTTGGTTCACTCAATGATGAAGAATCAATTAATTTACTTGCTTCTAAATGTGATGTTTTAACATTTGAAATTGAAAACATAAATGTTGAAGCTCTAATAAAGTTAGAAAATTCTGGTAAAAAAATAATCCCTAATGCAACAACATTAAAATTTATAAAAGACAAAGGCTTGCAGAAGTTATTTTATCTAAAAAATAACATTCCAACTTCGGATTTTTTAATATCAGATAATGCTCAAGATTTTTTATCAAAGTATAATTCAATTAAATCAGATAAGTTAGTTGTAAAAACTCGTACTGGCGGATATGATGGGAAAGGAGTAATTATTATTGCTAAAAGTGAAATTGGAATAAATAACATTCCATTTGATGGTGAAAATGTAATTATTGAAGAATGTATTAATTTTACAAAAGAAATATCGGTAATTACTGCAAGAAATCAAAATGGTGATATCTCTGTATTCCCTCCCGTTGAAATGGAATTTGATCCAAAAGGTAATTTAGTTAAGTTTACTTATTGTCCATCTTCTTTAAGTGATATTGTTTCTGAAAAAGTAAAGAACGTTGCTATCGACTCAATTGTTAAAATGAATGGTATTGGACTTTTTGCTGTTGAAATGTTATTAGATGTAAATGATAATGTTTTTGTAAATGAAATTGCTCCAAGACCTCATAATAGCGGACACCATACAATTCAGTGTTGTTATACTTCCCAATATGAACAGTTACTTAGAGTATTACTAAACAAACCATTAGGGAGCACTGAAATTATTAAACCTGGAGTAATGATTAACATTGTTGGTCCTGAAGGTTTTGAAGGTGATTATGAACTTGAAGGAGAAGATAAAGTATTACAAACTAAGGGTGCCTATTTGCACATGTATGGTAAAAAAGTCTCCAGACATTTTAGAAAGTTAGGGCATGTAACTATTATAGATGATGATATTGATTTATTAAAACAAAAATCTCATGAAATTGAAAAGCTCATTAAAGTCATTCAAAAAAAATAATGCTCAAGTTGCAATTATTATGGGGAGTGATAGCGACTTACATGTAATGCAATTAGCCGCACAAATTTTAGATGAGTTTGAAATAAGTTATGAATTAACAATAGTTAGCGCTCATAGAACTCCACAAAGGATGTATGATTTTGCAATAAATGCGTTGGAAAATGGAATAAAAGTTATTATTGCAGGGGCTGGGGGTTCGGCTCATCTACCAGGTATGGTTGCTAGCATTACACCATTACCAGTTATTGGTGTTCCTATAATGACTAAAACTTTAAATGGGGTTGATTCTTTGTATTCTATTGTTCAAATGCCAACTGGAATTCCAGTTGCTACTGTTGCAATAAATGGAGCAGCAAACGCAGGACTTTTAGCCGTGAGAATGCTAGCATTATCTGATGAAAATTTAATACTTAAAATGAAAGATTATCAATTAAATTTAAAAAATACAATTGAATCAAAAGCAAATAAATTAGAAAAATTAGGATATAAAAATTACAAAATTTAATTTTATACAACTCAATTAACATCTAATTGTTAGTTGATATGCAGCAATCCCAAAAGCTACTGCCACATTTAACGAATGCTTAACTCCTAACATTGGAATTTCAATTGCAGAATTACATAATTTTAATGCTTCTTCACTTACCCCAGAAATCTCATTCCCTGCAATAAATGCTAACGGATATTCAATTTTATTTGAATCTTTAACTGAATCAATTTTACTAATATCTATACTTGAATCGGTTTGCTCAAGAGCATAAACTTTAAAGCCCTCACTTTTAAGTTTAATAATTGCTTCACAGATATTATTATAATATTCATATGGAACTGAAAGATCTGCACCCAAAGCAGTTTTAGATATTTCCTTAAGCGGAGGTGATGGTGTGTAACCAGTTAATATGAGTTTTTTGAGTAACATTGAGTCTGCTGTTCTGAAACATGAACCAACATTATACAAAGATCTAATATTCTCTAATATCCCAATAACTGGCTTTCTTACGGTCTCTAAGGCATCTTTAGGTGATAACCTTTGAGTTAATAAATCTTCATAAGTTAATTTAATCATTCATATAACCAATATATAAGTTACTTTAAAAATGGGTTAGATTCTCTTTCAATTCCTATTGTTGTGCGGTCGCCATGACCTGAAAGAACTAATACTTTATCCTCAAGTTTGAGGAGTTTATCTTTAATAGAATTAATTAAAGTATCATAATCTCCACCAGGCAAATCAGTTCTTCCAATTGAGTTTTGAAAAAGAACATCACCTCCAAACAAAATTTTTCTTTCGTTATCATAAAAGCAAATACTTCCTTCAGTATGCCCAGGAGTATGCATTAATTTCAAATTTATATTTCCAAAAGAAAGTTCATCGCCATCCTCAATCAAATCAAATTTTGTTACAGGAGGAATATCAAAAGGTAATTCCCAAATGGTATGTTTCATCGGTTCAATTAGCCTATACGAATCTAAGTTGTGAATATATGTTTTCATATTAGGATACAGCAATTGCAACTTTTGAGCATCACCAATATGATCCCAATGGGAATGAGTTAATAGTAATGCAGAAGGGAAGGAATTGTAATCTGAAAGCTGAGAACAAAGCTTCAAAACCATATCTAAAGGAGCATCAATTATAACAGATGTATTTGTTTCTTCTTCATATAAAAGGTATCCATTTGTGTCAACAGGACCAGTTTCATACGTGTGTATTTTGATTGGCATATTTTAAAAAATGTTAAAAGATAACACTATATTTTTTATTGCAAAAATAAGTATTGTGAATAGAATTAATCATTGAAAACAAATTTGAGGATATAGAATTTGAATTCATATTTTATAAAAATTAATTTTAATAATTGAAAATTTGAAATTACAAAAAATTATTAAAAAAACCGAAACCTATGATATTAACAAAGGTTTCGGTTAAAAGAAATAAGATAAATAAAATAAATACAATTTGAAAATTTTTCAATCTTCAGAATTAAGATTATTATATTTATATATTGAAAAAAAAAGTAAATATAATATTTGGAAATAAATAGAAAAATGATTTTAAATAATCACAAATATATAAAATAAAAAAAACCGAAACCCCTGTTTTTAACAAAAGTTTCGGTTATAAAAAATTAGAATATTTATATAAAATAACTAACTAAGCATCAATAGGTTTTTTACCACTTTTTTCAATAACTTCAAGAGCAACACTTTTTGGTACTTCAGCATAATGATCAAAAGTCATTGCATAAATAGCACGACCTTGAGTTGCAGAACGTAGGGTTGTTGAGTAACCAAACATTTCAGCTAAAGGAACCATTGCTTTAATAACTTGAGCATCACCACGATTATTCATACCTTCAATTCTACCACGACGACTAGATAAATCACCCATTACATCACCCATATATTCTTCAGGAGTAACAACTTCAACTGAAACAATAGGTTCAAGAATTACAGGGCTTCCTTTTTTGCTAGCCTCTTTAAGAGCCATTGAAGCTGCAATCTTAAATGCCATTTCAGATGAATCTACATCATGGTAAGAACCAAAATGCAATCTAGCTTTTATATCAACAACTGGGTAACCAGCTAACACACCATTACGCATTGCTTCAATAAGCCCTTGTTCAATTGGCTTAATATATTCCTTAGGAATTGATCCACCAACTATTTCAGATTTGAATTCAAAACCTTTTCCTGGTTCATTTGGAGTAAACTCAATTACAACGTGACCATATTGACCTTTACCACCAGATTGACGAACAAATTTAGTATCTTGGTTAATTGTTTTGCGGATAGTTTCTCTATATGCAACTTGTGGCTTACCAACATTAGCTTCCACATTGAACTCACGTCTAATACGGTCAACTAAAATTTCAAGGTGAAGTTCACCCATACCAGCAATGATTGTTTGCCCAGTTTCATCATCAACACTTACTCTAAATGTAGGGTCTTCTTCTGCAAGTTTAATCAAAGCATCGCCAAGTTTATCTTGATCTGCTTTAGTTTTAGGTTCAATTGATTGTGAAATTACAGGTTGAGGGAAAATCATTTTCTCAAGTACAATTGGATTTTCCTCAGCACATAAAGTTTCACCAGTTTTTGTATCTTTTAAACCAACAATTGCAACTATATCTCCAGTATAAACCTCATCAATATCTTCACGGTGGTTAGCATGCATTTGAACTAAACGGCCTACTCTTTCACGTTTATTACTAACTGAATTAAATACATAAGAACCAGATTTTAAAAAGCCTGAATAAACTCTACAGAAAGTTAATCTACCAACGAATTTATCTGTAATAATTTTAAATGCCAACCCCGAAAATTTTTCTTCATCATTTGGCAAACGTTCAACATGTTCTTCTGTTTCATAATCATGACCAGGAGTAGGTCCAACATCAACTGGAGATGGCATGAATTCGATAACAGAATCTAACAATTGCTGTACACCTTTGTTTTTGAAAGATGAACCTAATAGAACTGGAACAATTTTTACTTCTAAAGTTGCTTTTCTAAGTGCATTCTTTACTTCTTCATGAGTAAGTTCTTCACCATTCAAATATTTTTTCTAACAATGTATCATCAACTTCAGCTACAGCTTCAAACATTTTTGTTCTATACTCTTTTGAAATCTCTAACATATCGTGAGGAATATCAATTACATCCCATTTCATTCCCTGAGTTGAATCATCAAAAATATATGCTTTCATATCCATTAAATCAATAATACCACGAAACATATCCCCCTGACCAACTGGTAATTGAACTGGAATAGCATTTGCACCAAGCCTTTCACGTATCATTTCAACAACTCTTATAAAATCTGCACCAACACGATCCATTTTATTTACAAATGCAATTCTAGGAACCATATATTTGTCTGCTTGCCTCCAAACTGTTTCTGATTGAGGCTCAACTCCACCCACTGAACAAAATAATGCTACTGCACCATCAAGAACGCGAAGTGAACGTTCAACTTCAATAGTAAAATCAACGTGACCTGGAGTATCAATAATATTGATACGGTGTTCCTTGAATTGAGTTTCAGAACCAGACCAAAAGGCAGTAGTTGCAGCAGAAGTAATAGTAATACCTCTTTCTTGTTCTTGTTCCATATAATCCATAGTAGCAGCTCCATCATGAACTTCACCTATTCTATGAAGTTTACCTGTATAAAAAAGTATACGCTCAGTTGTTGTAGTTTTTCCTGCATCAATGTGCGCCATGATGCCTATATTTCTCATTCTATCTAAAGGAGTCTTGCGTGCCATTTAACTAAATTGAATTATTGAAAATTAATTTGATTGAAAGAATTTTATATTAAAAATGTTCAGTTTTTAGTATGTTCTAAAAAATGCAATGGTCAGACAAAAATGCCTGACCTTTACAAGATATATCTATTGAAAAAATTATTAGGCTTTATTACAACATGAAGTTTATTTGTTACAAAATAAAAATTCAAAAAAGTCTAGTAATGTATCGATTTAATTACCATTTAAAATGAGCGAAAGCCTTATTTGCTTCAGCCATTCTATGTGTATCTTCGCGTTTTTTAACAGATGAACCTTCACCGTTAGAAGCAGAAATTAATTCATTTGCTAATTTGTTAGTCATCCCTTTTTCACGGCGGTCACCAGCAAAACGGATAATCCAACGAATTCCCAAAGTTTGTCTTCTTTCTGGACGAACATCCATAGGAACTTGGTAAGTTGCTCCACCAACACGACGAGAACGAACTTCTAAAGCAGGTGAAACATTTGAAAGTGCTTTTTTCAAAACTTCTAATGGTTCATTTCCTGTTTTTTCAGCAACAATATCTAAAGCACCATAAAGAACTTTACGGGCTGCATTTTTTCTACCTTGATATAATAACCCGTTTATAAACTTAGTTACAACAAGATCGTTAAATCTTGGGTCAGGTGTTACTATCCTTTTTTCTGCACGTTTCTTTCTCATTATGTATAAATGTATCTAAAATTAAATTCTTAAAAAATTCTTAATAAAATTATGTGAACTTACTTTCAAGTTAGTTAGTAATATTCAAAAAAAAATAATTCCCTTATTGATATAGCAATTTATTATGCTTTTTAAGGTCTTTTAGCTCCGTATTTAGATCTACTCTGCTTACGATTAGCAACTCCTTGAGTGTCTAAAGCCCCACGAACAATATGGTAACGAACTCCTGGAAGATCTTTAACACGACCACCACGAATAAGAACGATAGAGTGTTCTTGAAGATTATGACCTTCTCCTGGAATGTATGCAATTACTTCAAACTTACTAGTTAAACGTACTTTTGCAACTTTTCTTAAAGCTGAATTTGGTTTTTTTGGAGTAGTAGTATAAACACGTGTACAAACCCCTCTTCTTTGAGGACAAGATACTAAAGCCGGAGAAGAACTCTTGTATGGCTTATTAATACGCCCTTTGCGGACTAATTGGTTAATCGTTGGCACTTTTACTTATATATTAATTCTTGAAAATTAGACTTCTTTTAAAATTGAGAACTGCAAATATAGGGAAGTCAGTATTTATGACAATAAAATTATTTATATAAAATGAAAAAAATAGTAAATAAGGATTTGCTAGTTGTTGAATTTTGCAACTAGTTCATTAAATAATCTAAAAATAATCTAATAGCTGATTTTTATAACGAGTTTTAAGTTTGAAAATTAATTGATGAAAAGAAATAAAATTAAACATTTTACTTTATTTGATTTGTTTAAAACTTGGTTTGATATAAATTCAAAATCATTTCTATTAATCCCTAAAGTATAAAGCATTGGACTTACTAGAAATTATTATTCAATTATAATTATTAATTTAAATTTAGAAATAATTAATTTAGATAAGTGTAACTTTGCTTTTATAATTGTGTCAACCCTTTATAAAATTTCATTTTATGATTGAAAATAACATTTTTCAAGAAATACTTCTGAAATAATACCAGAAATTATCTATTAACTTTAAACATATATTTTTCACTTTTTATGATTTCTACTAGACTATCTAGATTACCATTTATGGTAATTATTTTTATGATGTTATTTGTAGTGATATCAAATAATGCCTTTTCTCAACCAAAAGTTATTGGCACCCCAAATGAATATGCTATGGGGAAGGTTTTTGTAATTGCTATTCCTGATTCAACAACAGCTACAAATGCAGATCCTGGTGCTTTTAATTTAGTACCTGGTGATGAGGCATGGGTTTATGTATATTCTGCTGTTGCAAATAAAATAGTTGTTTCTATTCCTGGAGGAGCATCTAGGAAATTTGATTTAGAAGCTGGTAAATTTAAACAAGTAGAAATTATGGCTTCAACATACAAAGTAACTAATCCAATTGTTACTGAAAGTGGAGTTATAAAAGATGCAGCAATGAGAATTGAAGCCGAACAGCCAATTCTTTGTTATGTTTATATTAATTTATCACAGTGTGCAGAAATGTACACAGCTATTCCTGTTGAGGCTTGGGGTACTGATTATAATGTAGCAAGTGTAGCTGGTGAAAGTGTTAAAAATACAGCAATTGAAGGGACTACTATTGCAACTACAAATAACCCTGCTGGTGGGCAAGCATTAATTATAGCAGCACACGATAATACTGTTGTAGCTTTTTTACCTGCTTGTCAGTTAGATCCTGACCCAATTGGTGGTTATTCAGTAACTTTAAATGCAAACCAAGTTTTCCTTTTAAGATCAGACATAGATTCTTTGACTGATGGTAAGTTTGATTTATCTGGTACTAATATAATTTCAAGTAAACCAATCAATGTAATATCTGGTGCAAGTAGAGCAAGAATTGATTATGATCAATCTGTAATTACAGGCAATACATGCAGAAACTATCTAATGGAAGCTTTATCACCAAATGATGCTCAAGGTACAGAATTCGTTTATTTGCCAACTTTAGATGGAAGGCAACCAACTGGAGCAAGAGAAAACGGAAAAAGAAATTATGAATATGTAAGAGTATATGGCACTACACCAGATGTTACAACAAATGGAACTTTCCTTGATGCAATAACTGGTGCACCTACAAACTTTTCAGTTCAAAAAAATAATGTTACTGTCATGAATACATTAAAGTTTGTTCCTCAAAGAGGAAGATATATTGAAACTAATGTACCATCTCAAGTTGTTAAATTTTGCCCTGGTGTTAGTGATTATGATCCAAATGCAAAAATTGATAGAAGAGCTGGAAGATTCCCTCCAAATGGGAATCCAAGCACTACAGTGCCTGCACAAGCATCAAAAAACTGGGCTTCTTATATGGTTAACTTAGTTCCAAGAGAGCAGTGGGTTTCTTTTGCACCATTTTATGTTCCAACTGGACCTAGAACAGATATTAATAATTATTATGGAATTGTTACTGATACATCAAATATAGGAAAAATTAAAACCGAACAAGGTACAGTAATTATTTTTAATAAGTTTATTCCTGGAACTAGGTTTGTTTGGGCAATGAATAATGTTAATGTTGGTCCACATTATTTTGAATCAACTAATGGTGGCAAATTTTATGCTGAGATTTTTGGGTTAACAAGCCCAGATGATCCAAGTGAAGTATATATTCCAGGTACAACTTCAGATCCTCCAGAATATGATGAAACACCTCAAGTTGCTTATGGTTATCCAGCTGCACCAAACAGATTTGCGTATAGAAGAGAAGATACTTTAAACAAGAAATTAAGAAAAGACTTAAAATTAGGATATGGAGACTCATTAGCCTTAAGAATGAGTGACACTTTAGTTTTTAGAGAAAAATGGAATGTGCTAATGATACATTAGAGGTTCAAGTAATTAATACTGCTCAAACTGAAACTTATGTTGGTTTAAGATCAATAGAATTATCGAATCCAATAAATGCAAAAATTAATTATTTAAATCCAACAATTGCAATAGATATAGCAGGAAGCACAATTGCAAAAGTTGCAGTTGTTCCAATTGATATTTCTAAAGATGCATCAGCAACAATTGTTATAAAGGATAGAAGTGGAAAAAAATGGACAAGACCATATAGTTATCAAAGAGAATATGTAGATTTTGCTCCTATAGCTTTAGACTTTGGAACTGTTTCATTTGGAGAAGCTTCAAATACATTAGATGTAACAGTTACTAATCCACTTCAAAAAAATGTAAACATATCGCAAATTCAATTCGAGAAAAATAATCAAGGGTACGAAGTTATAAATATGCCTAAGCTTCCTTTAGCATTAAAGCCATTAGAACAATTTGTATTGAAAATTAGAATTGATCCTAAAATTGAAAATGGAGTGTTAACTGATTTCTTAAATATAAAGGTGGTTGTGCTGATTTGAAGTTACCTTTAAAGGCAACATCAATAAAAACATGTATTTATGTAGATGATATATTCTTCCCAACAATGGAGATTGGTCAAACCAAAACTGCTAAGTTAAATATCTGTTGTAGAGAAGGAAGATTAACATTTAGTAATCCAAAAATTTTAGAAATAGTTACATGGGCAGATAAAACATTTAAATTAGATCCGTTAGAAATTGCTGCACTTAAAAACGTTATTTTAAAAGCTGATAGCTGTGTTCAATTAAATGTAAGTTATACTGCAACTGCAATTGGAGAGTTTAAAACAGTAGCTAATGTATTCTCAAATGCAATATCATGTTATAAAGATTCTTCAAATATTAGCGCATTAGTTCGTGAGCCAGGAAAACCTTTAGCAAGAATAACTGGTTATGATTTTGGAAAACAATGGGTTATAAATTCTAATACATGTACTAAAAATAAATTAAATCAATATGTGTATGATATTTATGTGAATAATGAAGGAGGAGCTAACTTCACAGTTAAAAGTTTAGTACTAACTGGTAAAGATGCTGATGATGGTTATTTTGCATTAGGAGTTAATCCTGCTGTTACTCCAGGATTGAAAGTATTTTATGGAGATTCTGTATCATCTAGAAAATTCCAACAAATTATTTTCAAACCGAAAGATGAGAGATTCTATACTTGCAAAGTTGTTTTAACTACTGAAGAAGGTCAAGTACGTGAAGCTGAAATTAAAGGTGAAGGGACTGAATCTCATATTCAAGTGAGTGATAAAGACTGGGGTGTTCTACAATATGTTAATGTACCATATCCTGATGGAGTATCTGTTAAAGGATTAAAGACACGTAGAACTACTGTTACTGGTTTAACATTAACTGGAGATCCTGAATTTACATTTGGCGTTGGATTTGTTTTACCTTCAGATAAAAATCCTAAAATTTTGGATATTGATGAAGATTGGATTGTTCCAATACAATTTAAAGCAACTTTTGATGGAGTTAAAACTTCTCAACTTTGTGTAATTTCAGATCATTCAAAATGTGATGATTCTTGTGCAACTCTTAAAGCAACAATTGGTAAAGACCCAGTATTTAATGCTGGTATTACTCCTGTAACTTTTAGAACAATTTTATCTTGTAATTCAGATACTAATTTTGTTCTTGTTACAAATACTGGAGATCAAGATTTATTGTTAAAAGAATATTCTATGAATCCAATAACATCAGCTTTTGGTGTTGTTCAGCCTTTTGCTCCAATTCAAATAAAAGTTAATGGTCAAGGAAGATTGCCAGTATATTTTAATCCTTTAAAATCAGGAGATGATTCTGCAACAATAAATATAGTTTTATATGATGCAGCTGGAACAAAAATTATTAAAAACTTGTCAACTAAATTGTATGGTAAGTCAATTGATGCAGTAACCAATTCAAGTATGAGAAGAGATTATTTTAATAAGCCACCTACTGGTCAATTGGCAATGCCAATTAATCTTGATAAGTCAATTGACGAAGCAAAAATTACAAGCTTAACAATTGCTTTAAATTATGGTTTGAATACAATTGCACTTTCTAATGGTACAGATGGTACTAAAGCAACTTTAGTACAAAATACAATTATTAAAAATTGGACTCCTAAAATTACTAAAAATGTTCAAACTCAAGGTACTGGTGGTTTCTTTGAAGTAGAATTGACTGCTCCTGCTGGAGAATATCTAAAAGGAACTGGTCCTTTATTGAACCTAGATTTTGGATTGTTCTTAGGGGATAAAGATACAAATCAAGTCTTCTATACTATTACACCTACATTTAATAAATGTGTTGTGTTTAATACTACACCTGGATTTGTTCAAGTAGATTCAGTATGTGGATCAAGAATTAGGGTAATGGAGTTAACTGGTGCAGTTTATGCCTTAAAACAAAACTCTCCAAATCCTTTTAATCCATCTACAGATATTGATTTTAGTTTAGGATTAGATGGTAAAACTTCAATTGACATTTATAATGAAGCAGGTGCTAAAGTTGCATCATTAGTTAATCAACATTTGAACTCTGGAACTTATAGAGTAACTTGGGATGCAGCTTCTTTCCCAACAGGATTGTATTATTACAGATTAACTTCTGGTACTTGGTCACAAACTAATGCAATGATGCTTCAAAAGTAATTTTAGTTTAGAATTGTTTTTTATTCAAACGGTCTGTTTTCTATCTTAAATAGAAGACAGACCATTTTTATTTGTTAATAAAAATTTAATTTTTATTAAAGAAAAATGTCCGAAATTTGTAACAGATTCTAATTGTGAGGCAATTTCTTTTTATCTCGAAGAATTTAAAATCTCAAATCTTTCTTTTTTTATTTCTAACATTTGATTCTTTTACAAGAAAAATACTTCTATAGTATTGGTATTGCCTTATGCTTAGCCATTACTTTTGTTTCTTGCGTTTCTGAAAATAATCAGAAAGCAAGTAGTGATAAAGGATCGAAATATGGAGGTACTTTTAGGGTAAATGAGGTTCAAGAAATTCGTACATTAGATCCTGCAAAATTAATTGATGCTCCGTCTCATCATGTTCTTCACCAAATTGGAGAATTACTTCTTGATTTAGATTCAAGTTTAAAATTAACACCTGAACTAGCCGAATCTTGGGAGACAAGCCCAGATGGCTTGACATATACTTACCATCTTAGAAAAGGGGTTATGTTTCATAATAACCCTTGCTTTCCAAATAGCAAAGGTAGAGAAATGAAATCTTCAGATGTTAAATACAGTTTTGATAGAATACTTGATTTAAGAGAAGGTGCTGCAAATGCAACATATTTTAGAGATAAAGTTAAAGGAGCAATCGACTATTATAAATCCACAGAAAACTTACCATACGATTCTACACCAAAAGTAAAAGGTGTAAGCGGCTTCCGAGTTGTTGATGATTATACATTCGCAATTGATTTAATAAAACCTTTTGCACCATTCAAATATTATGTTGTGAATGGTGGTTGTTATGTTTATCCAAAAGAAGCCGTTCAAAAATATGGTAAAGATTTTTTTAAGAATTTTGTTGGTACAGGTCCTTTTGAATTAGATCATTGGGTTCCTCAACAAGAGTTGTTATTAAAGAAAAACCAAAGCTATTGGGGGAAAGATTCCAAAGGAGGAGCTCTTCCATATTTGAATGAATTGAAATGGCTTTTTATTAAAGATGAAAAACAACAGATTAATGAGTTTAAACTAGGAAATCTTGAGGAATCATATCGTATACCAACTGAATTTTTTAAAAGTGTTGTTGGAGATGATGGAAAATTAACAGCAGATTGGTCAGGTTTTATTTTACATCGTGTTCCAGCTCTATCTACACAATATTATGGAATGTTATGCACATCAGATATTTTTAAAGATAAAAGAATCCGTCAGGCATTTAATTATTCTGTAGATCGTGATAGAATTATAAGATATGTACTTCAAGGTCAAGCAGCTGGTTCTGCTGTTCATGGACTTGTTCCTGCTTCAATGCCTAATTATAATGCTAATTCAATTAAAGGATATGTATATGATTTAGATAAAGCAAGAGCTTTACTTACCGAAGCTGGTTATCCGAATGGGCAAGATTTTCCAGAAGTTACATTAAATTTAAACGCAGGTGGTGGTAGAAATGAATTAGTTGCTGAAGCAATTCAAGAAATGATTTCAAAAGGTTTGGGGATTAAAATAAAAATGAAAGTACTAGAATGGCTCAACATCAAGAATTGATAGAATCAGGGAAAGCACCATTTTTAGATTAGCTTGGGTAGCAGATTATCCAGAACCTGAGAATTTTTTAAATTTATTTTATAGTAAAACTATACCTGCTTCAGGTCCTTCTTTTGTTAACTCAACTAGATATAAGAATCCTAAATTTGATGAATTGTTTGAAAAAGCTCTAAATGAACTTGATGATATTAAGAGATATGAATTGTATGCTGAAGCAGAACAATCTGCAGTTGATGATGCACCAATGCTTTGGATATTTCATGATTTAGATTTCAGATTAGTTCAAAAATATGTTCGAGATTACCCTTCAAATCCAATGGATAGAAGGGATTACAAAACTGTATGGTTCGACAATAATTAAATTGTTTTTTTTGTCATTTATATATATTTTAATAATTGTTACTAGTAATTTGGTTTTATGTTTTAAGTGAATTTAAATAAAAAATTTTTGATAAATATCCATAGAATATCACTTTTTTTAGTTGTTTGTTTGTTACTTCCTTCGTGTTCAAAGGAAGCACCTAGAAGTGCAAGTAATGCATTCTATTATAATGAAAGTGATGGACTAAATACTTTAGACCCTGCAAGAATTGGGGCTCGAGCTCCTTGGTGGATAGGTTCTCAAATTTTTACAGGTTTAGTTGGTTTGGATGATAATTTGAATACTAAACCCCTTATTGCAAAAAGTTGGGAAGTAAGTACTGATGGATTAGTTTGGACTTTTAATTTAAGAAGTGATGTAAAATTTGCTGATGATGATTGTTTTCAAAATAAAAAAGGAAGAAAGTTAACTGCAGCAGATATAAAATATAGTTTTGAAAGGATTTGCAATCCAACTAGTTCATCAACTGGGTTTTGGATATTTAGGGGTAAAGTTAAAGGTGCTGATGAATTTTATAAAGGATTAGAAGACAAAAAAATTGATTCACCAAAAGAGGTTACAGGATTTGAAGTTGTAAATGATTCTGTTTTTAAAATAACGCTTGTAGTTCCTTTTGCACCTTTTTTATCTATGTTGTCAATTCCTTATGCATACATTGTTCCTATAGAAGCTATTGAAAAATATGGACAAGATTTTCAAAAGCACCCAGTTGGAGCAGGACCTTTTGTTTTAATTTCTTGGAAACCAGATGAAATTTTAGTTTTAAAGAAAAACTCAAATTATTACGAGAAAGATAGTCAAAATAACCAACTTCCTTACTTAGATTCGGTTGTTGTTACTTTCATTAAAGATTCCAAAACTGAGTTCTTAGAGTTTTCTCAAGGAAAATTTGATATGGTTTCTAATTTAGATCCAACTTTAGCTGATGTTGTTTTTGATAAATCTGGGAAAAATTTATCAGGTGAATATATGAAATATCATCTACATTTAAAGCCAGCATTGAGTGTAGAGTATTATGGATTTAATTTAGATGAAAGTACTATTGGTGGAAAAGGATCTTTGTTAGCTACGAATAAATATTTAAGAAAAGCAATAAATTGGGGGATAGATAGAAAATCAATTATAGATTATGTATTAAAAGGAAAAGCTATAGAAGCTAATTATGGTCCTATTCCTCCAGGTACTCCAGGTTTTGCTGGCGTTGTTGGTTATATGTTTGATAAGGAAAGGGCATTGAAATATCTTGATTCTGCAGGATTTCCAAATGGTAAAGGTTTGCCAGAGTTTACTTTGCAAATAGGTCAAAATGAAAAGAGTGCTTCTATTGCTGAAACTATACAAGATCAATTAAAGAAAATAGGAATTAAAATAAAACTTGTTCAAGTTGATTTTCCACAACATCGTGAAATGATTTTAGATGGAAAACTACCATTCTGGAGAACAAGTTGGATTGCAGATTATCCAGATGCTGAAAATTTTATGGCTCTATTTTATAGTCCGAATAAGGCACCACAAGGTCCTAACACAACTCATTATTCAAATAAAACAGTTGATTCGTTATATAAATTAGCTTTAAATCCAAATTTGAAAAAAGAGGAACGCATGGTCTATTATGCTCGTGCTGAACGAGTTCTTTTAGATGATGCACCTTGGGTATTTTTATATTATAGTATTATTCAACGCATCACTCAGCCAAATCTCTCTGGCTATAGTGTTGATGCTCTTGATAGATTATCATTAACAAGAGTTAAAAAGGTTGCTCAGTTAGATGGTATCAATAAAGTAAAGTAATTTCAACAATATGAATTTCATGTAAAATTGAATTTGTTTATTTACTAACTTTATTAATTTTTCTCTCATCAATAATTAAAACCTGTTATTTTTTATTATGACAAGATTTTCTCTCTCAAAATCTCTTGCTCAATGTTTTTTAACATTGACATTTATTGTAGTACCATTTTTAAATGATAATTCTTCAACGCTTTATGCAAATGTTATTCGTAAAGCAAAACGTGGAAATGCTATTTCTGCTATGGAGAATTCGAAAAGAATGTTAGCTAAGAAGTTACCTGATATTGCAATTTTAGCTGGACTTAATCTAGCAGATTACAAAAATCTTGAAGTTGAAAATTTAAGTGGTGGGGAATATCCAGACCCAACCAAATCTCATTTAATTGAAAAGGTTTCAATTAATAAATATAATGAGGATTCTTTTGAAGATGAAGCAAATTTAGAAGAACAAGAAAACAATGAAAATGTTGTAGAAGATACTGAGTATATGAAATCTGAATTTTTAGGTTTCTTATCAACTATGTCTCCACAAAAAAGTTTTCAGGATAATATACTTTTTAATAATCATTCTGAAGGTCTAATTAAAACTGTTATGAACTGGTTAGGAACACGCTATAGATATGGTGGTATGGGAAGAAATGGGATTGATTGTTCTGCTTATACAGGTACTGTTTTCCGTGCTATTGGTGTTAATCTTCCAAGAACTGCTAGAATGCAATATAATGTTGGCTCAACTATTAGCCGTGAAAATTTACAATATGGTGATTTGATTTTCTTTAATACTCGTGGAGGGGTTTCTCATGTTGGCATTTATTTAGGGAATGATTTGTTTACTCATTCATCAAGCAGATATGGAGTTACAGTTTCAGAATTAACTGCAAGTTATTATTCAGCTCGATATATTGGTGGAAGAAGAGTGACTAGCTTTTCAGAAAATATTTCAAGTAACTAGTTGTACAAATTAGATAACATTATTTCTAAAAAATTATTTCAAATGTAACCTCTAAGCATTAACTATAAATGCATAGAGGTTTTTTTTAAGTTATGATTAAAGTATATAGTAAGCATCCATTATATGAAATTTCAGGTGTTTTATTCTTTAGTAAAGAGAATAATTTTGAGAATGAATATTTATCTTTAAGAATTAAAGAAGAGAGAGTTTATACGGATGATGTTATTAAAATTTTACCAGATATAAATAAAAACTATAAACATTATTTTGAATGGCAGATTAGAAAAAAATCATCAGATAATTTTATTAATTATTTAAATAAGAAATTTACAAATGAAATAAAAATTTTAGAAATTGGATGTGGTAATGGTTGGTTAATTAATAAAATAGCTCAATCGAATTTATCTTTAAAATGTATAGGCTTAGATATAAATAAATATGAATTAATTCAAGCTAGAAAAAATTTTGAAAATGATAGAATTGATTTTTGTTATGGTAATATTTTTGATGATATTTTTATTGAAAAATCTTTTGATGTAATTTTAATTGCAAGTTCAATTCAATATTTTAAGGATATAAATTTATTGTTTGATAAATTATTTTTGTTGTTAAATACGAGTGGTGAAATTCATATTATAGATTCACCATTGTATAAGATTTCTGAGTTAGAAGTGGCAAGACTTAAGAGTCAAAAATATTATAAATCAATTGGTTTTGAAGGTATGTCAGAATTATATTTTCATCATTCAATTAATGAATTTGAAAATTACAATTTAGAAATGATTTACAATCCTAATATTATTTTCAATAAAATTTCATCAAAATTTTTAAAAGATAAAACACCATTCCCTTGGATAAAATTTAAAAAATAAAGTATTAATATTTGAAACATAATAAAATAAATTTAAGATAAATGGAACCGAATTAAACTAATACTACCTAATCTTTCTAAACAATTAGACAATTTTTAATTAACTAAATTTAAATAATCAATCGTAATGAAAACAACAACAACGTATCTTTCTATTTTAGCTTTAGGCTTATTCTCAATAACAATGAATGCTTGTAAAGAAAGCATAACAGAAGCTAATATAACTGCAACTGCTGATGAAGATGCTGCTGAGTCAGTTGCAAGTGCAATTGGGCAAGATAATGGTGGAAGTACTGATCAATTATCAGATGTATCAGAAATAGCTTCATCTGTAGGATTAAAAACTAATATCATTTCAGATAAAAGTTCAAGTTCTCTACTAAACGCTGATGGTGTTGATAAAATTTATGATCCAGTTTCACAAAAATGGACTGTAAATTTAACTCGTAAAAAAGGTAGTGATAATTCAGTTGCTTATGCAAATATTACAAGAGTTTATCAATATCAATTCTTAAACTCTTCTGGAATGCCCCAAAAGGATTATATAACAAATGGCGAAACTGCAAGCTCTATGCTATTCCTTTTAGTTTCTGGAACTGGAGTTCATCACACTCCTAGAGTTTCTGGTGTGTTAAAATCTATAAGTGCAACTTGGAACGTAACAGGACTAAATACTAATGTAATTACAATTAATGGTAGTTTTTCTAAATCTGGTATTGATTCAATAACTACAAGAAATGGAGTAAGAATTATTGATCATTCAATTACATTAACTTATACAAATGTTACAGGACCAAGAGGAGCGGGTAAAGATTGGTATAAGACAACAACTGGAAATATTACAGGAGCTTATGTTGGGAATGTAACTGTTCAGAATGGTAATTCATATACTGAAAAAACTATTAACAAAACAATTGATATTACATTAGGTAATGGTGGAAAACCTGAAATAAAAATTGGTGGAAGAAAATTTTTCTCTAAATTATTTTCAGGCGAACTTGAAGGTTAATTTTTCATATTAATAAAATTAAAATAAAAAAAACAGGACTGTATGTAAACATATGGTCCTGTTTTATATATTGAGATACTCAAAAAATAATTTAATATTCTACAACTTACTTACATAAACTTGAATTAATTTAATCTCTGAATCATTTAATTCAGTCGAATTCCATTTTGGCATAAATTTATTTCTATTAGAATAAACAACTCCACCCTTTCCGCTTCGAATCACATTTGAGAAATTACCTTCATTTTTAATATTTACACCTACCGAACCACCCCTTGCATTAGTACCATGGCAATTCTGACAGAATCTAACATATAATCCATTGCCAGTTGTAGGTTTAGGAATTGTTCGAAGCAATGTTATAATCTCATTGAGTTGAATATCGGATAATGTATCTTTACCATAAGAGGGCATTGGATCATTAAAACCAGAACCATACTGTGTTCTACCATTTCTAATAACCCAATTCGAAAAACCAATATCAGGGTTTTTAATTTGATATCCCTTGTTTGCTACGCCATCACCTTCACTAGAATGACAACCACTGCACACTGCTTTATAATAATCATTTCCACTTAATTTTTTTGTATCAGTTTTAAGTGAAAGTAAATAATCTTGAATTTTGGCAATTGGAGCGTCATCCAAATCAATGGAACTCATTTTACCTTTTCCATTTTTTACTATATCTTTAATATGAGTATATCCTTTAATTGATCCAGAAAAAGTTGGTGTTCCAGTTACACTATCACCGTGACAACTTGAACAAAATTTTATATACAATTCCTGACCAGTTTCATTTGTTAGAATTACTACCAAACTTTTTAAAAAAAGTTCTATAGATTTAATAGAAGAATCAGATAAATCGCTAAAAGCTGGCATTGCTTTTCTTCCATGTTTAACAATAGAATCTATGTTTTTTTTTCCTACTAAACTACCAGAGTAAACTATTGAACCTTCTGCAGAGTCTCCATGACAAGATGAACAAAGTTTGCCAAACAATTGAGACCCTCTAGTTATTGAAGGAGTAGTAGTATCTAATATAACACCTGAATTCTTAATTGTTGTAACTGGCTTTGGACCTGGATTAGGGTCTAATATCTCACAACCTATTATATTTATAAATAAAATTGTGATAAATAAATAGTTGGTAAAATTTTTCAAATTTTTAATATATTATTTAAAAGGAAAATAAAACAAAAGAGGTTCAAAATTAATACATTTTTGCGTGAATTAGAATATCAATTTTTAAATGTATTTATCTAACAATATTAACTGGAATATCAAAATTTCCTTGCTTGGAATTTATATTTAAAATATATCCTCCAGAATTTAAATTTCTAACATTTAAAATAAAATCACATTTAATGCTTTTATCTGAAATGATTTTTTTTCCTGATGTATCATAGAGTTGATATAATATTTCACTACAATCTGATAATTTTTTTATTTCTATAGAAATATAACCGGTACTTAATCTAACTGGGTTTGGTTTTGCAATAATCTGCACTTCATTACTATCAAAAAAAGTTCTAACTGTTTCATTAACACTTGAAGTTGTAACTTTTTTTATATCATACAAACCAATAACATTATTCCCTTTATTTATGGTTATTTTTTGAATTGTGTTAGGAGTATCGAATGGATAAAATTGCAATCTTTCGTTTAGATAAAAAACTTTGTTAAATGATTTTCCATCAACTAAATCAAATTTAATATCAACTGGAATATTTATAAACTTACCAAGTGTATCAGATTGAACTTGATTTAATTTAACTACATATTGGTTTTTATTTTTTAATTCTAATTCAGCTTCAATGATTGGGAAACCAATTCTCTTAATCCATTGATCAAAAAACCAATCTAAATTTTTGCCCGAGAAATTTTCAAATGAATTTTTTAAATCATCAGTAGTTGCAATAGAATAAGAGAATTTTTTTAAATAGTTTCTTATACTCCCAAAAAATAAAGAATCACCCAATTCAAATCTAAGCATCCCCAAAACTACTGCACCTTTTGAGTAAATCGTAGCAGGATAATTTGATGATGGAGGCATTCTAGAAAAATCTTCAAGTGGTAATAAACCTTCTTGTTTTGTTGTACTTAAATAAGAGTTCTTACGCTTTTCTTGAGAATTGAAATATTCAACTTTACCTCCTAATTCTTCTCTCCATAAAGTTTCACAAAAAGTTGCAAAAGATTCATTAAGCCAAGCATATCTGAAATCAGCACAAGTAACTAAATCCCCAAACCATTGGTGAGATAATTCATGAAATCCAGTTTCATTAATTGTATCTCTAGATTTTGATATACTCTGATTAATAGATATAAGAGTTTGGTGTTCCATTGAACCTGTAGGGGTGTTTACAAAACCAACTTTTTCAAAAGGATAAGGAATAAATGTTTTACTTAAAAATTCAACCATTCTAGGTAGGTTTTTAAAACTAATTCTAGTGGATAATGTATCCACTGGTTTTGAATAAACGACTATAGGTATATTTAATATATTAGAATAAAAATTCAACGGTACTAAATTATCAACACTAAAAGTCATCAAATATGTAGACATTTGATCTTTAGATTCCCAATTAAAAATAGATGTTGAATCATTATTAATCTTACTTACTAATGAACCAACAGAAGCAACACTTAATCCTTTTTTGACTATAAAACTTAAGTTGCAAGTAGCTTTATCTTGTGGATGATCAAAGCAAGGAAGCCAATGGCGAGTAGTTGAGACATAATTTGCATGGAAGCCTACACCTATTGAATAGAGCATCCCACCATTTGAGAATACACCTCCCCAACTACCTGTACCAGACTCGGCTGTCATTTTACCAGAATATTTAACAATTATTTTTAGAGTATCTCCAACCTTAGTATTTATGGGTGTTTTTACAACATAGCTATCATTAACAAACTCAAATTTTGCTACTTCAGAATTAACAAAATTGATACTGTCAACTTGTAAATCTCTTAGATAAAAAGTAAAATGTTCAGGATTTTTTAACCATTTAATTGTAATAATACAAATCCCTTTAACATTAGCTAATGGTGCAAAAGTTAAATCTAGTTTTGCATTGTAATTTAAAACGTCAAATGAAGTCTCAAAATTTTGCAAAGCAGTCGGTACATTATTCACAACCAATTTAGGGGTTTGAGCATTTAAAAATGTAAACCATTGAAGTAATATAGCATTAACTAATACTACATATTTTATATTGAAATTGTAAATATTTTTCATTGCAAAAATAATTCGTTTAACTTTTAAATTATTAACAAATTGATTAACCAAATAACATATAAAAAATTAAAGCTATATATTAGCATCTAATAAATAGAAACAAAAAAAAGTATTAATTAGTAAATTTACAACAAACTATTAATTTTTTTTCTTCTTAAATAATCAACAACTGCTTGAACATTTTGAGAGGAACCTTTTTTGCAAATAAGAATTGCATCTGATGTATCTATTACAATAACATCTTCTAAACCAACAACTGCAATCATTTGGTTATCACTTCTAATAAATGAATTTTTGACATTTACGGCAATTACATCACCTTCAATAAAATTACCATCAGAGTCTTTACGAGCTAATCTGTAAGCCTCATCCCAGCTACCAACATCACTCCAGCCAAAATCCCCTTGAGCTACAAAAACATTATGTGCTTTTTCCATAATTCCATAATCAATTGAGATAGGATGAATATTACTATAGGCATTTACTAATGCAGATTCGAATTTGTTAGTTCCAATTTTATCTTTCACATAAGTAAGTTCATCAAAAATCAAAGGTAGATGTTCCTTAAAAGCATCTAATATAGTATCAACTTTCCAAATAAACATACCACTATTCCATAAAAAATCACCACTTGCTATAAACCTTTCTGCTGTATTAAAATCTGGCTTTTCAGCAAATGTAAGTACTCTTCTTAAGCCATCATTAAAAAAGGGATTATATTTATCTGTTTGATCATTTCTTTGAATGTAACCATAACCAGTTTCAGGTCTTGTTGGAGATATTCCAATTGTTGCCAAACAATTCAATTCATCTGCAGCAATAGAAGTCATTGATAACAATCTTTGAAATTCTCCAACATTTTGAATATGATGATCTGCTGGTAATGTAATCATAACGGCATTAGGATCTCTAGCTTGTAATACAAAAGCAGCTAGTGCAACGCAAGGAGCAGTGTTTCTACCAAATGGTTCTGAAATAATATTTTCATAAGGTATTTGGGGATTCTGTTCATGAACTTGTTCAATCTGTAATTTATTTGTAACTATTAATATCTTATCATAAGGAATAAAAGGTTGTAACCTAGAGATAGTGTTTTGAAGCATTGTCCCTTCACCTAAAATATGAAGAAGTTGCTTTGGAGATTTCTCACGACTACGTGGCCAAAGTCTAGCACCTACACCACCAGCCATTATAACTGCATAAATATTCATTCAATAATTATTTTAATGATTAAAGTTAATTAAGATAATTTTTAATAAGTTGTAAATTAAAATTACACAAATTAAATTATAAAAATGTAACTATTTACAAACAATATCAAGAAAATTTTTTAATATCTCAAGAATTAGGAAGTTCTATTTGATGAGGTTGTAAAATGGATTCCTTTCCTTCTCTATAAAAGATATTATAAGTATCAAAGGGAATAATTTTTCCATTAGGGTGTACTATATGAACACAAGATCTTTTAACTGAGCGTACATCAAAATTATATGGATCTAAAAATTGCATGATAATAATTCTAAAAAGATTATCATACCCGATATTCTCTGGAGCTTTTACAAACGGAATACAGCATAATAGCTGTCTTAAAGATAAAGAGGCAGAAATAGGTGAATGAGAAGTTGAAAAGAGTTTAAATAAATGATCTTTAATATCATCATTTTGTTCATAAACAATTGTATTCCCCTCAACACCAAGCCACACATCATCTGGTATAAGGCTTGTAAGAGGGATTACATCACCACCTAATTTTAAAGCATAAGCCATAGCCAAACAATCTGGATGACAAGGAACAGGAATTATATCATTAGATTTAAAAACATTACTTTGATCAAGTATGTTTTGTCGGACTTCAGACAGAGTTAACCTATCAGTAGCTGGATTAAAATCTTCTGTTCTTCCTGCAATTTGAACAGGTTGAAAAGTTATACCTCTAACACATTTTTGCTTTATAGCAAATTTAATAATATCACCAATTTCATCATCATTCAGACCTTTAACTAAGGTAACAACTAAATTTGTAGAGATATTATATTTGTTTAAATTTTCAATAGCCTTTAATCGAATATTTCTCAAATCTGCCCCTCTTAGAGTTAAATGTGCTTCTACTTTAAAAGAATCAAACTGAAGATAAATTTCAAACCCCGGCATATAATTTGCAAGTTGTTTTACAAATTCTGGTTCTTGAGCAATTCTAATTCCATTTGTATTTATCATCAAATGCTTAATAGGTCTAGATTTACATAAATCTAAAATTTTAAAGAAATCAGGATGAATTGTAGGCTCTCCACCACTAATTTGTACAATATCAGGTTCGCCTTCATTCTCAATGATTTTGTTTAACATAAACTCAATTTGCTCAAGAGAACGATGCAAGAGTTTGGGTGAAGATTCAGCATAACAAATTGGGCATGTAAGATTACAATTATCAGTGATTTCTAACAAAGTTAAGCAGCTATGCTGTTCATGATCAGTACACAATCCACAATCATAAGGGCAGCCATGTTCAACAGGAGTATTGAATTTAACTGGCATTTGACCAGGCTTAAGAAAATTTCTTTGTTTTTTATAGTACTCAATATCTGTTGATATTAATACCTTCTCAAATTTGTGAGTAGGGCAAAATTTATGAAGATAAACATTTTTATCTTGAAAAATTACTTTTGCTTCTACTTTTGATAAACATTGTGAACAAATGCTATTTGTTAACTCATAAAAAATATAAGGACGATCCATAAATTGAATATTATTTTTAATTATAAATTTTTAAATTATTTTAAATTGATTACAATAAATATTCAATTTTAAATCGATTATATCAAACTGAAATAAATAAATTATCACTCCTTTATAACAATTCCAGCCGCAAATCCTCCTACTTCAATATTAGAGTTAATACTTTTTGTAAGAACATTAACTTCATATACTAAACCAGAAACTGTTGAATTGCCTATTATTGGATGATGTAATTCTGGATCTTTTTGATTCTCACAAGTAACATATGCTTTACTGCTATTTTGAGTAAATGCTATTGCATGAGGTTGGCTTTTGAAACCAGAAATTGTTTGAGTTACCTTAGAATTTAGAATATTAATTATTGAAAGACTATTATCAGCTTGATTAGGTACCCAGATTTCATCTTCGTTAGGTGTAAATGCTATTATAAGTGGTCTGTTCCCAACTTTTATACTGTCAATTACTTGCCATTTTGGAATATCTATTACTCTTACTTCTGAATGTTTTCTACAACTTACATAAATTGTTCTACCATTTTTAGATAGGATTAAATGATAAGGTTCTACAGTTGCAACTCCATTAGGTGCTAAAGGAGAATTAGGTATTATTGAAAGTCTTCTTGTAACTTCAAATGTCGTCAAATCAATCTCAGATATTTCATCGCCATAAGCATTAGCAGAATAAAGAAATTTCTCATCCTGACTTAATACAAGACTATGGGAACCTCTTCCTACTTCTTCAATTGTTCTAATAACTGTCATATTTTTTGTATTAACCATAAAAATGAATTTCTCATTTGTATTAAAATTAGATACAAACAAATTTTCTCCATTTTTTGTTAAAATAATTTGAGATGGAGAACTACCAACTCTCAATTCACCGAGTTTTTTATAGGTTTCAGTAGAATATTTTTCAATGTAACCAGAAGCAATCAAGTTTACATAAAAATACTTTTTATCTGGGGAAAGAGCGATATTATGTGGAGCTTCAGGTGGTGTTGTATTATCATCTCTATTACCAACAGTAATAAATCTTGTTAACAATTTTTTTTCTAGATCTATTACACTAACTTTATCTTCAGACTGAGAAGTTAGAAAAATTCTTTGACGATTTGGTGAATCTAAGTTTATTTCACTATTATCATTTTTAGCTCCTTCATCTATCCAACGCTTGATTGTTTTGATGTAAGATAATGGTAATTTATTCCGACCAAATGGCATTGATGGAGTTGAAACTGGGGCGAACAAAGTATCGGAATTTATAATGCTCAATAGTAAACTTTTCTTGCCTGAAAAAGGAACTACTATTGCACCTAATTTTGAACCATTAAATATATCTTGCCAAGAATCTAAAGATACTCCATTGAATTTTTCTCCATTTATATGACAACCTATTCCAGCACATGATTGCTTTAGAATTGGTTGAATATGTTTAGAAAAAATTATAGAATCAGAATCTGAGGGAATAACAATTGATGGTTCAGTTGGTAATTCTTTTTTACAAGAAACCAAAAAAAGAAGTACAATCGAGGCAAAACAAAATGATAATTTCATTTAATTAGATTAAAGTATATTTTTTTTAGATCCACCAATTTCAACTCTTTTATCACCTTTCTCAATTATAAATTTCCCATCTTGTATATCAAAACTCAACTTTTTTGAAATTGGTTTAGATTTCCTAGATGTTAGCATATTTAATCTAGTTTGACGAGCTAATAGTTTAGAAACACCTTTCTCAATTTCCTTCTCTGAAGGAAAGAAAGTATTATAAGTGTGAAAAGCTAACCCAATACCCCATCCTATTAAAGGAAACACAAACCATTCACCTCCAGTAGCAATACTTAAAAAGAATAGAGCAGTATTAACAATAGCATAACTTACAAAATGACTTCGCCATTCTTCTTTAGAATGAATCAAAAACTTGTTTCTTGCCTCTTCAAATGGTGCAACATTATTCTGTTCATAAATAGCTCGATCAATTTCTTGAGGAGATATCCCCAACTCTTTTGCAGTATCTAAAATGTCTTCATAGCCCAAGGTTGAACTACCAGTTTTTCCATCTAACGCTCGCTTTAAAATAGCTTGAAGCTCTTCATGTGTAAATCTACGATTTTCTTGATTAGACTTAATATTGTCTGAATTATCAGAAATTGAAATATTCATTTTAATATTGGAATTAATATTATGTTCAAATTTAATTAATTTGTAATGAAATAGTAATAGAAAAAGTTAATATCAACAATTATGATGCCAAATAAATCTTACCTAAAATTTGATTAATCAATTTTATCTTATTGAAAAGTTAATTGAAACTAAGATTTACAATTAGAGTTTATTTCAAATAACTAAATAATTAAATTTTTCATAAATTACATTAGCTAAATTTTTTTGTATTGACTTTTTATAATTATTACATAACAATTTTTTGATTCAAGTAAAAAAAATAATTCTACTCTTAATATGCTTAATATTATTCAATAGTTGTGTTAATACTGTTCGATTTCCAATTCAGAATGTCTCTGATGATTTTGAAAAATCTGAACTATGTGTCTATTCAAGTATTACAAAACCTAATTTAGATACAACAGTATATCATTACAACTCAACAGGAATTTATTCAAGTATTAAAAAAGTTAATGGAATTAACACAAATCAAAACGAATATGGTTTATCTTTTGCAGTAAATGAAACAACAAATAATGGATTTATAACTGTTAGAAGATTAGATTTTGATTCAATTTATCAAGATAAGATATTTAGTATTGAATTCCTTAAAATAGATTCTGCAAATTTTAAAAATACTTTAATTGTTAAAACAAATTATAAATTACAAACTATAGGAACTCCGGCTGTAAATTCTATTAATGGCGAAAGTTTTTTTACATCAAAAAATGTTGATGTAGAACTTTCTAATAGTGATTATAATATTTACAAAGGAAAAATCAAAGATAATGTAATAGAAAAGTGTTTGAATTCTGAACAATCAAGTTTAGGTTTTTGGGATGGACAGCCTTCCATTAGTATTGATGGCAATACAATGTATTTTGTAAGTGACCGACCTGGTGGGTTTGGAGGTACTGATATTTATATATCGCAACGAGATTATCTAGGGATTTGGTCACGCCCGCAAAATCTTGGTCCTTTTGTAAACACGCCATGTGATGAACTTACGCCTTTAATTTGTGATAACGACAAACTTCTTATCTTTTCATCTTCTGGTGGAGAAAGTGCTGGAGGTTATGATTTATTTAAATGTCCGCTTTCATACAACAGAAGACCTATAAAAAAATCAGAAAATTTAGGCAGACCTATTAATACATTTTATGATGAGTTGAGTCCTTCATTGCCATCATGGGGAAATTCTGATACATTATTATATTATGCTTCAAATCAAAACCCTGATAAAGGATTTGATATTTTTGTTTTTCATCAAAAAAGAGATTTCTTACCAAAATTTGTTGTTAATGACTCAATCTCAAAATTTGAAAAAGAGAATTATACAGATAAAATTGATGAAGGTGATGATGATAACGAAATTATTAAACTGATTGAGGAAGGGAGTAAAAAAAATCAAAAAAGATTTAATTTTAAAAAGAAACGTAAACAAGAAATTAGTAAGGGTTCGGGTGATTCAACTTCATTTACATATGACATAGAATTTATACCACCAAACTATGTTAAGATTAATAAGAAATATACTTATGTACCAGAGATTATAACATTAAGAGTCAATTTTCCATATAATGAATTTAATTCTCCTTATCCATTTACATTAGATTCAAACGGCTATGCAACAAAGGAATATTGGGGGGATATGTTAGATAAAATTGCACAAGTATTATTACCAGCCATAAAAAATGGTAAATATCAATTTGATATTGTTGGTCATACAGATTCAATAGGATCAGATTCATATAATTTTGAATTAGGATTAAAAAGAGCAAATTTTGTTAAAGAAGAATTAATTAAAAGAGGTGTTTCAGCTGATGGTTTAATAACAAAAAGTGAAGGTAAAAACAAGTTTGTATTACCTAAAGAAAATGAAACTGATGATCAATATAGATTAAGATTAAGGAGAGTTGAAATTGTTAAAAGAGGAAAGGTTAAATCAAATTAATTTTATATTCTGTTGTTGTAAAAAATATTTAAAATGAAATTGTTTAATAAAATAAATATAATAGTTATTTGCGTTTTAGTAATATTATTTACAGGTTGCTCTTTTAGTATTTCCAGGATTGAATCTGATAAATATACTTTAACTGAAGTAGATACAACTGTTTATACAGATGTTAAGAATTTACCTGGTAATGGTAGGGATAATGGTACAATTTATCCATCTCCAAGAGTAAGTAATTCAACTAGAAGGTATCTTCAAACTGATACAATTGTTGAAAGACGTTATCCCAATTTCCTGAGGTTTGGAATAATTGAAGGTATTGGCTTAATTGCACCAGGCACATCAACAGATGGAACAGGGAATGGGTTGTTTGGATTTTTCAAATCTTTAAGTGCTAAACATCCTGATGATACAAAAATTATGGGGGCAAATATTTTTAGATTTGTTCCTTTTGAGAGTCAATTCAAATGGTTAACAGACTCTCCCAACTGGGTTATTGGTACTTCATTAACAGAGTTTATAACTTTTCAGAAAGACTCAAGTATAAATTTAGATCGTGGTGAATACCTAATTGGAGTGATCCATTCTTATTTAAAAAGAAGATTTTATTTAAGAGATGAAGTTCCATATATTTTTTATACTCCATATTTAGGAGTATCTTTTTTCCCTTCACAATACATTAACCTTGGTGTTTCATTGGATGTTGGATCTTATGGGGGATTAAATATTAGAAGTTATGCAGGTTTTGTTTCTGGAACAACATGGGTAATTGGTGAAAAGGATGGCAAAAACCCAAATTTAACTTTTCCTTATTTTGGAATCGGAATATCTGCTTTAGATTTTATAAATAAACCAAGCGAACTTGAGGTTGAATGGGATAACCAAAAACATTCGGCTATTGAAGTTAGTGCTTTAAACATTGCAGTAGTTCATACTTTTGGCTCTGATTCAAAATCATTTTTTAATACCGTATTGCAAGATTCTTTAGGTGAAACATTTACTGGTGGAATTCTTAAATTTGGTACAGCAAACTTCCCAATTAGATTGGGTGACATTGAGAACTTTTTTATTGGGACTTCTCTATTAAATATTCATGCTTTAAATAAAAATGCAGTTGGATTTGGTTTTTTGCCATTAAGAATAGGATATAGAGAGAGTTTTTATAAAAATGTTTTAATTTTAGAACCCTCTTTTGAACAAACTTTTTATCCATCTATGATTACTAATATCTGTTTAAGATCAAGTTTAACTTTGACTGACTGGACCCAATTTGACATTGTATTAGGTTATTCTCATATATCACCTTTCAATGATCCAGCATCTGGATTTGAAACATTAAAAACAACTCAAAGTTATGGTACAGGTTATATAGGTGTAGGAATTGGAATTGGTGATTTTATGAATTCTATTGATAGAGTTTTAAGTGATAGAAAAAAGTAAAATTTTGTCTTGTTATTGCGATATAACTCAAACAGCAAATGTATAAATTACATACAAAAATATTATTATTATTATTATTTGGATTGCTTTTAGCTTCTTGCGAACCAAATAAGATTATAATATTATATGGTGAAGATAGATATCAAGGAAGAATTTTAACTGACTTTGAAGGAGTGATTGTAAATAAATCTAAAATTTTAATGAGTCCAAATTCAAAGTTAGCTGTAAAAAATCCTGGAACAACTCAATTTATTGCACAATGTCAACTTAAGCTAATAGATGGCAATGGCTTGGACATTAAATTTAGAACGACATTAAATCCTATAGATTCCTTAAATTTTATCACATTTCATTATTCAAAAGATAAATCTTGGATTAGGAATTCTTCACCTCAATCAGTTAATGATTCAATTATTAAAATCTCAAATTTGTGTGAAAAAGATTCTTTAGCAACAATTAAAATTATGGTTGAAGGCGATTATTCTACAATTAGCATAAATTCAAAAAAATTATTTGAAAGTAGATCTTATTTACCCGCAACAGAATATTTGATTTTTGAGGTTCTACCAGGAAGTTTGGTAGAAATATCAAATTTAGGATTTTTGGATTTGAAAGATATTACAATGCAACCTGACAAAAATGAAAAATATAGATATGGTGGATTCCCCAAAATATTAATTAAAACAAAAAAGTTAAAATAAAAAAATAATTATAGTTACACCTCGTTTTATAAATAGTCACAAATAAAAATTTTAGCTAAATTCGTTTCTAAAAATTATAATTTAATTATCTATATTTTACTAATATGAAAAAAGTATTATTTACATTATCTTTAATGATCTTTGCAATATCAATTAATTATAATTTAGTTGTCTTTGCACAAAAAACATCTTCACCCCCAAAATCTGAAACAGTTAATCAAAACAATTTTGATGATAAATTTCAAAATGAAATTGGCTTAATGGCTCAGAATTATTGGACTCCAAAACTTAATGAATACAAAAATAAAATTGATAGAACTTTATCAACTTCTGATTTAAATGACTTAAACAAACTCCGTGCTAAATGGGGTGTACTGATTGGTAAGTTATCCGATAATGCTGAACAAAATGTTAAGAAGAAAAATGTAACAAATAATAAAGCTAATGTTGATATTAAATTAGAGGATGATAGTGATATGGGGAATTTGATGGAAGTATTTAATATCTTCTCCTCAACTCAAACAATTGCTGCAAAATATAGAACTGATCTTGATAAAGTTGGTGATGAGGTTATTGATAACGTATGTGAGTTTATTGGAAACGTGGCTAATACTATTGACAAATTTCAAGATGTAAAAAGCCAAACTTCAACTAAAATTAAAGGAGAAAAAAGTAATAATGATGGAGCTCAAGATTTAAGGGAAATTGCAACATCTTTAAAAGACGTTGAAAAAAGAAAAGATATATCTCAAGTTTATGATATTGCATTTGAACCAATAATTTTGTTATTTAGTGGGACAGATTTGCGTGAGCTTTTAAGTGGCATGGGAGATAAAATTGATTTTGCTAAACCAGTTGCTGGTATGAATATTCCTTCTGGTTCTGTCTTAAAACAAAACATTCCTAATCCAGCTCGTGGAAATACAGTAATAAAATATAATTTGTTTGAAAATACTTCTGAAGTATCTTTAAAACTTTATGACGCAAATGGTAGTGAAGTTATGAATTTGACTCAAGGATCCCAACAAATTGGAGAACATGATATTAAAGTAGATGTTTCAAAACTTTCTAGTGGATCTTACTTATATCAATTAAAAATTTCAACTTCAATTGGTGATCAAGTTTATGCAAAAACAATGCAAGTAGTAAAATAATTTTAAAATTTTATTATATTTTCAAGGCTTGATGATTTAACTTCATCAAGCCTTAATATTTATAATGGAAACTTTTATTAAAAAAAATTAAACTTATAATAACATTAGATTTCATGTTCAATAAGTTATTTTTGCAAATTAATTTTTCAAAATCTTTATTGAAAATTCTATTAAGTCTTTTTATGGTTATACCTTTTAAAGTTAGAATATTTAAATCAAAAAATATAAAATATTTAGGTTTAGTAATTTTTATTTTTGTAATTATCCAATCTATTACTAAATCTCAAGTTACTGGTGATAAGCCAATTAGAGAAGTGATTGATACAAATATGTTGAAAGAGTTGAAGTTATCTGCTGATTCTTTAATGCAGACAATAGAAAACGATACACTTGCTTTAGATACCACCACTGAAGAAATTAGCCTAAATTCCAATCAGTTGATAAATGCTTATAATTCATTTTTTAAAAAAGAAAAATTAAAAAGTGTATATGTAATGACTGCTTTTTTAGAATCAATGGATAATGAAGACTACTCAAAATTGCTTCCAATGAAGAATAGGGGTAGTTTGATTTCTGCTCCCTTTGGTGCAAAATTAAAACATAATGTTGTTTCTTTACAATTACCTAAAACTGATAAAAAACGAAAATCTAATTTTTCTATACCCCCAACATCTAGTAAATACTTCTCATCTGATTCATCATTTTATGTGATAATTGATTACTATAAAAGAAAATATGGGTTAGATTTTAAAGTTCATTCATATTTACCTGAAGGAAGTAAAGATTCAATGCAAGTTGCCAGATCTGTGAAAAAGATGAAGAATTCAATAGTATCAATTATTGTTTGGAATCCTACTTTTAGTTCTGAATCAACTCAAGGTTCTAAAAAAGGAAAAGGAAAATCTTTAAATAAAGTTAACTTAACTAAGTTAAGCAGTAAAACTAGTATTGCAATACAAGAGACTGCTTTTAGATCTAATGATACTCTTATTGTTGAAGGTCCAGATGCAATGGTTGAGTTTACTTGGAAAGTACCATATCGTGATTTAATTCAAAGAGCAGCTATTGATTTTCAAATTGATCCTTTTTTAATTGCATGCCTTATTCAACAAGAATCTAACTTTAGTAATACTGCATGTTCAGTTGATAGTGCTATGGGGTTAACTCAAATGATTGGACCAACTGCAATAGCAATGGGTGTTACCGACCCAACTGACCCAAAACAATCTATTTATGGTGGGGTGAAATATTTGAAGTTAATGCTCAGAAAATTTGAAGGGAACATAGAATATGCTTTAGCAGCCTATAATGCAGGACCTGGAAATGTTATTAAGTATGGTGGTGTACCCCCATTTGATGAAACAAGAGATTATGTAAAGAGAATTATGACAAGATACAGGGAAAAAGTTTCAGGTAGATGGGTATCTCCAAGCATAAGAACTAAGATATAAATTGAATGAATTATTCCAATTTATGAGTTTTATTTTCCAATTTTTTTTTATAAGATTTAAAATTGGAAACTTATAAATCCATAATAATATTTTTATAACAATTCCCATCTAAATCCTTATATATTCACAAATTATCTATTAAATAATGTTATTAGCATTATTTTATATAAATTTTTTTTCAAAAAAAATATGAACAAACAGACAATATATTTTTTATTTTTATTTTCAATTATTAACATTGTTAGTTACGCTCAAGTTATAGAAAAGAAAACAAAAGATGATAGTAAAAATACTGGTAACATTATTGCATTACTAAATTCAGAACAAATTACTGATAAAAGATATAATGAACTTTTAAAAGATAAATTAGAATATTTATATCAAAGTGGATCTAAAAATGATTTGAATTCTGGAATTGAAGATGCATGTTTTTCTCAAATGATCGATGAACAATTAATGATTCAAGAAGCTAGTAAGTTAGGAATAAATGTTACTTATGATTTTGCATTTAAAATATTACTTGACAATCCTCCACAATTTGTTCAAGATATGTTTAAATCTCCAAATGGAAATTTTAGAAGTGATGTTTATAAACAAGTTATTCAAAACCCAATGCTAATAACAAGGTATGTTAACAAACCAGGTAAATCTGAAAAACAAGTAACTGATGAGTGGAAAAAAGATATAATACAATTAGTGAATTTTGTAAAAAGAGAAGAGGTTAAAAAACAACTTGGAAACAAATTGTACAAGGACAAACCTCTTTCAACTAAAATGGTTTTAGATAGATATTTTGCAGAGAAAACCCTAATAACTGGTTCGGTTGTTCGTGCACATCATTTGTCTATTCCAGACAGTCTTGTCCCTGTAAGTGATATTGAAGCTAAAGCTTGGTATGAAGCTCATAAATCAGATTATAATTTTACCGAATCTAGATATATTTCTTCAATGATTTTTCAAATGTCACCTACTAGATCTGATTCAATAAAACTTAAAAGGTCAATGGACTCTGTTGTTAAAAAATGCAATGAAACACCTAAAGAAAAAAGACCTGAATATATAACCTCAGTAATGAGAAATCTTCCTGAAAGTAAGTTGCCAAATGGTTCTTTTTATACACCATCAAAAGTACCAAAACCATTGTTAGAAATTGTAGTTAAATCAAAAGAAGGGGATATTATTGGTCCAATTGTTCAAGGATTCGATGCATCTTTAATTTATATTGATAAAATTTCTCAATCAAATGATACTATGATTCGTGCTAGGCATATTTTTTTAAAAGCTGCAAACGATTATAATTCAGATTCTTCTTATGTAGAATTATTAAAAAAGATTAGAGATACTATAAAAAGTGATGCAGATTTTGCTGATTATGCTCAAAGGTTTGGTCAAGATGGAACATTAACTAAAGGTGGAGATTTAGGTTATCTAGGTAAAGGAAATACAGTTCATACTTTTGATAGTGCATTATTTCAGAATCCATCAATAGGCAAATTAATTGGTCCTATTAGAACCGAATTTGGTCATCATTTAATATATATATCAGATATTTGGAACAAAGGATATAATATTAGAGAATTAAGATTCCCATATCAGATTTCAGAAAAAGTTCAAGAGGATGTTGAAGATAATTCACAAAAATTTTATGATTTGTTAAAAGCAGGGAAAATGAATGATAGTATTGCTCAAGCAATGAAAAACAAATTTCCAGGTAGTATTATTGATACATCTCAACTTGAAAGAATGGAGAATTATGGTAATACCCAAATATTAAATGAATTTGCTTTCAATGCAAATGTTGGGGATATTGGAAAATTTAGAACTCCTGGTAATAGAATTACAATTATCAAGTTATTAGCAAAACGGCCATCTGGAATTCCTCAGTTTGAAACTTTTCCAAACTATGTTGCAGCTCAAGCTAAAAGAGCTAAGCAAATGACTATGTTAAAACCTAAAATGCAAGAACTTTCAAAAAAGATAACTGTGGATATGTTAGTTGGTCCAATGGAAGAATATGCTAAAATAATCAATGTCTTTTTAATGAAAGGGCAACCGATAAATACAATGCCTGATGAAGAACCAACATTATTAGATTCGTTAGTTACTTATACTAAAACAAATCAACATAGTGGACCAGTAAGAGGTAAAAATGGATATTATTTTCTTAGAGTTAGTGAAAAATCTGGACCAAATATGGATGATTGGGAAAGAGATAAAGAAGTGTTTGCTGAAAAATATTTAAGTAAATACAAAAATGCAATGGTAACAGATTTAATAAATAAATCTAGATCTTTTTCTAAAGTTAAAGATTTAAGACCCCAAACAATAAAGGTGCTTAAGGAATTTATTAAAATAGAATAAATTTCCAGTTAAAAATTTATTTTTAATTAATTAATTATTAAAAGTAGCAAAAAGAAGGTAACAGTTTAATGCAATTATAATTGTAGCAATTATGGATGATAATATTATCATCCATAATTTGTTTACAAATTCACCCATAATTTTCTTTTTAGAAGTAAATAATATCAATGGTATAACTGCAAAACTTAGTTGAAAACTTAAAACAACTTGTGATAAAATTAGAAGTTTACCTGTAGCATTTTCACCAGCAATAATAGTTGTGATTACTGCTGGAACTACAGCAATTAATCTAGTTATCAATCTTCTATAAAAAGGATTTATTTTAAGATTCAAAAACCCCTCCATTACAATTTGACCAGCAATAGTACCAGTTAGAGTGGAGTTTTGACCAGAAGCTAATAATGCAATTGCAAACAAAATACTAGCCAAAGTAGTACCTAATAATGGAGTTAACATTTTATGAGCCTCTTCAATTTCGGCAACTTGTGTGAAACCATTTGTATGAAATGTACCAGCTGCAACAATTAAAATTGCTGCATTAACAAAAAGTGCGAAAGTTAAAGCTAAAGTAGAATCAATTGTACCAAATTTTATAGCTTCCTTTTTACCAAAATTTGTTTTTTCATACTTTCTTGTTTGAATTACAGATGAATGTAAATACAAATTATGTGGCATTACAGTTGCTCCTAAAATACCAATTGAAATATATAAAGCCTCCTTATTAAAAACAATATTTCTATCTGGAATAAACCCTAATAAAACTTTAGTAATTTCTGGTTTTGATAAAATTATATCAATCCCCAAACAAATAGCAATTGTAGAAATTAATACTATAACTAATGCTTCGATATATCTAAACCCTTTATTTTGCAAATACAACAAAGCAAAAACATCAACAGTTGTAATACAAACTCCGATTACTAATGGTATTCCAAACAAAAGTTTTAAAGCAATTGCAGAACCAATAACTTCTGCCAAATCAGTTGCAATAATTGCTATCTCTGCAAATACCCATAATAAAATTGATACTGGTTTCGAAAAATTTTCATGGCATGCTTGAGCTAAATCTCTTCCAGTAACAATGCCAAGTTTTAAAGCTAAAGACTGAAGTATAATTGCCATAAAATTAGAAATAAGGATTACACTCAAAAGCATAAAACCAAATTTTGACCCACCAGCAATGTCTGTTGCCCAGTTACCTGGATCCATATAACCAACAGCTACAAGGTAACCAGGACCAGAAAAAGCCAAAAGTTTCTTGAAGAAAGAAGCATTCTTTGGAATAGTTACCGAATTGTTAACTTCTGGTAAACTTACTTTTTGTAAATCTGATTTATTGAAAATATTTTTTAACATTATTTGTTCTGAAATTTAATTTTTGACAAATATACTTTCTGCCAATTTTTTAGATATAATAATTTCCTTGGATTTATACTTTATTCGAATTGATCCATCAAACAGATAAATTTCTAGAATTTTAACTGAACTATTCAATTGTAATCCAATATTAGAAAAATATTTTAAAACTTCAGGATTTTCATCTTCAATTTTTGATAAGTGAACAAAACGTTTAGATTTAATTTCCGATAATTGAATCAAATTTTCATCTGGCAACCAACCATTCTTATCTGGAATAGGATCCCCATGTGGATCATGAGTAGGGTTGCCAAGAAAATCATCTAATTTATGAATTAGTTTTTCTGAAACAATATGTTCAAATTTGTGAGCTAGAATATGTATTTCATCCCAATCAAATCCAAGTTTTTCTGACAAAAAAACTTCCCATAGCCTATGCCTTCTTGTAATTTCTAGTGCTAATTTTTTTCCTTTTTTTGTAAGTGATGCACCTTGATATGGTTTGTAATTCATCAAGCCTTGATTGGATAACTTATTAAGCATTTCAGTAACAGAAGCTCCTGAAATACCCAATTCTTTAGATAACGAATTGTTTGATGCAATCCCATCCTTTGCTTCAATATGGAGTATAGCCCTTAAATAATCCTGAGAAATATTGTTTCTATTTTCTAAAATCATAATACAAATATACTGAAAATAAATTTTAGGTTAACCTAAAAATAATTACTAGCAAAAAAAAGCTGTTCATATTAAAGTATGAACAGCTTTTTATAAAAATAATTCAGAAAAATTAATCCTCATCTTCATTTAACTTCTCAACTTCTCTATATCGAAATTTAAGTTTACCATCTAACATTTCCTCTAATGCTAAAAATGTTGGTTTAGGAATTCTATCAAATTCACGACTAATTGCTAATTGGTCAAAGTTCATAATATCGTTATCATCATCATTTGGATTAATAACGTCTGCAAGTCTACGATTTAAATCATCACGTAGTTGATCATTAATTTGCCTAGCACGTTTTGATATAACAACGATTGCTTCATAAATGCTTGCCGCAGGTCCTGTTGCCTGCTTTAAATCTACTGGACGAATTGCCATAATATTTTTTATATAATTTATATTTTTTAACTTAAACTGTAATTCAACTTTATTTCTAGTTGATAATATTCTAATTTTAAACAAAAAAATTGAATTATTAAGTTATAAATCTGATTTTACAATAAGAGCTTCGATTTCAGAAACTGCTCTTTCAACTACATCATTTAAAACTATAAAATCAAATTTATTCATCTCTTTGAGCTCCATTTCAGCCCTATTAATTCTTTTAGAAATAATCTCTTTACTTTCGGTTTGCCTATTAAACAATCTTTCTTTTAATTTATTAATTGAAGGTACAGTAATAAAAATTAAAATTGAATTTTCAGGAAATGCTTTTTTAATACTTAAAGCACCTTTAACATCAATATCAAAAATAATAATCGATTTCTCATTAATTGTAAGAATCCTGTTTATCTCACTATTTAAGGTTCCATAATAGTTTCCAAAAACTTCTTCGTATTCAATAAAATCTCCTTCTAAAATTTTATTATTAAATTCTTCTATACTAAGAAAGTAATAATCTCTACCATTAATTTCATTTGGTCTTTTTAAACGGGTTGTAGCAGAAACAGAGAATTTCCAATCTGGATTTTTTTCAAGTAATCTTCGCGTTATTGTTGTTTTACCAGCACCAGAGGGAGCTGAAATTACAAGTAACTTAACATTCATATTTTTACTCAATATTCTGAACTTGTTCTCTAATTTTTTCGAGTTCTTCTTTTATTTTAACAACTAATTGTGCAATTTCTGCATTGTTACATTTAGATCCAATAGTTGTAACTTCTCTTCCCATTTCTTGTAATAAAAAGTTAAGCCTCCTTCCAGCTGGCTCTTGCCCATTCATTGCTTCTAAGAAGAATTTTGAATGACTACGGTACCTAACACATTCTTCTGTAACATCTAATTTATCTGCTAACAATACTATTTCTAACTGAAGCCTTTGTTCATCAATTTCATCATTTTCAAATAATTGTGCAACTCTTAAACGTAATTTTTCTCTTTCAGTGGGTAATAAGTTATTTGATAATCCTACTACTTTTTCTAGTATTGATTCTATTTCTCTAATCCTATTTGAAATATCTCGACCAAGTTCATAGCCTTCTTTCCTACGCATTTGATTTAGATTGTTAACAGCATTTGATATTGCTTTAGATATCAAGTCCCAATTATCAATTACATCATCTTCAGCTGGAGTCATAATTTCATTAGAGAAACGTAATATATCAGCTAAAGAAACTGTCTCCTTAATTTTAGCAATTTTCCTAATTTCTTCTAGGGCATCTTTATAAGATTTTAGAGCTTCAGTATTAATCAACAATTTTTTTGCTTTTGAACTTTGTTCAATTCCAAGAAAAAGATTAATTTTTGCTCTAGAAACTTTGCTTCTAATTAGTTCTTTAATGTCATTTTCTCTGAATTGTAATTCACGAGGCAACTTAGAAGAGATCTCCAAAAATCTACTATTCACACTTCTTAACTCTATTGAAATGGTCACACCTTTACCTGTTACGGAACTTTGCCCATAACCGGTCATACTTATCATCATAAAACTTGCTATTAAAAATTTATGTTAACGTCATTATATTTAATACCTAAATATTAAATATAATGACCATCATATTACTAAAGTAGTTAATTTACAAAAATAACTAATTAGATTTATTTATAAGAGAATATTATTTTTTAGAAAGAAATATGGGAATTATAAAATATGATATTATTCATTGTTATCTAGTCAATATCAAAACAGAATTGAAATAAATTTAAATATTGAACAATTTAAGTCAATTTTCAAAATTGTATTATTATTAATTAATTCCTTAATTTTGTAAAATATGTTTAAACAATATTAGTCAACAATTTTAAACACCAATAATATCAAATTAACTTAAAAAATACTATGTACAAAATTCTCATTTTGATTTCAATTTTTTGTTTGTATTGTAAAGTAACTGCACAAACTATAACTGCAGCTGACTTTATAAATATGAACAATACAACTCGCGGTAATGGAATGCAAACATCAGATATAACAGGTTTTAATTTAAATCCACCTGGAGGCAATAACACTTGGGATTTCTCAAAATTAAAGTATACTCCATTGGATGGAGAATCTTTCTCATCATCAGCTAAGTTAGGTTCTAATTGTGATAATTTACCTGAATTTAAAGATGCTAATATTTATACAAAATCTACAACAAATGTAAATGGAGTAAAATATATTAGTTTCAGTTATGGTAAATTAAGCCAAGAAGGTTATTGGATTTATGGAGCTTGTACGGATACTTTTAAAACTTTTTATAATCCTGGGAATCAAATATATAAATTCCCAATGAGTAAAGGTTCAAAATGGACTAGTACCTATAAAATTCCTAATGCTTATGGAGAATCTAATGTAACAGTTGAAAACGAAATTGATGCTTCTGGAACAGCAATATTACCTAATGGTAATAATACTGGAGTTATAACAAAAAATGTAATTAGATTAAAGTCTCATACAGTTTCAATTGCCAATTATAGTGGGTTTATGATTACTTCTAAAAGTTATTCCTATTCATGGCTAACTAATTATTCTGATGGAATGACTATTGTTGCTGGGGCTGGAGCTGATTCAAATAATGTTTTAAATTCAGTTTCTTTGCCAGGCAAATCTTCTGGTGGAAAAGGAGTTTATGAATCTGATAATAATGATTTTTCTTTAAAAGGAAATTTCCCTAATCCTTCAGTTAATTCTACTTCGATAAATTTTGAAATGAAAAATAATGCTAGAGCAATTATTTCTTTATATAACTTTGAAGGAAAATTAATAACAATATTAGCTGACAAAACTTTTAATAAAGGTGACCAAACATTAAAAGTAAATATTAGTGATTTATCATCAGGGTTATATTATTATACTTTAAACTGTAATAATTCAATAGCAAAAGGAGTTATGACATTTACTAAATAATAAGGATTTTTACTTAAAAAATTCCCAAAGATTTTAATTCTAATCATATTTATAACATGATTAATTTAAAATATCTTTGGGAATTTTTTTATAATATTAAAAGTTTATGCTTCAATAGGTTGAAGCTTTGAAACAGCAGTTCTAATTCTTTCAATTGCAAGTTGAATTTTGTCTAGAGAATTAGCATAACTAAATCTAATAAATCCTTCACCATAACCTCCGAAAGCAGTACCAGATAAGCAAGCAACCCCAGCTTCATTTAAAAGATAATCAGCCAATTTTTGGGATGCAATTCCAGTTCCAACAATATTTGGAAATACATAAAAGGCACCTTGAGGACGTAAACAACTGAAACCTGGAATTGAATTTAGTCCATCAACTATTGCATCTCGCCTAAGTTTGAATTCTGCTAACATAATGTCAACTGATTCCTGTGGACCGCTCAGAGCCTCAATTCCAGCCATTTGTGAAAAACTTGATGTGCAACTAGTACAATTTGTTTGAAGTTTTGCAACTAGCTTAGCAATATTCTCAGGCATAATTCCATAACCTAATCTCCAACCGGTCATTGCATATGTTTTACTAAACCCATCTAACATAATTGTTCTTTCTTTCATTTCTGGAATTTCTAGAAAAGAGAAATGCTTAAATCCATCATAAGTAATTCTAGAATAAATTTCATCACTAAAAACAATAAAATCATGTTTGATAGCTAATGCAGCAATTCCTTCAATATCTTCTTTAGTTAGAATGCCACCTGTAGGATTCTGAGGAGTATTTACAATAACCATTCTAGTTTTGGAAGTAATTCTTGACTCTAGATCTGATAAGTCAAATCTAAAATCTTTTTCTTCTCTTAATGGTAAAGGAACAGGTTTTGCATTAAGAAAATTTATTACCGATTCATAAATAGGAAATCCTGGATTAGGATAAATAACTTCATCACCTTCGTCAACTGTTGCCATTATTGCATAAAACATTATAGGTTTGGCACCAGGTGTAACAACTACTTCATCTGGAGTACATTTAAAACCATTTCTAGTTTTCATAACATACTCGGCTATTGCTTCGCGAGCTTGTAATAGACCAGAACTTGGACCATAATGAGTAAAACCATTATCTAATGCGTCTTTTGCAGCATTAATAATATTGCTTGGAGTATCAAAATCTGGCTCACCAATTTCTAAGTGTACAATATCTCTACCTTGAGCTTCTAAAGCTTTAGCCTTAACAAGCACTTCAAATGCTGTTTCAGTTCCCAAGCGAGACATTCTGTTTGCTATATGCATATTAATCTATAAAGTTTAAAAAATAGTTTGAATAAATAACTAATTTAAAGTCAAATGATAAAAATTTAGATGATAGAAAATCAACTAAACTTTTTTAACTGAAAAAAATTAAATATAATTAACAAATAATTCTAAAAAAAGAATCTAAATAATTCTTAATTGATAAATTTCTAAACTGAGAATTAAGTTATTATCAAAAATTCTCTACAAAAATATACAACCAGTTTAATATACAATTCTTTGATTTGTTAAAAAAAGATTTAAACCGTATTTTGGTGTGAAAGTCAATGCTCAAATTCGATAAATTTTTCTGTTAAATAATAATGACCTTAATACCACCTAAAATAAAATCCATTGCAGTATTACAATTAGGTAAGTTAGGTGATATGATTCTAACTACCCCATTGTTTAATTCTATTAAGGAGTTGTATCCCGAATCTAACTTAACAGTTATTGCAGATTATAATAGTGGTATAATTGCAAAAGTACATCCATCTGTAGATCACGTTATAAGCATTCAAAATGGGATAATGAGAATTCCTAATATTATATCTGCTTTAAGATATAAGAAATATGATTTGTATATAGACCATAAAAATCATTTTTCAAGAACATCACAAATGGCAGCATGGTTTATTAAATCACAATTGATAATAATACATCATTTAAATCAACCAAACAATAATGGTAATTATATTAATTTGCCTAAAACAATTCCACCTGGACATTATGTAGACATAGCAACAACACCACTCACAATTCTAAATAAAGAATATAAATTTAATAGACAACCACAGATATTTATAAGTAATGAAATTCAAAAAAGCATTGACTCTAGAATTAGTATTGACAAATTAGGATTGATTGTAATAAACATTTCAGCTGGCTCGAGTGATAGAATGTGGACCGAAGAAAATTGGAAAGCTTTAATCAAATCTTTATCAAAAAAGTATAGCATAGGAATCATATCTGATCCAAAAGATACTACACTTGCTAATCGGCTTTGTTCAGTACAAAAAAACTGTCGTATTATTAGAACTGAAAATATATTAGAAGCTGCAGCGGTTATAAAAAGATCATTAATTGTAATTTCTTCAGATACTTCAATAGTTCATATTTCATCTGCTTTTAATAAACCATGCTTAGCTTTATTTTCATATGATATTTCAAATGTTAATTGTTTCAAACCAATGTCATTAAAAAGCAAAGTGGTAATATCAAAAAAAGGTTATAAAATTTGTGATATCGAATTTGAAGAAGTTTTGGAAAAATTTTATGAAATAGAGAAACAATTATAGTTGTAGGTTTTACAATTAGAAAATGAAGATTAGAAAAATGAGTTGAAATTTTTTTTAACTATTAAGTAACATTTTGAAATTGTTATTTAAAGATTAAGAAATCTTTGTTACTAATTAATACAATTAAAAACTTGATAATAGATTTTAATAGAAAATAAATCTATTAAGTTGCACCTGTGGAAATATTATGTGGGCAAACACAGGTTGTAAAGTGAATTCAAAATAAATTAGAAAAAATTATTTTATACTTTTAACACTTGTAACACAAAATGAATCCAAGAATTTTAATTATTGACGATGACATAGAGCTAAATGAGCTTTTATGTGAATTTTTCGAATCAAACAATGCAGTAGTTGAACACGCAATTAAACCATCTTCAGGTTTAAAAAAACTACGCGAATTCTCACCTGACTTAGTTGTATTAGATGTTATGCTTCCAGAAATGAATGGTTTTGAAGTATTAACTAAAATCCGTGAATTTTCAAATGTACCTGTTGTAATGCTTACTGCACGTGGTGATGTAGATGATAGAATTATGGGCATTCAGTCAGGAGCAGATGATTATTTAGCAAAGCCTTTCGACGCACTTGAGTTATGGACTCGTATCCAAGCTATTCTTAAAAGATCTAAACCTACATTCGGTGTTTCTGGAATATTTAAATTTGAAGGTATGGATATAGATTGCCAAATGCAAATTGCTAAAGTTGATGGCGTGAAACTTGATTTAACTACAGCCGAATTTGAGATGCTTAGAATTTTCTGTGAAAATCCAAACAAGCCACTTGACCGCGATTTTATGATGGAGCAAACCAGAGGAATTCCTTGGGAGTCATTAAATCGTTCAGTTGATGTTGTAATTTCAAGATTACGTCAAAAATTAGAAGATGATCCTAAGAAACCACGCTTTGTAAAAACAATTTGGGGAAGAGGTTATATGTTTGTTGCAACTCCATGTTTAGAATTACAAGCAGCATAATATAACACTTTGATAAAATTTGTAATACTTTCTTATTCAATTTAATTGAATTGATTACGATTTAATTAAATAGCTTTTAGATCCCTTTATTTTTCAATATTATATCATTTAGATTTACAAATGGCTCCGGCTCAAAGTCAGAAAATAGCATCTTGGAATGAGTTAAGACCAAAAGTGTTAACAATGAAGTTGACTATTTTTAGGAAAATATTTCTTATAATAATATGTACATCATTGATTGCAATTATCAGTGTTTGGCTTTATGATAGGTATGCTTTACGTAATATCTATTCTGACTTTATAAAGGAACAATCTTATTCTTATACAAGATTAATTACTAGCACTGCACAGTTAAATAATGAAAATAGCTTATTCCCAAATGACATATTAATTGATACAACAGCATTAAGATCAATTACTTTAGCTCATCCTGTAGATATTAGAATTGAAAAGCCAGAAGGTAAAATGAGTAAAATAATTTGGACGAGTACTCAAACTTTACCATCTGCTGAAGAGGTAATTACTTCATCTGAAGATATTTTCAATACATTTTCTAATACAACATTTACAAATTCTGATTCAATTTCAGTAAGGAACGTAAAAGATAATTTGTATTCAATTCATTATAATAAAGGGAATATTTATTTAATTCATTTTAGAACTCAACTTTCTCATTTCCCTTTGTTACCAGTCACTTTTTTAATTGAAATGATTTTATTGCTTTTAATTGCAACAGTATATAAAATTGTTAAATTAATTTTGCGACCTTTAAATTCATTAATGACTGGTGTGCAAATGGTAGGTTCTGGAGAATTTGATTATCAAGTTCCACTACAATCTAATGATGAATTAGGGGAGTTAACTAAAGCATTTAATGCTATGTCTAATAGAGTTAATTTAATTATGCAATCTAAAAGAAGACTATTGTTTGATGTAAGCCATGAGCTCAGAACACCACTTACTAGAATGTCATTAACATTAACAATGATGCCTGAAAGTAAGCAAAGAGAGAGGCTTCAGAGGAATGTAAAAGAGCTAAACATAATGATTACAGAGCTTTTAGAAAATGAAAGATTAATGGTGTTAGGTGGCAAACTAATTTTAGAAGAAGTGAATTTAGTTAGTATGATTCATGAGATTTGCGAGGGTTTTAATGAAGTATCAAATAATGTACTTTTTGACTCTTTATCAAGTGAGTTGTTTGCTTCTGTTGATACACAGAGAGTTTCAATTGCAATCAAAAATATTATATCAAATGCAATTAAATATTCTGGGAAAGATCATAAAATTGATGTTAGGCTTTTCCCAGATGAAGAAGGTGTTAGAATAGTTGTAGCAGATAGAGGAATGGGGATTCCTATTGAGCTTCAAAAAGAAGTATTTGAACCTTTTTATAGAGTTGATGATTCTAGAACTCGCTCAACAGGGGGTTATGGACTTGGATTACCATTAGCAAAAGCTATCGTTGACGCTCATAATGGAACTATTGATTTAACAAGTACCCAAGGAGTTGGAACTACAGTTACAATATGGTTGCCAAATTCATCAGATAATGTTAAAGATATTATAGGGCTATCAAAACCTGATTTAAAGGTCGAAAATGTTAAGGCAAAATTTTCTGGAATTAAAATCAATTTAAAAAATTAAAGAAACTGTTATCTGTTATTTAAATTTAATTGAATTAATCAATCAAGTTTTAAATCAATTAACTTAACCTTGAGTATTTTATTAACTTATCTAAATAATAGTGAATATGTTTTGCTATCTTTGATATTGAAAATTTGAACATAATTATGAATGAAGATAATTTAAATATAACTGAAAATAACGAACCAACTTCCAACAGAGGGAATTTGAGGAGTAGAGATGCAGAGCGCATTAGATCAGTACTCAAACGTTCAACAAGTACTCCACAAAAAGAAGTTATAATTAATTCAAATGATAATTCATTAATTGCTCAGAATAATAAAATTGTAAATCAAAATATTAATTTAAACAATCCTATTTCCGATAGTGAAAATTTAAATGATAATTCATTAAGTTCAGAACCTAAAGAGATAATTATTGTTAAAATGATTGAAGGTTCAACATCTGCAAAATCATTTGAACCGACCGAAGAATCAATAAAAAAAGCAAATACTAAACCTGAGAATACAATTAAAAAAGAGATGCCCAAGAAACGAAATCCAGTTTTTACAATTGTGGTAATTTTAATTGGCTTAGTTACAGGGTTAGCACTTTATGTATTAGTAAGTGAACAGATTAGTAAGTACTTCCCTGTGTCAAATGAAAGCATTGATAGTGCAGGTAATTCAAATGTAGATAATTTTAATGATACTCTAAATAGTTTAGATAATTCTTCAATTGATATTGATGGGAACAAAGATACAAATACTGTTGTTCTCCCATCTGGTGATGATTATAAATTACCATACCCAAACAATAATAATAATGTGACTGAAAATGAAAAAAAAGAAATAGATAAAATTGAAGATCAAAAAACAGACTTTAAGAACAACACAAATTTAAATAATTCATCAAGTAACTCTAACAATAATGGAAACAATGGCTCTGTTCCTGATATCAGAGGCAATAGTGAGTTTAATTCTGCATTGAACGGTCATTCATGGAAAGCAAATAAAACTAAGATTCAAAAAGAGGAAGAAAATTTAAAAAATGCAGCTAAAACAGATTTAAAAGCAAGCGATAAACCAGTTCTCAAAAATAAAATTTCAGATAGTAAAACTAATCCTAAAAATACTGAAAAACTATCACCTTCTAATGAAAGAACTGTAAGTGATATTAACGAGAAAAAAGTACATTCAAAAGGGGTAATTGATAAAAGTAAACCAAATTTAAATACTCAGTTAAAAACTAAATATGTAGTTCAAGTTCACTCTACGCCAGATGAATCGGAGGCAAAAAAAGTTGCTCAGCAGTTAAAAGCTAAAGGAATTAAAGGTATATCAGTTATGCCAACTTTGGTAAATGGCAAGAAAATTTTTCGTGTAAGATTCGGCTCAACTGGTACTAAACAAGAGGCTGAAAAAGATGCAGGAAGAGCAGGTTATAAAAAGTCATGGATAATTCCAAGTAAGTAATCCACACATTACTACATTTCAATTATAGCATTTTATTATTTTAAAAGTTGTTCAACAATTGAGAATTTTTTTATTTATAAAATCTTTTATCCACAGTTATTTATTAAAACATTCTTATCTGATTTAAAGTTAAATTCTTGCTCAATTACAATCCTATCATACATTTCATTATTTAAAAAAAAAGTAAATTAAAATAATTGCAAATTACAATAAATAAATAACTTTAAACTTGATTCAAAAAAGAGATACTTTTTCATTACTTTTGATTTTCTAAAAATTATAAAAAATTCTAAATCAAAACTATTGATGTCAGATAATACTTCAAAGGTAACTTATTGGAATTACCTAAGGACGGATGAACTTTTATCTCTACAAAATCCTGCAACAAATGCCCATGATGAGATGCAGTTTATTATTGTACATCAAGCTTTTGAATTGTGGTTTAAGTTGGCTATATATGAACTCAAATTTGTAATTGAAAATCTAGAATTAGGAAACATTGTAAAAGCAACTCATTTTTTGAACAGGGTTAGTATTATTCTTACTGCTTCAAATAAAGGATTTGATACTTTAATCACAATGACCCAAGAAGGATATTTAGAATTCCGTGATTCATTAAGACCTGCAAGTGGATTCCAATCATCACAATTTAGAATAATAGAATTGTTAGCAGGAATTGAAACAAGCCAAGAAGAAGAAAAATTTTACTGGGAGAAAGCTGTACAAGCAGGTGAAACTATGACAAGTTTTATGGAAAAGTATCACACAGAGCTTAAAACTTTGGCAAAAGAATATCAACATAAAAATGTTAATTCACTTCTAAAAAACATAATTTTTAAATCAACTAATCTTGAAGGAAAAGATGGTGTTAAGCTAGTAAATTCCAATACTGAAAAGTACAATACTTTGGTCAGTCTGTTTAATTCAGCTTTAGGTTTTGAACAAGCAGTCATGGAGTTTAGAATTGCACATCATAAAGTTACAGTTTTTACAGTTGGCAACTCAGCAGGAACAAGTAGTTCTCATTCAGATAATTTCCCAAGTTGTGCTTCATATCTATCAGGAGTTATTAAAGATCGTTCTATTATTTTTGATGTATTACATTAATAGACAATAAAATTTAATATTATTGATTAATAATAATTTATTTTTGTTGCAACAACCAACAATACTTTAAAGTCAAAAGCAATTCAAACTGTTTTAGTATAATTACAAACAGTGATTGAATATTCAAATCAAATATTTATGAGATCTTCAATTTTAGTTATATTTTTCTTGTTATTTCCTAGATTGATATTTTCTCAAACTGCGGGAGATCAACCTCCACAAACACTTACATTAGAACAAGCAGTGAAGTTAGCTCTTGAGAGAAACTTAAATTTAACTAATTCTCAAATTAGAATTGAAAGTGCAATAGCAAGAACATATTCAAATTTTGGTACTTTTTTACCAACATTAAGCACTAATGCGGGCTATAACAGAAGGCTGACAGATGGTACTCAGTTTTTTCAAGGAGTACCAATAGGAACTTCTCCAGCTGATAATTACAGTTTAGGAGCAAATTTAAATTATACAATCTTTGATGGTTTTGCTAGAAGCGCAAACTATAATACAGCACAAATTGAAGAAAAAATTGCAGTTAAAGGATTAGAAAGAACTAAGCAAGAAATTGCTCATCAAGCAAGAATCGCATTTTTAAATGCTGTAAGAAATGAACAAATTATTGAAACATATAAAAATAATTTAGACTTAGCAAATGAGAGATTATCTCAAGTTAAAATTCTTGTTGAAGCCGGAGTATCAGAATCAACAACAATATTGCAACAAGAACTAGAAGTTGTAAATACTGAGCTTTCTATTGAACAGGCTCAAACAGATGCCGAAGTTTCAAAAGCTACTTTAGCTGTTATTTTAAATTATGAACCAAATATTAAATTTCAATTATTAACTCAAGATATTGCTAAAAATGTAGATTCAGTTGAATTATTTGAGAATAGAAAACAACTTGGAAGTTTATCAGAAATGATAAAAAAGCAATCTGAAAGACCAGATTTAGTTGGTACAAAACTTAAATTACAGACAAATGACTTGGCTGTTATTAGTGCAAAGTCAGCAAGATTTCCAACTCTTGGAGCTGGTGTTAACTGGTCTTGGAGTAAAAATGGAAGTAATGATGGTTCTCATTATGCTGCCTTAGCTATTAATGCTCAGTATAATATATTTGATGGATTTAGAAGAGACGAACAAGAACAAACTGCAAATTTTCAAAAAAAAATTAATGAGATCGATTTGAGAAACCTCGAGCTAAGATCTCGAAGCGAACTACAGCAAGCTGTTGTTAGGTTTGAAGGAGTTGAGAGACAATTATATGTTGCTAAGAAAGCTATAATGGTAGCTAAGGTTAACAGAGAAGCTGCCGATGAAAAGTATAAAGCTGGGGCAAGTAATTACACAGATTTTTTAATTGCTAACAACCAATTTCAAAATGCTCAAATTAATTTACTTAACACTGTATTTTCTTATCGATCTTCTTTAATTGAAGTTAAGTTTCAAATTGGAGAATAAATATTTGTAAATAACTTTTTATGAGAAAGTTTTTTAAAATTTGAGTTTGAGTTTTAAGATTTAAATAAAGATTTAGTTATAGAAATTGAGATTTTCATTCAAGAAATTAATATCAAATTAATATATGTCAGAAAATATTATTAAACCAGTGGTTGTAGCCAAACCAAAAATAATAATTAAATCTAAAAAGAAGAAAAGCAGAAAAGGACTAATATTCGGAATAATTTTTTTGTTAATTGCAGCAACTACTTCATATATTCTTTTAAAGCCAAAGAAAGATGAAGGCATATCAATTGAAACAGAAAAAATTTCTAAAAGAACAGTACTTCAAACTGTAACTGCAACAGGAATAATAGATCCTGATTTGCAACTTAAAGTAACTTCTGAAGTATCTGGTGAAATAATTTTTCTTGGTGTAAAAGAAGGTGATTTTGTACATAAAGGTCAGGTTATAATAAAAGTAAATCCTCAGTCATTCTCAGCTGAAAGAGACCAAGCAGAAGCACAAGTATCATCATCATTGGCAAGGGTAGCTCAATCAGAAGCAAGTTTGCTGAGAGCAATTCAAGAACAAACCAGAATTCAAGGATTGTATGAGAAAAAATTAGCAACTACTAGAGAATTAGAGATAACTCAATCTCAAGTGAAAATTGCTGAGGCTGAAAAGTTATCATCTAGATATAATGTAGATCAAGCTAGAGCAGGTGTAAGAAGAATAATGGAATCATTAAAAAAGACAACAATAACAGCTCCAATATCTGGAGTTGTAACAAAATTAATAACGAAATTAGGTGAAAAAGTTGTTGGAGCAATTCAAATGAGTGGTACTGAAATTATGACTATCGCTGATTTGTCTGTAATAGAGGCTGTTGTTGATGTTCCAGAAACTGATGTTGTACAAATATCATTAAATGACATTGCAGATATTGAAGTTGATGCAATTCCAAATAAGAAATTCAAAGCAGTTGTCTCAAGAATTGCAAATTCTCCAAAAAAATCTGGTTTAGGAACAAATGAACAAATGACTAACTTTGAAGTTAGACTTAGGTTTATTAATAAAGATGAAAGATTACGACCAGGTATGACTTCAACAGCTACAATTGGTACTGATAAAAAAGAAAATGTATTAACAGTTCCAATTCAATCTGTTACTACAAGGGATCCTAAAAAAGAGAGTAAAAAAGAAAATAGTTCTAAAGATGATAAAGAAAAAGAAAAAGAGAAGAATGAAGATGTTAAAAATGTTAAACTTGAACTAAATCAAAAAGATAAACCTAAGCCAATTGTATTTATAAAAATGGGTGATTCTGTTGTTATTAAATCAGTTGAAACTGGAATTAGAGATGATCAATATATTGAGATTTCAAGTGGATTAAAAGAAAATGATGAAGTTGTGATTGGAACTTACAAAGCTATTTCGCAAGAGCTTGAACAAGGATCAAAAGTAAAATTAGAAGAAAAGAAAAAAGACAAGAAAGAGAGTAAAAAATAATATTTGCATGACTACTGAAGATTTAATTCCAACAATTGATTTAAAGGATGTTACTCGATTATATAAAATGGGAGATGAAACTATTTATGCACTAAGAGGCGTAACTATGAAGATATTTCCTAATGAATATGTAGCTATTATGGGACCCTCAGGTTCTGGTAAATCTACATTAATGAATATGATTGGATGTTTAGATTCCCCAACTTCTGGGGAATATAATTTTGAGGATGAAGCAGTTTCAGATTTGTCAGATAAAGAACTAGCACATATTAGAAACAAAAAAATTGGTTTTGTATTTCAAACTTTTAATTTACTCAATAGGAGTACAGCCTTACAAAATGTGGAATTACCATTAGTATATTCTGGTATGAATAGATTTGATCGGCTTGAAAGAGCAGAACAAACGCTAATAGATGTTGGATTAGCAGAAAGGTTACTCCATAAGCCGAACGAGCTTTCAGGAGGACAAAGGCAAAGAGTTGCTATTGCGAGAGCACTTGTTACAGAACCTTCAATAATCCTTGCTGATGAACCTACTGGAAACTTAGATTCAAAAACTGGTGATGAAATTATGAAACTCTTTGGTGAATTATGGAAACAAGGTCATACTGTTATTTTAGTTACTCATGAAGAAGACATTGCACTTTATGCTGCAAGGATAATTAGAATGCGAGATGGTAAAATTGAGAGTGATTCTCAAAACTTAAATCAAAAATTTACTTAATAATTGAAATTTTTTCATACTCAATATTATTATTGAATTGAAAAACTAAAGTATAAATTCCAGATGAATAATTTTTGCAATCTACCTTGATTGAAGAATTATTTTGATATAATTTTTCATTCATAGTAATTAATAATTTGCCTGTAATATCTAATAAATCAATTGTAATATTTTCTCCATCTTTCAAATTTATTCCTTGTTTAAACTTAACAATAATATTATCTAAAACAGGATTAGGATAAATTGTTTCTATAAATTTATTTCTTTCAATTGAGTTTGTTTGTTGTTGATTTAGTTGAGTAGTTTTTCCATCAATTAGTTCACTAATAGCCTTCATTTTATAATTCCTATCAGGGTTATTAAAATCATCTGTAATTCCCCAGCAGCCATATCTATTATAAGATGAGAATAAAGTAAAATACATTGCTAATCCTCCACCTATTTTATTCCAACCCTGGATATAATTATTTTTTATAACATCACCCATTTTTTTTGTTCTATGAGAAAGAATTTGATTACCTAAATTAACTAATGATCCTCCTTCAGGCAAGCTAGGTCCACCTTCGTAGGATGTACATCCACCCTTAAATCCCCATGCTTTTGCTTTGTTGATGTGGTTTAGTCTGTACGTACCTATGTTAGTATTATTAATTTGATTGTTGATATCTTCAATCATACCATCATTAATAATTGATGGATCTATTGATGTAGCTTTTGTTGATCCAAAATAAAGTGATGTACTTGTGGCATAAATGAATTTATTAGGCTCTCCAAAAGTTTTTTTAATAAAATTTAAATGATTATCACTTCTTCCATTATAAGCTTGCTGAGCAGATAGAATAACTCGAATTTTGAAATTGATTTCCTGTTCACCAAAAACATTTGAAAACCATTTTGAAAGTTCAATTGTTCTTCTGGCATAAGATTCATCAAATGAGATTTTATATTTATTTGCGAGTGATTGTGTGTAAGGACCATGCGTAGCTTGAGTTGGACTCCAAACCTCATTGCTATTTTCTATGTAGATATTTATTGAAGGATTCAAGCTATCTTTTAATAGTTTTGCTAAATTATTTACGTAAGTGGAATCGCAAGACACATGTATACAAAACCAAACATCTTTGTTCAAAATATTTGCTAATTTAATCATGTTTTCCCAGCACCAGCCATCCAATTTACCATTCATATTCTTCATAGAAAGCTGAGATGCATCATATGGAGATTTCCGCATATTCCAAGTGGTAACATTAGGATAAACTGGCTCACCATCCCAAACATTTTGAAGGTTGTAAAATCTATAACAAGAAAAATTTGATGATTTACAAAGCTTTATAAATTCATTTGTGAATAATTTATCGGTGTTTAATGGATAACCTGGTCTGTTAATAATCAAATTAGTAATCCCTAAATTATTACCTCCATTCAGTACTCGTTTGGTATTTGTAAAATTTAAAATAACAAGTCCATGATTTGGGTTACCAGCACCTCCAATTATTAGATCAAAAAGTGTAGTATTAGTTTGTTGATTGTAATTTATATTTTCAATTGAAACACTAGTTCCACTTACAGAAACATTAGCAGATCCATTAAAACTACCTTTATATAAACCGCTATAATTTATTCTAAATTTTTCTGGATCATCTATATTGCCATTCCATTCTGTTGCAGGCCTGCCATCAAGTAGAACTAATTCAAAATCACTTTTGGGCCAACCTAAAGAATCATAGCTTGATACTTTATTATATCTATTAGTTTGATTAATAATATTTACAAATGCCCCATTCCCATCTAAATTAACACCTAAGTTAACTTGAGAAAAACTTGAATTTATAATAGATAGATTAAGTGTAAAAATTAATAATAAACAAGAAAATTTTAGCATATAAATAACAATTATTAGTTTTTTGAAAATCAATTAAAGGAACGCAAATTAAATGAAATTAAGATACCAAAAATATTATCAAATATAAATTCAGTTTGAAAGTTTTTTTAATACTTCTTCTTTTCTTCTTCTAGAAATAATTAGTTTACTTCCATCTTTGAGCCATAACATACCTTCAGAATCAAGTTTTTCAACGAATAATTTATTTACAATATTAGATTTGTGAACTCTAATAAAACCATAATCAGAAAGTAATTCTTCATATTCTTTAAGTGTTTTTGAAATAATGATATTTTTAAATCCAGAGAAAAAGAATCTAGTATAATTACCATCACCTTCTAACCTGATAATATCTTTAGGATTAAAAAAGTAGATACCATCAGAAGTAGATAAAGCTAATTTAAATGTTTGCGTATCATTTTTTTTTACATTATCTAATAAGTTATCAATTAAAGTATTCTCAAAATTTTTTATATTAAAATCATGTTTCACAATATGTCGGTTAATGGCATTTTGAAGTTCAATAAAATCAATTGGTTTGAGTAAATAATCTAATGCACTAAAGCGGATAGCCTTAATAGCATATTTATCGTAAGCAGTTGTAAAAATAATATCAAAGTCACGATACTCTGTCAAATTCAGCAAATCAAAGCCATTAATTAATGGCATTTCAACATCCAACAAAAGTAGAGTTGGTTTGAATTCTGATAAGATTTTAATTGCTTCTAAAGGATTATTAGATACCATAACTTCTAAATCAGTTACAACATATTTTTCAATAAATAACTTTAACAAATTTGTGGAAAATTGTTCGTCATCAACAATTAGAATCCTAATCATGATTTGTATAAAATTGGAAAGTTAAAAGTTACTCTTGTTCCTGAAGGATTATTGTTATTATCATATAGATCTGTAATCTTTAAATGATAATTATCTGAATTTGTTTGATTCAAAAGGTTAATTCTATGATAGCAAATATCCATACCTTTCGATTCATTTTTAGCACTATCAATTTTATTTTTTTTAATTTCCATGGCTTTAATTCTACCAATCCCATTGTCTTCAATTATGCAAATAAGTCTGTTATCTTCAATATAAAATTTCACAAATAGTTTTTTGTTTCCAATTTTATTCATCAAGCCATGCCAAATAGCATTTTCAATAAATGGTTGAAGTAAAAGTGTAGGGAATAAAATAATATCATCTTCAATTTCATAATCTACTAAAAATGAATAGTCAATTTCTTCTTTGAACCTTAAAAATTCAAGTTCAATATAAATTGTATTTACTGAAATTTCATCACAAAGTGGAATAAAATTATTTTCAGAATTTTCAAGAACGCTCCTTAAAAGCTTAGAAAATTTAGATAAGTAAATTATTGATGTATTATATTCTTTACTAACAATGCATGATTGAATTGTATTCATGCAGTTAAAAATAAAATGCGGATTCATTTGAGCTCTTAAAGATTTTGCCTCAAGCTCGTACATTTTTTTTATTAATGTAGTTTCTCTTTCAACCTTTTTGATTTTACTTTTATACAAAAGATAAGTTAAAAATAAAAAAACTAAAATCAAGAACGTTTTAAAATACCATGTATAGATAAATAAAGGATGAATCCTTATTTCTAAAACTCTTAATGAATTTATAATTTCCCCAATAGAGTTTTTAGATTTCAAATGAAGTTTATATAATCCAGGACTTAAATTAGAATATGAAATCTTTCTTGAGTTATCTGCAAGAATAAATGATGTATCAACTCCTTCAAGCATATAATAGAATTTAGCTTCCTCAATTAATTTATAATTTTTTGTAGAAAATTCTATATCAAAAAAATTCTCATTATAGTCTGTGTTAATAACAAAATTATTTTTTGTAAATGATTGTAACATCTCTTTATTCATCACTTTAAATGAAGTAACTTCAGGAATAAAACTTGGAATTTTATTATATAAACTATCAGGATTAAATCTATAATAACCATCCAAACCGCATAACAGTATATCTTCATTATTAGCTTTACTTATAAAAAATCTAGTGTCAGGAAGAATTACTCCAAATCTTTCATCAAAAATTCTTGAACTATTATTAACAGGATTAAAACAACAAAATTTATTACTAAAAGTCATCCACAATCTCCCTTTTTTATCTGATGTGATAGAATTGAAGATATTTGTAGGTAATCCATCTTGAACATAATAATTTTTTATAAAGTAGGATTTATTCAACTTACTAATACAGCTAATACCTCCTGGATCGGTTATAACCCATATTTTATTATCTGGAGTAACAGTTACTCCTTCAGGCAAACTTGATGCTAAAGTGTTTTTAAAATTATTGTTATATTCAAATGATGTATAGTTATTAATTTTTAAATTATAAACTATAAATAATGGAGGATTCCTTGAACAAATAAATATATTTTCAAAAGTTCTATCAAATTTAATTTGCCATATTTCATTCAAATCTAGTTTGGTGAAATTCCTTTTTATAAAACAATTATTGATTTTATTAAAATTAAATAATCCAACGTTTGTTGCTAACCATAACTCACCATTATCTTGCTTTACCATATCTATTATATAATAACCTCTATTTTTTCTAGAACTCAATGATGGGTTAAATATACTATCTGGAATTTCATAAATTTTATTTTTACCATTTAATAAATTAAAACAAATCAATTTATTGTGGGTAGCAATCCAAATCAAGTTTGTATCATCAATAATTTTTACTACATCATATAAGTTTTTATCTTTTAAGATTGTAATTGATTTATTGTCTTGATTTAACTCAGATAATGCATAATCACTTTCTTTTGAATAATAGATGCTGTTATTATTTTGATTGAAACAGAGGGCATTAATTTTCAAACCATTTTCACTATTCGTTTTAACAAAATTTATTCCTTGAAGTATATCATCAATTCTCGAAATAGAGTTGTAACCACAAAGCCAAACAGATTTTTCTACATCTTTAAATAAGTACATTACTGAACCATTTAATATGCTGAAAGGCATGTCAATTTTTATTTGATTAATCTTATAAACACCTGTTCTTAAATTCAGAATCATAAGCCCCTTGTAAGTTGCTGCTAATAAAATACTATCTGAAAAAGGGATTAAATTCCAAAAATAATAATCATTAGTTTCAGGTTCAGGACCATGCCTTAATTCATATTCTGATAATGTGTTAGAATGAGTATCCCATTTTCTTATACCATTTCCACCTGTATTCAAATAGATATTCCCTTTATTATCATCCCATAAATCAGTATATTCCCAGAACCTGCCTATAGAATCCTTATAAGAATATATGCTGAATTTCTTGTTTGCACTGTTATAACTATATAGCCCAACATTTGTACATAACCATGTTTCAAATTTGTTTTTTTTTACAAATTTGTTTACAGTTAAATAAGTTTTAGTTGAATATTTATGGCTATAAACCCACTCTTTCCATGGTATAGAAACCATAGTATTATTATTTGTATTGAAAACAACTGGGTTCCTGTTATCTGGTGCAATCCAAAGAAATTTATTCTCATCAAAAAATAGATTGTGAATTAAATCATACTTAAAATTTAGATTTCTATATTTTGATAAATCTGAAAATGAATCTGTAATAGAGTTATATCTTTCAATAGAAGTTCTTGATGCTAGCCAAATTCCACCTGAGTTATCTGAAGTAATAGACTGAATAAATGGATCTTTTAGGTGGGTTAAATTATTTTTTATAAATAAGTTTTCAAATGAATAACCATTAAATTTATAAAATCCTTCTGATGTACCAACAAAAATATTTTTATTAATAGACTGACTTACACAAGTAATAAGACCGTTGGGTAAACCATTAGTAGTTGTGAAATTTTTGAAAATAAAATCTTGACCATTAACTATAAAATAGTTAGTAGTAATTAATAAAACCCAATTTAGATATGTTACGAAATATCTTTTCAAAAAGTAATGGTAAACTTAGAATTAAATTTTCAGAATATAAATGAACATGCAAATTTAGAAAGGAAATAGCAAAGCAGTTATACCATTGAATAATTTCCAATTTTGATAAAACCATTAAATAGTCAAAACTAACCGTTAAGTAATTCAAAAGTAATTTAAGATTGATATCAATTTTTTTTGATATGATTTGAATCTAATTTTGAATTGTAAATATTAAAGAAGTAAGAATGATATTTTTAATAATTGAAAAAATATTTAATTAAAATCTAAATTATACAAAACACGAGGATGCCGAAAAGCGTAATTATTAGAGTAGGCAAAAAAACTTATCAACAAAAAAACAAATGAAAAATCTTAATTCAAAAATCGTCAAATTGTTATTATGCTTCTCTTTATTTTTAATCTCACAAAATTGTTTTTCACAAATTGACTGGGAAATTATAACAACAACAGCTGGTCAGAACTTGAAATCTGGAGCAGCTTGTAATTTAAAGAACTTGACTGCCGCAACTAAACACACAAAATTTATTTATTATGAAAAAAGGGGAATGCTTGGAGGTATAAATTTAGGTTGGACTGATAATCAGAACAATGATATTACTATTGAAGGACCAAAAGCAGGGGCAGATATATTAATAGGAGATAAAATTGCAATTAAAGTAAAAGGTGGAGGGTATTTAAAATATCAAAAAAGGGATCTTGGAATTAACTTAACTTGGTCAAGCACACCAGTATATGAATGGATTTTTAAAGGTAAAACAACAAGTGAAACTGGAAATGTAAAAACTGGAAATGGATATGGTTTATTTAATACAGTTGAAAATGACTACATTGTTTATTGTAAAAGATCAGCTGGAATAAATCTTGGTTGGGATAAAGATTGTCATTTAGGTTATAGAATTGCAAAATAAATTCAAATAGATTATTAGAATTAAAAATATATATTTGTAGATAACCAAATCTAAAACAATATGAAATATTTAAAACAAATTATTTTAATTTCATTCATCACAATTTCTATTCCAACAATTATTTTTTCACAAGGAAAAAAACCTGTTGACGGTATATTTAAAAAACCAATTGATAGTAAAAAATTAGATGATCAAATAGAATTAAAAAGTGCTTCAGTTAAAAGTAAATTCATAAAAAAAAGTAATAATGGAGACGATATAAGTATAATAAAAAATAAGAGATCAGCAGTTTCATTTAATGCTTATACAATTGAAGAGTTAAGTAAACAGGAGGGCAGAGCACTCAAGGATGATGATACACTAACAATAGAATATAATGATGATAACAACAAATTGGTAAAAAGAACAGTTGATGTTTCAGATTATATTGCAGAGCTTAATGAAATTGAGAAAAGAATGAATTCTTATGGAAGATCAACTCGAACTGATGATTCTGTAGTAACTGGAATTGATAACGATGAATCGAAGTTAAATCAACAGAAAAGTGCAATTCCAATTGGAGGTAAATTTAAAACCATTGATGAAATTAATACTGATTTTTCTAAAAGTAATATTGTAAATGGGAAAACAGCAAAATCAATTGACGACGTAACCAATGATGAATTTAATGCAATAACTGATAGACAAAGAACTTTAAAAGGAATCAAATCAAAAACTACAGGTATTCAAGCAATCAAGCCTGGTTCCTTGTCGATAGGAATTGCAAAACCACCATTATTAGTAAGTACTTTTCAACATACAGCTCAAAAGAAATGGGAGTTTGGATCTAAAGATAAGGTCTATTTAGGTTTATCTGCTGATGCAACTTTAAGTGGTCAATTATTTAAAACAGCAGATACATTATCATTATTACCAATTGAACAAGCAAGAGAAATCTATAAAAAATCTGCAACAAGGTTAACGCTCAGAGCAAATGCTAAAGCTGAAGGTTCAATTTTTAATAACGGCTTCACAATGTTAAGTGCTAACGCAAATCTAGATTATCCTGTTCATAAAGATAGTAATGCAAGATTAAAGTTAAATGCTGAGGTTGCTGGGTTTTCAATTTTTGGAATAGATAAGAGTTTTAAATCCTATACAAAGGATGAAGAAAAAAGTTATATTTTCAATAAGAAATTTAGCAAAACTTTTACCCTAGTTGTTCCTGTTACAGTTTCAGTTGGGGCTGAAGGAAATTTGGGTGTTAAATACCATGTACTTGTTGATAAAAGTACACTTGATGCAAAAATTACCCCATATGCAAAAGTTATTGGCAAAGCTACTTGTGATGTAGATTTATTTATTATTAGGGCTGGGGTAGAAGCAAAGCTTACAGTAATTGATGGTAGCATTAATTTAGCTGGCAGATCCGATATTTTCTTTACAGATCAAGGATTCCTTTTTAGAAGAAATTTTCAATGTGGTTATAATTTAAAACTTCTTAGTGGGGCAATTACTGCAAGAGTTCAAAGAAGGAATTGGAGGTGGCAATGGAAAACAATTTGGTCGCATGATTTATTCACTTGGAATGGATTTAATTACTCTGGATCATTCGATTCTGGAAATGTTACAAATGAAGATACTTACATAAACTGGTAATATAAATTCAAAATTCTTAACGTTGTTACAACAATTGTTTTCCATTTGAAAGACAACTGAAAGTAACAACGTTTTTATTTTATATGAAAAATTTAAATAAAATATTATTTATAATATTAATTCAAGCTAATGTATTTCATTGTTTTTCAAAAACAAATATTTATTCTTTTGAATTTAACTCCGAAAGTAATTACAATCCCTCTGTATTATCCCAAAATTCAAAAGTTGAAATAAATGAAAAGTTAAATATTATAATTAAACTATCTGGCAATCTAAGCCGTAACTCAATTAAGAATGAAGATTCAACTAACTTAGAGATTATAAATTTTTCCGATCTTAATTTAATAATAATAAATAACAACCAAAATTTATCACGGTTTCAAACTGCTGAATTTCTAGAACAATTTTCTAAGCCAATACTTTTAAAAAAGAGTTTAGACAATAAAATTATATCAATCTCAATGGATACAGTTGTAACTTCTACAACTAATTCTATAATGTTAAATATAATTTCTAATATCCAATTTAGAATTGGTGATTCTATAAATAAAAAATATTCAAAAATTGAAAAAGAACCAACAGGTGAATATGTTTCCGAATATATAATTAAGCCAACTAAGATTCCTGGTGTAATAAATGTTAAGAAATACAAATTAAAGTTTACGAAATTATATGGGGATATAGAAACTTTAGGGTATACTAAAATAAATGTAAAATTTAATGGTGAATTTTTTATTGATACCAATAATTTGATTTCAAAGAATATTAATATTTCAGAAAGAAAAACTGTTTTTGTAAATAAGAAAATTATAGGAGATGGAACTATGACACTTAAAGTAAATTATTTAAATTCAATAGAAAATAATGAATCAAATATTGATAAAAGTAGTTATACAAATTGGTTTGAAATTGATGAAGACATTTACAAACAAAAACGTTTTATTAACAGAAATATTAATATTTTAGGTGATGACAATACTAACTCAATTTTATTAAAGATTGATTCTATAGAGCAAACTGGTGAAAAATGGGATGGGAAAATATTCGATAAACTTCTAGCATTGTTAATTGTAAAACCAAATTCAAACAATGAACTTTTAAATATAATATCGTTAGATACTATAACAGATTTTAAATTAAAAATTATATTAGCAGCACTTGTAAATACTAACTTAGAATCGGCTCAATCTACATTTATAAATTATATTAAATTAAAAAGGAATGATTTAAAGAAGATGGATAATGCATTACCAAACTTAATTAACCTGAAAAAACCTAATCAAGAAATAGTAGATTTAATTGACTCCATGGCTTTCAATTCAAGCATTCCAGAGATTAGTAAAATGGCTAAGTTATGCCTTGGAATTATTGCTAACAATTTATATAATTACGATTTGAAAAGGGGTGATGAGCTTACAAAACAGTTGATAAAAAAAGTAGGTGATTCAGATGATGATGATAATTTATATTTACAAGTTTTAGGAAACACGGGGAGCTCATTAGTATATGATTTTATAATTCCATACATTGATATTGATTACTATAGAGTGGTAGCAATTAGATCTTTAAGATTTATAAAGCTTAAAGTAGTTGATGATTTACTTAAAAAGTTATTGAAAAATAATAGGAATAAAATAGATATTGAAAATATTAAAAGTGTAATCAAATTTAGAAAAGAATTAAAAAATTATTAACAAAAATCAATTAAATCTAATTTATTAAAATTTGAACTCCACAATAAATAATTTAATTTATGATTTTGTTATTTTAAAAATCAAACAAATTGTATTTGATAGATTAAGTTAAAAAGATTGATTTTAATTTAAAATAATTAATAGATTTTATGGAACAATAAGATTAAAAATGCACTAATATAATTTAATACCTAATACAATGAATTTGAATTGAGTCTTATGAGTACTTTACATAAAAAAACAATCTAATTATTATAGTTCTATTATTGTAATTTTGTAAATTCAATAAATATCAAATAGAAAAAACAGATCAAAAATTATAACTAAAATACAAATGAACAAATTTACTTTCAATTTTATAACTTTTTTTATTAGCACATCAATTCTAATTGCTGGAAATGGAATTTATGATCATTCAGCATTTAATAAATTATTAAGTAAAACTGTTTCAAATGGTAAAATCAAATATTCTGTTTTCAAATCTGATACAAATTTCACAAATTATCTTACTTCATTGGAAAAAGCAAAACCTGAAGATTTATCCAAGAATGAACAACTTGCATTTTGGATTAATGCTTATAATGCATGCGTTATAAAAAATGTATTAGATAATTTTGGAATTAAAAAACCGACTGATGTAAAGGGATTTTTTGATGTTAAAAAATTTAAAATTGCCAACAAGAATTTGACATTGAATGAAATTGAAAATGATATAGTAAGAGCAAAATTCAAAGAACCATTAGTTCATTTTGGTTTGGTTTGTGGAGCTGTAAGTTGTCCTCCAATTGTAAATAAAGTATATACAGGTAAAACTGTAATGGCTATGTTATCAACTAATGCAAAAAACTATTTAGCTAGTTCTCAAAACAAACTCGATGAAGCAAAAAAGACAATTTATCTTTCAAAAATATTTGAATGGTATTCAAAAGATTTTAGTGATAAAAAAGGTGAAATAGAATTTCTTAAAAAGTATGGTACAAAAGGTATGCAAGATTTTATAAAAGTTAACACAGATGTTATCATAGATTATATGGAATATAATTGGTCATTGAATGGTAAATAATTTTTTTCAAATTTCATAGTAATATTATGAGCCACAATTGAAATTCAATTATGGCTTTTTTATTTTGAAAAACTACATTAAACAATTTGAAATTAAAATTTAGTATTGAAATTGTAATCGAATGATATTGAATTTAATACGCTTACATCATTAGATTAATCATGTGATAATCCTTAATTGCAAATTATGATATGATGAGGTAATTTTGTGGTATAAGTTAATTGAAATAAGATAGTTTAGTTATATAAACTTAGTTGACTTCCTTAGGGCGGTCTGTCGGATTTTCACTTGTGTTGCCCACAATTTGAAATTATTTGCTTTCTCGCATAAGCAACAATTCCTGTAAGAATAAAAAAATATATGCGTTCTCCGCCAGGCTTGCCTAAGGAAGTACACCATAGTTTAACCAACTATTGTTTTAGTGTTAGTAAAAAAGTTGTTTGTTCAAAATTAGTTTATCGGTTCGGACTGCAAATCCTTTGATGAGGGGATTTGCAGTTTTTTTATGTAAAAAAAGATCAATTAATAATAGTTTATTAATTGATCTTTTAAAAATTAAGTAATTTATTACTCCTTTACTTTTTCTTCTGAATCTGATTCACCATCACTTGATTCATCATCGCTAGATTCATCATCGCTTGATTCATCGTCACTAGATTCATCATCGCTAGATTCATCATCGCTAGATTCATCATCGCTTGATTCATCATCGCTTGATTCATCATCACTTGATTCATCATCGCTTGATTCATCATCGCTTGATTGATCATCACTAGATTCATCATCTTTCTTATCACCACCAAATAATCCGCTAAACATATCACCAGCTTTATCCAACAATCCACCTTCTGAATCATCATTCATAACTTTGTCAAGTTGGTCACCCAGACCGAAAGGGAGTTTATCTTTAAAAAATTCTAAGACTGAGTCAATTGCCCCTTGAGCTTGTTCAGAACTTATTCCAGTTTTTTCAGTTATTAGACTTATTAATTTTTCCATAATGTTATAAAAAATTATTGTTTAAGTAATTTATATTCTTCAATATTGTTTTTTGAATTTGTAATCAACATATAATAGTATCCTATTGGTAAGCCTGAAACATCAATTGAATTATTTTCAATTTGATAGTAAATATTATTACTTTTACCATTTTCACTAAATGTCCTTTTACTTTGAAATACAACTTTACCATTAACATCAATAAGTGCCCAATTTTTAATATTGTTTAAGCCTTCAATTGTAATAATATTTTTAACAGGGTTTGGAAAAATTTTAAAAGAACCATTTCTTTCTTCAAAAGAAGTTACATTACAATTATAATAAAAATCATGATTGACAGTATTACTATTATAAGTTGCAGAGAATATCCACAAACCTTCTTCAGGATTCATAGGCATATCAAACTTCCAATACCAATAAGAGCTAAGGTAAATATCTGGTGAAGAATGAGTCCAATTTTTAAATATGCTCCCATCTGGTCTGATAATTTTATAAGAAATTAATTCACCTTTTTGTTGGTCATGAAAATAGGCAGCAAAAATTATTGATTTTGTAGAACAATTAAAAGTATCTTGAGCATTTATATCATCTAATTGTGGACAAGGATTAAATTTCATTTCTTTAGAATGAGTTAGCAGAGTATTAATAGTAGGCTCGTAATAAGGCTTTTGATTTTGCCAAAGTGAAGCTGATTTATTACAAGGTCCTTCCCATGGATCAAGAATTTTCCCTTTACTATCATGAACTTCAAAATGTAAATGAGGACCTGAAGAAAATCCTGAGCTTCCAACATAACCTATAAATTCACCTTCAGCGACTGAGTCCCCAATTTGTTTATTAGTTAAGGAAAATTTTTTCATGTGACCATACCAAGTAACATTACCATCAGAGTGCCTCAAGTATAGAGCATTCCAATCTGTTTTATTATTCTCAAACCCACAACTTTTATCTTGATTACCATCAAATTTACCAACTATAATTCCAGGAGCGGCAGCTATAACAATTACTTGTTCATTATAAACCATATTCCAATAAAAGGGAAATAGAAAAATATCTGTACCAGAATGATTATATCCATTATCCAAATCATAGGATCTTGAACCACAATTATAATCAAGAACTTTTTTTGGATATTCAGAATTATTATCTATATAATTTGAAATTCCATAATAACTATTGTACTTAAAATTTGAATTTTGTTTTAGGGGCCATGAAAATTGAACTGCATTTACTTTTTGAAGTTGAGATATAGGTTTTATTAATCCAGATTTTATTAGTTGATTAATATTATCATTTATTAAAATCTCAGATTTAATCCTTAATTCTTTTGGTACACATTCTTTATCCTCAAACTTAAATTCACCCCCTCCACTAGGCTCAATCAAAGCTTGTGACAATACATTCATAACTATTAGAATTTGAAAAATTAAAATAACAATTAATTTAATATGAAGCCTCATGATCTTTATAAATTAAAAATTAAATGAAAAATAATTACTAATTATAGAAATTGCAATCTAAAAAAATTAATATTAAGAATTTGTATCATTTAGCTATTGTATTGAAAAGAAATGTAATCAATTAAATTATAATAACAATATAGTAACCATTTATAAAAAAAACGGAAAAGAAATTTATTTCTCATCCGTTTTAAAATTGTTTTGGAATTAATTAATATTATGTTAAATTACATCAAAGAATCAAGTAGAGAATTTAACTGTATTGAATCTATATTTTCATGATAATCTTCATTGATGGCAACCATTGGAGCACCTCCACAAGCACCCATACATTCTACTTCCTCAATAGAAATCAAGTTATCATTAGTTCTATCTAAATGTCCAATACCATATCTATCACAAACTTGTTTATATAAATCGTCTCCGCCTCTAAGCATACAACTTACATTAGTACAAACTTGAACATGAAATTTGCCCATTGGTTTTTTGAAATACATTGTATAAAATGTAGCAACACCATATAAATGAGAATATTCTAGTTCCATAATTTGAGAAATATATTCAATTACTCTCTTAGATAACCAACCCCATTTCTTTTGAGCAATCCACATAACAGGCATAATAGCTGCTTTTGAGTCTGGATATTTGTTTTTTAAATTTTCAATGTACTCTAACTCTTCAGGAGAAAAAACTATTTCTCCATCAATCTCATAAGAAAAATCTACTGTGACTGCGTTTGACAAAATAATTAGAAATTGAAATTAAATTAAAAAAATAATTAGAAAAAGAAAACTTAAATTATCTGTTAGCAATATCGACATAAGTTTCATTAGTTTTACCAATATAATCACCAGCCGGACGTATAAGTCTGTTATCATCATGTTGTTCAATAACATGAGCACACCAACCAGCAATTCTACTTGCAGCAAAAATAGGAGTATAAAGATCGAAAGGAATTCCCATTACATAATAAGTTGAAGCAGAGTAAAAATCTACATTTGGATAAAGACCTTTTTGTTCTAAAATAAACTGTTCAATAATTTCAGAAATTTGATACCACTGAGTCTGACCTTCTTCAATACCAATATCTTTACTCATTTTACGTAAGTGTGTTGCTCTTGGATCTTCAGTTTTATAAACACGATGACCAAATCCCATAATTTTCTTTTTGTTGATAAGGGCATCAGTAATCCAAGCTTTAGCATTATCTACAGTGCCAACTTCAAGTAACATCTTCATAACTTGTTCGTTTGCACCACCATGTAATGGTCCTTTCAGAGCACCTATTGCACCAGTAACAGCAGAATACATATCAGATAAAGTTGCGGCAATAACACGAGCAGTAAAAGTTGAAGCATTAAACTCATGGTCTGCATGAAGTATTAATGCAGTATCCATAATGTTTACATCACGATCATTAGGCTCAGAACCATAAACCATCCATAAGAAATTTTTTGCAAAAGAAAAATCTGGATTAGGAGCAGTAAACTCACCTCCATTTCTAGAAGAATTTATATAAGCAACAATCATAGAAGTTTTAGCAATCAAGCTAATTGACTTTCTAATATTTGAAGGATGAGAATTATCTTCTGAAGCAGAATCAAAATGACCTAAAAAACTAACAGCACTTCTTAAAGAAGCCATTGGGTGCTCATCTTTAGGTAAAGTTTTTATAAAATTAATTACTTCAATTGGAAGTGTTAGTTCTTTCTTTAAACCAATTGTAAAATCTTTTAATTGAGATTCAGTTGGTAAAACGCCATATAAAAGAAGATAACTAGTTTCTTCAAAACTTCCTTTAACAAGATCATGAATGTTATAACCCCTGTAAACAAGACGACCTTCAGTTCCGTCAATAAAACAAATTGAAGTTTGCCCAGCAATAATATCTTCTAAGCCTTTTTTTGGTGTTGCTGTAACTGCCATTAGTGTAATTATATAAAATATTAATTTGAAAAATCTTGTTTAAGTAAAAAATAGTTTGCAAAAATAACAAATTGATTCCTAAATGATATTTTAAAAGTTAAGTATTTGACGAAATAGTTAAATAATTAGTAAATAGGAAAAAATTATTTTAAAACATTTTATTTTCTTTAAAAAACAATATCATTTTGAATTGTTAAAAATTCTTTATAAAATATATCTTGCTTTTCGCTATATCAAAGATGTATTTTTGCGACCCAAAATTTTTTGTAAGTAATTTATTTATAAATAACTGCAAAAAATATTTTTTTTAACAAATAATTTAGACAATGAAATTATCAGATTTTAAATATACTGCAGGTAAAAATGCAATTGCTCAAGAGCCTCTTGAGCCTCGTGACAGCTCTAAACTTTTAGTTGTAAATAGAAAAACACAAGAAATTGAAAATTCTAAATTTACAGACATATCCGATTATTTCAGTAAAGGTGATTGTTTGGTTGTAAACGATTCAAGAGTATTTCCTGCAAGGTTAATTGGTAGAAAAGAAAAAACTGGTGCTAGAATTGAAGTTATGATTCTTCGCAAACTCAAGCCAAATGAAAATGATGCTCTTTGGGATGCAGTTGTTGACCCAGCTAGAAAGGTTAGAATTGGTAATAAAATTTATTTTGATGAAGGTCAACTTTATTGTGAAATTATTGATAACACAACTTCAAGAGGTAGAACTGTAAGATTTAATTATCAAGGAGATTTATTTAAACTTGTTGAACGTATTGGTCAAATGCCTCTTCCTCCTTATATTCATCGAGAAGCAGATGATGATGACCGCGATTGGTATCAGTCAATGTTTGCAAAAAATAATGGATCTGTTGCTGCCCCTACTGCCTGCTTACATTTTACAAAAAAAGTGATTCAAAAACTTGAAAGAAAAGGTGTGAAAATTGTTCCTATAACTGTTCATATTAATAGATCAACTTTTGAGCCTATTGAAGTTGAAGATTTAACAAAACATAAGATGCATTCTGAACCTTATGAAATTTCAACTGAAACGGCTGAGATAATTAATAAAACAATTAAGCAAAAGGGAAAAGTTTTTGCAGCTGGCTCTTCAGTTGCTAGAGCTCTTGAAAGCTCTGTGCTTGCTTCAAGAACAATTAAAGCCCAAAGAAATTGGACTGATAAATTTATTTATCCTCCTTATGATTTTAGAGTAGTTGACCACATGCTAACAAATTTCCATCCTTCTGAAAGTGCTACTCTTATGATGGTGTGTGCATTCGGTGGACGTGATTTGGTTATGAAATCTTACAAAACTGCAGTTAAAGATGGTTATAGATTATTAAGTTATGGAGATGCAATGTTGATATTGTAGTTTTTAATTATTAAAAAAATATAATTAGTTTAAAGAGTAGGTAATTTATTATCTACTCTTTTTTTTACTTCTAATCATCAACAAATATGAAGTAGTTTATTTAAATTTATTAAAAAAATAACTTGAAAAATTAATATTTGAAATAAAATAAAAAAGAAAAAAAACATTTCATAATGTTGTAATAATAATTAAAGGTTATAATTGTAAAACCCAAATAAAAAAATGAAACGTCCTAACCCGCAACAATAGAGAAGTTTAGAAAATACTAGTTGATAAACAAATCTCAAAAAAAGAGTTATAACTTTTTGGAAATAGAAAAGGAACTAAACTTAAATTTCAAAACAATTAAAAGAAGATGAAAAAATCAAAACGGAACCGCAGCACAGCACAGCACAAAGCCTAACTATGGCTTGTTTAAATGTAATAACGGTAATTAAATTACTTAAAAACAGTAACTTTTATTGCTATAACATTGTCATCTTTTCTTTGGGTTAATAGAACTTATGCTCAAATTCCATTAGATACAATTTGGGTCGATGTTGGTTCTGTAGTAGAGCCATTTTTAACATATTGGTGTTCAGACTCAATTTCAGGTTGTAGTGGCGTTGTAACAATAACAACTATAATCAATCTGCATTTTTAAATAAAAATAATCATGAAATATTACATAATAATAATTGTTTTGATAATTACTTCAATAAAAGCTAATTCTCAAAATTTAATATGGGAGAAAATAATGAAACAACCAACAATATCCTCACCTGATTATGGTTTTACATTTAGAGGATATAATGTTTTAACAGATGATAAAAATAATATCTATATTAATGGAGGATTTTCACCTAACAACTGGCAAACTGAGCTAAGCATATTATCAAAATATAATACAAATGGAAACATACTTTGGGAGTTTAAATACCCTTTTCATTTTTATCCTTACGATGAATTTACAAGATATGCTTTGTTTATTATAGGTAAGTATTTATTTTTCGATAGAAATGGAGGATTAAATTACATAGGTTGCCGGACACCTTCTGGAGGAACTTTAATAAATAATAAATTATCTGTAGGACCTCGAGGAGATGATGGAAGAACAAGTGTCAATATACATGATCAAGCAACTGGATCAATATTAAAAGAGTACTTGGCTTTTCCAAAAAATTATTCAGATGAGACTCTTTTCAATTATGGATATACAGATGTCTATTGCAAAGTAAAAAATTTGAGAAATGGAGATATAGCAATTTCAGATCAAATCAATTTGATTATAACAAATGATAGCGGAGTACTAAAACATTCATTAAGAATACCAAATTTAGGTTTCGAGAAATCAGTTCATTCAATTGATCAATTAAGTGATGGGGGAATTCTAATGTTATATACATTACAAACAAAAGGAGAATATAATAAGGGATTTAATTATATGATAAAAACTGATTCGACAGCTAAATTGTTATGGACAAAAGTTTTTCAAATGGAGGTACTTAGAAGTTCATCAGCAGCGAGAGAAATGCCAAATGGGGATATAGCAATGATGGGATATTACAGTGGTAAAAGTTCTGGCAAATACTTTCAGAAAGCAGAGTTAACAATGTTAAATAGGGAAGGAGATTCGTTATGGAGTAAAAGTTATTCATCAAAGAATAAAGAAGCATTATCACCGGAACAAATGAAAGTAACAAAAGAATGGAACCTAATAATATGTGGAGCAGAAGTAAATTTCAATCCAACAGGAACAGGAAGTAATTATGAGAATGATTGGGATATATGGTTAATGAAGTTAGATAAAAATGGGAATGAAATATGGCAAACATCAAGGAAGAATATAGATAGTTTTGATTATGCAAACGATGTAACAATAGATAAAAACGGAGATTATATAGTAACAGGATATATAAATTGGACATCAATGTATTTAGGGAAGTTTCAAGATAGTATGCAAAGTAGTGTAAAAGAAATAAAGGAGAAAGAAAGTAAAATTGGAATAAAACAAGAACAGAACAAATTGAAATTTACAAGCGAAAACGGAGAAAATATAGGGTTGATAAACATTGAAATAAATGATGAAATAGGAAAGCGAATAGATATAAATTTTATAAATAATAATGAAAATAAAGTATATGACATAAGCAATTTAAGAACAGGTATATACTTTGCAACATGGCAAGAAAAAGGAGCAACTAAAACAAAAAAGATAATGATACAGAGGTAAAAAAAAGAACAACAAATTTGAACTAGTTTATTTTTAATTATTAAAAAAAACCTCGCAGATATATTAAAATAAGGTCTGCGAGGTTTTAAAAAAATATTTATTTAATGATTTTCAGGTGGAAGCAAATGTCTCCATTCATGTGTATCAATAAATTTTGTATCAAAATCACCTCTTAAAAACTTAGGATGCTCCATCATCATTTTATGAAAAGGGATAGTAGTTTTTACGCCTTCGATAACAATTTCATCAAGGGCTCTTCTCATTCTAATAATAGCATCTAAACGTGTTCTACCAAAAGTAATAAGTTTAGCTAACATAGAATCATAATTTGGTGGTACAATATATCCTTGATAAATATGAGTATCAACTCTAACTCCACGACCGCCTGGTAAATAAAGAGTTTCTATTTTACCTGGGCTTGGTCTGAAATCATTATAAGGATCTTCAGCATTTATACGAACTTCCATAGCAAATCTTTTAGGAGGGGACATAGTAAAGCTTAATTTTTCACCTGCTGCAATTGAAATTTGCTCTTTAATCAAATCAAAATCTAATGCTTCTTCGGTAACTGGGTGTTCAACTTGAATACGAGTATTCATTTCCATGAAATAAAAATTCTTATGCTTATCAACAAGAAATTCAACAGTACCAGCACCTTCATATTTAACAAAAGCACAGCCTTTAATTGAAGCATCACCCATTTTCTTCCTAAGTTCATCATCAACAATTGGAGAAGGTGCTTCTTCAATCAATTTTTGATGTCTTCTTTGAATAGAGCATTCACGTTCATTCATATGAGAGTAATTCCCATATTTATCGCACATAACTTGAATCTCAACATGACGAGGTTCTTCAACAAATTTTTCTATATAAAGTCTTCCATCATTAAAAGCAGCTTGGGATTCATTTTGAGCATTGTTAAAAGCTTTTTCAATTTCTGATTCATTATTCACAATCCTCATACCTTTGCCACCACCACCTGCAGCTGCTTTAATCATAACAGGATAACCAACTTCAGCAGCAGTAATTTTAGCTTGCTCAAATGTTTCAATTACACCATCACTTCCAGGTACAACAGGAACTCCAGCTTTTCTCATAGTATCTTTAGCAACAGATTTATCTCCCATCATTCTAATTGAATCTGGACTAGGCCCAATAAATGTAAATCCACTCTCTTCACATATTTCAGCAAACCTAGCACTTTCGGCAAGAAAGCCATAACCAGGATGAATTGCATCAGAATTTGTTATCACAGCAGCAGCAATTACTCTTGGAATATTTAGGTAACTATCACGAGAAGGAGGAGGACCAATGCAAACAGCTTCATCTGCAAATTTTACATGGAGAGAATTTTTATCAGCAGTAGAATATACTGCAACAGTACGAATACCAAGTTCACGGCAGGCTCTAATAACACGAAGTGCAATTTCACCACGATTTGCAATCAATACTTTATTGAACATAAATAATTGGTTTACTTCGAAAAAATTATTCTACTTTGTTTAAGATGTTGGTTCAATTAAAAACAAAACCTGATTATATTCTACTGGCTTTCCATTCTCAACTAAAATCTTAGCAATTTTGCCATAAGATTCTGATTCTATTTCATTCATCAATTTCATAGCCTCAACTATACATAAAGTTGAACCAGGTGATACCATAGAACCTATTTCAACAAAAGAGGCTGAGTCAGGTGAAGCAGATCTGTAAAAAGTTCCAACAATTGGAGATAAAACTTCATGATACTTTTTATCGTCGGTAACAACTGCTTTTGGTAATTCTGAAACTATCTGAGTTAATGGAACTTGAGTTATAGGAGTAGCTGATAGTTGTTGATTTGTATTATTAAGTTCTCCAAAATTTGAAGAAGAACTAAGCAAACTTACCTTTTTGTTCTCCTTTGATAATTTAATTTTTTCACCTTCAGTTTCAAGGCTAATAGAATGAACAGAACTTTTATCTAAAGCATCAAGCAATTGCTTGATATATTTAATATCAATCATTGGTTTATTTTAATATAATTATTTTGTTAAATATTACTCCTATTAATACAAAATTAAAATTCAATAACTAAATTACATAATTAAAAAAATTAATAATATGTGAAATTAAACTTTTGCTCTATCTAGATATTCTCCTGTTCTCGTATCAACTCTTATAGAATCACCTTCATTTACAAATAAAGGAACGTTTACGGTAGCACCAGATTCAACAACTGCTGGTTTAGTAGCACCTGTTGCAGTGTTCCCCTTTTCACCTGGTTCAGTTCTTTCAATTACCAAAGTTACATGTGGTGGAATTTCCACTCCAACAACATCTGTTCCATTAAACATTATTTGTGCCTCGCCCGATTCTTTTAGAAAACCTGCTTGAACTCCAACTGTAACTTTAGGTATATTCACTTGCTCATAAGTTTCAGTGTCCATAAATACCATATCATCACCATCTTTATACAAGTATTGCATTTGCTTTTTATCTATACGAATCAACTCAACTTCTTCACCTGAACGGAATCTATTTTCAAGTAGTTTACCATTTTTCATATTTCTCATTTTAACTTGATAAAATGCTCTTAAATTTCCTGGGGTTCTATGTTGAGATTCGAGTATTACACATAACTCATTGTTATATTTTATTACTACACCTGGTCCTAAATCTGAAGTATTTGCCATAAAGTTTTAAATAAAAATTTTACGAAGTTAAAAATAAATTTTAAATGAAATTTATTTCTTTGAAGTAATTAATCCACTCCTTAAATTTGTTTTATTGAATAGAGAAAATATTGGGAAAAGAGGGAAGATTGCCTTTATTAAAAAATAAGATTGATATTAAATTATTAAAATCTTATAAAATTAGTTATCTTGAGGCGTCGAACGGATTCGAACCGTTGTAGAAGGTTTTGCAGACCTCTGCCTAGCCACTCGGCCACGACGCCATTGAATACTTCTATTGAACTAAAAAAGACAAATTAGTTATTTTATTTTTAGAATTAACTTTTAAAAAAAATTAGGCACAAATTTAAGGATTAATACTTTACAGACAAAAATAGATTTTAGAACTTATAATCATCTTTACTCATAATGAACAATTTTAGATTACTTATTTTCTTTTGCTTGATTCTTATCCAAGTTTCACTACAAGGACAAACTCAGTTCGATAACAATGAAATTCCACCTGCAATAACTGGGAATAATGGAAAAGTTTTCATTGGGCAGCAACGAGGAACTATTTTGATTAACAATAATTCTTTATTAAGTGGAACCCCAATAGACTCAATTACTGCTGGTAAAGAACTTCCAGCTGAATTGGCTACAACGCTTCTGTTAACAATGCCAAATGTAAAAACTTCTCCTAAACTTATTGTGGGATTAGTATCATATAAAATCCCAAATGCCAAAGATAAATATGGAGTACTTAGATCTGTAGATTTTGGCTTAACATGGGAAATCATAAAGCCTGCTGCATTTGAAGATTCATTGTTGAATTACAAAGCAAACTATTTTCAATTACCATTTAAAAAATTTAATTGGATAAATGATAAAGTTGGATTTTTGTATGGTTTAAAAGGTATCTTTAAAACAACTGATGCAGGATTAAATTGGGTTAAAGTTTATACACCAAAAGCTATTGATGAAGAGATTAGAGCAATTAGCTTCAAAGACGAAAAAAATGGTATGGCATTGCTTGGAATTTTGTATAATAATTTTTTCTATAAAACAATTGATGGAGGTTTTACATGGGAATTTATTTCAGATTATCCAAATAATAGAACAGGATTAGATTTAAGTTATATAGAGAATGAATACAGATGTTTAACCTTTTATAGAGCACAAGTTGATTTTAATGCATTTGTATATTATTATGACAATTCAACTGAAAAATGGATTGAGAAAAAAGCGAGAAATATTGAAAAAGGGTTAACTTTTATGACTGAGATTTTATGGAGGGGAAGGAAACAAGGTTGGCTAATTGGAAGGGCAGGCGAAATATGGTATACTCCAGATGGTGGTAGAACATTTGAGCTTGCTCAATCTCCTGATACATCGAAATATAAAGGGTTATGGGGTGATGATGATAAGTTGCCAATACTAGGCCAAAGCTCAATGATTCTTGATGATAGTCTGATTGTTCAAGCTGCTAGCTTAAGAGTAACTGTTAATAAAAAACCTGTTACATCTCAATTATATTACACAGCTCGATGGCCAATTTCTTCTTTTAATAAACAATCTTCAGATGTTAAAGAATTTGAAAATAGATTGAATAAAAAGTATATAATTTATCCAAATCCATCATCAAATGGAAACTTTAATTTATCTATAATTAATCTTAAAAAATCTTGTACAAAATTTTCTGTTTTTAATCTAATTGGAAAAGAAGTTTATCATAAAGATTTAGGTGAAATTATAGAATCATCCAATGAAATTGATTTGAGCTTATTATCTAAGGGGAATTATATTTTTGTTTTGAACTGTGGTGATGAAGTTTCTCAAAAATTGATTACAATATATTAATTTATATTTTAAAGTGAATTATTGAATTAATGTTATTTTATTTTATTTAATTTTTAAATGATATTTTCTAAATAATAATTTATGATTGAGATTAATGAATGTGATGTTATTTCGTTCTTAATTAAAGAAAATAAATTTGGGATAGCTCATGTGGTTGTTACTGAAAACTTAATTTCTACACAGTATCACTTATCAATTTATGATATAGTTTTTGATAGTGAATATGAAATAGATTATGAAGGTAATATCATATTACACAACCAACCTTATTTTGATTTTAATAACAGCAAACTTATCATTGATCATGTTCTTATTACTCAAGAAGCCTTAGAAAATAGCTTGGTCAATGTACTTGAAAAAATTGAACCAAATGAAGAGGAACTTGATGGTTATAGAATCTGGTTGACTCTAAAAAGAGAAGAGGCTTTCGAAAAAGGTTTGATATCAAATGTTCATGGTGAAGATTTTTCAAATAATGATGATGAGTTATCTGAACTAGATGAAGATGTTGATGAATTAGATAATGAAAATGAAAGTATCGAAGATATAAAAAGTAAAGTTGTAAATGTAGAACTTTGGCATACTCAACTTTGTGATGTACCACTAGGTCAAAGACTATTTGAATGGAATATACATTATGATAAAGATGAATTTAAAAATAGTGTTCTATGTGGATACATACTTTCAAAAGCAAATAATGTCGAAGAAATAAATGAATTGGTTCAAAGATTTATTGATGGTGATTATTCTGCTGGTCATGAACTTTTAGATTATGGTAATTTGGCTGGCGAAATTCTAGGTAATCACTTAAAAGATAATTTATCGATTGAAATGTCAACTGATATACTACAAGTATTAGGGGATTTAGGCACAGATTCATCTTATCAACATATCACTAATTTTTTTATAGAAAATTACAATAAAGATTCTAAATTTAGAATACCAGCTATTAAGGGTTTTGCTTATGCAGTAATGATAACTTCAGGTGATAACCCAATAATTAAGCCACATTTAGGAAAATTGTTTACATTAGATAATGAAGAAGAAGTCTCTGAAGATATTAAAATTGCATTCGATTCAGTTGAGAATTATTTATCTAAACAAAAAGATAAAGAAACAATAGATGATAAAATTGAATCCGATGTTGTTACTATCAATCCATTTGGAACTTTAGGAGTTTAATTCTAAAATGATTAATTATTTTAAAGGGTAAAGTCTAATTCGAAATTTATGTTAAACTTAAATGATTGAATATCTGAAAGGGGAGTTGATAGAAAAAAAATTTTCTAAAGCTATTATTCTTTGTAGTGGTGTAGGATACTCAACAATGATTTCAACTGCTACCTACGAGCAATTGCCAGACATTGGACAAGAAATATCTTTGTACATTCATTTAGTAATCAGAGAAGATTCGTTATCATTATTTGGATTTTCTGATAAAAGAGAAAAAGAAATGTTCTTGTTATTAATTGAAGTAAATGGTGTTGGAGCAAAAACTGCTATAGGAATTTTAAGTGCTTCAAGTGTTGATGTATTAAGACAAAATATTATGTGTGGAAATTCTGGTGCTTTAACTAAACTACCAGGAATTGGAAAAAAAACTGCTGATAGAATAACATTAGAATTAAGAGATAAAATAGCATCAGTTTCTCAAGGTGATGTATTAAATTATGAAGGATCTAAAGCCAGTGTTCGCTCAGATACTTTGGCTGGATTAATGGTTTTAGGTTACTCCAGACAGTTAGCAGAAAATATGATTCGTTCTGCTTTGAAAATAGATCCAAATTGTGAAAACTCATCCGATCTATTATTAAAAGCATCTTTAAAATACTTGTAATAGTTTATACTTTTTTTCAAAAAAAATCACTTAATTCTATTAATTTCTAGATATAAAACATAAATAATTTTATACCAAACTATCTTGATTTAAAAATAACTTTATTTTACTTGCAATCCCTTCTGGATTTAATTGTAAATCAGATAATAGTTCTTCAGTGTCACCATGTTCTACAAAAGTATTTGAAGGTAATCCATGAAGGTAAACTCTAACATTATTGGAATAAGATTTTGTAGAGATATATTCTAAAATTCCACTTCCAAACCCTCCCGCAGTAACATTATTTTCTAAAGTTATGATTTTATTAAATCTTGTGCAGATATCATCAATTAAATCTGTGTCTAATGGTTTAGCAAATCTAGCATTAACAACTTCAGCCGAAATACCATCTTGAGATAACAATTCAGCAGCCTGCATACTTCTCCAAACCATATCACCAAAAGCTAAGATTGCTATATCTTTTCCACTTCTTAAAGTTTCAGATTTACCAATTTCGATTAAGTCGAAATTAGTTTTCATATTTACACCAAAGCCTTCACCTCTTGGGTATCTAATTGCAATAGGACCACTTTCATATTTAACTGCGGTATATAACATATCACGAAGTTCTGACTCATCTTTAGGAGCCATAACAACAATATCTTGAATAATTCTAAGGTAGCTAATATCTAAAACACCATGATGAGTTGGGCCATCATTTCCAGCAATTCCAGCTCTATCAAGAACAAAAACTACATGAAGATGTTGAATAGAACAGTCATGAACAATTTGATCAAATCCCCTTTGCAGAAAAGTACTATAAATTGCAACTACTGGAATAGCACCTTCAGTAGCCATACCAGCAGCAAAAGTAACAGCATGTTCTTCAGCTATCCCAACATCAAAAAATTGTTCAGGACATTCTTGTTGTAATAAATCTAAGCTTGTACCATCTGGCATTGCAGCAGTAATACCTACAATTCTTTTATCAATTTTAGCAAGTTCAACCATTGCTTTTCCAAATACAACTTGCCATTTAGGTGCTGACTTTACTATAGGTTCTTCATTTAATGCAAATTTTTTTATTGCCTTACCTGTTCCTTTATCAGTTTTACCACCAAGGGCGTGTAAACGTTGAAATGAATCCGCTTCAGCAGGAGCGAAGCCTTTACCTTTTTCTGTTGTTACATGCAATAAAACAGGTCCGTCAATGCCTTTAGCAAAGTTAAATAAATCTACTAACTTGTTTACATTATGTCCATTTTCTGGACCAAAATATTTAAATCCTAATGCTTCAAACAAAATTCCAGGAGTAATTACAGCCCTCATTCCACCTTCAATTCTAGAAGCTATATGTTTAAATCTATCACCCCAATCGCCCATTTCACCAGCTATATTCCAAACTTTAGTCCTTACTTTTTGTATTGCATCGTACTGAGCTATTTGAGTAAAATAATTACTTATTGCCCAAACATTTGGAGCAATTGACATTTTATTATCGTTTAAAACTACTATTATTTTCCTTTTTTGCAACCCACAATTATTCATCGCTTCATAAGCCATACCACCAGTCATGGCACCATCTCCAATCATTGCAATAACATTAAAATCTTTTCCAGCCAAGTCTCTTGCAGCAGCAATTCCTAATGCAGCACTAATTGATGTGGTTGCATGTCCTGCTCCAAATGCATCATATTCACTTTCATTTCTTTTAAGAAAAGGACTTAAACCATTTTTTTGCCTTATAGTATGTAATTGTTCTTTTCTTCCAGTTAAAATTTTATGTGGATAACCTTGATGACCTGTATCAATAACAATTTTATCTATTGGAGTATTGAAAGAATAATGAGCTGCAACAGTCAAATCAACCATTCCAAGCCCAGCTCCAAAATGACCACCAACTTCACATATAACATCTACCATATATTTTCGAACCTCACTGCAAACTTGTCTTAGTTGGTTAATTCTAAGTTTTCTTAAATCTGATGGCTGATTGATATCTCGTAAAAGTGGAAACTCATTTAAGTCAATAAATCCATTACAGATTATGTTACTATTAGTTTGATTGTTCAAGTTAAAAATATAAAATTGGAAAACTTAAATTAAAAAATACTTAAAGGTACTTTTAGTGACAATTAATACTATCAAATATTATTGATACAAAATTAATTGTTTGCAAAGTAATAAATTTAAAATTACTTTATTAAAATATTATATAGACAGAAAAAGTAACTCTTTTTTGGTTGTAAATTTTATTGAAATAAATTAAAAATCTAAGCCAAGGGATAAATTATAATTAGGATCGCTCCAATCTGGAAATCTATAATGCCAAGAAACATCAAATTTCAACGGGAAACCAAAAACAGCTGCTCTAGCACCAATTCCAATACTATTTCTAAGTTTAGATTCATCAAGTGCTCCATCATTAAGTGAGAATACTGTATTCCATGCAGTTCCTGCATCAGCAAAAATTACACCACTCATATATTGAAACAATATAGGTAACGGACCTGTAATTAAAGCTCTAAATAAAGGGAATCTAAATTCAGCATTTCCAAGTAAAAATTTTGATCCTTGCATGGAACCATAAGAATACCCTCTTAATGGATAAAATGGAGTAAGTAATGCAAAGTCTTCAGCATTTTGAATTCTCAAATTAGTAGCGTTATTTGAAAAATAAATCAATTCATTTTCAACACTACCAATCACAAATTTTTGTGTTCCAGAATTAGTCAAACCAAAACTAGCACCACCTGATAATCTAATTCCAATACTATAATCACCCTGTTTTGATAGTTTATAGTATTTTCTTAAATCACCCATTAGAGTATAAAACCCTACTCCTTGATCGCCGAGCTTAGGGCTTCCAAGTAATGTTAAAAATAACCTGCCTCCACTAATTGGGTTAAATAAAAATGATTCTGAATTATCAAAAACATAACTCATGCTAGGCATTATTAAAAACTTGGTTTGATCTTCTAAAGATTCATCCTCTTGAAGTTTCTCTCTGGATACTCCTAAAAAAGAGAATCCTAAATCAAATCTTGAAAATCTATTAAATGGATTCGATGCTCTTCCTGAAAAACCAAATTGTCTAAATCTAGAGTAAGTATAATTATATAAAGGTGAAGATACATATACAAATCTTGCTGTATGAAATGCATCAAAACCAAGGTCAATGCGTTCTGGAAGATAATTATAACTTAACAAGAAATCACTATTTTTTGTATCCAGTAAAATATTAGTTGCTAAAAATAATTGATGATCCCCTAAAATATCACTAAACATTAATTGAGCAGTCCCTTGAACACCATAAAATGAACTATAGCCACCCATAGCTTGTACATAATCTGTTGTAAATCTTACTTTATAATCTTTAGGAACAAATTCATCTTTATTGTTTTTTGAGTTAACAGGTGGTGGAATTTTGTTTAATTGGGTATTATTTTTATTTTCATTAGTTTCTACTTGATCAGTAATTTCACTTGGATCAACTTTCACATTTCCATACTTGTTAAATCCAGTTAATAACTCAACAGGCTTAGTTTCATTTGAATCTTTAATATTTGTAATCACTGTTTTACTCTCAATCAAATACTTTGTAAAATCTAATGTGTCCTTTTCATTCTTTATTTCAAGTGGTGTTCTTAACAAAAAAACATCTTGTCCATCTGTATTCCATGAAGTAAATAATAATGAAGTTGCATCATGAGTAATTGATAATTGTTGAATACCACTAATTGAGTTTGTAATCGGCTTTAAATTGCCTGTTTTTAAATCTAATAAATATATATTGTTGATTCCATTTGCATCTGAAATATATAATAGTTTATCATTAACTGTTGCAATTGGAGAATCCTCATTTACACCTTCTGAATTGGTGATTCTTTTTAAAGTTCCCAATTTAACATCTATTGAAAAAATATCTTTTGAGTTATAATCAAAATCCCAAATTTTGAAATTTGTACCACTAAATTTTTTTATAGGATTGTCTCGCCTATCAGATGTAAAATAAATTGTATTATTATCAGGTGACCAAGAAGGTTCTGAATCACTAAAAATATCTTGAGTTAAATTAACCATATTTTTCCCTGTAGTATCGCAAATATATATATCAGATCTATCTCCCCTAATTCCTTGGAATGCTAATTTTGAGCCATCTGGCGACCAATCAACAGAGTAAATTGCTTCCAAAAGTAAATCCAATTTTCTTTGATATCCAGATTTTAAATCAATAACATAAATAGCATCTTTACCTCCACTTTTAACAGCTAAAGCAATTTTTTTACTATCTGAAGACCAAGCAATGGCAGGAGTAAGAAGATGTAATTCTTCAAAATCAACATTTGATTCACCTTCAATAATTTGTTCGGCATCTTCAGGTTTGTTAATGTTTCCTACATAAACAGATCTATTGCCATCTTTATCGGATATAAAAGCAAATTTTTGACCATCTGGAGAAATAGAAGGTGATGTATTAAAAAATGATTCTTCTTTTTTATGATTAGTTAAATTTTTTGCAAAATCCCTTGGTCTTTTCTTATCTGCAATATCAGGCCAATAATATTTTTTTAAATCAAATACAAATTGTTCAGAAAAATCTTCTATATTTTTATTGAAAGTTGCTTTAAAAGCATTATCAAGATTACCTGAAGTTTTAATTTTATTAATCAGTTCAGCTATTTTTTCACGTCCATAATTACGTTCAATGTACCAGTAAAATGCTTGTCCACCACGATAAGCAAAATATCCTCCAAGTCTTTCTAAAGGGGGCAGGTATTCTCCAATAGCTGCATCACGAATAAACATATCAGTCTCTAAATTATAGCCATCTAATGATTCATATTCTGCCAAACCTTCATTCATCCAAATAGGAAGTTCAATTTTTGCTCCACCTGAAATTAATGATTGTATTGTACCACCATAAAATTTGTCATTTAAAAAAGCATGTACTAATTCATGATGTATTACATGACGGAACTTTTCCCATTCACCTTCAAATGGGAGAACCATCCTATTTTTAAAGAGTTCTGTAACTCCTCCAACTCCTTCTGGCATATACTCTGAAACAACGTTTGTTTGTTGGAAATCATTTTTTGAATGATAAGTAATTATTGAAATTCGATTTGTGATTCTGTATCTGAAATCTGTTTGAAGTTTTGTAAGCGCGTCTTCGGCTACAAAGGATGTGAATTTTGCTAAGTTTAACCCAGATGAATCGTAATAATAGATATCAAAATGATCACTTTGAATATACTTCCAATTAAAGGTTCTGTATTGAACTTTGTTCTTACCAAATTGAGAATAAATGGTAGGAACTTGGAATAAAAATAGTAGAACTATAAACGTTGTGAAATATTTCAGTCTCATAAAGTTTCTCAAAATAATAATAATTTAAGCCCTGCAATAATGACGATTACAGACAGAATCAATTTCATATTTTGATTGCTGTAAATATTTCGTTCATATCTTTTTCCTAATATAGAACCTAAAATTCCTGCACAAATTCCAATTACACTAAACGGTACTAAAGCACTATAAATTAGATTACCAGATAAATAAATACAAGATTTGAAAATTGCAGTTAAGTAACACGAAAATATAATTATATATCTTATAAGTAATTGTTCTTCTTTAGTTCGATCATAAACTAATTCTAATATAGGTTGGTCAAATGAACCAGTAATTGAAGACACTACAGATGAGACAAATGAAACAATTGAATAAATAAAAACATTGCCTTTAAATTTAGGTTTTGGTTCGAAATAAGAATAAAAAATATAATGAGATCCAAATAATATAAAGGTAATAGCTAAAATAATTTTTAAAAAGTAAGTATTTTCTGATATAGTTGTTAAGATGAAAAAGCCTAATACCCCACCTAATAACGAACTTACAGATATTATTAACAAGAATTTTTTATCATTTATGTAATTAATCGAGTTAGAAATATATTGCCAACCAATTCCTAAATAAATAACTGGTGCAATCAATATAGCATCATAAATTCCAAGTATTGAAACAAGTGAAACTAATATAAGAATGCTTCCAAAACTTCCGGTTACACCATTAAGAGAGCCAGCGAGAAAAGCAGCTAAAACTATTTTGAAAATTGTCATTTAACGAAGAATAAAAGGGATAACAAAAATCACTTTGAATGTCATTATTTTTCAACTTAATTAATGAAAAATATGAACAAATATTTTATTAAAAACTAAAATGATTGAAAAATATTAAAGTACATTTAATATTTTAATTGACTCTAAATTAGAATTTTATTATAAATAGATTCTTAAGTTTTATAAGTAAAAATTTTTTATAATACTTATAAAAATTAGTTACAAATTTAATTGTGTTTTTTGAAAAAAGACCTAAACTGATTCAAAAATAGGTTTAACTTAATTTATTAAAAAATTTATTAAAAAATGAATTACTATTATTAATTTTGAGTTTAAATAGGGAAGTTTATATATGGAAAAATAAAGATAGAAGATAATTTGTCAATTTAATTTTTCTTAAAAGAACAATTAAAAAATTCATCAAACTATTCATAGCGTAATGCCTCAATAGGGTCTAATTTAGATGCTTTCCAAGCAGGATAGCCACCAAAAATAACACCAATCAAAGTACATACTAAAATAGAAACAAAAATTTGTGTCCAAGGTAATGATATATCCACTTTCAAAAACAGAGAGATTCCAATACCAGCAATTAAGCCAGGTATAATACCCATAATAGCTCCAAGCTGACAGAGAGTGATTGCTTCAATCAAAAATTGTGTTAATATATTTGTACTTGTTGCACCCAATGCTTTTCTTATTCCAATTTCACGAGTTCTTTCTTTTGCATTTACAAGCATAATATTCATTATGCCAATTCCAGCAGCTAATAAAGCAATTCCACCGCAAGCAAGCCCAAATTGTTGGATGTAATTAGTCATATTACTAAAGGTTTCAGAAATATTTTCATTTGTAATTATCTCAAAGTCATTGGGTTCACCAATTGGAACATTTCTTAAAACTCTCATGAGCATAACAGATTGATCAATTACATTATTTAAATCTTCCATTGAGTAAGATCTAATTGATAAATTAACTGAATTATTCCATTCATCAAAAAAATCAATTGCTGCAGAAGTTATAGGAGTTATTAGAATGTTGTCTTGACTCTGACCAAATGTTGTTCCTTTGCTTTCAAGAACACCAATTACAAGGTAACGAATATTGTTTAACGAAATGGTTTTTCCTAATGGATTTGTATTTGGAAAAATCTTTTTTACAATGTCAGTTCCCAAAACAACAACCTTACTTTTAATGTCAACATCTGCTTCAGAAATTCCTCTTCCACTAGTAAGTTTATAGTCTAATGAAGGAATGTAATACTCATTTGTACCAATTAAATTTACATTAGGGTTTGTTTCAATTTCTCCATATTTTGCAGTTACACCAAACGTGGTTTTAGAAAAAACAATACTTTTAGCAGTTGTCAACTTTTTCTTTAAATTAAAGGCTTGCCTTAAAGTAATGTCTTTTCTATTTCTAAATCTTCTCCAATCATCTCCAAAACTTATAGCAGGTCTTTTTTGAATTTGGAAAGCATTTTGGCCAAATTGAGATAATGTTGTATTAATTTGACCGTCCAATGATGAAACAGCAGCAGCAATACCAACAATAGCAAATACACCAATTGAAATTGACAATAGGGTAAGCCCAGCTCTAAGTTTATTAGAACTAATAGAAACAAAAGCCATATTTATTGATTCTCTATAATTCATAAATATATGCTTATAAATGTTGGATTAAAAACTAGTTTGATTTTAAATTAGACTTATTTTAAATAATAAAGGTTACACCAAAAATAGGTATAACCTTATTAATAAGTCAAATCAAATCAATATATTTGAAAACTATTATTTTTGTGCAAGTTTTGCTATTTTTATAGATTCAGGAAATAATGATAATGCTTTTTCATATTGCTTATCTCCTAATAATGCAACTTGATAAAATGCTGTATTACCCCAAATACTTCTAGCAATTCTTGATTTTATTCTTCCTTTAATATCATCTTCATCAGCCTTTATTTCATTTGGCTTAATTTCTATCTTTTTGGATTTAGCTATTTCTAGAAATCTATTCATCATAACTTCAGAAATATTAAAGTTAGTAAGAAATTCATTGAAGTTAGATTGATATTTACTTTTAATATCCTTTCCTGTTGATGAATTAATAAGGTCTTCAGTATACTCCCAAATCACATTCTTACGAATTATATCAATAGCAGTTGGAGTTAATGTGTCTAACTTTACAACATAATCTGGAGTAACTCCTCCACCACCTAATACTTTTCTTCCGCTTGTTGTTTTAAATATTGGTCTTGATGAGTCACTTAAATCATGAGTATGTTCAATATTATCTCCTTCTTCATCTGTTTGCCTATTCTTCATTGAGTAATAATCTTCTTTACCTTCTTTATAAGATCTTTGAATTAATCTACCAGAAGGTGTATAATATCTGGCTGTTGTAACTCTAAACGCAGAACCGTCAGATAATGGGAATTGCCTTTGAACTAGACCTTTCCCAAAAGAGGTTTCACCAACAACTAATCCACGATCTAAATCTTGGATAGCACCAGATACAATTTCTGAAGCAGATGCAGAACCAGCATTTATTAGAACTATCAATGGTAATTTTTCATAAGATTGCCCATTAGTTGATTTGTATGATTCCTGTGCATCACGCCTTACACTTTTTGTGAAAAGTATTTGTTTTTCTCCTCCAATAAATTCATCAACAATCATTAATGCACGATCCATATATCCTCCTGGATTACTCCTTAAATCTAAAATCAACCTCTTCATACCTAAACTTGAAAGCTTATCCATATTCCTCATAAACTCTTCATAGGTAGGTTCAGCAAAACGATTAATTGTTAAGTAAGCTGTTCCATCTGGGTTTACAAAAGCAGCATCAACTGTAACTAATGGAATATCAGCTCTTGTAATGTCGTATAAAAGTGGTTCTTTATTTCCAGATCTTACTATACCAACAGAAACATGTGTTCCTTTAACTCCACGGAGTTTCTTAGGTACATCATCTCGTTTTAATCCTACTGCATTTTTCCCATCAATCTTAACAATTTTATCTCCAGATTGAATTCCTAAAGCTTCTGAAGGACCACCACTAATAGGAGAAATTATAGTAATTGTATCTCTAACTATATCAAATTCAACTCCAATTCCTTGAAAACTACCTTTAAAGTCCTCTTCGACCTTTTTTTGTTGTTCAGCAGGTATATAAACCGAATGAGGATCAAGGTCGTTAAGCATTCCAGTAATTGCACTTTCAACTAGTTTTGATGTTTGAACTTCCTCTACATAATTTTTTTCAACTGTTAGAAGTACATCACGGAACTTACCTAATTGTTCATAAACATTATCTCCCGAAATTAAGGGTTGAATATAAACTCCGATAAATATACCGATTGCAAGACCGATTATACCAAACCACACTTTAAATTTATTCATTATATGTTAAAGATTCAATTTTTATAAAAATTAAGATAAGACTTTCTAGACTATATTATTAGAATATGCATCAAATTACTTTACAACAATATATTAAATATTTTGAATATCAATTTTAATTTAATTCTTAAAATATAAATCTAATTCTTTTTGTTTTTTTCAGCGAAATTATTTATTAAATTTACTGCTTCGAGAATACCATTTTCTTGCTCTAAAAGTTTAGAAAAATGTAATGCATTAAACTTAAAATAATTTTTTTCAAGCACAAATTTAATTGCTTTAAATAAATTTTCCTTATTTAATTTTGACTTGTAAATTGATTTTGGTGCAACCTTTAAATTATTCATAATTCTACCCCAAAATGGTTGATCTCCTAAATGTGGAATTATAACCATTGGAGTTCCTGCCTTCAAACATGCAGCTGTAGTTCCCGCACCTCCATGATGAACAATTAAAGATACTTTTGGAAATAAAAAATTATGTGAAACAGAATCAGTTACAAAGATATTTTCATCAATAGGAAAATTTTTCATCCCAGACCAACCAGAAAGAATTATTGCCCTAACACCTAATTTTTTTATTGTTGCGGTAATTATCTCCATTATTTTTTTATTCTCACCACCAGTCATACTCCCAAAACCAAAACAAATTGGAGTTGTTCCATTACTTAAAAAATTCGCTAAATCTTTTTCAATTAGTCTGTTTTTTTCATCTTCTAAAAACCAATATCCTACAGTATGATAATTCATTGGGTAATCTAAAGGATGAGGAATAATAGAAGAACTGTATCCATGAATTACAAGCCTTTTATTTAGATTGTTATAACATTCTTTTTTAGTCTGATTCTTTAACTTCAAAACATTTTTTCTGAAAAAATTATTTGACTTTCCAAACCAGAACCATGGAGAAGGCATTAAGAATAGTTTGCCAAATATATAATTTATTATTGAATATTTGTTTTGAACAGGTGCATTCATTGTTGCGAAGCCTGATCTTGTTGGTGTGAAAGATGGTTGAAGTGGGATTGAAACGTGAGGGATATTTAATTTTTCTGCAATAGATTGAACAAATATATCTGATGTAAAACTGCTTATAACCAAATCAGAATTTTTACAACACTCGTAAATGTCTGCACCTGATTCAATTGAGTTACTTAAAATATTCTTCATTATAAACAATTGATGAATAGATTTAGTCCCATTATTTACCCATTTATTCCCAATTTTTGAATTCATTAAATCCTGGATGTTAAATTTTGTTGGGTAAGAAATCAAATTATAACTTCTAATTAATTTATCAAAATTGTTAGAAGCAAAAATTATAACTTCATGACCATTTTTCATTAAACCAATTCCAAGTGCTATTGCAGGCTGTACATCACCCCGAGTACCTATTGCTATTATTGAGATTTTCATATTTGTATTAATTCATTTCTGTTACACAGTGTCACCATTTCGTATTTATTTAAATCATATTTTTGATAAGTTATTATGGAATTGCAATTGCAATCGAATAATAACTAAGTGGGCAATACAAAACATAGGGGAAAGTGGTGTTCGCATACAGTTTAACTGTTAAATGACGAGCACCATTTTTTATATTTTATTACTTCAAAAAATAAATTTTATCAATCAATAAAATCAGTTTAATTTTAGGTTCGAATTAATGTTGCTAATTCTGAAGTTCAGATTTTATCTTTGTATTTTTTATTTAATTATATTTAATTCTTCAAATCTAAAATTATTGGAAAGTAGTGATTTAAAATATATTGTTTTGAAATTTGGTGGAACTTCTGTAAAGGATGCGGAGGCAATGTTACGTGTTGTAAAAATTTCAACTTTAGAGGTAGGGAATAAAGTAGTTGTAACTTCTGCTTGTTCAGGTATAACTGATAAACTAATATCAATTGCAAATTTTTGTTCTAATGGAAATTCAATAAGTGCTAAAAAAGTATTTTCTGAAATTCATGATCATCATTATAATCTAATGAATGATCTTAACCCAAATGAATTAATCTCACCTAAAAGTGATTTAGTAAATTTATTAGATGAACTTTCTAATCTTATTGATGGTGTAATTTTACTAGGTGAACTAACTGATAGAACTAGAGATTATTTTGCATCTTTTGGTGAAAGGTTGTCATCTTTGTTACTTAAAACTGCCTTTGAAATTAATGGAATTAGAGCTGCTCTTCTTGATAGTAGAAAAGTAATTGTTACAGATCATAATTTTACTAATGCAAAACCATTGTTCAATAAAATTATTGAATCCACTAAAAAAGAATTAACTCCATTGCTTAGAGATTATGAAATTGTTGTAACCCAAGGATTTATTGGAATGACTGAAGATGGGGTTACTACAACTATTGGTCGTGGTGGCTCAGATCATACTGGAGCTTTATTAGGTGCTGCAATTTCTGCTAAAGAAATACAAATCTGGACAGATGTAAGTGGAATTTTAACATCAGATCCGAGAATAATTCCAAATGCTAAAGTTGTACCAGAAGTTACTTTTAGTGAAGCAAGGCAATTATCATATTTTGGAGCAAAGGTAATTCATCCCGAGACTATTGTGCCTGCTGTTGAAATGAATATACCAGTAATAGTTAAAAACTCATTGCATCCTGAAGATCCTGGAACGAGAATTCTACCTGATAATTCTATTATTAAAGCTGGGGTTCATGCAATTTCTATAAAGAAAGATTTAGTATTAATTAAGATTCTAAATAATGAAAATTTCAATAACTTCAATTCAATTTTCATTGAGAATAATGTAAATATTGAATGTTCAGTTAATGCTGAAAATAGATCTATTATTGCAATTAACTCCTCCTCTTTTTCAGATGTTTTGTATTCATCTTTAAAAGATAAGTATAAAATTGAGATTATCAAAGATGTAGCCTTAATATGCCTATGCGGGGCAGATTTATCGGAACATCATGGTTCAATTGCAGAAGCTATAAGCTCAATTAAAGATAGTAAAATTTATTTAATTGCTTCAGGATTTAGCAATAATGCAGTCCTAATTGGGGTCAAACAAATTGAAGTCAATTCTATTTTAACATTGATTCATTCTCAATTATTTGAATAAATATTTTGTTTTTCTTATAAATTATTATGTTATAATCTAATATTATCTTTAAAATTTCAAACAGTGAGATACAGTTCCCACTCATCTTCAACCCTTCCAACAACATTCCTTAAAAAGGTAATATAATTTGGTTTTGATGGTTTTATGTTAAGTTTCAACCCAAATTCTTCTAGAGTTCTATCACCCTTTTTATTGTTGCATTTGATACAAGCACAAACTAAATTTTCCCAAGTTGTACCTCCATTCCTTGACTTTGGAATTACGTGATCTAATGTTAATGGTTGAGTTGTTTTCCCACAATAAACACATTTGAAATTATCTCTTCTGAAAATATTCTTTCTGGAAAGTTCAACTTTCTTGTAAGGTAATCTAACGTAACGATCTAACTTAATAACACTTGGAAAAGGATAAGTATTGGAAGTTGAATGAATGAATCTATTTGGTCTAACTTCAATTAAAGTAGCCTTGTTAAGCCATAATAAAATAATGGCTTTGTGTAGTCCACAAATACTCAAAGGTTCAAAGTTTTGATTTAAAATTAAAACTTTTGAGCTAAATGAATTTGGTGTTTCAATAATACTATTTGCCACACCATTTGATATTGGTAAAAACTTAGAGAAGTCTTTGTTTATTTAAAAATAATTTATTAATTGAAATCTTTTATTATTGAAAAATAAAATCTAAACAAAAAATGTGAAACAATCAAAACCTATTTAATAAATATTGTCAATTCATTTAATAATTTAACTCCAACCTGAAGCAACTAATGAAGGTTGCATTGTTGTGTCTAATGATCCGATTAAATCATTTACAGATTCAAAACTATTTGCAATTAAATAATCTTCAATTCCTATTATTATTTTTGAACCTAAATTCGGGTCAACAAAAAGTGCAGTTCCAAGTTCAATTAAACTTGCTCCAACAATTAAAAACTCAAGAGCATCTTCAACACACATAATTCCACCTGAACCAATAATTGGAATTTTAGTTGCTTTACGAACTTCATAAACTTTAGCTAATGCCATTGGTTTAATTGCTGGTCCGCTATATCCGCCAGTTATTGTTGCAAGCTTAGGTTTGCGTGATTTGGAATCTATAGCCATTCCTAAGAAAGTATTGCAACAAGTTACTGCATCTGCCCCTTCAGATTCACAAACTATTGCAAACTCTGAAACTGAGGTTACATTAGGTGTTAACTTTATTGAAATAAACTTATCAGTTAATTTTCTAACAGATTTTGTAATCTCTCCAACTGAATTACAATTTGTGCCAAAATTGAGTCCTCCATCCTTCACATTAGGACAGCTAACATTAATCTCATATCCAGCAACTCCATCATTAAGTTCTTCACATCTTTCAATTAAATAACAATACTCTTCAATTGAGCTTGCAGCAATATTTACTAACACAGTTGCATTTGCAACTTTAAGAGCGGGGATTTTTTCATTCAAAAAAATATCTATACCAACATTAGCTAACCCTATAGAATTTAACATCCCACCAGTGCTTTCTGCAATTCTTTGAAACGGATTCCCATGCCTTAGTTTTCTTGAAACACTTTTAGTAACAACTGCCCCTAACTTAGAAACATCGGTTAGTTCAGGGCATTCTAACCCATATCCAAATGTACCTGATGCAGTTAAAATTGGATTCTTAAAAACAATATTTCTTATTTTTACCTCAAGCATAATTTTAAATAAAATTTATTCAAACTTAATTGTTTACAAAGATAATCAACTAGTAGTTAAAATTACTTTACAACAAAAATGAAGTACTAAAAAGTTAAAAAATTACGATTAGAAATTTCTCATTTTAGACATTTCTAAAAAATGATAGTTAGAAAACATTATTTTTGCAACTGAATATTTTATATTGTTTTGCATATTTCCTTTTTTAATCCATCAAATAATTTCTAAGTTTTTTAAATGAAAAGAATATACTTATCAATATTTTTTCTGGTGTCTACTTTATTATTAACTTTTGCTCAAGATAATAATAGTAAACCTTCAATAACAAGCAATGGATCACCTCCTTCAGGAAATACTGGTAGTGGTGCTTTCTATGATTATGGTGCTGGAGGTTATACAATAGATGTTAATATATGGGGTTTTGTTAACAGACCAGGTAAGTATAGAGTTCCAAGCTCTACTTCACTTATTCAACTTATTTCTTATGCTGGTGGACCCACTGAAAGGGCTAGACTTGAGGATATTAGGATATTACATGATATTACCACAGATAGTACTATTAAAGAACCTGTAGTTATATACAATATTGATGAATATAAAAAAACAGGTAATCCAAAGCTTAACCCTTTGCTTTACTATGCAGACACAATTATTGTTCAAGGAGATGCAATCAATTTATTGGAGAAAACATTGCAAATAGCTGGAAGTATTGCTACTACTATTCTTGCAGTTCTTGCTTTAGTCTCTTATTTTACAAGTAAAAATTAATTCAGATAATTTTAGTTGTAAATTCCTAGAATTAAATATTACTTGTTTATAAAAAATATTGCAAAAAATTATTAACTTGTAATTGTTTTAACCAGATATTTTTTCAAAAAGACTAAATTTATATTAAATATATTCTAAAAATGAATAAGAATTCCAGAAGATTTATAACGTTATTATCCTGTTTTATTGTTTCAATATTGTTTGCTAATTGTACAAAAGAAAAACCAAATTCAAACGGAGATGGTGGTACAATTAAATTTTGGCATTTTTTTAGTGAACCATCTCAAAAAGATGCTTTAATGATTCAATTAAATCAATTTGAAAAGGAATCTGGAATTAAAGTTGAAGTTTCTGAATTAAGTTGGAACGATGGGAAAACAAAATTATTAGCTGCTTTCAATTCAAATACTGCTCCTGATGTTTTAGAATTAGGTAGTGACTGGGTAGCTCAGTTTTCATCAAGTGGCGTACTATCAGAACAAATTGATTCAGCTAAAAGATTTTCACCTGAAATTTCAGCTCCAGGAATTTGGAGTAATAAATGTTTTGCATTGCCATGGGTTGTTGATACAAGAGTTTTGTTCTTTAATAAAGAGCTGTTATTTAATTCGGGGATTGATACTTCAGTAGCTGTAACTTCTTGGGATAATGTTTTAAAAAATTCTGAAATTGTTAAATCAAAAAATCCTGATGCTTATGGTTTTGGTTCTAATGGACCAGATAAGCATAGATTGTATAAAAAAATTGTCCCATTTTTTTGGTCAAACGGAGGGAATATCTTTTCTGAAAATGGAGTACCAGTTGTTAATTCTGAAGCGAATATTGGAGCTCTTCAAAAGTATATCGAATTATCCAGAGCTGGATTGATAGAAACTCAAAAAAGTCTTGATCAAACTTTCTTACAAGGTAAAATTGCTTACTGGATTTCTGGTTCTTGGCTAGTTGAAAAGATAAAAAAAGATAATCCAAAATTACAATTTGGAGTATCAGTTTTACCTTCATTAAAGGAAGGTTCTCCAGGTGTTTCTTTTGCTGGAGGTGAATACTTGGCAATAAATGCAAAATCGAATGAACAAGTTAAAGCAAAAAAATTAATTGATTTTCTTACTAGTGGGAAAAATGCATTGGCATTTGGTAAAGCTCTCCCAGGCGGTATGACTCCGGCTGAACTGTCTGTTAGTGATCCATTTCTAACTACTGGAACAAGGGCAGTGTTTACTGAACAGTTAAAAAATTCAAAGATGACTCCGGTACATCCTAAATGGTTGGATATTGAAGAGATAATTGAAGATGAAGTATCTGAATGTTTACTTGCCCAGAAAGAATCCAAACAGGCTTTAGATGATGCTCAAACTAGGATTGTGGAATTATTAAATAGTAAATAATAATTTCAATTATTTAACTTTATCAATTATCATAGGTTGTTTTTAAAACTATAAAAAAGTATTATTAATACTCAATATCTAATTTTACTTTTAGATTAATTTTAAAAAAAAAGTTCTCAATATTTTATTTAATACCATGAAATATATTTTTTCAAGAAAGGGAATGTTAATAATTTCTTGTATAATAACATTATTAGGTTTTATACAAATATATCGTTTTTACATTGCAGAAAGTAATGTAACTTCTACTATTGGTAAACTTTCAGGAGTAGATGTTTTGGTAACTGGATTAGGTATGTTAATATTTACAATCACTCGAAAAGATGAATTTTTTAATACTAAATGAATTTATATATTAATGAACAATATAGATATTTAAATATAGCTGTTTTTGCTTCCGGAAGAGGTAGTAACTTAATTGCAATTGATAATTATATCCAATCAAAAGAAAAACCTTTTGGAAAAATATCTTTATTAGTTACTAACAAAACTAAATGTGATGCACTAAATTATGCTAGTGAAAACAACATCCCAAGTTTATGTATTTCACAAACACAATTCACAGATTTAAATGGATATTCAGAAAAAATGATGTTTGAATTGTTATCCTATAAAATAGATTTTATTGTGCTAGCTGGTTATCTTAAAAAAATCCCTATTGAAGTAATCAAAAAATTTAAAAATAGAATTATTAATATTCACCCTGCTTTATTACCAAAATTTGGTGGTGAAGGTATGTATGGAATAAATATTCATATTGCTGTAATTAATGCAAAAGAAAAGATCTCAGGAGTTACTATTCATTATGTTTCAGAAAATTATGATGAAGGAGAAATAATTTCACAAAGTAATATTAATATAGAAGAGAACGAAACACCAGAATCGCTAAACCAAAAAATTCTAATTTTAGAGCATCAAATATATCCAAAGGTCATTGAAAAGTTGTGTGAAGAAATATTAAATTTTCCAACCAAATAATTGAATCAAATCACAACATATTTAGATAACAGTTCAACTACTTTTTTAACAGAAGAAGTTTCATCAGCTATGAATGATTTCCGAAAAATATCTTTCGGTAATCCAAGCTCTGTGCATAGATTAGGTCAATATGCTAAATCTATAATTGAAGAATCAAGGGAAAAATTTGCAAAAGGAATAAATTGTGAACCTAAAGAATTTATTTTTACTTCTGGTGGAACTGAATCTAACAATTTTGCATTAAAGGGGTATTTATTTAAAAAATATTTCAACGAAAATAAAATCCCTGAAATTATAACAACTAAAACTGAACATCATGCAGTATTACATACATTAGAATTTTTAAAAAAATTCGGAGCAAAAGTTATTTTCATTGAAGTAGATAAGTTTGGCTTGGTTCAAGAAGATGTATTGGATGAAGCTCTTAAAGGATGCAACAAAGAAATTGCCCCAATTGTAAGTATAATGCATGCCAACAATGAAACTGGAAATATAAATAATATCCAAAATTTATCTAAGATTGTTCACGCTCATAGAGCATATTTACATACTGATGCAGTTCAAACTTTTGGTAAATTAAACATTGATGTAAAAGAATTTGGTGCGGATGTAATATCATTTTCATCTCATAAAATTCATGGTCCTAAAGGGATTGGTGGAATTTACTTAAGCAAGGAATTAGAACTCGAACCTATTATACATGGAGGTTCTCAAGAAAGACAAAGAAGAGGTGGAACTGAGTCCACCGAACTTATAGTTGGTTTTGATAAGGCATTTGAGTTAGCTAATTCCAATATTGATTCATCATTAATTCATTTTAAAAAATTGAATGGGATTCTGAAAAAAGGGTTAAGTTCAATTGATAATATTAAATTTGTTAGTGACGAGGAAAACTCATTAATGAATATAATAAATGTAACTTTTTTTGACTCAGATAAACTTGATGGTGAAGGATTAATTGTTGGTATGGACTTGGAAGGAGTTGCAGTTTCAAATGGTTCAGCTTGTACCTCAGGAAGCATGCAACCAAGTCATGTTCTATTAGCAATGGGGTTTCCTGAAAATCAAGCTAAATGTGCTGTAAGGTTTTCAATGAGTAGATTTACTTCAATTGAAGATGTAAATATTTGTGTTGAAGCATTAAAGAAAGTATTAAAAATTCAAAGAAATTATTGATTTAATTTCCTCTTGATTTAGGTTTATTAACAGAAAAAGATATTCAGAAAAAACGCCATTATTTTATACCCATTTGTTAGGCCATATTATCAATACAATATTCATGATTCAAGAACAATAATCAAAACATAAAATTTATGGAGGAACTATTATAAAAAAATATTATAAAAAAACTTCTATTATTGTAAACCCTATTCAGGATTAAAAATATATAGTAATCTTATATCATGAGTAATAAACTAATTGTAAACTTCATTTAGGACGAGCCGCCCCATCTGTTCGCCAATACGGTTCAACCCTAGAATAAAAAAATAAAATGAACGACAAACCAAAATTCAATCCAAATATCCACCACCGCAGGTCTATCCGATTAAAGGAATACGAATATTCGCAGGCGGGATTGAATTTTATTACAATATGTTGCCAGAATAGGGCGTGTTTGTTTTGTGAAATTACCATAGGGGCAGACCTACGTGTCTGCCCAAATAACGAACAAAGAATGATATTAAGCGACGCAGGGAAATTGATAGAAAAATGGTATTACGAATTGGAAAATAAATTTCCAGATATAAAATATCACGAAATGATTGTAATGCCCAACCATTTTCATTGCATCGTGGAAAACGTAGGTTCGCCCCTACATCGGGTTGTGCAATGGTTTAAAACGATGACAACCAACGAATATATTCGTGGTGTTAAAAATTTGGGTTGGATACCGTTCAATGGTAAATTATGGCAGCGCAATTATTACGAAATCATTATCCGAAATGAACAATCATATCAAACGATTTCGGAATACATAATCAACAATCCTGCAAAATGGACGCTGGATAAATTTTATGATAAATGAACAACAACGGAATCATTATCTACCAAAACCCCGATGGCGAGATTAAAATAGTTAAATTTTATTTTAATAACCTTGATATAATATTTCAGTTAATATAATTACATTTAGATAAAACCATTCTAGAATGTAAGATATATGAGTTATATAACTGTTTTAATTAATGATATTAATTCTAATTTTTAACAATCATGATTCTTTCATTAGCTGCATCAAGATAATAAACTCCTTTAGTTAAAAATTCAATATCAATTACCAATTCATCAGAATTTGTTATCAATTTTTCGAATACAATTTTACCAGTTACATCATAAATTTTTAATTGATTAAACTTAGCAATTCCTGAGTACTTAACCAGACATGTGTTGGATGAAGGGTTTGGAAGAACAGATAAAAATTTAGAATTGATTTTCTCATTGTCAATACTTAACACAGAATTTCCTAAAGTTTCAATTATATATTGACCTACAATATTTGAATCTCCAGAAAATTTAACTGATCTTAGTAAAGAATCAGCATTAACGCCACTTGAAATTAACTTCCAAGTACTTAAATGTTCATTTGCAACATCTCTTTTATAAAGTTTAAAAGTGTTAGGGTTAAGTACATCATCATTAATAATTTCACCTAAATCTTTAAACTCAATCGAGCTGTAAGGAATTGATGATTTATTACCCCAAGATTTAATTATCCAATAATTATTTGAATGACTTTTAATATTTTTTGGTAATGAATCAGGTTGAGAAAAAAGACGATAAGCAATAATTTCACTACCAGTTTGTGATGGTTGGTTTGAATACAAATTAATTCCTGTACTATCGAAAATATTTTTTCCTTGAGATATGTTTGAAGCTTTATAACTTTTTCCTGTAGCAACTGGAGCAGTAGAAATAATCCTTAATGCTCCTCCGTTAGTTCCATGTAATGATCCAACTCTATTATAATAAATGTTTGCAGGGGATTCGTTGAATTGATAATATGCAACAAGTCCTGGCTCACTTTCTGGATGTATTAAGTGCATATTGGCTCTAACTTCATTTTGAGATATGGAGCGATTATATATTTTTAACTCATCTAACTGACCTTGAAAATTTCCACATTGACCTGGAACACCCTGACCTAATTCCCATGGAGTAGATGATAAATCAAAGTCTTTAAAATTACCTTTATAAGTCCAGCTATCACCATCACGGTAAAGCCTGACTGAGTCTGGATAAACAACCATGGCAACATGTATCCATTTTGAAGTATCAAGATTAAAGGCTGAGGTTAATTGGTAAGCAACCCCTTTCCACGAGAAAGTTAAGTTAGTTGTTGTACGGTATCCTTGGAAAGCAAATCCAAAACCCATACTTACATTACTGCTCCAATTTGATAGAATTTGCGTAAAGCAATCTTGAGGGGAATTTAATTTTATCCAAGCAGAACAGCTAAAGCCTTTTGCATTTTTTAAATCAGGAATTGCTTCAAGTTTACCATAATCATTTTTATTTGATAAATCCAGTGCTTTTCCAGCAAAAGAATCAATTTCACATTGACTTGGCAAAACCTCTATTATATTATCAACAAGTTTAGAATTTGATCCTTTCGAATTAGTTACAGTAAGCTTTACAGAGTATTTGCCTGGCTTGCCAAAAATAACTTTAGGGTTACGAATATTATAATTACTAACAAATTGAGCACCTTTAAATTCCCATTTCCAACTTGTAAGTGAATCTAATTTCAAAACAGAATAATTGTCAAAATAAAACGTATCTCTTGGGCAGTCAGTTGTTAATTTATCGGCAGTAGGTTGAGCAAGAACCTCTGACTCTTCATATAAAGGTCTTTCCCAAACACCAGTATTTGAGCCACTTCTAATCTTACCATCTCTGTAGAAAATCTTTAAGCCTCGAGTGAAATGGGAAACACCTAAACCACTACCAAAATCTACCCAATCTTTCATAATATTATTTTTATAAAAAATTCTACCTCCATCACAAGAGATGTAAACTCCACCATCAGTTCCAATTTGATGAGTAATATCAGAAATAGTAAAATTACGAATAGTAGCAGTTGTAATATTAGTCCAAGATTTTCCTCCATCAATTGAATGAAAAACTTTGTTTGATGAACTACCAGATCTGAAAGCACGCCAAATTTCATTTTCACTATTTCCACTTAATGCAATTGCACAAAGTCTTCTTTCACCATTCGAGGTACCTATAGGTTGTGGTAGAAGTGTAAATGATTTTCCACTATTTATTGATTTCCATAAGAAACCATCATTTACAGAATTTGATTTTTCAGTAATGTAAATAACATTAGGGTCATTTCTAGAAATTTCTATTGCTTCAACAACATCATTATTTTCTTTATGAGGAGTAGCAAAAACTGAATCAAAACTAACACCATTGTTTGTACTTTTCCATAATACATTTTTATTCCCTAAGTAAACGGTTGAATAACAAATTGGTGACCAAACCATGTCGCTATGCTCCATTGGGTAGTAAGTTTCATTTGGCCATTTAGCACAAGGAATTCTAATCCATTGCCATGAAGTATCATATTTTTCTGGCATTGTATATCCTCCAATATCCGAAAAGTAAACATCTCGGTTTCTAATTGGATTAACATAACCAGTAGCAGATTCAGCACCACCCATTCTAATAAATTTGTTCAAATAATTTTCATGCCAAACAGTATTTCCATTATGATATCTACCACCAACAAAAATATCTTCATTCCAACCGGCATCAAATCCCCAAAAATCACTTCCATTGACACCTTTCATTCTTGCTTCTGAATTTTTCGTATCAGTAAAAAAATCACTTGAATAAGTAATCCCTCCATCAGTAGCTATCCATGTATCTTTGCCAATAGAAATTGCTTCTTGTAAATCAGGATGTACCGAAAATGATCCGCCGTAACCACCCATTACAACAAAAGTTTTCCCACCATCTATTGATTTATAAGTACTACCGGTCCCAGTTATAATTTGATCAGGATTAGTATGAGAAACAACTAAAGATAAATCATAATAACCCTGCCAATTATCCATTGGAAAATCTTTAGATTTATAAACTGAATCATCTACCCCATTATAACTTTTGATAGGTTTTTTGTTGTCATCAAGTAAATTATAAGATCCAGTTGAAATAATTTTCCAAGTATCACCCTCATCATTACTTCTCATTAAATGAGGACCTTTACTTGTGAGTGAAATAGCGTAAACTCGTTTTGGATCTGCTGGAGTTACACTCATACGAACTCCTGCATCAGTTAAATTATACCAACCTGAATTTTTAAGTGAAAAAGTTGCACCACCATCAATTGATTTCCATGGTTCATATCCAGATTTACTAGCTTGCATAATATATATTACATTAGGATTTGATGGGTTTGATTCAATTTCACAAACGCTTAAGTTTGAAATTCCCTTCCAAGTTTCTCCTCCATCAGTAGATCTAAATAAACCTCTATCAGTACCAGTAACAATTATATTAGGATTTGAAGAATTTATTTCAATGTCATAAAAATATATATCAGTAACTGAATGAATTGTCTTCCATGTTAATCCTGCATCTAAACTTTTGCGAAGAGATCCATTTGTTCCTATATAGATAATATCAGGATTAGATGGATGAATACAAATTGCTTCTGTAGATAGTGAAAAATCCGTTCCAATTTGATTCCAGTTTAATCCTTTATCTGTTGTTCTATAAATTGACCCTGTTTCGGCAGCACAGACAAGAATATTTGGATTGCTTTTTGACACATCAATTGCATATACATTGGTTTGCCAAGGGCAAGCTACTCTATTCTTTTCTAGAAAAAAAGTTTCCATTATAAATGGTTTCCAAACTAACTCTCCAAGTAATGATTTAGATTGTTTGTGATCTTCTTTTTGAAACATTTTTTCAATAACATCACTAGAATAACTATTAAAAGTTCCATCATTATTCATGAAATTTCTGTTGTTCATAATTAGCCTTTTATAGTACCTAGTATAATTACTCTTTACAAAATTATTAAATTTATAAAATGCTCTGTAAGCACTATCTAACTTGATCAAATTAATATTAGATTCATACATTAATTTTGCCCAAGAAGGCATACCAGAAGTCATTTGAGGGATGTTTAAATTTTGTTGCGAATAGGCATCTGAACTAAAAAAAAGAATTAAAATGAATAAATATTTCATGTTATGTTAAAAAAATCAAAATGAAAAAGTAAATGTTTTTTTAATAGCTCGAAATTAAGTAAGAAGTTTATTTTACAGTTAACAATAGTATCTTTTAAAACAATGTCATTTTATAGATTAGTATATTTAAAAATAAACCTCCTTCATAAATAATTTTTGAAGGAGGTTTATTTTTTAAGATTCTCTTATAATTTATATTTAATTACTGTTTGTATGCTGTTTTTAGATACTTAGCAGCATTTTCATGAGCTTTGCTAAAATCATTCATATCTAAAACATCTTTATACATATTTATAGCTTCTTTACGTTTCCCCAACATATCATAAGAATAACCTATTTTCAAATTTGCCAATATTGCCCAGCCAGATTCTTCTTCAACTCCCATTCTCTTGCAAACTTTAACACATTCTTTGTATAGCAAAATTGCTGACTCATATTTATTCTGCCTTAACCTGATGTCTCCTAAATAATATAGCCCTTGTTTTGCTAATGAAAGTTCATATCCAGATTTACGAGCTTTAACATTTTGAAGGATATTAATCCATTCTGTTTCAGCATTTTGTAAATCTAATGTCAATGAATAACTTTTAGCAAGGAATTTATGAAAAACTGGATTGTTTGGATACTTTGAAAACAAATCTTTAGCAACTTCTAAAGATTTTGTGTGATTCCCTTCAAGATTTGATAAAATTTCTAATTGAGAATATTTTGCTTCAACACCAGAGTATAAAGCTTTTCTTCCAGAAATTTCCAACATTTGCAAACCTAAAGTTTTATCACCAGGAGGAAGAAATCCAAAAGCAGATTTAAATTGAGGATATGTTTTTGGTAGATAATCCGAAAAATAATAAAACAAACCAGACCCTAATAATACATCACTATTAGATGGCATCATTGTCTTACATTTTTGTAATATTTGAAAGGCCTGTTGACCTTCAATTGCAGCTGAAATAACATCAGTTAAGCTTTTGCTTGAACCAAAATTTGAGACCTTTAGTCGTGCTTTATACCCTAATGCTGCACCTTTAAAAAATAATCCAACAATATCTCGTGGGTTATTACTTAACTTAGAATCAGCTAAAGAAATCGATTTATTTAGTTTATCATAATATGTATCAGAATAACGCTGTACTTTTGATGAAACATCAAAGTTAGTAGCAATACGCCACCAATCAACTAACCCTAAAAGGAAATTACCAACAGGGTTATCTGGATATTGAACTATTATTTTATTGAACAGACTATCTGCCTCATTATATCTTAAATTATACATTGCATCAAGACCTTTTCTAACACTCAATTCTGACTCTTTTGTTAGCAATACCCATTGAGCATTTAATCTAATTTCAGATAAAATTAAAATTGGAAATAATATTATAAATAATTTTATTAGTTTCATTTTTATGATAAATTTTCTTTTAAAATAAATAGTTTGAATTATTTGCTGAACAGAAAATTGATTTATTTTGGTGATACTAATAAAGGTGTAAACTTCAGTAAGCAATCAATAAGCTCTTTCATACGAAGGTTTATTTTATCATTTACTATTTCTTGATTCTCATTAATATCATCTTCAACGGCATAAACAAATCTAGGTATAATAACACATCTAAAATCGAGCATCAAACTATTTGCAAATGGCATTACTGACATGTAACTTCCAAAACCACCTGCAGCACATATAAAGCCAACTACTTTTTCTGAAAGAGTTCTACCAACTAATTCAACTAAATTCTTTGCTGCAGCGTTAACATCATAAGTGTAAATTGGTACTGCGAACAATATTCCACTAGCCTGCATTACTTTTTCTTTTATTAATTTCACATTTGCATTTGAATAACATTTATTACCATCACAAATAGGTAAATCAATTTTTGATATATCCAAAAATTCGACTTCAGTTCCTTGTTCAGTTAAAATCTTATATGCATTGTGAGCTAAAGCTCTGCTATTACTCGATGAATTAAGACTACAGGAAACAATTAGATATTTCAATAATGTTGTTAAATAAAATGAATATTATAAATTGTAAAATAAAGAATAAAACAATTGAATTAGATATCAAAATGTATTTTAAGAAAATCAATTAATACCATTTTTAAAAATCTTAGCATATACATAAGGTGAAACAAAAATAGAGTTTGATTTTACAATAAAATAAATACCAATTAAGATACCAATTGTACAAACCAAACTTGCTTCAGGTCCATAATAACCTCCTGTAAGAAGTAGATATTTGTTTGTTAAATTAGTAACTAAAAGATTGTTACCAAAATAACTATTCAAACCGCTAACTGGTAATCCTAAAAAATCTCCCAAAACAATATTCCAAGTTACATGAGCTGCTATTGGAGCCCATAATGAACCAGTTTTTATATATAGTAATGAGAAAAATATACCAGCAAAAAAAGTATTTATTACACTTAAAAAAGTTGATTCAGGATTAAAATAATGAGTAGATGCAAAAATAATTGACAAGATTACAACTGCGAAGCTAACACCTGAAATTTCAATAATTCTTTGGAATAAATACCCTCTGTAAAATAGTTCTTCCAGTAATGAATATGAAAGCCTCATTATTATTGTTTGAACTAACAAGTTTGGTGAACTAAAAAAAGTAGGGTTGATAAAAGGTGCTCTTGATGATAATAATAGTGAAGGAATTGAAATTATTATTACTAAGACAACAGACAATATAATACCAATTAATATTTCTCTAATTAATAATTTATGAATTCCTAATCCTATCCACTCTAAAGGTTTTTTATCAAAAAAAATTACTATACAAATACTTGTAAAAATAATTGCAATTAAGTCAATCATTTTTTGTTCTATGTTTGGAAATAATAAACATAAAATTTTACTGATTATCAAAAATGACAATAAGAAAATTAATATCCCAAAAATATTAACTGATAGTTTTCTTCTTCCCCAAAATTCTGTGACCAAAATTAAAATAATTGGTTTATAAAATTAACTCCAAAAAATCTAATTATCAAAATCAAGAAAAAATAAATAAACAATTAGCTTACAAACCTTTAGATCCAATATCTTTTCTATAAAATCCACCTTCAAAATTAATTTCACTAATTGCATTATAAACAGTTTCTAATACTATATTTAGATCTGAATTTTTATTAAAAGCGGTAACATTCAAAACTCTGCCACCATTTGAAAGAAGCAAACCTTTCTCGTTTTTTGTTCCTGCTTGAAAAACAATTGCACCTAATTTTTCTGCTTTCTCAATTCCAGTAATTACAATCCCCTTTGTATATTCACCTGGGTAACCTATAGATGCTATAACCACTGATGCTGCAACTCCAGTTGAAGTTACATTGATATTTGGATTCAAAGAACAATTTGCTGCATGAAAGAATAGCTCTAACAAATCATTATCTAATATCGGTAATACAACTTGTGTTTCAGGATCTCCAAATCTGCAATTAAATTCAACTACTCTTGGAATTTCATCTTCTATCATTAAACCTACATACAAACAACCAACATAAATATTTCCTTCATTTCTCATTCCTTTTATAACTGGTTCAATGATGTCCAATTTAATTTTTTCTAAAACAGACTGTGTAACAATAGGAGCAGGAGCATAAGCACCCATTCCACCAGTGTTAAGACCAGTATCGCCATCACCAACTCTTTTATGATCTTGTGCTGAAGCTAAGGTAACATAATTGTCCCCATCAGTTATAACAAATATAGAAGCTTCTTCACCAGTCATAAATTCTTCAATAACAACAACTTCACCAGCTTCACCAAATACTGAACCAGTAAGCATATCTTTAACGGTGTATATTGCTTCAAGAGTAGATTGTGCAATTACAACCCCTTTTCCTGCTGCTAAACCACTTGCTTTAATCACTACTGGCAACTTATGATTTTGTAAATAAATAATAGCATCATCAATATCAGCACTTGAAAAAGTTTTACTTTTAGCTGTTGGTATTGAATTTCTAAACATAAAATCCTTTGAAAAAGATTTATCCCATTCTAATCTGGCAGCTGATTTGTTTGGACCAAACACCAAGATTCCTTCTTTCCTCAATTCATCAGCAACTCCTAAGGAAAGTGGTGTTTCTGGACCTATAACAACCAGGTCAATTCCTAATTTTTTAGATAGTTCAACAACTTCTTGAGGGTTCTCAATATTAATAGATATTAGTTCTGCATATTTAGAGATTCCAGGATTACCTGGTGAACAATAAAGTTTTTTAAGTTTATTAGACTGAGAAATTTTCCAAGCAAGAGCATGTTCTCGTCCACCAGAACCTAAAATGAGTACAGATATATTAGTATCAAAATCTTTCATAATGTTAGTTATTGAATTTATAATAGGTTATAAATTTTCTTTGAATAATATTTTTTTATCAAGATAGATTTTAAGAATAAATTACTTTTCAATAATCAATGTAAATGGTCCTTCATTTGTTAATGAAATTTTCATAATCGATTTAAATTTACCTGTAAAAATTTTGTCAGATCCTAAAATACTTATTAAAGTATTATTAAAAAGGTTGTAAAGGAATTCTGCTTTAGCAGGTTCAGAAGCACTAATAAAGCTTGGTCTGTTGCCTTTTGTGGTATTAGCACAAATTGTAAATTGACTTACTACTAAAACTTCAAATTTTGTATCAATTAAAGATAGATTTGGAATATTTTTATCATCATCAAAAAATCTGAGTGAAGCTACTTTTTTTGCAAGAGCTAAAGCATTAGTTTCATTGTCATTTGTATAAACACCTAAAAAAATTAAAGCACCTTCATCTATTTGTGAATAAATTTTGTTATCGATAGAAACTGAAGCACAAGAAACTCTTTGAATGATAGCTTTCAATCTTATTTTTTAAGTGCAATATAAATATTTACAATTGAACCAATAATTCCAGCAATACCACTAATGAAGCCAACAGTTGTACTAATTTGTTCAAAAGCAGTTCTAGCAGGTATATCAGATTCACCTGGAACATAAACTTCATCACCTGGATTAATTTTAGATTTCTCAAAACTTTCCCAAGCTCCAGTACCATATTTTTGAATTATAGTCCTACCAATTTCAGAAGCAACTGTAAGTCCTCCTGCTGCATTTATATAGTATTGGTAGTCAGCTCCTTCCTTGAACTGTACCCATCCTGGCCTAATAACCCGACCTCTAACATAAACATTTTTGGGGTTAGCAGGGATAAATATCTCATCACCACTAAATAAAATTACATCTTTATTTAAATTATTATTTATAAATAAATCTATAAAATCTACAGAAACTCTATTACGTTGTAATTTACGATCATATTTGAACCTAGTAGAATCTTCAAATTTTAAATTACTATTTGAAAGTTCAGAAACCTTTGAATCACTTGTTCTATCAGCATCAAACCCAAATTTGTTTTTTTCTCTTATAATGTAAGATCCTTCTAAAGATGCCGATAATGTAAAACCTTCTGCTTCTTTAATTAACTGTGATAATTTTGTTCCTTTATCTATAATGGAATAAGTTGAAGGCTTATTTACTTCACCATAAATATTTACAACACCAGTATTTTTTGAATTAGAATTCAGAGTTGAAGGAACTACTATTTGTTCACCTCCAGTAAGTGGTATAATTGTATAATTCGAATCTTGATAATTTAGATCAATATGATTTGATGAAATTCCTATTTCAGATACTTTAGAAATTGTACTTTTAGATAAGTCTGCATCATCTCGAAATCCGCCAGATAATCGTAACATCAAATCAGCATTGTCACCTTTTGAGTAAGGAATTAAAACGTTGTTATTCACTGCACCAGATATAGAAATAACTGGTTTTGATTGATCAACTTTAGCTATTATAATTTCATCTCCTTCTCTTAATAAAGGATTATTTATTGTGTTCCCATAAGCTTTATATTTAGCTAAATCAGCAGTTTCAATAGTACCATCATTTCTTCTTATAATAATTTTTCTTGGTGCAATTTCATTTATATAAAAATCTAAGTTTTGATTAGTTTCATATTTATCTTGCAATGAATATTTATCTTGTTCAATAATTGGAATAGATTTCGCTTTGTCCTCTTTTTGTATTTGGTTAGCAAAAGCTATTGCAGTAGTAACTCTATCTGTTGCGGTCATTACAAATCTTCCAGGATTCCTAACAAACCCAGTTACAGTTACATAAATAGATCTTGGTTTTAGTAACGAAACTGAAATATTTGAATAAGCTTTTGATCTAAGAACAAATAAGGAATCTACAGTTTTTCTTAATGCTTTTAACGACTTTCCTTTTAATGAGATAATACCAAAACCTCTTGGTAATACAATTGAGTTATCTGATGAAACTATAAGAGGAACATTTGCATCATCCAAAACTGGAATTGAAAGAATTAGTTGGTCATTTGGACCGAGCATATATTCTTCTGGATCAATAACACGCTCAATTGGGTTGATAAGTGATGAGGAAATATCTTTAAATGGATTAGAAGTTTGAGACTTGCTTGAGGTGAAAATACTTTCATTACTTGCACCACCTAATTGCTTAACTCCTGAATCCTGAGCTAAACCAATATTTAATACTAATATAAAAAGTAAACTATATTTAGAAAAATAATTTATCAAAAAAATAATGAGTTAAAATTATAATTACAAAATCACTGTTCTATTAAAAATATTATTGAAAATTTTTATTCTTAAAAATAATTAAAATAATATGTTATGGAAAAAACTAAAGAAACAAATATTAAACAATCTATTCAAATAAATTTATGATAAACTTTGAGCCAAACCCTAATTTGCTTTGAACCTCAATAGTACCTTTATGGCTTTCAACAACTCTTTTCACTATAACCATACCAATTCCTGAACCTCCTTCTCGTTCAGTATAAAATGGTTGGAATATATTTTTTAATGTAAAATCATTCATTCCCTTGCCATTATCTTCAATAACTATGTTTAATACTGATTCATATTTACTTAATTGAATGTTGATTTTCCCACTTTGCCTTTCACCAATAGCTTGAATACAATTATCAATTAAATTATTAATAGCAATTGAAAATTGTTCAACATCTAAATTGAAATATAAATCATAATCTGGATAAGTTAATTGAATATTAATATTATCATTTAAAATTTCATCATACTCACTAACAATTGAAGCAAATAGCAATTTCAAATTAGCTACATTTAGTTTTAACTCATCAGTTTTTGCAACTGAAATCAAATCATAAACAATAGATTTCAACTTTTCAGATTGAGTTATAATTCTTTGAATTGGTGAATTAAAATTTGAATTAGAATTCTGAAGTTTCAATAATGTTTCAGCACTGTTTTTTATTGCACCTAATGGTGTTTTCATTCCATGAGCAATATGATGAGCAACACTTACCCAATTTATTAATCTTTCATTTTCTATAGTTTTAGAAATATCTTCAACAATTACAACATACCCAATTGAAAACCCTAACTTATTTATTATATTCCTACCTCTAAATACAAGTGTTTGAGTATCTGTGTTTTTAGCTAGAATAACCTTTGATTCAAATGGAATACCCTCTAAGAATAATGATTTCAATGACTTATTAATAATTGATAAATCTGAGTTTGAAAAATATGTATAAACGTGTTTATTTAATGGTGTATTTTCTGACAACATCAAACGTTTTAAACCAGATGAATTAATACTTTTAAGTTTTTGTGATTTCGACAATATGAGAATCCCACCTGATTCTGGTACATTTACTAGGTTTTCATATATAATTTTAATCTTTCTAAATTGAATATAACCAGACAATAAAACAAAAAACAAAACAATCAATAATGAATAACTAATAATCTTCCTCCAATATTTTGAAAACCAATTTTGTGGTTTAAAAATTGAACTAAAAACTATAGAGCCTTTATTAGAAGCTAGAATTATTCTATTTGAATCAATTTCATAGAATTCACAATTATCTGAAAGTATTAAATTGTACTCGCCTAATAAATCTAAGTTAGTATTATAAACTAAAGTAGAATCTGAAGTTGATAATGTTAAATAATTATTATTAGTTGAACCAGATGTCACTGTTCCTTGCAAAACATAATCAAAATCTAAATTTCTAATTGAATTATCTTCAATAAATTTGATTAATGGTTTTGGGTAAGATGAACTTAAAAAACTTGGAACAAGTTTTTCTTTAATGTTTAGTAAAAATGTTGAAATGTAATCAAAATCAATTTTAATATTATCAGTCAGAACTAATTTTTTTGAATCTAAAATATTAATTGTATTTGGGTATTTAGTTACTACAATTATTTTATCACTGTTAAAATCTGGAATGAGTTTGGCATGTCTTGAACCAACTAATTCAGATTCATCTAATAACTTTCCATCCACAGAACTAAGTTTCTTAATTAATATACTATTTTTTAAATTTGATATTGAGTAAATACATTTTTCTTTCAGGCTAAAAATAGCCTCGTTTAAAAAAAACTTGTTACTCCAAACTTCATTACCAGATGTGTCAAAACAAAATATACCAGAATCGCCACAAATGGTTATTAAGCCAGAATTATAATCTAATATATTATTACAAACATTTATTTCTAAATGTTTTATAGGTTTAATACTAATTTCTGGTTTGATTTGAATCTTAAAAATTTGACATTTCCCTCCAATATCAGATAAAATAATATCCTTTGAGTAAACTAAAGGAAAAAGTTTTTGATATTGAACTGAATTTAAAAATTTAAAATTTTTATCATAAACTCTAATTTGAGAAAAACTTGATTGAGAAAAAAGACCAATATATTTGTCACCATTTGGAATCAATTTTTCATTAGGAAAAATTTGACTTAAAAGTGAATTAACAGAAAAGAAATTGAAAATAATAAAAGTAAATATTAAAATGCATTTTATTTGAGAATCCAATATTTTTCTCATTTGGTTATACATTTCAATTACAATTCGGTTAAAGAAGCAATAGCATGAGCAGCAATGGCTAATTTGCTTCCAATTGAATCTAGAGTTTCATTCGTAGTTGCTTTTACTGAAACTCTATTTTCATTTAATCTTAATACTTCAGCGATCGCCTTACACATAGAATCTTTGTACTTAGATATTTTAGGAGTTTCAAGAATTAGCATAGTGTCAACATTGTAAACTTTCAAATTGTTTTCCAATAAAAGATTATTTACTCTATTTAATAATTCAATTGATTTAATATTTTTAAAAGCAGAATCTGTATCTGGAAAATGTTTACCAATATCTCCTAACCCTGCTGCACCTAAAAGTGCATCACAAATTGCATGTAGTAAAACATCTCCATCAGAATGTGCTACAGGTCCGTACTCAGATTCTGGAATATCTATTCCACCTAATCTCATCGGTAAGCCCTTTTCAAGGCGATGTATATCGTAACCAATTCCTACTAACAATGTTTAAAGTGGATTTTGTTTAAAAAATAGTTTGAAAAATTTATTTGATTTTTTTGAATTTGATTTATTTAAATCTATCATTTGAGATCAATATAAAATATTAATTGTGGATTAAAAAAGCAAATTCGTTGTTCTACAAAGATAATTAACTTACACCCTTAAATGATAGTAAAGAAAAAGATGAGAATGTAATTCTTTGTGAATAAAATAAAAAATGTAATACTGAAAATTAATTAGTACCAAAACTGAGTTACAATAAAAAATTACTTTAAAACTTTTTTTCTATATTATCGTCACTTATTTCCGAAATTTGAATCTAAATTAAATTATTTTATATAATGACAAGATTTCTTTTTAAATCAAAAATACATAGAGCAACAATTACAGAAGCTGACTTGTATTATGAGGGGAGTTTAACAATCGATATGGAACTTATGGAAGCTGCAGATATTATTGAATATGAAAAAGTTTCAGTTGTAAACGTAAATAATGGAGAGCGTTTTGAAACTTATGTTATTTCTGGTAAAAGAGGATCTGGGGTTGTTTGTTTGAACGGGGCTGCAGCAAGGAAAGGAGCTACTGGAGATGAAATTATAATTATGACATATTCTAGTATGTCAAATGAAGAAGCAAAAACTCACAAACCAACTATTGTTCATGTGAATAAACAAAATAAAATCTCTTCAATTTCAAATGAACAACTCTCAGGACGTAAATATGAATATGTTGGATAAACAGAATAATGATTTAGCTGCAATTTTAATGGCAGCTGGAAAAGGGACAAGAATGAGAAACTCAGAAAAAGCGAAAGTTATGTTTGAAGTTGGTGGCTTACCAATGATTCACCATGTGGTAAACCAAGCAATGAATAGTGGTGCTAATAAAGTTATAGTTATTGTGGGTCATAATAAAGAAGATGTTAAAGATTATCTTAAAAATGTATTTGAGGACAAAGTTGAATTTGCTGAACAATTACAACAATTAGGTACTGGTCATGCAGTTATTCAAGCAATTCCAAATTTAGAAAATTTTAATGGCGATGTTTTAATTCTCTCTGGTGATGTACCTTTACTTTCATCAGAAACAATAAAACTACTCTTTCAAGAACATTCAATTACTAATTCATCGGCAACAATATTAACAGTAATTGCAGAAAACCCAACTGGATATGGTAGAGTAATAAGAAATCAGAATAATGTTGTTGAAAAAATTGTTGAACAAAAAGATGCAAATCAGACTGAGTTATTAGTTAAAGAAATCAATTCTGGTATCTATGTATTTAAATGTAAAGAATTAAAAGAATCACTTTCAAAAATTACAAATGACAACTCTCAAGGTGAATATTATTTAACTGATGTAATTGGAAAACTAGTTGAAAAAGGTAAAAAGATTACAGCTTTTTTATCAAATAATTTTAATGAGGTTCAAGGTGTTAATACTCCTGAACATTTAGCAGAAGTAGAGAAATTTATGAGTATAATATAAGTACATTTCCAATAGAATTTCATTCTACTATTATTTATAATTACTTTTTTATTTTGTAGCTTACAATAATTAATTTAAATAATTAGTATAGTGGACTTAAAACCAAAACGTTCGGAATTCTCAGATTTATTACGGGCTTTGGGTACTATAGCTGTTATTTTCGTACATGCAAGCGGTGACGTATTGTACAATATCTCAAAAGGAGAAACATTTATCAATTCCAATCTACTATTTAACTGGTTATCCTGCAATTTCTTTAATTCTGTAACAAGGTGGGCAGTTCCAGTATTTGTAATGATTAGTGGTTCAATGTTATTAAACCCAGATAAAGATGAGTCTGTAACCCTATTTTTTAAGAAAAGATTTTCTAAAATATTCATCCCCTTTTTATTTTGGTCAGCAGTTTATGCTTTATACAGTCATGGAACCTTAATAGCTCAAGGAAAGCCTTTACCTATTGTAGATATCATCAAATCATTTTTATTTGGAGAGACTTTTCATCATTTGTGGTTTGTACCAATGATTATTGGATTGTACTTTTTAACACCAACATTCAAGGTCTTTATTAAATATGCAACAAAAAATGAAATTGAGTATTTCTTAGTTTTATGGTTTTTTGTAACTATTGTTTCAACTTATTACCCTACTTTTTTCTTAATAAAATATATTGGTTGGTTAGGATATATTGGATTGTTTGTTACAGGTTATTATTTATCTAGATACGAACTTCCATTTAAAAAAGTAATTTATGTATTTTCTTTTGTATCAATTTTAATCACATTTTTTGGAACTTGGTATTATTCAAATATAGATTACAAATTATACGAGAATTTTTTTATTTACTTAACACCAACTTGTATTTTAATATCTGTTGGGTTTTATGAATATATTAAAACAACTCAAAAATTTAACAACATAAATAATATTTATATTAACAAGCTAATACTTATTATTTCAAAAAATAGTTATGGTATTTATCTTTCACATCTCTTTATTTTAGAATATCTAAAACATGGTTACTTAGGAATTAAAATGTATAATGACAATTTTTTAAATGTAAAATTGGATTCAATAATAGCTGTTCCATTATTAGTTACATTTACTTTAATAATAGCTTTAGTTTTAGTAAATACATTGAAAAAAATCCCTTACATTAGAAGAATTGTTTAGAAATTGTAAAAATATTTTATGATATAAATTAATAATAAATTTAAATGAAATTAGAATTATTTCCAAATCCAAATCCCAAACGAGATTACACTATTATACATTCAAATCCTGAATTTACATCTGTATGCCCAATGACTGGTTTGCCAGACTTTGGTACAATTACAATTGAATATATTCCCGATAAAAATTGTGTTGAATTAAAATCTCTTAAGTATTATTTCCTAGAGTTCAGAAATAAAGGTATCTTTTATGAAGCTGCAACAAATCAAATTGCTGATGATATGATAGATTTATTAAAACCAAGATATATTAAAGTTACTGGTGAGTTTACAACTAGAGGTGGTTTGAATTCAGATATAATTATTGAACATAAATTTAATTCTAAAGGAAAATTATCAAAGAATAAATAGATGAAAAATAAAGCGATTATAACAAAAGAATTTCGATGGGAAATGGGTCATCGATTACCATTTCATAATGGATTATGTAAAAACTTACATGGTCATTCATATAGAATGATTGTATCCCTTGAAGGTGAACTAGATCTTAATGGATTTTTATTAGATTATTTTGAGTTAAAACAAATAGTCCAACCATTAGTTGATACATTAGATCATGCATTTATGTGTAGTAGTGATGATGCTACTGTATTGCATTTTCTTGAAGAACATGACATGAAAAAGTTAATAGTTGACTTTAATACAACTGCTGAAAATATTTCTTTATGGTTTGCTGAAAGTATAAAAGATGAGATTAAATCTTATAAAAATATAGATGCAATTGATGTAACAATTTTTGAAACATCCACAGCATCAGCAACTAGAAGAATAGAATTATAAATAAAAATTATTAACTTTCAAATCTTAATAATTTATATAAGAATAAATTGAAATAGGTGTAGAATTTAATAAGGATAATAAACAAATATTTCGTTCATTAAATTAGAAAATAAAATAAATGGGGCTTTTTGGAAATAAAAATATAGCAACAGAAGATCAAATTCTAAAGGAACTGTCGGTTATTCAAGACCCAGATCTTCATAGAAACATTGTTGAATTAGGTTTTGTAAAGGAAGTGAAGATTGATGGAAAAAATGTTAAAGTAGAAATACAGTTAACAACACCTGCATGCCCAGTAAAAGATCAAATGCAAGCTCAAGCAGTTTCAATATTGAATAATATTGGCTTCGAAAAAGCAGAAGTTAACATGACCGCACAAGTAATTGGTAGTAATAGAAAAGCATCTGGTGGAATATTATCTGGTGTAAAGAATACAATAGCAATTGCTTCTGGTAAAGGTGGGGTTGGCAAATCTACTGTGGCTGTTAACCTGGCTGTATCACTTGCTTTAGAAGGTAGCAAGGTCGGCTTTATTGATGCAGATATATACGGTCCATCTGCACCAATAATGTTCGGATTAAATGGAGAGCAACCAAGAATCTATCAGAATGAAAAAGGGGAAAGAAGACTTGAAGCATTAGAAAAATATGGTGTTAAAATTATGTCTATTGGGTTTATGGTAGATCCTGATCAAGCTGTAATTTGGAGAGGACCTATGGCGGCAGGTGCATTAAAACAATTTATTGGTGATGTTGAGTGGGGAGACTTAGATTACTTAATTTTTGATATGCCACCTGGTACTGGAGATATTCAATTAACACTTACTCAAACTTTACCTTTAACTGGTGCTGTAATTGTTACAACTCCACAGGATGTTGCTTTAGCAGATGCTAGAAAAGGGTTAAGAATGTTTGAAAGAGTGCAAGTGCCAGTGTTAGGGATAATTGAAAATATGTGTTATTTTATTGCTCCCGATACTGGAAAAAGATATGAAATATTCTCAAATGGTGGTGGTAAAAGAACAGCAGAAGAAATGAAAGTCCCTTTTTTAGGTGAGTTACCAATTGTACAAAATATAAGAGAAGGTGGTGATGAAGGGATTCCTGCTGTTATTAGAAATCCCGAATCTGAACAGACGCTTGTAATAAGATCAATTGCAAGGGCTTTAGCTCAACAAATATCGATTCAGAACATGAATCAATCAGCTCCAATTCAAATATTACTTGGATCAGACGATTAATTAAATTGAATATAGAAGATAAAATATTATCTGCAATCCAAATAATAAGACCATATCTGCAACAAGATGGTGGAGATATTGAATTTGTGAATTTTGAAGAATCAACTAGAACTTGTGAAATTAGGTTTATAGGTAATTGTGAAAATTGCGCTCTTGCAATTTTAACTTTAAGAGCTGGTGTTGAAAAAACTTTGATTTATTATGTTCCTGAAATTCGTAGGGTTGAAAGAGTGAAGTAGATAATTTTAAACTTTTAAAGTTATTTTTAAATTTTTATCTTAAAAAAATGAACTTGATAATTATATATTCTGTATTACTTTTACTTGGTTCATTTCTATATATTAATTTTTTCCCAATTGCTGTTGGGGTTACAAAGGAAGAAAGAAAACTTAAGACAAGAGATCAATACAAAGTGCTAAAATTAACCCATGCCCTTTTTATTGGTTTAGGGTTAGCAATTATAATATTATCTTCACATGATTTATCTTTAAGGTTAGGTAAATACTTAGGTATTCACAAGTGGTTTTGGGAAAAATTTCCAAGATCAATGTCTAGTTTAACAGATAACATAATTGATATATTGTTTGCAGGGCTTTTAGCTGCAATTAGTTTTGTAATTATTGACACATTTTCTCCAAAAAAATGGAGAAAACTATTTTAACTTTTTTATTTTACCTAAAATTTAAAATTCTTTAAAAATTCTATAATGTCAAATTTAATTTTACTTCGTCACGGTCAATCAAGTTGGAATTTAGAGAACAGATTTACAGGTTGGGTAGATGTTGATCTCTCATTAAAAGGAGAAGAGGAGGCATTGTTAGCTGGAAAAAAAATTAAAAATTTTAAAATCGATGTATTATTTACTTCATGTTTAAAGAGAGCTATTAACACAGCTGAAATTGCATTAAATGAAGCTGGAATAATTAACCTTCCAACATTTAGAGATATTGCCTTAAATGAAAGACATTACGGTGATTTACAGGGTTTAAATAAAGATGAAACAAGATTAAAATATGGTGCAGATCAAGTTCATATTTGGCGCAGAAGTTTTGATATTCCCCCTCCTGGTAAAGAAGCAGAAAGCTTAGCAATGACAATTAACAGAGTTATGCCATATTATGAAAAATACATTGAACCAAAACTTTTGGAAAATAAAAATGTGTTAGTTGTTGCTCATGGTAATTCTTTAAGAGCAATGATGTATAGGTTAGAAAACCATACACATGAAAGTATTTTAAATCTTGAAATTCCTACAGGCACTCCAATTGTTTTTGAAATGGGTGTTAATATTGAAGGCAATTTAATACCTCTTTCAAAAACTATTTTATCTATTTAATAAAAGAAATTATTTCTAAAAAATTTGAATTACTTAAATTTTAATCTTATTGTTTTTGGAATTGCCAATTAACAAAAAACTATTTTATGGAGAAAATACCAATTCACAAAAAAATACTTACAACAGCAGATGAATATCATATTATTGCCGAAGAACAATGGAGATTGTTAACTGAGTTAGATCCAATAAACGAAGAATTAGTTTTTGAATTTAAAAGGTTATCAAGAGCTTCTTTAATGTTTTATTGTAGGGCTTATTTGATACTTGATTTAATTGAAACAGATGAAGAACAAACTCTTGAAGAACTTCTAGAAATTTCATCTGAGAATATGCCTGAATTAGAAGATTATATAACTCATAATAAGGTTTTAGAAATATTAAATGTAGATTCGAATGAAAATATTTCCAAAGTTTTTGCTTGTACTGAAGTGGCAAGAACATTATTATTAGAAAGATCTAACAATGCCGCAGGTACTCTATTTGAAAGGTTTTAAGGAAAGGTAACTTGAGTTTAAAATATGTTATTTTGTTTTAATGTTGGGTATGAAATTATCCTACATTATGTAAATTTTACTCAATAATAATGATTATAAATAAAAGCAATAATTTATTTGAGAGAGCTAAAAAAGTTATTCCTGGAGGTGTAAATTCACCAGCTAGAGCTTTTAAATCTGTTGGTGGAAAACCTATATTTTTTGAATCAGCTTTTGGTTCAAATTTGACAGATGTTGATGGGAATAATTATATTGATTATGTTGGATCTTGGGGACCATTTATTTTAGGTCATAATCATCCAATTGTAATTGAAGCATTATCCAAACAAATTCTAAAAGCTGTAAGTTTTGGAGCTCCTTGCGAAGCTGAAGTTGAGCTTGCTGAATTCCTTTGTAAAAATATCCCAACTCTTGAAATGGTTAGAATGGTTTCAAGTGGTACTGAAGCAACTATGTCTGCAATTATAGTTGCAAGAGGATATACTGGTTTTGATAAGATTATAAAATTTGAAGGTTGCTATCATGGACATGGTGATTCATTTTTAATAAAAGCTGGAAGTGGACTTATGACTCTAGGAGAACCAAACTCACCAGGAGTTACTAAAGGGACAGCACAAGATACATTAGTAGCCAATTTTAATGATATTGAATCTGTAAAAAATTTGTTCAAGTTAAATGATGATAAAATAGCTGCAGTAATAATTGAGCCTATTTGTGGAAATATGGGAGTTATTAAATCTAATCCAGTATTCTTGAAAAATCTTCGAGAACTTTGTACAGAGAAAGGGACTGTATTAATTTTTGATGAAGTGATGACAGGCTTCAGAGTTGCTTTTGGTGGTGCATCAGAAGTATATGGTATTATTCCTGATATGGTTACATATGGTAAAATTATTGGCGGTGGTTTACCTGTTGGTGCATATGGTGGGAAAAGTTATTTAATGGAGAAAGTTTCTCCTTTAGGAGCTGTTTATCAAGCAGGTACTTTATCTGGGAATCCTTTAGCAGTAACTGCTGGTCTTGCAACATTGCAAACATTGATTAATGAAAACCCATATCCTAAATTAGAAGTTATTACAAATGAAATTGAAAGTCAATTAAAATATTTTGGGAATAAATATTCCATCGATAATTGTATTAATAGATCTGGCTCGATGATTACTTTATTTTTTACTAAAAGTGAAGTAGTAGATTTTAACTCTGCATCAAGTTCAGATACTAAATTGTTCGCAAAGTTCTTTAATGGTATGCTTAGTAAAGGAATTTATCTTCCCCCTTCTCAGTTTGAAGCATGGTTTGTTTCTAGTACCCATGATACTATTGCTATTGAAAAAACACTAGATGCTGCTGAAAATGTTTTTGCAACTTTGTAAAGTTTTTCAAAACCTTTTCAAATTGAGTTAATAATGTTCAATGCAAATTTAAAGTTTGATTAGATTTGTTTTTGTTTGATCTATTTTAATATTCAATCAGTTTTTAAAATTTTTAATATGTCAATTATACTTTTTATTCATGGTGCTCTAGGGAGTAAAAATCAATTTGAAAAAATAGAAAATTCTTTGGATAATAAGTTTGAAACTTATTCTATCAATTTGTCTGGCCACGGTGGAAATACTTTTAAAAATGAATTCAATATTGAAAATTTCAGTTTAGAAATAATAGAATGGATGGACAAATCTTCATTAGATAAGATAAATATTTTTGGGTATAGCATGGGTGGTTACATTGGTTTATGGTTAATGAGGTATTTCCCAGAAAGAATTGACAAATTGTTTACTTATGGAACTAAATTAAAGTGGAATAAAGAAGAGGTTCTTCTTCAAACAAAATTTCTTAATCCTGAGATCACAGAGTTAAAAGTTCCGGAATATTCAATGCAATTAAAGAACGTACACGGAAAAGAGAATTGGAAAAATGTAATGTTGAATACAGAAAAATTGATGTGGAGTTTGGCAACTAATCACCTAGAAATAGAAGATTTTCAAATGATAAAAAATGATGTTCTCTTAACTCTTGGAAGTCTGGATAAAATGGTGACATTTGAAGAAACTAAATATGTTCAAAATACTTTGATTAATTCTAAGGTCAAAGTTTTTGAAAATCAACCACATCAATTTGAGAACGTTAATTTTGAGTTATTAAAATCTGAAATTGAATTATTTTTTTAACCCCAATTAAATGCCGTTAATTAGTCAAGATAGTTTAGAAACTCAAATTAATAAAAACAAACTTTCACCAATGTATTTTTTATTTGGTGAAGAAGAATTGCTTATTGAAGATAGTCTTGAGAGCCTTGTTAGTGTTGCTGTTGAGGAAACTAACAAATCATTTAATTATGATGTTTTGAATAGCAACGATAATAATATTAACGATATTTTGGAGAGAGTAAACTCTTATCCAATTATGGCAAATAAAAGAGTTGTTGTAATCAAAGATATTGATAAATTTTACCCTACTAAATCAAAACAGGATATAAGTAATTCAATAATTAAATACTTAAAAAATCCATTAGAATTTACAACTTTAATAATGATTTCTAACAATTCTGATTTTCTTGGGAAAGGAAAATCAATTGCAAGGAATCCGTTTAATATAATAATAGAATGTTCACAATCTGTTCACTTTAAAAAAATATATGAAAGAGAATTACCTTCTTGGATTTCATTAAGGGTAAAAAAAAGAAGTAGGGAAATAGCACCAGAAGCAATTGAAGCTTTAATAAGTTATGCAGGAACATCTTTGAGAATTATTGATAATGAAATTGAGAAGTTGTTAACTTTTACTGGTTTAAGAAAAAAAATAACTTTTGAAGATATTGAGAAAATTGTAGGCTCTTCGAAAGAAAATAATATTTTTGAATTACAAAAAGCAATAGGTGAAAGAAAAATTGTCTCTTCTTCTTCTATACTTGCAAATATGCTTAGACTAGGAGAATCTGAGCAGTTAATTATTTCTATGTTAACAAGGTATTTTTCTGTTCTATGGAGGTTAACTGAACTTAAAATTAAAACACGAGATACTTTGGAATTAGGACGATCATTAGGAATTTCAAGTTTTTTTATAAATGAGTATTTAGCTGCTTGTAACAAGTTTAGTTATTCAGAAATAAAAGATACATTTAATATATTACAAAAAACTGATTTCAAACTAAAATCAACTTCGATAGATTCTGATGCTATAATGCAACTTATGCTAATTTCAATAATTGATGGAAAGGATTATATGATTTCTTAATGTAAGTAATGATAAAATATATTACATTCAAATTGAAGACTTACAAACATCCAACTTTATGAATTTAACTTTTTTTAATGCTAAGCCATATTATGATACTGATACAATTAGAGAGACTATGATGGAAGCTCTTCCAGCAAAGAATGAAGAAGTTTTAGACAGAATTCTTCAACGATATTATGAAGATGAAAACATGCACTTAATGGGAGTTTTAGATGAGGATGAAAATATGTTAGGAATAATTGGATTGAAATTAGATGAGTTGGGGATTGGAACAATTCTGCATTTAAGATCTAACAATGATAGCAATAAAAATTTAGTATATAAAGAACTTATAAACAAAATAATTTTTAAATTTAAACTAAATAAATTGAAGGGAAGAGCATCTGAACCACTTCTAATTTTTTACAAATCATTAGGCTTTTCTTCTAGGCTTATAGGTGAAAAACCACCTGGAGTAAATTGGTATGGAGTTGAATTAGAAATCAATCAATAAAATATCTTTAAGAAATTATTTTTAGATAAATTTAAGTTAAGTTAAATTATCACTTTTAAAATTCATCCATTCATGATATAATGGATTGTTACCATTACCAACCATTCGGGAATGTTTAATAGCTCCATGAACATAATCTTTAGCCTTTTTTATTGAACTTATCAAATTATATCCTTTTGCTAAATTCCCAGCAATAGCAGATGAAAGCGTACATCCAGTACCATGAACATCTTGAGCTGCAATATGTGGTAAGCAAAACTCATAATAATTTTCACCATCAAATAATATATCAATACAATTTCCATTAAATATTAAATGACCTCCTTTAATAAGTACATTTTTAACTCCTATTTTGTGAATAATTTTTATAGACTCTTTCATATCATCTAAAGTTAAAATTTTCATATTAGAAATTATAGAAGCCTCAATTATATTTGGTGTTAAAATAGTTATTATTGGAAAAAGTAGATTCTTTTGAGCAATTATTGAGGTATCTTTTACTAAAGAATCACCACTAGTAGAAACTAATACAGGATCAAGTACAATAGGAATTTTATATTCTAATTTAGAAATTTCAGAAACAATTTGTTTTACAATATCAGAACTAGAAAGCATTCCAATTTTTATTACATCAATTTTAAAATCATCAATTATTGATTTGAATTGTGAGGCAATAACATTTAATGGCAAATCAAAAACGTCGTCAACTCTTAAAGTATTTTGAGAAGTAACAGAAGTTATAACAGAAACACCATAAACATTTAAGGCTGAAAAAGTTTTTAAATCCGCTTGTATCCCTGCACCTGCTCCACTATCAGAACCTGCAATAGTCAATGCTATCATATATCTAATTGTACTTTATAATTTATTGAAAATAGTGTATTAAATAATTTAAAAAATAATATAAGGAAATAAAGAAATTAAGTTATTTATTTTTGGGAGAATAATTTTTAAATTATTGAAATTCAACTAATATAAAACTATATGAAATCATCTATCCAAAAGAAAAAGAATTTAACTTCAAAATTACATGAAGAGTCAATTTTATCTGTCCAGAAAGTTGGTGAAGTAGTTTCAAAGCCAGTAGAATTTAAAACAAATGGTGATTTAAACTCTTTTGAAGAATATAAAAAAATATACCATAAGGCTAAGAAAAATCCTAATAAATTTTGGGGTGAAATTGCAAATAAATTGTACTGGAAAAAACCTTGGACTAATGTTTTAAAATGGAAACCACCATTTGCAAAATGGTTTATAGACGGAAAAACTAATTTATCTTACAATTGTTTAGATGTCCATTTAGCAACATCAAGAAGAAACAAAGCTGCAATAATATTTGAGAATGAAATTGGTGGAACCCGCACTTTAACTTATTCTCAGCTCCATACTGAAGTATGTAAATTTGCAAATGTATTATTATTATTAGGGATAAAAAAAAATGATACAGTAGGGATTTATATGGGTATGGTTCCAGAAGCAGTGATTGCAATGTTGGCTTGTGCTAGAATTGGAGTAATTCATAACGTAGTGTTTGGAGGGTTTAGTGCAGAAGCTCTAAAAGAAAGAATGATAGATTCTAATGCCAAGTTAATTGTAACAACTGATGGCACATACAGAAAAGGTGAGTTAGTTAATTTAAGAAAAACTGTAGATAAAGCAACTAAAGAATTAGTTGAAATTCAAAGTATAATAGTACTCAATAGAAATTCTTTGAAAATTAAATTGGATAAGAATAGAGAATATGATTGGGATGATTTAATGAAAAATGTAAACGAAAAAAATGAAGCTAAATGGTTAGATAGTGAACACCCTTTATTTGTGTTATACACTTCTGGATCAACTGGTAAACCAAAAGGGATATTCCATACTTTAGGAGGCTACATGACTTGGGTTTATTATACTTGTAAAAATGTTTTTGATTTATCTGATAACGATATTTATTGGTGTACAGCAGATATAGGTTGGATAACTGGACACTCCTACGTTACTTACGGACCATTGTTAAATGGAGCAACAATTTTTATGTATGAAGGTGCTTTGAATTATCCTTCTGCTGATAGGATATGGGATATTATTGAAAGGAATAAAATCAATATTTTGTATACTGCACCAACTGCAATCAGATCATTTATGCGACTAGGAGATGAAAATCCAAATAAACATAATTTATCATCATTAAGGTTATTAGGTACAGTTGGAGAACCAATAAATCCAGAAGCATGGTTATGGTATTTTAATGTTATAGGAAAAAAAAGATGTCCTATTGTTGATACTTGGTGGCAGACTGAAACAGGTGGAATAATGATTTCATCATTACCTGGAGCAACTCCAATGAAACCAGGCTCTGCATCATTGCCATTACCTGGAATACAAGCAGATGTTGTAAGGCGTGATGGAAGTTCTTGTAAACCAGATGAAGGTGGATTATTAGTAATCAAATCTCCATGGAGCTCAATGTTAAGGAATATTTGGGGTGATAAAGAAAGATATAAAAAAACTTATTTTGGAGACTTCAAAGATTGGTATTTTACTGGTGATGGAGCAAGAAAAGATAAAGATGGCTACTTTTGGATCATGGGTAGGGTTGATGATGTTGTAAATGTTTCAGGTCATAGGCTCGGTACAGCAGAAGTTGAATCTGCTTTAGTTTCTCATAAGTCTGTTGCTGAGAGTGCAGTAATTGCAAAACCCGATGAGATTAAAGGTAATTCTCTTGTTGCTTTTGTTACTCTTAAGGTTGGAACAAAAGCAACTACTGAACTTAAAGAAATATTGAAAAATCATGTTAGTTCTGAAATAGGATCTATTGCAAAACCAGATGAGATTAGATTTACAGATTCTCTACCAAAAACTAGATCTGGTAAAATAATGAGAAGGCTTTTAAGAGAAATTGCAACTAATGGTCATATTATTGGAGATACAACTACACTTGAAGATTATTCTTCGTTGGAAAAACTTAGAGATGATGAAGACTAATTTACAATTGGATCAACATTAAATAAGTACCTTTATAGTTTCTACCAATATTAATTTTTATTTCAAAAAAAATCTAATTTACATTTAAAGAATTTATTTAGAAATAATTTAAATCTAAAAAAAAAAATCATATTTAATTTTTATAAATGCACTTACTTGGAATAACTTCAAGACTCCCTTATCCTTTAACTGATGGTGCAAAAATTTGCATGTACAGAATTATTAAAGGTTTGTCTGAACTTGGTCATACAGTTGATATTGTTGCAATTGATGAAATTGATATTGATGTAAAATATATGGATTCATATTGCAAAATATATAAAGTATTAGAAAAACCTATTTCAAGAGATATTGGAGCTTTGTTAACTTTATTTAGTAAAAATCCATACACACAAATTAAAAAAAATCACAAATCAGCTTATACTTTAATAGACTCACTTGTAAAAAAAAATAATTATTCTGCTGTATATTCAGATCAATCACATGTAGCTCAATATGGATCTTATGTCAAAAAAAAATATAATATTCCATTTGTATTAAGGTTTCATAACATGGAACACGAAATATATGAAAGGGTAGCAAAGAATGAAAAAAATATACTATTTAAAAATTATTTAATTCAACAATCAAAAAAATGGAAAAGGTTTGAAATCGAACAAGCTACACTTGCAGATGCTTCTGCAACTATAACAGAAAGGGATAAGATTACATTGCAAAATTATGTTCCCAATGCTGTTGTTAATACGGTAACGGCATCTATTGATTTAAATGATTTCCCTTATTCAAGTATTGAGAATAGAAAACAAAATACATTATTAATGATTGGGAGTGATATGAATTGGGCTCCAAATAAAGATTCTGTTGTTTGGTTTGTGAACAAGATATTACCCTTAATTTTAAAAGATAGCCCTGATACAATTTTCTATTTGGTTGGTGATAATCCTCCATTGGATGAATTACCTTTGCCTAATAAAAACTTTGTGATGCTTGGTAAAAATTCGAATATTAAAGAATTGTATTCTACAATTTCTGTTGGTATAGTTCCACTTAGATTAGGTGGAGGAATGAGAATAAAAATACTTGAAATGATGTCAGCAGGTATGCCGTTTGTAAGCACTTCGATTGGTGCTGAAGGTAATTTTGCAGCTCCTAATGAACATTATTTATTAGGAAATACTGAAATCGAATTTGCAAAATCTACTATCCAGTTATTAAAAAGTAAGGAATTACAGAATATACTATCAATAAATTCAAATGAATTTGTTCATAAGAATTATTCAGATAAAAGTACTATCAAGGTATTTGAGGAATTGCTCACAAATGCAGTTTTAAATTTTAATAAAAACGTCAAAAATTGAATCCATTGATTTAGAAAATATGACAATAAAAAATAGAGTTCAAGCTTTAGGTGCGCATACTTCAATAGCTGGAGGGTTGCATTTAGCAATTGAAAATTCAAGGATTTTTAATGGAACTGCATTGCAAATATTTTCAAAGAATAATAATCAATGGCAAGGTAAGGTAATAACACATGAAATGATAGATTTGTGGAATGAAGCATTATCTAAATCTCCTATTAGAGAAATTGCAATTCACGATTCTTATCTCATTAATTTATGTTCACCTGATGATTCTACTTTAGAGAAATCGAAAGAAGCATTTTTAGATGAACATTTAAGAGCAGAAATGCTTGGCATCAGATTGTTAAATTTTCACCCAGGTGCCGCTGTAACAAGGTCTTTAGCAGAATCAATTTCTTTAGTAGCTGAAAATATTAACATTATTCATGATAAAACTAAAAATCAGAGAACAATTTCTGTAATAGAATTAACTGCTGGACAAGGTACCACCTTAGGATCAAAATTTGAAGAGGTTGCAGAAATTATTAATTTGATTGAAGATAAAAATAGAGTTGGAGTTTGTATAGACACTTGTCACATCTTTGCTGCTGGATATGATATTAGAACTAAACTATCTTATGAGAAAACGATTGAAGAATTTGATAAAATTATTGGGTTAAACAATCTAAAATTAATTCATTTAAATGATTCTAAACAAGGGCTTGGATCTAGAAAAGATAGACATGAACATATTGGTAAAGGAAATATTGGTATCGATGGGTTTAAGTTTATTATGCAGGACAATAGGTTAATAGATGTTCCAATGGTTATTGAAACACCAAAGGAAAAAGAGTTATTAGAAGATATTGATAATATAAAATTATTGAGAAGTTTGGCTTTACATCTGGATTAGATTAACATTTTAATCCTTAAAAAAGTATTCAATTATATTGGATTTGTAAAATAAAATATAAAAAAAGTAATAATTAATAAGAAAGTATAGCTTAAAATAACTAAATAGCTTTATAATTTTTGATTGGTTGATAATTTTAAGTTGTTTAATGGATGATACATTAACCACCTAAAGATACACCAATAATTTTACCAATTCCATATGTGATAGAAGCTGCAATCAAACCAAATATCACTTGTCTGAACCCTGAGTACCAAATACTTTTCCCAGTAAATAGAGTAATAGATGAACCAATTAAAAAAAGACCAATAGCACTTGAAACTGAACTAATTAAAACGGCTTTTAATCCACCTGTAAAGAAAAATGGGATTACTGGAATTATTGCACCAATTGCAAATAATACAAAAGATGTTATTGCAGCTTCCATTGCTGAACCTTGTAAATCTTCTTTATTAATACCAAGTTCTTCTCTAATTAAAACTTCATGAGCAAGTTCTTTATTCCCAATAATATCTCTTGCCATTTGTTTTGCTTGATTTTCTGGAATTCCTTTAGTCATATATATTAATGCTAATTCTTGTTCTTCACCTTTTGGATTATTTTCTAATTCTTCAAGTTCTAATTGCATTTGATTTTCAAATAATTCTTGAGAACTCTTAACTGAAATCCATTCACCTAAAGCCATTGATAAGGCACCTGCTAAAAGCCCTGCTAGTCCTGTTAATAAAACTTCACTACTTCCATTTGTAGCACCAGCAATTCCCATAACTAAACTAAAATTTGATACTAAACCATCGTTACCTCCTAACACTGCAGCCCTTAAAGCATTTCCACCAACAGATCTATGACGCTTTTCAAAACGAGCGAAGTTCGATCCTGGGATTATATCTTTCCCTTCTAAAATGTTTGTTAGAATTTTCACATGAGCTGTATCTGAAATAGAACTAACCGAGTTATTTTTATTTCTTGCATTTTGAATTGAAGAACTAATATTTTTTTCAGTATCAAGAAGAACACCTAATATGTAATCATAACCAAACATTTTTCCAATCAATTTCAATAATCTTGCTCTTATAGATGGTAAAATTTCTTGAGTTAAATCTAAATTATTTTTTTTCATAAAGGCATGAGCATGCCCAAGTTCTATTTCACTCATCTGAGTAAATATATTTGATATATTTAAATCCTTTTCATTTTCAGCTAACACTTTATAAAGAAAACTAGCATCTATTTCTGTTTGAATGTTTTTTAGATTAATCATTTTTTAAAGTTGTAAATTATAAACATAGTTTATTGAAAATATAATTTTAGTAACTTAAAATTATGGAAACTAATTACATAATTCTAAAATTTAAATGTGAATAGAAATTATAGTATTTAACAAATTTAGATGTAATCAAAAGTTAACTAATTTGAGAATTAATTTCGTTGAAAAATTGATGATTTTAAGAAGAATTAACTGATTTATTGTGTCAAAATACTTGTAAAAAAGCCAAAATATCTCTGGCACATTTGTATAAAATTTTGTATATTATTGATGTTGGAAATCCCAATAACAAAGTGATATTTTTAACAATTTAAATTTAATTTGGTAGAAAAATGAAGTAGAAATTCAGTTCTCAGGCAATTCTTCCAGTTATTGTTTTATCAACATTGGTTTTAAGTAGTTGCGATACTATTACACAGCTTACTCAAATAAACGTACCAATGACAATTATTATTCCAATTAATGCAAAGCTTTCATTATTACCTTTTATCGGAGTAAATAATGTAGATATAAATAGTAACTCATCATTTAATGACAATAAAGCAAGGATTAAAGGTGTAGATCTGACTAAAATTGGTTAGCAGTTAGTTTCATATGTTGGAACCCCAGATAAATCAATTGCAATTTATAGTAAAATTGATTATACTCTTCAATTTGATTCTCAATATGGAGATAATACAGAATACACAATAGGGTTTTTTGAGAATGTAAAACCTACAGATTTGAAGGGGATTGAGAAAATTTTTGATGTTACAAATGCTGCTTTAAAATCAGCATTAGATTTTCTTGCAGATAAACCAAAAATTACTATAAAATCGAAGTATACTCTTCAAAATGGAATAGATAAAATTGAAACCATGACCTGGTAGTCTGAAGATTACTTTTAATATGGTTGCAGGATTATAGAATTGTAATATTTATAAATTAAAAACTAGAGTCATTATTTCACTACCGACTCTGGTTTTTTTATGATTATTTAACAAACTTGTTAAAATTAGAATTATTGATTCAGATACAAATTCTTAATGTATTCTTTAAGTTCTGGAGAATTGTATGGATATAAGTTTTCAGGCAAAAAATTAATTAACTTATTATATACATCCTTTGCTAACACAGTATTTTTATCAATAAGTAATCTCCTGATTGTTTCACAATAATCATATCTCAAAATGTCAATTAATAAAAGTTCATCAGTACTATTGATAATAGATTTGGAATCTAATTTATTTAAATCAAAACCATTTATCCCTTTAATTAGGTTATTAGCATTTTGAGTAATTTTAGATAATGAAATTTTATCTATAAGAAAAAACCTTTCTAAATGATTGTTTAAATTTAATTGATCAATTGGATTAAAGCTAGTTGTGAAAAATATATCCCTTTTAAATTTGTTTGTTTGTAAAAAATTTAAAAATATTAAACCACTCCTTAATAGATATTCATTATTAATATTTGGCTTTACAATCCACTTAAACTTGTTTGTAAAACTTTTAACTGATTTATCCAAGTTTATTGTAATAGTTGTGTCTTTCCAATTTCGAATTTCGATTAAATCTAATTTAGAAATTGGTATATTTAAATCTATAATCTTATTGTTATACAAATACCTTGGATACCACAAAGTATTCAACAAACTAATATTAATTAAATTTACATCTGTTCTAAAACCATTTATTAATTGAAGATATAAAATTGGGAAAGTAAGATTGTCTCCTGAAGAAATTATATAAGAGTTTTGACTACAATTAGATAAAATTTGTTTGTTAAATTCCAAAAGAAAATCTCTGAAACCACCTCTTTTTTTACCTTCAGATAAAGCCCATTTTGCTGAATCAATTTTATTAGAATTTAAATAAGCAAAAGCTTGTGAACCCCATATTGATGTTATTTTGGAATATGGATCTAACATTAGCAACTCACCAGTATATTTTGGAGTTAGCTTGACTACCGTTTCAAATTCATAGCTAGATTTAATTGCAAGTTCAAGTTTAGTCAAGTCCATACTAAATCCATCTTCTGAATTAGATCTGTCATAAGCATAACCTAAAAAATAGTGTGCTTCAGAGTTATTTGGTTCTTTAGCAACTGCAGATTCTAAATACTTTATGGCAACTTTAAAATCACCTTTACCAAATTCTTTTTTTAGCTCTTGTTTCCCTAGATTTAGATCATCAGTTTCAGAGTATGAACTCAATGGCAAAAAATAAGCTACAATTAGTAGTAAAAAATATTTCATAATCGAATTATATTTATAATTGAATTTTATTAATGTAAACAAATGATTTGATGAAAAGCAAATATCAAAACTTGTATTCTAATTAACAAGTCATCTTTAAAAAAACATATTATTAAAAAAATTTAGTTAAACATGAGTTTAATTATTATAGCTCAATTACTGAACATTCAATTTATACTTAAAAAATACAATTCTAGTTGTATTGATCCAAAATTAGTTTATATAAGATTCTTTCAGATGGGTTTATAAAATTATTTATTCAAAATTGACAAAATTAAATTAAAAATAAAAAACACTTGATTATTAGAAAAGTAGAATTGTTCAATTTTGGTATGAAATTAAATTAAAATATAAATTAAAAATGATATATAAAAACTGTAATTAAAAGTAAAAATAATGTAAGATAATTTAGTTTAAATATCATTAAAGAAAAATAAATTTCAAGAAATTTTATAATGCTCATTGTTAAAATAATAAGATAAAATCCCTATTGTAAGAGGTAAAATCATAAACATCATTTGGAATTGAAATCCGTTTGTACAAATTTGTGAGTAGCATGCAGCAATTAAATCATAGAATAAACCTGCATAAGCCCATTCTTTGATCCTTGGATAATTTGGTATTAAAATTGCTATAGATCCTAGGATTTTAGCAACTCCAATAAATGGGATGAAATATGTAGGATATCCTAATTTATTAATAAAGTCGACAGCTTCTTTTGACATTAAAACATCAGGGATGGCTGTGAAAGCCATAAATGCGGCAAAAAGAATCGAAAAGGTCCAATACAATTTTTTAGTATTTTTCATATTGAAAATAGTTTATTTGTTTTTAGCATTATCGAAATGAAATGGTGTTAAAAATAATAATAATTTTAATACAATCTTAAACAAAAGAATGTTAGATTATTAACAATATCAATTACAAATTTAAAGTAAAATGTAAAATGCAAAATAGGATTCATTTTAAAGAACTTCTTGAGTACTCTAAATATTTTCGTATCATGTCTTCATAGTTTCTGGAATAACCTTGAAATTTGTAATTGATTTCATTTTTTCTAAGATTTGGATCAATATCTATTTTCTTTAATTCATTCGGGCTGAGTTTAGATAAATCAACTCCTGGCTTTGATTCTCTTTTATTGTCTAAGTCACGTTCTCTTTCAGACTTTATAGCTTCCAATAAACGACTTAATATCTTCTCTTGTCTTAATAATGTTTCTGGAGTAATATTCCCAGATTCAATATCTGAAATAACTTCATCTATATCTTTTTCAACCTTTTCAAATTTAGGTTTATTATTAGTGTTATCGCCAGAAATAGATTTTTGTTCATTTTTCAAATCCTGAATTGTCTTTTTAATTTCCTTTTGTTCTTTAGCTAATCTTTTAGAGGATTGGTAGCCATTACTTCCTTCTTTATCTATTCCACCTTCTCCTTCTCCATCTTTTCCATTCCCTCCTTCTTTACCATTCTTACCTTCTTTTTTCTCACCACTCTGACCATCTTTACCGCTGTTGCCAGATTGTTGTTGCATTGCAGAGTTTAGCATTTGTTGTTGTGCTGCAGCTTGTTGTAGCCTTTGTTGTGAACTTGATCCTAAACCGCCAGGGTTTGAACAGCTCCCACCACCTTGTTTGATTTGTTGAATTGCTTGTTTAAGAATTTGTGATCCTTGATTCATTCTACTCATTGCTTGTGATTGATTTTCCTTTGCATCAAATCCATTCCTACTTTCTAATGATTTAGTTGCTTCTTTCATATTTCTTAAAGCCTGACCCATTTCACTTGACATTTCTGGGGTAATAGCAAATGATTTTTTAGAAATCTCTGAAACTAGATCAGAAATATTTTCCATACTTTTTTGAATGTCTGATTGATCTTTTGCTTGATTTCTAAATTGTTGACTATTTGGAGGTGTAGCCTCAACTTGCTTTTTTAACTGCTCTTGTTCTTTAGACAACGTAATCATATCCTCTAAAGATTTTTTCATTTTATCAAGAACTTGACGCTTAGAATTTTCTTGCATTTTTTGCTTCATATTTTTCATCTTGTCTCTAAATTTCTGTGCAGATTTTTGAGATTTATCCATTTTTTCTATCGCAGATTTTTCATTGTTATTTTTTATATCTTCAGAAGCTGATTCCATTTGTTCATCAGGTTTTTCATTTTGTAAATCTTTATTTGCTTCTTTCATTTCTTCCTTTGGGGAATCTTCTAATTCATTCATTTTATCTGATAATTTTTGAGATTCTTCTTTTAAAATTTTAGCTTGATCAGATAAATTGGTCTGTTTATCATATAACTTATTATTTTTAAAAGTATCTTCTCTAGGGTTTAAAAGTTCTTTTTTTAAGTCTTCTTGTTGCTTAGCAATGTCTTCTGATCTTTTTGCAAGTTCATCAACTTTCTGTTCAGTAATCATTTTATCTAACAACTTCATAGTTCTTTCAATTGAATTTCTAAATTGTTCTTCATTAAATTTAAAATTTTTCATTGCTTCAGAAATTTGCTCAGGAGACATTTGTTTTATCGATTGTTGCATATCCTGAAGTTGTTTAATGATTTCAGGATCTTTTATTTGTTGGAATAAACTTTGTAAATCTAAATATTTTTGTAAAGTCTCTGGGCTGATTGCTCTTGCCTCTTGTAATCTTTGAGCAGTCTCTTTTAATTGATTAGAAATATCATTTATTTTCTTCTCCATTGATTCATGTTCATTGATTATATCTTTGAGTTTGTTCTGTTGTTCCCAACTAGCTTCAGTTTTATTCTGAGCAAGTTGTTTTATTAATTCATGGTTCAATTCTTGCATTTTCTTTTGTGAATTTTGAGCTTGATTCATTAAATTTTTTAAATCATTTGTAACCTGAGTTTGATTTGTTTGAGCAATTTGCATTACATCTTCAAATGATGGAAATCTTACTTTAATTAAAGAAGTTCTAGCTTTTTTGAAGTTGTAATAGTCATTGTCAGTTACTTCAATATAAAACTCTAATTCATCTTCAGGAACCAATTTTAATTTTGTTAAATCCCATAAATAATTTAAGTCAATTCCAATTTTAGAATCACCATCAAATATTTTTATTGGAATAAAAGAATAATCATTGTCTGGTTTTCCATACTTACTTGAAATTACTTTGAAATACAATTTTAAATTAGAAAAACCAAAGTCATCTTTAATTCTAAATTGAGTAGGAATAATCATAGAATTATTAACATTAACTGTTGAATTAGGACTAAATAATTCAATACTAGGTGGTTGATCATTATTTACATTTAAGTTGTATTTAATAGGATTTGTATTCATTACATCATCGTATGAAATTAATTTTATATAATATTCTCCAGAATATGTTAAAACAAATTTTCCACTTACATTCTCATCATCAACATTTAATTTAAATTTTAAAGTATCTTTTAATTGTTTAATATTCGGGTCATTTAAACCAGATTCTTTATTTAAAACTTCGTAAATGTAAGCTTGTTTGATTTTTGTATTAGATTTTGCGTTTATAGTTATTATTGAGCCTTTCAATCCATTTATATCACCAGAATTTTCAGGTAGTTGTAAAACATCAATTTTGGAATAAACAGGACTGAAGACTTTTATATTTAAATTTAAAACTTCAGGTTTTTCAATGACTTTTAATATATATTTTTCAGTAAAACATCCTCCAAATGATGCAAAATATTCAATACTATTTTTTATTGAAGGAATTCGAAATTTAAATTGATTTGAAGTATCAGGTTTGAGTTGAATAACTTTAGATGACACCTCTCCAATAGATTTTAAGGAAAGCATAATATTCCTAGGAATAGCCCCTTTTGCTTCAATTACTATTTCTACAGGGTCTCCTTTATTTACATTCATATTTTTAGTAATAACGTCTAAAGTGAAACTAGGTGTTTTGTTGAATTCAGGTTCTAAGTTTATTATTCTATTCAGAGCAGATTTATACTTTGTTGGGGATGAAATTACTAATGAAAATATCAAAAAAAGAATAGAAACAAAAAAGAAAAAAGCATATTTTCTCTTTTTTGTATCAATTATTACATCAAAATTTAATTTAGAAATGGGTTTAAATTCTGAACTAATATAAGCTTCAGCAAGCTCTGATGAAGAACCTACTGTTGAATAATTTTTATTAACATTGAAATCTTTATAAAGTTGTATTAATGTTATTAATTTGTCGCCAATTAACTTAATTCTTTTACCAACCCTTAAAGCTAAATATTCATCATCTTGATAATTAATTAATTGGAGGAAATTTAATATCGGTTTTGATAAAATTGAAAAAAATATTATTACTGTTGATAAAATTAAAGACCAAAATATAAACTTACGGTTTGAAGCAGAAAAATTTAAGTTACATTCTAAAAAAATAGCAAATGACCAAATAGCCAAACAAATAGTAAAAGTGCATAAAATAGACTTTTGGAAATCAATGTTAAGTTCTCTTGATCTTACTTTTAATAATTTGTTAACTATGAATTTATATTTTAAATGATTATCCAATAATTTTTAATTTGTCTATAGTTAGGAATAAATTAAAAAAAAACAATAAATTAATAAATAAATTCAATTATGAGCAAGATAAAAAAGATAATTTTAAATTTATTTTTCTCTTTCTAAAATTTTATTTTTGTATTCAGTTAAATTTGATCAAAAATCAAGTTTTTTTATATTAAAATTAAATAAATTGAAAAATTTTTTATAAAAATAAATATTTATTTATTTTTGATGTGTCTTTTCCGTAAGTTTAAGTGTCATGTCTAGTGAATTGTTAGATTTTGCCAAGTATTATAATTAATTTTAAAATATATTTTTTCTTTTTGTTGAAAATTTATGAAAAAACAACAGACTTTTTACAGAGGAATTTTATTTCTTATAGGGGTATTACTTCTTATAGGACTAACTTCAAAATCCTATTCTCAAAAATCCAGGTATGGTGTTGAGGAAGGTCAATCAGGTACTATTTATGCCATTGCAATCCCAGATACATCCGGTAATACTGAGGATGCTAGACATCCAACAATTTATCCAGATAATGTTTATTTTATGATTTATTCTGGAGTTGATCAAACATTAGAAATGTTAAAACCAAATGGTGGACTTGAGAAGGTTATATTAAAAGCTAAAAAAATTAGTAAGTACGAAGTTATAACAGCTGGAAAAGTTAAAGGTGGAAATCCTCAGATAACAATCCCAAATCTCCCTCAAGCAAATAAATTGTTTGTTCTAAGATCTGAACAACCAATTGTTGTTTATGTTATGTTCGATACTAGATTTGGAACAGAAGCATGGACTCCTCTACCGGCTGAAAGTTGGGGTACAGATTATTATTCTGTAGGTGTTCCTGGACAACCAATTAACAATTTATATACCGCAGGAGAATTTACATATTCAACCGCTCCAAAATTAGCAGTTGGTCAGTTTGTAGTTGCTGCATTAGATTCAGATACACATGTATCTTTAACAGATCCTACTTATTCAAGTAATGTAGTTATTCATAGATATTTCCCACCTGACACTAAAATAAGTTTTACTTTAGAAGAGAATTTTGCTAGCTTGATTGAATCTGATGTTGATACCCTACAAAGGAATTTAGGAGTTAACCAACCAGATGCAGGTGGGATTAGAGTTACTACTGATAAACCCGTTGGAATGATTTCAGGTAATACAAGAACAATGGGTGGAATTGCATCAGGATCAATGTATGGCTGTGGAAAAACAACAATGCTTAATATGTTAATGGAAGCTGTTGCACCAATTGAAACTCATGGGAAAGAATTTGTATATATGCCAACTTGGGATTCAAGAAGACCAACTGACATCCCTCCCGCTAAAGGTAAAGGGGGTGTAAGATTAAGGGAGTATGGTCGCTTTTATGGAACAAGTAAAAATGATACATCTGGAGACGATGTTACTAATATAGAGTTAACTAATCCAGGACCAATTGGTTTGCCAATGAGAAAAAGAAATGTAAAATTGGGTCAAGGGACTTTGGTTGAAACTATTACTGGTATTAATGGAGAAGGAATTGAGTTTGATCCTCGAGCTGCATATTATATGAAGGCAGATAAACCAACTCAAGCTACAAAAATTTCAACTTCAGTTTCTTTCGTTGTAGCAAATTCAACAGATGGTTCAGGAACATATAATACTTGGGCACCTTTTATGGTTGAAATGGTTCCAGTAGAACAGTGGGTAACTTTTGCACCAGGTTTTACTCCTGTTACAGGAACTTATGACAATAACTTAAACATTTGTACAGATTCATTAAATAAAGATGATATTGAACTTGTAAATGAAGGAGGAAGTGTAACAAAAATAAATTTCAATAGAAAAATTCCAGGTAGTCCTTACGTTTGGACAAATGTAGGATTAAATTCTGCAATGAAATTTATAGTGCAATCAAAGAGTGGTAAAGGTAAGTTCTTTGGTGATGTTTCTGGTACTGGAAATGGTTCAGAACAATATCAACCAGGTACAACAAAGAAAAAAGATGATGATAAAAATGGTAATGAAACTCAAGGTGGAGGTAAAGATAAAGTGTTACATCCATCAGATTATTATACAACAAATTCGCACTCTTATGGTTATCCATTAGCACCGAATCGTATTACATTAGGTCAAATAGATTCATTAGAATTAAAGATAAAGAAAGATTGCAACATCTTTGAGGTACAAGCAAACTTAATTGGGATGAAATCTCCTAAGCCTGCTGGATTTAGAACAGTTAGACTTGTTGACCCAAAAAATGCTAAGTTATTATGGATAACACCTTCAAAAGTAACAGGAATTATAGGTGCATCTACTATTACTTTTCAGGTTGTTCCAATCGACCCAAGTAAAAATGCAGAAGCAACAGTTGAAGTTATAAGCAAAACAGGGCAATCTTGGACAATACCTTATTTTTATGAAGCTGAAAGATTAGAAATAACTCCTGATAAAATTGATTTTGGGTCAGTAAGTGTTGGAGCACCATCAGATATTAAAGATGTTGTTGCTACAAATACACTTAAGAAAACAATTACAATTACTCAAATTAAACTTGAAAAAGGAACAAATGATTTTGAGATTGTTTCATTTAATCCAAGTCCATTACCAGTCCAAATTAAAGAAGGACAAAGTATAACTATTAAAGTTAGAATTAATCCTACAAAAGAGTTAGGAATTTATCAAGATGTATTGGTAGTTAAAACTGAATGTGGTCAAATGAATGTTCCTTTACATGCAACTGGTGAAGTACCTTGTATATATGTGGGAGATTTAGATTTCGGTACTTTGAAACAGAATACTTCAAAACAACTACCTTTAAAAATTGAGAATAATGGTAAGGGTTTGTTAACCTTTGAACATCCAAGCGGTCAAGCTGCTGAAGTTTTAGATTGGTTATCAAGATTCTTTACAGTAACTCCATTTGATATGGCTAAGCTAAAAGCTTCTAAATTGAAAGCAAATGAATTTGTTATGATAAATGTAACTTTTACTTCTACAGATTCACTTGGATTATTTACTACACTTGGAAAATTCTATACAAATGCTAATTGTAATAGAGATACTTCTGTTTGGATTGCTAAAGTTACTGTTCCTGGTCCTCAAATAACAGGATATGATTGGGGTAAACGATGGGTAGTTGTACCTTTAAATAATTGTACTAAAAATACAGAACAACAATATCCATTCGATTCAATAGCAATTTCAAATACTGGAACAGCCGATTTCACAGTAGAAAAAATTGAATTAGTTGGAAAAGATGCTGATGATGGATTTTTTACCTTAGGAAATAATCCAATTATATCTCCAGGAGATGTTATGTCAGGTAAAGATCCTGATGCTAGAAGATATCAACAAGTATTTTTCAAACCAAAGGATGAAAGAGACTATACATGTATTGTTAAGTTAACAACAACCGAAGGTGGAACAGCAGAGGGAATTTTAAAAGGAGTAGGAATTGAATCGCATGTATCCATTACAGGTCATGATTTTGATACAACTGAATTCTTAGGTGCTGGATTAACAGCAGTAAAAGGAGCAGTTAAACTTACAGCAAAACCAACTCGTGATTTAACAGTAACTGGTTTGCAAATTATTGGAGCAGACAAAGCTGATTATGATTTTGATTTAAGTGGTGGTTTCTCACTTCCAAGCCAATCTTCTCCATGGATTATGACTCCTGGTGAAGAAAGAATTATACCAATGTTGTTCAAACCAAATAAACCTGGCGTTAAAAATGCTATAATTGAGGTTTTAGGTGATCATGCAAGATGTGATGATTCAACAAATAAATTAATTGGTTATTCATATACTTTAGGCGCTAAACCAACTGGATTTGTATTTGGAGATTTGTTAAGTTGTGATGAACAAAATGGAACAACTACTCTAACAAATGTAGGATCAGCTGACATTATTGTAACAAATATAGATTTAATTGGAGATGGTGGTATTTTCATTCTAACTTATCCAACAGTTCCTTTTAAATTGACTCCTGGTCAAACTGTTACTATACCAGTTAGATTTTTACCTAAAGTTGTTGGAGATTATAAAGCTACTGTAGTGTATTCAATGACAGATGAAATTGGTAAAGTTTTACCAGATCAAACTGCTGACTTAACTGGAAAATCTCATATTCTTATTGCACATGGACATATTAATCGTGATCATCATTGTGCACCTGGTCAGGAATTGATTATACCAGTAATTTTAGATTCACCATTAGATGAGGCAAAATCAAAAGATGTAGTTATTTCATTCAGATATAGTAAAGGAATGATGCAATTAGTAAATAATTCAAAATCAGATGTAGAATCTGATATGATAAAAGGGACTATTTTAGATGGTTGGGATGCAACTGTTATAGATAATGAACCAGGTATATTTACTGTTGGATTAAAAAATATTAAGGGAGATTTCTTAAAAGGTTTTGGTACTATGTTAAACTTAAGGTTTGCAACTTATGTTGGAGATGTATCAGAATCTGAATTACCTTGGTATATGTTGATTCAAGATAAATTGAATTGTACAGATGTTACTACTGATCCTGGGTTTGCTAGACTTGATTCTATTTGTGGATTAAATTTGAGATTGATTGAATTGATTTCTGGAAACTATGCTTTAAAGCAAAACTCTCCAAACCCATTTAATCCTTCTACAGATATTGATTTTGAAGTTGCCTTAGATGCACCTACTTCTTTGGTTGTTTATAATGAAGGAGGACAAAAAGTTGCAACTTTAGTTAATCAGCTTATGACTCCAGGTAAGTATAGAGTAACTTGGGATGCTTCTGCCTCATCATCTGGTTTGTATTATTATAGATTAACTAGTGGGCATTGGACTAAAACTAATTCAATGACTTTACAAAAATAGTTTACTTTAAGTTGAGAGTTAAAATGCAAGAAGGACGGTCTATTTTCATAAAGATCGTCCTTCTTTTGTATAAAATAATTTTTATTTTATAATTTTTCATAATTTCACATTTTAGTTTTAAGTGTAAATAATATATTTTTAAATTAACTTAATGTTCTCAAAAATTAGGTTTCGGATAAATAAATGCTTTTTAATTTTTATTGTTCTATTCATTATAAAAGAACGATATATATATTCTCAAACTGAAAGTTTTAATGATAAAGCTGCAGGGAATTTATACTATATAACCCTTCCTCAAATAGTATTTAATGCACCAGATTATAGATTTATTGATAATAGGTTTAATGAGATATCTTTTGTTATTTATTCTTCAGAATATCAACAAGCTACTGTAACTGACCCTAAAGGAGGAGTAACTTTTCTGAAATTAGATGCTGATAATATTTACACACATAGAATAGTTCAAAAGAGAGGTCTTTACATTTCAAATATTTTCCCACTAACTTCTGGTGTTGTTAGTTCAAACTCTTCATTTAAAATTGAAGCTGAATACCCTATAATTGTTTATTGTTATATGAACACTTCTTCTGGATCCGAAGCTTGGACGCCAATTCCAGCTGATGCTTGGGGAAAAGATTATTTTGCGGCTGCATTAAAAGGTGATTTAACATACCATGTTGGTGGTGATGGTGAGTTTAACTATTTTCGGAATTCTGTATTAGCACCTTCTCAAGTAATTATTACAGCATTAGAAAACAATACTAAAGTAAAAATTAATAACCCATTTAGGTATTCAAATTTAGGAAAAAGTATTTTCTTTAATCCAAATATGAATACATCAAATATTAATATGAATGTTGGTCAATCATTATTGATTAATAGTAGAGTAGATTCCCAATCTGTTAAAAAAAATAATGGTAATGATTTTGAAATAGATTTGTCTGGACTAGAAATTGTTTCTAACAAACCGATTGGAGTTTTATCGGGGAATACAAGAAGTTCAGGAGGTGAAATTCCTAGAAATCTTGCTGGTTTTGCAAAAAATACTCTTAAAAATTTGTTAATTGAAGATATGCCTCCAGTAGATTATCATGGTACAAATTTTGTTTATTTACCTGCAATGGATTATTCTCATAAATATGACTTTGTTAGAGCTTATGGAACCTATAACGGATATACTATATTAGGTAATATATTTGGATTTGATTCATTAAATAATGGTGAAGTTACAGAAGTTGACACTATAAAATCTTTTCATAATTTGGTCTTTGGCAAATCAGATGGAGCTAATTTTATGGTAACAAATAAGCCATCTCAAGTATTTATGAATACAAGCGCATTTTCATTTACATCTCGAAAAGATCAAGTTGGCAATATTTCAGAATACAATACAGTTTCAACATTTATGGTTGAATTGGTGCCAAAAGAAAATTGGATTAATAAAGCTCCATTTTTTACAGGTAATGATTTAATGCAACATTTTTTGGTTGTTGTTACAGATACTGTAAATAGGTATAACATCAAGTATAGAAAATTTTTAAATGGAGGGAAATTTAATATAATATGTGAGAGTAATGTTCCAAACACTTCTTATTGCTGGACTTCAGTAAAATTTGAGCCAAATACTAATGCTATGTTATTTTCAGAAAATGATGGTAAATTTTATGCTTATGTTTATGGTGTTGGGAATGGAATTGAAGCTTTTACACCAGGCTCAAATTTACTAGATGATGGGAAAGATAAAATACAAACATTTGATGGAAAATCAACACCTCAACATCCTGCAGAGTATAAAGAAATTAATTCAAGAAGTTATGCTTATCCTCTCGCTCCAGTTAGAGCAATAAACAAAGTTCCAGATTCTTTAGTAATTACTTCAAGTTACAATTGCACCTCAATGAATGTAACTGTTAAATGTGTTAATCAAAATCCATCTGGTATTCGTTTGATTAAATTAATTAATTCGAATAATTCTAAAATTTCTTTTAGTAAGCCACAAACAAATAATGGAGTTATTAATGCAAATGATGCAACATTCAGTGTTTCTCCAATTAATCCGATTTTTGATGCAAGTGCAATTGTAGTGATTAGGGATCGCACAGGAAGATCTAAAACAATAAATTATAGTTGGGTTAGTGATGCCCCACAAATTAATCCAAAGAGTCTAGATTTTGGAGAGGTGACTGTTAATTCCCAATCAAAAAGTTTAACGATTAAAATTGTAAACACAAAACCAAATAGTTTAAATGTACAATCAGTAGATTTAATTTTTAAAAATGCTGGTTATGTAATTGAAAAAATTGATCCAAAACTTCCAGTACAACTTAAAAAATGGGATACAATAACAATCACTTTATTTAATAATTTTCCAAATAATACTAAAAGAGCAATAGATACATTAAGAGTAAAATATGGTTGCTCAGAGGCAAAGATACCATTAACTGCAATTTTAGGAATCCCATGTGTTTATGTAGGAGATTTAGATTTTGGTACTTTGATTGTTGGAGAGGAAGAAACTTTACCATTAAAAATATGCAATACATTAGGTGGAACTTTAACGTTTAATTCTAAGGATAAATCAGGAACAGATATTGTTAAATGGTTATTAAAGAAATTTTCAATTACAGTAGATGATCAGAAATTGTTATATAATACTATACTCAAAAAAGATGAATGCATTTATATAAATGTTAAATTTATAGCCGATACAGTTGGTTTTTTCGAAACCACAGGGTATTTTTCTACAAATGCAAAATGCCAAAGGGACAGTTCAATTTGGATAGCTAAAGTTAGAAAACCTAGTCCTAAAATAACAAGTTATGATTGGGGTGAAAAATGGGTTAGTAATACATTCTCAAAGTGTACTAAAAATGTAAATGGTGTTTATGTATTTGATTCTATTAGAGTTGCTAATTTTGGAAGTGCACCATTTATAGTAAAATCATTAGAACTAATTGGAGCAGATGCAGATAGTGGATATTTCTCTCTTGGATATAATCCTCAAGTAAACATAGGGATGGCCTTTGTTGGTGATGATACAACTGAGGATAATAAAAGGTATCAACAAGTTCTATTCAAACCAGGGAATGAAAGACAATACTCTTGTAAAATAGTACTAACCACTGAAGCTAATGAAGTAGCAATAGGCACTTTAAAGGGTGTGGGAATTGAGTCTGGAGTATCTATAACAGGTTTTAATTTTGATACATTAGAATTCGTTGGTGAAGGTATTACTATTAGAAAAGGGAGTATTTATATTTCAGCATCTAGATCTAAACAATTAGAAGTAACGGATTTAGAAATTTATAATGATAATTTCTTAGAATTCAGTTTTGAATCAAAGGATAGTTTTCCATCAACTATTAACCCTTTAATATTAATGCCAAATGAATCTAAAAAATATAATATAGTCTTTAAACCAAAAAGGCCAGGATTAAGAACTGCTAATGTAAGAGTCACTTCAAATCATCCTTATTGTGATGATTCAGTTAATGTTTTAAAAGGTTTTTCGTATTCAAAATCAGCTTATTCCTTAGGCTTTAATTTACAGCCTATTGATTTATGCAGTAGTGGTTTTGGATATTTAAGTGTATATAATTCAGGTGATGTTGATATTTTTATTAAAGATATTGAGATTATAGATACTAATTCAGTATTCAACTTAGACCCAATTTCATTACCAAAAAAAGTAATTAAGGGTGATAGTTTATTTATAAAAGTGAATTTTAATCCAATGCAAGTAGGTAACTACAGTGCTAAAATAATTGTAAAATATTTGAGTGATTCTTTAAAGAATTTTCCAGAAAATGAGTTAGAAATATCTGGCTCAGCATTTACACTTTCAGGAGAACTTAGAACACAAACTGGTTTAAAAATGAGTCAATTAGATTCATTTTCTTTAATGGTGAAATTAGATAAATCTCTAAAAATAATTAAATCTAAAGAGGTGAAATTTGAGCTAGAATATACTAAAGAAAATTTAGATTTAGAGTTTAATGGAACTATAAATAATTTTTTTAAAGGTACTATTTTTAATGATTGGAATGTTGATATTTTAGAAAATATTCCAGGAAAATTAACTCTAAAATTAATTGCTCCAACTAATGAATACTTAAATGATTTTGGAAATATATTCAACCCAAAATTTATTTGCTTTGCAAGTGACATTACTAATTTTAAATATAGTATTAACATGGAGTTATCTGATAAGCTTCAATGTGTAAGTATAAAAGGAACTTCAGGATTTGGTGAGATCGATTCTATTTGCGGAATCAAGAACAGATTAATAGAAATTACAAATGAAAATTATTCACTTTCACAAAACAGTCCAAATCCATTTAACCCATCAACTAATTTTAATTTTAGTGTAGGTTTAAATGGACAAACAACTATAACATTATACAATTCGTATTCACAAAAAATAGGAGTTTTATTAAACAAATATCTAGAACCAGGTAAGTATAAATATACATTTGATGCAACTGAATACCCAAGTGGAGTCTATTTCTACAAATTATCTAGTGGAACTTATTCATGCGTTAAAAGCATGATTATTCAAAAATAAATTTAGTTATTTAACTTAATAGTTAATTTAAAATTAAGAGGTAATAATATCATACAAATAAACTTTAATCTATTAAAATAGAACCTTAAAATAGTATTGTAAAAACTCATTTGTTATTTAAAACTTGTAGGTTGAGTAATTTTTTCTATATTTGCCACTGTCTGTAAGTATGAGGACATTTGCAGATTCATAGTACCTTAGTGAGGCCCTCCCGGTTTTGGTGAATTTCCGGGAGGTTTTTTTTTAACTAAAATTGTAGATAGTTTTTTAATTTCTAATTTTCAACATAACTATTTTACATCTGTTTTATATTTAGATTAAATGTTTAAGTCATGTAGTATAAACTTGAAACAAACATATTTAAATTTGTTATAAATGCAAAAGGTGCCAAAGTTAATACAGTTCATAGGTATGGGGATTACAGGAGTTGGTTTATTATACGGAATTATTGAGAATGATATGAAGTATGAGTTTATGTATTTAGGTACAGGAATAGTAATTTTTTTAATTGGATTTATAATTGAGAAAAGATAATATTGAATAAGAATTTAAAAAAATTTCAGTACTAGAAATAATTCTGTTATTTTTGCCAAACTTTTTAGAATATTAGTATTAAGTTTTTAGATACAGATAATATCTTACATATTATGGAAGTTGGACCAAGTCCCGAGCAACGTCATCGAGCCCAATCCTGTCAGATCCGGAAGGAAGCAGCAGTCAGCATAGGTGGCGTGTGAATCGGTAAAGCTTGGTCCTTTTTTTATATCCTTTAAGTTAGAAATAAATTAGTTTATCAAAATAAAGTAGATTAAATATTTGAAATACGATGATTGAAAAGATGAAAAAAGAGATAGTAATAAATGCTACAGGAAAAGAAATTAGAGTTGCTTTACTGGAAGAAAATCGATTAGTTGAGATTTTTATCGAAACACCAGAAACAGAAAATCCAGTAGGTGCAATTTATTTGGGAAAAGTAAAGAGAGTTGCTCAAGGAATGAATGCTGCTTTTGTTGATATTGGGGATTCTCAAGATGCTTTCTTGCATTTTTCTGATGCCGCTAATGCTTCAGAGCTTGATACAGGTGATGATGATGATGATGAATTGCCAACTCCAAAGATTGGTAATAAAAGTAATATTAACCCAAATAATAAAAAAGAAAATCCTCATAAAGAGGAAATCTCAATTGATCCTAATTCAAAGAAATTAAAAAATAATAATAAATCAAATTCCAATAAGAACAAGAAAAAAAGTAAAGTGAAGAGTTCATCTAATCCTAAAGTTGAGCTTAAAGAATCTTTAACCGAAGAAAAAAGAGCTATTATTTTAACCCGTCCTAAAGTAAGTCATACTCAAGGGAACATAATTAGTAAATTAGATTTATTGACTAAAGTAAATGACTTAAAAATCAAGAACGAAGTTAATTTTACAAAAGAGAGCCAAGTAAAACTACATAAAAATAAACTTAATAAAATTGATTATATTAAACAAGTAAATCCCAAATCAACAGATTTGGATCTTGTTTCTAAGGGGTTACATAAAGGGAATAAAAAATTAGTTTTAAAAAAAGGTTTAAATAATAATTCATTAAATCAGAAGCAAAATTCAAGGGAATTAATTGCTTCAAATAAGGTTACTCAAGTTAAAGTTAATTCAAATCTAATTGTAAAACAACAAAAGAGTAATAATTTATCCCAAAAAAATAGTGAGATTCAACCTTCAAATAGTTTTAATGATGGAAATAAAAATGATGTAATAAGTAAAGAAAAAAAACTTATATCTAAAAAACAGAATAATGACATAAGTTCTAATATTAAAAGTGTTTTAACTTCTAAAAAACAAACAAAAGTTACTGAAGGAAAACAAGATAATATAAAAACAAAACAGAGTATCTCAGTTAATGACAATAAAAGTAAATCTATAGAAACTGTTTTAAGTATAAGCAATGTTGTCCATGAAAAAAATAAAATTGAACCAAATAAAAAAATAAAGGACTCTACAAAAATCTCTGATAAAAATAGATCAATTAATAACTCTGTATCAAAGAAAAGAAATGATAATATAATTAAACTTGAGAATAATAACCCAATTTTAAAAAATAACTCAAATACTTTAGTTAAAGAAATTGACGAAATAAAAAGTGATAAAAAAAATGAATTAAAGAAAAAAGTCAAATCAATTAAGAGTAAAACAATTGATAATAAACTCCCTACATTTCAAACAAAAAGGTCTGGCTCAGTAATTATTGATTTAGTAAAGGGACAGGAAATATTAGTACAAGTAACCCGTGAAAGATATGCTCAGAAAGGAATGAGAGTATCAACAAAAATATCTTTACCTGGAAGATTTCTTGTGCTTTTACCACTAGAACCAATGGTTGGAGTTTCAAAAAAAATAGAATCATACATTGAAAGAAAAAGATTAAGAAGAATAGCAAAAGAAATGTTGCCAACGGGATATGGTTGTATAATAAGAACAGTTGCTAAAGAAAAAGATGAAGATATAATTCGTGAGGAGTTATCTCATTTAATAGCAAGATGGAAAGTTATTGATGAGAAAATTAAAGTTGCTAATAATCCATCTCTTATTTATTCTGAATCATCACTAGTATCAAGTATTATGCGTGATTTATTTACAGAAAATATTAATAAGGTAATTATTGATGATAAAAAAGTGTTTGAAGAAATAAGGGAATATGTATCTTGGGCTGCGCCAGATATGTTAAAAAATATTGAACATTATAAGGAGAAGAATCCAATTTATGAGTCATTTGGAATAGAGAAAGAATTAGCTAAAATGTTTCATAGAAAAATATATTTAAAGAGTGGAGGTTATATTATTTTAGAACAAACAGAAGCAATGATGGTTGTTGATGTTAATTCGGGAAGATATAAAGGGAGCAATGAACAAGAGATAAATGCGTTGCATACAAATATTGAATCTGCACGTGAAATTGCAAGACAGTTAAAATTGCGAGATGTTGGTGGATTAGTTGCTATTGATTTTATTGATATGCAAGATGATAGAAATAAGAGAAAAATTTATGATGAAATGAGAAGATTATTATTGACAGATAAAGCTAAAACTGTTGTTTTACCAATGTCACAATTTTGCATTTTACAAATAACTAGGCAAAGAATTCGTAATCAAGTTGTTAACTCAATGTCTGAAACATGCAGGACTTGTGATGGTAGAGGATTTGTTCATTCAAAACCATTAATAATGAAAAGAATAGAACAATGGCTTCATGATTTTAAGCAAAATACTAAAGACTTTAGGTTATCTTTATCAGTAAATCCTTCAATGATGGACTATATAACAGAGGGAAACATTAGCCGATTAACTAAGTTAATGATGAAAAATTTTGTAAGAATAAAATTGATTCCAGATGAGACATTACCAATTGAAAATTTTAGATTTTTTTCTCATAGACTTGGATTAGATGTCACTGATAAGTTGCAAATTTCAAATACATAATTTATTTAAAATTTGAATATTTAAAAACTAATTGATTCAAACAGATTAGAGTTACCATTTCAATTAAAATAATTTTAAGACAAATGAATTTAAACAAGATACTTGGTGAAGCACTTACTTACGATGATGTGCTATTGGTGCCAAGATACAGCGAGTTTTTACCTAGAGAGACAAGTTTGATAACAAATTTTTCTAAGGGTATAAAATTAAATATACCACTTGTTTCTGCAGCAATGGATACTGTAACTGAATCTAGTTTTGCAATTGCTATAGCCCGAGAAGGTGGGATAGGTATAATACACAAGAATATGTCAATAGATCAACAAGCTGCGAATGTTTTAAAAGTTAAGAGGAGTGAAAGTGGAATGATATTAGATCCGATAACAGTAAAACGTGAAAGTAAAGTATATGATGCCACAAAGTTAATGACAACATATTCTATAAGTGGAGTACCTGTTGTTGATGATGAAGGCAAGTTAGTTGGAATTGTAACTAATCGTGATTTAAGATTTCAGCATAATCCTGATACACCAATTTCTGAAGTCATGACTCATGAAAATCTTGTAACTGCACCTGAAGGAACAACATTAGAGCAAGCAGAAGATATTTTACAAAAAAACAGAATCGAAAAATTGCCAGTAGTAGATAAGAATGGATTTTTAAAAGGGTTAATTACAGTTAAAGACATTAGAAAAAAAAGGGAGCATCCAAATTCTGCAAAGGATATGTTGGGTAGATTAAGAGTAGGAGCAGCTTTAGGAGTAAGTGGAGAAACATTAGAAAGAGCAGATGCACTTGTAAGAGCTGGAGTTGATGCAGTTATAATTGATACAGCACACGGGCATTCAAAAGGCGTTATCGAAGCAGTTAGAATGGTCAAATCTAAATTTATTAATCTTCAGGTAGTAGCTGGCAATATAGCAACTTCGGAAGCATGTAGTGCTTTGATAGATGCAGGAGCTGATGGAATAAAAATTGGTATTGGTCCTGGAAGTATATGTACAACTAGAATAATAGCTGGTGTTGGTGTGCCACAACTATCAGCTATAATGAATGTTGCTGATATAGCAAATCGTGAAGGGGTTCCAATTATTGCAGATGGTGGAATAAAACAAACTGGTGATATGGCGAAGGCTATTGCTGCAGGAGCAGATACTGTTATGATTGGAAATTTGTTTGCAGGAGTTGATGAATCGCCAGGTGAAAAAATTATTTTAGATGGTAGATCTTATAAAACTTACAGAGGAATGGGTTCTTTAGGTGCAATGGTAAAAGGTTCAGCTGATAGATACTTTCAAGATGTGGAAGATGAAATATCAAAATTAGTCCCAGAAGGAATTGAAGGAAGAGTTCCTTCTAAAGGTCCTCTTGCTGATGTTATTAGGCAAATGGTTGGTGGATTGAGAGCAGCAATGGGCTATTGCGGTTGTAGAACAATAGATGATTTAAAGCGAGATGCTAGGTTTGTAAAAATGAGTGGAGCAGGATTAAGGGAATCTCATCCACATGATGTATCAATAACAAAAGAATCACCAAACTATTTTTAAAAGATATTATTATATCTGGAGGTCAGGTAATTATTACTTGACCTTTTTTTTATTTCAAAAATATCTTCAAATTAAGTGAGTTACCGTATCTTCGCGACTTCAAAAAATTTAATCGGTGAATTATATCTTATTTAATATCTCTGAATTAAATTTTTTGAATTTTAAATTTTAAAAAAGCAATTATTAAATTATTATGAAAAATATAGTATTCAACAATAAAGTCCGCAACATAGCTATTATAGCACACGTTGATCACGGTAAAACTACACTAGTAGATCATCTTTTCAAACAGAGTGGTATCTTTAGGGAAAATCAACATGTTGATAATAGAATTATGGATTCTATGGATTTAGAAAGGGAAAGAGGGATTACAATTTCTGCTAAAAACTGTTCAGTCCATTGGGGTGATGTTAAAATTAATATTCTAGATACTCCTGGTCACTCAGATTTTGGAGGGGAAGTTGAAAGAGCTTTAATGATGGTTGATGGTGCTATCCTTCTTGTTGATGCTAGTGAAGGACCATTACCTCAAACTAGGTTTGTTCTCAAAAAAGCACTTGAGGGAAAAAAGAAAATTATTGTTGTTGTAAATAAAATTGATCGTCAGGATGCAAGACCTCAAGAAGTTCTAAATGAAATTTATGATCTGTTTATTGATCTAGAAGCTAATGATGAACAAATTGAGTTCCCAGTTTTATATGCTATTGGAAGAGACGGAATTGCTCAAAATAGTTTAGATGAAATTGGAATAGATTTAAAGCCTTTATATGAAGCAATTGTAAATGAATTACCACCACCATCTTACAATCCTGATGAACCATTCCAGATGTTAGTTGCAGATTTAAATTACAGTGAATATCTTGGTAGATTAGCAATTGGAAGAGTAATCAATGGTAATGTTCATAATAGTGAATCTTTGGTTTGTATTGGTGAAGATAACAAACCAGTTCCGTTAAAAGTTTCTAAATTACAAACGTATCAAGGAGTTAGTATTGGTGATACTGAACAAGTAGATGCTGGAGATATTGCAATTCTTGCAGGTATTGAAGATGTAAAAATTGGTGATACTATTTGCAATAGAAATAATCCAAAACCTTTAAAAAGAATTTCTGTAGATGAGCCAACTATATCTATGATGTTTACAATTAATACTTCTCCATTATCTGGCCGTGAAGGTAAGCATGTACAATCTAATAAAATTAGAGAAAGATTATTAAAAGAGACGTTAAGTAATGTAGCTTTAAAAGTTGAGACAACTCAGGAATCAGATTCATTTACTGTAAAAGGTAGAGGTGAATTTCAAATGGCAATTTTGATTGAGACAATGAGAAGGGAAGGTTATGAACTAACTGTTGGCAGACCACAAGTTATTTTCAAGAAAAAAGATGGGAAAGTTGTGGAACCAATTGAACATTTGTTTATTGATTGTGATGAAAATTTTATGGGTGTTGTTACTGAAAAGTTATCTAGAAGAAAAGGTAGAATGATTAATATGGTTAATCATGGAACTGGAAGAGTAAGATTAGAATTTTCAATTCCATCAAGATCTTTGATTGGTTACAGAAATGAATTTTTAACAGATACTAAAGGAACAGGTTTGATGAATTCATATTTAATGGGTTATGAGGAGCATCGTGGAGATTTCCCTACAAGGCTTACTGGATCATTAGTTGCTGATAGATCAGGAAATGCAGTTCCTTACGCATTGTTTAATCTAGAGCCAAGAGGAACAATGTTTGTTGAGCCAACAAATCCAGTTTATGAAGGGATGATTATTGGTGAACATAATCGAGATAATGATTTAAATGTTAATGCTGTAAAAGAGAAAAAGCTTTCAAACATGAGGGCTTCTGGTAAAGATGAAGCTGTTCAACTAACACCTGTAACTCCTTTAACATTAGAAAAAGCAATTGAATTTTTAAAAGAAGATGAACTAGTTGAAGTTACTCCAAAATCTATTAGATTAAGAAAGGTAATTCTTGAAGCTAGCAAAAGACACACTTTAAAAGCACAAACTTTAACTGATTAATAAATTCTTCTATTTGAAAAATTTATCTTAATAAAATATCTTACCACGATTATTTATTTAATCGTGGTATTTTTTTTTATTTTAAATCAACAACTCCTATCAACTTAAAGTTACCCTTTGTTGTTTTGTCAGTGAATATAAATTCTTTAGAAACTCTGTTTTTATAAATCCAAACTTCCTTTGGTGTTTCACCTCGTAAATCTCTTTGAAGTTCTGTTGGTGGTCCGTTTAATATATATATTTTACCTCTATCTGTAAAAGTACCATCGTTTTGATCTAATGATCTAAAATTAAAAAAAGAATAATCAACTCTTGTGTAATATTCAGCCATTGCTTCATTAAATTTTGTATCCTTAGTAGGATCTAATATCCTCCAAAACTCATTAAATTTTTTTACTTTTTCTTCTGTACTTCCACTTCTTAGTTCTTTTATCTCATCTGGAGTTGCTATTGGATATAAAGACCTAATGTTATAATCATTTTTTGTTGCTGCAATTGATAAAGGCATAGTTAACCATCGCAGTTTAAATAAAAAACTATCTGATAAATTTTCCTTAGTACTTTTACAATTAACCTTTAAAATATAATCACCAACATCTAAAAAATTAATTGGTGTTTCAAGAATTGCTAAATATATACTTTGTTTAGATGAATCTTTAAAATCAACTATTTCAAATTTGATATCATTATTACAAATTATAGCTTTAGATAAAGTTTTGTTTTCTAATATCTTACAAGGATAGGACTTAATTTCAATTGATGTTTCATTGGGGTTAGTTGTAACTTTTGAAATGGTACAAATTGACGAAATTGGGACTTGTTGTAAAGTAAATGGAATACAAACTTTTAAACTATTTCCAAACAATACCGAAGCATCAATTTCAGACGCAATTAAAGTATCATTTGATACATCATTATAAAATTTAGGAGTACCAATTCCACTACTATTAGTAAAAGAAGGAACTTTAAAAAACTCAGTAACCTTTGAAATAGAGTTCACTTGAGAACCATCATCTATTACATATTTTAATTTATAAGAATCTGATCTTAATGATAATTCAAAAGAACCACAAACTAAAATATTTTTGGAATTAGTATTTTCATAGGAATTAGTTACAATAGTATCTTTCCAAAAAGCTCTTTCACAAATTACACCTTCATAATTTGTAGCTTCGAGAAATATACTCGGAGTAGCAATATATCTAGTGCTTTTATCATTCAAAATACTTTTTTTAAAATTTAGTAAATCATGTGTTAATCTAAAAGTTACAATAACTCTTTCTTTGCCAATCACTTTAGAGCCCGGCAAAGTATTTATCTCAAAAAAGTAATCATCTCCATATGAATAAAACTCACTTACATTGAAATTTTGAGAACAACATTTATTGTATGCAATTAAATTTATTAAAAAAAATAATACAATTAAAAAAGAAATGTAGTAAATATTAAATTTTTTAAAAACAATTTTAAAGTTACCAAATCCGAAATATTTATTTATTAATTTTACCATAACCAAAGTTTAAAGTTATTGTTGCTCCACAGTTACACGGGGAATTACCTCCATTTTTAACAAGCGAATTATTCTGTTCCCATTGAGCAGAGCTTAACATTTTACCAAAAGTTATTCTTGATCCAATAATTAATCCTATTTCTGAATTACTTAAAACTTTATCAAAAGCTAAGCCAATAGATGCTCTCGGACCATTTGCAGTATAATTAGCAATTTCACCAGGTAACACATTATCACCTTCAAAAAATGGTATAGGTAATAAATTATTGTTATTGAAAGATAAATTATATCTTGTTAAACTTCCTTGAATAAATGGAAATAAAATAAATCCAGAATTACGAACAATAGGATATCCAAATGCAATTCCTAATTCAAAGTTTGATAATTTATATTCACTTCTATTAGAGTTATATTCATTTATAGAAAATACTTTAGGGAAGTAAACATTAGATAAAGTTGCATTTAAAATTAAATTTCCAAAACTTACTGTAGAAGTTGCTTGTAAAGATAAACCAGTATTTGAAAATGCTGCAGACCTATATAGAATTGGTTTGTTGTTTAAATCCCTAGGTTGGAATGATGATAATCTGTTAGAAAAAACGGAATTGTCACTACCATTAAACCCAGCTCCAATTTCAACAAATAAATCATCTTGTGAAAATAAATAGTTAAAAGAAGAAAGGAAAATGATTGTAAATATAATAAATTTCATATGTACCAAAATAGAATACATTTTTGTTTAAGCAAAGTCTAAAAATAATAATTTTATAATTTTATCTCTTGTTATCTTCTAAAGATCGAAAGTAATTACATTTGAATTCTAACTAAAAATTATTAACTAATAAAAAATAATAGTATTTAGTTAAATTATAAAATCATAAAACTAAATAATATTTTTTTACAAATCAATTACTAAATAACAGTTTGTCGCATTAAAAACTATTCTTAGTTTCACGCCCTTAAAAAAATTAATAAAAATAGTATGTCAGTTGATAATTTTCAGTCAGATTTTGTAAGATGTTCATTTTGTAGCAGACTGCCAGATGAGGTTGGTTCTATATTAGCAGGACCAAATGTGTATATTTGTGATATTTGCGTTCAAAACTCAGTAGATATGTTACGCAAAAATTCAAGGGATCTTATACAGAAGCAACTTACAAAAAGACCAACTCCAAAAGCAATCAGATCAGCATTAGATGAATATGTAATTGGTCAAGACAAAGCAAAAAAATCTTTATCTGTTGCTGTTTACAATCATTATAAAAGGATTGAATCTCAAGGAACAATTTCAGGATTTGATGATGTTGAAATTGATAAATCGAATATATTATTAATGGGACCTACAGGAGTTGGTAAAACATTATTAGCTCAAACAATGGCAAGGCTTTTAGACGTACCATTTGCAATAGCTGATGCCACAACACTTACAGAGGCTGGATATGTTGGTGATGATGTTGAGTCAATAATAGTTGCATTACTTCAAAATGCAGATTACGATGTAGAGAAAGCTGAAAAAGGAATTATTTATATTGACGAGATAGATAAAATTACACGTAGATCAGATTCTCCTTCAATTACTAGGGATGTATCTGGTGAAGGAGTTCAGCAAGGGTTGCTTAAAATACTTGAGGGTACAAAAGCAAAAGTACCTCCAAAGGGTGGTCGCAAACATCCAGAACAACCTTTAGTAACAGTTGATACAAAAAATATTTTGTTTGTATGTGGTGGAGCATTTTCTGGATTAGATAGAATAATAGCATCAAGAATGACAAAAACAAAAATGGGGTTTGGTGATGACAAAGGAGAGCAAAGAGTAAAAGAATCTGAAGAACTATTTCAGTTTGTTGAACCTTCTGATTTATTGAAGTTTGGTCTAATTCCAGAATTCGTTGGAAGGCTTCCTGTTATTGCAGCACTTGAACCATTAACAGATATTGCAATGAAACAAATTTTAACTCAACCAAAAAATGCAATTGTAAAACAGTTTAAAAAAATATTTGCAATGGAAGGTGTTGAATTAGAATTTAATGAGAATGCTATTGATGCTATTATAAAAAAATCTGTAGAAAGAAAAACTGGAGCAAGAGCTTTAAGAGGTGTTGTTGAAGATGTGATGCTTGATATTATGTATAATTTATCTGATAAAAAAAATCTATTAAAAGTTATTATAACTGGTGAAACAATTGAAGATAAACATGAACCAACTTATGTTTATAATGAACCAGAGAAAAATGAGTTTAAAGATTATGTTGGTTAATTTTAATATTTATTATTTTAATAACATTTTAACAATAGATATTCAACTTCCTTAAAAACAGAAGTAATTTATTAACAAAATTTTGAAAGAAACAACAGTTCCAATTGTAGAATTCATACCCCCATTTAAAATGGATAATGATAAATATATAATCACACTTCCAGATTTTGAAGGACCATTAGATTTGTTACTTTTTTTTATTAAAAGGGATGAGTTAAATATATATGATATACCAATCTCAAAAATTACAGAGGAGTTTTTAGTTTATACTCAAGAACTAAAAATACTTGATTTAGAGAGATCTGGAGAATTTATAGTTATGGCATCTATGCTTATGCAAATAAAAGCAAAAATGTTAATCCCAAAAGAAGAGAGGTTACCTGATGAACCAGAGGAAGATGATCCAAGGGCTGAACTTATAAGACGATTATTAGAATACAAACAATATAAAGAGGTATCAGAGGAATTAAAAGAATTAGAAGATAAAAATAGATTTATCTTTTATAGGGAACTTTTTACAGCTGATATTGCAATTCATGATGAAGTTACTCCAGATCAACTATTGAAAAATGTAACTTTATTTGATTTGTTAAAAACTTTTAAAAGAGCATTAGATAAAGCCCCAAAAGTTGAAACCCAACATAAAGTTGAGCAGATTAATTACAATGTTGAAGAACAAGCAGAATATATTTTATCTGTATTAGGAGCACAGTCTCAAACAACATTCTTTACATTAGTTGGAGGTTTAGAAAGGATTGGTATTATTGTTACTTTTTTAGCATTGTTGGAATTGATAAAAAATAGTTTAATTGGTTGTGAACAATCTGATGATTTCGATGACATGTTGATTTTTAAACTTTAAACAAATCAAATAATAATAAAAATCAATCATGTTTTCTTAACCTTACACCAAAAGTACCATCAATTTTATGTTTATGAGAATATGTTTCTAAAAACCCATTATTGCTCACCACTTCATTAGGTAAGAAATTGTTAGCATTTTCAATTGAAAAATTGGAATTTATTTCTAAAAATTTTTTTATTATTTCATGATTTTCTTGTTGTTCAATTGTACAAGTTGAATAAATTAAATGTCCATTTGGTTTTACAAGATTTTTTGCATTTTCAAGGATTTCAGATTGTAAAACTACTAATTCATTAATTTGGTTAGAAGTTCTCATCCATTTTATATCTTGTTTTTTTCTGATAACCCCCAAACCTGAACATGGAGCATCAACAAAAACAATATCAGCATTGTGTATATCAATTGATTTTGCATCTCCTAACACAGGCTCTATAATCTTGACACCCAACCTAAGAGCAGCTTGAGTAATCTTGATTAACTTATTCTCATAAATATCAACAGCAATAATTTCACCTTTATTATTCATTTGCCCAGCTATATTTAAAGCTTTGCCACCTGGAGCAGAGCATAAATCTATTACTCTCATACCAGGCTTCGCTTGAGAAAGTTTTGAACATAATGCTGAACCTTCATCTTGAATAGTAAAAAAACCTTTTTTGAACAATGTGTTACTTTCAATTGATGAGAGCTTTTCAGAATAAAAATTGTCTTTTAAAAAGTAACCGTTACTTAAATGAATTTTAGTTCTTGAAATTAAATCTAAAAAATTTTCAGTTGAAGTAATAATTGGGTTAACTCTTATAGAAATTTTTGGTCTTTCATTGTTTGCTTCCATTATCTGAATAACCTCATCTACAGAAAATCTTTTTAACCATCTTCTCACCATCCATCTTGGGTGAGAATATTTAACTGATAAAGCTAAAGGCAAATCTGATTTTTCATCTGGATATGTAACGGAGTTTAAATTTCGGAGTATATCTCTTAATACAGCATTTACAAGTTTCGAAACTGATAGGCTATGATATTGTTTAATAATTTCAACAGATTCATTAACAGCAGCACTTTGAGGAATTTTGTCTAAAAATAATATTTGGTATATAGCAATACGCAGAGAATTTTTTACAATAAGTGGTGCAGAATTAAAATCACCTTTGTATCTTTGCAAAATTATCCAATCGATTTTTAGTAACCATCTAATTGTTCCGGATATGATTTCATGAGCTAGTGCTTTATCTGAGTTAGATAATTTACTTAAAATTTCTTTTTCTTGAAATGTGTTTCTTACATTTTCACTTTCATTTAGTAATGTTGTAAGAATACGCACAGATGCAGTTCTAGAAGAATTAATTATTTTATTGGCGAACATTCTTTTATTGTATGATCATAAATTTAAGCTAAAATTTGTAATAAAATTCAATAAATTTTATTACAAATTGTGATAAAATATTTTTTATTGAGCTAAATTTATTATAAAATTAAATTCTCTTTTTATTGCATTATTGAAATCTTTCCTTCGATAGTAAGTTTTTTTTTCTTAAATTGAGATACTATTTTCTAAAATACTTAATAAGAGAAAAAAAAATTAATTGAAACAAAATCCCAATTTAGGGGTTTTGTAATAGCTTTTAAAGTGTTTGTCTAATAGTCAACTATCTTTTTTACTTAGAATAAATAATAATTATAATTAATATTAACGTTAATCCCATCAGCTTTCTTTGAAAGGACTCCAGAAAATGAAACGACCGACATTTTTACGGGCTACTTTAGTAGCATTGATGTTAGTAGTTGCTGCCGTTGCTAATGCGCAACAAAGCACGAACACAAAGGATCTTGGCAAGACAAATACTAAGTCTGCCGAGAGGGCGTTCGCTAATCATTCCATTGGCTTTATTGAAAATAAAGGACAATGGGAAGGTAATGCACGCTTCATGGCGGATTTAAATGGTATGAACCTTTGGGTTACCAATACTGGTTTTGTGTATAATATGTACCAAACTACTAATGGTAATTCTGAAGCTTCTACTTTAGCCGCTAAAAAAGAAACTAAGAATGATTTTAAGAATTCAGATTCTAAAAATTCTAGTTCTTTAGTTCAAGCCGTTGAAGTTAATTTTGTAGGTGCTTCTGCCTCTACAAAACTTCTAGGTGAAGACAAACAACCAGGGTACTATAATTACCTTATGGGTAATGATCGTACAAAATGGGCAAGTTTTGTCTCAAAGTTTAATTCTGTTAAAGTTGAAAAACTTTATAAAGGAATTGATGCCGTATTATATACGGAAAACAACCAACCACGTTATGATTTCATTGTTGCTCCAGGTGCGAGCCCTGATATGATTGCAATGAAAATTACAGGGCAAAGTGGTTTAAAAGTAGATGACAATGGTGATCTTCGCATACTTACACAGTTTGGTGAAATTCGTCAAGCTGGTATTTATGCATATCAAAAAGATATGAACGGTAACAACCGCGAAGTTAAATGCTCTTTTTCTGTTCGTCAGAATGGAACTGTAGGATTTAATATCGGAAGCTATGATGCTTCTCGTCCGCTTGTTATTGATCCATTAGTATATTGTACATATATTGGCAATCCAGTTGGTCCTGTTGCAACAAGCCATGATGTAGCAACTGGGGTATCTGTAGATGCAGCTGGATATGCTTACATTACTGGTTTTACTTCTTCTAACCAAATGTTAATTGCTGGTTCTGGAGCACCAAATCCTCAAAAATTAGGTGCTGGAACAAACGGTACAAGTACAACATTTCCAACAGGAAATGATCCAGCTGGTTCAGGTGTTCCTTCAATAACATCATTCTATAATGACGCTTTTGTTACCAAAATGGATCCGAATGGAGCAATGATATATATGACAATTATTGCTAGTTCTGGTGATGATCGTTCAATGGATATTGATGTTGAAAATGGTAATGCTTATATTTGTGGTTATGTTTCAACTGATTCAAGATTGATTGGTGGAATTGGAACAAATACATTGCCTACATCATTAGGTGCAATTCAACCATCTCCTAATAGGAATTTAAACCCATACAATATGGGGTCACAAAATTTAAACGCTTCTTATCAGAACTTTAATGCTACACCAGGGTATTGTGATGCATTCGTAACAGGATTAAATTCTTTAGGTACGAATATCATATATTCTACTTATTTAGGTGGAAGTTATACTCAAGATGGAGCTTTTGATATTGATGTTGATGGAGGACAAATCTATATTTGTGGTCAAACAATCTTTAAATGGGGTGTGAATTTACCTCCATTTTCTGGTGGTGTTTTACCTACTTTACCAGCAGTTCAAACTGCACCTCCAGCTTTAGGTACAGCAACAAATTATTTCCCAACATTCGGATCTGCAATGGTTGCATTCCAACCAGCACCAAGATATACTGCACCAACATTACCTTCGCAAGTTCAAGGTGGAAATATAAATGGTTTTTACAATGTAACTGATGGATTCGTAGCTAGGCTAAACCCAGCTGTTAATGGAAGTTCTCAATTGTTGTATGGTTCTTATTTCGGTGGAGCAGGAGATATACCAACCGTAAGTGGTCAATATGTTGATTATGTAGATAATGTTTCTGCAATTAAAGTTGGACCTAATCAATCTGTGTTTATTACAGGAACAACAATTGCTCCTTTTTTAAGAACAACATTAGGTACAACAATTGCTGATCAATTTCCAACTTCTTGGAGTGGTTCACCTGCTGGTGCTTATGCAGCTAATCAAGAAGATGCTTTTTTATTACAGTTAAATACTGCAAATACAGGCGGAGGCCAAATGGAGTATGGAACAATGATAAGTACACCAAATTTCACAGCAGTAGATAATGATGAAGCTTGGGATTTAGCATTAGCTCCACAAGGAGGTGTATATATTACAGGTGTTACTTACAGTAATAATGCAGGTGTAATTGATCCTTCTACTGGTTTAGCTTTTTATGGAGCAGGTTCAACACAGTTTAACCCAGCTTATAATGGTATAAACTATCGTAATTCATTCCCTATTTCTAATAGAGCGGCAGATACTAGATGTCAAGGAAATGGTGAAGCTTTTGTTACTTATGTAGACCCATCTCAAACAAATGGTAATCAATTCCCGTATTCAACATATATTGGTGGAAACCAAAATACTGAATGGGGTGTTGCAATTGATGTTGATGACGCTGGATATGTTTATGTAGTTGGTAATACTTCTAGTTCAAGTTTCCCTCAATCAAGAATACCTGTCAGAATAAATTTATATACTGCTTACAATATGTTCGTATGTAAATTTTCTCCAAGACTAGATACGTTATGTTATTCAAGATTAATGGCTTCTTCAAACGCATTAGTAGCTAACGCAGGATTTGGAGCAACAACAGCTTCAGCTATTCCTCCTGGCCAGTTCCCAAGAGTTAGAAACACTATTTGGAATTTAGGATTAAACTCAAATGGTGCAAATCAAATGGGAGAATTTACCGCACAAAATGGCGGTGGTATGGACTTAGATGATGCTAGAAATGTATATATTGTTGGTGGTAGGGTTGCAAATACAGGAGTTGGAGGCGTCTACACAATTCCGGTATATACTAATGCTCCTTATCCAGTATTTGATGCATTTGGTGATTCTTATGGTTTCCCTTCTAGTTCAAACTATCCACCTACTTCTACACCTAACTTTGATGATGCATATGTATTAAAAATGCAACCATCAGAAATAGCAGTAGCAGATGTTGGTAATACAAATGTATGTATTGGACAAGCTCATACTGTAAGTTTTGCAACATCTGGTTGTGTTAAAAGCGTTAAAATTGAATTATTAAACTCAGCATTGAGTCCAGTTTGGAGCTCAGATCAAAATCTTCCAACTGGAAACCCAAGAACATTTGTAGCTCCAGGAAGTGTTGGATGTGCTGGTGCTTTTACAACTTATGCTGTAAGTGATAATCCATTATTTAATGATCTTTATATTACTCGTCCCCCAGAGCCAGGTCCTGGATTACCTGCTGGTTTAATACCTTATGATATTACAAATCCTTTAATTAATAGTAATTGGGAATGGAATCAAGATCAAATGCGTCCAGGTATAGCTGCAGTTGGTGCAGGTTCATTAAATGATCAAGGTATTGCTGTTGCAGGTACAATAAATGGTGTTGAAAGTTATTATTACGGGTTTACTGTTCCTCAATTGCCATCAAATATTTTACCAACTGGTTCAAACGGAGTAGATTATTTAAGTGGCTATAGATGGAAAGTAACTCAAACAGATATTCGTCCATATCCTCAAACTACAGTGGCTGATACTAGTGATAATACACAAAATATTGTGTCACCTGGATCTCCTTTACCAACAGGAGGAACATTTGCCAATTTTAATATAATTCAAGGAAATGATGGTCGTATTGGATATAATGGGGCTAATGGAAATCCATCAGGATTTACTTTGGTTCAAAGACCTATGTATGCTGATAGACTTCCACAAAACACAGTTTTAGTTGGTGGAGTTACATATCCTGTTATCAATACTGAAGTTTGTATAGGTACAACTGGTAATACTTTCAGTGGTAACTATAATACAACTGATGCTTTAGGCAATGCTATATCAACAAACATTAGAGCTTTGGGTGCTGGTGGAAATAATGCATTAAATATATTAAATTATGAATGGAGAGGTCCATTAAATGCTTTGGTAAACTCAGGAACAATGAATGGAGTAAATAATTTTGCATATACAATTCCAACAACAGGATTCCATACATTACCAGCTGCTTTACCAATTCCTGGTACTGGACCTTTAGGAGTAACAACTTTAGCTGATGGTGGTTTATATTATTTAGATTTAATTAGACCAGTTGGTTCGGCTTGTGCTCCAGTACTTAGTGCTTGTACTCCAGTTCCTCCAACAAGAATTTATGTTAACGTTAAAATGAAACAACCAGTTTCATTGGCAGTTAATGGTGGCGTAAATGCTGTGAATTCTTCACCTTGCGAAACAGAAAATGGTGACTTATCTGTTACATTAAACGGTGATAACCCAGGTGTTATTTGGCAAAAACTAGAAAGAGATGGAATTACTTGGACAACAATTGGATCTTCTAATTATTTCCTAAGTTCATCAACTAATAGAGATACTGTTGTTCATAGTAATTTATTAGGTAATCATTATGATTTAAGTTCTAATCAAACTGTAAATCCATTACCAGTGCCTCCAACAACAGTGTTTAAAATGAGAATTAATAATTTAAGATTAGATGATACAACAAAGTATCGTGCAAATTATTTTTCAAATGGACCTTGTTCAACTAAAGTTAATTTTGCTCAAGAACTTCTATTAAAAGTTCTACCATTACCAAGAATTACACGTCAGCCACTAAATAGAACAATGTGTGCAGGAAGCAATGTATCTTTCTCTATTGGAGTGTTTGGTACAAGAGAATGGTTTAATAATGGAACATATAGTTATCAATGGAGAAGGAATAACCAAATTATTCCAGGTGCAAACGATACAATTTATACAATTAATTCAGTTGCTGCATCTGATGCAGGTGATTATAGCTGTGAAGTAAGAACACCTTGTGCTTTTGCATCAGTAGTTTCTGTTGATGCTTATTTAGTTGTTAATACTGCTCCAGTAGTAACTACATCTCCTATTGATGCTATTGCATGTGCTGGAGATAATGCATCATTTAGTGTTGAAGCTAAAGGTGGAGGTTTGAATTTCCAATGGAAGAAAAATGGCGTTGCAATAACAGGTGCTAATACTAACATGTTAAATCTAAGTAATGTTGTAGATACAGATGCAGGAACATATTCAGTTGAAGTAATGGGACAATGTCCACCTTCAACAACTGTGTCAGCTGTATTAACTGTAAATAAATCTCCAATAATAACTTTAGATTTACCAGCTACATTAGATGCATGTGATAATACCGCAGCTCAATTAGATGTAACTGCTACTGGAGGTGGATTAGCATATGAATGGACAAAAAATGGAACTGTGATAGTAGGTCAAACTACATCATCTTATAAATTTAATGTTACTAAAGCAGATAATAATGCTAAAATTAAAGTAACAATTAAAGGTGGTTGTAAACCAGATGTGGCAAGTAAAGAATGTGTTATAACTGTTAAAGATGGTGGTGCAATAACTGAAGGTCCAAAAGACTTAGAATTATGTGTTGGTAATCCAGCTAAGTTCTCAGTTAAAGCAACTGGCTCTGGTATTACATATCAATGGAAGAAAAATGGTGTAAATATACCTGGTGAAAATAAAGCTGATTTAAGTATAACTTCAGTTTCAGAAGCAGATGCTGGTTTCTACACAGTAGAAGTTACAGGAGCTTGTGCAATTACTGGATCTGGTCCTTTAACAGCTAAACTTTCTATTTCTAAACCATTTACAATTACATCTCAACCAACAGGAACTCAGAATGTTTGTCCAGGAGGTAGTATTTCATTCTCAGTAACAGTATCTGGAGGTAAGAATTTGAAATACCAATGGAAAAAGAATGGAACAGCATTACCAGGTGAAACTAAATCATCTTACTCAACGAATATAAGTGGTTCTGGTGAAGCTGGAACATACTCATGTGATGTTACTGATGATTGTGGTCAAACACAAACAACTACAACTGCAACAGTAATAGTTGGTTCAGTAGCTGCAATTTCAACACAACCAACAAGTCAAATTATTTGTGAAGGTGGATCTGCATCATTTAGTGTTACAGCAACTGGAGCAAACATAAAATACCAATGGTTAAAAAATGGTCAAGTGATTTCAGGAGCAAATTCAAATACTTATAGTTTGAGTAATTTGACTTCAAATGAGTCAGGAGATTATAGTTGTAATGTTAAAGGTGATTGTGGAAATGAAATTGCAAGTGCTACAGCTAAGTTAGTTGTTAACAAAACAATTTTAACATCTTCTGCAAGTCAAGTTGATTTTGGAGCAGTATTAGTTGATTCAGTATCGTTTAAAGAAGTTAGTGTTAGTTTCCGTAATGGTGGAAATACAAATGCTATAATTAATAACTTTAGAGGACCAGCATCAACAACACCATTTACAATTGTATCTGGAATACCTGCATTACCTAAGACATTATTACCAGGTGAAGAAATAGTACTTAAAGTTAAATATGTTGGAACTCCAGGAACATCTAAAGATTCTATAGTAATAAGTGCAGATGCTACATGTCCTGCTTCTGCAAGAATAGTATTACAAGGAACTGGAGACGAAAGAGTAGCATACGCTGCATTAGAAATTAATAATTCGACAGGAGATGTTAAACAAACAAATCCTAACTTCGTAACAATTTCTTACAATGGAGTACCAACCAAAATAATAGAAAGTGAAGTATCTTCGCTTAGTTTTACAATTGAATATAACGCAACAATGCTTGCACCTCAAGATCCAGCGTTACTTTCACAGGTTTCATACAAGAAAGATGCTTTAGGTCTAACTTGGGCTCAGTTACCATTAACAGTTTCTCCTGTTCTTGCAAGTGGAACTTTGAAATCAATTCCTATGAATGTGTTATTAGGAAATGATTCTGTAACACCAGTAAGATTTGTGAAGGAAAGTATTAAATGGAATGTTCCATCTAAGGGTGGAAAAGTAATTACAACTGGATTGTTTGATGGTTCATTTAAAGTTAAAGGATTCTGTAAACTTGGTGGTTTAAGAGGTACAGATCCATTTAAGGGTGGAGTAACAAAAATTTCTCCAAATCCAGTTTCATCAACAATGTTAGTAAAGTATTTATTAGATGATAGTAAAGATGCTAAATTGAAACTTTATGACATGAATGGTAACTTAGTTTTAACTCAATTTGAAGCTGCTAAAAATGGAAATGCTGTAGCTGGGTTAATTGAAAAAGAGACTATGTTAGATGTTTCAAGTAAGTATTTTGCAAGTGGAATTTATATGCTTACATTAGAATGTGATGGCGTTATAGATCGTCAGTTGGTCATCATAGTAAAATAATCGAAACTTCAAAGAGGGTTCGATTTGCATCGAATCCTCAATGAATAACAACGAATAATAATAATTAATATAATAATCAACGTCAATTTATTTAAATTGAAACAAAAAATGGTTAAACGTTTCACAAAAATCGCAGGGAGCTTATTAATGATTGCTTTACTTACTCAAGTAAGCATTCATAAAGCTTTTTCCCAGACCGAAATGGAAGAAGAAGGGACCAAAAGACGCGCTATGTTAGGTGTTTATGGTAACTTAAATATGAACAATCATACGTTAAATTTCAAACAATTAACACCTGATTGTCCTAACTGTTCACCTGGTTTCACTGAAGCTAAAGGAAATGGTATTGCACTTGGTGGTTTGTATGAAGCTCCAATGTCTGAAGCAATTGCAATTCAATTCAGATTAGGATATGCTCAATTAGGAGCTGAAACATCAGTTGATGAACGTATTGGTCAACAAGTTTTAAATAATAACCTAGTACAACTTAATACCAGACACAAATTCAGTTCAAACATTGGTGTTATAGGTATTGAGCCATTACTTTCTTTACGTCCAATTCAAGGAGCAGGTCTTGATATTAATCTTGGTCCTGTATTTTCTTTTATTATGACGAAGAAATTTAGTCAACAAGAAGATATGTTAACAGAGGGTTTTACATTCTCAGACGGAAGTAAAACTAGAAATAAATTTGATGATCGAGAAATACCAGATCCTCAATCATTATTTGCGGCTCTTCAAGTTGGTTTAAGTTATGATATTCCATTAGGAACATCTTTAGTGTTTGCTCCAGAAGCAAGTTATATCTATCCTTTAACAAAATTTTCAGGTGGTAACTCATATGATTTACCAAATTCATCTGCATTCAACTTTTCTAATAATTCAATTAGAGTTGGAGCAGCATTAAAATTTGCTCTTGGTGAAGGAGAACCAGAAGATAATGATTGGGATAAAGATGGCTTAACAAATGAGCAAGAAATTAAAATCTACAAAACTAATCCACGTAATCCTGATACAGATGGTGATGGTTTAAAGGATGGTCAAGAGGTTAATTCAACTAAAACTGACCCTAAAAATCCTGATACAGATGGAGATGGATTAAAAGATGGAGATGAAGTTAACAATATCAAAACTGATCCATTAAAACCTGATACAGATGGAGATGGATTAAAAGATGGAGATGAAGTTAATCAATATCGTACAAATCCTTTAAATGTTGATACAGATGGTGATGGTCTTCAAGATGGAGATGAAGTTACAAGATACAAAACTGATCCTAAAAATCCTGATACTGATGGAGACGGATTGAAAGATGGAGATGAAGTTAAAACTTATAACACAGATCCAACAAATAAAGATACTGATGGAGATAATTTAAAAGATGGAGATGAAGTAAATGGAAATCATCCAAATGGAAGTTTCAAAACAGATCCAACTAAAAAAGATACAGATGGTGATGGAGTTCAAGATGATGTAGATAAATGTCCATTAGAACCAGGGTCTGCATCAGCAAAAGGATGTAAACCAGTTAGAAAAGGAGAAAAACTTAGTTTAGCTGACATTCGTTTCCAAAAAAATAGTACTGAAATTGATTTTGGATATGAAGGAACATCAAGAGATTTAGATAAATTATACAAATTTTTAAATGCTTGCGAACAAGTAAAAGTAAATTTAACGGGTCATGCTTCTAAAGAAGGTAATCCAGCTAAAAATAAAACTTTATCTGATGGTCGTGCAAAAAGAGTTCGTGATTATATGATTTCTAAAGGAATTCCTTCAAGTAGAATAGTTTCTGCAATCGGTATGGGAAGTTCAAAACCAGCGGTTCAAGAACCTACACCTAATCCAAAAGCAGAAGCTAAAATGTCTCAATCTCAAAAAGATGATTTAGAAAATATCCGCAAACAGAATCGCCGTATTGAGGCAGAGTCAGTTCAAGGATGTGATTAAGACATAAATAAATTTTGATTTAAAAAAGGCGATTATTTTTAAAATAATCGCCTTTTTACTGTTTAGTACTTAAGTCAATTGTTCAAATCTCTCAACTAATTTAACATTTCTTATCTTTCTTAATCGCTCCATTAGTTTTAACAAATGAGGTAAATCTTTTACAATTAGAGTAACATAACCTTCAAAAATGGAATCTTTAGAATATATGTTTACACTTCTAATGTTAGTATTATCACATGTTAAAATTGCATGTGTAACATCATTTAAAATACCAGCTCGATCTAGACCTGATACTCTAATTCCAGATAAAAATTCAATGCTGTTATTAGTATCCCAATTTACGTCAACTATTTGATTTCTAATTTTTGGTTTTTGAAGTAAAGAAATAATGTTATTACAATTTGAACGATGAACTATTACTCCTTTTCCAGAAGAAATGACACCCATTACTAAATCACCAGGAATTGGGTTACAGCATCTTGCGTAAGAATAATTCAACCCTTTAACATCGCCATTCACAATAATTCCATTTGAAAATCTAGCTTCTTTAATAAACTTATCATAATGAATAATTTCAGAAGATTGATCTTCTGACTGATTTAGTATAACATAAGGTTTTAGTTTTTCCTTAATTAAAGTTAAAGCTTTTTCAGATGTAATTATTTCGTTTGCAATCTCAAAAAACATTTCATTTGTATTACTATATTTTAAAGCTAAACAAATGTTTTCTAAGTCATCATCATTTATATGAAATTTTTCTTTTTTACATATCTTTTGCCAAGCATCTTTACCAATTTTTATTTTTAATCTTTTAGATTCATTGAAAAATTTGCGAATAGAATTTTGAGCTTTATGAGTAAATGCAAATTTTTCCCAATCTAAACTAGGGGTTTGATTTTTTGAAGTTAATATTTCAATTTGATCTCCAGATTTTAATTCTGAATTCAAAGGAACAATTCTACCTGAAACTTTTGCTCCTATACAATGAAGCCCAACAGCAGAATGTATCTCAAAAGCGAAATCAATTGGAGTTGATCCTTTTGGTAATATTCTTAATTCTCCTTTTGGTGTAAAAACATAAATTTCATCTTGAAATAAATTCATTTTAAAACTTTCAATAACTTCTTGTGAAGCGTTTGTTGAGCCTGCTTTATCAAATACATCTCTCATCCAAGAAACCCAATCCTCCATCTGTTTATCAATACTTATCAATGGATTACGAACTGCATCAGTTGATTCTTTGTAAAGAAAATGAGCAGCAACTCCTCGTTCTGCAATTTCATGCATCTTTTTAGTTCTAATTTGAATTTCCACTTGCTTACCGTTAGGACCAATAACAGTTGTATGGATAGATTGATACCCATTTTTCTTAGGTACTGATATATAGTTTTTAAACTTTTCAGGGACAGGAGTGAAAACCTCAGAAATAATTCCATATACAGTAAAACAATCATTAGGACTTATAGTATCTAAAATAATTCTTAATGCAAATAAATCATGTATTTCATCAATATCTTTTCCTTGGATTCTCATTTTATTATATATTGAATAAATATGTTTTGGTCTACCTGCAATTTGGTATGTAAAACCTTCTTTATCTAATCTAGATTTAAGTAAATCTAGTGAAGAATTTATATAGTTTTCACGTTCTTCTCGCTTTATTTTTAATCCATTTTTTATTTGATTATAAGCATCAGGGTTTATATACTTAAATGATAAATCTTCAAGTTCCCATTTTAGTTTTGCTAAACCAAATCTATTTGCAAATGGAGCATAAATTTCTAAGGTTTCCTTTGCAATTCTGATTTGTTTATTAATAGGTAAAAATGATAATGTTCTAATATTATGAAGTCTATCAGCAAACTTTACCAATATAACTCTTACATCATTTACCATAGATAAGAGTAACTTTCTGTAACTAGCTGCTTGTGAAACTTCATAACTATGAAATACACCTCCAATTTTTGTAACACCATCAACAATTTCTGCAATTTCAAAACCAAATTCCTCTTTTATATCTTCAATTGTAAAATTAGTATCTTCTACAACATCATGTAATAATGCTGCTGCAACAGAAACATCATCAATAGTAATTTCTTGAGCAACAATCATTGCAACATTCCAAGGATGAGTCCAGTAAGGTTCTCCAGAAGCTCGTATCATTTTTTTGTGAGCATCATAACATAAATAAAATGCTCTTTTAATTAAATCTGAATCAAAAATTTTGAAATGTGCTTTGCATGAATTAAGTAATCTATCTAAACATTCATTTTTATACTCTTCGGTTAAAAAAGGATTAGATTCTGTACTAAAATTATCACGATTTAATATAGAATGATTTTCTTTTGACATATTCTTTATAAGGAGTTATCGATAATATTACACTAAAATAAATAATAATATACTTAAGAAAATAATAACTACGTTATTTTTGAATTTATGATTGAAGCAATGATATTTTCTGCTGGATTAGGAACCAGACTTAAACCAATAACAGATTATTTACCAAAAGCACTTGTTGAAGTTAATAAAATAACTGTTTTAGAAAGAGTTATTAAAAGATTGAAATCTTTTGGTGTACAAAAAATAATAGTAAATGTTCACCATTATGAAGATTTGATAATTGATTTTCTTAAAAATAAAAATTACTTCGATTTGGATATTAAAATTTCAATTGAAGTTGATATATTACTAGATACAGGAGGAGGTTTGAAATATGCTGAAAAGTACTTCTCAAAAGAGTATCCAATATTACTTCATAACGTTGATATAGTTTCAAATATCAATCTAAACAAGTTATATGAAAATTACCAAACAAATAATTCATTAGTAACTTTAGCAGTTCAAAATAGAAAATCTGATAGATATTTTATTTTCAATTCAGAATATAATTTATGTGGATATGGAAATTTAAATTGTGAAGAAATTATGGACAAAAACATAATAGGAGATGAATTTTACAGATTAGGATTTACTGGTATTCATATAATATCTCCAGAAATTTTTAATAAAATAATCCAAAATGGATCGTTTTCTATTAGAGATATATATTTGAACTTAGCTAAAAATGGTGAGATAATTAAAGGAGTGTTATGTGATGAAAGTTATTGGTTTGATATAGGTTCTATAAGTAAATTGAATGAAACAAATACTTTTATGAAAAAAAATAATTATTAAATATTAAGTGCTTAAATAATTTGATAAAAATAAATATTTTGGAACCATTTTAATTTTGATGTAACTAACTTTTAAATAATAAATTATTTATTCAAATTATAATTAAAAATAAAATTAAAATGAAAAGATTATTAAACAGAATAGGAATACTTGTATTGATATTAGTATTCAGTTTAACATCAGTAAAATTAACTATTAGCAAAGATCTAAAAAGAGCTAATTGTTTTAGAGAAGCACTGAAACAATTAAATTTAAGTAATGAACAAAAGAGTAAAATAAAAATTCTTTTTGAAAAATTTAAAAATGAAAATAAAAGTTCAATTAATGAGGTTAAGGTATTAAAAATGGAGTTGAAAAATGCAAAAACAGCAAATAATCAAATAAAAATTGATGAAATTAAACCTCTATTAAAAGACAGAATTGAAGTATTAAAACCTAAAAGAAAGGAGTTAAAGTCAGACATTAAAGGGATTTTAACTAGTTATCAAAATACTGAACTACAACAATTATTAAAAAGTTGCAAAGAAAGCGAACATAAAGATAAAATAATTAAATAAAAATTTATTATATGTACAGATTTATTAAATAATATTTATTTTATTTAATGTTATATATGTATAATTTTGAGTCTGTTATTTCGTCGATAAAAAAACATATAAACTAACTATATCATACTTAAAAAATGAAAAAAACAATCGGATATTTAAGCACTTTATTGATGATTTCAATTGTATCCTTAAGTTCATTATTTGCATCAGGAAACTGTGGTGGAGATAAAAAAGCTTGTGGACCAGATCAATGTATGCAAAAACTTAATTTAACTCAAGAACAAAAGGACAAAATGAAAGTTTTAAAGGAAGGATTTAAAACTTCTACTGAAACTACAAGAAATGAAATTAAAGAGTTAAAGAATAAAGCAAAGCTAATAAAATCTGAAGGAGAAGCTACTGGACTTTCAGAGGTAAAACTTCAAATTGAGGCTAAAGCTAATGAAATTAAATTAGCTCATGAAAAATTAGAATCTGATATTAAAAATTTGTTAACTGAAGAACAAAAATTAAAGTTAGATACGATGATGAAATCATGTGGAAATAAAAATAAAAGTTGTGGAGATAAAAAAGAAAAAGGATGCTGTAAAGGAAAAGAAAAGAAAGATGCTGGTACAATCGAAATGAATAATGGAGCAAAAATTAACTAGAAATCAGATTTTCAAATTTATAAGTCGAGTTTGTAATTCTACAAACTCGACTTTTTTATAAAATCAATTAATGATTTTTTGAAACTACATTTTTAATAATTTTATCTATAAAGAAAAGGAATGAAATAATTAATGTTGAAACAATTAATAACTTAAAGAAAGGATCATAAGTTAGGTGTAAGATTGAACTTATGTTTACTCCAAATAAATTAATTAGTTTTGAAATTGATAATTCAAAAAATGATTTAAGATTTAAATTAGGTAAATATTTTGAAGCAAATACAGGTTTGTTAATGTAAACTAATGAACCAATAAGAACTGAAAGAGAAGTCAATATTAATAAACTATACTTTTCTAAAAAAGTTTGTTCTTTAAGATAGTTTAAATTCAAAGGATAAACTTTACTAACTAATTGGTTTGTAAAATTTAATGTTGTAATATTATTTTCATTTGTTGATGAAGCAAATTTTTCTATCAGAACATTGAATTCTACTTCTTTTGCACATTTTTTACAAATATGAATATGCATTGCCACCTCCTTGGAGTTAGGTGATTCCAAATCAATCCAAAGTTGGATTTGTTCTTGTGTTAAATGATCCATTTTAGTTTAAAAATTAAAAACTAATTACTAAGATATTAATAAAAAAATAACTAATAGATATTTGCTAAACTATTTAATTCAAGTCGATTAGCAACATTATTCCTTAATATAATCCTTGCTCGGCTAATTTGTGCTTTAACTGTACCCATATTAATTCCAGTTATTGATACAATCTCCTCATAACTTTGCTCTTGAAGTAGAAATAAATCTAGAACAATTGAATAATGTGGAGGTAGTTTTTCAATTTCTTCATTTACAATTTTTTCTATTTCACTATTGATTAAAATTGTATCTGGAGTCATCTTATTAGATCCTATGCTATCAACACCACCTTCCTCCATGTCACTAATTGAAGATCCTAGTTTGTAAAATTTTTCACTTCCTGCCTGGGTTCTTGAATAACATACATTAAAAACAATTCTATAGAACCAAGTAGAAAAAGAAGAATTCCAGTTGAAATTATTTAAAGCATTAAAAACCCTAATAAATGAATCTTGTAAAGCTTCTTCTGCATCTTCTTTGTTTTTAAGTATTTTCATAGACAATGAAAATCCTTTATTCTTATATCGATTTATCAAATCAATAAAAGCAGATTTATCATTTTGCAAAATCCTATCTACTATTTCTTTATCTAATGTATTTTTCAAAGTTTTTGCAATTTCAATAATAAATAATTAGACTATATTCTATCACAATTTTGTTGCATGAAAAATCAATTAATTATTAAAATTTAAAAAAAGAAAAAATTTATCTAAAAAATAATATTTTATGCAACAAAAATAATTAAAGGTTGGTCAAATATAAAAACGATAAATAATATTAATTCAAACTGTAATCATAAACAATCAAAATGGATTTTACAATTTTAGTTCCTCTTACATTTTTTTGGACAATAATTTCATGGAAATTTTATAACGATAGACATAAAGAAAGGATGTCGTTAATAACACAAGGATTAGTACCTGGTGAATTAGATAAACTCTCATTACCATTTACATCAAATGATAATAAAACTTTAACTAATTTGAAATGGGGTATTGTTGCACTGTTTATGGGTATTGCAGGCATGGTAACATGGTGGATAAATCAAACATTTGAAGTTGAAAATATGGATACATTTGGAGTATGTTTAATGTTGATTGCAGGAGGTTTGTCTTTAATAATATTTCATCTAATGAACTTAAAAGTTACTCTTAAAAATATTGAAAAAGAAAAATTAGAAGTTATAAAATCTTCTTTAGACTTAAAGGATTAAATTTAACAAAACCACAAAACGAAATTAAAGATTGGATTTACTACTTTTTTATTATAAAATTACATAGCTCAATCTTGCTGAAAAATCGATTTGTTTCAAAGTAAAAAATTTGTTTAATGAACTAGATCCAATATCAAATTTTAAATTTGATATTGGATTTAGACCTATTCCAAACCCAATACCAAATTCATCATTACCTCCAAAAGAAAAGCCATTTCTTAAAGATAAGTAATCCATAATTTTTATATCACTACCAATAGCGAATCTTGGATTTGAATAAACTCCTCCAATTTTAGTTAAGGGGAATTCACTCTCAAAATCAAGTGTTATAAATGAAATATTTAACTTAATAAATTCAGCACCAAAACCCAAACGAATGGATGTTGGGAGTTCAGTTGAAAATTCTCCACCAGTTTTGAGTTCCCCTGAATATTCTTTAAACTTATCGTTTGATATTGCACCAGTTGTTATTGTATCATCTAAATTTACTAAAGAACGTTTAAATACTTGATTACTCCAATTTATTTTTCCAAGATCTTGTAATTCTACACCGAATTTATATTTACTATTAGCTGTTTTAATAAAAACTGTTTGGAAACCTAAGTTAACCCCAATACCAAATCCTGATGAAGGAGAGAAGAAATTAGTTGTGAAGTTACTTAACTCTTCAGATAGGTTGAAGTTATCTGGATGAGAGGCTGAAAATTTAAATCCCCCACGAATTCTGTAACCAGAACTTCCGCGGACATTAATTTGATTAGTAGAAATAATACTGTTTTCATCTAGTTCTAATGAGGCAATACCAAATATTAGTTTTGGAGTAATACCAAAAGATAATTCTGAGAAAAATTCATTGTAATTTAAAAATTGTTTAGAATAAGTTATTCCAATTTCACGAGTCCAAGCTCCACCAACTCCTTTATTAGTTATCAAATAATCTTGAATTCCAATATTACTAGTTTCAATTAATTTCACAAGTTGATTATCGAATCTTAACCTACAATATAATCTAGTGCCAAAATTAATACCTAATGTACCGTTATTCCCAAGTGAAAGTTTCGCAGTAATCAAGTTAATTCCTATGTTTAAAAACAATTTTTCATCTTCTAAAAGTTGTGCTAACTCAGATCTGTCTACTGTTTCACTTCCACTAAAACCGAATATTTTATTTAACTCACTAGAATTAAGATAAGTTTTACCAATTTTACCTCCAAAATTATAGACTGACAACTCGAAAACACTTGAATCAGATTTATCATCCAGGCTAGCAGGATTTGAAAATATAGCATCTAACCCTTTGCTAGTTGCAACAGTTGCATGAGCTTTTCCAGAACTAACAGGAGAAAAAATATTTTGAGAATTGAGAGAAAAATATGATATCAAAAAAAGTACTAAAGTAAATTTCAACATTTAAAGAATTAATTAAAATTGAAAGTAACTACAAGATAGAAAACCTATATCGAATAAAAAAAAGAATCTATCAAAGATAATGATTTTAAGAATTTGTTGAAGTCATTTTTAGATACTTAATCGTGCACAAATTTTTAAGTTAAAAATTTAATCAAAAAAAAAGCCAAGGAACAAATTCCTTGGCTAAAATATATCAAAATAAAAAAAGCTTAACTAAGCAACTGTAACATCATTACAATTATAAACATCCTGTATCAAATTTAACAATTCAATCCCTTCATTAATTGGTCGTTGGAAAGCTTTTCTACCAGAAATCAAACCAGCTCCACCAGCTCTTTTATTTATTATAGCAGTTTTTAAAGCTTCAGCCATATCTGTAGCCCCACTTGAAGCTCCCCCTGAATTAATCAATCCAATTCTTCCCATATATCCATTTGCAACTTGATACCTACATAGATCTATAGGATTATCAGTTGTTAAAGAATCATATACAATTTTACTCGTTTTACCAAATTTAATTGCATTGTAACCTCCATTGTTTTCAGGTAATTTTTGCTTAACAATATCAGCTTGAATTGTAGCTCCTAAATGATTAGCCTGACCAGTTAAATCAGCTGAAAGATGGTAATCTTTATCCCCCTTAACATTGAATGCTGGATTCCTTAAGTAGCACCAAAGAATTGTACCCATTCCAAGTTCATGAGCATAAGCAAATGCATTTGCTGCCTCTGTGATCTGTCTGGTAGATTCATCTGATCCAAAATAAATTGTTGCACCAACAGCTGCAGCTCCCATATCATAAGCTTGATCTATTGTACCAAACATTATTTGATCATGTTTATTTGGATAAGTTAATAACTCGTTATGATTAATTTTTACAATAAATGGAATTTTGTGAGCAAATTTCCTTGCTACAATTCCAAGCACCCCAAAAGTTGAAGCAACTGCATTACATCCACCTTCAATAGCTAATTTAACAATATTTTCCGGGTCAAAATAGATAGGATTTGGAGCAAATGATGCACCAGCAGCATGCTCTATACCTTGATCAACAGGCAATATTGACATATAACCAGTACCTTGCAATCTCCCTGAATTATATATTCTAGAAAGGTTATTAAGAGTCCTCAAATTTCTATCAGAATTAACAAATACTTTATCAACAAAATCTTTTGATGGCAAATGAAGATTTTCTTTTGGAATAGTTGTACAATTATGATTTAATAAAGCATCAGCTTCCGAACCTAAAAGTTCAAGGATTTTGTTTATCATTTAATAAATATAATTTAAATTAATTTAATAGGTAATCAAATATTTTTGAAATTTTCAGTTTAATATTTTGTGCAAAATTAAAGATAAAGAGTACATAGAAATAGTAAAAAAATAATATTAAATTGTTACAAATATTTGAAATTATTCTTCTCTATTCACCCTTGAAATATCTCTATACTTTATAGTTTCTCTTTTATCAAAAAGTTTTTTTCCTCTAGCTATTCCGAGTTCAATTTTTAATTTATTACCTTTGAAGTAAACTCTTAAAGGGATAAAAGTAAGTCCCTTTTCAAGAATTTTTTGTCTTATCTTGAAAATTTCTTTTTTGTGTAATAATAACACTCGTGGTCTTGTTGGCTCATGATTATTAATATTACCATGAGTGTAATGCTGAATAGTGCAGCCTTCAAGTACAACTTCTCCTTTTTTATTTATTGTAGCATAACTTTCTTGAAGAGATATTTTACCGTTTCTGACTGATTTAACTTCAGTACCAACAAGAACCATCCCTGCTTCATATTTGTCTAATATTTCATATTCAAATCTTGCTTTTCTATTTGATATTATAACTTTTATTCTCTCTTCTTTATTTTGATCTTTCATAAGAATATATTTATTTGAAGTACAAGGTTTTTTTGATTTAAATATTATTCAATTTCAACTATTATAAGTAAAATTAAAATAATTATGAAAATTAAAAAATTACTAATTAAATAAAAAACAGTTGAAACTTTTATCTAATTTTGAATATTAGAAATACGAACTTAATTAACATCAAATTATAATGAAAAGATTTATTTTAATCTTAATCATTTTTATAAATACCTTTAGCATATCATTTTCACAAAAAGTGCAAAATCCTTTTTATAATATTATGTTAAAATCATTACTATCACATACTGTTAGAGAAGTTACAGTTAGTCAATTAGAAAAAAGTAATGATGTTATATTGTTAGATTCTAGAGAGAAAAAAGAATATGATGTGAGTCATCTTAAAAATTCAATATGGGTTGGATATTCTGATTTTAATTTAGAAAGATTAAAAGGAATAGACAAGAGTTCTAAAATTGTTGTATATTGTTCAGTTGGTTATAGAAGTGAGAAAATATCTGAGAAGTTATTAAGCAACAATTACACAAACGTTTCTAATCTATATGGTGGAATTTTTGAATGGGTAAATAATAATTCACCAATTTATGATTTGAATAACAAAAGTACAAAAAAAATTCATGCTTATGACCATATATGGGGTTTGTGGTTAAAAAAAGGTGAGAAAATTTTTTAACAATTGTTTCTAAAACTAAATAAAAATAAATTATGATATATTTATTTTCAATTTGTTAACTCTAAAAAATATTAAATAAATGGATGTAAAATTTTTCAAAGTTGCCTTAATACAAATGAGCTGCACTTTAGATACTCAAGATAATTTAGAGAAAGCAATTTTCAATATTAAAAGTGCCGCAAACTTAGGAGCTGATGTAGTTTGTTTACCTGAGCTTTTTAAATCACAATATTTCTGCCAGAGTGAAGATGTAGAATCTTTTAATTTAGCTGAGCCAATTCCGAGCGAAACTACTCGAAAGTTATCTGAGGCAGCACTTGAAAATGGGGTTGTACTTTTTGCATCTTTGTTTGAGAAAAGAGCACCAGGTTTATATCATAATACATCAGTAGTTTTTGAAAGGAATGGTAAAACTATTGGCTTATATCGCAAAATGCATATTCCAGATGACCCATCATACTATGAAAAATATTATTTTACTCAAGGCGATTTAGGATATAAGGCATTTGATACTTCATGTGGTAAACTTGGAACACTTGTTTGTTGGGATCAATGGTACCCAGAAGGAGCAAGGCTTACAGCTCTTGCTGGAGCAAATGTGATATTTTATCCAACAGCAATTGGTTGGCATCCGCATGAAAAAGACATTCATGGAATGAATCAATTAGATGCATGGAAAACAGTGCAAAGAGGTCATGCAATTGCAAATGGGGTTTTTGTAGCATCAGTTAATAGAGTTGGTCATGAAAAATATAATACAGATGGAGCAGGCATAGAATTTTGGGGAAACTCATTTATTTGTGATCCACAAGGTGTAATTTTGGCAGAAGGATCTAGTAATAAAGAAGAAATTTTAATTGCTGATATAGATTTAAATAGATTAGAAAATGTTAGAAGGAACTGGCCATTTTTGAGAGACAGGAGGATTGATTCATATTCTGAAATTACTAAAAGGTATATTGATTAAATTTATTTCTTGTAATATTTTAATAATAAAAAAGTAGAAAATCATTAAACTCAAGTTTAAATATATTGAATGTTAAATTGTAAAACATTAGAAAATTTAGTAGCTATTGATTCCCCTACAGGGTACACCCAAAATTCATGCAGATATATTTTTAATATTCTAAAAGAATATGGTTGGGAACCACAATACACAAATAAAGGAGCTGTAAAATGTTCTTTTGGAAACAACCCAGAAATTGCAATCGCTGCTCATACCGATACTTTAGGTGCTATTGTTTCGGGTATAAACCCAAATGGAACTTTATCTTTCTCTTTACTTGGTTCACCTCTATTACCAAGTTTTGAAAGTGAATATGTAAGAATTTATACATTAGAAGGAAAAATTTATACAGGAACAATGTTGTTAAACAACCCTTCAACACATGCAAATAGAGGTGCAGGGAATACTGAAAGAACAACTGCAAATATGCATATTAGAATAGATGAGGTAGTGAAAAATAAAGATGATGTAAAAAAATTGGGTATAAATAATGGAGATATAATAGCTTTTGAAACTAAGTATCATGAAACTCCAAGTGGATTTATCAAATCAAGATTCATGGATAATAAAGCAGGTTGTTTTGTTTTATTGGAATTAGCTAGAAGAATTAAAGAACAAAATTTAAATTTACCAGTTGAAATATTTTTTTCAAATTATGAAGAAGTTGGTCATGGTGGTACTTGCGGATATTCCTCAACAATAAAAGAATTATTGGTTATTGATATGGGTACTTTAGGAGATGGACTTGAAGGAGATGAGTTTAGTTGTTCAATTTGTGCTAAAGATAATTCTGGACCTTATGACTATAATTTTAGGAAAAAGTTAGTTGAAATTTGTAAGAAAAACAATATTGCTTATAAAGTAGATGTTTATCCTTATTACAGTTCAGATGGATCTGCTGCATTGCTTGCCGGAAATGAATTTCGTGTAGCCCTTATTGGTCCAGGTGTTGCTGCCTCTCACGGAATGGAAAGAACACATAAAGATGGCATAGAGGCAACTATACAATTATGTTTGAAATATATTTCAACTGATGATTAAATAAAAACCAGATGTAATTTAATTTCTTATTAATCAAGCAATTTTATTTACACCTGGAGTTGTTTAGAATTCAAAATATTTTTATATGATAATATTTCACTAAAACATTATTTGATTAATATAACTATTTTTACTCCACAATTTGGACAATAGTTAAATATATTTTGCCTAATAATTTTATTGCAACAATTACATTCTATGTTTAAAATTTCACCACAATTTGAACATTTATCCTGACCCTCTAATTGAGTTACACCACAATGAATACATACTTTAATTGTACTTTTTAGATTTAAAACAGTGTTAGAGTTCGTTTCCATATTAATTTTATTTTTTATAACTAATAACAAGTTAATGTTTAAGTGTTCCATTTTAAATTGCAACTCGTTCCAAAATATATATTTACTCATATAAATGAAATTCTCCTTGAACATCTTATTTGAAAATACAAACTTTACTATATCTTTAAATTTTAGAACTAAGAATACTTACTTTATAACCTAAAAAAAGTAAAAAATGTTATCAGATTCGCAACTAAAATCATTTATCAGTTATGGGAATTTACCCCTGATTGGTAGGCTAGATCTAATCAAACAAGCAAAAGAATTTATTGAGAAAACATCTATTGCAAATCATTTAAGATTATGCTTAATAACTGGTGAGGCTGGTGTTGGTAAATCTTCATTTGTAAGGATTCTCTTAGAAGAATTGAGTAAAAATAAAATAATTGCTCTACATCTAAAATTTTACCCTGAGTCGGAATCATCTTTATTAACTCTAATTTCAAATACCATTAATTCTGAATCAACTTTACATTTAATTAGATCATCACCCTCAAATAACTTATCTGAAATTATTCAAATTATAAGAAAATTGTCAAGAATTAAAATTACAACTTTAGTAATTGAAGATGTTAATTTGATGAACAAAAATTCTCAGTCGGAACTTGTTCAAATTATGGATGCATTAAGCGATGAATCATTTTCTATTGTATTGATATCCAGACCAATTGGAGGTATAATCAGGAGTATTATTGAAATATATTTGGAGGATGAAATTAAAATTCATGGGCTAAGTATGTTAGAGATAATTGAATTATGGAAACTCATTTTTGATACAAATCCTATTGATTCAATTATAGAATCATTATATTATCATACAAAAGGAAATGCATTAGTTCTCAGGTCTTCGTTAAGAGCTCTAATTAAAGAAAATGTTATATCACTTCAAGCAAATGGATGGTTTTTTGAAGATGATTATGAAAAATGTAATTCTATAATTATGAAATGTGCCAAATCTGTATGTGATGGGATATTATTAACATTAAACAACTCTGAGTTATCATACTTAAAAACATTAGCATCTCTTGGCGAGTTATTTTCTATTGAAGCAGCCAACATATTAATAGGTGATGATAGTAAAATTATTAACACATTAGTTGATAATGGAATTATAGTTGAATCACATTATTCAGTTAGGGCAATTTCTGGGAGCACGAATAGTATATTTCCAACTTATGCATTCTCAAACAGTATAGTGTATGAAAGTATGCAACATTTGAGTACTTTTAATTCTAAAAAATATACTTCAATAATCTGTAATAATTTACCTATTTATTCTTTCATTTATTTTGAAAATTTCTTAAAAATAAATTTTAATGAACTAGACATTAATGATTTAATATTAACATTTGAAAATATCTTAGATATTCATGCAACAGTAGCACAAACAAGTGAAAATAAATATTCTCAAAAAGTATTTAATTGTGCAAAAAAAATTCTTAAATATTTAAAAGTTAAAATTGATGTAACTGTTTATAATAGAATGGAAGCAGCCCTAAAATGTGGATATTTATTTTCTATTAGAGAATCCATTGCAGAGGATGAATATTTAAAACAAATTACTGAATTAGTTGATTCAACAAAGAATTTTGAAACGATTGAGGAAGGTGATGTTAGGTTAAATGCTTTACTGCTTTATGTATATTCTAAAAATCTAATTTCGTCGAAAAATAATAGTACCCCAGAAAATTATTCGTTGTTGTCAGAATTTAAAAATGTATTGGATATTATAACCAAATTCCCTGATTTGAGATATTCAGATAACTACATAAGTTGTCTTGACGGTTTCTTAGCTATTGCTTTAGATTTGTTTTCTATTAAAAATAATATTGAAATTATCAAAGTAATTGAAAACCAGTTTAACCTTTTAAGTAATGATTATGAATTGGAGTTAGAGCTCCGTGAGGGATTACTTAAAACTGTTGGAGGATCTTTACTATTAGTTGAAGTTAATTCAATTTCAGAAATTAATAAAAAGAAAGAGTTACTCAAAAGACTAGAACAAATAAAATATTTACCAGTTGAAACAATTGTATCAATGGTTAGATTTTTGATTAGGATTGGAGAAATAAAAAAAGGTGTTGAGTTATTGCAAAGAGCTGAAATTGAATCAAATAAAATTTCACATAACACTTCTATTATTAACTGTAAGATTTATAGAATTTTTTCAAACATTTTACTAAATGAAAATATTGAAAATGTTGAATCATTATGTCTTGACTTTATAAATACATATCCAAATGAAAAACAGAATTTATTTATTCTGTTAATTTATGGAGTTAATTTTAGATTAGATAAAAAAAAATTAGTGAATCTATTAGAAAAAATTGATTTGAATTTTGATGTGAATATCAAGATATTACCTATTGAAATGAGAATATTATATTATCAAATCATAGAGAATTATTTCGAAATAAATAAAATTGTTTCAGAAAATTCTAATAATCAATTGTGTGACATTTTAGAGCCAATAAAAAACAATAAAACATTTGGAGAAAATGAATCCGTAATAATAAAATTTCTAATTGTAGATAACTTAACTTTAAGAACAGTATCATTCAAAATATCAGTTATTAGGTATTTGCTTTATTTAAAGGATACATCTGAAACAATAAAAAGTAAAATAAAGGACACATTAACTTCAATTTCAATTTGGTTTTTAGATAGAGAATTATTTGAGATCCTTAGAGTTTTTATTAAAGAATTCGAGGGATATATTAATTCTCTAGAGGTGAATTTAATTGGTTCGGAGTTACAAAAAATTTACAAATCAAATTTAACATTACGAAATCAAATTCAAAACAATGAGTCAAAGTTAAGAGTATCTGTTCTAGGTGAATTCTCAATTGCTTTACCGTTAAATCAATATGAAAAAGTTAGAGGAGAAAGGATAAAGAATGCAATTGGAGCAATAGTTGCAAATCAAATGTTATCAAAAAAACTCTCACTTGATGACTTTAATACTTTAGTTACAGAAGAAATTAACCCTAGTATTGCTAAGAGTTTGATGAGAAAAGTTAGGTTCAGATTAAGAGAGATTGTGAACGAAAAATATTTTGAACAAGTTGATTCTGAGCCAATTAATTTTAAAAATACAGAGGTAAATATTGATTTGATAGATGCACAATTATTACTTAAAAATGCACTCAAGTTGTTTAAGCAGAACAATCTAATAAACTCTGGAGAACAACTTATTAAATTGTTTGAAATTGTAAAAGATCATGTTCCTTTTCCTGGATTATATTCAGATTTTTATGAATCATTACGCGAAGATTGGGAAAATGCAATTAGAGATGCAACCTTAATGATAGGCAAAAAATTGTTAGAAGAAGAATACCTTTCTATTGCAGAAGAACTGTTTTACAAATCAATAATTCTAATGCCAGATGATGATGAGTTAGTTTTTTATTTAGAGAGAATTTTAACTTTACAGAATAGACAAGCCGAAGCTGAAATTATTCGAAATAAGATTTAGTATTATGCAATGTAAATGATTTAATTATGAAGTAAGTTTATTCTGATATAAATTTTCGTTTCAAATGTAACTAATTAACATATTTTAGTGTCAAGAACAATAATATACATTTCAATCTTTATTTTCTTTTCTACTTCACAAAATCGTCAATTTTATTCTATAATTTTAAAATATGATTCTTATTAATTATACTTACTTTACAAAGTTAGTTCTTATCTCTTTTCTTTTCTTTTTAATCTCAAATTCTTCATTATTTTCCCAATCATTAGAAGAAGGTTCTACAGGTAAAATATACATCATATCGTTTCCACAAATTAGATCTCATACATTTATTCCTAAAGATCAACAAGATATTCTTGATGATTCATTGGGCAAATATATGCCACCACTTCAACCATCAGCATCACTTGGTACTCCATTAGTTCATATTTATTCGGCAGTTGATCAAACTATAATTATTAAAAAACCTAACGATTCAGTAATTAATCTTGCCTTAACTGGTAAGTCATTTACAATATTTACAGCATTGTTTAACGGATCTGATGATACTCCTGCATTTGCAGATACAGCAGGGGAAGTATTAGCAAACAGAAGTATTAGAATAGAGTCAACATATCCAATTGTTGTTTATTGTGAAATTACAGGAACAAACGGTGCCGAAGTATGGACTCCCGTTCCAGCTGAAAGTTGGGGGAATGAATATTATTTAGCATCTGCACCTGATGATGCTTTAAAGGGAGTTGTTGAAGTGAATACAAAGTATAATTATAAGAATGATGATGATTTAAATGTTGATTTTGTTTATAGCAGACCAGTTCCTGCACCTGCTGAGGCGGTTGTTACAGCACTTGATAGTGGTACTGATTTTCAGTATATCCCGACATATTATTATTGGTCAAAAAAAGATTCTTCTTATTTCCCTTATGAAAAAGTTACTAAAGCTAAATTAGAAATGAATGATGCTTACTTAATTCAAAGTAATGCCGATACTGTAAGAGATGATTATAGGATGAAAAATGATATTGCTGGGACTAGAATTATTTCTAACAAACCAATTGGTGTTATTTCAGGAAATACAAGATCTAGTGCAGGTTTTAAAGATTCTGATATACATGGTATGTTAAAAAATACTTTTAAGAATTTACTTATTGAGTCTTTAACACCAATTAATGCACAAGGAACAGAGTTTGTATTTGCACCAGTTTATGATAACAAACTTCCTAAGCAGCCAATATCTGATTACCCTAGTAATGGACTTTTGAGGTTAGGAGAATTAGTTAGAATTTATGGAACATCAAATGATACAACAAAAATTCTAAAATCTGAGATTATTAGTGGTCCTACATTTGTAGTAAACTCAAAAGCAACCCCTGCTTCTCCTTTTTTTCCTCAAGAATTTGGTCGAGATGGAAGTTGGCCTTTTATAAAAACTATAGAAGAAGGAGTTCTTCTAAAAACAGATAAACCTTCACAAGCATTTGTTACTCCATTACCGGTTTATACAGGTCCAAAAACTTCAGAAGCATTTATAGATGTTACATTTCTTTCTCGAGCAACTTTCATGTGCGAGATAACTCCAAGAGAACAGTGGATTAGTTTTGCTCCTTTTTATAAAGCTCAGTATATAAATATTATAACTGATTCAATTTGGAAAGATCAAATTGAAGTAAAATTTAGTTCAGTACCTGGCAGACCTGCAAAACTAAATCTTATTAAAGCTGTACCAGGTACTAGATATGTTTGGGGTACTATATTACTTGATGCAAAATTTGCTGGTAGCCCAGGATTTATTCAGGGTTCAAATGGTGCAAAATTTGCTGCATATTGTTATGGATTTTCTGATGGATCTGAATCTAGACAAGCCGATCCAGTAAATGGTAACTACAATTATAATGAATCAACAGCAACTGCGTATGGTTATCCAGTTGCTCCGAGTAGACTCTATTTAGCTCCACATGATTCTGTTGAAATTAAAACTTTTAGAGATGAATGTAGCTTTATGATAGTTGAAGCAAAAATAGTTAATCCAAAACCTTCAGGATTTCGATCTATTAATATTGAAAATGATACTAATGTTGCTTATAGTGTATTAGTACCTGATAAATATTTCAGAGTAATTGGTGCAAACTTTATTAGGTTTACAGTTAGACCTAAAAATATAAGAGTAGATGCTGTTGCAGATATTGTAATAACCGATAGAACTGGGTATAAATGGAAAGTTAAATATTCACATCAAGGATTTAAACTTGATATGATTCCTAACAAAATTGATTTTGATTCTACTAAAACTGCTAAACCATTTGTTACAATAAAGAATAATTCATATAAAACAATTGTTGTTAAACAACTTGGATTTAGAAATGCTGTTCCAGATTTTGAACTAGATACTATAATACCTTCAAACTTCCCTGATACTCTAAAACCTGGTGAGAGTATGAAAGTTCAAGTTACTATTTATCCAACAGATTTTTACAAGAATTATAAAGATAATTTAGTAGTTGTTACTGATTGCGATACTTTTTATGTTCCTTTGAATTTAAGTAAACTAAAATTTCCTTGTATTTACATTGATGACCTTGACTTTGGAACTATTCCACCTGGAAAGTTAGTTAAAAGGTATATTGATATTTGTAATTTGGGAGAAGGTATTTTGCATTTTAGGAATATTACTCCTCCTGGTAAATCAACATTTGAGTTTCCTAATGGAGGTGAATTTTTCATTGATCCAATCGATTTGCTATCTTTACAAAACATTACTTTAGTAAGAGGCGAATGTAAAAAAGTAGGTATTTCTTTTGTTTCAGATACACTTAGATTTAATAGGGTAAAAGCTAAATGCTATAGTAATGCAATTACTTGTCAGAGAGATACACCTATTTTTTATTCAAAAGTTATTAAATCTGCACCAGCCATAACAGGAACAGATTTCGGTGGTCAATTAACTACATATCCACTTAGCAATTGTGCAAAAAACAAAACCCCTTCAGCACAGAATATTTTTATTTGGAATACAAGTAATGGTCCATTTACAGTTTCTTCATTTGAGCTTTTAGGCCAAGATGCAAAAGATAGTATTTTTAGATTTGCAAAAAAACCACGTCCTGCAATTGAAATTGGTGATATTATAAGAGGTGAAGATACTTCAGCTGATAATAAAAGATTTCAGGAGATTTTATTTTATCCAAAAGATGAGAAGTTCTATTCTTGCAGAGCAAGGTTAACAACAACTGCAGGTGATACTGTTGAAACTCTAATTCAGGGTAAAGGTATTACTGCTCATATTGCAATCAATGATTTTGATTTTGGATTGTTAAGTTATAAAGGACTTTATTATAATGATTATATTACTATAACTGCACTTCCTTCACATCCTTTAAGGATAACTGGAATTGAACTTAAAGGTGATCCAGAAATTTCACTAGAACCATTATATAAAAAACCAACTCCTAAGGATCCTATTGATTTAAATGTTGGCGATATTTATCAAGTTCCAATTAGGTTTAAATCAAATACTGGTGGAATAAAAAGTGCAATAATTTGTGTATCATCTAATCTTCATTCATATTGTGATGATTCTTGTGCCACAATCTTAGCAAGGATTCCAGATGATCAAATTCCACAAAAAAAATCAGATGCAACTTTAACTGGTTTATCATTCAAAGAGATTCTTACTTGTAATACAGATACAGGATCAGTTGTTTTAACTAATACTGGTGAAGTGCCATTAACCATTAAGAAAAATTCTATTGTTCTGACTAGTGATGTTTTTGTTGTAGGATTAATTCAAGAGACAAGATTATCAATAGGTCAGAAACTTAAGATCCCAATAAAGTTTATTCCAAACAAAGCTCAAACTGAATCAACTATCATGTTTGTTGATTGCTTTGATTCTTCTGGTAATGTTGTAGTTGTAACTGCTTCTTCTAATATTACAGGTAAATCTAAGAATATAACAGCCGAAACAAAAATTGATAAATATTTTAATGGAGTACCTTCAGATTCAATAATTATCCCAATAACTTTAACAGATGATATTGTAAGTGCCGATGTTAAGTCCTTAATTATTGAAGTTAATTATGAACCGAACTCAATTTTATTATCAAACTATAATGATTCTAATAAATATCAGCTGCTAAAAGGAACTATCTTACAAGGTTGGGATATCAAAATTTTATCTATAATAACTGGAAAAATGAAACTTGAGTTGAATGCTCCACAAGGTCAAGTATTACATGGAAAAGGAACATTGGTAAATTTAAAGTACAATCTATTCCTAAGTGAAAAATTAAATAATCAAATTTCCTATACAATTGAGCAAAATCTGAATAAATGTGTTTCTTTTTCAACAACTAAAAGCTTAGTTCTTATTGATACAGTTTGTGGTGGAAAATACAGGTTAATTGATTTAACTAATAGTAATTATACATTAAATCAAAATCATCCCAATCCATTCAATCCTTCAACTGAAATTCTTTTTTCTTTAGGTTTAGATGGTTTGACTAAACTTGAAATATTTAATTCAATAGGTGAAAAATTATTGACATTAATAAATGAAAATCTTGAATCTGGTAATTATAAATTTACTTTTGATGGTAGTTCATTACCAAGTGGTTTGTATTATTACAAATTAACTTCAGGTGTTTACTCAAAAACTAAACCGATGATTCTTCAAAAGTAATCACTAACTAAGTTGGATAAATTATTGAATAATGAATTAAGTATCTGAATTCAATTTCGGTTTAAATTAAAAAACTAAAGCGACTTGTAAATTCTTTAAAAATAGAAATTGCAAGTCGCTTTAAATTAAATAATTATAAAATTAATTCTTTAAAAATGAATCTAACTTTTTTGAATCAATAACTAATTTATTTATAGTTGTTTCTACTAGTAACTTAACTAAACCTTCTCTAATAATTTTGTACTCATTATGAATTGGGCAAGGTTTGATTGAATTACATTCCTTTAAACCAATACCGCAACTTTTAAATAGATTTTCTCCATCAATTGCAACAACAATATCATACAAATTAATAGAATTATTTTTATAACTTACATTAATTTCATATCCACCACCAGCCCCTTTAATTGATTTTAAAATATTCTTGTTTGCAAGTGATTGTAAAATTTTACCTGTAAAAGCAATAGGTGAATCTATCTCTTTTGATATATCTTTAAGGCTTACTATGATTTTGTTTTTTGTTTGCAAAGCAATAAATATTGTAGCCCTAATTGCATATTCACAAGCTTTTGAGAACATAATTAATTTGATATATTAGGTTTCAATTAATAAAGAATTTATAATTATAAATTTGAATATAAATAATATTATTCAATTCAAATTTGATAATGAAACTATATAAACCTAATTAATAATTCCCTCAGTTTTTATTGTTTCTAACATTACTGCTCTTGGGAATAAAATATTATTCTCTAAATGTACATGTAAATGCAAATCACTTTGGAATTCTTTCAATGATAATAATGCTATATTGTAAGTAGTACATCCATCGTCTGGAGTTGTAAAGTTGTTTGTTAATTCTGATATTCTTCTATACTTTTCTCCTTCATTTTCATGGTCTTTAATCAAATCTTTAACTAATATATTTCCATCAATTTCATTATTAGAAAAATTGCTTTTAAAACTTGAAGTATTATCAATCAATGAAAGTAAATATGGAAATAATTCATCTTCTTCTTTTTTCATATGAACAGATAATTCTTCAACAGAATCAAAAAAGATATCTCTTATTTCAAATAACTCTGGATGTTTTATACCATGGACAGAACAAATTTTAGTCAAATATCCTTTAATAATCGGTACACTTTTTAGTACATACCGATGATGTTTTTTAACAATGTAATCAATTAGTAAATCAGTTTGCCAAGAATTAAAATCAATTGATGAATTTGATTCTAAATTAATTTGAGCTGTTAACTCTTCAACCAAATTTTCAGCCTCAGAATTATTCCGGCAAGAATGCCCAATTGTTTTATATCCTCCACAACAAAAATCTATTTTGTAATTTTCAAAAATTGTTGCAGTTCTATAATCCAAAGCTACCACATCACCAATTTTGCTATCAACAGTAATTTTCATAATAAATGTTTGATTGAAATTATTTTAGATAAAATATACTTGAAGTTCATATAATCGGACATAATTATCTGATATAACGATGTAGTTTTTAAACTATTGTAAAAGTATTAACTTAAACAACTTACAAATTGAATTTAACTTACCTTTGTAAATATAAATTAGTAGGAAAAACTATTTAATAATATATGCGTGGAAAAATTGTAATTGAACAACCCAACATTAATGAAAATTTAAATCAAAATAAAAATAATAGAAAATGGACTCTGTTATTATTAATTTCCCTATGCATTATACTAGAGGTTTTATGCTATTTTCAGACAACATTTCTTAGGTATGGGTTTCAGAGTTTAAAGCCAAATTACTTCAACTTATTTGAAATAGGAAATGTTATTGTTTTTGTTTCGAGTATAATTTTAATTATGAATTTAATTAGTTTTTGGAAAAATCAAAAAAAAATATTTTTAGTTATAATTCTATTTGTAATATCATTAGTTTCATTATTAGCAATAAGTAATTTCCAACCAGATGTAATTTCAATTAATCATAAAAACTACTGGTACGCTAACAATGAGATTCTAAAAGTTTATGCATCTTTTTTGTTTTTGAAAATATTTGAGTACTCATTTGTTAAAGTTTTAAATAAATCTTCAAACATTAATTATTTTAATATTTTAAGTTCGATCCTTAAAAAATATTTAAAAATTTTATTTATAATATCAATTTCAGTTTTACTCTTTGTATATTTTTATAAATTCAAATATCAGAATGAAAGATATGATATAGCTGTAGTTCCAGGAGCAGCAGTTTGGAGCAATAACATTCCAAGCCCTGTATTAAAACAAAGATATTTAAAAGCCTATGATTTATTAAAGAAAGATAAAGTTGGATTAATTGTTTTAACTGGAAGTAATGCACCACTTGAAAAAGCGGAGTCAGTTGTTGCATATAATGAACTGATAAAGTTGGGTGCGGATCCTGAAAGAATAGTTTATGAAAATGAAACACATTCAACACTTCAGCAAGTACTTTATATTAGAGACAATAAAATGTTAATGGGATACAAAAGAATTATTTTCGTATCAGATGATTTTCATTTGTTCAGACTATATCAAATAACTATATTTAACGGTTTGAACGCTTCATTTGTAGAATCTATCTCACCATTAAAACCTAAGAATAAATTATTTTATTATCTACGAGAAACATTAGCAGTTATGCTTTATTGGGTATTTGGAGTATAAATAAAATTAATTTTTATTCTTTATATACTTATTTTTTGGGATATTACAATTTTGATTTATATAATTCTTTTATCTTTTTAGATAATTTTTGTTTGTTAACAACTTTTTGTTTAGTAAATCCTAAAGCGATTGTTTCACCAGAAATTGAAGTAACTGTTATATTACATTTAATGATATTTAAATCAATTTCAACAACCTCTGCTTTTATCTTAACAATATCACCAACAATTGCTGTATTAATATGATCAATGTAAACTGAAGAACCAATAGCGTCTTCATTCGGCTCTAGAGACTGTAATATAGCCATTCTTCCAGCATATTCAGAGTGTTTAACAATATCAAAAGTTGAGTAAAGAGGATGTATTTCGCAATCAAAAAATTTTGCTGTCATCCCTTTATCTATTAGAATTTTTAATTCAAAAGTTCTTCCAATCTTTAATGGTTTCATTTTTATAGAAAATCATAATATCATACTAATAACAATAAATTACAATTTAAATTTAAAAAATAATTCAATTTTTAAGATTTGAATTTATGAAAAATTATTTACATAAAATATTTCAAACCTATCAATTATCTTTGAAAGTATATTTTTTTTAACATCTATTTTTGCATAAATATAAATATGAGAACAAACCGAAAATTTTTTTTTATTGCTTTATCAATTATATCCTTTTTATTAGGAGTTTATAAAACTGAGGCTCAATTTGGAACTTCATTTAAAGATGGTATTGCAGCATCTAAGAAATTTGCTGTTGATTCATTAGCAGGTGATGTTGTTTTAATAGCTGGAGGAACTGTTGGTGGGCAAGAATTTAGTGGAATTAAATTAGATTTTAATGATAAAAATGGAACTGCAACTATGTGGGTTTATGTTTATCATTCTGAAATTAAAAATGATAATATCACTGTTATCGTAGCTTTAGCTGGATTGCTAGTTCAATCTTTCGCATTACCAATTCCAATTCCTCAAAGTTCGATTATTGAACTTAATATGAAACTCCCATATATTAACAGCGATAAAATGGTTGCTCAATTAAAGTTAGATACAGCATTCAAACGTTTTAAAATTGAAAGACCAACAGTTGGTGCAGGATTTATATTTTTAGCAGATGGTAAAATTCAGGGTGATTCTGCCAATGCTGTATCGGGCTTTAACTACAATCAGCCAATTTGGAGTGTTAGTTATTCTGGTGGTCCAGATTCATCATTAAATTGTATAGTTGGAGGATCAGATGGAAAAGCATTTTGTCAGAGAATTGCTGCACCAGTTTTAGGAGTTCACATCGAAGCAGCCAGCACTTTACAAGAGTTCTATGTTTCACCTAATCCAGTAACAAATGAAGCTAAAATTAGCTTGGTTCTTAAAGACAAATCTATATCAAAAGGGAATATAGAATTTTATGATTCAAAAGGTAATTTAGTTTTAAATATGGAATCAGAACTTGAAAGTAATAATATATTTAACTCACATTTACTTACATCAGATTTGTTATCAGGAGTTTACTTTCTCAAATTTAATACTTTAAAAGGTGTTATTCCATTAGGTAAAATTGTTGTAAATAAATAATATATTTTCAATTAATTAGGGTTTGAGCATTCAAATAATTGTTGTTTGCTTAAACCTTTTTTTATTATGAAATCTGAAATAATTCAAATCTTAAATAATAAGAATACTATTAAAGTAATTACATGTATTCACTTAATTATTACTATTATTATATGGTTCCAATTATCTAAAAATCCAGAAAAATATAATAACTATTCAGTTTTTAGAAGTTCATATTTCCATTTAGTTCAAAGTAAAGATTTATATATTGAATACCCTTCTGAGCATTCCGATGTATTTCTATACAACCCAGTTTTTTCAATATTGTTTGCCCTGTTTTCTTTACTCCCTGTTAAGTTTGGTTTGCTCTGTTGGTTGTTGTTTAATACCTGGATAATTCTTTTTTCTATAAAAAAAATAGAACTTACTAAAGCAAAAACTACTTTAATTTATTTTCTATTATTTTTTGGTTTAAGTACAAACATTAGATACTGTCAAAGCAATTCATTAATTGCTGCTTTAATGATATTTAGTTTTGTTTCTTTTGAAAAAAATGAGAATTTTAAATCATCATTATTTTCGGTTTTAGGTTTTTGTATTAAAGGTGTTGGTGGAATTGTTGGACTGCTTTTTATAAATTATTCAAACAAATGGAAAATAGTTTTAAATGCTATAATTCTAACTTTTGTAATCTCATTATTACCAGGTTTGTTTGTTGGTTTTGATAATCTAATTATAATTTATAAATCTTGGTTTGATGTAATTATTGGAAGTAATATTATTGAACATGTTTCATTGGCAGGCTTTTGTGAAGTTGTTTTAGGGTGGAGTAATTGTGAAATACCAATCTTAATCTTTGGAGCCTTTTTATTGATTACGTTTATTATTTCTCAGTGGTTTAGATCTAATGAGTTGGATTTTGATAGTAGATTTGTAAGTTTAATATTTTTGTTGATATGGATTGTATTATTCAATAGAGCAAGTGAATCAGCTACTTATTTTATTGGTTTATTGGCTTTGTATTTGTGGTTTGTAAATACTTCTAAGTCCAGAATAAATATCTGTATATTTATATTTGCTTTTATAATAATAGCAATTTTACCTTCAGATCTTGCTCCAAAAATTTTGAAAAATATCCAAAAAAATTATGTTTTAAAACCTGTTGCTTTGTTGCCTGTTCTGTTATCGATTTACTATAATGAAATTAATTTATCATTAAGAAAATACTTTCAATTTGGTAATGCAAAATAATCCAAAAACAAATTATTCATTAGTACTTCCAATTCATAATCCACCTGATAAATGGTTGGAAACTGTTATTACTGATTGTCATGAATTAATAAATAGTTTTAACAATTGTTCTTTAAATGTTCATATCATTAATGATGGTGAAAAATTTTCTGATGATCACTCTTTAAATGAGTTATATGTTTTTGAAAATTTAAATATTAATCTTCACCATTATTTTGGGAATAAAGGAAAAGGTTTTGCTTTAAGATATGGATTTGAAATTGTAAAAAATTCATCTGGACATTTTGCATATTCTGATTGGGATTTTCCTTTTGGTATTGAACCATTTGTTAAGGCATTTGCACTTTTAGAAAATAATGATCTTATTTTGGGGAATCGTGGAAATGACTATTTCAAACAATTACCATTTTTTAGAAAACTAATTTCTTTTTCTCAAAGGTCAGTTAATAAGTATATATTAAACCTAACAAATAGTGATACTCAAGCTGGGTTTAAGGTGTTTAATAAAAAAGGACTTGAAAGCTTTCTATCAACTAAAATTAATGGTTTTTTATTTGATACTGAATTTGTAGTTAAAGCAAAAAATAATTCATGTATGATTAAAGAGATACCTATAAACTGTCGTAAAGGTTTACATTTTAAGAATTTCAAATTTAAAGTATTGTTTTCAGAATTATTAAATGTTAAAAAGTTATTCAAAGATTAATGAATAAAAAAATCCCAGTTCTTATAACTTGCGATTTAGAAGAATTTGATATTCCATTAGAGTACAATGCTAAAAGTATTAATCAACAAACTCAATATGAAATTTCATTCAATGGTATGGAAAAGTTATCTAAGTTGTTGGAAAAATACAAAGTTAATTCTACAATTTTTACAACAGCAAATTATGCTGTAAATTTTCCTGAGCAAGTAATAAAGTTATCTCAAAATCATGAAATTGCATCTCATTCTTTTAGCCATTCTAATTTTAGTGAAGATGATTATATAAAATCAAAAGAAGTTTTAGAGGGTATAATTAAAAAAAGAATTCATGGTTTTAGGATGCCAAGATTGAGAAAAGTTGACTACAATTTATTAGTAAGTTCTGGATACAATTATGATGCTTCTTTAAACCCTACTTGGTTACCAGGACGTTATAACAATTTGAAAAGCCCAATAACACCATTTAATAAAAATGGTGTAAATATTATACCCAGTTCAGTTACACAAGTTTTTAGAATCCCCTTGTTTTGGTTAACATTTAAGAATTTACCTTTATTTCTAAGTAAACTATTGTTTAGAAGTATTATTAACAACGGATTGTTTGTTTTTTATATTCATCCTTGGGAGTTTTCAGATATCAGTAATTATAAATTACCTTGGTATATTAATCTTGTTAATGGAGATGATTTATTGAACAAATTTGATTTATTTTTGAACTATATTTCCGAATTTTCTGAGTTCAAAACTTGTAAGGAATATTTAAATGAAAAATAATTTTATATAAAATATTTATTATAAATATCTTAATATTAATTTGTTTTTAACTTCTAAATCTTTTAACTTAGATTAAATTGGAAAAGAACAAAGATGTAATTTGGACTGTAATAAAAATAATCAAATGGGGGAGTGGCTATCTAAAAGAGAAGGGTATTGACTCACCAAGATTAACAATTGAGTTATTGCTTTCTAATGTTTTGAATGTTACAAGATTTGAACTTTACATACAATTTGAAAGACCATTACTATTAGATGAATTATCGAAATTAAAAGGATATATAAATAGAAGAGTTAATAGAGAACCAATTCAATATATACTTGAAGAAGAGCATTTTTATAGAAGGGTATTCAAAGTAACCCCCAATGTGCTAATTCCAAGACCAGAGACTGAGATTTTAGTAGAAGAAGCAATTAGAAGAAGTGGCAATCCAATTCGATGTTTAGATGTTGGTACTGGTTCAGGTTGTATTGCAATTACTTATTCGTTAGAACGCACAGAAACTGAGGTTGTTGCAATTGATGTTTCAAGTAAAGCAATTGAAGTTGCCAAAGAAAATAGTAAGAGCTTAAATGCTAATAATGTTTCATTTTTTTGTATAGATTTCTTTGATGATAATGCTTTGAAAAGTTTAGGATCATTTGATTTGATAATTTCTAATCCACCTTACATTTCTAAAAATGATATTTCCACTCTTCAAATTGAAGTAAGAGACTTTGAGCCTCAAATTGCACTTACTGATAGAGCTGATGGATTTATGTTCTATAAAAGATTTTTACAAGTTTCAAAATATTTGTTGAGGCATAGTGGAAACTTGTTTCTAGAAATTGGTTTTGGTCAATCAATTGAATTGCAAAATATTTTTAATGATTCAAATGAATTTTCTACTATTTCAGTATTAGATGATTTATCAAAAATTCCTAGAATTCTTTGGGCTCAAAAAAAATAATAGTAAGTTAGAAAATTAGTAAAAATAAATATTTAAAAAAAAAATAAATGAACAACTACTGTTCCAATTTATAATTTATAAAAAAATCATTTAAAATGAAAACATCAAATTATATTGATGAAAACTTCAACAATTATATTGAAGAGTTAAAAAATTATTTAAAAATTCCATCAATTTCAGCTGACTCTAATTATAATTCTCAAACCAGATTAGCTGCTGATTTTACATCGGAAATGTTAAAAAATGCAGGAATGGAAAATGTTGCTATAATGGAAACTGATGGAAATCCAGTAGTATATGCAGATTGGCTTCATGCTGAAGGGAAACAGACAGTTTTAATATATGGTCATTATGATGTTCAACCACCAGACCCACTTAATCTGTGGACTTCACCAGCTTTTGAAGCTGAAGTTAGAGGAGAACATATTTTTGCTAGAGGTTCAATTGATGATAAAGGTCAGGTGCATATGCACATTAAATCAGTTGAAGCATTAATAAAAACTGAAGGAAAATTACCAGTAAATGTAAAATTCATTATTGAGGGTGAAGAAGAGATTGGATCACCAAGCTTAGTTTCATTTTTAGAAAAAAATAAAGAGTTATTATCCTGCAACTCTGTTATGATTTCTGATACTACCATGCATGATTATAATATGCCTTCATTGACATACGGTCTTCGTGGTTTAGCTTATCTTGAACTTCATGTTTATGGTCCTAATAGAGATTTACATAGTGGTATGTTTGGTGGAGCAATTGTTAACCCATTAAATGCACTTTGTAAAATGGTCGCAAATATGAAAGACGAAAATGAAAGAATTTCAATTCCAGGTTTTTATGATGATGTTGTTGAAGTTTCGGAAGAAGAGCATAAAGAACTAGCTAGATTACCTTATAATGTTGAGGACTTTAAAAATTTATTAGAGATTAAAACAACTAATGGAGAAAAAGGGTACACCGATTTAGAAAGGCTTTGGGCTAGACCAACACTTGATCTATGCGGTATATGGGGAGGATATCAAGGTGAAGGAGCAAAAACAGTTTTACCATCAAAAGCTTCAGCAAAAATATCAATGAGGCTAGTTGCAAATCAAGATTATAAAAAGGTATATTCTCAATTTAATGAGTTTATTAAATCAAATACTCCAATTGGAGTTACTGTTGAGGTAATAGAATTACATGGTGGTCCACCAGCATTAACTCCTACAGATTCAATACCAATGAAAGCAGCATTAAATGCATTAAGATTAGCATTTAATACTGAACCCTATTTAATTCGTAGCGGAGGTTCAATTCCTATTGTTGCAGATTTTGAAAGAGTTCTTAATGCTCCAGTTGTACTTATGGGATTTGGTCTTCCAGATCAAAATGCTCACTCTCCAAATGAAAATATGCACTTACCAACTTATCTTTTAGGTATTAAAAGTTGTTATCTTTTTCTTGAAGAATATTCAAAATATTAAACTTTTGAATTAATAATTTATTTTTAAATGGATATTATTTTAAGCATATTAATTGGTGTTGGCTTAAGTGCAGCTTGTGGGTATAGAGTTTTTATGCCTATGACTATTACAAGCATTGGATCTAAATTTGGATGGATTCATTTAGGTCAAGATTTCTCGTGGATTAGTACAGATATTTGCTTAATTGGTTTTTCAATTGCAGCAGTTTTAGAAGTTGGTGCATATTATATTCCGATATTAGATCACGCACTAGATTTAGTTGCATCACCTTTGGCTGTTATTGCTGGAATGATTCTTACAGCTTCGGTTGCTTTCGATTTGCCGCCTTATATGAGGTGGACTTTAGCAGTCATTGCAGGCGGAGGAATTGCAGGACTCTTTCAAGGAACTTCAGTAGCACTAAGAGGATTATCTACTGTATCAACTGCTGGAGTAGGTAATAACGTTGTTTCAACTGGTGAAACTGTTGGTGCAGTTTCTATTTCTTTCTTGGCTATATTTATTCCTACTTTAGCAATTATAGTAGTTATAATTCTCGCATTTTTTATAATCAGATTTATAATTCGCAAAAAGGCGTTAATTAATAAAAAGACTTAACAAAATGTGATTTCAGATTGATGATTTTATACTTTAATTGACAAAAGATTTGACCTTTTTATTTATTTAAATTTAATGCAAAAAATAATTATAAAACGAGTTACTCAAGATGGAAAAGATAATGAATATTCACTCCCTCTATATGATAACCCAAGCCCTTTGAAGCTAGATTCAGACTTGTTTGCAGGACTTAATGAATTTCAACGTAAAGCAGTTGAAACAATACATGGTGCAGTTCTTGTTGTTGCTGGTGCTGGTTCCGGTAAAACTCGAGTTCTAACTTATAGAATTGCATATTTGTTAAATCAAAAAGTACCGGCTTATTCAATTTTAGCTCTTACTTTTACTAATAAAGCAGCTGCAGAAATGAAGGAAAGAATTTGCAAATTAGTTGGTGAAAATCCTTCAAAAAGTTTATGGATGGGTACTTTTCATTCTGTATTTGGTAAAATTCTAAGAATTGAAGCAGAAAAAATTGGATTCACTTCAAATTTCTCCATTTATGATACTGAAGATCAACAATCAGTTATTAAGCAGTTAATGACTGTTCATGCAATTTCAACACAAGATTTTTCGCCAAAATTAATTTCTTCTAGAATTTCTTCAGCAAAAAACTCAATGATTAATCCTCATGATTACTCAAGGTTTGCAAAAGATTTTATGGAAGAAAAAATAGCTTTAGTTTATGATGACTATGAAAAAAAACTCAAAGCAAACAATGCTATGGATTTTGATGATTTATTAGTTAGAACAATCGAATTATTTGATAAGTTCCCTGAAGTATTAGAAAAGTACCAACATAAATTTAAATATATTGTTATTGATGAATATCAAGATACAAATAGAGCTCAATATACTGTAGTTAATATGCTTGCAGCTAAATCCAAAAACATTTGTGTTGTTGGTGATGATGCACAATCTATTTATAAATTTCGTGGTGCTGACATAAAAAACATTCTAGATTTTGAAAGAGATTATTCCGATGTTAAAATTGTTAGGCTTGAACAAAATTATAGGTCAACTTCAACAATATTAGCTGCTGCTGATAGTGTTATTAAAAATAATAAAAATCAGATTAGCAAAAAATTATGGACTGAAAATGAAGAAGGGGAAAAATTAAAAGTAATTACTTTAAAAGATGAAAAAGATGAAGCAGAAGAGATTGTAAGAATAATTAGAAAAAAACAAAATGCAAGAATTTCGTTTAATAATATAGCAATCTTATATAGAACAAATGCTCAATCATTTTCAATAGAAGAAGGTTTGAGGAAGTCTAGTATTCCATATACTCTTGTAGGTGGAGTACCATTTTACAGAAGAAAGGAAGTTAAAGACGCTTTGTCATATTTGAAATTGATTGTTAATGAACGTGATAACGAATCGTTTAACAGAATAATAAATGTACCATCAAGAGGAATTGGGGATGTTTCTATAAAAAGGTTAAAATCGTTTGCAGATGAAAAGGGAATCTCGCTTCTTGATGCAGCAAAAATTAGTGATGGAATTAAAGATATTTCTTCCAGAACTATTAATGCTATAAAGAAATTTGCTTTTATGATTGAGTCATATACAAGTTCAATTTTCCCTCCAACTGATACTGCCAGAAATATATTAAGCGAATCTGGTTTGTTGCAAAGCTATAAAGACGAAGGGACACCTGAATCTCTTGCAAGATGGGAAAATGTTCAGAGTATTTTATCTCACTTAGCCGATTTTTATGAAAAGAATTCTAATGCAACTTTGTCGGAATATCTGCAAGAAGTTGCTCTGATTGCTGATATTGATTCTTATGATTCAGCAGCTGAAAAAGTTACTATGATGACAATTCATTCAGCGAAAGGTCTTGAATTTGATACTATAATAATTGCAGGTATGGAAGAAGGATTGTTCCCAGTTGGGGAAACAGCAATGGTTCAAGAGGAATTAGAAGAAGAAAGAAGATTATGTTATGTTGCAATAACTAGGGCAAAGAATGATTTGTATATTACAAACTGCGAAAGAAGATATCGTTTTGGAAATTTATCATATCCAACACCTTCACGGTTCATTACTGAAATAGATGATAAATTGATTGAAATGAAAAGTCCATTTGAAAAAGGAAATAAATTCAATTCAGGAGGAAGCTATTCAAATTTATTAGATAATTCTGAGAACGAATCATATAATAATAATTCCACAAAAAAGAGTTTACCAGTTAAATCAACTTATAATAGCAATTCAAGTGGAGCATCTTATTACAACGATAAGTTTAATAAATTTATTAATAATTACTCACAAAAAAATAGTAATTCTCCTAAAAATGATTCAACTAATTATGATTATAATTCAACAAACCCCATAAAAAATAATCCACCAAAAGTAGAAAAGTTTTTTGAAGATTCTACAATTGAAAATGATGATTATTCTCAAGTTGAAAAACCAATTAGAACAGGATCTTTAGTAAGGCATAAATTATTTGGTGTAGGGAAAGTTGAATCATTGACAGGGAATGGTGATAAAGCAAAAGCAACAATTAGATTTGAATCAGTGGGAAGAAAAATGTTAATGTTGAAGTTTGCTAATCTAAAAATTATTACTTAACATATTTAATAAAAAACAATTTGTATTTATGGCAAGATTTAAAAAGAATTAACTTAGACAAAAATATAGTATTTGATTTAATGAGTAAACATAGTGTGATTTGTTCTGTTGAATTTCGAAGAAGGGGAATTAGTACTATAAAAGTTCAAAAATCTATAAATGTTGCTGTAAGGTCAAATGTTTAATTTATTACATCTAAACTTTAACATTAAGACCATACAAGCTACTAGCCAATTCTTTGTTTTATATTAGTTACTTTAATTTTATTTCTATTGAATTTTTATGCATATTGAATTTATCCATCACGGTACTAATTCTAGTCATACAAGTTGAAGCAGAAATATTTATATGAATGAAAAGGATATCATCATCAAGTTCTTTAACTTTCTCCCAAGCTTTTCCGTCAAATGTTTTGTAGCGATTTAATAAGTCAACTTTAGTATCACTTAACTCCTTCAAGGTACTCCATTTTATTATTGTATCTTCACGTCTGAACAATTCAGTTTGATTTTCTAGAATAAAATCAAAATCAAATTCGGAATTATTCTTCAAATGGTTTATAAATTTAATAAAAACATCCTGCCAAGTTTTAACAATAATTACTTCTTTGTAAATTTGAAGTTCTATTGGTTTATTTCCCTCTGCTATTTCGCCTGCATCAGTATCTAATGGTGAAAATAGAGTATTTTCATTGGATAGTGTGTTCCAATTTTCTTTTTCTTTATAAAGTTCTGGCAATGGAAATGTCTCAAGAAACCAAGTAATCATATTAGCTTGATGTTCTTTAATACTTTGTTCATTCCAAATATCTCTTTTTACAATGTCCAATCTAAAATATAAAGAAGATGTCTCTAATTTTCTTTTCTTTGCAATAAATGGTTTGTTACCAATTTCACTGTTAAATTCTGTAAGTATTAAATTGCCAATGTTATGTAAATAGTTCTTGGAAATTTCTTTAAAATTTTTACCTAATTCTTCTTTCCAACTATCTTCTAAAGTTTGAGGCATTATATGCTCAATAGTAATTTTGGGATTACGGAAATCAACAGACACTTTTGTGTTATGCTCTTCTATTTTACCTAAAACAAATTTTGAATATTGTTTTGAACCTTCATAAAAATTCATTAAGGTCAAAGAATTTTTTATCTCATTGTCATTAGGTAATCTAAGTCTATAAAATAGATTAGTTAGAAGTTCAATCATAAAATTATTTCCATTTGACAAATCTTCAATTTTTTTGCTGAAATTCACAATGTTTTTATTTTCTCCTTGTGTAAGTCCTAAAATTCTTCGCCTTATAAGATAGGTTCTTATTGTAGTTAAAGTTGAAATTAAAAATTCATCAGTTAATCTAATATCGTTAACTGTATATTGATGATATTCTAATAACCCCATTACGAGTGGTTTAAATGCTTCTGCCTTTATATCGTGAAATATATTTCTAAGTAATTCTTTAATTTCCTTATCCTTTGTTGAATTATGAGAAATGGGCTCATTAACTATTTCGGTAATAATCCATTTATAACATTTTACAAAGCGAACAATATCAATAACGAAGTCATTATGGTTTTCAAATTTGTCTTCAACAAAAGCTTTAAATTGATGATACAATTCTTTTGTATTGTTATCACTAACAACTTTTAAAGAACTACTGGTTTTATATTGCAAATAGTCTCTAAAAAATTTGGATGAATTTTCATTAAGAATATCTTCAATATTTGGATGCCAAATTTTTTCATAAATATCTGACTGTTTATTACTTTCCATATTAAGTAAGACAAAATTTCTTACAAGGTCAGATAGTGTCAATGGTTTGCCCAAGGAATTTAGAGTTTCAAATATTATTTGAGGGTCTTCGCCTTTAAATGGTCTTTCATCTAAAAAAATTACTGCTACATTTATTCTTTGAATAGCAATAATGTAATTCTCAAAAGAAACTTCAGGATTTAATTTTTTCTTTTCACTGATAAGTTTTTTAAGTAATTCATAAGCATTGCTTATAACACCTGCTTTTGGTTTTGTTTTGTTTACTAATGCTTTATATGAATCCCAATCTTTTGTTATTTGCTTAAGTTTTATCTTGTCTTGGTATGAAGATGAGTTGTTTGTTAAATAGTTTTGGGTAATATATTCTTGATTTTTAATATCTGTTTCACAATCTCGAAGTGCAATTAAGAAAATAAGAGTGGTTGTAAGTCTTTGTTGACCATCAACTACAACTGATTTGTTTGCGAACCCTGCTTTTTCTTCTTTTATAACAACTGTGCCGAAAAAGTGTTCTAATTTATCGTGTTGTTTAAAATCTAAATCTGATTCTATAATTCTTGATATATCACTAAAATATCTTTCAATTTCTGGTCTACCCCAAGAATAAGCTCTTTGAAATGGTGGAATAAAAAATGATGTTGCATTTTTAGCTAATACATCATTTATTGAATGGCTTTCTGTCTTCATTTATAAATTTTGATTGTTAATAAGCGTTGTATTTACTTGGGTTTCAGATATCAAAAAGTATTTAAGCTAGTTGTACTTTAAACAAGTAACAATACAAATCTTTGTAACGTTCTTAATTTATTAATATTAATTTTAGAAAAAAGTATTTTAAACAGAAAAATTAATATAAACCTATTTTAAATACAATAAGTAATTCTTTAAAATTTATCAAATCCTGAAACAGTTACAATACTATTAATTCTTTTGACTAAGCCTTGAAGTACATTGCCAGGTCCTACTTCAATAAATTCATCAGCTCCATCAATAATCATATTATTAATTGTTTCGGACCACCTAACAGGTGATGTAAGTTGGAGTATTAATGAATCGTGAATTTCTTGGGCATCTGTAATAGGTTTTGCTGATACATTTGTATAAACTGGAATTTCAGCATTATTAATATGAACATTTGAAAGGGCTAAGGTAAGCTTCTCACGTGCACTAGCCATTAAAGGGGAATGAAAAGCTCCGCTTACATTAAGTTGTTTAACCATTCTTGCTCCATTTTCTTTACATCTTTTCATTGCCTCTAAAACTGCATTAGGGCTTCCGCTAATAACAACTTGACCTGGAGAGTTAAAGTTAGCAGATTGAACTATACCAATTTCCTCCCAAACTTTACAGCATATATCACCAACTAAATTATCATCCAAACCAATAATTGCAGCCATAGTGCCAGGTTCAGACTCTCCAGCAATTTGCATAGACTCAGCTCTGATTTTAACTAAAGTTAAAGCATCATCAAAATTAATTGCACCAGCAATAGCTAATGCAGAATATTCGCCCAAAGAATGCCCTGCAACCATATTAGGTTCTGGATTGTTTAACAACATATATCTTACATAGCTATGTAAAAAAATTGCTGGCTGAGTATTTCGTGTTTGAGTTAATTCTTCTTGAGTTCCACCGAACATAATACCAGTTAATTGCCAACCTAATACTTCATTAGCTCTATCCATTATATCACGAACCATTGTACTTGATTCATACAGATCAAGCCCCATTCCAATATATTGCGAACCTTGTCCAGGAAAAATATATGATTTCATAAAATAATTTATTAATTATATAACTAGATTATTTGATTTATAAATCAAAATAAATTGAAGGATTTAAAAATTGAAACAATTGAGAATACAAATAAATTAAATTTGAAAAATAATTCAATCCAATTTTAATATCCCCATTTTAAATAACCACTACCCCAAGTATAACCCGCACCAAATGTAGCTAAAATAATTCCATCACCCTTTTTAAGTAGCCCATTTTCCCACCATTCACCTAAGCAAATAGGTAATGTTCCAGCAGTAGTATTCCCAAATTTATGGATATTAACCATCACATTTTCCATTGATAAACCCATCCTTTCAGCAGTAGCAGATATAATTCTCAAATTAGCTTGATGTGGTACTAACCAACGAATGTCTTGTGCAGTCAAGTTATTTTTTTTCATAATACTTTCAGCAACATCAGCCATTCCAATTACAGCAACTTTAAAAACAGCTTTACCATCTTGTACAACATAATGAAGCTCTCTAGCCACAGTCTCTAAGCTTGGAGGCATACGGCTTCCTCCTGCTGGCATATAAAGGAAATCTCCTCCACTACCATCAATATGCAATTCAAAATCAATAATGCCTATAGTTTCATCCTCAGTTGCTTCAAGTAAAACACATCCAGCACCATCTCCAAATAAAACACAAGTATTTCTATCTTTAAAATTAATTATTGCACTCATTTTATCAGCACCAACAACTAATACTTTTTTACATTGACCACTTTCAATAAAACTAGTGCCAGTTCTTAATGCGAACAAAAAACCAGAACAAGCAGCTTCAACATCAAAACCCCAAGCGTTTTTTGCTCCAATTTTATTTTGAATCAAACAGGCAGTTGAGGGGAAAGCCATATCTGGAGTTACTGTTGCAACTATTATGCAGTCTATTTCAAGTGCCGAGATACCTCTTCTTTCTAAACATTTTTTAATAGCTGGAACTGCTAAATCGCTAGTGCCACCTTCAACCAAATAACGACGTTCAATAATTCCTGTTCTTTCTCTTATCCATGTGTCATCTGTTTCTAAGCCAAGTTCATTTTTAAAGTAATCATTGTTAAAAATATCTGGGGGTACATAATGACCCACAGATGTTATAGTAGCCCTTCTAGTTCGGTTATTTGATGTCATATAAAATAAATTTCAATTAATTGAATTTGGTTTGCAAAGTTAAAAAATCTTAGTTAATCCTATAATAACAAATTAATTTTACTTTTATTTTATACTAAAATTTAAAGAATAATATTTAGAAATGATGAGAAGAAAAATTTGAAGTTTTTTTTTAAAGTGGTTTAATATGATTAAAGTTAGAATAATTCAATAAATAAAATATTCTTATTGTATTAATTGTATTTTTGAAAAAGTTATCATTTCAAATTAATTATTAAATAATTTAAAGATTATGTTAAAATTATTTTTCTCAATTTTGTTTTGTTTGTTGTTAAATAATTTAAATGGATATTCACAAGTTAACAATGATATCAATTGGAGTAAAAATTTTGGAATACCTGGTTTAAATGGAAATGTAAATTCAATTGCTGAAAGAAATAATGATGAAATTGTTGTTGCAGGTGATTTTACAATTTCAGGAAATATAATTGTAAATAAAATTGCTGTCTGGAATAAAAAAAGCAAATCCTGGTATTCTCTAGGAGGAGAAATTAATGGAGGCTCAATTTATTCTGTTGCAACTTATAAAGATCTAATTTATATAGGTGGAGATTTTAAATCCATATCTGGAAAATCAATTCATTCTTTAGCAGTTTGGGATAATGGAATTTGGAAGAGTATATCAGATAGTATTTCTCCTAAAGATTCTTCTGCAATTAGAACTTTGTTAATTGTTAATGACAATATTTATGTAGGTGGAAACTTTACAGAAATAAATGGTTTAACATCTAAAAACCTTGCTTCATATTCTTTAAAAAATAAAGAATGGAATACATTTCCCGATAATGGAATTGAAGGAACTGTTTATTCAATTGCATATGGTGAGGGTTCATTATTCGTTGGAGGTGACTTTATATTTGCTGGAGATAAGGAGGCATTTAATGTTGCAAAATTTGTGAACAATCAATGGGAGGTTCTTGATGGTGGAACTCAAGGAATTGTTCAAGCATTACATTATTCAAATGGCAATTTATATGTTGGTGGAGGTTTTGCTGCGGTAAGCTCAAACACCCCTGCATGGGGTATTGCAAGGTGGAGTGGAAAAAAGTGGTTTTCATTAGGAAGAGGAATTGAAGGTTCGTCTGTTTCATCAATTGTTAGCATTGGTAAAGATATATTTATTGCGGGTCATTTTAATATTGCGGGAAATGATACTGTCAATAATATAGCAAAATGGGATGGATTGAAATGGAATAAATTAGGTGATGGCACTAGTGGAGGTGTTAATACAATAATTGTTACAAATGATAGTTCTATTTTTTGTGGTGGATATTTCTCACAAGCAGGAAAGCAGTATTCAGAACATATTGCAATGTTTAAAAATTCTAAATGGGAACAAATATCCAATGAATTTACAAAAGGTTATTTCCAAAATATTACAAATATTTCAATAGGAAGAAAAAATATATATGTTAGTGGATCCTTTGATGATAAAGGAGAAGTTGTTAGAACATTGGCTTCTTGGGATGGTAAAAAATGGACTAATCTAATTAAAGAACCAATCAATGGAGTAATTAACTCAATGATTGTTGATACTTCAACAAGTATTGACAAAATAATTATTGTTGGTTCATTCTCAAAAATAAATGGAGAAAATATAAACTCAGTAGGTGTTTGGGATGGCACAAAATGGTCAGCTATTGGAAATAATATTATTGGTATTGTAAACTCAATTACAAAATTTGAAAATAAATTATACATTGGAGGGAATTTTAAAATTCTAAATCAAGAGTATAAAAATATTGCTACACTTGAAAATGAAAAATGGGTACCTCTTTCAAAAGGAAGTGATAGTATAATTCTTTGTGTGACAGTAAACAAATTTGGAACATTGTATTGTGGTGGTAATTTTAAAGAAATCTCAGGTGTAATTGCAAATAATATCGCAAAATATGAAAACAATCTTTTTGTCCCTTTGGGTAATGGATGTGATTCAACGGTTAGGGTTATTCATTCTGGTGTAAACAACGAGCTGTTTGTTGGAGGTGATTTTAAAAAAGCTGGTAATGTATCATCCTTTGGAATTGCAAGCTATGATGGAAAAGAATGGTTCGAAATGAGCTCTGAATTATCTGGAAAAGATTCAAAAATAAATGCTTTAACTTCAACTAATAATGGACTTTTGTATGCTGCGGGATCCTTCAGTTCAATCTCAGGAATAAAGGCAAATTCAATTGCAAAGTGGAACAGAACATCATGGGAGCTACTTGGAAGCGGTGTTGTTGGGAGTTCAACATCCAGTTTAAGTAATTCTACATTAATTCAAACTTTAGCTACTGACAATAATTATATTTATATTGGGGGCGATTTCTCTCTAGTAGGTAATTCACCATCAACTGCGTTTGGAATTTGGAATGCTTTTTTAACTTCAATAAACAAAAATGAAAATCTAATCAAACCTGTTAATTCTAATGTTATACTTTATCCAAATCCAGCGAAAGATTATTTGAATATAAAATTTATTAATAAAGAAGTTGTAAATATTGATAAATTAATCGTCAGTAATTGTTTAGGAGCTTCAATTAATAAAACAAATTATCAAGTAAATGTTTTGACGAATGAGTTTTGTTTGAATACTTCTTCATTAAAGCCTGGAATTTATACTTTAAGATTTAATGATAATGGAGAGAAATTCTCTACAAATTTTGTAGTGATTAGATAAATAAAATTATGAGAAGTAAGAAAAATCAATTAATGAAAAGTTAATTAATTGGATTAATTTACTTTAGTTCGTTGCATTAATTCCTTTAACATAATATAATCTCTTGAAACTTTTTCAGTTTTTGCAGCTTGTTTTATAGGCATTGCATCAAAACCTGCAGTTGGTTTTGACCATCTTTTAGAAATTGTTAATAATGTATGATTAGAGTATAAATTTTTATCTAATAAAGTTGAATCTGTAAAACTAAAATTATGATTATTTATATTAGGATTATCTTTAGATGTTAAATTAACATTCAAATTATTCATTGTTTCAATCTTTTTTCTTAGTTCTAAAGTTTGAACAGATAATTGTTTTGGCTTCTGATTCAGATTAGTTGCAAATCTGTTATGTTTTAAAAATTCATTAGTAATTGTAGGTATTTTTAATTCAATTTTATCTTGATTAAGGTTATCTAAAAATCCATCATTTTTAATAGTTGATTTACTTTGATTTTCTTTATTATTTGAACTAGATTCAGTAATTAAATTTTCTTTATTTTCTTTTGATTTCAATTCATTAGTTAAATTATCTTTATGAATGTTTAAATCAGTATTAATTGAAATTTCACTACTATAATTAGGTATTTTATTTTGTAAATCAACAAATTTATTGTTAAGCCTATATTTTGTTATTATCTCTTCTTCTAACTTTTCATCTAAAGTATTCTCCTCATCTGTTTTTAAATCTAAATTATTAACTTCATCATCATCATTGTTATTTTTTATCAATGAATCTGAATTTGAATTATCATTATGATAATTATCTTCAAAAGTTATAATTTTAGAATTTATATTAGAATCATTTTCACCAGATATATTTTTATCAGAAGATTTAATTTCACCTTTCTCATTTGATTCATCATGGATTTCATCATTTTTGATTAATGCTTTTGCTTGATTTACAATATGTTCTCCATCAGAAATATCAATTGAACTAGTGCTAGGAATAATTCTAAAATCAGAATTACTAAATGCATTATCAAATGGAAAAGAATCTGAATCATTATTAACAGATTTAAAATCAGATGTATTTAAAATATCCTCATTTGTAATTTTAGATTTACTTTTTTTGTTTGAATAATTTGAATACTCATTACTATAATCGTAGTAATTCTTTCTTGAGTTATTAGATCTAAAAAAATCTCTTTTAGAATTTAAGTTGCTATTATTTTTACCACCAGATCTTTTAGTGATTAAAAAAACTATCAATATAAATAGTAAAATTACAATTAGAATAATTGTAATAAAAATTGGGTCATTTAAAGAATTTAAAACTGCGGATTTAGATTTTTTTTCTGAATCTAGTTGTTTTAAAAATTTTTGTGAATTGGTAATTAAAGTTATACTATCATCATTTGAAGTAACTCTTTGAGCTTTCATCAAACTCCTGAATTTATTATCATAACTAAAAGCCAATGCTTTGTCTCCAGATCTAGTTTTCACTTCTGCTAAGGCAGCATAATCATCGGGTTCAGAAGGATTAGTTAAATATTGCTCAGCAAATTCATCATTCCCAACTTTGGCATAAAAAACCCCTAAAACCGAACGAGCATTTTTATTACCTAAAGAAGCAGACGTGGCTAAAAGTTTTTCGACTTGTTCTTTAAGTCCGTTTTCAAGAGCGATTAAACCTTTATGAAACTCTTTTTCAGATACAGATAATTTATCCCATTGATAAGTATAAACCAAAAATTGATTGGAATAAGGTCTCCATAAAACAGAGAAAGAATAATTTGGAAGTAAATTGATTTTTAGAGTAACTAAATTGGGTTTTAATTGAACAAGTGTTGCTCGGGTCAGTCCGCCTGGAGCATCTAAAGTGAAAGGTTCCACTTTTAAATTATTTGAAATAGCACTCAAATTTGCACCAATTAAACTAACTGCTACATTTTTAGAATCACTATTTGCAAAATCAACTTGATACAAAATACTATCTGAAAATCTCAAAACTAAATTGCTTCCACGCCATTGGGCATCTGTTAAAACTCCATTAGCTTTTACATTAATAGAAAGTGAAAAAGAAACAATTAGAAATAAAAAAGAATATATAAAATATCTAAACATGAGTATCAAGTTTACCTTCTTGTTGTGAAATAGATGGAGGAACTCCATCTAAAGAATACGAACCCAAGGAAATATCTGATGCAGGTAACAAATCATCTGGAATAGCAGTACCATTAGAAATATAGCCAATTGGTAAACCCATCCATCTAACTGACGAGATAACACCACCAATAGATGGGGCTTCATCAATTTTAGTAAAAGACAAACAATTAATTTTTTCACCGAGAAAAAGAGCAGCAGTTTCCTGAATTGCACGGCGGCTCATAGTGGCAGAAAGCACTAGATGAATTTCGTTAGGTTTAGCAGCAGAAATAAATTCATATAATTCTTCACGGGCTTCAGAGTCCGATCTTCCTGCAGTATCAAGTAAAATTAAATCTGCTTCAGATTCATTTATTAATCCAGGAATTTCTTCAGGTTCAAAAGCTATACCAAATGGAATATTCAATATATCAGCAATTGTTTGAATGCCTTCAACAGAACCAATTTTATATGTATCACTTGAAATTACTTTTACTTTCAATTCGAAATTTAAAACAGCACGAACTGCAAGCTTGTACATCATTGTTGTTTTGCCAGCACCAGAAGGACCTACAAGAGCTAATATATAAGGCTTAGAGCTGTTTTTACTTAAGTAAGCCATAGTTTCTTTATTGGCAGTTACTTCAGTATTAATATGATTAATTGCTAGTGCCCTTAAATCTTGATCGCTTACATCATTAGAAGTACGATTATCATACAACATTCTAACAATTTGTGCTGCATATCTTTGTTCAAAATCATTCGCAACTAATTGTGAATACAACCTTCGGTAAGAACCTCCTAATGAAGATACGTGTTCAGATCCAATCCATTCATGTAAATCAATTACTAATTCTTCAATATGAGATAACCTAGCTTCAAGGGAAGCATAAATAAATCCTTCATCAGAATTGTGTAAAAACTCATTTTTTTCTTCTGAGTTGTCAATAAAATTATTTTCTGAATTTGAATCCATATTCAATTAAAGTTGAGAGTTTAAAAATAAAATCGAACTAAGTTCAAACTATAACAAACTAACTGTTCAGTAGTTTAGTTTTAAAACTTATATAGATTCTTTTTAGGAAGAAAAGATAGAAATAAATTAAAAATAATTAAGAGTTTAATTTTAAAATTTTTATTTTAATTGTTACTTTTTACAAATTATTGTAACTTAAATAAAATACAAATTCATTTTGCAATAATAATTCAAATAATAAACAATCAATTACCACTTGTCATTTTATAACCAACTGCTTTCTACAAAAATAAGAGGTTAAAATTATAACTTTTATTTTTTATAATTAGTTAGAAATTAATTTAATAATTTTTCAAATTGTATCATACAAATAAATACTACTGTATATCTACAAATAAATTCCAAATGAAAATTTTTCAAAACAAATTAAAGTTCATTTTCTTTATAATAATATTACAAATCTCAGCCTGCAGATCATTTGAAGATTCAGTAAAACCATTACTTAATCCAACAAAACCAGATGGCTATATTGAACCAGTATATGTTAAATCTACAAAACAATTGAATACTATAAATCCAAATTCACTTTCGTTAGAAGTTTGGAGGGTGGATTCAAAATCATATCCAGATTCAATTACAATATATGTAAGAGTTTTTGATGGTGATGGAAATTTAGTTTCTGGTTTAGCCCCACCTTATTACAAAGGTACTGAAGATTATCATAAAATTTGGAATTCATTATCTGAACAAATTGGTAATAATGGACCTAAAGAAAATATTGACAATTTTACAGTTCGTGAAGTTAGTGAAAACGAAAATATACCTTATCAATTGGCAATGGCATTAGATTATTCAGGCTCAATGGGTCAGAACATTACACCATTGGAAGATGCTGCAATTGGCTTTGTGAAACTCAAGGGAGAAAATGATATTATCTCAATTGTGAAATTTGATGAGAATGTTAAATTATCAGTACCGGCAAACAAATCAATAAATGAAATTATAAAGAATTTTGAACCAAGAGGTCTTGGTAAATTTGGAGGGTATACTGCTTTATACCAGGGTGCAAAATTAGCTGAGAATCAGATTATTGATTCCCCTAAAAATAATCCTAGAGCTTTAGTTTTGTTTACAGATGGTGAAGATAATGCAAGTACAATTTCTGCAAATGATCTTTACAAATATAGTATTGAAAATTCTATACCTATTTTCACTATAGCATTTGGAATTGTGAATAAAGAATTGTTAAGTGAATTATCAAAAAATACTGGTGGAAGATTCTACCAAACATATTCTTCTAATGAGTTTAAAGGAGTATTTGAAGACATTTACCATAGTCTAAAGAACTATTATATAATTACTTATAAACCACCAAAAGGAACTGGCAAACATATAATTAATGTTGGTATTACACCACCTGGATCTGTAACAAACAAAATCGGAAAAGGGGAATATAATACCATTAAAAGAGATGGAATTATTGATGATGGAATGAAGTTTTCAGTTGAGACAATTTATTTTGATTATAATAAAGCAGAATTAATGGCTGGTTCTGAACAAGCTATTAATGGTGTGTTTGATTTAATGAAGGAGTACCCAAGGTTAAAGCTAGAAATTAGGGGTCATACAGATTCTGATGGTACTGAAGAATATAATCAGAAGTTATCCGAAGCTCGTGCTGAAGCAGTTAGAAGAGCGTTGATAGAGTTAGGTGTTCCAACTGAGAGATTACGTTCAAGAGGATTTGGTATGTTGTCACCAGTTGCAGCAAACACCAATGAAACTGGGAGGCAAAAGAATAGAAGAACTGAATTTATTGTTATTGCTAAGTAAGTACAATTTATTATAAAAAAACTCACATTTTATTTTTTAAATGTGAGTTTTTATTTTTACAAATTAGAATTATTTTTTGTTTGAAAACAACCCAGCAAAATTTCTTACAATATCAGAAATTGAATTATCTTTTTTATCAATTAGTTGATCACTAGTTTTTCCAAATCTTCTTTCTCTTTGTAAATAAATTTCAAGTGCGTTATACAAGTTTTGAGATCTAAAATCTGGCCATAGTTCAGGAACAACAACTATTTCTGAATAAGCTGCTTCCCATAAAAAGAAATTACTAATTCTCATTTCTCCGCTTGTTCTAATAATAACATCAGGATCAGGTAAATCCTTAGTTGTAAGATAACTTCTTATAATATCATTGTTAATATCTTCTGGAGAAATTTTACCCCGCCTTACGTCAAGAGCAAGAGATTGAACTGCTCTAACTATATCCCATCTTCCACTATAACTTAAAGCTAAAGTTAATGTAAGACCATCATTTGAAGCAAGTTTGTCTATTGATTGATGAAGCTGTTTTTGAACTGATTTTGGTAGTGCATTTAATTGACCAATTGCTTGTAACCTTACATTATTATCATTTAATTCATTAATTTCAGATTGTAAATAATGTAGTAGCAATCTCATTAAAACTGTTACTTCAGTATTAGGTCTATTCCAATTTTCAGTTGAAAAAGCATATAAAGTTAAATAAGGTATATTGAGTTCTCCTGCGGTTTTAACAATCTCGCGAACAGAATCAACACCAGATTTATGACCAGCAACACGAGGAAGATTTCTTTGCTTTGCCCATCTTCCATTGCCATCCATAATAACTGCAATATGTTTTGGCAGTTCGTTGGATGAAGCTAAAAGTTTTTCTTTAGTCATCAATTCAAAATTTGAGGAATTTAGTAACATAATAAAAGCCTTGTTTTTAATTGGGTTGCAATTTAATTAAAATATTTGAGTTGAATTTTTCAAAATAAAACTTGATTATATCATTTAGCTTAATTAAGTTAGCAGATATATTAAATCTCATTTTAAATAATTAATTTTTGAAAGAATATGAATAGAAGATCATTCTTGAGTAAGCCATTAATTCAAGACATTTTATCAACTTCAAGTAACACTATTACATCAAACAAATTTAAAAACCAACCAGATGTTCCATTAGGGTCTGGATCAGATTTGAGCCCATACCAACCAAGACCTGATAAACCTTGGAATGCTCGGAGAGCTGCTCATTTGCTACGTCGTGCCAATTTCGGTTGCAATTGGATTGATATTATTGATGCTGTTAAAACATCTCCTAAAAATTTAATTTCAAAAATGCTTTCACCAGGACCTTTGCCTTTGCCACCTGTTGATAATAATGCAACCGGGACTTATAAAAAGGATTGGACAAACCAACAGCCATTTGCTTATGTTGATAATGTTGAAAGATCATATTATTATGCAAGATTGAGAGATACTATGGAATGGTGGTATGATTTGATGATGAAGCCTGCTCAGGGTCTGAGAGAAAAAATGGTATGGTTTTGGCACAATCATTTTACAAGCGATTTTACAACGGTTCAAGTTGCTCAATACATTTTTATTCAAAATCAGTTATTTAGAGAATTTGCTTTCGGTGATTTTAAAAGTTTAACTAAGAAAGTTACTATTGACCCTGCCATGTTAATTTATTTAGATGGTAGATATAATATAGCTGGAAACCCAAATGAGAATTTTGCAAGAGAAATATTAGAACTCTTTAGTATTGGAATTGGGAATTATTCAGATGGAACTCCTCACTATTCTGAAAAAGATATTATTGCACTTGCAAGGTCGTTTACTGGGTGGTCTAATTTAGGGCTCGGTAGCAATTTTAATTCTGCAAGATTTGATAACGGTGAAAAAGAAATTTTTGGAGAAAAGAAAAATTTTGGTATTGAAGGTAAAGCTCAATTTGATGTTATCGATCATATTTTCTCTCAAATTGATAAAGACCAAAATATTAACCGATCTGCTGTATTTATTTGTGAAAAACTTTATAAGTATTTTGTTTATGAAGTTCCAAATCCTGATATTGTAAAAGGAATGTCTCAAACTTTAGTTAGTAACAATTGGAATATCTCTAAGGTACTCGAACAACTTCTTCAAAGTGAACATTTCTTTGATGAACAGATTATTGGGGCAAAAATTAAATCTCCAATTGATTTTGTAGTTGATGCTAATAAAGAATTAAATACAAAGTCACCAATGGATAGAACAAAAACAGATATTTCAGTACCTTATACCCATGATCCTATTACAGCTTCAATGCACTTATCTCAATGGATGTTTTATCCTCCTAATGTAAAAGGTTGGTTAGGATGGAGAACATGGATTAGCGGAGTAACTATGCCTTTAAGAATTAATTATACAAAGTATTGGATTGAACCAATTACTGGTTCTTTAGCATATAATTTTGATCCAATTGCTTTAGTTAAATCAATGCCAAATTCAGAAGATGTTCATAAAGTTTTAGATAATTTATTAGCACTATTTATTCCTATAGATGTTTCTGATAATATGAAAGCTGATTTATTAGATGCGTTACTCGCTGGTGGATTTGATTATGAATGGGATGTTGATAAATCATCTCAAAGAATTAGATCTTGTATATCAAAAATAATGGGTCTTGGTGAGTATCAATTAATGTAATCTTATGTACATTTATTAATAGATAAACTTATATTTATCTAAAAATATTTTTAAGTAATTACAATTTTAACTTAATAATTAATAACAATATCATACAATGAAACGTAGAGAATTTATACAAAATACGGTTACAGCAGGTGCCATATTACCTATAGCATCATCAGGGATGTTTGCAAAAGCTCTTCCATATTATGGCTTAGAAAAAGCAGTTGCTTCAGATCGAATTCTTGTACTAATAAATTTGTTTGGTGGTAACGATGGATTAAATACAGTTGTACCTTTCAATGACCCAGTTTATATTAGTTCAAGAAAAAATATTGGGTTGAAAAAAAGTGAAGTATTACCAATCTCTAATGATTTAGCTCTTCACAACTCATTATCCCCATTTTATAAAATGTATAATGATGGGAATTTAGCTGTTGTTAGCAATGTTGGTTATCCAAATCATAATCGCTCTCATTTTAGATCAACTGATATTTTTAATTCAGCTTCAGATGAAGATAAATATGAAACTACCGGTTGGATTGGTAGATACTTAGAAAATAAATATCCCAATTTCCCAAATGTGTTACCAGATACTCCTTATGCAATTCAAGTAGCTTCTGCAACATCTCTGTTACTTCAATCAAATAAAGGAAGTATGGGTATGGCTTTAGACAATCCTGATAGGTTGTATAATCTTGCAAAGGGACTGAAAGCAAGTACAGATCCTGTTCCGACAACTTTGGCAGGACCAGAACTAAGTTATGTTCGTGATGTAATTTCTCAATCTAATAAATATTCTAGTGAAATTAATAAAGCTATGCTTTCTGGAACAAACTCAGAAACTTATGGTGCTGATTCATTAGCCTCTCAGTTAAGAGTTGTTGCAAGGCTAATTAATGGTGGTTTAAATACTAATATATTTGTTGTATCACTTTCAGGTTTTGATACTCATACAGTTCAATTACCTGCTCAAGCACAGCTTCTTTCTTATTTGTCTAATGCTGTTAATGCCTTCATGAAAGATTTATCTACAAATGGAAACGCTGATAGAGTTGTTTGTATGACATATTCTGAATTTGGTAGAAGGTTAAATGAAAATGGTTCTCAAGGTACCGATCATGGTGCAGCATCACCTCAATTTGTAATTGGTAAAAATGTTTTAGGTGGAAAAGTAATTGGAGGTGCACCTAATCTTACTAACCTAGATGATCGCGGAGACGTAAAACATACTATTGATTTTAGACAAATTTACTCATCTGTTTTAGAAGATTGGTTGGGTGTAAGTTCTGCAAACTCTAAAAAGTTGCTTCTAAATGGCAGCTTCAGTAAATTACCTTTATTTAAAGCAGCTAGTTTTCATGATGACACTATTCCTTCTGGGATGACATTATCAAATTGTTTCCCTAATCCTGTTAATGATAAAACTAAAATTAATTTTAATTTAGTTCAAAATGGATACGTTGCAATTAATTTGTTTTCACCTGATGGAAAAAAATCTTATGGTATTTTGAGTAAAACATTACAATCAGGTGAACATACTGTAGAAGTTGATGCTACTTATTTGCCAGCTGGAAATTATATGTATATTTTAGAACAAAATGGATATAAAATTACAAACAAAATGAGTGTGGTTAGGTAACTTATTATTTAAATAAAATTGTTTTTAATATAAATTATCAATTACATATTTAAACTTAAATTATATTATAAAACGACAGAATGTATAAATTACATGCTGTCGTTTTTTTTATATTTAATTAATTGTCTACAAAAGTATTTAAATAAAAATCGATTAATTTTTCAGCAAAATTTTCCCAAGAATATTTCTTTCTTTCTTCAATTATATTTTCTGAAAACAATTTCAAATTATTATTAGAAAAGATACTAAAGACTGAATCAGCAATTGTATCTGGTTTTGAATCATCTATTACAAAGCCAGTTCTACCATTGAGTACCACCTCACTCAAACTTCCAACATTAGTAACAATTGATGGAATTGCAAAATTATATGCAATTTGTACTATACCACTATTTGTAGCGGATCTATAAGGCATTACAAGAGAATCACTCGCTGAGAACCATTTTGCAACATCTTCATTTGGAACATATTTATTATGAAGTATAACACTCTTTTGAATATTTAAATCAATAATCTGTTTGGTAATTTTATCTGAACTACCAAAAAATTCACCAACAATAAACAATTTCAAGTCAGGAATTTTTTGTAGAATTAAAGGCATTGCATTTACCAATAAATCAAGACCTTTATATTCTCTAACAAAACCAAAGAATAGAATCACATTAGTTGCTTCAATGCCAAGCAATTTCAATGCTTCAAACTTGTCAATTTTATCACCAAAATTTTCATAAACTGGGTGGGGTAACATTACTTGAGGTATTTTGGGAAAAAGCGACTCTAATTGACTATGAACAATACTTGACTGGGTAACAGCCAAATCACATTTAGAAAATAAGAATTTAGTTAAAATTTTATCTCCAATTCTTTTTTCATGTGGAATTAAATTTTCGCAAACAATCATAACTTTTGTCTTTTTATTTTTCCTTACTATTTTAGCAATAGTACCAAAAGATGGTGAAAAAAAAGGAAGCCAGAACTTAATAATTACTAAATCATAGTTTCTTTTTAACAATAAGTTCCCAGTTTTGAACCAAGATATTGGGTTAATTGAATCAATCATTCTTTCTGATTGAATATCTATAAACTCAAGGTTATCACCAGTTTCAATTTGTGCTCCACCAGGATAAAGTATTTTTGGATACTGACGGGTAAAAGTAATAATATCTACGTTATGACCAGATTTTCTTAAATATCTTGTTAGCATATTGCTGTGATGAGCAATACCACCCCTAAATGGAAAAGCTGGTGCAATTATTGCAATTTTCAAAGGATGGTTTGACATAAAATCTATTATTTATTATTGCAATTTATAAATACTTAAATATAAAAAATCCCTCAAGAGAAATTTATTCACCAGAGGGATTTTGTAAAAAATTATTTATTTATTTTTTTTTGAAGTATCAGTATTTGTTTTTCCTGATAACTCTTCTAATCTCTTTTTAAAAGCTGCAGCATTATTCATCATTTCTTGATTTGCTGTATCTTTTTGATAATTATTTAATATCTTTTGAAGTTCTGCTTTAGCTCCAGCTGAATCATTTTTCTTTAACAAATTATCTACTGACATTGCTTCAATTTGAGATCGAAGTTTTGGATCGTTTGGATAATTTCCACTAATTGATTGATAAGTTTCAAGAGCTTTCTTTTCATCTCCAAGTACATTATACATATTCGCTTTAATCTCAATTGGATTATAAGCTTGAGCATAATAATCATTTTGCCAATCATCTCCAAGTTCATTAATTAAAGAAATTGTTTTATTGGCGTACTTACTTGCTTTTTCTTTTGCTCCAGCTTTATCATAAAGTTGTGCAATAGTTGATGTAATGTAATAAGGAATATCAAACATATCAGAAGAAATTACTGATTCAAGTTTATCTAATGTCTCAATTCCTTTTTTATTATCCTTCTGAGCTAAAATATAATGTTGAGCTAAATTACAATAAGATCTTCTATAATTCAACATAAGTCTTCTATGATCTTCAAGGAACATAGCAGATTTATCGGTAAGATTTCTAAACTTAAAACCATAATGAGGCTCGGTGTAAAACTCATCATCTTTCAAATTATTCAACATACACTTAGCAGTAACATCTAAATTAATTCTTTCATCACTCATAATAGAACCTTTTTGTTTAACTGGCATTACTCTGAAAGCCATACCCTCACTTCTGAAGTAATCATCAAGCCCACACCAAGCATCCGGACCAACGGTAACTGAGAAATATATAGGTCTTTTCCAATTATTGTTTTGCATAATATTACCAACCAATTTATGCTGTACACCTAAATAATGAGAAGGACCTTCACCTTCACCTTTTAAAGTAAATTGCATACTTCCAGCAGAAGTATTTGAGCCACCAGTAGCCCAATCCATTATGTTGCCAGGAACTGGTATGGTCATTGGTTGTGGTTCAGCTCTTTCTGGGCGAAGACCTCTAGGATCTCTTTCATCAACAGTTAATTCATCATCACTGAATGATAAATCAACTTTTTTAGCTTGCCAAGGTCTTTCATTTTTTAGTTGCCAAATATACCAATGAGTTTGACCTAAAGATAAATTAACTACTCTTACATCTCGTCTAACCCCTGCAACATCTTGTAAGTACCATAACGGGAATGTATCGTTATCACCATTAGTAAAAAGTATTGCATCTTTTTCACAGGACTGAAGAATGTTGTATGAATAATCCCATGGCACCCAGTTTTTACTTCGATCGTGAAACTTCCATCCATTGAAAGCCATATTCATTGGAGCGGCTAACATACAAACAGACATCATAGCAATCGCAAAACCAGAATTGGTTGGTACTCCAGATTGTTCATCTTCCTTTTCTTGTTCTTCATCTTTAAATTTTGTAGCTAAAGCTGCTGCTCCCATACCAATCCAAATACAAAAAATCATAAATGATCCAACATAAAAATAATCTCTTTCCCTTGGTTGAGGTTGCTGTTGATTCTGTTGTAAAGTTGGAATAATTCCTAAAAATAGAAAGAGAGTAAGATGAGTAAATGCCATTTTCCAATCTCTTTTAAAATGCCAAAAAAGTCCTATAAGCCCAATAAGAAGTGGTAAAGCAAAGAACCTAACAGGGAATACATCAGTATAACCAGTTGGATCTACAAATGCTTTTTTCTCTTCTGGAGTTACTCCTGTAACAGCTACACCTGCGTCTTGAATATCACTAACTCTCCCAATGAAGTTCCAACCAAAATACCTCCAATACATATGATTCATTTGCCATGTCCACATGAAGTTAAATTCACCAGATTTATTTACTTGATCAAAAATTGGTGTTCCATCATCTTGCTGACTAGTTGGTTCAAACCATTCTCCATAAACATCTTGATATCTTCTATAATATTGTTCAGATTGATACCTACGAGGCCAATTTGGAGCGTTCCCGTATTGTTCACGACCGAGATAGCTTACTAATTCTGAGAATGTATCAGGTTCGTTTTCATTCATTGGTGGGTGTGCATTAGAACGAACTAATAGCTGAGTATAAGTAGTAAACCCTAAAATTATCATTAAGAAACAACCAACTGAAAGGGAAATTAGAGCTTTTTTATTTTTAATACTCCACCATAAAACGCCAATTAAAGCTGCTAAAATAATTATTCCTACTAATCCATTAGATGCAGCTAATTTAGGAATATATCTAAGTGGAAGTTTATAAATAATAATGTAAAAAACTGGACCAGTAATTCCCATTAATAATAAGAAAGACTTCACACTAAATTCATATTTTTTGAAGTAGATTACCATTGCAACTGCTGGAACAATCAACAATGCAAGCAAATGCACACCAAATGCTAACCCTAAAACATATGCTATAGCTAATAGGTATCTTTCGTGACCAGGATTATTTGCATTCTGATCCCATTTCATCATTAAATATATGCCGAGAGCAATTAACATATTTCCCCCTGCGTAAACTTCAGATTCAACAGAGTTGAACCATTGAGTATCGCAATAAGTAAATGCTAATGTTCCTATTAATGCACAAACAGCTGATATTAATTGACCTGAATTGTTAGCAGTTGACTTACGAAAACGTTCTATTGACATAACAATAATATAGTAAACTAATGCTGCACAAACTGCAGAAGAAAAAGCTGAAACCATATTTAATCTCCAGCCTGGATCTCCAATTGGAATTAAATGGAATATTTTTGCAACAATTAACCACAAAGGTGCACCAGGTGGATGACCTACTTGTTGCCAAGCAGCGGCTGCTGAAAACTCACCACAATCCCAAAAAGGGACAGAAGGTTGTAATGTAAGCGCGTATGTAATGAGCGTTGCAAAAAACGCTATCGCGGCAAAAATTCTGTTAAATTGTTTGCTGTTGTTCATTTAAACTAAAATATATTAGATTATAGGAATATTAAATCTATTTGAATGTAACTAAATTATGTTCTAAAAATTAAAATATTAAAAGTAATATTTTAAAAAAATAAATTACAAATGAGTAACTGATTCAATTTCACTTATTAATTTAAAAGCTAATTTATCTGCAAAATGATAACCAAGTGGAGTTAACTTCAAATATGAATCTGTAAGAGTTGCATAATTACTATTCAATACAAAGTTAAGTGAATCAGGTGCAATATCTTTTAACTCAGAATTTGTTAAAGAATAAAATTCCTTAAGGTTTATTCCGACGCTTCTTAAAGAAAGCATAACAAATTCTTCAAAAATATTCTGCGAAGATAACAATTCATTGCTTGCTACTGGTAGCCTATATTGTTCTTCAAGCTCATTAAGATAAATTGTTTGATTAGAATAATTCGCCCATCTTTTTCCTCCAGAATTATTTCCTCTCAAAAAACTGTGTGCACTTGGTCCAAACGATATATAAGATTCTCTTAACCAATACTTTAAATTATGTTTACTATGATATCCTGGTTTTGAGTAATTGCTTACTTCGTATTGTTCAAAACCATATTTGTTAAGAGTTTCCATTGTGCATGAATACATATCAGCATCAGTGTCTTCGTCTAATGGAAAAACAGATTTATTCAATTTCATTGCATTTAGTGGAGTACCTTCTTCAAAAATCAATGAATAAGCAGAAATGTGTTTTGTTCCAAGAGTTACACCTTCTTCCAAATTTTCTTTCCATTTTTTTAATGATTGATTTGGTAATGCAAATATTAGATCTAATGAGATATTATCAAATACTTTTTTAGCAGATGTAATTGCATCTCTTGCTTGTTGAGCTGAATGAATTCTTGTAAGAAATTTAAGCTCTTCATCATCAAATGACTGGACACCAAAACTTAACCTATTAATCCCTGCATCTTTATATCCATTTAGATAACTTTCATTTAAAGTTCCAGGATTACACTCAATTGTTATCTCAGCTAATTCATCAACAAGAAATTTTTCCTTTAAATGATATATTATTTTACCTATTTCAAGTGGTGTTAACAAAGAAGGAGTACCTCCACCAAAAAAAATTGTATCATATTTTTTAGGAGCAAATTCGTTTCCTATTAATGATTCATACCTCAAATCTATTTCAGTATGCAAAGCATTTAAAAAACGATTTTTTGTGTCAAGATTTTCTATTGAATAGAAGTTACAATAAATACATTTATGTTCACAAAATGGTATATGAATATATAACCCAGACATTTTTTATAAATAAAAATGGAAGAATTTTTTTAACATCAAATAAATAAATAAAATTTCAAAGTAGATTTTTTATTTATGGCAAGCACCTCCATTAATCATAAAAAGTAAATCACTATCAGAAGTATTTCTATCTGAAAACTTCTCTTCCATATTATATTCAAAATCTTTAGTCATATTGAACAGACCAATTTTTTCAGCATCATCTGTATCATACCCTATTTGATCTGCAATAGTATAAATCCCATGCTGTACATAATCTGATAAGTTAATATATGCTTTAATAATTTGTCCTGTTGAACCTTTGCAAACCATTACAGATATAGAATCTGTTTCTATATCTAACTCAATGTTGATATTGTTTTCTTTGTTGTTCATAGTTTGAAATAATATTTAAATTTTCTTTTTCATATAGTAAAGTAATTACATCAATAGAAGCTGAAATCAACTCTTTTTCATAGCTAAGATTTTCAAATTTATTTATTGGAAAATTCAATTTCACTGAATTAAACAAAGTGTCTTTATTAAATGACATAATTTTATAAAGTCCAAATTTAATTTCAAGTGAATCTTTAGATATTGGCTTAATTCCTCCAACAATATATCTATCAATTCCTAAAGAAAATAATGCTGTTCTTTCAAAATTGGATGGGGCTTCATAATCTTGAACTAATGGAGAATTCATCATTTTATAAATTTGATTCCTAGACACATAATCAAAAATCATTAATGATTGATAAAATCTTCTTCCGTACTCCCCAATAGCTTTTACAATATTAATGCTCAGCTCTTCTCTATTGATTGAAATAATTTTTATCAATGAATCCCTTTGAATCTCGAAACTTGTTATAACTATTGGTTCTGTTGCAATTGGTTTGTTCCTATTATTAGGTAGTTTTAAGAATTTGCTCATAGCTTTTCTAAGACTTTCAACTAAAGTTGGACCCAAAAATTTAACACCTATTGAATCTCTAAATCGAATAAAAGAGAAATCTAAATTCCTGTAAATTAGGGAACCATCTTCTGGATTGACAATTTTCAACTCAGTTGCTAACACAGAAGAAAATCTTGTAATTTTAACAAATACTATTCCACCTAATTTTAATTCTTTAGCAAGTTTTGATAGTTCAATTCCACCTGATTTGTTGATTGATCCATTAATATTTTTCGCAATTGAATCTCTTTGTAACAAATTAAAATATTTTACATTTATTAATGAATCGCATACTTCCTTCATTGCAATATCAACTACTCCTTCACTTAGAACCTCAACACTATCTTTTAACTCTACTTTGCCAAGAGCTAATCTAATGTTAGAAACTGGGATTATATTACTAGAAATTATATTTAATGAATCTGATTTGAATTTATTGTTTGACTGGTTCTGATTTGAACAAGATGATAATCCAATCAATAAAATAATTATAGAAAGTAATAATATTATTAAAGAAAATTTCTGTTTCAAATGTTATATAATTGCTGATTATTAATAAAAAAATACAAAGAATTTTAAAGGGATGGTTTGAATATGAATTACAAAAAAAAAGAATGTTGTTAGATAAAATTTAAAATTTAAAACTATAAATCTATAAATCTATAAATCTATTTTTCTAACATCAGTTCTTAATCTATAAAAATTCATCAACAAACCTACCATAGACATATTTAACATTAAAGACGAACCACCTTTTGATAAAAAAGGGAGTGGAATGCCCATAACAGGTACTAATCCAATTGCCATTCCAATATTAATGCAAGTGTGATACAAAAAAATTGTTGCTATACCAACGCAAATTGTTGAAGCAAATCTATTCCTTAAATTACGAGCAGTATTAATAGCAAAATAAATTAAAGTCCCTAACAATAATAATACTGCAACACCACCAATTAAGCCAAACTCTTCAGTAGGAACACAAAAAATAAAATCAGTCCATTGTTCGGGAATATATCTTAACTGAGTTTGAGTACCTTTCAAAAATCCTTTTCCAGTCAGTCCTCCAGATCCAACAGCTAACAAAGATTGAAGCACATGATAACCAGCACCTTTAGGATCTAAATTTGGATTTAGAAAAGTTTTAATTCTGTTCTGTTGATGAAGTAGAAGAATGTTTTGGTAAATATAACCAGTAGAAAATCCTGATGAAATTGAAATTAAAAAACCTGTTACTGTGACCCAAATTGATCTTCTAAATGCAACCATAATAACTAAAATTACACCTAAACAAATATACATTTCATTATTCCCTATGAGTGCACAAATAGCTACAGCTAATGGTGCTACTAATGTAAACAATAGAAACAAATCTGCACCAGCCCATAATCCAATACCAATCATCATTACCATATAAACTGAAGCCGAGCCAAAATCTGGTTCAAGTAAAATTAGACCAATTGGTATTAAAAAAATTAATAAAAGCAAACCCATATCTCTCCAATTTTTTAGGCTTCTTGCTTCAAGACCCACAATTCTTGAGGCCGAAATCAATATAAAGAATTTCACAATCTCCGCTGGTTGAAAAGATAATGGTCCAAAAACAAACCATCCTCGAGCCCCATTTCTTATTGTCCCAAAAAATATTACTGCAGATAATAAAATCAAACCTAAACCATACAAAGGGTAAGCAAAAAATTGTAAAACACCTTCTGGCAAATAAGCAATAACTAACATTAAAACAATGCCAGCAAATGCAAAAGTAAGTTGGGAATAAAATATATGGGATCCACCAGGTTCATAAGTTGCGCTATAAATTGAAACCAAACCAATTGTAATTAACACAATTGTAATAAAAAAAGTTTTAGCATCAAAACCTATAGAACTTTGATTACCTCTTAATATATCATCAGTAAAAGACATCTGTAATGTAGTGGTAATAAAAGAGTTAGTTCCAATTTTCAGTCACTAACAATCATTCAAAATTGAGTTAAAGGTCAATTAATTTTATACATACAAGTTAAGAAATGAATTTAGGTTTGCCTAAAATTTCATTCATAATAATAGCTCTATAAATACCTTCGTTAGTATAAATCCAGTTCAAATCATTTGCAATTTCAGTCTTATTATTATAATCTTTCATTTCATCAGCAAAGTTTTTTTTATCGGAATCAGAAAAACCACTTGTTTGATGGAAACCATAATCAGATTCATGATAAGCTATTGAGTCTGGCTCATCAATTGGATTTTTAAATTTAAAAGAATTTTGATTATTAGTATCAAAATCAATTCCTGTAACATCATAGTCATTGGCAGATACATCATAATCAATTGCTTGTGTATCATAATCCATAACTGATTCAAATTTTAAATCCTTAGTACTAACAGATTTAAAATCATAATTGGAAGGGGCTTTAATTTTTGTTAGTTTGTTTTCAGATTTTGTGTTTATATCTAACTTAGCATAACTTTGATTTAACAACTCTTGAAGCGAAATTGATTTACTTTTAATATCTGTTAAATCTGATTTTTTAAAATCATTAACATCCAATTTTAAATTTTGATTTTCGTTCTTCTGAATTTTCTCATTGTTTTTATTCTTAGAAAAAATTATTCTTAACACAAAAAAAAGAATTATCAATAGAAATGGATGATTGCTCAAATATTCAAACATAAAATTTACTTTTTGTTAGTTAAATTTGCATTACAAAAAAGAGTGCTAAGATAAGTAAATATCAGTTATTAGAATTAGTGATTTAAAAGTGATTTTGTTTTTTCAATCTAAACTAGAAAATTGCAAATTTTTAAATTAGATACAATGCAATTAAATTTTGAAAAAAAGATAGATTCTTTTTGTTACAATTAATTAAAAATTTTGTTTGTAACGTTTATATTTATAGAGTGTGGAACTCATTGCATCTCTGAAACTTTAGATTCAGTATTCTATATTTAATTTTTTGAAGATGCCCGAAGTAAAAACTACGGAGAATAAATTCAATTCAGATGGTTTTACCACTGAAAATAATGTAGGGTATGTTACTCCTACAAATATTACAGATATAGGGAATAGGTATATGTCAGCTTTGCAGTCAGGAGATCGCAAAGCATTAGCGAGGCTTATGGAATTATACAATTCTCGTTTGTATAGCTTTATTTATAGAATTATTCGAGATACAGTAACAGTTGAGGATATTATTCAGGAGACTTGGATTCGGGTGTATGAGCATAGATTCGATTATATGTTAACTTATAAATTCTCAACTTATCTTTTCACTATTGCTAGAAGAAAAGCATTAAGTGAAATAAGGAGAAGAAATGTTAGGAGTATTATGAGGTCTTTAACGCAAAAAGATCAGAGTAATGATATGCTAGAAGACTTAGATTTTGAACAAAATACATTTGTTTCTCCAGATGTATTTGCTGATGGAAAATTAACTGCTCCAATTGTAGAAAAAGCACTTAATAAAATTCCAGATCATCAGCGAGAAATTGTTGTTTTAAGAGATGTTGAAGGTTTTGAGAATGATGAAATTGCAGAAATTTTAGGTTGGAAAATTCCTCAAGGAACTATTCGTAAAAGAGTTCATGATGCAAGGGAAGCTTTCAAAAAAGCACTCATTAAATTTGGTTACGAAGAGTAATTATTAAAGGTAAATTAGAATTTTATAGATTTTGTTTCTAAGTTTTATTTAAAATTAATTATATATATTTTTTTAAATGATAAATAATAAGTTTAATAGCGATGCTCCTGAAAATTGGGATTTAATTAAGACTTCTTTATCAAGTCTTCAATCAAAACAATTACCTTCAGGATTGAATGAAAGAATTTTTAATTCTGTTAATTCAGCAATAGATCTAAAATCTAAAGGCAATAACAAATGGCTTGTTTCTGCAATATCTGGATTAGTTTTAATTAGCTCATTTACTGGTTGGAAGTTAATGTCATCAGATATCAAAACTCCAAATGAAGTAATTGTGGTTTCTTCCATTCAGGAAAAAAAATCTCAGAAAAGATTTAAGTATGTTAAGAAATTTTTACCTAAACCTGATATGCAAAACACTGAAAATATAGTCCCTTATTTTGAAACACCAGAGCATATTCAACCTATTGATGAAAAAGTTAAACATGAAAATTTAACTGAACCAGAAGTTTCAACAGGAGGACCAAGTAAAAAATAATTTATTTAATTTATACTATCTTTTTAAGTACTTTAATTTTTTATTATATTTTATTTATTATAGTCATTAATTTTAAAATTGTAATTAAACTTAAACTGCAATCACAGATATTTTATTATCAGAGATTGCAGTTTCTTTTTTATATTACATAAATCAAACAAACCGGAGTGCATTGGGCAGTCGCCGGAGAGTTGTATTTATACAACTTACGGAGGAACGTCCGAACTCGATATCAAAAGAAATGTATGCCGGCTAACAGCCGGGCATTCAATTTATAATTGCAAAATTATTTTAGAGGTGACGGAAAGTGCAACAGAAAATATACCGTCTTGATAAAATAATTTTATTGAGATAAGGGTGAAATGGTGAGGTAAGAGCTCACCGCACAATGAGTAATCATTTGTGGCAGTGCAAACCCCATACCGAGCAACGCCATGCAGAATCTGAGAAAGCTAAATAGCTTAAAGAGTTTCGTTTCTTTCTCTTTTTAAATTAATTGAAACGGATTCGGGTAGGCGGCAAAGAACTTGATAAGCAATTATCAGTCAAGATAAATGACTGCCTCCATTAAGAAATTAATGAAGACAGAATTCGGCGTATAGATGCGCTTCGGGGAGTTTTTTTATGAATGATTTATTTAATGCTCAACAATTAATTTTTGAAAGCTTCTTTTATCACCAGCCTTAATAACAACATTATAAAATCCATTAGGAATGTTAGAAACATTAATATAAAAACCATCAGATGAATTAATAAATTTACCAGAAAAAACAACCTCAGAAATAGAGTTTAAAAGTTTGACATCAACTTCTTTGTTTAAGAAAGATTCACATTTAATATTAACAAAATCATTAGTAGGATTAGGAGAAATATCAGAAATTATATTGAAAGATTTATGCTCGTTAACAGAACTAATTGGAATTTGATTTGTTAATGTTTTTCTGAAAATGCGTGCACGATCTCCAATTCTCATTTTCAAGAACAAAGTTTTCCTGTTAGGCATAATGTAAATATCTTCTAAGTTAAAAGAAGAATCGACTAAATCTTCATACCAGAGTTTCTCCTTAACCCAGTTTATACCACCATCAGAAGTAGAAAATAAATTGCCTTGAGAACCTAATAAAAAACCGATATTATTATTAAAGAACTTAACATTATTTAAAGAATTAACACCTTTAAATTGCGTAGTAATCCAATCAATACCACCATTAGTAGTATGATGAAGAACAGCACCAAGTTTGGCATTCTGCCCGACAGCAAAGCCATCTAAAGAATCTTTAAAGAAGAAATTTTTAAAATGAACAGAATCATTAAAATCTGAAACAAATTGCTTGATAGTAACCCAATTCATCCCCCCATCAATAGTTTTGTAAATTCTGTTAGTAGTAGTAAAAGAAGAATCAATATTTTTAATTAAATCAAGAGAAGAAGCAAAGCCTAACTTTTCATTAACTAAAAGAAGACCCCAATAACCTCTATTAGGGTTGTTATCAACATGAGCAGTATCCCAGTTCAAACAACCATCTCGTGTATATAGTAAATAACCATAATTGTCCCCTCTAATCTCAATTGCAAGAATACCAGAAACCTTATTAACAAAAGAAAGATTTTTAAAAGTTGAGTAAGAATTTTTGTCATTAGTTGGAAGATTAACATTAGTTTCATTTGCAACCCAAGTATTTCCTCTGTCACCCGTAATTCTTAAATCATAAGGTTTGAAAATCCCATGACTATAGTTTACTGCAAAAGCAGAATCTTGAGAGATTTGAATAAATTTATCAACAGAAAAAAACCCTCTATTAGTAGTTTTCCAAGTCAAACCCATATCAAAACTTCTATCTCCATAGCTATTTAAATCACGACCTATAAACAAACTAGTATCATCAAAAGCTATTAAATCATTAATACCATTGCCTTGTAGTTTTGAAATAGCAATATTTGATTTAAATTTATCATAAGATACTAGAATAAGAGCTCCAACCATTAGACAATTATTATCATTTATTGAAGTTGAAGTAATATAAATTGATTGATCTAAATTAACCACATCATTAGTTTTTTTCCAATTCTTCCCAGAATCATTTGAAATTTTTAGAAAATTATCAAATTTAATTAATGAATCACTAGTAATATGCCTTATTGTATAAAATGAACTATTGGATTGAGTTAAATTGTACCAACTTTTACCACTATCATTAGTTCTTAAAAGTCCTCGATAACTAGAAATAGACCCAATTTGCTCATTAAAAAAATCTATATCAAATAAATATTCAGATAAATAATTAAACTTAGATTCCCATGAAATACCTTTGTTAGAGGTGTAAAGAATAGTACCACTATCGCCAATAATTGTTGCTGAATGGTTACTAGATTTTACAATTTTGAACAATTTACTATTTGAATTGGAATTAACTTTATCAAAGTGAATTCCGCCATCTATTGATTTTAAAATCAATCCACTATCACCAACAATTAGAATGTTTAATGAATCAAAAGAACAAACAGAAGTTAAGTTATTTTTGTAGTTAATAGGAATATTTTTCCAACTATTTCCTTTATCAATGGAAGAAAGTATAATACCGAGATCACCAACAACAAACAAAGAATTATTTGAAAAAGAAATAATAGAATTTAAATTCAATGAAGTAGAAGAATTTAACAGATTCCAATTAGTACCATAATCCACTGAACGTATAATAAAACCAAAATCACCAACAATATAATATGTATTATCATTAGAAATAGTACAACTTGAATATGTACTGTAAGTTTTAGACCAAAATTGTTGAGACTTAAGGTTTTGAAACGATAAAAATATTAATAGAAAAACAATATAAAATTTACACATAAGTTTAGAGTTAAAAATTAAACCCAACTTGAAAAAATAATTTCAAGTTGGGCAAAAATGTTAGTTACAAACATTATAACAATCAGGACCAGGGGATGTAGGAATTCTATCACAGGAGGAATGTGCAGGTCCAGTTTTAGATTTAGTGATATGCCCAAAATCATCACATGTTACTTTATAAGTATGATAACAAGGCTCAACAGAACATGAATCAGCCGCCCAATCAATAACATTTCTTAAAACTCCATTAATATTTTGGATTGAAACTTTAGCTCTACAAGGTCCAGTAACAATAAAGTCTGAAGGGATATTATTACAAGGAAACCCACAAGGATTTCTATCAACAATAGCATCAGCAATTTCTTGGAACATTGAAGGAGTAGGCGGATTACAAACGCCCAAAGGAGCAGTAACATTGCAAATATAAGCTTGGGGAGGAAAAGTGCCAGGCGGAGAACAACAAACATTGACTTCAACATTAGCACAAGTAATAGGGAAAAGTAAAGTAACAGAACCCCAACCAAGGGGACAATTACAAGGAGCAGCTTGAGCCCAAAGAGAACTAGAATAAAAAGAATTGAAAGAAAGCATCATAATGCTAAAAAAGATTAAAGCAAATGATTTTGCAAAAAGCTGTCTGCTGTCTGCTGTCTGCTGTCTGCTGTCTGCTGTCTGCGACGCAATAACGGCAATTGAATTAGGCTTAAACATAATGTGAAATAAAATATGAGTTAAAGTGAGAATGAATTCTCTTCCTCCAAAATAAATTTATCTGTAATAAATTTTAATTACTCTTTTTACAATTTTATTGTTTAAATATCTTATTCTTTAAATAGGTTTAATTAAACAAAACTAATTACATATCAAACTTAACAAAAACAATTGTATGAAAAACAAAATTATTCTATTAAAAAATAAAAAAAACTTAATGCTCAACAATTAATTTTTGAAAGCTTCTTTTATCACCAACCTTAATAACAACATTATAAAATCCATTAGGAATGTTAGAAACATTAATATAAAAACCATCAGATGAATTAATAAATTTACCAGAAAAAACAACCTCAGAAATAGAGTTTAAAAGTTTGACATCAACTTCTTTGTTTAAGAAAGTTTCACATTTATTACTTTTGCATTTCAATTTACATACAACCAATAATAAATTACAAATAACATTGTGTTAGATATAAAGTTTATAAGGGATAACGTTCAGTTAGTTCAAGAGAATATTAATAACAGAGGAATGAAAGCGAACGCTCTTTTGGTTCCTGAAATTTATTCAAAAAGAAATTCATCATTAAAGAATATAGAGGCATTAAGAGCTGAAAGGAATGAGGCATCTCAAAAAATGAAAGAGAAGTTAACTGAAGATGAAAGAAGAAAATTAATTGAAAGAGGCAGATTAATAAAAGATGAAATTTCAAAACTTGAGATTGAAGAAAAACAGTTGAATGATGAACTTTTTCAGTTAGTTAGATCAATACCAAATATGACTCATCCAGAAGTTCCAATTGGGCTTGAGGGTGAAGGCAAAACTTTAGAAGTTATCGGTATCAAACCAGAATTTTCTTTTGAACCAAAAGATCATTTAACATTGGGTAATGAGTTGAAACTTTTTGATTTTGAAAGTGCTGCTGAAGTTTCTGGTCAAAAATTTTATTATCTGTTAAATGATGGAGCAATGCTTGAGCTTGCATTGGTAAATTATGCTATGAACAAATTAGTTTCAAAAGGGTTTACTCCTGTAATAACCCCTGATTTAGCAAGAGTAAATATACTTGAAGCAATTGGCTTTAACCCTCGTGGAGATGAGACTCAAGTATATTCTGTTGCAGATACAGATTTATGTTTGATTGGTACATCAGAAATTACTCTAGGCGGAATGTTAAGGGATAAAATTTTAAGAAAAGAGGATTTGCCAATTAAATATGTTGGGTTTAGCCATTGCTTTAGAACCGAGGCAGGAGCTAGTGGAGCTGAATCTCGTGGTCTGTATAGAGTTCATCAATTTAGTAAAGTTGAAATGTTTGCATTTACAAATCAAAATGAGAGTGAACAAACACATTTAGAGTTAAAGGAAATTGAAAAAGAAATATTTTCAGAACTCGGTTTATATTTTAGAGTAGTAGATATTCCTACTGGAGATTTAGGTTCTCCTGCTTATAGAAAATATGACATTGAAGCTTGGATGCCATCAAGAGGGGATTTTGGAGAAGTAACTTCAACTTCTAATTGTACTGATTACCAATCAAGAAGATTGAATATAAAATATAGGGATGAAAATAATGATTTACAATTTGTACATACTTTAAATGGAACAGCTATTGCAGTTTCAAGAGCAATTTTAGGAATTATTGAAAATTTTCAACTTGAGGATGGAACTATTATTATTCCTGAAGTTCTAAGACCATATATGGGTGGTAGAGATAAAATTGTTAAAAAATAAATTCGATTTATTTTACTCCAATCTTATTTATATAGATATTTTATTAATAAAAAAGTATTTAGAAAATGGAAATACCTCGTCAAGATACATTTGAGGATTTAGTAAATATAGTAAAAATATTAAGATCAGAATGCCCATGGGATCGTGAACAAACTCACAAATCTATTTCTCATTTATTGATTGAGGAAGCATACGAAGTTAAAGAAGCAATTGATTGTGAAAATGATTTAGAGCTTAAAAAAGAACTTGGGGATATTTTACTTCACGTGTTAATGCATTCTATGATTGCTGAGCAGAGGAAGTCATTTACATTTAATGATGTTGTAAAATTTATTTCTTCAAAACTTGTTCAAAGGCATCCTCATGTATTTGGAGATAAAGTTGTAAAGGATTCCAATGAAGTAAAAGCAAATTGGGAACAGCTTAAAATGAAGGAAGGGCGAAATTCAATTTTTGATGGAATGCCATTAACAATGCCTGCTTTACAAAGAGCAGAGCGGGTTCAAGAAAAAGCATCAAAGGTTGGATTTGATTGGGAGAATAAAAAAGATGTTTGGAAAAAAGTAAAGGAAGAATTAAATGAATTTGAAGTTGAACTAAACAATAATGATTTTGAAAAAACTAAAAATGAATTTGGTGATTTGCTGTTTTCATTAGTAAATTATTCTAGGTTTCTAAATATATTACCAGAAGAGGCATTACACAAAACAACAAATAAGTTTATAAGTAGGTTTAAGTATATTGAAGATAAAATTAAACAACAAGGTAAATCAATTTCTGAAAGCTCATTAGAAGAAATGGATAATTTATGGAATGAAGCTAAAAATAAATTTCATCAAGTATAACTTTCAATTTCATAAAAGTTAATTTATAACTTGATAATTTTTGAATTAAAAAAATTAGTATTAATATTACTTTTTTTCTAATCGCTTAAATTAAAAATATAGAATAATTAATTTTATAAACCAAATTTAAATTAGTGAATAAACTCAAAACTATTTTTTAGTGTCATTAATTTGAGATAAAAATTCTTATTTCAAAAAATAAAATTATGAAAAAATATCAAAGATATATTGTGAACTATTTCATACCACTTACAGTTGGTTTGTTCCTAACATTCTTACTATTAGGTCGAATAAATGAAATAGATGCAAATCCACAGCCAGATGAAGTTCCTATGCGGGTTACAACGAATACATCATTTGGTTTAGGTGAAAAGTTAGTATTTGATTTAGGTTATAAATTTATAACTGCTGGTAAAACTATTATTTCTATTGCTCCTCAAACAACTGTTGTTGCTAAAAGACCTTGCTATAATGTCAAATTTGAAACAAGAACTAATCCTACAATGGACAAGTTATTTAAAGTTCGAGACTTATATCAAACATATATTGATACTTCTGGCATATTCCCATGGAGGTTTGAACAAACTGTTCGAGAAGGATCTTATTCAAGGGATTTTAGTGCTATTTTAGATCACAAAAACAAAATTGCAAAAACTACTGAAGGTTCATTTTCTGTACCTCAATATGTGCAAGATGTATTAAGTGCATTTTTCTACACTAGAATTATTGATTTAAAAAAAATGAAAAAAGGTCAGAGCTTTATGTTGTATAACTTTTTTGGGAAGCAACATTATGATTTGAAAGTGAGAATGCTAGGAACAGAAATTGTTGATGTACCAGCTGGGAAATTTGAATGCTATGTAATTGAACCTATGGTTGTTGAAGGTGGGCTCTTTAAAGCTGATGGAAAAATACTAATTTATTTGACTGCAGATGAAGCTAAAATGCCTGTTAAAGTAAGTACTAAAGTTATTATAGGTTCTATTGATGGCTCTTTAACTTCATATAGTGGAGTTCGAGGTAAAATTAGTTCTAAAAGATAATTTTTATTTACATTTATTTCTAATTTTATTTTAATTAGATTCTTGATTTATAAAAATTGATTTTAGAATTTTTCAATAGTTTTTTTTTATAAATACTTCATAATAATTAACGAAAATATAATGTTAGATCCAATTAAATTCATTGATGCAGCAAATAAAATTGAAGGAAAGTTAATTGAAATTAGGAGAACTCTTCATGCAAACCCTGAGTTAGCATTCGAAGAATATGAAACATCAAAACTTGCTGCAAAATCATTATCTGAAGTTGATATAGAATTTATTTCAGGTATTGCAAAAACTGGTGTAATTGGAACTTTAAAAGGGGGTTTATCAAACGAAAATTCCAAATGTGTAGCATTAAGAGGTGATATGGATGCTTTACCAATTCAAGAACTTACAGGGCTTCCATTTCAATCTAAGAACCCTGGAAAAATGCATGCCTGCGGTCATGATTCACATACAACAATGTTGATTGGAGCAGCTATTATACTTTCAGAATTCAGAGAAGAATTAAGTGGAACTGTAAAATTTATTTTTCAACCAAGTGAAGAATTACTACCTGGTGGGGCAGGAGTAATGATGAAAGAAGGAGCATTAAATGGAGTTGATGCAATTTTTGGTCAGCATGTTGCACCCTTTGTTCCAGCTGGTAAATTAGGATTTTATCCAGGAATGATGTTAGCAAGTGCCGATGAGATTTACATAACAATTAAAGGTAAAAGTGGCCATGCAGCAATGCCACATACATCAATAGACCCCATTATAACTGCTTGCGAAGTTGTTGTAGCATTACAAAAAATTATATCAAGAACTATCAATCCATTCAAACCAGGTGTATTAACTATTGGAAAGATTGAAGGAGGAAGTGCAACAAATATAATTCCAGATGAAGTTAAATTATGTGGAACTTTAAGGGCAATGGATGAGGTTTGGCGAACCAACACTCATAAGAGAATTGAAGATATTATTAAGGGGGTTTGTGATGGGAATGGAGCAAGTTATGATTTAGAAATTAGGTTAGGGTACCCAGCATTAAACAATAACATTGAATCTACTAAATTTGTAAAATCAGTAGCACTGGAAATATTTGGGAATGAAAATGTTTTTGATGCTGAACCGATGATGGGGGCTGAAGATTTTGCTTTTTATTTGCAAGCAATTCCTGGAAGCTTTTGGTGGATAGGTGCTGGAACACAGGAAGAAGGCTGTATTGCAGGTTTGCATAATTCAAAATTTGATATCAATGAAAGTATTCTTACAAAAGGAAGTGCCATGATGGCTTATTCAGCTTACAAATTTCTTCAATCTTAAATTTAGTTATATGCTTCATATTATTTACAGATCTTATGGTGGAGAAAATTTAAAAAATAGACCTGATTTTTATAGTAAATTAGTTTGCTTATATAGTTTTATAGATTCTGTTTTGATGATTGATGAAGAAGTTAAATTAATTTTTATGAATGATGGACCAATACAGGATGATAAAATTGAAGTTATGAAAAAGTACGGTGATATTATCTCTTTACCCAGTTTAGGAAATAGCCCATCTTTTAGAGAAGCCCTTAATTTAGCTCTAAATTTATCAGATTCTGATTTAGTTTATTTTGCAGAAGATGATTATCTCTACAAACCTGAAGCTTTTAAAAACATGTTGTTAGCTTTTAAGGAATTACCAAATGTTGATTATATAACTTTATTTGATCATTCTGATAGATATATACGTAAAGATGATTCATTAGGAGGAAAGTGTAAAATCTTTATTACAATAAATTTACATTGGAGAACATGCGAATCAACATGTATGACATTTGGAGCAAGAGTTTCAACATTTAAAAAAGATAAAAAAAAATTCTATTCAATTTCAATTCTTGATATACCAGAGGACAGAATTTTATGGAGGTATTTACTTGGTCAAAAAAAATATTTTTATAAATTTCCAAAACGAATTTTAGTTAGCCCAATCCCGTCATTATGTAGCCATATTGATTTAAATGGGTTAGCTCCAATTGTAGATTGGGGTGAGTTATCAACTTTTATTAGAGAAAAATATTCTATTGATTAATAAAATATTTCATTCAAATTAGAGTTGAAACTATATAAATTATTAGAATGAAAGTTTGGTTTATTATTTAATAAAAAAAAACATATTTTATAAAATCCCCTCAAGTTTATCTTCTATTTCTTCATTTAATTTTTGCAATTTATCTAATTGCATTTGTGTAGCCTTCCAATAACCTCTATTATAACTTTCTAACAATCTATTTGAAAATAAATTGTAAGAGTGAATATTTAAATTTTGCATATTATTACTCATTTCAATATCTCTAAAATAAATATTGAAAACTTCATCATAAACCCAGCTTTCAACTGCTTGTGCAGTCGCGCTAAATCCGTATGTATAATCAAATCTTTTTCTAATTTCCTCAACTCCTTGATATCCATGTTTAATCATAGATGAATACCATTTTGGGTTTAGAATTTTTGTTCTAGCTTCAAGCCTAATAGTATTCTCAAGTGTTCGAACTTTAGGGTTTGAAGTTGTTGTATCGGCTACCAAAGAGATTGGTTTTTTCCCTTCACGTTGAGTTGCAACCAAGTTTGTAAGTCCACCAAGATATTCAAAATAATGATCAACATCTGTAATTCCAACTTCACTTGAATCTAGATTTTGAAATGTTGTATCAATTCCTTTAGCAAGCGACTTTAAAAGATTATCATTTAACTCACCATTAATATTTTTACCATAAAGAAAAGATTTTCGTTTTACAAATACATCTGCTAAATTTTCTTGTGTCTTCCATGCAGAAAGACCAACAGCATATTCAACATTTGTACCGTAAGCTCCAGGAGCATTAGAGAAAATTCTGCTTGAGGCAGTATCAAAATCTAAACTTAATTCATCGGATATTTCTAAAGATCTTTTACGAACAAAATTTTCATCTAAAGGTTCATCCAAATTAGCAACTAGCTTAATTGCTTCATCTAATAAATGAATTTGAATTCCAAATATATCTCTGAAAATTCCACTAGCTTCAATAGTTACATCAATTCTTGGTCTGTTTAATTCATTTAAAGGGATAACTTTTAATCTTGAAATTCTACCAAATGAATTAGGTTTTGGTTCTACACCTATAAGAATAAAAGCTTGAGCAATAGCCTCACCATGAGTTTTTATATTATCTAATCCCCATAAAATCATACCAATACTTTCAGGGTATTTACCTGTAAGTTCGATATTTTTATTTAACATTATCTCAACCACTTTTCTAGCATTTCTTACAGCAATTGCTGATGGAACTCCTGCTGGATCTAGAGCATGAATATTTCTTCCAGAAGGAAGTACATCAGGGCTTCTAACAGGATCACCACCTTTTGCAGGTGGAGTATAACCTGAGTTCATTACCGAAATTAATGAGCTTAACTCATTATCGGTTGTGGCATTAACTGAAACTTTTTTTAGGTATTTGAAAATATTTAAAAATGTTTTATGGGAAAATTTTTTATTTGTAAAAGATTTTAATTTCAATAAAGCAGTATTTGAATCACTTAATAAAAGTTCATTTAAAACTTCTCTACAAATATTTTTTACAAATGCAATTTTATTCACTGCCTTATAATTGCTTGCTTGCAGGTTGTTTTGTAAAAACAAATAATCTATATCAAATAAATTCGAAATTTGAATTACTAATGAATCAATATTAATTTCAGGCCTATCATATTCTGAAATTGCCATTAACAAATCTATTACTTCATTAATAGTTTTTGATTTACCAATTGTATGTAAGCCTGCTGGTATGAGTCTAGTTTCTATTTCAGCAAGAGTGGAATATAGTTTAGATACATAAAGATCAATTTCAGTACTATCTGCATCAATATCTATAAATCCAATATCACTAGTTAGATTTAGATCTTCAGATTTTATTATAATCAACTCAAAAATTTGTTTTGATTTCTTAACATCAAATTCAAATTCTCTATAGTTTGAAATTATTTCTTTCAATGAATTTAATTCTCTGTAAAGTCCTGCAAACTCTAACGGTGGAGTATTATAGCTTACAATACTTGCTAAAGATCTTCTTTTGGCAATAGTTGCTTCACTTGGATTATTTAGGGCGTATAAATAAAAATTTGGGAGTGTGTTAATCATTATATCAGGAAAGCAATTTTCACTTAAACCAACTTGTTTTCCAGGCATAAATTCTAATGCACCGTGTGTTCCAAAATGTATATGGGCATCAGCTTTATAAACATTTTCTATCCATAAATAATATGCTAAAAATCCATGATGAGGTGATGCACCTTTTGCAAACAATAACCTCATTGGGTCACCTTCATACCCAAATGAGGGTTGAACTCCTACAAATATTTTCCCATAATATTTCCCAAAAATATTTATTCTTATTCCATTAGTATTTAAGTTGCCAGGAGGATTTCCCCAAAGAGCTGAAACCCTATCAATTATCTGCTTACCAGCAAATTCAACATATTGATTTACTGACATCGAATCTGCAACATTAAGTTCAGCAGTTTCAACTGAGGCTAATTTATCTGAACCTGAAATTATATCATTAATAATTTGATCTTTACTTAAAGGAAGATCAACATCATAACCTTCTTCTTTTAATTTTAAAAGTGTATTAATCAAACTATCAAAAACATCCAGATAAGCTGCCGTACCAACTGTTCCTTTGTTTGGTGGAAAAGAAAAAATTGTTATAGCAATTTTTTTATCAAAATTTATTTTATACTTTAGGTCAATTCTTTTTATTACTCTTTCAACAAAAAGATCTAATCTTTTAGAAATTGTTGCACTAGATTTAAAGTCTGAAATTCCACCTAAAACAATTGGCTCAATAGCTCCATCAAGTTCTGGTAAAGAAACATGTAAAGCAGTTTGAACTGGAGACAATCCATAATCTGAATTTTGCCATTCATTTATAGTTTGAAATAAAAGACTTAAAGGTGAATAATATGGAAGATTATAACTTGATAATGACTTTGAAGAACTTTCTATATCACTTTGAACATGACCACCAACTAAAGGAAATCCTGTTAAAGATATTAAGGCATCGACTTTAATATTGTCATCAAATAAAATATATTTTTCTATTGCAATTCTGTAATCAAATGAGCTCGAAAATGCTGGTATAACACCTATTCCACGACTTTCAAAGCCATCAATAAGTGAGTCAATAACAATAGTATCTGAAGATATAACGCTACCTCTTAAAAGGATTAAACCAACATATTTATCAAATTTAGTTTTTGTAAAATTTAGATAATCTGATTGATTTGTAAAAATAATTTCTGAGGCTGGGTGATATATACCATCTTGTGGATATAGAATTGGTTTGGAATATTTATTTTTAAATAAACCTTTGTAATTATCAGAATAAATATCTGTTAACATTAAAATCATAGAGCAAATATTTTCTTTTGATTGCTCAATCATATACAAATAGCATTCAATGTATCTTCTAATATCAGTAGCTTTTTTTATTGGTAATAATTTCAAAAGTTTTGGGGCTAAAACCATAATATCCTTTAGGTATGGCGCAATATCGAGATTCCCAGTTAAGGCTTTTAAGATTGTTTTAATCTTCGGTTCAACTTTAGGTGAATCAAATTCTTCATTTTTGTCTTTAACATAAGCACTCATCTCAAAAGTGCCAAGTCTAGTTAACCTCATTAACTCAGAAGAAGAAGAGACAACTACAATTGTACAATTCTTTTTTAAATATTTCAAGTTCTCGAGTACAACCTTTACTTCTTCATCTAAAATTATATGAGATATTATTATAATATTAGATTTTGAAAATGATTCTTGAAGTTCAAAATTTGAATATGGTAATCTATTTGAAGCGAAGAAAAGTATGTTAGTATTTAAATTAAAATTCAAATCTAACTCTGAATTCACGCTACATAATAATGAGTTTCTTGAGGCTTCAGATGCAATCCATGTTATCTGAATTTTATAACTTTCCAAATCAATTTAAATAAAAAAAATAATAGTTAATTGTAAATAATATTAAACTATGAATAATATGGACTAATAAATAAGTAAACAACAACTCCAGAAATAGTTACATACAACCATATAGGGAATGTTTTCCTTGCAAGTTTTGAGTGTTTGTCATATTCACCTGTTAATCCTCTATAAGTAGTAAATAAAATAAAAGGTAATATAATAGCAGCTAAAATTATATGGGTTGATAATATGAAGTAATAAATGTATTTCATAGTACCTTCACCACCATATTTTGTTTCAATTGCAAATAAATGATACATAATATAAAAGATTAAAAAAAGTGAAGATAGGATTACACATGAAAGCATCAACTTTTTATGGAGAATATAATTTTTTTTCTTTACAGAAATTAAAGCACAAACAAGTAATAAAGAAACTGAAGAATTTATAATTGCATTAATAGTTGAAAGTAAATGTATATCAAATGAAAAAGGAGAATTAATTTTTGTTCTTCCTAAAAGAGCAACAGTTAAAAAGACGATTACAGATAAAGAATAAATTATAAATTTTGCCTTTTTATCATTTATACTAATTGATGAAGGTAACATTTAATAGTTAAGTTGTTTTTTTAGAAAATTAGAGATGTATATTTGTTGAAAATTTTATACAACTTAAATGAATTTAACAAACATAATTTTTGTGGATACATTTTAAATGATATTATCATTTATAAAATCATTTAATATAGTAACAATAAAAAAGTTATGCGTATTAAACAGTTATAGATGTATGAAGTCCTAGAAAATGAGTTTAAAAAAAAATTAACAACAAAAATTTAATTAGAATTTAAAATGAAAATCGAGAAATTAATAATTTTATTCACAATAATATTATCAATTAGTACGCTAAACAAATTGAGTGCACAAAATTACGATAACGATTGTAAAACGATTTTAAAACTTTATGAATCGGGTAAAAAAGATAGCGCATATGTGTTAATCGAACCTTTAAAGAAAAAAGCTCCTTACAGTGTAAGTGTTCTTTACACAAGAGCACAAATGACACCAGATGCAAGGGCAATATCTTTGTACGAAAGAATTATAGCATTAGAGCCAAATGGAACATTCACAGAAAGAGCACTTTATCAATTAGTTCGTAGGCATACAGAAAACAAAGATTCATTATCAGCATTTACATGGTTAGGTTTGCTAAAAGAACGATTCCCATCATCAGCTAATTTAAAGGCTGCAGAATCTGCAATAAATTCAATTGTATCTTGGAAAGGAGATTTAGCATTACCAATTAAGAATGCAAAACCAGATGTTAACTTAGGAACAACATCACAAACCCCAAACACCGATAAAGCTATAACAACTGCTGATAAAAAAGAAACTAAACCTAATACTGATACTAAAGAAGTAAAATCAAAAAAGGATTTTATTACTGGTATTGCTTTGCAATTGGGAGTATTTCCATCAAAAGATTTAGCAGAAAAAGCAATGGATAAAGTTATGGAAACATTTCCTGATTTAAGGTTAGAAGCTTTGCCTAAAATGGTGGAAGGGAAAAAAATGTATGCTTTGATTACAGGACCATATAAAACAATTGATTTGGCTAAGAAGAGTGCTTTGGCTTTAACTGGAGCTTGTAATTGTAAGCCTTTCCCAGTTAATGTTGAATAATCAATTGTTTAATTTATAGTCATATAAAACTTATTTAGCATTGTAAATTAACTCATCAAAATCAAAAAAATTATTTAATATTCTAATTTTAAAATTGATTAAAAATAAAATCTCCAAAAAATTTCTACTACTTATTTTTTTAATCTCTATCTCATCTGTTTCATTTGGACAAGTTAGAATTAGATTAACAAAACTCGATTCATCTCAAATATCAGAAAAAGTAAAGTATGAAGGTGTTTTTAAAAAAGCATTTAAGTTTACTGATAAATTAGGTGATAACATTGTTATTCTAACAGAGAGTGGAATTTATTATAACGAAAAATTTAAACATGAAAATGGTGGTCAAGATGCAGAGTTGTTTGCTTATCATTTTCTTTTGAACAACGATTCAGTTAACAAAACCTGGAAAGTTTATGATTTTATTAACGATTGCCCGGTAGATTTAGATGCTAAATTTATCAAAAATACATTCCAAGTAACAGATTTAAACAAAGATGGAATTGGCGAGATATGGATAATGTATAATACTGTGTGCCATGGTGATGTAAGCCCAACTGATATGAAAATAATTATGTATCAAGGTACTCAAAAATATACCATTCGAGGTAGAAGTAAAGTCTATTTAAATTGTATGAAGTCAGAAGGTGGGGAATTCAAATTCGATAAATCGTTTAATGAAGGATTAAAAGTTTATAAAGAATTCGCAACCAAACTTTGGAAAAAAAATATAGTTCAGAATTAAAACTATATTGAATATATCTTTTAAATTTAATTATGTAGCTATGCTAAATTCTTAAAAAAATCTTAGTTTATAATTGTAAATTCAATGAATGAATTTTGGAAATATAGATTTAGTGATTCAATTGAGTTAGTAAATACTTTTGATGAACTTCCTTTGTGGAGTGCAATGTTTGGTCTTTTATTTTTTAAACATTTTGAGCTTAAGCAATACAATAGAGTACTCGACATTGGCTCGGGTACTGGCTTTCCGTTGTTTGAATTAGCAGAAAGGCTTGGGTCAAACTGTAAATGTTTTGGAATTGATCTTTGGAAAAATGCAAATGATAGAGCAAATAAGAAAATTTTAATTTATAATTTAGATAATGTTGAAATTATAGAAGGAACTGGTGAGAATTTGCCTTTTGAAGATATGAGTATTGATCTAATTGTTTCAAATTTAGGAATTAATAATTTTAGTAATCCTCAAAAGGTATTTAATGAATGTAAAAGAGTTTTAAATTCTGGTAGCAATTTAGTTATTACTACGAATCTTAATGGACATTGGGTAGAATTTTACAAAGTTTTTGAAGAGACTTTAATTGAATTAAACAAAACTAATTTGATAAGTGGGTTAAGGTTACATCAAGAACATAGAGGTTCATTGAAAAGTGTTTCTAACTTATACTCTAATAATGGATTTAAGTTGATTAGAATTATTGAAGATATTGTTGAAATGAAATTTTTAAATGGTTCAGCATTCTTGAATCATCATTTTATTAAATTAGGTTGGTTAGGTTCTTGGTTAGAATTAATTCCACAAAAAGATTGGGAAATGGTGTTTACATCACTAGAGAATAATTTAAACAGTTTTGCAGACAAAAATGGAGGATTAACTCTAACTGTACCAATGGCTTATATTGAAGGTCAAAAGTTGTAGTTTGATTTCAAAAATAAAAATCAAAAATTCTGGTTTAAAATTTTGAAAACAATGTATTCTGACTTAAAATCTATTTATAAAAAAAATCTGAAATGGTAAATATACTTCCTTATAAAGGTATTGTAAATTATTATGGAAAAATTTTCAATGATACAGAAACAAGTTACTTTTATAATTCATTATTAAATAATATTGTTTGGAAAAATGATGAAGCATTTATATTTGGTAGATTAATTATAACAAAAAGAAAAGTTGCATGGTATGGTGATTCTGAATTTGAATATACTTATTCCAATATTACAAAAAAAGCTTTGCCATGGACTGAGGAATTGAAAGTGATAAAACAAGTAATAGAAGAAAAGTTGAATGAGAAATTCAATTCATGCTTACTTAATTTATATCATAATGGGAATGAGGGAATGGCGTGGCATAGTGATGGAGAAAAAGACCTAAAAAAAAATGGAGCTATTGCATCATTAAGCTTAGGTTCTGAAAGAAAATTTTCATTTAAATGCAAGAGTACTAAAGAGGTTGTAAGTTTGAAATTAGAAAATGGAAGTTTGTTATTGATGAAAGGTGAAACACAACTTCATTGGCTTCATAAGCTCCCTCCAACAAAACTTCATTTAGAACCAAGAATAAATTTAACTTTTAGAACAATTGAATATAAATAGAATTAAATTTTAAATGTTACTTCATTAACACAATTGTTATTCAATAATAAATAAAGAAATGTCTAATAATAATATTTATAAAGAATTTGAACAAGTATATTCATATTGGTTGGATGAATTAGCTAAATATTCTGATAATCAATTAGAGTTTAATATTGATTCAGAAAGTTGGACTATTGGTCAGCTTTACATGCATTTAATTAATTCAACTTTAAATTTTCATTTGAAACAAGTTGGGGTTTGTATTTCAAGCTCAGAAAATCGAAAAGGTAGGAAGAGTTTTAAAGGTATTTATTGCTTTATTTTTCTGAAAAAATTTCCTCCTATTAAAATTAAAGTCCCTCCTTCAGAGGCTTATACACCTAAACAACCTGAATCAAAAGCAATTATTGTAGCAGGGTTTCAAAATGTTAAAGAAGAAATGGAAAAAATATTATCGAAATTTAAAAATAATAAGAATGGCAAAACACCACACCCAGCATTTTCTTTTCTTAATGCTGATGAATGGTATAAACTTGTTTTAATGCATTGGAACCATCATATTTTACAAAAGGAAAGAATTGATAAAATTATGAATCAGTAAGTCAAAATTAAATTTAAATAATTAATTTACTTTTAAAGGTAAAAGAATTAAAGTAAACATAAATTTCATTGAATTTATTAAAAATTAATAATGAATTTATTATTGATTAATTAAAAATCATTTAATATTTATTAAGCTATTATAAATGAAAATAAAAGCAAAAAGTAGAATAAAAATACCGTAGTATCTTGATATAGTATTATTTTTTAATTTGGATGAAAAAGTGGCACCAATATAACTTGCAGGAATAACAGATGCTGCTAAAATCAATGCAGCATTCCAGTCAATATGCCCTAAAAAAGAATGAGTAATAATTCCTGGAATAGCTAAAACTGCTACACAAAAAAGAGAAGTGGCTAAAGACTCCTTCAATGATAAATTGCAAAATTTCATAAAAGATGGGACAAATATAATTCCACCACCAACTGCTAAAAATCCTGATAAAAATCCGGCAACAATACCTGAAAGAAAGATAGCATTTTTATTGATATTTATTTTTGGACTAACATTTAACACTTGAATTTCTGAACTAAAAAAACCTTTTTTTATAAAGGAGAAACCAGATTGAATTAACAATAATCCAGTAATAATCATTAACAAATAAGAAGGAGTAAATTTTGTTATATAGCTACCTAAAATACTAAAAGGAATAGCAAAAATTAAGGAATGTTTTGCAACTTCAAGCCTAAGTAATTTCTGTTTTGAATAAGCAATTGCACCTGATATTGCAGCAGGTACAACAGCTGGCAAAGGAGTTGCAAGCGCTAAATAATCTGGAAAATTAGCAATAATTTTTAGTAAGGGAGTTCCAAGAACTGCACCTCCTATGCCTAATGCTCCAGCTGAAAATCCAGTAATCAATCCTATTATAATGATGATAAACATATAATTTATTGATGTATTTATTTCTTTAAAAAGAATTGATGATTAAAAATTGAAAAATTAATAAATTGACATATTTTCAAGTTAGTAAATAATTTGAAGCAAATAAATTTTTCTTTAATTTCATTTAAAAATTGTTTTAACTTTTGATTTTTTAAAAAATCTAAATAACAAATTATTAACATTATTTGTAACTATATAATGATTTAAGAGTTGTATTAAAATATGGAAAACAAAGCTTATAAAATAATAACTCAAAACCTATGTATTAGATGCTATGATTTTAATGATGCAAAGTTATTAAAGGATTCTATAGATGAGAGTATTATTCATTTATCAGAATTTATGCCATGGGCAAAATTTGAGCCTGAAACTATATCTCAAAAGGAAGATAGGATTATAAATTGGATTGATAATTTTAATGAAAATAAAGATTTCATCTATGGAATTTTTAATCGTAATAATTCTAAATTATTTGGCGGTACAGGATTGCATACAAGGCAAGGAGAGGGAATTCTTGAAATTGGATATTGGATAAATGTGAATGAAGCAAACAAAGGATATGCAACAGAAGCCACTAAAGCATTAATGTTTGTTGCTTTTAATATTATTGGAATTGAAAAATTAGAAATTAGATGTAATTCATTGAATACAAATAGCATCAAAATACCCACAAAGCTAGGTTTTACTAATGAATATGAATTTAGAGTGATTGAAAAAGATAAAGCTGGAAATAGATTTGTTCACAAAGTATTTACCATGTTTAAAGAAGAATATCTAAATAATCAATTTGATAAAATAAAAATATTTGATTTAAATAATAATATAATTTTGTAATGTGTTTTAAATTCAATTCAAAAAATTAACAAATAAAACAATTTGAGTAACAAAGCAATATTTTTTGATAGAGATGGAGTAATCAATTTGAGATATATAGACAATTATGTAAAATCAACAGATGATTTTGTATTTCATAAAGATATATTTCAAATACTTCCAAAAGTGAAAACATTAAATTATAAAGCTATAGTAATTACTAATCAAAGATGTATTTCAAGAGGTATAATATCAGAATCCAAGCTATCTGAAATTCATAACTTTATGCAAGATGAGTTAATGAATAATTGTGGTTTTAATTTCAATGCTATTTATTACTGCCCTCATGAAAAAGAATTTGGCTGTGATTGTCGTAAACCTAAGCCTGGAATGATATTAAAAGCGAGTCTTGATATTGATATAGATTTATCTAATTCTTGGATGATAGGTGATTCAATAAGTGATATAGAAGCAGGAGAAAATGCTGGTTGTAAAACTGCTTACTTGAATAAAAATTCTTACAAAAGTAAAGCAAATATTACAGGGGAAACTTTGACTGAAATTTGGGATAAGATAATCCAATACTAATTATCTAGAAGGATTTTGAATTGATCTAGAATAATAGATTTTTGCTTTTTTCTTTAAATCACTATTACCAGAAATCAACACCTGCCTCATGTTAGATATTGCTTTTTTATTGTTTCCAGTTCTTGAAGCAGTAACTCCATCAATAAACAATTGTTGCATTTCTAAATTTTTTTCTGCTTTTAAAGCTAACTGTTTTGGACTTTCAATAATTGATTTAGGAACAACTTTTACATATTGAACTTTTTTAACACTATATTGTTTTATTGGTAGGTTACTTTGAGAATTACTACTTTTATAAACTAATTTAGACCTATTTTTAGAAGAAATATTCTTAAAATAACTTTTCTTCTGATTCATTTTTGGGGGAGTATAAGTATCATTATCATTTGAATAATTTAAATCATTCAATGATTTTGGTTCTTCTCCAGTAACTCCTTCAAGTGGGTCACTATTTTGATTGACACTGTTAGGATTGAATGGCTCAGGAGGTGTATACCCAGCAATTGTTGGTGATTTATATTCTAAATTGCTTTTATCAGTTGTTTGGGGTATATTTGATTTAATAGTTACAGGCTCAGATTTTGACTTATTCCAAGAAGTTAATGGATTGTCATGCTTTTTAGCAATTGAAGTATTTCTTTTAGAAGCAGTAGTTTTGTTACTTAACCTTGTGGTTTTACTTGAACATCCAACAAAAATAACAACTAAGAGTAGTAATACCCATAATTGTTTTATTTTGAAATATATGTTTGAAGTAATTAACATTTATTGCTTCGAGAAATTTTGTTCATTAAGTTCTAAATCTCTTTCAAATATACATAATTATGACGGTTTAAAGTTGGTAATAATAGCCAATTTGTGACATCTAATTGTAACAATTTGTGTCGAATTTTATGTTTTTAAGCAATTATTAATAAAAAATCAAGTTGAAATATCATAAAATATTAACTGTTCTTTGGTTATTTAATCAATGCATTGTTTGTTCACAAAATTTTCCTGATAGAGTAAATATTATAGATCCATTAAATGGAATTTGTAATGATTCATCAGGAACATCTTGGCTAAATACAACTAAATTATATGCAGAATTTTCAAGACATTTTAATGCTGATAAAAATCATTTATGGAATGCTAAAACTGGTGGTTATGTTGAACTGTTCAGATATGATTCTTCTTGGAGCGTAACCGCTGATGGAGTAATGGAAGTTGTGATGGATAGCTATAATGAAATAGCATTTAATCCAAGAGCAATATTTTGGGAAGAAGGTTTGCATTTTAACAAAAGTATTTCTGAAAAAATAGTACTTCAATTTGGATACACTCATAGGTGCAAACATGATGTTGATAATTTAGAAGCAAAATTAGAAAGAGGGTTGATTCAAGAAAGGACATTAGTCTTTAGCGGTATTATGTCTCGTATTTTCTTGAGACCAAAAGCATACTTTAAAATAGGTAATTTTGATTTAATTTATGGTTTATCTATCAGAAATGATTTTTTTATTCAAGCAGGTGATACTAGAAGTACAGATGATACAAATTCATTTTCAAAAGGCTTACCAATAGGAGCATTAATAGATGCAATTAATGTCTATTCAAAATTTGAGTTAATGCCAAAGAAATCTAATTATAGTTTACATTTCACTATTAATTACATGGCTAGTTTGTATGGAAAGGAACAAGGCTTAGCAAACAGAATTAAAAGTTTCAATAAAGTAATTCAATCTATTCCAATTTCAGAAATAGGGTTCAACTTATTCAATGATAAAGGGGCAAAATTCACAACTTTTTTAAGAAGTGAATTCCAACATGATGCTGGTATATTACCAGAACCAACCTCATCAAGATTGTTTTTAATAGGGTTCAGATTAAGTGATCAAATTACAATGTGGTAAAAGTCAATTATTTACATTTAGATTATTAATCAAATTAAAACTGAAATTATTCAATTTTATTAATTCTAGCTTGATGTCTTAAATTTGTGGAGGCAGGAGTATTAAGAAATTTTTTTATAATCTTTTTAGCTGTTTCCCAATCAATCAGTCTTTCACCTAATGTCAATACATTTGCATTATTATGCTCACGAGCAAGTTCAGCCATTTCTTCAGTCAAACAATTAGCTGCTCTTACACCTTTTATTTTATTCGCAGTTATAGAAACCCCAATACCTGATCCACAAATTATAATAGCATAATCAACAAGTCCATCAACAACAGCTTGAGCAGCTTTTTTAGCAAAGTCTGGATAATCTACTGATTCTGTAGAATTTGTACCAAAATCTATTACTTCAATACCTTCTTTCAGAAGAAATGAATTTGTATTTGTTTTATACTGAAACCCAGCATGATCTGATCCTAATGCAATTTTCATATTAAAAATAATTTTAAAATATTATAAATAAATTAATGACGTCAAATAAAAAAAATTGAACATATAATATTATTGAGTTAATACAAATACAACAATATTTGTTCCTATTTTTAATGCTAATTCTCTTTTTTCTATTGGATCATTATGTGCTTCTTGATCTGCCCATCCATCTGATGGATTTGTTTCGTAAGTATAAAAGACACAAAGTTTTTTATTTTTAGAAAATAATCCAAAACCTTGTGGTGTCTTATTATCGTGTTCATGAATTTTTGGCAACCCATTACTAAAATTAAAAAATGAATGATAAATTGGGTGAGAAAAAGGAAGTTCAATAAATTCATTTTCAGGAAATACCTTTTTCATTTCTCTTCTAATTGCTGTGTCAAGTCCATAATCATCGTCTATATATAGGAACCCACCATTGTTTAAATAACTTCTTAATCTTTCAATTTCATCACTGGCAAATTTTACATTTCCATGACCAGTTAAAAAAATGAATGGGTAAGAAAATAGATAATCTGATGATAATTCTATCTCTTGGAATTCTGGTTTAACATTTATTCCAGTCTCCTTATAAATATAATTGAGTAAATTAACTTCTGCTGATGGGTCATTATACCAATCTCCTCCACCACTATATTTTACTCTAGCAATTTGGAAAAAAGCATTAGAATTTTGTTTTATTTTTGATATTTTCTTAATAGAAATTGCATCCATTTCTTGAGCTTTCAATGGAATAAAACCAAATTCAAATAATGAAATTGATATTATGATTAGAAAATATAATTTGAAAAAACTAATAATACTTTGATTTAAATTAAGTTAAGAATAGCTAGAATATTTAAAAAATAAGTTTAGATAATCTTGAAAAAAAAATGATAAAAAAATATAAAACATATAAAAAATTCCCACTAATTTAACAACTACAAATTGATTTATTAGTGGGAATATATTTTAATGAACTTGTTTACTTAGCAAAAGCTACAGCTCTTTTTTCTCTGATTACAGTTACTTTAATCTGACCAGGATATTCCATTTCGTCTTGTATTTTCTTTGCAATATCATTTGATAATGAATCTGCAAGCAAATCATCAACTCGATCTGGTTCAACAACAACTCTCACTTCTCGACCTGCTTGAATTGCATAAGTTTTAGCAACACCTTCAAATGATCTAGCAATATTTTCTAATGTTTCTAATCGTTTAACGTATTGTTCTACTGCTTCGCGTCTTGCTCCTGGTCTTGCTCCAGAAATAGAATCGGCTGCCTGAACTAGAACTGAGATTGGAGAAGTCATTTCCATTTCTTCATGATGAGCTCCAATTGCATTACAAATCACAGGATTTTCTTTACATCTTTTAGCAATTTCAAAACCAATAATTGCATGTGGACCTTCAATATTTCTTTCAACGCATTTGCCCATATCATGCATCAAACCTGCTCTTTTAGCAAGGTTAGCATCAAGACCTAATTCACGAGCCATCGTTGCAGCTATATAAGCGGTTTCAATTGAATGTGATAAAACATTCTGTCCATAACTAGACCTGTACTTCATTCTTCCAATCAATCTAACAATTTCAGGATGTACATTATTTATACCTAATTCTAACAATGCAGTTTGCCCAGTTCTAATCAAGTCCTCTTCAAGTTCTTTCCTAACTTTATCAACAACTTCTTCAATTCTAGTTGGATGAATTCTACCATCATGCATTAATCTTTCAAGTGATATTCTAGCAACTTCACGACGGAATGGATCGTAATTAGATAATATTACTGCGTCTGGTGTATCATCAACAACAACATCAACCCCAGTTGCAGCCTCAAAAGCTCTAATATTCCTTCCTTCTCTACCAATAATTCTTCCTTTCATTTCATCTCCTTGAATATTCACAACTGATACTGTAGTTTCTACAGAATAATCTGAAGCACTTCTTTGGATAGCTTGAATTATAATTCTTTGTGATTCTTTCTTTGAATCAAGTTTTGCTTGATCTCTAACATTTTTAACTCTTTGAGCTGCTTCATTTTTTGCATCATTAATCATATTCTCAATTAGAAAAGTTTTGGCGTCTTCTCTAGACATACCTGAAATTCTCTCTAATCGAGTATTCTGTTCTGAAACCAATTCATCAATTATTTTCTTTTTTTGTTCAATTGTAGCTCTAACATTTTCAATATTCCTATTTGTTTCTTCAAGTTCTTTCTTTTGATCAGTTATTTTTTTCTTTTCATCATCAGCATTTTTTTCCCATAATTTTTTTTGTTCAGTGAAGTTCTTTTCAATAGTTTTTCTTGACTCATCAAAAGCTGTAGCTTTTATTTCAAACTCTTTTAATAAAGTTGCAGCTTGCAGTTCTTGTTTAGTAGCTTGTTCAAGTTTTTTAGATGCATTTTTTTCTATGTTCTCTTCACGTTGTTTAATCTGACGCTCTATATTCTGAAGTTTCTCACGTTTGATTTGAGATTCATCATCTAAAAGTTTTTTATTTTTTAAAAATTCATCTTTAGCTTGTAACTCTTTCTCACGCTTTAAATTATCACCAGAAATTTTTGCATCCTCAACAATTTGAATTGCCCTTGACTTTGCATCATCTATTTGAGTTTTTGCAGATTTAGACCCAAGTAAATAACTAACAACAAAACCAACAATACATCCTGTAACAACTAATATTATCTCAATGGTAGCATCCATTTAATTTTTTAAAGTTTTATTTATGTTAATATCAGTTTGAATTAATTAAAAAAACTACTTATTTGCAAATTCATTTATGCAATATCTCATAATTAGTTTAATTATTTAATTGGATTAAGTTGATAGGTTCTTTTAAAAATACTTGAATTCAATATGTTAGTTTATTAATATTTTTATTATCAAATCGTTTGAGTTACTCGCCGCAGTAAACTTACAAAATTTGTAAGTTTACATTCTCAGGCAAGAGTATTGAACCCTCTTTATAACACAGTGGGGAACTGCCAAACATATTTCGCTTCCAATGGTAAAATCTTATATATTTAAAAAAATATAAATAAGAATTTTACTTCCGGGTGGTTACGCAATGAGGCCTGCGAGCAATGCAATGAGTCAATTTCCCAATTTCTCAAAACTATAGGTTCAATTGTTGCGAATGGCGACGAGTATCTCAGACGAAATTTCTAAAACAATAAGTTTTTAAAAATATTATTTCATATTATTTAGTTTTCAAGTATTTCAAAGAACAATTATGAATGGAAATAGTGGAGTAAAGTAAAATAAAAAATTTATTATTGATTACCTTGTAAGCACATCTAATAATATATTGTTAATTTCTTCTAAACTAGATTTTACAATTTTAAGTTCATTATCATTATTTTTTTGCTCTAAAAGATGTTCCTCTGTAACATTTAACGCTGTTAATACTGCGTTTGTTGTTGATGATTCTACAACAGATTGCTGACCTATTTTCAACATCTTTTCATTAACTATTTTGGCAGCTTCATATATCATTGCAGGATTTTCCCCCAATAAATTATATTCAACTCCTGATATAAGAACTGAAATAGATTGCAATTTTAAAACAAAAAAAATAATATGAAAAAAAAATTCTCCTAATATCCACGTTCAATATCAATCCTAATTATTTTACAAAGTTACTAAAAAGTAACTTTAAATTATTTAAAGCAATTTAAAACAAATTTTCCATTGAATTGTTATCACTTAATAAGTAGCACATTAAATAAATTCTTATTAAATCAAAAATATTTCTATAAAATAAATATAAGAATTAAAAATTCAATCGAATAGTAATCAATTCTCTCAATTAATCAAAAACAATTATATATTAATTTTACCTATGCTTGTCAATTATTCTAATAGCTTCATGAATTGTTTCTTCAATTTCATTTCTAGCATTATTAGTAATAGTATTAAATTTCATACTATTTACTTCATGCATTAAATTATCAATTCGTTTTTCTCCAGCAATATGATAATCCTTTTTTTCAAGTTTAAGGTTAGCTAATTCAGATTTGAGAATTTCATTCTCTGTATCAATAGAATTTAGTTTTTGTGTTAATTCAATTGCATTAACTTTAAATATTTCTAATTGATTTTTTTGTAAAGCCATATTCTCATAATCCATTCTTAATTTTTCAAGCTCTAACTCTAAATCAAAATTACTATTATTTGACTTGCTTGATTTTTCTTTTAGTGTATCTAATTGGTGTTTTAATGAATTGTATTTTTCTTCAATTACAAATCTTTCTTCTGTTGATCTATTTAAACTTGATTGTAATGATTCGATTTCAACACATAATTCTTCTATAATTTTATCAGATTTAAAATCATTGTCGTTTTGTAAAAAAGATAATTTGTCAATTCCTAAATCTTTTACCTTATACATACCTATTTCATTTTTAGCCATCATTTGAGCAATCTCTTTTTCTAAAGTAACTGCTCTTTGAGTAAGTTCATTAATTTTAACTTCAAGTTCCTCTTCGTGAATTGACTTTGCATTCAAATCAGATTTTAAAATAATAATTTCTTCGTTTCTAAAATCAATTTCTAAAATCAATTTATCTATCCTATCTCCCCTTAAATCAAGTTGTTCAAGCATTTGCTCATTAGCTTTATTTGAAGCATTTAGCTGAATTTTTAAATCTTCATTCTCAATTTCTAAATCACTAAATTTTGTAATAAAAATCTGTAATGACTTTTTTAAATTTGATATCGATTCAATAATTTCCTGAGTTAAAGACATAACAAATAATTTTACAATGATTATTTAAACTTTTTAGTATTGTTTTTATATCAAAAACAAACTACATAAAATAACTTATTTATGATCTTAATTCTGCATTAAATTCTGAAGTTACTGATTTAATAATTTTTATCATAAATGAATCAATCTCTGTATCATCAAATGTTTTATCAACAGGAATAAAGGTCAAAGAATATCCCATTGATTTTTTATCTGAAGGGATGTTTTTGCCTTCATACAAATCAAACAATCTAATCTCATTTAAATACTTCCCAGCTGCTCTAGAAATAGAATTTTCAATATCATTATTTTTTATATTTTTATCAACAATTATTGAAATATCTCTTTGAACACTTGGGAACTTAGATTGATATTTATATTTAGTTGTTTTATAAGCTAGTTTGGACAATTTAATCAAATCAAAAACTGCAATTACTGGTTTGCTTTGAATATCGTCTTTTTGAATTAAGAATGAATCTAATCCACCTATTCTGCCAACTTCTATATCTTCTACAAAAATAGCTATTGAATTAACCGAGAATCCCCATTCTTCTTTTTCAACTGGTGAGAACTTAATATAATTTTTGATTGATAGGCTAGCAAAATATTTAATTATAATTCCTTTAGCATCTAACAAATCAAAATCTCTTTCTTTTAAATCAAATCCAGATGGTTCAGATTTTCCATTTAACAGTAATGAAAGTTCAAACATTTCAATAATCCCTGAAATATCACCTTGATTATTTTTCCCTTTTCTGAAGGCTTTTCCAACCTCAAACATCTTAATATCTTTTTTACCACGCCTTTGGTTGTAAGATAATGTTTTAGATAAGTTAGGAACATGACTTGTTCTCATAGATGAAAAATCTAACCCTAATGCATTTTTTAATAAGATGTTATCTCCATATCTTGAAGCAGTATCAGGGTCAGTAAAGTTCATAGAAATAATTTCTATGAATCCATTATTTACAAAGAATTTTCTAGTATTATTAGAAATTTTAACTTCAGGAATAACACTAGTTTTAAAAGAGACTGAACTCCTACTTGTAACTGGTATATTTTCATAACCAAAAATTCTAGCAACTTCTTCTACCAAATCAATCTCCTCAAAAATATCAGCTCTCCAGCTTGGAGAAATTACTTCAACATAATTAGTTGTAACATCTAACACTTTGCAACCAATAGATTCTAAGATACTAATTTGAGATTCTTTCGGAATATCAACACCAACAATTTGTTTTGTTCTTTCAAATCTTAATTTTATTTGTAATGGTGTATATACTTTTTGATAAGAATCAACTTTATCATTTTGAATATCACCACCAGATATTTCTGATATAATTTTTGCTGCTAAATCACATGCATAATTTGTAATATTAATATCAGCACCTCTTTCGAATCTATAACTAGCATCTGATGATATACCCAATAATCTTGCTCCTCTACGAATTACTGATGAATTGAAATATGCTGATTCAATTAATACATTTACTGTTGAATTTGAAATTTCAGTATTTTCCCCACCCATTATACCAGCTAATGCTATTGGTTTATCTTGATCACAAATTAATAAAACGTTATCAGGAAGTATATGTTCTTTGTTATCAAGGGTAATAAATTTTTCTCCACCAACTGATGACTTTACAATAATTTTATTTCCAGAAATTTTATCATAATCAAAAGCATGAAGTGGATGTCCGCATAAAAACATTACATAATTTGCTGTATCAATTACATTGTTTCTAGACTTTATTCCTAATTTTTTAAGAATTGTTTTGAGCCAATCTGGTGATTCTGAAATTTTTACAGACTTTACAATTCTTGCAATATATCTTGGACAATTATCTTTATTCTCAATTTCAATTGAAATTGATTCCGAAGTTTTATTTGAGCTTTCTATTAAAGTAATTGATGGTAAATTAATAGAATTTCCAGTAATAATTGAAATCTCTCTTGCCAAACCCAAATGACTTAAGCAATCCCCTCTGTTAGGCGTAATATCTAAATCATAAACAATATCTCCAAACATTTCAGACAGAGGGGTGCCAATTTTTGTACCGCTTGGTAAAACTAAAATTCCACCTGTACTTTCCCCAATACCTAATTCATCTTCACTACAAATCATACCTTCAGATTCAACACCACGAATTTTTCTTTTATCAATTTTAAATCCTAGCTTATGTATTATAGTACCAACAGTAGCAAAACAAATTATCTGACCTGCTTCAACATTAGGTGCACCACAAACAACATTATGAATTCTACTTCCAGTATTAACAGTACAAATAGATAATTTATCTGCATCAGGATGCTTTACTTTAGTTAAAACCTCTGCTGTTACAAAGCCTTTAAGTGATTCCTTTGTATCTTCAATAGAACTTATTTCTAAACCTAATGACAATAATTTATCAGACAAATCTTGAGGTGTAAATTCGAAAGATGTTATTGAGTTAAGTAATGAATGTATTATTTTTTTGGATGGCATAATGGATTAATACAAAGTTAAAATCTAAAAAAATCAATTGCAAATGTAAGGAATTTGATTAATTCTTTTTTAAATAACAGAATAGTTTTTTACATTAAAAAATTATTATTTTGTACTTAATAATAATTCAACTCTTCTGTTTTTCTGACGATTTTCTTCAATATCATTTGGTGCTATAGGCATTTTAGTTCCCATACCAATACTTGAAAGCCTTACTGAATCTATTCCATTAATTATCAAACTCTGTAATACCGAATTTGCTCTATATTCAGATAATTTATTATTATATTCCAAATCACCTTCGCTACTTGCATGTCCAATAACTTCAATTTTCACTTTTGTATATAATTTCATTAATCTTGTTATCTCATCAATTTCAGATTTAGATTCAGTTAAAAGTTCAATTCCTCCTTTTGAAAAAAATAAATTGTTTGCTTGAACCGTTTCATTATTATTAAGAATTTCCTCAATAGTTCTTAATTGAATCTCTTGCGTTAAATTATAATCTTTTAATATGGACCTTGTATCAAAATTTTTTGAAATGGTATAGTACCCTTTTTTCTGAAATGACCAACCATACAATTTACCAGAAGTAAGTGAAAAACTAAATTTTCCGTTGGTAATTTCGGGTCTTTCAACTATTCTGCTAGTAGATAAATCTTGTACTTCTAAATTAGCATCAATGGGCTCTCCTTTGCTATTTGTAACAATCCCATTAACAACAATTTTAAATGAATCATTTAATTTGATTGTACTTTTTTGAGAAGAACATGAAATTAAAGAATACAAAAACAAAGAGTAGAAAAATAGACGCATAAAATTTGATATATAAAAAATTGTATAAAACTTATATAATATAAAAACAAAAACCCTTTCAAAAATAAATGAATGGATTTTTGTTTTTTAAGAAAACTGAGAATGAAAATATTTAACTATTTAAAGTGTAATAATAAAATAATTCTATTTAAATCTGAGTTGAATTAGGTTGAAAAATACTCATCAAAATTTATTTGTTATTCTCCTTCGCGTCTAATTATCTCAACATATACTCTTCTTTTAGAAGCAAAATCATCTTTCATTTCGCTTACTCCACCTTCAACTGCTTTAAAGATAACTCTTTTTTCATTCTTTAAAGCAATGTAATCAGGGTTTTTAGTTTTATCTAGTAGCTCCTCAATATACTTTGCAGAATAAAATCCTCTTAATCCTGATAACTTGTTATTATCTAATAGTTCACCATGTTTTGCTGTAACCATTTTAGTTGTTGAATCTTCATAAGGAACTTCAGTATTCTCAATGTATTTCCCAATAATAGGTTTAGGATCTGCAAATCCAGAAACTCTAATTTCTAATATCTCATTTGGCAAGCCACGTTTGCGAAACTCAGGGAAAACTTCTTCAACACAAGATACAATTAGAGATTTAAAAAGTGATTCAACAGTTTTTGCATAGGCTTGATATTCTTGATGACGTTTTGAGCCTTTTGAAAACTCTTCAATGTAATTTGCATCTTTCAATTCATTGTTTTTCATTGGGAACAATTGTTCTAAATTATCTGGTGTATTAGGTCTGTAGTACCCAGTTACAAAGAATGGAATATCATATTTACCAAAATCAACTGCTTTAACAACTATTTTATTAAATTTAATTGTAACATCTTTTATAGCTCCTACTTTAGTTTCTGATACAACAATGTTTCTAACAGAATCTCTTGCTTTTGCTTCTATTTTATAATCCCTTCCAATTCTTAAATTGATTTTGTAATTTTTTTCTAAACCACTAGTTTTAATAACTTCAACTTGTCTGCCTGTTTTAGTATCAATAATTTCTACTAAGCCTGGCAGCGGTTTGCCAGATATTGAATCAGTTAAATGTAAAACTAAAGTGAACATACTATCAACTGGTATATTGTCATCCTCATCATCATTTGATGGAAAAGCGTACATTAACCCAATTGTTCCTTGAATTGCATGACCTTGCCAATCATTGTAATATTTTGTTACTCCATAACTTCCCAATACTTCAGGATTTAAAAACCAGTTCTTAGAAAGTTTTATCATAGCCCCTAAACCTCCTCTTAAAGTTACTTGTAAATTATTTACTGCAAGATTTCCTTGTCCAACTTGATGGATTGTTGTTCCGTCGATAAATTTTGTACCAGCAGGTGAGCTTAATGTTGCCGTTTCTATAAAACTTGAGCTTGGAATATATGAAAATGATGGTCCTACTGCTAAATAAACACCAGATTTTCCAAACATGAAACTTCCCATTAAATCAGCATTAAATGAACTCATTGAAATTTCAAGTAATTTATTAATTGTTGCAGTTTCTACTAACTGACCATTTCCAAAAATTGGATAAACTTCTGGAATTCCATCAAAATCACCACCACGTTTTTCAAACATGACTCTTGGCATAAAAACTATATAACTATTGATTGGTAAAAAGAATTTTGCTCCTGCAACTAATCCTAAACCTGTTCCTTTTTCAGCTACACAACAAACGGTGTTACCTTCAACAGTTTGAAAATGACCATTATGCAAGTTATAGTTTACACCTAAAGTTGCACCAATCATTATTGGTAATTTTTCTTGAGATAAACATTTATTGAAAACTAAAAATACTATTATTGTAAATCTTAAGTATTGTAAAAGAATATGTTTCATTGTTTTAATTTTAAATTTTTGTTAATGGTATGGTAAATATTTTACTTAGTTATAATTACTGATTGCGTTTCAACAAGGTTACCTGCACAAACAGTAACATAGTATATTCCAGAATTTAGATTTGTTATATCGAAGTATGAGTTATTAACTCCAACATTTTTAAACTCATCGTTGTTTTTAGAAATTAATACACCTATAGAATTAAACAAAGAAACTTTAACTTCTTGTGGTTCTTTAATAAAATAATCTATATACACAAGCGATGAATTTGACCCAGCTTTCAACATCAAACCTGCATTATATCTGGAGCTAGCATCAATCAGTTTTTGTTCTAAATAACATAAACTATCTAACCTTAGTAAGCCAGTATTTATTATTCCAACTTTTGGGTTACCATCTGCAAATTTTGCAGATGAAATTAATAAAGGTGTTTTTATTGAGTTACCTAATAATGCTCTAAATCTCAAATATGTTAGTATTGAATTTTTTGTAACATTATTAAGTGTTCCATTTGAAAATGTATATTTATAAAATCCGAGTGAATCTGTAACAGAGTAAATATTATTTACATTTACTGTTGGTAATGAGGATAATGACCCACCACTAGCTGTAACATCATTGCTTGGGAACATCATAGTTTTATTTCCTTTCAAAGTTAAATCTAATGTATTAACATCATAAGAAGCAGGAAGACTATCTAGAATATAGATAGGAATTTCAAATAAACCACCAGGTTTTGCAACGATTGTATCTCTAAGTGAAATTACAACACTATCATAACCAACACCCTTAAGCATTAAATTAATTGGTGGTTTACAATCGTTATAATTAAAAGTAAAACTAGAATCTAAAACCCTCAATTTCCTTGGAGAAAAACAAACATTAACTTGTGAAGAAGATCCTGGTGCAATAGTAATAGGGAAAGATGATGTAATTCTAAAACCTTTTAATTCAATTGGAGCAGATGCTAAAACTAATGGTGCATCACCTGTATTGGAAATTACAACTGTCCCACATTTTTCTTTATTAATTTTAACACTGTCAAAATTAATTACCGAAGGAGTGAGAACCATTAATGGTGCAATTGAGCGACCTTTTAGAACGAATGTAAAAGGAATATTCTTACTTAGATCTAAAGCAATTCTTTTATAAACATCTAGCAGTTCTGTTGCATTCAACGGATAATACTCTGTCCCACCAGTATTTATTGATAAATCATGAAGAGTATTTCTTCCAATTGTTGAAGTTACTCCAAATCCTATAGTATAAATTCTTACACCTAATAAATTTGCTCTAGCAATGATTGAGTTAATTGCAGTTTGAGAATACCCACTATTATCTTCACCATCAGTTAACAATACTATTACTCTTCTTCCTGGTATTCTTCTAGTTAATAAGTTATCCAAACCAACATTAACTGCATCATAAATTCTAGTTGATCCTCCAGAAACTGTTGGCACTTTACTTTTAAGTAAATTAATATCTGAACTGAAATTTTGAACTACTTGTATATCCGATGAAAATTTTATAATCTCTGCCTCATCAACAATAGATCTTGCCGGATCTATAACTAAATTATTAAGGAAATATTTTCCTCCAGCATTTGCTGCTGTAATTCTTTTTTCTCCAGTTGATGTAACTATTTCCATACTTCCACTTACATCCATAATCATAGAAATTGAAAGTGAAGTTCTATTATCAACAATCATGTTAACTATTTGAGAATCTACTTTAGGAGATATAATTGGTGAATAACAAACTGGTAATGTTTGAGATTGATTTGGTTGTAAAATTATTGGAGTATTAACTGTTGCATTCAATCTAAATGGTAATATCAAATTATCAATTCTTGAAATGTTCATTGGGTCACTACCAATATTTCTTAAAGTAAGATTTGTTCTGCAATCAGTTGTTCCACATAAAACTGAACCGAAATCAAATGGATTGGTATTTATCTCTAATACAGGTCCAAGATTAACTTTTGGAGGAAAAATTCCAATTCCATTTAAAGCAATATTTTTTGTTAAATTTCTACCACAAATTGAATAACTAACAATTGCATTTGAAGATTCAGAAGCATCATTTGAAGGATTAAAACAAATTTCAATGTTTGCATTTGTTCCTGGTAAAATTGTTAATGGAGGTGGTGTTTTTACATTAAAGTTTGCATTTCCTATTACTATAGGATTCATATTTATAACAGTAGATCCAGTATTAGAAATTGTTACTGTTCGGCAGTCAGAAGTGAAAACTGGAACACTACCAAAATTGATAGAATTTATTGAAAGATTCAAATCTCCAATTGGCATTGACTCTGCTATAAATGTAACTGAAGTATCTAATGATACATTATTTTTATCTGTATATGTTATAACAATTCTTGATGAATCAAGTGAAGATATAATGTTTCCTTGATAACAGAACAACCATCTAACTGAATCATTAGTTGCTAAATTGGTTGGGGTGTTAATTGGAGTTGCTTGATCTAATGGAAATTTTGATGTCCCTGATAATCCTGAAACTCCTGTTATTCTCAATTGATCGGCAGTAGTATTTTTAATAACTAAAGGCAAACAAATTTTTTCTCCACATGTAACCTTACCAAAGTTAATTCTAGTTTGAAATGTTAACTGAGCTTGAGAATTTGTTGTTACAATAAAAGTGAATAAGATTAAAATGGTAAAAATTGTTTTCATAGATTGGTTGTATTTAATTGATTTTATTTGTTTAAAAATTGGAAATTATTTCAAATCCTGATCTACTCTATTACTACTCTTTTTGAATTAATCATTTAAAATGATAAACCAAATTTGATTCATTAAATATAATCTTTGAACGTTGCATTTGAATCCTTTTTCCGTGGCAGTTAAAATTGAATTGAACAGTTATTAATAAAAAAATTATTTACAAAAAAAACCCAACATCAGTTAAAACATGATATTGGGGTCTATAAATTTTATAAAGTACTATTTTAGTTCTAACTTTAAAGGATTTAAAATTAACTCAATTGAATTTGTATTACATTTTCCTTTATTAATTATGTATTCTGAAATTATCGAAGTTTTTTTAATAGAATTAATATCATCTAACAAAATATATTTTGACCATCCATCTTTTATAGTATTAAAATTTCCATCTGATGTTAAATCCATTTTTGGATATAATGTTGGTGGATTTGTACTATAATCTGCATTCCCAGGACCCCATTCCCAAGCCAACCAACCTATTTGATTTAACTGACATTCACTTAAAATTGTTTTGTATAAATTATCATCTGAATTAGGATCATCCAAATAACAACCAGCAAATTCTCCTATTATCAATGGAATATTTTTTGAAACAGATTCTGAAAGTTTTTGTTTGAGTAAATTAGGTGGATTATTGAAATACTTTGGTTGCCAATAAGCATGTAATGAGAACATTAAATTTTTACTAGGATCGTTATCAATTAGATATTGAGCATTGTTAAGAATAATATCAATATTCTGTCCATAACCAGCAGCATCAATTACAATTGGTACTTGAATACCATTGTTCCTTAATGATGTTATATTGTTTTTATATTCTTCCTTAAATTGTGCATCAGTAACATCAAAATTACCTGCTTCATTTGCAAAATTTATAATCAAGTAACTCTGATGTTTTTTCAACACATCTAAAACATCAGGTTTTCTCCAATAATTTAGACATTGATTTAATTTACTAAAGTCACCTGTAGCATCATGAAGTTCAACCATTGGTATCATTTTATTATCAATACAAGCTTGTATAACTCTATCTAAATTTGAAGAAGTAGCATTCTTGTTTTTAAAATCTGATTCCCACACTATTCTTAAAACATTTGCTCCAGTCTTGCTTATTTCCTTCATTTGAGGGATTCCAAAATCATTATTTTCCCAAATATTCATCTTGTTCACACCTCTCAAAATAACTATATCATTACATGGAGTATATAAAAATCTACCCTTTACTTGCAATACATTTTTATCATTTGGAATATTGATTTTATCAAGTTTGAAAAATTTCACAATCTCTCTTGAAGTTTGAAATTTCCCATCAGACCAACTATGCCCCATACCAGCAATCCTAATCAAAGAAATATCAAAAGGATTATCACAAAACTGTAATTTATCTACACCAGATGAAATGTTAATTACCTTTGTATAAGTATTATTTTGGCAAGTTGGATATGAAAATAAGAATAATGGATACTCTTCATAATCTTTAGGAGTATTGTCAGGATCTGGATAATCAACAACATTATCGGAAGTTCCATGAATATGCATAATTGGCAAACCCCTGAAACTATTTGAAGTTACTTTTGAAGTAACAAAATTGTTATCACCCCACAAATTTCCAGCAACAGGAGCAATTGCTTGAAAACTTTCTCTTAAATTAATTGCTAAATTATAACACATAAAAGCACCATTACTCATACCAGTGGCAAAAACTCTTGAATCATTAATTAAAAAATTATTTTTCATATAATCTATCATATCTTTTGTAAATAATATATCATCTGGAGCATTAGGGTCGTTAATTCCAGCATGCCCAGGCTTGTCATCAACATATACATTCCATTGAGTAGTTCCACCTAATAATGCTAATGCTTGCGGATAAATCACAATAAAATTGTTTAAATCTGATAATAAATTAAAACCTGTAAACGAACTCATGTTTCCTGAAGTGCCACCAGTTCCATGATAAGAAATAATCATTGGAAGATTTTTATCAGGATTAATAGAAGGTAAATGAATGTCAAATTTTCTAGCAATTCCCCCACTTGTAATTGAAATAGTTCTATCTTGCTGAGCAAATAGATAAATTGAATTTGTAAATAAGATAAAAATTAAAGCAATTTTTAATGTCTGTTTCATGTTGTAATTTTTTTTAAAGTAAACTAAAATTAAAAGTAAGAAATTAAAATAACTATTAGATTTATTTTAATTCTAAAATTTTATAAAACTTAGTTTTGAATTCATTAATCATTGATACTACTTTACTATTTTCTCCACCAGTACCTATTGTACCCTTTTTAGGAGGAATTTTAAGATTTAAATTCAATGTAAATTCATCTGCTCCTAAATCTGGTTTATCACTTCTATTAGAGCCATCATAATCTTTCAAAAGACCTTGAATAAGTGCACCTTTATTAATACAAATACTGTTTGACAATAAATGAAAATTAGAGTCAAGCATTGGGTTACTTTCAATGCTGTTTACATCATATCCATTTTTATTTTGCCAATCTTCAAAACTAATATCATTTCCTAAATATCTGACTTTAATTTTACCAGAAACTTTGTAGTACAAGTTATTATCAATATCATTATTACCAGTTAATGCGGCTTCACGAACTTCTATTGTTAAATCATCATCTGTGTTTGGACTCAAGTCAACAAAAATATTATTCTTTATGAATAAACCCTCACAAGCAGTTTTGTACTTGGGCTCAGGATTTGCATCAGGGTAAATTTCATTATGATTAATAAAAAGAGGTGAAAAAAATGTTTTAGTTGGAGTTATAATTGTATTATTATAAACTTTACAATCCTTAGCTCCCCAAAATCCAATACCAGCACTTCCAGTATTAATTATAAAATTATTTCTTGCAACTCCCCTAATATTATCATATCTTTTTGGATTTGTTTCAGGATTATACCATTCATCGTCAGTATCAAATCCCATAAATATTCCTCCATCTCCTGTATTCATAATAAGATTATTTTCTATTAAGCAATCTTCAGCACCCCCTTTTGCATATATTCCATTAGTAGAAATATCATGAAAATAACAATCTCGAACTATCATCCTTGGGCTGTTAACATTATCAATTCCTTCAGCATTATGTGAATATGGGTCAGGATTAGTAGGATCATTACTTGGTCCAACGCCACTATTATAAATTTCACAACCAATAATTTTTATGTCGCTACAAGCCGGAGTAATTTTAATACAATCACGCCCTGTATCATGAATTCTACAATTGAGTAAAGTAACATTTCTAACCCCTCGTCTATTAGAATAAATTTCACCATCATCCCAGTTTGTATTGAAGAATATTCCATAAAAATATCCACCAGAAATATCTAATCTTTCAAGTAAACCGAAGTTAATTTCAGGATTTTTAAAAGCAATACAATATGTTATTGAATCTATGTTTATTGGTGCAATAATTTTTGCAAATTCGTTCTGATAAGATTTTATTGTGATATTATTTGTCCTAATATTTATTTCATTACTTAGGTACTTACCTTCCCTTAAAATAAGTTCATCACCAGCAATTGATTTATTATCAAGAACAAATTGAATTGAAAAAAATGGAGAATTAATTGTGCCATTCCCAAAATTATCATTACCATTTGTACTGATATAGATTTGATTGGAATATAAATTTATATTACTAAGTAAAACAATAAATAATATAGTAATTGATTTCATAAAAAATGATTTGTTAAGTTTAAAATTGTAATTAATAGTTGAAAGTTAATACATTATTTTCCAGACAGATAAATAGAATATAGAAATGCCTTTGAAATAGTTCCAGCTGCTTTTTTCCCTAAGTGTCCTGTTCCATCAGTTTCATCCACACCATTAATTTCACTTGGGTCAGTTTTGCTAGCTCTAAATTCAGGGCAAATTCTCCAAATACTATTTTCACTACATTCACCATTCTTGCTTTCAATAGATTCAAAATCAAAAACAACATCTTTGTTTTTAAAAGTTTCAATCATCCATTCTCCTACTTTTCTTTTAGCCGAATTTCCTTCATAAATAGAATAAACTAAAGGTGGAGTAACATGAACAAATTTCATATTTGGAATTAGAATTCTAATTTCATCAATCATGTTTTTGTAAGCAATTTCAACGTTCAAATAATTGTCATCATCAATATCTGCATAACCAAATTTAAAAACACAAATTTTCCAAATGTTTTTATGTTTTAAAATGTGATCTTTAAAAACTCTAATTTTTTCATAAGGATTCCCATTTGCAATATTTCCTACATCAATAAATATCCCACCAAATGGCTTATTCATTGGGGTTACATCTTTACCGTAATATTCAAAATTCACTCCATTAGCTCTACAACCTTCTTCTAAATCACCACCAACAGATTGATGTAAAAAAAGTAAACTCCAATTGAGTATCCTGTTTTTTTCAGTTTGTGGTAATCCATCCCATTTCAAAATTCCATCAGTAGAAACTAAACAAGACTGACCATTCCCGATATTAACTATTGTGTCTTTTACAGTTGAATTGTTGTCAATTGGATTACTAGAATTATTACTACAAGAAGTAAGTACAATTAATAATATAATTAAAGAATAGATTCTAATTTTTTGGTTCATTTTATATTTGTAAAAAATTGGTTGTTGAAAATTTATTTGTGTTTGATTAATTATTTATTCAAACATAATAGATTTATAATTCAATGGAACTACTCTATAATTACTCTAATTTCAATTATATTTTATTCACAAAGATTGAATAATTTACATTATAAAAAATTGTATTTACTCAATTATTATAATAATGATTAAAAAGAAAACTAAGAATCCAACTGATGATATAAGTGAATTGACAGAAATTAAATTGTTTGAAAATGAGGTTGGTAAACAATTTGTTAATACAAAAATTTATATAGAAAAACTAATTTGTGATTCATTAGCTTTAGAAATATCTAATATCACAGAATCTGAAAAATTATCGAATCTTGCATTAAGTTATTCAGAAAAAATAGATGATAAATTGTTGATAACAAAGTCTTTAAGCCAATTAGGAAGAATTAATTTAATCAAATCAAATTTTCAGATTGCACTAGATTTTTTTTATAAAGCTTTAGATTATAACAAAATATTAAATAATCAACAAATTTATGTTTCATTATATAACAATATTGGAGTTATATATTTAAATCAATCTGATTTATGGAAAGCATTAGAATTCTTGATTAAATCGATAGATATTTGTAAAACTTTAGGTGATAAATTCACAATTTGCAGGCAACTTACAAACATAGCTGCAATACATACCGAAACATGTAATTACCCAAAAGCAATAGAATCATTACAAGAGTCTTTAAAAATTAGTAATGAAATAAATGACTTATATACTTATGCCGCAAGCATTTTAAACTTAGGAAACATTTACTATTTTTTAAAAGATTACGATAATGCATTAGATTGTTTTGAGAAATATATTCAGATTGAAACAGAGCTAAATAACCCTGAAGGAATTTCCAGGGGGTACAATAATATTGGGCTTCTTTATATACAAAAAAAGGAATTCAATATGGCAAAAAAATATATTAAGAATGTACTTAAAAGGCGGAAAAGTTTTGAAAATACAATTGGATATGCTAGTACTATTGGAAACTTAGGAATGGTACATTTAGAATTAAAAGAATATGATAATGCAATTGTTAATTTTAAAGAATCCCTAGAAATAAGTTCCATTTTAAACTATAAAATTGGAGTTGCAATTCAAACATTAAACTTAGGTCATGTATATTCTAAAGTTGAATTTATAGATAGTGATTTGAAAAAGGCTAAAAATTATTTTTTAAATTCTATCGATTTATTTAGGAAATTAGGAGTTAAGGAAAGGGAACTTGAAGCTCATTTTGCTGTTTCTGAATTGTATGAGTTGAGCAATAAATTTAAAGATGCATTAGAACATTTAAGGAGTTATTATAGACTAAAAGAGGAGATTTCAAATGAAGATGTGCAAAAGAAAGTTAGGTTGTTTGCTATTGAACGCAAAACCTTAGAAAAGGAGAAAGAAAAAGAAATTGCAGAACAAAAAATTAAATATCTAGAGCAATTATTAGATTCAAAACAAAGAGAACTTTTAAATTTTGCAGCACAAATAGTTGAAAAAACTGAATTTGTAAATATGATTGTTTCAGGAATAGAAAAGCTTACTTTAATGACCGATGGATATGCAAAAGAAGTTGCAATTAATATGTTAAATGGAGTAAAGAATAAATCAAATATAGAAAATGATTGGAAAATATTTCATCATCAATTTTTACAATTGAATCAAGATTTTGCAAGTGTGATGAATCACAAATTTCCACAATTAACTTCGATGGAATTGAAATTATGTGCTTTATTAAAAATGCAAATTGCTAGTAAAGATATAGCAGAAATGTTGAACTTATCATTAAGAAATATTGAAAATCATAGGTATAGATTAAGAAAAAAATTTAACCTTGAAGTTAACGAAAGTTTGACAGTCTATTTAGCTGCTCTCTAATAATAATTGCTCAATATATTTTAAAAATCTAAAAAACTGTTTATTAAATAAAAGTAAGTTAATAGATAAACCATTTAATAAGAATAACTAAATTTAATTATTGGCACTGAGATTGGCTTGTTTTCAAATTTAAATTCTTTGTTATCTATCGATAAAATTTGTGTTAATGATTCTGGATGAAATTCAAATTTAAAATTATTAGAACTTAAATCTTTTCCAGCTTTTAATGCATCATCTGAAAATAAATTATACATCAAGTACATACCAGTTGAAGAACCTACAGCTGTTCCTAATAGAATTATTTTTGATAAGTCATCATTTTTTTCTGTTGTTATCAAATAACTTAAGCCTGCTCCAAGTAAGCCTCCAGTCAAGGTTCCAAGTGATGTGAAAGTTCCTTGATTAGTATTAAATTCTTTATTAGAAAGAATGTAATGCCCAAAACCTAAACCTAAAATTGAGCCAAATAAAGCTGAAGTAAAAATTGGTTTTATGTAATTCTCATTTTTAGAATCAACTAGTGCATTTGTAATGGCAATAGGGATTAAAGTTCCAACAACTCCAAAATTTGCTAAAATCAATCCATCTCCAAGTGAGTATTTATGTTGATTAGCTAGTATATTTCCTGCAAAGTAACCTAAAGCAGAACCACCTAAAACAAAAGCTGAAGTATTTTTTCCATTTGAATCATTTTTAACTACATCTAAAATTTCAGCAATTGATAATCCAACTCCAAATCCAAAAGTTGAACCAGTGGCAAGTACAAAAGATTTCCCTTCACTTATGCCTGCTTCTTTTGCAAGTATGTAACCTCCAATTCCTTCAGCTAAACTTACTCCCATACCAATTCCTGTTGTATAATTAAAATTTGAATTAGAATTTTTAGGAGCAATTATACTTGACAGTAACATACCATGGAAAATTCCAGCAGTAGCACCAAAAGTGCCAAGCAAAGTTGCCCCACTTGGAATAAAAGAATTTTTTGATAAGAAGTATGGGATAAGAAATCCAGACGCACTTGTTAGCATGTATGTGGCAATGTAAGACTTGTTATCTTCTATTTGCAAAGTTGTTGGCAATGCCCATCCATAATAACTTAACGAAATTAAAACAGAATTTATTAATAGGGAAGTTCTTCCACTTTGATCTAAAAAATTATCTTTAGGAATTAATTTTAGATCATTCGTTAATCTATTCCTTAAATTAAAAACCTCTGAAGCATCTAGTAGCTTCCTATCTTTAAGAATTGTATCACCCCTATTGTAAAATATTTCTAGGGCATATAAATCATTAGATAATTTGTAAAGTTTTGCTTCATTGAATTGTCCATTTGTGTTAAAACCAGATAGTTTGGTTTGAAGTTCAGAGTTAATGTTCATTATTTTACCAATTGAATCAATCGGAACTTGAATTTCTTGGCAATAACTTAATTTTAAAACTAAAAAAGAACAAAATAAAATTACTGTTAAGTGTTTCATAATTAATAAATTAGTTTTCTAATAACTTAAGTTTAATCGATTAAAATTTTATTTAAATGAATTTAAAAATAAAATTGATAAAAATAAAATTTAACTTACAAAACAAAATACATTTTTAAAGACCCTTTATTTTTAGCAATAATTTCCCCACGATAAACAAACTCAAATTGATCTTTAACTAAATTGAAAGTTGATTCACTTAAATTTATTTTATTTGATTCACTATTTTGTTCCATTCTTGCGGCAGTATTAACAGTATCACCCCAAATATCATATGCAAATTTTTTAACTCCTACAATACCTGCAACAACGCTCCCAGAATGAATGCCTATTCTAACTTCAAAAGTTTTTTCATTCAATAATTTTTTTCTATTAATCATAAAATTTCTAATTTCAATACTAGCTTTTACAATTTCAAATGCATGATTAGGATTTTCAATTGGCAAACCAGAAACAGCCAAGTAAGCATCACCTACTGTTTTAATTTTTTCTATATTGTATTTAGAAATGATTTCATCAAATCCTTTAAAACATTGATGTAGTTCATCAACTAATTCTTGAGGAGAAAAGAGTTCAGATTTGATTGTAAAGTTTTTAAAATCAGTAAACAAAACTGTAACATCATTAAAAAGTTTTGCTTTAGCAGTTCCTTTTGTTTTAAGTTCTTCTGCAATATCTGAAGGAAGAATATTTAATAATAATTGATCAGATCTATGTTGTTCGATTTCAATTAATTCTTTTTGTTTTGTAATAATTTCATTAGTCTTTTTCTGTTTTCTTAAATTATTAAATATATAAATAGATAATGAAAGTAACAATCCAGTTACAAGTATAAAGTAGTTAGTTTGTTTTTGTTTGAATGACAGCTTCTCCTGAGTTAGATCTTGTTCATGAATTAACTTAATCTTTTCTTGATTAAAGTTGAATTCAGTTTCAGCCCCTTTAGTAACATAATTAGTACTATCTGAATTATATTCTTCTTTTAAATTTGAGTATAATTGTAAATATTTATACTTCATTTTTATATCCCCTAATGAATCAAATAAGTCATGGGCAATTTTGTAAAGTATAACTTTATTTTTCATGTAAGTGTTCCTGTCGCTTCCTTGTAATATTATTGAATCTAAAGAATTCAAAGTTAATTTTAGAACTTCATGAGCTTCATTTAATCTATTTTTATCAATTAATATTTTTAGATAATTAGAATAAATTCCTATTCCTTCTGGAGTACTTCCACATTTAAGAAAAGCTGTAAAATACTTTTTAAGAGAATCTAAAGGACTTTGATTTATACTATAAAGTTGTATCTCATATTCAAATTTTAGACCCAATGAATGATACATACCAGTAGACTCTAATTTTTTAGCATAAAACAAAGATAAATCACTATTTTTTAATTTCAAGTATGAATAAAACAAGCATTGATATACATAAATTATATCGTCAGATTTATAGCTTTGGAAGTAAGGTAAAGAATTATTCAAATGTTTTACAGCTAAATTATAATCATTTAAATCATAGTAGATTAAACCTAATCTTTTGTTTAATATATACAATGCAAAATCTAATGGTGATTTTTTAAAGTGTTCTAATAATTTAGTATAAATAGTAATTGCTCCCTTTAAATCTGAATGTTCTTGTAAATATCTTCCTTGCAAATATTCACTCCAATAACTTAGATAATCAAGTTTGTATTTTTTTGATAAATCTTGCATAGTTTTATAGATCAATTTGTTTGAATCATTAAAGCTTGCAGATACTAATGAAAAAAAATCTATTACTTGAGGTTTGTAATTGTTTAATACTTCTTCAGAAGAAAAATTATCTATTACAAAATGATAGTAATTTGTATCAGGTTTAGTATAGCTATGATACAACGTACTATCTATTAAAGCATTTAATTTGTTTGAATCAATTTTACTGGAATTTTCTGAATTAGGCTTGATAGGCTTACTATCGCATCCTAATAACAGAAGAGTACATGAAATAATTAATATTGCAAATTGTTTTAGCATAAATTTTCTTTAAATAAAAAATTCCCTGAAAGTAGATAAATTGTTTACTAGCAGGGAAGTATTAAAAAACTTAATAGGTTATTTTAAATTAGGATTTCTTGTTCTCTCTGTTTGAGGAATAGGTAGATATTTCCAAGTTAATTGTTGTAAATGCCATTTATTAAATCTCCTTTGGTCAATTAATCTATTTCCAGTACAATATAATTCTTTGTCTCGTTCAATGTATATACTATCTATATTGGTAGCATTTCTTATATCAAGTGTATGAGAAGATCTTACATTATTAATCGCACTCAGTGCACTTCCAGATTCAGAACGCCTAATATAACATTCTGCAAGCATAAGTTCATTCTCCTGCCAAGTTATAACTGGCAAAGATGTTTTATCTTCTGGATAACGTTGTTGCCTTAAGAATTTAGTTTTTCCATCATTCCCTAAAATCTCATCAAATAAAATTCTAGAAACTTCTTTAGGATCAGAATCAACATAAGTTTTAAATCTATTGTCTAATGCAAACTGAGTTCTTCCATTTCCTGCTGCATATAACCAATCATTTGGGCTTGTACTTGAGTAAAGAGAAACAAAACTTTCATCACCAATTTGTAATCCTTTTTTAGCAGATGTTTCTGCTTCTGAGTAATGTCCATCAATCAAATAAACTCTTGCTATAAGTGAATTAACTAGTTTTCTTTCCCAATCATTCTTAGCATATATTAAAGCATTTTTAAACTTTTCAATAGATAATTTGTATAACTCATTTGAAGGAATAAACTTTGATGAAGAAATTGTTGCCCCTCCTTTCTCCTGTTCTAATCCAAAATATGAACCTAAATAATATCTTGCTAACCCACCATAAAGGTTCCCTGCAAAAAGTCCTTTTTTACGAAGAGAAGTATCTTTGAATGTTACTTTGCCTATTCTTACAACTAAAGTATCAGCCATGAGTCTTAACCTTGATAAAGAACTAAAAGTAACTTCAACATTATAGTTATTAAAAAGAATTTTTCCAGTTTCAAGTTCATCATAACTTGGATATGTAGCTCCAATTATGTTTCTATCAAAAACTAATTCATCGCTTAATCCGCCAGAGTTAACTTGAAGCTGACCAAGTAAAGTTGCCATCTCACCTTTTACACCAGTGATAACAAAGTTCATTTGGTCTTCTGAGTTTAGCTGATCATCATTAACACTATTAATTGGAGGTTCTACCGACTGAACAAAATCTTTACATCCAATTGAAATCATTGAGATAAAAATTCCAATTAAAACAAAATTTTTATAATCGAAATTCAAAAAAACATTTTTTATATAGTAAATCATTTTATTTATTTTTTAGATTAATAATAATTAGAAACCGATAGAAATTGTCCCAAAAAATGAACGTGGACTTTGTAAAGTATTAAAATCAGTGCCGCGAGAAAGTCGAACATTTGCACCATATGTATTAACTTCAGGATCAGGAAAAGAATATTTAGTGAACAAAGCAAGGTTATGAACAGAGACAGCTAAAGAAACATTTTTAAAAGATTCAGGTATGATATTCCTAAATAAGTTTGTTGCATCATACTTCAAGCTAAGTTCTCTCAAACGAATAAAATCTGAACTCTCAAAAAATCCTAGTGAACCTGGCTGAGTAGGATCTAACTGAGCAAATCTATTGGCAGCTTGATTATATTCTGCTGTTTTAGGAACGAGTAATTTAATAGTTGAATCAGGAGTTACACCTAATTGAGCTGAAAGGGTATTGTATTCAAAATTGTTATTGAATTGAGTACCAAATTTTCTACCTTTATTATAAATCATACCGCCAATGCTCCATTCAGTTAAAGTATTAAATGTAAAATCACCTAAGAAACGAAATGTTAATGAGAACGACCCATTATGAGGAGCAACTGGTGTTCCAACTAATGATAATGCAGTATCCACCAAAGTACCATTAAATGTACCATCTGGTAAAAAATCAGCTCCTAATACTTTCTTAACAAGAAATCCTGCTTTTGGATGCCCTACAGATATTGTATTTACATCATCAAATCCACCAAAAACTGGAGAAGCAACACCTAAGTCTGTAACTTCATTGTTTGCATAATTCCAAATCAAATTTGCATCTAATTGATAATCATTTGTTCTGAAAAATCTACCATATAAATTCCCTTCAAATCCCCATCCATCAATTGAACCTATATTTTGAGGACTCCCAGCTAAACCTGTAGATGGAGGAAGGTCTACAGTGAAAATTGAATTATTTGCAAACTGCCTGAAATAAGTAAAATCAATTCCATAAGAATTAGATAATTCAAATTCTAATCCAATCTCAAATTCCTTAATCCTCTCTGGTTTAATTGAAGGATTACCAGTAGCACCTAAAGAAGCACCAACTCCTTCTCCAGTAAGTAATGAATTCCATCTTTGAATTGAACCATCTAAAAGTCCTGGTAAAACTCCAGACTCTCCATAGGCTGATCTAAGTTTAAAAAAATTCAATGCACCTAAATCTATAATTCTATCTAATCTCACTGCTCCACTAACATGAGGATAAATGATGCTTGGTGCATCGATACCTATTGAGCTTGAATAGTCATTTCTCAAACCTGCTGAGAAGAAATATTTATCCGTTATATTCAACTCTTGATTAAAATATATTCCCAAAGATCTTGAATTATTGAAATATTCATTAGCACCTTGAAACACAGCTCCTGCACCAACATCAGTAATATATTTACTAGGGAAATCCATTTTACTCAAACCAAATTGTTTGTCTTGATTAATAAAACCTTGTAATCCGATTGTACTTTTCATTAGGTATGAATCATTAAAACGCCAAGAGTAATCGCCTGATAAATCTAAATTGTATTTATCTGTTGTTTGGCTCTCAGCATATCTAAAACCATTTGTAAAGAAAAAATAATTTTGATCGGAAGGATAATAGGTGTCATTTCTTGTATGAAGTGCATCATACCCAAGAATCGCTTTAATTCCAAAATTTTCAAATGGAATGTAATTAACATCTATTGAAGCAATCAAACGATGATCCCTTTTATAATTACGTATATTATCAACTCCAGCACTATCAATACTTGAGTATGATCCAGCACCACCAGCACTTACCGGACCATAAAAGCAAGTAGCACCTAAATATCCATCTAAAGCATTATCACCATCTGGAACAGTTGTGTTGTTTATCATATATGTTGAGTTAACTCCAATTGTTAATTTATTTGATAACACTGTTTGGAAGTTAGCTCTTAATGATTTTCTCGTCCATTCATTTGTTCGTAAAATTCCTTCTTCATCTCTTGAAGTATATCCAAAAAAATAATTAAAACCATTTCCATTACCATTCACATTTGCAGAGTTTTCTAAAACGTTACCTTTTCTAAATACATTATTTGCATCTTGATAAGTCAATATCATATCTTTAGTATAAGCCTTTGATTGTTCATTTCTACCTATTGTTGATTTTAAATCTATAGTGTAACTTCCAGGAACTTGGTTTTTTAATCCTTTTTTTGTTTTAATAATAACTACTCCATTAGAACCACTTGCTCCAAATAATGCTGTTGCTGCTGAACCTTTTAAAACTTCAACTGTTTCAATTGATTCCGCATCTATTGCTGAAAGTTCCGATAAAACCTGTCCTCCTGATGCTATATCCTTATAATTATTATTCACCCAAACACCATCTAAAATTATAGCAGGCTGACCTGTACCATTTAATCCACCACCTGATCTTACATCAAACCTAAATCCATTTCCGGCACTACCAGAGGTTGTAGAAATTTTTACACCAGGAATTTTACCAGCTAATAATTGAGATAACCCGTCATATGTTGTTTGTTTGGTAAGAGCCGCAGCGTCAACTCTTGATACAGATACTTCTGCAACACCCTTTTGTGATTTTCCACTAGCACCAGTTACTAATACCTCTTGTAATGATTTTATATCAGGTGTAAGTTCAATTTTATAAACATTGTTTTTTCCTGATATCACTTCTATATTTTGGGTTGAAGTAATATAACCAACATAACTTACTTTAATTTGATAATTACCAATTGGAACATCTTCAAAATTAAAATTTCCTCGTTTATCAGATATTCTTCCAATTATTCCATTTGATAATTTAGCATCTTTTTCTAAAAGCCTAATTGTAACTGTTGCAGATGAGATAAAAGATTTTTCTTTTGCATCAGAAATTACTCCACTTAATGATCCAGTTTGAGCATATAAAAGTGGGTTAATGGAAATGAGAAAAAATAACAGGTAGTAAATACTAGATTTGATTTTCATAAAAATATGGTTTTGAAAGTTGAAAAAAAGTAAAGGCAATTTTAAAAATGATTTCAAAATTGCCTTTATTGGTTTTGTATAGATATTTAAATAGATTAGTTATTATCTGAGAAATAAAATTAAGAAAAGAATTTCTTTTACTAATAGTTTAGTATCTGAATATTTTATTTAAATGTAAATAGGGAAATTTTTTTATTTTGGAACTCCCGTTTTACTTACTACAATCGATAGAGCCTTATCGTTCCAATTAGTAGGTAATATATCCATATTCCTGTTTACTTCCAATCTATTTCCTTTCCCATTTAATTGGTCATATAATTCGCAATAATAACCTTCTCCAACTTTTATTGAACTAATTGAATTGGGTCTAACTATATTCAAATTTTTAAATCTTAAACTTGTGCTAGGATCATATGGTAAGTTATAAGTACCTTCATTTTTAAATTGTTGAGAAATTGGCTTTAACCCAATTTGGTTTGATTGAGTATTGAATTTAAAATCTTCATACATAACAACACCTTCAAGACCAGGCTCTTTACCTGATGGAGTAGTATGTGTTCCAAATCCTGGTGGGCGGACAGTACTTGCAACTGCCCATTGTGCAAATTTACCTATACTAGCAACTTTATAATCAATCCAACCAAAACCAGACATTCCCCATCTTATTCCCCAAGAATTTTTGATTAACCATGCATTCTTTGAGTCATTCCAACCAATTATTTGTACACAATGCCCACCACCATTTGGGGCTACACTGTTATCATTATAGACTCCATCACCAAGATATGATAAGCTTGGATTCGCCCAAATAAATGAAGATACTCCAGCAAACTTTACAATGGCACTTTTTATTTCCTGAACAGTCGGATTTTCTCGGTTAATTCCTACATAACCCCAATTATCAATTTTATGAGATCCTAAATTTGAAGATATAGTACATGTTAAATCTTTAGCCGTATAAATAGATTCTAACTCATCAGCAATATAATTGTTTTTAATAAATTCTAATGCCCCACTAGAGTTTCCTCCACCACACGAACCGACCTTTGAACAACTTAAAATCTGCTGTTCTGATAAATTTAATAAATTAAAATCCAATTTGTTTTTTAAAAGATGAGCTGACTCAGTTGAAGCTATTGCACAAAAAGCCCAACAACTTCCACAATTACCTTGATCCCTTATTGGTGTAACAAGGTTTAAAGACCTTAAATCAAAAGAAGTTGCTAAAGGATCACCAATATTTGCTCCAATTGGTGGTGGTTGTGTAGACTGATTTCCTCCTCCATTAGAGCTTTGACTTGTCTCTTCTATGCCACCAGTAATGTCTCTAATATTTTTACCAGCAACACTTGTTGCAGTAACTTGAAATGTCCATCCTTTTTCTGTACCAAGTTTTCGAAGCCTTGCAATTTCCCTTTTTATTGTATCAGGAGCAATTGACTCCAATCTAATCATTTCCTGAGTTAAGGGAATTTTATCTATAGTTGGTAATTTTACTATAAGTCGTTGCCTTAAATTTTGGTTAAGTTGAGCCTTAGTTGTTTGAAAATGTAGCCCAATAGTTATTGTGAAAAGTATTAATATTTTAAAAAAATTCTTTTGTTTTGTTGAAGAAATAAAATTAAACACTTTTATGTGTAATGATTGGAAATAGTTTTTCATAATAATTTTGTTTTTGTTATTAATTAGTTGTTAAATATGTTGATTTTTAGAATTTATACACATTATTTAAATGATTTGTTACTATACATTTTAATCAATATTATAATCTTACTAGAATGAAGAATCCTCATTGATGTTTATATTTATTACCAAAAGAATTTTGGTATGTTGGCTTTTTACTTCATCCAAAATGTTTTTGACCACTTAGTTTACTCCTTCTCATTCACAAATTTCTAGCTTAAATGAGCTGTTTAATTTTAACTCATCTTTTATATTGGAACTATTCCACTATCATGAATACTGGATTCAATTATTTTTTAATCCATAATTAATGATTAAAATATTAATTATATTTCTTAATATCTTACTCCATTAATCCAATAATAAAACGTAAGTTAAAAGTATTCCATAGTAATTTAAATTTAACACTTAAGGATCTTATTATTAAACCACTATGGAGCAATTATTAATAAAACATTATTCTTCTGCATTTTCTTTTAACTCCTTTCCACACCTAGTGCAATAAAATGTTATAGGGTGTAATGCCAATTCTTTACAAATTGAACATTCCAACAAACTATTCTTTGATATAATCATCAATTGCCCACAATTCACACAATATTTGTCATTTGCATAACCGAATAATTCACACTTTGGACAATGTGGTAATTCATTTAAATTAACTTGAGTTCGTTCCATTTGACTTATTATATTAGTTACAACTATTCGAACAAATTGTTAACATACAATTAAATAAATTCAGTCTCAGTTTTAAATAATTTAGTCTCATTTTGCAATTAAATCCAAATTTTATTAAAATATTTTATTAATTTTTGGTTTAAATAATTTTATTAAAAAAAGAATGGATCAATCATCTTCATTAGTTGATTTTCTAAACAATGGGATTCTCCCTTTTGTTGGTAGAAAAAATGAATTAAATCATTTGTTGGATTTTTGTTATTCAACAATTGATGGGAATTATCCAAGATCTATTTTAATAACTGGTGAAGCTGGAATTGGTAAGAGTAGATTAGTTTCAGAGTTATCTAAGAGTATTGAAAACAATGATGGAGTTGTTATAACTGTTAAATTTCGACCTGGTTCATCAATAGATTTAATATCAATCTTGTTTGAAGAAATTTCTAGATTGGATTTTACAAAGTCATTATTAAAGAAAACTAGTACTCAAAACTTATCATCAATTATTGAATCTCTTGAAAGGTTAGTAAGGCTAAGAATTACTGTTCTTATTATTGAAGATATTCATTTACTTAATGAGAATTCATTTAATGATTTTACTAATTTGCTTAAAAGTTTGGAAGACTCACCTATAACTGTAATATTTACAGCCAGACCAATCGATTATAAATTAAAGAATGTAATTGAAGAAAAATTAATTGATGAAATAGTTTTACATGGACTTTCTATAAGTGAAATTAATGATGTCAACCAAACTCTATTCGGTGAAATTGATAAATCTATTAGTAATTCAATTAAAGAAAAAACTTTAGGGAATCCACTAATAATTAGATCTGCAATTAGGCATTCAATAAGTAATAATCAACTTACTCAAAGAATTAATGGAACTTGGAAAGTTGAGAAAGGATTTAGCTCAATGATAAATATAAGTGTTGATATTTTATCAGAAGGAATGGCTTCACATTTACATAATGAAGAAATTTCAGCTGCAAATTTAATAGCATGTTTAGGAGAATCCTTTGCGAAAGAGACAGCATTAGCTATATTAAATGGAGATGAACAATTGTTTAAGTCATTAGTTCTAAAGGGTATTATTTCTCAATCTCACACAGTTGTTCCTCCTATTAATAATCAATATGTAAGCATTTACCCAGTTTATGCATTTACTCATTCATTACTTCATAAACATTTTTTAATCAATACTAAAATAGAATCAGAAATTTTAATAAAGGTACTTAGCAATGGTTTACCAAATTATTCCTTTTTGATTTATGAGTTAATTCACAAAAGTAATTTCAATTTTTTACTCGATTCTAAAGATTACATAAGTGCCATAACTAGAATTGGGAATGATTCATTTGCAATTGAGTTAACTGACAATTGGATAGAATGTAATTTATTGTTAAATACTTTTGAAGACATTTTAAGTAAAGTTACTCATTTAATAAATTGTGAAGAACTTAATAAGTTAAGATCAGTTTATAATGCTTATAAACTTGGGAATTTAGTGAGAGAACGGCATACTCAAAAGTTTGTATCAACTGCTTTTGAAGGGTGTTGTCTTGCAAAACAAATTGATGGTGGTTATGGAGTTTGGATGTACTTCAATTCATTTATTAATTTAATAATAGGACGAATTGCTAATGGTGAAATTATAGATTTATACGTGGCTTGGGCAGAAATTAAAACACTTTTTGAAAATGACAGCACCTTAAAATTCAGACCAGGACCATACGATTCAATATTTTTATTATTAAATTTTTTAATGAGTTCAGGTAGGGAAAATTATAATTCAAATTTTATAATTGAAGATGTTTATGAATTTATAACTCAATCTAAAAAAGCTAATAAATTAGATAAAAACTATTTAGAATTTTTGAACTTTAACATTTTAATTTACTTAAATGTAAATTCTATTGAAAGGTACAATGAATTATTAAATTTTGGTTCCAAATTTCAAAAAGCTTCAATTGACACTTATGGATTGGGAATACTTCCTTTAAAATTAGAGTATAATTTATTGTTAGGAGAATTTAAATTAATTCAAAGTAACGTAGATATATTATTATCATCATATGGATTTAATAATTTGCAAGGAGAAGATGTTTGCATTTATAAAGCAGCAAGTGAAATTGCACTTGGGAGTGGAATTTATGAATCAACAAACAATGTGATTATAAATTGGAAATTAAAAAAACAACCATATTCAAATTGGTTTAAATATGATATAATTTCAGTTTTATCACATATTATATTACTACGATTAGAACCAGAATTATTATTGAATTTTAAAAATATTTGTGAAATAGAAATAAGTGAATATGATTTTACTTCTAGAATTTTTTATCATTTAAATTCAAAGAAGTTAAACGATGTTTTAAATCAAATATACATGGAGAACCAAAATGATAATCTAACCAATTTTTCATACATATTAATTTGTAAGAAAGACATTGATAATGCATATAATTGTTTTAAAAAATTTTCTTACTCCTTTTTTCCAATAACATTCCAAATATCCAAAGCAGCTGTTTACCTTTTACTAATTAAATATTATTTATCAATTAATAATATAGATTTTAAAAGATTTCAAAATGAAATTGAAATATTATTAGAGAAATGTTTTGTAATGTTTAAAGAAAATAAACTTGATTATCTCTTAAAGAAATGGTTAGAAGAGTTCAAAATTTTCCTTCCTGTTCCCAAAATCAAAAATTGGCAAAATGAAATATTATTGATCAAAAAATTTCACATTAATGAGGAAAAGCTTAAAGCAAAATCTGTTTCTAATAAACTTACAATTTCATTAATTAATAATTTTAAATACAGGCAACCAAACGAAAAAATTTTCATAAAATTTCAAGGTGGAAGAGTAAAACAACTTATTGGTGCAATTGTAATTCAAGAAATATTATTGAATAAACTTGATGAAAAGGAGTTTATAAGGTTAGTGTTAAATGAACGAGATGTTTCTGAAAATTCTAAACATTCGTTGAATGTTGTAACTTCAAGACTTACTAAAATTTTAGGTGAAAATTCAATAATTACTTTTCATGAAACTCCAATTTTCAATACTGATTTGATTAAAGTTGATGTATTAGAAATTAATAAAAATATCAAAATTGTTGGAAATCGTTTAAAAAAAGGGAATATAATTGGATCATTAGTTTTGCTTTTACAAACATTAGATATGTGGAGTGGGGATGTAGTTTTTCCAACATTATACGACGAAATATTTGAAGATGTTAGAACAGATTTTGAAAGTAATATTAGATTAGTGGTATTAAAAGCAACACAAAAATTAATTGACGAAAAAGATTTGTCGAATGCTCAAAAATTGATAAATAAGTATTTAAGTTGCGTTGATGAAGACGAATATTTTTTAGAATTATATTCTGAAGTATTATATAAATTAAACTTGTTAAGTGAATCAAATAGAATTAGAAGTAAGATTTAATTTTAAATGATTGATAAATATTAATTTTAAATTTTAATCAAGAAAAACCCTCAATGTAAATCTATACAATGAGGGTTGAATAATATGTTAAATTTTATTTAGAACTTTTTCATTGCCATCCATTTTGCAAATTGTTCTGGAGTTAATACACCTTTTGCACATTCAATCAAACTTCTCTTACATTTTTCATTTTCAATTTTAAGCTTTTCTTTTTGAGCTTGTTCACTTGGTAAAGTTTTCTTTAAATCTTCAATTTGTTTTTTAATTGCAGCTCTTTTTTCTCTATCTTTTTCACTTAGAGTTTTTAACTCTGCTAATAATCTTTCAATTTGTGAATTTACTGTTGCTTTTTCTCCATTGTACACAGCTCTAATTCTTTCACTAGCTTGTTTCATACATTCCTTGTATGATTGTTCGCATAATCTAAGTTTTTCACTTTGATCTTTGGTAAGCTTTAAATCACCTTCCCCACCTTTTTTAGTTGTATCTCTTTTAATTGTATCCTTTTTTTCACCTTCTTTGCGAATAGAATCTTTTTTTGTTGTATCTTTTTTAACAGGTTCTTTTTTCTCGCCATCTTTTCTTACACTATCTTTCTTATCCTTTTTACTAGAATCTAAAGGACTATTTTTTTCTAATAAATTCGCGTTATTTACTACCACACTTTGATTTAGATCTGAATTTGAACACCCAATAAAAATAATAAGTGTTAGTAAAAAAGCTGATATTAAAGGGAAAAATCTGTTTAATTTCATAAAATTTTAAAATTATTGGTTAAAAATTTGTTTTTAAGTTATTTTTAGTTAACAACACCTTGATTATAAAATCATTACATTTAAAAATAAATTAATTATAAAAAATTAAAGTTACACACAATAAATTAATATGTCTGCGTGTTAATTTTGAATAAAATTATCATTTTAAAATTTTAAACAAATTGATTTGATTATTCAAACTGAAGCAATAGTGCTAAATACCAAAAGATTCAGTGAATCTAGTTTGATATTAACTTTATTTTCATTGGAAAAAGGAAAGATATCGGTAATGGTTAAAGGGGCTTTAAAAGCTAAAAATAAGTATGGTAATTCATTGCTTTTAATGTCAATAAGTAATGTTACAATCTACTGGAAGGAAAATAGAGAGCTTCAAATAATGTCAGATTCTGAAAGTAAGTTTAAATTAAATAATATTTCAAATTCATTAGAAAAAATTGCATCTGGTTTAGCCATAATAGAGCTATTAAATGCTTTTGTACCTATTGAAGACCCAAATATTGATATATATAATTTAACAGTAAACTCTCTTAAAACCCTCAATGATTCAAATATAAATGAATCTATATTGAGATTGAGATATACAATTAAATTGTTTTCAAAATCTGGATATAAATTCAATGTTAGCAATTGTGGTGTTTGCAATAATTTAATTAATTCTTTAGGTGGTAAAGTTGCTTTTAGCATTGCTTTATGTTCACCATTATGTGCAAATTGTAGAGATAAAAATACTTATCGAGCCATTGACTATTCGGTATTAGAAATAATAAATAATTTTTTAGAAAATGAAGATAAAGTAGATTCGTCAATAAATTTAAATGATATTTCACAATTAGAAGAGATAATAAATATTTTAGTAAAACATCATGTTGATGGAATAAGAAAATTAAAAGTTAGTCAAATTGCAAGTAAACTTTAGAAAATTTAATTATAAAATTTTAAAAAACAAGTATAAATAATGAGTAAGAAACAAATTTTAATAATAGCATCATTAATGATTGCATCGGTAGCAGTTGGTGGTCTATTAGCAACTAAATGGGGAAAGGTAGAGTTAGGCTTTGCGGCACCTCCATTCAATTTAGGATCAGACAAACCACCTGTGTTACCTTCAAATGAAGTTAAAGTTTTAAATGATGCATTTGTTGCAGTTAGTAAAGCTGTAACATCTCAAGTTGTAAGTATTACCGCCACAACAAAATTAAAAGAAACCACATCTAAAAAAAGATTCAATCCTTTTGGAGATGGGGAAGAAAATCCTTTTGGTGATTTATCTCCTTTTTTTGGTAATCCAAATGGAGGTGGATTCGGACAGGATATGCCAACTCGAGGGGCTGGGTCTGGCGTTATAGTATCAACAGATGGTTATATTATGACAAACAATCACGTTGTTGCTGGTGCAACTGAAATAAGTGTAAAAACAAATGATGGTGAAGATTATCCTGCAAAATTAATTGGAAGAGATTCTTTAACTGATATAGCAATAATAAAAATTGATAAAAAGGATTTATCAGCCGCAACTTTTGCAAATAGTGATAATGTACAAGTAGGACAGTTAGCATTAGCAGTTGGCAATCCACTTGGTACTTTAAATTCAACTGTAACTCAAGGGATAGTTTCTGCTTTAGGAAGAGGATTGAATGCTTTAGGAGGTGAGCAAAAAAGTTATGCTGTAGAAAACTTCATTCAAACAGATGCAGCTATTAATCCAGGAAATTCAGGGGGTGGATTGTTTAATATTAGTGGTGAATTAATTGGTATAAATACAGCTATTGCATCTAGAACAGGCTCATTTATTGGTTATGGATTTGCTGTTCCAATAAATTTAGCAAAAAATGTTGCAGAAGATATTATTGAAGATGGTAAAGTTGATAGAGGTTATATTGGTGTTTCAATTCAAAATATTGATGATAAATTAGCCAAAGGGTTAAAGTTACCTTCAAGACAAGGAGTATTAGTACAAGATCTTGTTGAAAATGGAAGTGCAGCAACAGCTGGGATTAAAGTAGATGATGTGATATTAGAAGTTGATGGACAAAAAGTTAATGCATCAAATCAATTGCAATCTTTGATTGCTCAAAAACGTGCTGGTCAGAATGTTAAATTGAAAATATGGAGAGGTGGTTCATTGATTGAAAAAATTGTTAGTTTAAAACCAAGAAGTGGTGATATTACTTCATTAAGTGAATCAGATGACAAACAAAGTGATTCAAAATCTTCCAATTCAAATATGAAATTTGATAAGTTAGGACTTGAGGTTAGGTCTCTTCGATTAGAAGAAAAAAATATGGTGAAAGTTGATGGTGTAGTAGTTGCAAATGTTGACATTTATGGTGAAGCATCTGACCAAGGAATAACAAATGGAGATGTTATTATTAGTGCTGACAGAGTATCAATTAAATCACCAAGTGAATTAAAAAAAGTAATTGATTCAAAATCAAGTGGAGATGTGGTTTTACTTCAAGTAAAATCGAGGAACTCGACAAGGCTTGTTGCATTGCAAATTAAATAGAAATTTGATTCACAATTATGATTCGCAAATATGAAAATCATAATTAAATACGAGATAAATAAATCCATTAAATTTAAGTCACAGAACAAAAGTTGATACTTATTTCTGTGGCTTATTCATATTTTAAAATGTAAAACAAAATTTAAATCTAATTTTTGAAATTCAATATTTTCAATAATTTTTTTAACATCTAATCCTAAGAATGAATTACTAAATAATGATAATTTCTCAATTGATTTATTTAAATTACTCAAAGCACCATCTAGTTTATTAAGCAATATACATTGCAAACCAGCTGCAAGTTGAATTAATCCTCTAAAGAAAATTTCTTCGTCACAATCAAGGGTTTTCCATACATCTTCCCAAGATTCATGCGCATGCCAAAATTGATTTTTGTTAAATAATGAAATCCCTTTTTGAAAATTTAAAATCTGTAAAGTATTTAAATTTGGTTCAGTTAAAGAAATTATATTGTTGATATTTCTTTTTTTTGGAGGCAGTAAAATTCTTAATAATTTATATTAAAATAAAGTAATTGCAACTATGATTTTATCTATTTTATAAAATAGAATTGTATAAAAGTAATTTAATAAAAAAGAAGAATCAAAATATATGATCTTGTATAATTTTATGTTTTGTAAGTAAATTATCACAAGCTTCAAAAACTCTAAATGAAGGAATTCTTTTAATACAATTTTCAGGTTCTTTCTTTCTGTTACAATTGCAATCAATGCATAAAGGTTCATCTGCGTGAGGTACTAAAACAGACACTTCTTTTCCTAATGGCTTCCATCGAGCGGGCCACATTGGTTGCAAACCAGGAAAAAGGGAAACAGTTGGAGTATTAACTAAAGCAGATAAATGAGCTGGTCCTGAAGCACTACCTAGCATTAAACTTGCACCCCGTAATAATTCGCTAAAAGCATCTAAAGACAAATCGCTTACAATTTTAATTTTTGAATTATTATTCAATCCATTTACTAAAACTCTATTAGCAATTCCAATTTCATTCGGACCAGCAGAAATGACAATTGATAAGTCTTTATGTTTTTCTAAAAGGAATAAGCAAACTTGAGCATAATCCTCTGGTAAATAATCTGGACTAGAACCAAATGAACCAGGGTGAACAACAATGTATTTTCCTTCAATACCTAATTCTTTAAGTTTATTTTCAGCTTCAATTTTTCCTATTTCAGAGACAATTAATGAAGGCATTTCTACTTCAAAATTTTGGTCTATTAATGGAGATAATAAGTTTACACTATACTCCGACTCATGCTTAGTCCCTTTCTGCCTATGTTCATAAACCCACCTTGTAAAAAGTCCTGAATAATATCTATAACCAGTTCCAATTCTCACATCAATTTTTGCCATAACTGCTTCAATAGCTAATTGAAGTTCTGGTTTAGCAAATATTACTGCATCAGGTTTGTAAATCTTAAAAATATGTAATCCTTTACGAGATGATGTAATTGAAAAAGTCTCATCAATTTGAGTGATTCTTTTTGTTATTGGTGCAGTATATGGCTTTACTAAAAAGGCAACTTCAGTATTTGGGAGTGCTTTTTTTAGTGCAGTAGCAATAGGTAAACTTAGAATAACATCACCAAGTCGATCTGTTCTTGAAACAAGAATTTTTTTTAAGTCAGAGGCTGGAGTTAAAATCGCCATATTATTACAATTAAAAGAATTTTAATATGCTAATTTATCAAAAAAAACGATTTGTTCAGTAACAATGAAAAATAAAATATTCAAAATGTTTAAATCATTATTATTTTTGGAGTCCATTTTTTACAGGAATTGATTTTTCAACTTTATTTGTAATGCATAAACCACTAACAACCAGAAGTAATAGACCAAATTCATTATTTGTAATTGAAGCAAAGAATCTATCAAAGCAAGGTTTATCTTTTGAAGCCGCTGATTTGTGTCGCCGTGGACTTATCTATTTCCCATTTAATTTAAATGGATATATAACTTTATCTCAAATCTATTTATCTATGAATAACCGTGAAAGAGCATTAAATGTTCTTGATGACGGTTATAAAAGAACTGGTTCTCGAGAGTTATTTTTATTATATAAACAAATTGAAAAAAATACTCTTCCAAAATTAAAAAGTTTGAATAGGGTTATTCCTAAAACAGATAAATCTCATCTAGAAAATAATATCAATGAAATTAATGATTCAACTAAAGAGCTTTCAATAGAGATCATAAGGAAAAATAGTTATGAAAATAATGACAATCAATTATCTGAAAATCATTTTAATTTAAATAATATAGATAAAATATTTCATACTGAAAGTACTACTGATATTGGCAATGAAGAAATTAATAATGTTACGGAACCTGAAGAAGTAATATTAAATGAAAATTATGTAGCAAAAAAAGAATTGTTTGAAAGAATTGATAATGATATTAAAAAAATTAAAGTAACTAAGAAAGAGATTCCTACAGAAATATTAAAGACTAAAATTCAACCAGACAAAATTCAATTATCGATTCATACTTCAGGAGACACTACAAGGTTAAGAAGTTCGAATATTAGATTAATTCCAGGGTTAGAATATGCACCTTTACGTTACACTAATAATGAAACTTTGAAAATTAATGATTTAAATTTTTCTGAAAATAAAACTCATATTATAGAATCAGAATTTGAAAACAGTAGTTCAGACTCATCAATTGGGAATATAAACAATAAAGAATTACTTGAATTTAAATCTAAAGAAAAATACTATGAGAGCTTGTTAAATATTGAACAGATTAAAATTGATGCTGAGTATGATGAGATTATGAATACTCCAATTGAAAGGGAGTTAAGTCCACTTGAAGAATTAGCAAAACGTTTAGAGACAGCTAGAATCCCAATGGAAGTTGATGATGAAATGGAAGTTGTTAACTCAATTTATGAACCTACAATTGTAACAGAAACTTGGGCAGATATTCTTGTTAATCAAGGTGCATTTACTGAAGCTTTAAAAGCTTATCAAATTTTAGCTAGAAGCAACCCAAACAAATTTGAACATTACAAAAGTAGAATTGATTCAATGAAAAATAAGATAATTAATACTCAACTTCAGAACTCAAAGTTAAAAGACTAAAATTCCTAGAATTAAATTATACTTTGAATAAAATTGATTGAAAATTTATTGGCACATACTTAAGCTTCACATTGGACCCTTTATTTTTGGGACTTGTACTGTAGTGTTTATTTTTCTGTTGCAGTTTATTTTCAAATTTTTAAATGAATTAGTTGGTAAAGGTTTAAGCTACTGGGTTATAACTCAGTTGATTGGTTATCAAATTGCATGGATGGTTGTATTGGCTGTTCCAATGGGTGTATTAGTTGCAACATTGATGGCATATGGAAAATTAGGGGAATTTAATGAGTTAACAATTATTAAAAGTTGTGGTGGAAGTGCATTTAATACAATGTTGCCATCAATAATTGGTGGAATAATAATATTTGTATCACTTCAAATATTCAACGATAAAATCTTACCTGAAACAAACCACAGAGCTTCAATTTTACAAAGCGACATTAGAGAATTAAAGCCAACTTTTGCCATTGAAGAAGGGCGATATAATGACTTTCAAGGATATAAAATTTTTGCTCGAAAAGTAGATAAAACGAATAATATCTTAAAAGTTGTTACAATCTATGCTGAAAATTCTGGAATGCTTAATATAATTAATGCTCAAAATGCTACATTAAGTTTTACACCCGATATGACTAAAATGAAGATGATATTAAATGTTGGAGAAATTCAACAAATTAAACGTGGTGAACACAATTTTTTTAGAAGGATTTTGTTTTTAAAACATTCAATAATAGTTCAAACTAATGGTTACAAATTCAATAAATCAAACCCAAGTTCATTTGGTAGGGGTGATAGAACAATGAACATTGCTGAAATGAAACTATCAGCTGGAAGAGCAGATTCAAATATGATGGTTTCTAAAAAAGAGTTTAAAACAAATTTAAAACTATTCTATAAAGGAGATTTCACTTCTAAAGATTCTTCACTACAAATCATTCAAGGAGCTAAAAATACATTATCAAATTTAAGAAGTAGACTTGAAGCATCAAGTGGGAGTTATATAGGATCAAGAGAAACTTCCAATCAGTATTGGGTAGAAATCCATAAAAAATACTCAATTCCATTTATTTGTTTAATTTTTGTTTTTGTTGGTGCTCCATTAGGAATAATTGTAAAAAGGGGTAACTTTGGAGTTAGTGCTGGAATAGCTCTCGGATTTTTTGTTGTATATTGGGCTTTTCTTGTTGCTGGAGAAAAGTTATCAGATAGATTGTTACTGCCTCCATTTTGGGCAATGTGGTTAGGAGATATTGTTATTGGTATTACAGGTATCTTCCTTACTATATTAGTATCAAGAGAAACACTAAGTTTTAATTTAAAAACCCCTACTTTTTTAAAAGAAAAATCATACAAATGATTTTTTTGAGATCATACAAAGTCAAATACTTCAATAAAGTTAAAAACTCTTAAGAATTACTCCCTATTCTTTACAATTTCTTACATCTTATAACTTCATAATATAGTTATATGTTTACTATGTTGCATTATTAATGTGCATAATTTAAATTAAATATTGCTATTTCCAAACTTTGAATAAATTAAATTTATATAATACAATAATCAATTTTTTCTAACAATGAACTTTATGAAAAAAAGTTTTTTTACCTTTAGGTTATTTTTTATTCTGGCTTTAATGTCAGTTTATGCGAAAGTAACATACTCACAATGTGGAGTTACGGAAGGAATTCCGTTCATTTCAAATGGTCCTGAGCAAATAGTTGTTTGTGAGGGAAGACCAGTAGTTACTAGTGGGTTTAGTATAACTGGATCTGTGAATGCCTCAAATACAAAGCTCCCAATGACCGGACCATTAGTTTTCAGTTATTACAAAAGGAGAGATTTACTTGGCACTTGGCCTTTAGCATTTGATTTTGTTACAACACAAACATTAAACGGACCATTTATACCTGGAGCTGCTTATTCACCTCCAGCTCCTTTATTCTTATCTGCTCAACACCCTCAACATACTGGATTTTGGTTAGTAACTGTTACTAATTCGGCTTGTCCTGGAGATATAGTAGTTTCAAGAGAATTTACAATTACAGTTCAAACACAATTTGGTATAACCCATCAACCAAAAAATTTAACTATTTGCGAAGGTGGTTCAGATAGTATTGTTGCAGATGTTAGAGGTACTATAGGATTCTTACCAAATAGTTTACAATATATAGTTTGGAAAAATGGTGTTCAAGTAGGACCTGCTAAATATGTTGTTTCAAATAATACTTTACAAGAAGGTGTTGTATCAATAAATATCAACAATATTGCTAATAATAATAATTTATCTAACAATGGTGATGTTTACCAATTTAAATTGTGTTATCCAGCAGGTTTTGGATGTGCAGATGTTGGTAATGTTTTATATAGTCAACTTTGCACTCTAACAGTAAAACCTAAAACAAAAATTACAACTCAACCATTAGCAAATAGTACATTTTGCACTGGTGGTAATTTTAGTTTGAACGTAAATGCAACTGGTACAGGACTTACTTATAAATGGTATAAAGGTTCAGTTATATCTGCAAATTTAATTTTAGGAGCAACAAGTTCAACTTATTCTCAAGCTTTAAGTAGTATATCTGACACAGGAAGATATTTCGTTGTAGTTAGTGGAGAATGTGGCTCTGATACAAGTTCTTCAGCTAGATTATCTGGAAAAATAGCAACATCTATTACATCAATTTCTACAGGAAGAACTTTGTGCTCAGGTGGAGACGTTATTCTGAATGTTGTTGCAGCCGGAGAAAATTTAACATATCAATGGTTTAGAGGAGGAACTGATTCAGTTAACAGAATTAACGGTGCAAACACTACTCAACTAGCAATATTAAACGCATCAGTAACTAGAGACTATTATGTAAAAGTAACTGGTGATTGTGGTAGTGTTACAAGTGGAGCAATATCAATTACGGTTAATGGTAACACAACTATTTCAAATAGTGAGTTAGTTAATGTTGTCTCTTGTTCTGGGTCTGACGCAACTATGGCTGTTTCTGCAACTGGTGTTAATTTAACTTATAAATGGCAAAAAGAAACACCTTCAGGTAGTGGAACTTTTGTAGATATTGTTGGAGCACCAACTACTTCTTCAATTACAATTAGTGGTGTAGTTGCTGGAGATGCAGGATTGTATAGAGTTGTTGTTTCTGGAGATTGTGGAAGTTCTGTAAATAAACAATACAGACTTACAGTATTATCAGCACCAACAGCAACAATTGACTTAATAGGTGATGGTTGTTTAGGTGCTAAATTAACTTTAAGAGCAAATGCAACTGGCGTTCCTCGCGATTCTCAACCAGCTCTTGAATACCAATGGATTCTAAATGGAGTAGAACTTACTGGATCAACAAATAAAGATTTAGTAATTGATAGTTTAAGGTTAATTAATTCAGGAAATTATCAAGTTAAAGTAACTGGAAAATGTGGAAGTGTTACAAGTTCAGCTTCAAGAATTACTCCAAATGTTGCACCTGCAATTATTAATCAACCTCTAGATATTGCTTCTTGTATTAATAGTTCTATTACTTTTGGAGTGACTGCAATTGGAAATAATATTAAATATCAATGGCAAAAAAATGGTACTAATATTCCAGGTGCTGATTCAAATATATTTTCAATAGGTTCATTAAGAAATTCTGATGGTGGTATTTATAGAGTTATTGTAAGCAATCCATGTGGTTCTGTTAATAGTAATGTAGCAAGATTAGATATTGGAGATTCTGTTTTTGTGAAGTCATTACCACAAAGCCAATCAGTTTGCCCAGGATCAAATGTATCTTTCAAAATTGATGCTGTTGGCAGAAGCTTGACCTATGTTTGGAAAAAGAATGGAGTAATCATAATCGGTCAAACAACAAATACTTTATCTATTTCAAATGTAAGTGGCAATGATTCTGCCATTTATCGTGTAGAAGTATCGGGAGGCTGTTCAGAAAAAGTTGTGTTTGCAGATGCTAGTTTAACAATAAAACCTGCACTTGTAACAATTGAAACTCAACCTTTAAGTAAATCAGGATGTGCTGGTGAAGCTATATCATTTAATGTAAATGTTAATGGAAATCCGTCAGATTTTACTTACCAATGGAGAAAAAATGGTGTTATAATTTTAGGTGCAAATACTTCTGATTATAATATTGCAAGTCTATCTCCAATCGATGTTGATAGCTCATTAACAGCTCAATATGATGTTGTTGTTTCTAGCCCTTGTGGAACATCAGTTACAAGTTCAGCTGCATCACTTAAACTTAAATCAATAGTATCGATAACATATGGATTAACAAATATTACTTCATGTGCTGGCGAACCAGTTGAGTTAAAAGTAATAACAAATGGTGCAATTAAATTTGTATGGAAAAGAGATGGTGTTGTTATTTCGGGAGAAACTACTGCTGTATATACAATCCCTGCTTTAGGTGCTAGAACTTCTGGAACTTACTCCGTTACAATCTCAGGAGAATGTGGTGGTGATGCAACTTCTCAATCTGTAGTTACTGTTGGAGTAGCCCCTACATTATTAGATTCTAACAAAATGGCAGATGTAACTTCATGTGGTGGAACAAATGTTACTTTACAATCAAAAGCTTCAGGCACTAATTTAAATTATATTTGGAGAAAAGATGGAATTCTAGTTCCAGGAGCTAATACTTCATCATTGAATTTAACTAATATTACAACTCTTGATTCTGGGGTTTATATTGTAGAGATTTTTAATGGTTGCCCAACAAGAATTTATGATACTGTAGCAGTATCTATAGGTGGAAGAGCACAAATATCTTCTCAACCAACTTCTACTAGAGCTTGTGAAGGAAGGGAGGCAAGGTTATCTGTTGTTGCTTCAGGTGTGGCTTCTTATCAATGGAAAAAGAATGGAACTTCAATTGCTGGTGCAACTAATCCAGAATTAATTATCCCAACTTTTACAACTTCAGATACAGGTAATTATTCTGTTGTTATTATTAGTCAGTGTAATGGTGATACAATTGTAAGTAATATTGCTAGAATAGATATTGGTTCAGTTTCTTTTGGAACTGATAGCACTTCTTATTTATTTACTGGTGCTGTTGGTGATACAATTGAAAAAGAAATTAGATATGTAAATACTGGAGCAACACCAGTTAAAGTTATTGGTGTTACTTATCAGCCAAATGGACCTTTCTCGGTGATTGGTATTAGACCAGTATCATTAGATTCTACAATTGCTCCAGGTGGTGAAGTATTTGTAAAAGTAAGATATATTGTTCTTACTGGAAATGTAAAAGATACTGTTTCAGTAATGGTAGATGGAACTTGTAGCCAAACTATTAAAACTGAATTAGTTGGAAAAGAAGATTCTTCTTCTGCACGTATTCCAGGTATTGAAATAGTAAGTGTAAGAGATACAATTACTAAGAAAACACCAACAAATATTGTTATCAGATACATTGGAGATCCTAAAAACTTAGTTAAATCAGGTGTTACATCAATGACATTTGAAATTTCATTTGATGCAGCTTTATTGACTCCAGCAGACACAATTTATAGAGCTTTAGTTAGATATTCATTAGATACAATTACTGGAAGAATAATTGGTATACTTCCAATTACAATTACTCCAGTACCTACAATGGGTGTTATTACATCAATTCCATTTGCAATGTTAATTGGAGATACAACATCTTGTGATTTAAAATTCGTAGGTAAAGTTGTTTGGACTGGTGGAAATGTAATAGTTGATGAACTTAGAAATGGAGTATTTATTGGAGATGGTTATTGTACTCGTGGAAAACTTCGTGGAGTTAAAAGTAAAATTTCGCTTAGTACACCAATCCCAAATCCTGCAAATGGATCTACTAAACTTAAGTTTTCTTTAGCAGATGATGGAATTGCAAGTTTAAAAGTTTATGATGCTATTGGAAGAATCGTTTTAAATAAAGAAATCAATCAGATTATTTCAACTGGAGATAATGTTACTGAAAACTTAGATGTTTCAGAACTTCAAAGTGGATGGTACATTATTGAATTACAACAAGGAGAAAATGTTGAAAGAACAAATTTGAATGTTGTAAAGTAGGAATTATATAATAATAATTTATTTTTTGGGCGGGGTTTTGACTTTTATGTCATTGCCCCGCTTTATTTTTGTTGTAATAAAAAATATTAATTATTATAATGTTAATTAAATCTACAGATTTTATATTAAGTGCTGCAAAACCTTCTCAATTCCCAAATACTCCATTACCTGAGATTGCCTTTTCTGGAAGATCAAATGTAGGAAAATCCACACTCTTAAATTTATTAACTAATAGAAAATCTTTAGCTAAAACAAGTGGAACTCCTGGAAAAACTCAGCAAATTAATTTTTTTAGAATTAATAATAACCTCCATTTTGTAGATTTACCTGGCTATGGTTATGCGAAAGTATCTAAAACGGATCGTGAAGACTGGAAAAAACTTATTGAAAGTTATTTTAATTCACGTGAACAATTAAGAATTGTTATGGCTTTAAGTGATATAAGGCATAAAACACCTACAATAGATTCGGAACTATTTTTATGGTTAGATTCAATGGATATTCCTTTTGTAATAGTACTGACTAAAAGTGATAAACTCTCTAAAAATGCTATTGAAAATAAACTTCAAGAAGTGTTAACAGAATCTCAAAAGTATATTAACTGCAAAGGTGTTATACCATGTTCTTCGGTAACACGTGATAATAGAGAGAAAATTATGAAAGTTATTGATGAAGCTTTAAAGTAATTCTGTATAATATTGTGTAACTTAAAAGTGTTTAGAGGTTAGATTAATTTGGAGTATTTATAATCTAAAATTTTCTACCTTGTATAAAAATTTAAACTCTTATAAAGTTATGTTTGTTTGTTTCAAATTAAGCAGTTATATTCGCAAACCGATGCAATTTCTAACTGCCTCAAAAGAAATTGTAACTTTTTCTATTTCTCATGTAACATTTTAACCTTTATTCTTGATTATATCAATATTATATTTCAAACAAAATATATTAAATCTAAATCATATTTAACTAACTCTCTTTTTACTTTTATGAAAAAGTTAACTTTATGCGCTTTGCTGTTAGGGTTGTTTGGCTTTGCGTCCTCTTGGGCTCAAACTTACGGCTCTCTTTCAGGCAAAGTTTCCGATGGTGATGGTAAGCCAGTTGTTGGGGCTACTGTCAGAATTGAAGGCACAAAATTAGGTGCAATCTCAAAAGCTCCTAATGGTACATATACAGTTCTACGTATTCCTCCGGGAAAATATATTGTTAAAGTAACAGCAATAAGTTTACAACCAGAAAGTAAAACTGTAAATATCTCAATTGACGAAGAAGAAAAAGTGGATTTTAAACTTTCTTCAGGTGCTGTAATTCAAGGTAAAACTGTAGAGGTAAAAGCAAAAGCTATAACTGCTAACAGAGCTGGTACAACTAAAAAAATCGATAATACATCATTATCTTCAACCACTCGTGGGAGCTTGGTTGCAGCTGTTGGAGTAAGTACACAAACAGCAGGACAAAACGGCTTCTCAATTAGAGGAGGACGTTCATCTGAGACTACAATTAAAATTGATGGTGTTGATATTAGCGATCCTGTTCAAGGTGGTTTTGGTTCTTCAGCTCCTGGTAATTATCCTATGATTTCTGGTTTAAGTATTCAAGAAATTCAAGTTGTGTCTTCTGGTTTTAGTGTAAAACAAGGTGATATTTTATCTGGTTCTGTTAATAGCACAACTCGTTCGGGTAGAAATGACAGATATGAAGGTGCTCTTCAATTCAAAATGCCATTACCTGCACTTTATGGATCTACTCAAGCTATTACAGTAAAAAAAGTTGGTGAAGATAAGGACACCACTTTACCATCAGTTAAGCCTATGGGTTCAAATAGAAAATCTTATGAATTTGTATTTAGCGGTCCAATTCCTGGATTTAATTCATTGACATTTTCATTAAGTGGATTTTATGCAGGTTCTGAATTTAGAGGAGCTGGTTTAGGAGTAATGGATATGACCCAAGAATATGCAGATTCCAGAAGAGAGGTTGCAAAACAATTGTGGGGTTATGCTCTAGATCCTTCAAACTTAGGTCAGTTGCCACATCAAAAACAAATGATTCGTAATCTAAGTGGTAAACTAAAATATGAGTTTAATGGTGGAGCTAATATAGAAGTATCAGGTGAATATGGATTTACTTCTCAAGAAGATGGCGATTGGTCAACTTTATATAGATTAGATCACCCAGTTTTCTTAAAAGCAAATGGTGATACTGACAGAATTGATAATTCATTGTTAGAAAGAGACATGAACCAAACTAACCAAAACGTTGTGATTCAACGCTTAGGAGCTAAATTCTCTTTACCAATTGATGATGGATCATATGTAGAATTTTCTGGAGGTTATGTTGTAAATAGAAATGATATCGGTAAAAAAGATGAATCTAAAAAATATGGTTTATTGGATTTATATGATATTTATCAACCACTAGATGAAAATGGAGACATTATTATTGATAGATATGCTGCAAACGATACATCAATTATTCATAACAAGTTAGATGCAAATACTTATTCATCAGTTTCAAGAAATCCTATCACTGGATTATATGAAAAAGCTGAAGTATCTGGAGCTAGTAGAAATCCATTTGGTTTAACTGATTTAAATTTCCCAGTTCACGGTAATGATAGAAATTTAGATTTTAGAAATACTACAAGAATTACTTTTGCAGGTGAATACAATAGCAAAATTGAGATTGGTGATGTAAAAACAGATTTACTTGCTGGATTTGATTTTGAAAGTGCATCTATTAGAAGACATTATAATTCTTTACCTTGGGATCAAAAACCATTTTTTGATGTAGTAGGATATAAAACTAATTATTTTAAAGATAAAGGAACAGCTACTGAAGCTTTCTTCGAGAGCCCATTTACACCATATAAAGGAGCATTTTATGCTGCAGCTAACTTTAATTATAAAGCAATTGTTTTCCAACCAGGTGTACGTTTTGATTTCTTCAATGCAAACACATATTCTCCTCCATCAGTAAGATCAAAAGATGTTATCAATGATTTAACTAATGCACCAAAAACAACTTTAAAATTCCAAGCTAGTCCTCGTGTTAATGTTAGTTATCCAATTACTGAGAAATCTGAGTACAGAGTGAACTTTGCTATGATGTTTAAAATGCCAGAGTTAACTTCATTGTTTGATAATCCTTTTGGTGATGCAACTCGTGGTGGGCAGTTATTTGGAAACCCAGATATCAAACCACAAAAAGTTTTTGCTTATGAAATGGGATATAAATCAAGTTTTGCAGATGATTACGTTTTTGATGTTTCCGCTTATTATAGAGATATTTACAATCAACTTGGTGTACAATACGTACCAGCAGTGCCAGATGCCTACTCAATATATACTGTAACTGAATATGGAAATGTTAGGGGTATTGAAACTTCTTTAACTAAAAATTTATCTGATAATTATAGATGGGAAATTAATTATCGTTTACAGAAAGCAGCTGGTACTGCATCGAATGCTACTGCTAATTTTAATAGTGCACCTTCAATTGACCCATTTACAGATAAACCAATAAGAAAAGCTTTAACAGAATATCCTTTAGATTATGATCAAACTCATAGTTTAAATGGAACATTAAGTTTGATATGGGGATCTGATGAAGGACCAAGTATTGGTGGAATTAAATTAATTCAAAATACTGTTATTAGTCTTACTGCAATTATGAACTCAGGCTTACCATTTACTTTAGTAGATTCAAAAGGAGCTTTGGTTTCTGGGTTTTATAGTGAAAGATTACCATCAGATTTTAATACTGAAATGCATATTGAAAGAAAAATTTTGTTGAAAGATTTAATAGGTGAAACTATGGGTAATACAAGCTTAGCTGTTTATTTAGATTTGTTCAACTTATTAAATGAAACTTATGCGGTATCTTATAGATTTACTGGTGGTAATAGATCTACTGTTTTAGCTAGCCCTGATGATAATGGTACAACTTTTGCACGTGGTATTGGAGATTTCACTGCACAATCATTCTATAAAGATATAGATCCGAATAGGTTAGAAACTTATAATAATGCTCAATATGATGAATTTGGAAATAGAATGTATAATCCTTATGCTGATTTGAATCTAGATGGAGTAGTAACTCAAAATGAAAAATATGAAGGTTACAAAAAGTTCATTGCAACTATTCAAACTCAAAGAGGTACTTACAAATTTCCAAGAACTGTAAACTTAGGTATAAGATTAAATTTCTAAACTATTCATCAATTCCAATAATAAAATAATATAAATTATTTATGAAACTTCGGATATATATATTGTTAATTGTCATGTTAATCTTTTCATTAAATGTCTGGAATAACATTGCAATTTCCAATACAAGAGACGGACAAAGTCCAAAAAAGGGAGATAATAAAACTCAAACTGATTCAACTCAAAAGAAAAATGATGATGAAAAAGAGAGTGGTAAACAAGAAGTGCAAAGAGTTCCAACAAATGCCTTTGATTCATATAAAAACAAAGTATCGAATATAGAAATATATTCAACCAATTATGGAATTTTAGGCCAAAATGTTGCTGCAACAAGTAATGCAGATAAAGTTGGTGGTTTTTGGCCTAGAGACTCTAAAAATGCTTACATTTTTGGAGGTGGTTTGTGGATTGGTGCTAAAAAAAGGGTTAAGCCAACCGATACAGATTTATCAAAGTTAAGTGTTATTGGTTATAACCCTAACTCTGGAAGTTCTTGGTTTGTTCCTGGTATCATTGAAGATCCTACTAAAGACGAAGCACCAGATGAAACTGCATTTGGAAAAAATATGTATAGGGTTTATAGTTCATTAGATTATAGCAATGTTTCTGGTGAAACTAACGACAGTAAAGATAAAAGTAATGGTGGAGCTAAATGGCCAATTTGGGATACAAATCCAAACGATTCTTTAAAGGTTGATAGATATGTAGGAAATTTTATAAAAGATAACAATGATAGGAATTCTACTAAATATCCAAAAGGTCCATCAATTATTTCAAACGAAGATATTTTCTCTGTTTATAAAGATACAGATCTTGATAGATACGAGATTTCAAAAGCAAAAGCTCTTAGTTTAGGTTACCCAATGGGAATGCAAGTTGAACAGACAATTTTTACTTTTGGTGGTGAATCAAATGCAGCTGGACTTTGTGATAATGATAGTTTAATGGCTGCAACTGGTACAGGTTCTATTTCAAATACAAAGGGAAATCCTTACACGAATTTCATTTTTATTAAATACAATGTAATTAATAAATCTAAAGATACTCTTCGAGATGTGTTTATTGCTCCAGCATTTGATATGGATATAGGAGCTGCTGCAAATGACCATACAAGATTTTTCAATGAAGATCCGACTTTGAATTTAGGTGTACAATGGTCGGAAGCTTCAAGTGGCGATGGTGCTAAAAAATTTGGTTATATAGGATTTGACTTTCTTGAAAGCCCAGCTGTTGATGCTAATGGTTTTATAAGAAAAGATAAAAAATTCTATTCAAACAGCGAGCAAAAAGGGTTATCAACTTTACAAAATTGGGTTATTGAAAATGATCCATCAACTCCTCAAACTAGATATGAGTTTATGTCAAATGGAGTTAAAGCAGGTGATAATGGTGCTGGAGATAAAAGGTTTTTAACTGCTACAGGACCTTTTAATATGTTGCCAGGTGATACTGCAAGAATTGTTGTTGGTATGTTATTTGCCGATTCTAAATCAGGAACAGCAACTGGAACATTAGACGATTTGAGTGGATTAATTGCATTGGATAAGTTTGCTCAAGAGGTTTATGATAAAAATTATGATGCTCCAAGACCTCCAGATGCTTGCAGAGCCACATATACACCAATTAATAATGGAGTTATTATTCGTTGGGACTCTTTATCTGAATTATCGGTTGATCAAAGAGAAAAAGGACTAGATTTTCAAGGTTACAAAATCCAAAGAGCTAGGAAAATATTTGGTACAAATTCTGATGCTTTATCTAATAAAAATTGGAACATTGATTATAAAACGATTAAAGAATATAGATTACCTTGTCAACCTTCAGCACCAGCTAGAATTATGGCTGCTCAAACAGGTAACATGTCGTATTTAGGAGCATGGTGGAGATTTAAAGAATTAGCAGAACTTGCAATAGATTCTGTTAAAGTTCCACATACAGTTAGAATTGATACAGTAAAAAGACCAGGTTTAACAGATTCATTAGTTACTGTAAAAAGTGGAACAGAATCTTGGTATAAATTCAAATATGATATGTTTGATGATGCAAACCCAACTGTACGAGATATGGTTCGTAAAAATATTCAAATAATTATGGATAGTGTAACTAATCATAGAACTTTTGTTGATGTTGGAGATGATAATAATGATGGAACTATTAAGGAAATTCCAGACGATTTAAATCAGAATGAAAAATTAATAAATGGAGTTGATTATTATTATAGAATTTTATCTTATGATGCTGGTTATAAAGATCCCGGAACACCATCTAAATTAAATGGAGGGATTACAGGATTAAACGAGATAAGAGCAACTCCAGAAGCACCTCAATCAGGTTCTAAAGTTGAACCAAAAATTGTTGGAATGAAAGGAATGGGTGGCATTACCAATCCTAATTTCTTAACAATTGATAATGAAAGATTAGCTCAATTATTTGCTGGTGATACTTTAGAATTTAAGTTTAAACCGTTAGATACAAAAGATTATAACACAGATGCAGGTTCTTATAATCCATATTGGTATTGGACTGAAGTAAATGTTTATAGCAAAAGATCTGGTGATAAAATTCATAGGTTCGCAGTATCTTATGAATCAGCTTTTTCAGATCATGCAGATAGTACTATAAGGAATATTGATACTTCATTTGTTACATGGTATCCAAGATATAAAGTTGATACAGTTATAACAGTTAAAGGAACTACTCCTCCTGTTAAAAAAGATACAACTGTTGAAAGAATTGCTGAATTCAAAGATGCAAGTTGTAAACAATCTTTATATACTGGAACTTATTATCCTACAACTTTAGCATTAGAAACTATTGGACAGTATAAAAAAATCTTCGGATTAAGCTTTGATTGGGCTGGAATTCAATATGGAGATTCACTTAAATTTGGAAGATTTTGCGATTCAGCTAGTAAAAAATCTGCTTTTAAAATCACCAATGGTTCTTCAGATATTAATTTTGTTCCAGGTAGAATCAATTATTGGAAGCCTGCAAGTACAGAGTTTAGAGTTGGTAAAGTTGCTCCAAGTATTGGTCAAGTGAAGCTAGAAGTAGAAATGATTCAAGGTGGAACTGAATCATTTAAAGTTACAAAAGGTACTAATACTTATGAGTTCACTAATGTACCATATTTTATAACTAAAGTAAAGAACATAAATAAACTTGATTATAAAAATGCTGTTGGTCAAAATATAACTTATCAATATGGTTATGAATTCCCAATAGATCCTGCAGCTAAAACAATTATTGATACTTTGTCTAATGCTTCCAATATAGGATTGTTTATTGGATCTGGTCAACATACAACATTTGCTTATGGATGGATTGGAGTTGATACTTTATCAGATATAGGTAGAGCTAATAAATTAGGTAGAGCTAAATATTCTTTACAAAGATTTGGAACCCCAGGTAGATACTATCCAGGTGTCTTAAATGGAAAAGATCAAAATGGAGCTCCAATAAAAGTAATGGTTTCACATAAAATTGTTGCTAATGGATCTGAAATGATTGTTGATTTTGCAGGAATGGGTTCAACAGATGCAACTATTGATAATAAATTTCCACCTCCAACTCCACGACCAACAAAAGATTTAGCAGTTGGAGATAAATTTACAGTTGATTTTACAGGTGGAGCTGTTGGGCTTCCAGAACCAGGTGGGTCTATTTTGGTTGCAATCAATCAAACTAATCCAAAACCTGAGGAATATACAGATGAGTTATTAGATAAGGTAAATATTGTTCCAAATCCGTATTATATTGATCACTTAGGTCAACGTTCAACAACTGATAAGAGGTTATTCATTACTAGACTACCTGCAAAATGTAAAATAGAAGTATTTACTGAAGCAGGAGAATTAGTTCAAGTTATTGACCATGTTGGTGATAATTCAGGAAAAGATCTTGTTAATGTTAATGTTTATGATTTAATATCAAGCGGAAACAGACAATTATCAAATCAATTATTATTGTTTAGGATTACAACTTCAAATGGTGCTAGTGTAATTAAAAAAGCTGCAATCGTTATTGGAGGATTTCGTTCTGGTAACTAATTAATTTGAAAAAATAATGGGCTTTTAAGTTCAAAAGAAATTTTAAGCCCATTAATTATCATCAACAACATTTTATTCATTTGTACAATTATATGAGACTAAAATTTATATTAACTTTTACGCTATTATTTGCTTGTGCTAAATACACATTCATAAATGCTCAAACAGTTTTAAATCAAGAAAGTCCCTTCTCAAAAATTGGGATTAGTTCAGGTGCTTTTTTAACCTTACCAATTGGTGCAAGAACAGCTGGTTTTGGTGGTGGATTCGTTGCAATAGCTGATGATCCAAATGCAATTTTTTCAAATCCTGCTGGTATAACTCAAATTCCTGGTATCGGTGCTTCTTATAGTTATAGTAAATATTATGGCGATATTACTCATAATGCTGGAGCTTTTACTATGCCAGTTAATTCAGATTACAGAATTGGAGTTCAATTCCAATCTTTTGGTACAAGTGATATTCCTTATACTGATTTGTTCCATCAAGAAGGATACGGGGCTACATTTTCTGCTAGAAATAATGTATTAGGGTTAGTTTTTGCAGGACAAATAACAGATCAATTTTCATTTGGTATTGGTGCAAAATACGTAAACCTAGGTTTTGCTACAGTTTCAGCTAATGGTGTTGCATTTGATCTTGGTACATTATATAAACCTGGTATTTACGGATTGAGAATAGGTTTTGCAGCTCAAAATTTATCTTCTAGTTTTAAATACAGTGGTAATGGTTTATTAAGAAATGGAACAATAGATCCTATAACTGGTAACAAACGTCCTGATGTTCAATTAGAAGCTACTGAATCTTCTTTACCATTACTTTTTAGAGCAGGAATTTCGACAAACGTTTTAGAAGGAAATGCAGATAATTCTTTGCTTATTAATCTTGAATTTGCAAATGCTTCAGATAAACCTGAAAACTTAACGATTGGAGGCGAGTACACTTGGAATAAGCTACTTTCTGTTCGTGCTGGTTATTTAGTTGGATCTTCAAATTCATTTGGTTTGAGTGGTGGCTTAGGCTTTAATTATGTTACAGGTTCTTTTATAGGAATGTTAGATTATGCTGCTCGTATTCATGCAACATTAGGGGTTGTTCACAACATTACAGCTTCTATCAAATTATAAGATATTTAATATATTTTATTTGACATACAAGACAACGAGAGCATAAATCATTGCCTCGTTGTCTTTTTTTTAAAGATATTTTTTGAAGCCATTATTTTACTTTTTTTGATTTTATTCTTTTATTGATTTAAACATTTTCTAAGAAAATATTAATGATGAAACTCTTTTTAATAAATTTAATTTTAATATTTGCTAATTTTTTTAATGCAAATTCAGAACCTATTTATTTTAGTTACTCTACTCAATCCTATTTCAATAATGATTCTACATCATTAGTTGAGTTAAACTTTCAATTTTCAGAAACAGGCTTGAAATATATTAATTATGGGTCAGATAAAATTGCAACTTTAGTAATTCAGTTTGAAATAAATGATTCTAAAGGGGAAAATATTATTAAAGAAATATGGAGTAATAAAACTACTTTTATAGAAAAATCTGAACCAGATTTTTTATGCGGTGTGAAAATATTTACAGTTAAGCCAGGTTCATATAATGCCATTATAAAGTACGTTGATTCAAATAATAGCCTAAATACAGATTCAGCAAATTTTAAATTAAATGTAAGGGACTATTCAAATAAAAAAATCAATATCAGTGATATTCAAATTGCAAATGAAATTTCCCCTACAAGTAACGTTGATAACATCTTTTATAAAAATGGATTTGTAGTAATTCCAAATATTGAAAGTTACATTTCAACTCCATTCTTAGTATTAAATTCCTATTGTGAAATTTATAATGCAAACCTATCTTCAACCTATGAGTACTCCTTAGTTTATTCATTAGCAGATTCTACAGGAAAAGTATTTTATAAGAAAGAATCAAAAAATATAAGACCAAAAGAATCTGGTATTACAGAAGTAAATTCTTTACAAATGGAGGAAGTTCCAAGTGGTAAGTATTTCTTAATAATTAATGTTTTTAATGGATTGATTGGTTCGGCTACTGATTCAGTAAGAGTTATCAAACCTTACTTTGTTTTTAATCCAGTTAAAGATTCAATTATAAAAAATGAAAGAAAAAAAATAGAAAAAATTCAAACAATAATCCAAGAAATTAATCCTCTTTTTGTTGGTAAAACTGAGAAGGAATTAGATCTTGATTTCAAAAAAATTAAATATATTGCAAGCAAATCTGAAATTCAAATTTGGAATAATATTTCTGGTCGTGAACCCAAAGAAAAGTATTTAACAAATTTTTGGGCTAAAAGAGATCAATCCCCAGAAACACCAGAGAATGAAGATATGAGAATTTATTATAAACATCTTTCTGAATGTAAATTGTATAGCTGTGCATTTTACCAAGAAGGTTGGGAAAGCGATAGAGGGAAAATTTTTCTAACATACGGTAAACCAGATAACATTGAGCGCCACTATAGTGAACTGGAACATAGACCATATGAAATTTGGACATATTCAAACAATAATTGGCAATTTATTTTTGTTGATAGATCTCAAACTGGTACATTCCCATTAAAACATTCAACTCATCCAAATGAAATTAAAAATGAAAATTGGTTTGAACGTGAGGTGAATATAAACACTAAAAATTAACGATTTTGAAAAAATTAATTCTTTGGTTTTTATTTGATTGCATAGGGAAAATTCTTCCATACTTTTTAATCAGATTCATTGCTTCATTTTTTGCAATACTTTTGTTTATAATTGGACCAAGAAGAAAAATAATACTAACAAATTTTAAAATTGTTTTCCATAATAGTAATAACAGTTTTTACCTCAAACTACTATTCAAATATTATTTTCATATTTCTATTTTAATTTTGGAGATATTAAAACAAAAACATTTAAAAATAAGCCAGATTCGAAATCATATTAAATTAGAAAATAGTGAATTATTAGAAAGAAATGGTAAAGGATTATTGATTTTATCGGCTCATATTGGTAATTGGGAATTAATAGCCGCAAGTTCATCATTTTTTGTAAAAGAAAAGGTTCATTTAGTCGTAAAATCTCAAAATGATTATGGCTATATGAATTCTGTTAGAACAGTTTTTGGTTGCGGTTTGATAGATGTAGGGGTTGGAGCAAAACTCTCTGTTTCAATTTTATCACATAAAGGTTCAGTTGCTTTTCTTGCTGATCAAACTGGCTCTAAGTCAGATCCAGTTTACAAATTCTTTGATATTGAAACTCATACGTTTACTGCACCAGCCAGATTAGCCCTAAAGTTCAAGCCAAAAGTAATTATCTGTTTTAACAATAGGCAAAAAAATGGAAAATATGTTTGTAAATTAAACGAGTTAAAAATTGATGATCTTGAAAATAATCAACTAGGTATAGATGAATTTATTAAAAGATACTTATATGCAATGGAAGAAAATATAAAGCAATTCCCAGAACAATGGTTATGGTCACATAAAAAATGGAAACACAATAGTATTTATAAATGATTACTTTTAATTTGATAAAAATTAATCAATTAAGTTGTTTTTTTGTTTTTATCAATTCTATATTTTATAATTAATGTCTGAAAAAGTACTTATTATTCAAACAGGTTTCTTAGGAGATGCAGTATTGGCTACGTCTTTATTCAAGTCGTTAAAACAATTAGATATCGAGATAGGATTTTTGATTAAGAGTCAATTTTCTGAAGTGTTTAAGAATCATTCTGCAATTTCAATGTTACACTTAATTGATAAAAATGATAAAAATTCAAATAGAAAATTAATTGAAGAACTAAAAAAAAATAATTACAATAAAGCAATAATTCCACACAGATCATTTAGATCTTCATATTTAGCCTTTGCTTCAAAAATACCAATAAGATCAGGGTTTAGACAATCTGCAGGAAATTTATTACTAAATAATAAAGTTGAATATAATTTGTATACTCATGAGATTTTAAGAAATAATTTGTTGTTTGAAAAACTTTATGGTAAAAATATTATCTCTAATAATTCATTAAAAATATGGCTTGAAGCAGATAAATCAGTTTTGAAAAATCTTGAAATTTCAATTGATAACAAACCTATTATTTGTGTTGCACCAGGCTCAGTTTGGGAAACAAAGAGATGGCACGTAAATGGTTTTATTGAAACTGTAAATAAATTAATTGAAAGAGGATATTATGTTTGCTTAATTGGAAGCCCTCAAGAACAAGATATTTGTAGGTTAATTATTAGTAACATTAAAAAAAATAATTCTGAATATTGTAAAAATTTTGCTGGTAAAATTTCTCTAAGGGAAACTATAGCGTTAATTTCTATATCTAAAAGATTATTAACTAATGATAGTGCACCGTTACATATTGCTGAAGGTTTGGGAATACCTTGTACTTCTATTTTTGGAGCAACAGTTCCCGAATTTGGTTTTGCTCCAATATCACCAAATTCAAATGTAGTTCAAATTGAAAATTTAAAATGTCGTCCTTGCAGCATACATGGTGATCATAAATGCCCAATAAAAACTTTTAATTGTATGATCGATATAAATTCTGAAATGGTTCTAAATAAAATTTTTCATAAATAAGTATACTTTTGATTTAAAACCAATACTCTTTTGTTTATCTTTGCCATTAGAGATGTTTATGGCTAATTAATAGATACTTTTACCTTTTTATCACTAATTACAATTATACTAAAGTGAGGAAAACAATTTCCATTTTAGGTTTATTCATATTATTTCCAATATTTGTTCTAGCACAAAAACAACCAGAAGGATTTCTAATATCTACTGTTGATAAAAATTTTTGTAAAAATGCTATTTCTATAACTCGTAGTTATTTAGATTTAAATGGTGATTGGTTAGTTTCATTCGATGAAGATGAAAGCCCTCAAAAAGTTAAAATACCAAGTAGTTATATTGGGAACAATTCACTTGTTTTTTCAAGAAAATTTAATATTGACAAACAAAAACTTACAGGAATCAATTGGAAGTTAGTTTGTGGAAGTATACCATATAGAGCTACTATAATTTTGAATGGTTTTACAGTTGGAAAACATGAAGGAGAAGGTAAATTTGAAATCCCGATTTATGAAACAGGAAAACTTCTAGAAAAAAATGTTATTGAAATTAAGGTAGATAATTATTTAGATTACAATACATCACCTTGTAGAAAAACTCCATTAGAATCCAAAACTTACGCTGGTATTGTTCGTGATATTGGTCTTATTGGCTGCCCTTCAGTTAGCATTGATGAAATTAAATACAATACTTATTTGTTAGATTCAAATGTTGCAAAAACTAAATTTGATTTAAAAATTAATGCGAGTAATATTAAAGGTTTAATTTTTGGTAATTCAATTGATTCTGGAGGACCTAATAAGATATTACTTGATAATGCTGAATTTACTGCTTTAGTTTACTTGAAAAAAAATGATGATACATCTTTCATAAAAGATACTTTAAAATCTGAAGTAAAATTTTCTTTAACAACAAATCATTCAATAAATATTGGAATTGATGTAACTACAATTAGTCCAAAAGTATGGTCATTTGAAAGCCCTAATTTATACGAAGCAACTGTAAAGATCTTGTATAATGGATCATTAGTTGATGTAAGAGAATTTAAACTTGGACTTAAAACAATTGCTGTTAAGAAAAACGAAGTCTTATTTAATGGGAAAAAATTACTTTTTAAGGGCATTGGTTATGTGATTGAAACTGATAAAGGGGGTCAAACAATAATCAATGATTTGATTTCTAAAGATTTAAAAATCATCAAACAATCAGGAGCTAATTTAGTGAAATTTATTGGAGGTACTCCAAATGAGTTTGTTCTTGATTTATGTGATGAACTAGGTTTAATGACTTTGATTGATGCTCAAATTGGTATGCCCCCATCTTCCCAATTTCGCAATGAAGTTTATATAAGCAGGTCATTAGATGTTGTTAGTAATATTGTAATGACTGGATTGATACATACATCAACTTTTGGTTATGGATTAAGTGCATTAATTCCTGAAAGTGAAACTGCTTTAAAAGTTATTAAAATCATAAAAAATATTACTTCTAGTTCAGGAAAATTCTTAATACTTTCTGCTCAAGATTGGAATAAAGATTTACTAAGTCAAGTTGATATTATACATATTCCAACTTTAGATATCCCTTCGAATGATTTAGTTAGTAAGATCTCAAAAAATTTGTCAAAAATAAATAATAGTAAACCAGTAATAATAACATTTGGAAAGTTATGTCAACTTGGAAATCATAATGGATATGCAGACCCATTATCAATTGAAGCTCAAGCTAAATATATAAATGATGCTTATAATGTTATTTTAAAACAAAATTGTTTGGGTTCTATTTATTGGACTTTTAATGATTATAAAACAGACCGCCCACTACTAACTGTAAAAAACAATGAAGAATATATTTTCAGTGCTGGGCTGAATGATTTGTTCAAAAATCCTAGGCAATCATTATCAATGCTCAGATCATTATTCACTGAAAGCACACAACCAATAATATTAGTTGGTGATTATGAGGAACCATCAACAATAACTTATATTATAGTTGGAATCTTGTGTGCAGTACTTTCAATAGTAATGTTAAATAAAAATAGTAGATTCCGTCAGGATATGATGCGTGCTTTTTTAAGACCGAGTAATTTTTTTAATGACATTCGTGATCAAAGAATTTTATCTACAATTCAAACAATTTCTTTAGGTGGTGTACTTGCTATTATAATGGGAGTTGCAATATCATCTCTTTGTTATTACTATAGAACTAGTGAGAATTTTGATACCTTGTTAAGCGTACTTGTAAAATCAGATCAAATAAAAGAACTTGTAAATCAAATAGTGTGGGTTCCAATTTATTCAATTTTGTTTTTCACTCTTTTGTTTTTATTAGGATTATTAATTGTTTCAAGTAAAATATTTTTAGTTGGATTAGTATTAAAGAAAAATGTTACATTCTCAGATTCTTTTGTGATAAGCACCTGGAGTGCTTTACCTACTTTGATTCTTACTCCTTTTATTATGTTCTTATACCGTCTGTTAAGTGTTAATGGATTGTCTGGTATAATTGTAGGTTTGTTGATAATAATTGGTTTGTGGGTCTTATATAGGTTATATAAAGGTGCAAGTATAGTGTACAACACGGGACCATTTAAATTTTTCACTTTGATTTTTGCAATTTTTACATTACTCATAATTATTTTATATTTCTCATCAAGTTACTTTCAATCAGTTATCAGCTATTTAAGAGAAGGGATTGGAGGACTTTATATCTAGATATTTTTTAATATATTCACATTTAATTTTCTAATTCCACTAAAAATTGCTTTAGAATTAAGAAGCAATTTTGAATGACATATTTTTCAATATTTAAAAACAATTCTATTAACAATGATTAATTGTTAGTTTATATCTTATATTTTTTATGTACTTATCAAAACTAGAAATTGTCGGGTTCAAATCATTTGCTCAAAAAACAATTTTAAAATTCAACGAAGGTATTACTGCAATTGTTGGTCCTAATGGTTGTGGTAAATCTAATATTATAGATGCAATTAGGTGGGCTATTGGTGAACAGAAAGCCTCTACATTAAGAAGTGATAAAATGGAGGAGGTAATCTTTAATGGGACATCAGCTCGTAAGCCCTTGGGGATGTCTGAAGTTTCATTGACCATTGAAAACACAAAAGGAATTCTACCTACAGAATATTCAGAAGTTACATTAACAAGAAGACTCTTTAGAAGTGGAGATAGTGAATATCTTTTAAATAAAACTCAGTGCAGATTAAGAGACATTATTGATCTGTTTATGGATACTGGTATGGGTGCAAATGCTTATTCAGTTATTGAATTAAAAATGGTTGAAACTATTTTATCTGAAAATGCGGATGAAAGAAGAAAACTTTTTGAAGAAGCAGCAGGAGTTACAAAATATAAAGTTAGAAGAAAAGAAGCTTTAAGAAGGTTAGACTCAACTAAGCAAGATTTGTTAAGGGTTGCGGATATTTTAAAAGAAGTTTCTAAAAAAGTGAACTCTTTAGAGCGTCAAGCAAAACGTGCACAAGAATATACAACATTAGATAAACAAAGAGTTGACCTTGAAGTAGAGATTATTAGAAGAGAATTTCTTCAAACAGTTACTAGAATTTTACCGTTAAATGATAAGTTGCAAAGTTATTTTTCCACAAAAAATAAACTTGATAATGAACTACATTCTAAAGAAACAATTCTTAAAGAATTAGAAAATGATCAACTTGAAATTGAAAATATTTTAAATGAATCACAGAAAGATGTAACAGAAATAAGTTCTAGAATTGCAGAACTAAATCAAAAGCAAGCGGTTTCTTCTGAGCGTTTAAGAGCATTAAATAATTTCATATCAAGATCAGAAAAGGAAGTTTTTGAATCACAAAATAAAATTTCAACTTACAATTCAGAAAAAGAAAATTTTGCTAAAAAATTAATTGAGACTAAAGAAAAATTATCAATAATTCAATTGCAATTTAATGAAGCAAATGATTCAGTATTGAGTTATGAAAATGAATTAATATTGAGTCGTGATTCTGCTAAAAAAGCTCAATTAGATGTTGTTAATATCATTAATTCACTTGCAAGATTAAGAGGAGAAGAATTTGGTAATAACTCACGCAAAGAGAGTATTAACAAGAGGTTGAATAGTTCTATAAACTTAAAAGAAGAAATTATTCAAAAGAAATATAATGCTGAAAAAAGTTTAGTTGAAGTTTATAATAATGTCGAAATAGAGAAAGCAGAGTTAGAAAAATCTAGAAAGGAATTTGAAAATTCACAAGATTTAAAAAATAAGTATCGCTCTGAAATAGATGCAATGAGAAATGAAATTGTTGAGGTTCACAAGCAATTGAATACTCGTAAATCAAGATTAGATTTTCTCGCTGGATTAGTTGATCAAGATGAAGCAGTTAGGTTTTTATCAAAAGATAAATCTTGGAATCCTAATGAAGCAGTAACTGTTTCTGATGTAATTTCAACTTCAGATGAATTTAGAGTTTCAATTGCTGTAGCTTTAGGATCAGCCTCAAGCTGCTTAATTGTAAATAATATAGATCAAGCAATGAGCGGAGTTGCTTCATTAAAATTAGGGAAAAAAGGAAAGGCTACTTTTATATGTTTAGATAGAATTAAAGAAAATGATACATCCTCTAATAAGACTTTACCTGATTATGTAATTGGATATGCTTTAAACCTAACTAAATCTGACTCCAAATTTGACTCTCTTAGAAGAGTGTTGCTTGGAGATGTAGTTATAGTTAATTCTATTGAAAATGCAAAGAGAGCTATAGCTTCAAATATTTGTGAAAAGGCTGTAACTCTCGATGGAACTACAGTACAGGCTTCTGGCATTGTTCGAGGAGGTGGTACAACAAGCAATGAAGGAGTTACAATTGGGAAAAAAGAACAAATAGAAAAATTGTTAATTGAAATTGATAAGTTATCCCAAAAACTAGAAAAACTTGAATCAGATTCTAGAGTTATTTCAACTTATGAAAGTGTTATCAACTTAAGCAAAATTTCAAATTCTGTTAGATTAGCTCAAGAGTCATTAGGTAATATCGAAAAAGTTAGAAACAAACTTGAATATGAAAAAAATAATGCCGATGAAGTAATTATAACAAATGAAAAGGAAGTTCAATCATTGCTAGAAGAAATAAAATCATTAGATATTCTACTTCTTGAAATTTCTCCAAAAATTGAATCTCATTTAGAAGATCAAAAATTTGCAGAAGAAAATGTAAGAGTTGTGAATTTACAGTTAAGTGCCAAAGAAACAGAATTCTCAGAGAAAATGAGAATTTTAAATTCCTTAAATGTTCAACTTACTGAGCTTATAAACGAAGATAGAAATTCATTAAATTCAATTGATAGATTAGATTCTGATTTAAGAAATACACTTAATTTTATTACTCAAAGAACATCAGATAAGGAAAGGTCTATCAAAGAAGTAGAATTGATTACTAACGACTTAAAGCAAATTGCTGACGGTTTGATTCTGTTTAATGCTTCATTGGAAAATGCCAAAATTAATCGTGATGAAATTATTTCTGAACAATCAAATAAAAGGCTAGAGATAATTCAAAGAAGTGATTTGTTAAGGACTGATAGAAAGAGTTACGAATCAACTGTTAGTGAGATTCATACACTTGAATTAAAAATTCAAGAACTAAAACAGAAAGCAGCTTCTTTAGTTGAAAGAGCTAAAGATGAACTAGATATTGATTTATTAAAATTAATTGAAGATTTAAAATTAATTGAGGAGAGAAAATTTAATAATAATATTAATTCGAATATTGAGAATGATAATGTATTTGATTCGGAAAATACAATCATAAATAATGTTACTATTAATGATTCTAATAATGAAGATAACGATATTTGTGATATTGATTCAGGAAGTAAAGTAACCGAACTTCTCGAAACTGAAATAACCGAAACATCTATTATTACAATCGTTGATTCCGATTTAACAGTTGTTGAAACTTTTGAATCAAATTCTTCTGAATCAATTTCATCTAAGTTAAATAGTAATATAATAAATTCAGATATTAGTTTTGATTTAACAAATATAGAAACAACTTTAACTGAATTTAGAGATAAATTAAGAGAGGTTAAAAGTAGGATAAAAATTTTAGGAACTGTAAATTTGCTAGCTTACCAAGAGTGGAAAGAAGAAGATGATAGGCTAAAATTTATCAATGTTCAATATAATGATTTAAGAAAAGCAGAGAAAATTTTACTTGATACAATTGATGAAATTAACAACATTGCTCAAAAATTATTCATAGAAACATTTGAAAAAATTAGATTAAATTTTATTGGACTCTTTGGTAATTTATTTAATGAAGGAGATGAAGCAGATTTAAAAATTATGGAAGGAGATCCTTTAGAAGCTAAAATTGAAATCATTGCAAAGCCAAGAGGAAAGCGTCCTCATTCAATAGATTTACTTTCAGGTGGAGAAAAAACACTTACTGCAATTGCATTGTTATTTTCTATTTATCTTGTAAAACCTTCTCCATTTTGTATTTTAGATGAAGTAGATGCTCCTTTAGATGATACAAATATCGACAGATTCGTAAATTTAATTCGCAAGTTTGTTGGAAACACTCAATTTATTATCGTAACTCACAATAAGCGAACTATGGCTGCTGCTGATACAATGTATGGAGTTACTCAAGAAGAATCTGGGGTTTCCAAAATTGTTTCTGTTCAGTTTGAAAATAATTCCAAACAAAAAACTTTAGTTAACTAATAAATAATTATTATTTATGTTGATTTTAACACAATATTATTTTATAATTTTGTAATGGCTGTGTTTCATTCTGCTAAAAATAGCAGTAGTTGGGTTGATTGATAGGTTAATGGGATGATTCTGGTATCATATATTATGAGTTTATCCTAAAAATCTTAGCCTTCTTGAGGTAGGGGACTTCAAGGAGGTTTTTTATAATTCAATCCCCCTATAATAATTTTAAAAAACAATTTAAAAATTTATTTTTAATTAGAAAGTAAAATGCAAGTAAGTTTAGTTTCAATAACAGAATCCTTGATTAAAGAATGGGAAATGACGCCTGAGCAACTTATTGTATATATAGCTAGAGTTAGTAATCCTTCCAATCAACACAATACCGAAAGCTCTGAGAGATTGATCAATTATTTAATCAAACACAAACATTGGTCACCTTTTGAAATGATTGATATGACTATCGAAATTGTAACATCAAGAGCAATAGCTCAACAAATTTTGAGACATCGCTCTTTTTCGTTTCAAGAATTTTCTCAAAGGTATGCAACTGCCACCGAAATTGAACCTGTATTATTAAGAAAACAGGCAGAAAAAAATCGTCAAAGTTCTACTGAGGAAATTACAAATTCAGAAATAAACACAATTGTTGAAAATCATATAAAGCTAAGTGAAGAGCTGTATTCAACTCTTATTCAGCAAGGTATAGCAAGAGAATGTGCTAGAATGGTGCTACCACTAACTACCCAAACAACTATGTACATGAAAGGAAGTATTAGAAGTTGGATACATTATTTGCAACTTAGATGTGAGGAAGATACCCAGCTTGAACACAGAGAAATTGCAGATAGTATAAAAGAAATATTTAAACAACATTTCCCTAATGTTGCTGAAGCAATTGGCTGGACTTTGTAAAGTTGGTGTGAATTTTTTCATTGTTTGAAACTAAGAAAAATTTAAATCAATTCTAGATTTCATTTGCAATTTTAAACACTATACAATACTTTAAAGTTTATTGTAACAAACAATAATGAATAAATTCTATTTAAATCCAACACAAGAATCAGGACGAGAATTTTTCCAAAGAAATATTTCAGGACAAGTCATTATGTTGAATCTTCTTAGGTTCAAGGAATTTGCAGATTATTCAGAAACACCAGAATTAGCACCATCAAATCCAATTAGTGGAAAAGTGGCATATATGCTTTATATTGAGAAGACTTTACAACATTTAAAAAAATCAGGTGGAGAAATTATGTTTTTAGGGTATGGTGGACATTTTTTGGTTGGACCAACAAATGAACGTTGGGATTGTGTTATGATGATCCAACAAAATAGTGTTCAAGATTTTATTGCATTCGCTTCAAATCATGAATATTTAAAAGTTATAGGTCATAGGACTGCAGCATTGGAAGACTCTCGACTTTTACCATTAACAGAACAAAATTTCAAAATGTTAAATGATAAAAACTAAAAAAGAAATCAAAGAAGAATATCGTACAAAGAAATTTAAAATCGGAGTTTTTCAAATTAGAAATGTTGTAAATGGTAAAGTTTATATTGATGGAAGCATTGATTTAGAAGCAATTTGGAACAGAAATAGAATGGAATTGAATTTTGGAAATCATAGAAACGATTATTTACAAAAGGAGTGGAAAGAGTTTGGAGAGGACAACTTTAAATATGAAGTATTATCTGAAATAAAACAAACTGAAGGAGAGAATATCGACTTCAAAAACGAAGTTAAATTGCTTGCACAATTGTATATTGACGAATTAAAACCATTTGAAGATAAAGGATATAACAAATGAAAATATAAATGACAACTGCTAACTACCAAAGTATTGCAAATAATTAACTGATATTACATGTACTATTTCTATTACTACTTAGACTAATTGTTGTATTTTCTAATTATAAACCCTTTCTTTTAACAGCTGCAACAAAGCATTGAAATAAACTTATAATAAATATTAAAAATTTTGAAAAAAGAATTTATTTGATTGCATTTTTAGTAAACTTCACAATAACTTATCTAATATATTTTAGTGCTCATTAACCAAGTAATAAATTTAAAAATACAAATTATTTTCATATTTAAATTAATATAGATTTAAAAAAAAAATCAAAAAACATTACTATATATCGTGATGTATTTATTGAAAAATAATAATTATAAATTAAAATAAATGACATCAATGACAACAATTACAAAAGTATCACTCATTTTTCTAGCATTTTTTATAACTTTCATTCTTTCTTGCAAAAAGAATACAACAGAACCCCAAACTTCAAATTATGTCAAAGGGAAAAATAGTTTTGTAATTAATTTAAATGGTGATGACAGAGAGTATTTTGAAGATGTTCCTGCTAACTATTCTGGATTATCATCTACTCCTGTTGTATTTATGTTGTATAGAACCATCGGAAATGGGGAAGAATTTTATAATAATTCAGGGTGGAAAGAAGTTGGAGAAACAGAAAATATATTAACTGTTTTCCCATCTTCTTGGAGTTAATGTATAATTACAGGTGGACAGCAAAAAAAGACTACCAAATGGAATTCATTGCCAGGTGAATGGTCATTTTGAGCTGATGAAACACCTAGAGAAGATATAAAGTTTTTTACTTCAATTATTACAGACTTAAATACAAGGTTCAATATTGATCATAAACGAATTTACTTAGTAGGTTTTTCTAGTGGAAGCCAAATGGCTGGAAAGTGTACTATTGAAATGTGTGATAAGTTCGCTGCAATTGTTGAAAGTGCTGGTTCATTATACAGCATTACACCTAACACTCAAACTTATTTTCCTGTAAGGAAATTACCTGTTTACTGTAAAAGGGGAATCAGGACTACGGTCCAGGGAATACTGGTCCAACAGCACCAATGACTTCTTTACTAACTTTGATTAACGACTCAATATCTACTCTTTTAAATGGAAACATATATTATATTGCTCATACAAATATCACTAACTTTGGGTTAAATCCCAGAATTACTATGTCTGGTGATACGAATACAGTTATAACTGCTTCTTATTTTTCAGCTTCTTCTGATCCATTAAATATTTTTAGTATTTCATTAATAAAAGGACTAAAACACGCATATCCAATCGGAACAAATCATCCGTATAAAGCCGCAGAAGAAAATTGGAAATGGTTAAAACAATATATCTTACCTTAAATTCTAATAATAGAGTTGCTTGATTATTGAAATGAGAAAAAATGAACCGCACTTCGTTTGATAGAAGTTGGGCTGTGAATTATTAAATTAATAATTGTTTTACAATCAGTCATTTAAACAAATTTAGGATTGACAATTTTAATTAGATAATACTTTAAATTTGCTTGTTTTTCCAAAGAATTTTCATTTTTATTCCATTTATTTGTTTTAAATTACATTATCAATAATAATCATAACGCATATGGATCAAAAATAAAAATGGCTGTATGGAAAAACTTTGGAACACCAGATGAAGTTCGTGAATTTCCAAAAGGAAGGCAAGAGCTTATAAATGTAGGTGGAGCAATTGTAGGGAGAGGGATTTTCGAGCCAGGCTGGCACTGGGCAACTTCTGTATAGTCACTTGTCAACACACAAAGTTGCGAAGCCCCTCACTTTCAGTACCATGTTTCTGGCATCCTCAGGGTAAAAATGGACGATGGAACTGAATTTGACTGTAAACCGGGAGATGTTTCACTTTTACCTTCAGGTCATGATGCATGGATAGTTGGGGATGAACCAGCAGTGGTCATCGATTTTCAAGGTAGGATTGATTTTGCAAAACATTTATAATAGTATCATTATATACCTGGCATTTACATAGTAAATTTTTATATAATTACACCTTTAATCTGACAAATTATTTGTTTATAAAGACTTATATTAAAAACATTGGATTACTGTTGAATTCCAAGTTAGTGAAGTTGCTATGAAACTTAATCAAATTGTCAAAAGCCAACTTTTAGGTATTTATAACCTTGAGATTGTGACTAAAGTAATTTAATCAACGTTCATATTTTCAAAACTGTTTCTAAGTTGTTTCCATCGATTAAAATTTTTTAAACATAATTCGTTTAAAGAAATCAATTTTATTTATAAAGTAGAATACTCATTTTACATTTTTTCACTATTAAAATTTAATTATATGTTTAAAATTAATCTCATTAGTTTTATGTTGTTGTTTTTTACAGTTGCATGTGGAAATGGAACTGATAATCAACTCGATGGTAAATCATATTCTCTAGTCAGCTGGGATGTAAATCATCCAGAAAAACAAGACTCTGATGTGTTCGACTTTGATAAAGGGATTATAGATTCAAAAACCTGTCATCAATTTGGATTTAAGTCTGCCCCATATATAGCAAAATTGGAAAATGGGGTTATATCTTTTTATGGTACAATATCTAGTTTATCAGAAGGAACAATCGAGATTGAGGGAAAAGTAAATGGTAATCAAATAGAAGGTACAATGATTTGGAAAAAAAATAATCAGTCTGATATTAAATATGACTACAAAGGCAATCTTAAATCAAATTGAGTCTTAGATATATTTTGTATTTCTAACAGGTGATGAGAAATTTTAATTAAGAAATTAGAGTGGCATCTTCTACATCATTGCTTCAAGAAAAATTATAAAAAATTTATTCCTAATAGGAAATGTCATCGAATAAAAACGAATTGCTAAAAACAAATGTGAAAAGGTAGGTTACAATGGCTTTTAAGTCAATTACTTTGTAACAATCAATATTATTATGGTTCCAATTTTCAATGATTCGAATTAAATTAATGAAAAGTGGTATTTTTTAATGCAAACAATAAAAAGAAAATGGATAAAAAAAATAGAAAAGAAAAGTTCGATAATTCAGATTCTACATTAACCACAATAGAAAATTTTAATTTAGCTTTTAATAAACATGATGTAGATGGTGTAATGAATCTCATGACTGAAGATTGTTTATTTGAAAATACAAATCCAATGCCAGATGGCACTCATATAGAAGGAGCTATTAAAGTTAGAGAATTTTGGCAACATTTTTTTATTGCGAATCCTGATGCTTATTTTGAAGCGGAAGAAATTATTGTTGCTGACAATCGATGTATAGTAAGATGGATTTATCATAAGACAAAAGAAGGAAAACCCTGGCATTTACGCGGAATCGATGTTTTTAAGGTTACAAATGGGAAAGTGGCTGAAAAATTAGCTTATGTCAAAGGGTAGTAAACTAGATGCCTAGTCAAAAAATTAACATCTACTTTTAATATTAATTAGGTTAGGCATGACTACCATATTCTAAGCCTTTAGTGAAGTTATACAAGTTCTGATTAGAATTTTATTAGCTTTACAAGTTAATATCAATTAAGTAATACATGTAATATAAATGAAAAGAATAATATTTCCCTTCCTTTTATTTACGGGATATCAAATTATATAAATATTTCTCAATTTGCCCAATCAACCAAAAGAAATGATAAATAAGGTTTCAATAGCCTTTAAGACCTTGTATCAATTGTTGGAAATTGAAAATCTTGTTAACTGCTAAATAATTTGAACTTGATTCAATAACTCATCAAAATAAATTTAATACCAACATGGCTTCAGGTTTTTTTGCAATTTTAGACGACATAGTTGCATTGATGGATGACGTTGCTATTAATGCCAAACTTGCTACAAAAAAAACAGCTGGAATACTTGGTGATGATTTGGCTGTTAATGCCGAAAAATCAACGGGTTTTGTAGCCTCCAGAGAAATTCCTGTTTTGTTGGCAATTACAAAAGGTTCATTTATTAACAAGTTGATTATTGTACCTATAACTTTATTGCTAAATAATTTTTTACCGGCAGCCATAATAATAATACTTATACTTGGAGGTTTTTACCTTGCGTATGAAGGTGTAGAAAAAATTGTAGAATACTTTTTTCATAAAAAACAACCCGCAAAGAAAGCAGCAGTTGGTGTAATTGAACAAGATGCTGAATTGGAAAAAGTAAAAATAAAATCAGCTATAATCACCGATTTTATGCTCTCAGTTGAAATTGTAATTATTGCATTAAGTTCAGTATTAAACAAAACTTTAAGTGTACAAATTTTAACCATATCACTTGTTTCCATAATAACTACTGTTGGTGTTTATGGCATTGTAGCGTTGGTTGTTAGAATGGATGATTTTGGATTTTATATGATTGAAAAATCTAATAAGAAGGGTTTTTTAAATGCAATTGGATTATTATTTGTAAAAGCCCTACCAATTGTTATCAAAACATTTTCAGTGGTAGGTACTATAGCTTTATTACTTGTGTCGGGTGGTATTTTTGCACATAATATTGAATATTTGCACCACATTTTATCTGAGTGGCCAACCCTTATAAAAGAATCTATTTTTGGAGTAATAGGAGGAATAATTACGTTAATTATAATTGCTTTTGTCAAAAAAATTATTTCGCTATTTAAAAAAATGATATAAAGTGACTTGTTTGAAATTTGAGATCCCTAAATCTATGAATTATATTCCAATCAAACTTTTTCCTTAACTGCTTGTGACAAACTAAGTAACGAAGTGGAAAATCATTGAGATTCATTTCAATGAAAGAAAATAATTGTAAATACACAAATTTAATTATAGGTACGCAGTACAAAACCTGTATTAAAATCCAAAATGTAAATTGTAGTTACTTGAGAAAATAATTATATTCGCTATTTTAAAAAAGATGAAATTTATGCGTATGTTTATACATTATGGGTCATGCTCTTGAGACAGTGTGAACCGTTAACTTTGTTAAGGAAATAAAATTTGGAATATATAATTCGAACTATTAGTTTTAACTACATTGAACATTAACAACTAATGAATATTAATATGAACAAGCGAATTATTCTTTGGACGAATCTTACCATTTGGTATTTCCTATTTGTCGGGATGGTTTTCGACATGATAATTATTGCCGCAAATTGGAGAACCGGTGATTTAGAATCTGTCAAAAACTTGCGTGCTTTTTTTCATGTCACCGAACCTGGAGACTATTTCATGATAAAGTTGGCAGTATTGGTATTCGCAATTATTTCTCCAATCGCTTATTGGCGAACTTCAAAAGCAATTCGCAATTTGTTGCTCATTGCTTTGGTCGTGACTTTAGCTGACATAACTTTTACAATGTTACATTTTCTACCGATTAATGAATATGTAGGTTGGTATGGCGAAAAGACTGAACTCGACCCAGTGAAACTAAAAGAGATGTGTCAATCATGGTGGAATTATAATTTTCTTCGGATAGCACTTGATTTTGTTGGCCTTCTTGTTTCAGGAAGAGCATTACATAAATCATATTCATCTTGATACAACTAAGCAGTCATTTTGCACTTACTATAACGATTAATCTTATCCCAAAATATGTTTACAATAAAATGTAAAATATTGAAGTAAAAAATATACTTAAAAAATAATTTAATTTGAAAACTTGTCTAAAATGCAAATTGCTTTATTGCTACTCATTAGGAAACGATTTGTATGCCTGTCCTGAATGCGGTTATGAATGGAATCCTAATGAACAAGATGACACAGAAAAAAAATATAATTACTGACTCAAACGGTAATGAACTTCAAAAGGGGATAGTATAATTGTTATCATAAATCTACCTGTTAAAGGATTTCCCAAGCCAATAATGGCAAGTACTAAAGTTAAAAATATTCGTCTAAATTTTGATAGTGACCATAACATTGACTGTAAAATTTATGAATTAGGTTCAATGGCTTTAAAATCTGAGTTCCTTCGTAAAGTCAATTAACATAAATTGAAATTACCCCGTTTTTTCTATTTTAAAAAATAGTATTTAAAGTATTTATTATTAGTCAAATAAATAAATCTTATTCTAACTACATAAGAATGTTTGTAGCTAATTCATTGTCTTGTCCTAAAATAGGTTTACACTAAAAAATGTGAACCATAAAAAATTCATTAAAAAGGCTTGTAAATATTTAACCTAAGAAGCGAAACATAAAATCATTAAGGTGTTAAATAAATCTTATAGTTTAAAATTCATGATTCAAAAAACAATAATCAAAACAGTAAAATTATAAATGAAGCATTATCGAAAAACTCGTATTATTGAAAAACCTAATTAATTAAACTGTTAACTTTTTTTAGTACAATTTAATACTTTAAACATCAAACAAACCTTATAATTAACAACCTAATCTAAAAATAATATCATGATAAATGTTTTAATAACTGGAGCGACTTGGAATGTTGGAGGTGAGGTATTATCTGCTTTAAAAAAACTTGACCACTAACTTGAAATTTATGCTGGTGTTAAGTGTGAAGATTTTGGCAATGAAAAGCTTTCTAATTTTAGCGTCAATAAAATGAAATTTGACTTTATGAATGTTGATACTTTTTTGCCTGCATTACAAAACATTGATATACTTTTTTTGCACCGTCCACCCCAAAATTCCGATGTTAAAAAATACTTTGCACCCCTAGTTGAAACAGCAAAGAAAACTTCAATAAAGCACATTGTATTTTTTATCTGTGCAAGGAGTTGAAAAAAATAAAATTATACCTCATCATAAAATTGAAAAATTAATTGTAGTGAGTAAAATTCCATTCACATTTTTACGACCAGCATATTTTATGCAGAATTTTACAACCACTTTAAGCAATGACATACTGAATAATCTTAGAATTTATCTGCCAGCAGGAGATGCAAAATTCACATTAATTGAAGTTGAAGATATTGGTAATGTTTCTGCTCAAGTTTTGATAGAACCTCATAATCATATTAATAAAAGTTATGAGTTAACTAACAATGAAATTTTGACATTTACCGAAATAGCAGAAAAAATAAGTAAAGGAATTGGAAAAACAATAAAATTTATTTCACCAAATTTGTTTCAATTCTATTTAACAAAACGAAAAGAAAATATTCCTACAATGTTTATATTAGTAATGATAATGTTGCATTACTTTCCAAGATTTCAAAAGAGCCCTAATACAACTCAATGGGTAAAAATTATAACTGGAAGTGAACCAAAATCTTTTGACGAGTTTGTTGTTTCAAATAAAAATATTTTAAGAAAAGTAAATTGATTCAACATCACACACAAAATGACAGAAGTTGAAAAATATATACAGCAATTTGAACCTGAAGTTCAAGAAAGATTAAATGCTTTACGAAAAGCATTTTTTGAAGTGATTCCTAACACAGAAGAAAGTATTCGTTATAATATGCCGGCTTTTAAAGTTGGAAAGCATTTTCTTTATTTTGCTGCATACAAAAATTACATTGGTTTTTATCCAGTTTACGGCTTACTAGAAATAGAAAATAAAGTTTCTGAATACAGAGCGAAAAACACAAAAGCGAGTTTGCATTTTAAACATGACAAACCTTTACCAATTGAATTGATTAAAAACATAATAAAACAAAAATTAAAACTTTAATAAAATTGAAGTCCAATGCAGATAACCCCTGAACATATTGAACGTATAACAAAAATGACTTTTGCTTCTGTATATCCACTTTATGTTAACAAAGTTGAGAGAAAAGGACGGAATAAAGAAGAGCTGCATAAAGTCATTGCATGGCTTACAGGGTTTGATAACAAAAAAATAGAAGAACTTATTGTAGAAAAAGTTACTTTTGAAATATTTTTTGACAAAGCAAAATTGAACCCAAAAGCAGATTTAATTAAAGGTGTAATCTGTGGTTATAGAATAGAAGAAATTGAACATCTTCTAACAAAAAAAGTTAGGTATCTTGATAAATTAGTTGATGAATTAGCAAATGGAAAAAAGATGGAGAAAATATTAAGAACATGATAATTTACAAAATCGACTTTTTTTACTTTAAGTACCACAATGTTATGTAAGTTATAATAAGTTTCAAAATGAATAAAATAATTTATAATAATTAGAATAATTAAATTTTTTTAAATGTCATTAATATGTGAATTTATAATCTGTGCAAATAATTCTGAGTATTGCCACATTGGAGTATGCCCACAATTTTTAATTGTAATAGCATTTGAATTAAGCAATTTTTTTTGAATCTCAATGAAGTTTTTGTAAGGAATTACTTTGTCGTTATCCGCCCCAATAATAGTTATCTTGAAATTTTTCTCGGATAAACTATTATAGGCTTGTTCTAATAAATTTTTATTAAAATTACTCAATAGACTATAAATATTTTCTAACAAAAATTCATCACAAATTTCTTGTGAAATAACATCTGCACGTTCTTTCAAATACCCTAACCCATAAGCTCTTTTAACACCTAGTTCAGTTAATTTATTTCTTGAATAGTTGTTTAATTTATTCCAAATACTATTAGATATTTTAAAGAAAGTATTACTCATTCCAAAATTAAATGGCACTTGAGTATTAGGTGTAAATGGACATGATAGAATAAGAGAAACTATATTTTCTGGGTAAACATAAGATAATGTTGTTGCAACTGCACCACCAAATGAATGACCTATCAAGTGGAACTTTTCAAATCCATTTTCAATCATAATCTTAACAGATAAATTAGCAATATCTTGTAAAGAATTTTGGGGATTAATATTTAATTTAGGAGAACCACCAAAGCCTGGAAGATTAATAGATACAAATGTAAATTTATCAGAAAGTAAAGATATAAGGGGTCCCCAGAGTGATGCAGTTGAAGGTATTCCATGAATTAGTAATATAGGCGGACCTTTACCAATAATGTTATAATTTAAACTTTGATGCACAATTTATTTAAGGTAGTAAATTTAACAATTAAAAGAATTATGAAAATGTAGTAATAAGAATTAAAAATAAAAATTAATTTGCAATTTACATTTTCCTTATCAGACCAATAACCAAACCTAAAATTACAGTTTCGCTTTCAATAACATTTATTTTATTGTAATATCTATTTGCTGCTATTAGAAATTTTTCACCTCTAGCAAGAAAACTTAATCTTCGAATAACATTATTATTACCAGAAATAGCAAAAACTAAATTATCATTTTCAAAATCATTACATTGTTTTACTATCACTAAATCATTTTTTAAGATACCCTCTTTATCCATTGCATCATCTGAAACAATTGAAACAAAAACGTTGTTTGGAAAAAAATTTTGATCTAATAGAATTTCACCAACTGGAGACATGAAAATTGAATAAGAGTTATCAGCACTTCCAGAGCCTACAATCACAGCTTTTCTAACTGGAGACTGAATGATAGGCGAAATAGACAAAGTCTCGCAAAGCTCAATGCCACGAGCTTTACCGGGTTGCCTAATTATATAACCTTTATGTTCAAGTACATTTAAAACATCATTTACACCATTTGTTGATTTGAGCTTAAAATTAAGCATAATCTCTTTAATTGTAGGTGGTGTAAATTTAGCACGAATGGTATTTTTTATGAAATCATAAATTTCATTTTGTCTGGGTGTTAATGAACTTTTTAGTTTATTATTTTTAACTGTTGTCATAAAAAGCATCTGATTGCAAGGCAATCTTAAATATGAAACTAAAAAAGAGTAAAAGTAAAAAAGATTTAAAATTAAATAAGAGAAAAAAAATTGAAAAGATTAATAAGAAAATTCTCCTTTGGCAGCCCTAAGAGTATTCTTCATAAGCATAGCAATAGTCATCAACCCAACGCCACCAGGGACAGGAGTGATAGCAATACATTTATCTTTAACATTTTCAAAATCAACATCACCAACAATTCTATAACCTTTTTCACTTGAAGAATCTTCAATTCTGTTAATACCAACATCAATTACAATAGCATTATCTTTTACCATATCGGCAGTTATAAAATTTGGTTTACCTATAGCAACAATAAGAATATCTGCACGCTTAGTAATTGAAGCTAAATCATCTGCTGCTGAATGAGCAATTGTAACAATGGAATCACCTCCTTCTCTTTTTTGTAACATCAAGTTTGCAAGTGGCTTACCAACTATATTGCTTCTTCCAACAATTACAACTTCTTTACCTTTAGTTTGAATTTTATTATGAATTAACATTTCAATTACTCCAGATGGAGTGCAAGGTGCAGGAGAAGAAAGACCAATAACCATTCTACCAACAGATATTGGATGAAAACCATCTACATCTTTTTTTGGTGAAATAGTTTCAATCACCTTTTGTTCATCCATTTGCTTAGGTAATGGAAGTTGAACTAATATGCCGTGAATTGAACCATCTAAATTTAGAGTATTGATTAAAGCTAATAATTCTTCTTGAGAAGTATCCTCATTCAAATGATGTTTTACAGATTTGAACCCTAACCTTTGGCATGCTTTTTCTTTTGCTTTAACATAATAAGTAGAAGCAGGATCATCCCCAACTAGCACTACAGCTAATCCTGGAGTAATTCCGCTTTCATTTATTAATTTTAAAGTATCTAATGCAATCTGTTCCTCAATTGATTTAGAAATTACTTTACCATCTATTAAAAACATAAATATTTAATTTTGATCAAAAACAAAAACTTTAGTAAAATGAATAAATGTTAATTCGAATCAGTACAATTTAAAATACAATACTATCCTCTAAATCTTTCAAAAATCATAGTTGTTAAAGCACCAATAACTAACCTGCTTTCTTCTCCTTCATCTAAGTTTGTATCAAGTAATTCAACAATAAATTTCCCTTCAAACATTGCAGGTTGTTTTTTAATTTTCATAACTAAAGGATCAGTTCTTAATGTTTCTTTATTACCTCTTTGAACAATATAAACTGGATTGAAAATGTATCCTGCGAACATACCTAAAATAGGAATTTCACCTATAAGAGCATCAACAAATTTGACCCAAGATTTTTCTTCTCTAATAATAAATTCAGATACATCTCCATTTAAAACTTCATAGGTTGCACGAAATAAAGATTTTCCTCCATAACGCTTAACAGCACCTATCTCAGAACCATCAGGAGTTTTAAAAGAATATCTTGGAGAAAAGTCAAGTATTTTATTAGCACCAATTGTTCCTACGAGTTGAGCCATAGATTCATCAGTGAAAATTTGGATATTTTCTTTGAGTTTGAAAAGCTTTTGCTTCACAAAAAACAATTGTTTATTTGTTGAATCTGTAACTGTAACTTTGGCACCTAATGCTAAAGTTTTGAACTTGAAATTTAATGGATAACTGAACATAAAATTAAAATGAAATTAAGTTAAAGAAAAATATTAGTAATGGTTCATTGAGAAAAATATTTTTTGGAAAAAGAGCAAATTTTTTAATTAATTATTTACAGTTTTTATGGAAACTATTTTTTTAATTGAAGAAGCAAAATTACCTAAAGGTTTGCCAGCTTTTGATTCTAAAATCTCAGAATTTTTTAATGCTAAAATTGAGCCACTAATATCGCCAGCTCTTAGTTTCATTAATCCACAATAAATTTCAGATTCTGCACTTGCTAAAGATTTATCTGAAAAAATTGCTTTTAAAGTTTCTGGATCTTGAAGAACTGGGCTATTTCTAAAAATCTGTTCAAGTAAAAATGCTGAATAAGATTCCTGAGAAGCTTGATTTGCATGAATTGGGCTTAGAGTTATAGTATTCGAAGTTAACTTAATTTTTTCATTTACATATAAGGCTAATTTTAATTGATAATCACCTTCTGGCAATCTATTTGAATTTTCACTTGAAAGCATAATAATTCGTTCACAAGATTTTTTATCTTTTGGAAAAAGAGTTGAATCAAATACTTCTTCAAAGCCCCACCCTACTTGAATATCTTTTTGGTCAAAGTAAAAAAACTGACCGTTCATAGGCTCACAACCTAACTTACCGTTAATTTTTACTCTTAAAAACATTGGAGATCCAACATGAAATGAAATTTTATTTCCAGTAGTTTCTAATGGTTCAATTGTGATTGGGTTTTTGTTAGATCCAATCTTAGAGTTTGTAAAAGTTTTGGATTTAGTTGATTTAAACTTTTTTTGAGCAGAGATATTACTTGAAAAAATAACTGATAATATTAATAAATAAAGAGTTGTTTTTAAAATAAGTGCAATACTTTTCATTGTTGAAGAATTATATTTGAAAAAAAAATTATAAAATTATATTTGCAAATTTAAACAATGTTAATCACATTTGAAGGAATAGATTGTTGTGGTAAATCTACTCAGATAAAATTGCTCTGTGAATATTTTGAAAAAATGAAAGTTGATTATATCTTATTAAGAGAACCAGGAAATACACCAATCTCTGAACAGATAAGGGAAATGCTATTACAGAAAAAATATATGGATATGAGTTCATTAACTGAGTTGTTGCTTTTTTCCGCAAGTAGGGCACAGTTAGTTGAAAAAATAATTTCACCAGCTTTAAAGGATAATAAAATCGTAATCTGTGATAGGTTCTATGATTCAACAGTTGCATACCAAGGTTATGGGAGGGGAATTAATCTAGATGATATAAATAATATTAATAGAATTTCCACAAACGGATTAATTCCAGATATAACATTCTTAATTAATATATCAGTTGAAACATCTTTTAAGCGTTCAGAAATTAGAAAGGGTGAATCACCAGATAGAATGGAGCTTAGTGGAATAGAATTTTTTAACAAAGTAGCAAATGGTTATTTAGAAATAGCAAATAATAACCCTAACAGATTTATTGTAATAGATGGGGAATCTGATCCTGAAATAGTATTTAATCATTTAGTAAAACACATATAACTAAACATTATTTTTATCTTAAAATTCATTTAAATCTTTTCTCCCATTGAAACCTTCTTCACCATGCCAATAGCTTATTGTTTCTTCACCTAATAGATAACATAAAAAAACTTCTTCACCATTTGACCTTATAGATGGAAAATCAAGTAATCCTCGCTCTACATTTTTAAGGATATAACCTTTTATTGAGAACTCTTTATAAACATCAATCAGTTGTTGCATTTCTTTTGGTAAACTTGCAATTCCATTAACTTGAGAACCCCCAAAAGTTTTATGTTTATAAATATCAAAGCCAGTTGAAGTAAGAGATTTATTAAGCTCTTGAATTTTTTTTAAAAGTCTAATAGCGTCAGGTAATGCAGCCTTTGCCTCTTGAATTGTGAAATGAATATTAAAATTATAATTCATTAAATCTTAGTAATTAGAATTAGTTTTTTAAGAATGAAATTATTTAATTGAAAGTGATAAGAAAATATTTTGAGATTTTAAACAAAACAAATCTTTACTTTAAGAAAGTTTTTCAGAAATATATTTATTTAAGTGATCTGAATTAATTCTTATTTGTTCCATTGAATCTCTATCACGAACAGTAACAGTGCCATCTACAAGAGTTTGCCCATCAATTGTTATGCAATAAGGAGTTCCAATTTCATCTTGCCTTCTGTAACGTCTTCCAATTGCACCAGATTCATCATAAAAAGTTTTGAAATTTTGCATAAGTTCTCTGTATATCTTATCAGCATATTCAGGCATTCCATCTTTATTGACTAAAGGGAGAATTGCAGCTTTAAATGGAGCTAACTTTGGATGAAATTTTAATACAACTCTTTTTTCACCATTCACTTCTTCTTCATTGTAAGCATCAACTAGGAAAGCCATTGTTGACCTTGATGCACCTACAGAAACTTCTATTACGTATGGTGTAAATCTTTCATTTATAGTTTGATCAAAATATTCTAATTTTTTACCTGAAAACTCTGTATGTCTTATTAAATCGTAATCTGATCGATTGTGAATCCCTTCAACTTCACCCCAACCAAAAGGAAATTCATATTCAATATCCATAGCTGCTTTTGCATAATGTGCTAATTTTTCGTGAGGTTTCAATTTTAATTTATTCATTGTCATACCATACTTTTCAAACCAATCCCATCTTTTATTTTTCCAATATTCAAACCATTTTTCATCTTCACCTGGTTTCACAAAAAACTGCATCTCCATTTGTTCAAACTCTCTTGTTCGGAACAAAAAGTTTTTAGTATTGATTTCGTTTCTAAAAGCCTTTCCAATTTGTGCTATTCCAAATGGAATTTTTTGCCTTGTTGATTGGAGAACATTATTAAAATTTACAAATATGCCTTGAGCAGTTTCGGGACGCATATAAACTGTTGCAGAAGAATCTTCAACCGGGCCAGTAAAAGTTTTAAACATCAAATTAAAATACCTAACATCAGTCCAATCGGCAGTACCACTTATAGGATCTTTAATTTCCCAATCAATAATAATTTTATGGAAATCTGAAGGTTCAACTGCTGCATCTAATTGTTTTTGAAGATTGTTTGCTTTTTCAGTTCTATTTTTTTTTAATAACTTTTCAATTTCCCCTTCAATTAAGTGATCGGCACGGTAACGAGCTTTTGAAATTTTGTTATCAATCATTGGATCAGAAAAACTTTGCAAATGTCCAGAGGCTTCCCATACTTTGGGATGCATAAGAATTGAAGTATCAATCCCTTCAACATCATCACGATAAGTCATTTCGCGCCACCAAGCCTCTTTAACATTTCTAAGCAATTCAACTCCTAATGGACCATAATCCCAACAGCCATTTAATCCACCATAAATTTCTGATGATTGATAAACAAATCCACGTCTTTTACAAAGAGATACAATAGTTTCTAAAGAAGTTGCTGCCATTTATGTATAAAGAATAATTATTAAAATTTAGTTCGGCAAAAATAGTAAATTATATCAGTACTACTTAGCTGATAGTATTATAAAAATTTTAAAAAACCTAAATAAAAAATCCTCTCAAAAAAAATTTAAGAGGATTAAAATTCTTAAATAATTTAAATTAAAAATTGTAACCTAAACCTAAAGATAAAATATATTTTAATTGAGTTTCAGGTCCTTTAGTTTCATCATCTCGATTTACAATAACATTATGATCGTACAATGTTTGAGTAGATAAACCTGCATTAATATATTCATTAACTTTTAGATATAAATTATTTTTCCAATCAATCTGCCAATGAGTAATATCATTATAAGGAGCAAAAGTTGTTAAGTTACTTTCCCAAGTAGTGTTTTTCATTAACTCAATTTTATAAAGTGCTTTCAAACCAGCACCAACACTAATTTTAGAGCTTTTGCCAGCATCAATTCCAAAAGCACCTTTACCATTTTCGTTGTTACCATCACCAGCTTCACTATTCAAAAAATTATCAGTTACAAAAAGAATATTTGCACCAATAGGAGAAGCAAACAATGAGAAATTTGAAGTAGGTTTGTAATCTATACCTAATGCTAAGTTTAAATTTGCTGGAGCTAAAAATCTAGATAAAAGCAAATCAGGAGAACCTAGTTTATAACCAACATCTAGTTGTGATTTGAATTGAAGTAGAGCTGCCCAATAAATAGATTCTGTTTGTTTGACACCATACTTTGAAGCAATTGAAAACTCATCATCACTTTTAGTAAATCCAGCCTTATCAATATTTTGAGCACCATATTTTAAAGATAAACTATTTTCCCATGAAGAGCTAACGAGTTTTTGATTAAGAAATACATTAACTAAACCTAAAATATTCACAGTAGGTTTGCCACCTCCTGACCAATTACTTTGTCCGCTTGAAGAGGCATTGATACCAATGTTACCACCAGATTTCCACCCTAACAAAGAATCTGATGAAGCAGAGTTTATTTTGATACTTTCAATTTGAGAAAATAAAGTCAATTTAATAAAAAATAGGAGTAAGACTGAGGAATAAAGAAATTTTTTTTTCATAAATTTTTAGAAATTTTAAATGAAGATTATAGATTGTTTCAGTTTATAAATTTTAATAAATTATTTTTGTCAATTTTTAAAAATAAAAAAATTACATTTGAATTAAATAACATCAATTAGTTTTTTAAATAATTATATGACATATCCAAAAAGAACACATTTTGCAGGAACTTTAACAAAAACAAATATCGGAGAAACAGTAACCCTGAATGGATGGGTTGCAGTTAGACGAGATTTGGGAGGTCTTATTTTTGCAGATGTTCGAGATTACACTGGAATTACTCAAGTTGTTTTTTCACCACAATATTCTCCACAACTAAGTGAATTAGCAAGTGAATTAAGGCATGAATATGTAGTTGCAATAAAAGGCGAAGTAAGGCAAAGAGAACAAATTAATAAAAACATTTTTACAGGAGAAATAGAAATATATTGTTCTGAATTAGTAATCATAAACAAAAGTGAACCAACTCCAATAGATGTTGGAAAAAGAGACTCAACAAATGAAGAACTTCTTTTAAAATATAGATACATAGATTTAAGAGAAAAAAAATTGCAAGATATTTTAAGAATGAGGAACAATGTTTATCAGATAACTCATAAGTACTTTGCAGAAAATAATTTCGTTGAAGTTGAAACACCAATATTAGTCAAATCAACTCCTGAAGGAGCTCGAGATTACTTAGTTCCAAGCAGAATACATCATGGCAAATTTTACGCTTTACCTCAATCGCCACAAATCTACAAACAAATTCTAATGGTTTCTGGTATTGATAGGTACGTCCAAATAACAAAATGCTTCAGAGATGAAGATTTACGTGCTGACAGACAACCAGAATTTACTCAAATAGATTTTGAAATGTCATTTGTAGATCAAGAAGATGTATTACAAATAACTGAAAAATATATTGCCAAAGTATGGCAAGAAATAAAAGGAGTCGAAATGAAAGTACCTTTTATGAGAATGCCATATAATGTAGCAATGAATAGATATGGTTCTGATAAACCTGACATCAGATTCCAAATGGAAATTCAAGACTTGACAGACCTATTTATAAACACTGAGTTTAATGTATTTAAGAAAATATTTGAATTTAATGGAACTATAAGAGGAATTAATTTTAAAGGGGGAGCTAAGTATTCAAGAAAGCAAATTGATGAAATCATAGATTATGCTAAAAAATATGGAGCAGGAGGGTTAATATGGCTAAAAGTTAATGAGGAAGGTTTTGAAGGAAGCAATGCCAAATTTGTTTCAAAAGATGAATCTAAAAATTTAATTGAAAAGTTTAATGCTACAATGGGAGACATGATTCTGATTGTTGCAGAAAAAAAACAAATTGCATTGAATTCTATTGGTCAGGTAAGATTAGAAATTGCAAAAAGGGAAGGGATAATAAACAAAAACGAAAATGCACCATTATTTATAATAGATTTCCCGATGTTTGAACCTGATGAAAATAATCTTCCTGTTCCAGTACATCATGCATTTACCTCATATAAAAAAGAAGATGAACATTTATTGGATATTAATCCTTTTGAAGTTAGAGCAAATTGTTATGATTTGGTAATTAATGGATATGAAATTGGGTCAGGTTCAATTAGAATATTCGATAAAGTAACTCAATCAAAAATTTTCGATATGATGGGTTTGACTATTGAAGAAGCAAATACCAAATTTGGATTTTTATTAGAAGCTTTTAGATATGGAGCACCTCCACATGGTGGTTATGGGTTAGGGTTAGATAGAATGATAATGTTACTTGCAGGGACTGAAAATATTCGAGATGTAATAGCATTCCCTAAAACTACATCTGCTTCTTCATTAATGGATGAAACACCATCGTTAGTTGATGAAGATTTACTTAAAATAATTGGTATAAAATTGTTGCAAAAGTAGTTTTAAATTAAAAATTTATTTATTTAATCAGAAACATAAATAGTCTTGAATATTAATTCTTAAATAAAATTTAGTATCACCTATACAACAAAAATATTTTCAAAAAAATTAATATACATTTTAGTTACATTAATTTTCTATTGTTTAATAAGCTCTATTAATGCTTATTCACAAGAGGTTTCTTATAATAAATTATCTATAGATCAATTACCACTTCAATCTAATATTAATAAAATATTTCAAGATTCACATGGGTTTGTTTGGTTTTGTTCTGATAATGGATTAATTAAATATAACGGATATAAATCTGATATTTATTCTACAGCAAATTCTTCAATTTCAAACAATAGAATTTTATGTTTAGCAGAAGATAAAGATGGAATAATTTGGGTTGGTACTGAAAATGGACTTTGTAAGTTTAACAGACTGAACAATGATTTCAAAAATTTCTATTCTAAAGATAATGGTTTGCCATCAAGTAAAATAACATCATTATTAGTTGATTCAAGGGGTGTATTATGGGTTGGAACTGATAAAGGTTTGTCATTGTTAGATAAACTAAACGGCAATGCCATTAATTTTATAGGATTGCTCAATAACAACTTTTTAAATGGAAATATAGTATCTGGAATTGTAGAAACTTCAGATAGCAATATTTTTGTTTCTACACATGATAGAGGTTTAAATAAATTTAATTGGAAAACTGGAATAATAAAAAAATACAAACAACCTATTCTAATTAAAAAAAATGCTATTATTAAGTCAAAGAATGAAGTAAAAAATAAAGTTAAAATTGAAGTGATTGATGATGAAATTCGTAAACTATCAATTAGTGATATTTCAAGTATTTGCCTTATTAAAAATGATCTTTTTGTTGGAAGTACAGCTGGGCTTTATAAATTAGATATCAAAAAGAATATTTCACAAAAAATTAAATTCGATTCAACTGCATCAGTTGCTTCATTAACGTCAGATAGTAGTGGTACATTATGGATTGGAAGTGAAAAAGGTTTGTTTAAATATAATGGTATAAGCACAACAATTTGTTCTGAGATTTCTTTAAATCAAAAATCAACTCTAGTGTTATCTTTAATGACTGATAAAAATGGATTTATATGGTTAGGAACAAGAGGTGGTGCAGGTTTTGTAAAAAAGAATGATATTAATATAACTACTCTAAAAATTCCTTTATCAGATTCTAATTCTGTAGTAAATTATATTATAGAAGGATCAAAAGTATTTCTTGGAACAAATAATGGTTTAAATATTGTTAATTATAAATTAGGGGGAATTGATAGAATAAATTTAAGCAATGATATTAATAATAGTGGAAGAAATAATGTAAATACAATATGTGAATTAAGTAATGATTCGCTATTAATTGGAACAGAAAATGGGTTGCTAAATATAAACTTAAATTCTGATAAAATTAGTAGTCTTTTTGGAATGAATAATGATTCACTAAATACATTCATAACTTCAATTTTTAAAAGTGATAATAGTATTTTAATTGGTACAAAAGGTAAAGGTGTTTGGAAATTAGATTTGGGAAATAATAGTTTAAAGAGTTTTCTTAAAAGTAATTATAAAGATTCAAATTCAATTTCAAGTGATACCATAATAAGTATTTCTAAAAGTAGTTTAGACGAATATTGGATTTCATCACCATTCCAAATTAATAAAACTAAAAGTAATTTTACGACTTTTAAGAAATATAAATTTGACAAAAAAATAATAGGAGTAGTTTGCTTAAACGATAAGATATTTTGTGCAACAACAGATGGTTTGTTTAATTATCAGAGAGAGAATGATCATTTTGACAAAATTAATATACCTGCCTCAAACCTCAAATCAATTTATATCGATAATAAGAGTACTTTGTATTTGTCTTCAGAAACTGGATGTATTGAGTTTGAAACAATAACTGGTAATTCAAAATTATTTGAATCTTTAATTGGAAATATCTACTATAAGTTAAATGATGGAAGCAAGGTTTTATGTGGATTGAGTGGAAATATACTCATGATGATAAGGGGTAAGGAAACTATACAAAAAAATGATTTTGATATTGTAATTACAAGTTTTCAAATTGACTCAAAAGAAATTCATAAAGAACTATTTAATAAAGATTCTATTTACTTAAGTTATCAGGATAATTCCTTCAACTTAGAATTTACTGGATTAGATTTTTCGGGGAAAGCAATAAATTTTGAATATCAACTAATTGGGTTTGATAAAGACCCTATAATAGTTTCTGACAGAAGATATATTTCCTATACAAATATTGACCCAGGAAATTATCAACTTTATATTAAATCAATTGGTAATTCTAAAAAATTTATATTGACTATAAAAATCGAATCACCAATTTGGACTAAATGGTGGTTTCGTTCATTAATAATTTTAGTAGTTTTTAGCTTAGCATCACTATTTTATTATTTGAGATTAAAGAATATTAGACAAAAAAAAGTTGAAGCTGAAAGCAGAGCATTACAATCTGAATTACAAGCACTTAGGCTACAAATGAATCCTCACTTTATTTTTAATTCTTTAAACTCAATTCAAAGTTACATTACAGATAATAAACAAGAATTAGCTTCAGAATATTTAGCATTATTTGCAAGACTGATTAGAAAAATACTTGACAACTCAAGGAAACAAGCTATTCCTATTGCTAAGGAGATTGAAACCTTGGAAATATATTTGACTTTAGAAAGGGTTAGATTTGATAATCAATTCGATTATAAATTTGATATAGATCCAAATGTAGATGTTCATTGGTTAACAATACCACCTATGCTAATTCAGCCTTACATAGAGAACTCAATCAAACATGGATTAAGACCAAAGTCTTCAGGAGGAACTATTATTATAGGTATGAAAATGATAGATGAAATTAATATGCTTTGTTGGATACAAGATAATGGTATAGGTAGAAAAAAAGCTTTGGAACTGAAAAATCAAAGATTAACTTCACATAAATCTATTGCTATGGAAGCAACTAAAGACAGGCTTGAGATATTAAATTCATTAAGAAAACAAAAAGTGAGTGTAAAAGTAATTGATTTATACAATAATAATGAAGCATTAGGAACTAAGGTTGAGTTGATAATTCCAATTGAATAATTAGTGATGTAAGTATTTTACAACAAAAAAAAACTGCTCTAAATATAGAACAGTTTTTTTTTAATAAACTTGTTAGTTATCTCAAACGACCAGCATCAATTATGTTCAAGTACTCTAATTTAAGATCTAATTCTTCACGAGACTCTACAAGATTAGGATCAGGAAGACATACATCTACTGGACAAACAGCAGCACATTGAGGTTCATCATGAAAGCCGACACACTCTGTACATTTATCTGGAACAATATAAAAAAAGTCAGCTGACCAAAAGTTAGTAGCACCAGATGGAGCTTCAGAGCCTTGACCAAAAGTATCTTCTCCTAATGTCCAATTGGCACCTCCTTCATAAATTGCAGTGTTAGGACATTCAGGTTCACATGCTCCACAATTAATACAATCTGTTGTAATATAAATTGCCATTTTTTTCTAAAATTATTACTATTAAAATGTTGTAGATTATTCTTATAAATTATTTATGTAAAGCTACAATGATATTTTGAAAACCACAATACTTTTTAAAAATTTTTTTCAAAAAATTCTTCAACATCTTTATTTGGACTGTATTTAATTAAGGGAAGATTGTCGTATTTATGAGGGTTATCTCCTTCTTGAATACATTTCCTTATAGAAATTCTATTATCAGAAAGTTGCTTAATTAATGATTTTAAATCAATACCCAAATAGATTTCTTCACCACTTTGCATATATTCATTTAATTTTTCTATACCACGCACAAGTTGATTTTCTCCACCAGTAAAATTTCCATGAATGTAATGAAACATTCCTACAGAAATTTGAATTAACCCTTGAAAAAATTTTCTTTTTTCACCACGAACTTCCATCCATAAATCTTCTAATGTATCGTGCGATTCAAAAAACTTTCCTGAATTAAACTCATTTAATCCTAATTCATATTGAGATTGAAACGATTTTTTTGAGTCGTTTGACATTTTGTTTGGAATATAATTTAAAAGTAAAGCAATTTAACAATGCATAATAACTATTTTTATTTTATAAAATTGTTACTAATTGTTAAAAGAATGCTAAAATTTAAAAAAATATTAGGTTTTTACATATTTGAAGTCATTTTATTTGTAAGCTCATTAGTTTTGTTTTTGTACACTTATTCAAATATTTTAACTAAAGATTTTCATTATGAATTTTCAGTTTTATTTGCATTTGTATTGAGTATAACAAATGGATTATATGTGATTTTAAGTAAAAGAGAGTTAAAGTTAAAATATTCTATTGTTATTACAAATATGATCTTGATCCTCATATTTGCAATATGCAGGGAATTATATGAAGATTATTCTTTATTTGATTTTGATGGAGTTAAATGGTATATAATTCTTGTTTTCCCATCAGTAATTATATCCACTTTATTATCAAATTGTGTAGATTTATTTGTTGTTAAAAATAAGTATAAAACAATTATTTATTTTTCAATTTGGTCATTGAGCTTTATTAGAGCAGGGTTTGAAGCATATTATAATCCTCATATTTATTTCTATTCTTGGCAAATTGGATATTTCCCTGGGTTGGCATGGGATGCTGAATTAACAATTTCAACATTACTAATTTCATACAGAATAGCACAAATATTAATAGCTATTTTATTATATTTATCTTGTTTAGAGTTAATTAAAATAAATGGGGATTTTTCCTTTAAATTATCAAAAATCAACATATTAATATTAATAATTTGTTTGTTTTTACCAATAGTATTGTTTAACCGAGATAAACTAAAATTAACACAGAGTTTTGAAAATATTGTAAAGTTTTTACCTGATTCAATAAATACTTTACATGCAACAATTTATATAGATAAATCAAAAACAGATTCATTGAATTTATGGAAAGCAGAATGGTTAACAGAATTCTATATAAAAGAGATTATTGAGAAGTTGGAATTGGACGAAGCAAAAATTATTAGACCCAAAATATTTATTTATAATAATTCAGATTTACAAAAATCTTTAACAGGTGCTGGAAATTCAAACTTTACAAAACCTTGGTTAGGTTATATCAATATTACAACATTAGGAATTGGTTCAGTTTTAAAACATGAACTAACACATGTACTATTAGCGAAATATGGTAGCATTTTAGGAATAGCATATAATCAAGGTATTACTGAAGGAGCAGCTATGATGGTTGAAGACAATTATCCTGAAAGAACTTTAGAAGAACATACTAAAAATATAACTAAAATACATGGGGATACTTTGCTCCCTTACATATTTAAGTTAGGGGGTTTTACAAATGCTAAAGAGTCATTATGCTATACTTTAAGTGGTGGATTTTGTAAATGGCTTTTTGAAAAGTATGGTAGTAATAAATTTAAAAAATTATTCTCAAATGAAAATTTTGAACAAACTTATAATCAGACTTTTAATTCATTAACAAATATTTATAGAAGAGAAATAGGATTGGCTGAAAATGTTAATGATGAAATTGCAATGAAATATTTGTATGGAGGAAGCTCTTTTTTTAAGCAGAGTAAATTGAGAAAAATTGGAATATTAAATTATGTTGGATTAAAAGAGTTACAAAAAGGAAATTTTAGTTTAGCATATAAAAATTTTTCAAATTCATTGCAATATGGTGTAACTTCAAATGCTAGAACTGGTATAATAAAATCATTGTATGGTGATAAAAAATATATTGAACTATTAGATTCTGTTAAAAATTTTAAATCTGATTCTAATGCATATTATCTATTTTCAACATTACCCGAAACCATAGATGCATTATGGTTATTGGGTGATACTACTAAAGCACTTTTATACTGTGATTCTATAAATAAAATTGATTTGTTTTCTTGGTTGAACTTAAAAGGATTGTTAAGAAAACACTTTATAAATAATTTGGATAATTATGGAATAAAGTATATACTTACAAATTTGATGAATGATTCTAATAAATTAATATTAATAAAAAATGAGGTTAAAAATTCCAGAAATTATACAGATTCACTAATATTAAAATTATGGATGTTAAATATTACAAAAGAAAAATTACCAATAAATGTTGCAATTGAATTTGAAAAATTATTACCTGAAATATTGAAAATTGATAATAATTATGCTAGTTGTATTATTGTATATTTATCATCAAATATAGTTGAGACTTTGCTATTAAAAGATTATGTTAGAAAAGAGATAAAGATAAATAAATATGATTCTATATTTGGAAAATTGAATAGAATAAAAGACATCTACTCAGTTAAAACAATTAAATACCGAAAGGTTAGAGAACTTGAATTTTTAAGATTTGTTAACTTCTTAACTTCAAAAATGTAAAGTCTTTTATTATTTAATTAAAATAGAAATTATTAGAAAACTTATACTCTTAAAGAAGTGTAATATTTAAATTATATTGGTGTCAATTAAATTAGAAAACCTCACTAATATACTTTCCAATTATTAAAATCAAAAATTAATTATGAATCGAAGGAACTTTTTACAGGGCCATAGTTCTCCAGACAAAATCAGAAATAGTACATCCGGAAATAGAACAATTCCACTATCATCTGCAGGGTTAGAGGAATATTCTGGAGTTTGGGGTTTTGAACAAGCAGCACATTTATTGAGAAGAACAACATTTAATTCAAGAAGAAAAGATGTTGAAATGCTTAAACAAAAATCAATGTCACTTGCTGTTGATTATCTTTTAGCAGATTCACCATTACCACAACCGCCATTAGTATTTTTCCAAAATGATAATGCAAAACAAGGTGAAACTTGGGTAAATTCTCAATTCAATTCAGTAACTGATAATAGTAGATTAGAATCATTAGCTGGATGGTGGGTTAATTTAATGAGAGATACAACAACAGCTGCAAGGGAAAAAATGGTTTTATTTTTAAATAACCATTTTGTATCAACGGCATCAGGTGTTAAAGATTCAAGGCTTTTATACAAGCAAAATTCATTAATAAGAGAGATGGCATTTGGTAATTTTAAAGATTTGGCTAAAAAAATTACCTTAGATCCAGGTATGCTTAGATTCTTAAATGGGAATACAAATACCAAACAAGATACTAACGAGAATTATGGTAGAGAGTTGCAAGAATTATTTACAATTGGGAAAGGAAAAGAAATAACAAAAGGAAATTATACAACTTATACAGAATCTGATGTTCAAGCAGCTGCAAGAGTTCTAACTGGTTGGAGTGATGATAGTGACAAACAAACATACGCCTTTAGTGATAGGAACCATGATACTACTGATAAACAATTTTCATCAAATTATGGTAGTGTAATTATAAAAGGTAGAACTGGAATTGATGGTGCAATGAGTGAATTAGATGATTTGATAAATATGATTTTTAATCAAGAGGCAACTTCAAAAAATATATGTAGAGAGCTTTACAAATGGTATGTAGATTATATTATTGATGAAACAATCGAAGAGAATGTTATTAAACCTATGGCGACAATTTTAAGATCAAATAACTATAATGTAAAACCAGCATTATTAGCACTACTTAAGAGTGCACATTTCTTTGATTCATCACGTTTTGGAAGTATGATTAAACCTCCAATCGATTTTGTTCTAAGCACTTTCAATACTTTGTTAGCTTCTTTACCAAAACCTACAAGTGTAACAGATTTAGTAAGAGTTTATTATGGTGCAATTGGACAGAGAAGATTATTAAATTCTTTACAGCAAACCCTGTTTGGTCAGTTAAACGTTGCAGGATGGGAAGCTTACCACCAAGAACCTGACTATTATGAATTTTGGATTAACACAGATACATTACAAAAAAGAGTTAAGTATTTGAATGAACTTGCAGTGTTAGGTTATCAATCACCTGAATCAAGGGAACTAGCTTATGCAGATGTTTTTGCTTTGGCTGAAGAAACTTCTGATCCAAGCGATCCAAATAAATTAGTTAATGAATGGGTTATGCTTTTATTTGCTTTTAAGGTATCTAGCGAATTTAAAGATATGTTAAAAGGTGTTCTTTTAAACAATTTACCTGACTATGAATGGACAGTTGAATGGTTAGATTACAAGTCTTCCCCAACTGATGCAAATAAAAAAACAGCAATTGAGAAAAAACTAAGAGCATTGCTAAAACAGATATTGGTATCTCCTGAGTTTCAATTAATGTAATTTAAATTTCTAAGATTTTGTAATTATTCTTTATTCTACAATTAAACTAATTGTAGAAGATTAAGTAGAAATTTAATATTGAAGTTAAATTTTTATAAATTAAATGTAATTACTTTCTTGGTTGATTCCTTAACAAATTCCAAATTTTAAATCAAATATGAAAAGAAGAAATTTTATACAATCAGCAGGAGCTTTATCAGTTCCTCTAATTTTTGGTGGATTACAAATAACAGCTTACGGTAAACAAAGTAAATTTACAAGTTTACTTTCACAAGCTCAAAATACAGATAGGGTATTGGTACTTATACAACTTGGTGGTGGAAATGATGGATTAAATACAGTGATTCCATTAGATAATTATAATTTATACAACAATGCAAGAAGCAACATAGCAATTGCAGAAAATCAAGTTTTAAAGCTTACAAATTCAACTGGTATAAATCCTGCAATGACCCATTTACAATCAATGTATAATGAACAAAAAGTAAGATTAGTTCAGAGTGTTGGATATCCTAATCCAAATTTCTCACATTTTAGATCAACTGATATTTGGTTAACTGGAGCTGATTATGATTCATATGTAACAACTGGTTGGTTAGGTCGTGAGCTTCATGAAGAGTTTCCATTGTATCCATCTGGTTTCCCAAATAGTACTATGCCTCATCCTCCAGCAATTCAAGTTGGTTCCACTATAAGTATTGCATTTGATGGTCCAACCTCAAACATGGGAATGGCATGGGGTGATGCTGGGAGTTATTATAATACATCAAAAGACAATTTTGTTCCAACCAATAATCCAAGGGCTGGAAAAGAACTTGATTATGTAAGAAGAGTTTCTGACCAAGTAGAAAAATTTGTTACTCCAGTTCGGGATATAGTAACAAAAACTACAACTAAGTCAAAATTGTTTCCTGCTGATAAATTAAATCCTTTAGCTGACCAGCTAAAAGTTGTTGCAAAAATGATAACTGGTGGAATGAAAACTAGAGTTTACCATGTATCTATGACTGGCTTTGATACTCATTCAGGGCAGAATAGTGGTACCCTTTCTCATCCAATTTTATTAGGTCAACTTTCACAAGCAATACAAGCATTTCAAGACGAAATTAAAATTGCAAAAATGGAAGATAAAGTAATTGGAATGACATTCTCTGAATTTGGCAGAAGAATTAAATCCAATTCTAGTGCTGGAACTGACCATGGTGCAGCTGCACCATTGTTTGTATTTGGAACTAATGTTGTGCCAGGAGTTTTAGGTAAAAGTCCTATAATTCCAAGCAAACCAACAGAAGATGATAATGTTGAAATGCAATATGATTTTAGAAGTATTTATGCTTCATTACTCAAGGATTGGTTCTGTGTAGATAATGATGTTATGAAAAAAGTTCTGTTTGATCAGTATCCAATTCTACCAATTATTAAAGGAGGCTCAACTGATGCAAAAGACTCAAATAGCTCAAGTGAAATTCAACTTTCACAAAATTTCCCAAATCCATTTTCATCTAAAACAATAATTAGGTTAAACTGTAATAATTCCTTTGTCTCATTAAAAGTTTATGATTTAAAAGGAGTTGAAGTTGATACATTAATTGATAAATCATTACCACAAGGTTCACATGAAATTGTTTATGATGGATCTAACTTACCTCAAGGAAAATATTTTATCGTACTTATTAATAATAATGTAAAATCTACCAAAGAGATGGTTAAAATATAGTCATTTATAGTAAAAAATAAAAATCCCAAATATTAATTTATTTGGGATTTTTTTTATCTAAAAATTAAATTATGATTTACTTGTTAACAATTATATTTTTGACAGAACTTCCAGAATTTGAAGCGAAAATTAATGTATAAATCCCATTAGATTCGTCTTGTAAGCATAACTCATATTCAACAATATTACTATTTGAATTTTTATTAAAAGTAATTTTTTTAACTAATTTACCATTTACATTGTATAGTCTTAAATAGGAGTTTTCAAGCTTGTTGTAAGACAATTTTAAAAGAACTTTATCATTAGTTGGGTTTGGTTGGATTGATTCAATTTCAGGTATTTCAAATAATTCTATTTGTCTGTCTTTTAAATTACAATCACGTATAATTACTTTTAAGAATCCGTTACGAGTTTGTTTTAAAACTTGACATGGAAAGCTGTTCACTGATTCGAAAATTATTTCAGAAGTTGAATCATCAGATTGAAACGGAGTTAATTCCAAAAATGCTAATGTGTCATTATTTACTATTAATTTTCCTGTTGAGTCTAATTGAAAGTTTAAATATTTTATATTCAACTCAAACCTAATATTCATATAATCGCCATCAATAAATCTATTTAATTCAACAACTTTTATTCTTTGAGTATCTTTTGAAATCAATTGTTCTGGGTATAATAAATTAGATTTAAATTTAACAGTTGTTTCTATTTTTTTTACTTCGTCATTAGTAATATTGTCACTAGTTAAAATGATTGGAATTAATAAATTATTATAATAATCACCATGTATAATCTTAGAATTAGTACCAATTGTAAAAACCGAATTCAAAGAATTACCTTCACCAAAAGCAGTAATGGTTAATGTATCAGGACAGTTTACATTATAAATAAATATTTTTGAAGAATCCTGGTAACAAGATGTTGGAATGAATTTTATTTTAACAAATTGGGAATCAAATTTTTTAATATTAATTGTATCAATCCCTTCAGAAAAAATGAAATTTGGATTTGTGTTTTGATATATTAACTTTATGGGATAATCATTTTTATTATATAATTTTACGCTGTCAATAATAAATTTTCCTATATCGCAAATTCCAAAGTTATATATAGATTTTGAAGAGATAAGGTTTAATTTCTTCTCAAATAATTTACCATTTAATGGAATGTTAATTATAGGATTAGTTTTAGAATTAGTTACCATAACTAAAGTATCATTATAAATATTTATAGCATTTGGGTTAAAGTTTACATTGATGTATTTAGTTTCATTTATATTTATTGTAAAATTAGTATCAGGACCAAGACTAAAAAATAAACCAGATTTTATATAAAGATTAATTTTTAAAGTGTCTGAACCACAATTATATATTTCTAGTTTTTGAGAGTCATTTCCAAAACAATATTGTGTATTAAAGTTAATAGAATATTTACTTAAATAAATACAATCATTATTAGGATTAGGTTTAAAAATATCTACATCTCCTATCATTGCTTTGTCGTAAGAAACCAAATCATTATCAACATCAATTAACACTGAATTAACAAATGCATTTTCATAATCATTTCTTGGTGTGCCTTGCAAACCATATATTAGGTCAGGTAGAGGAGTAAAATGAAGTGCATCACCAGTACTCCAAACAAATGAATCTCGAACATTAAAATTGCCATTATCAATTGGAAAGAAGCTATAATCGCACCCACCTGAACAATTGCTTCTTTCAAGTTCAGATTTATAACCAATTGGAATAATTTTACTATTTATAGAATTCCAACTGTTAGACAAACCAGATAAAGAATTGAATTCTCGTAGATTAGAAAAGTGAGCAAAAGGATTAATTTGAGTAACTGGATCTTTACTAGATTGGTTATCAATCATATCATTACTCATTGTTCTTCCTGCAACTAACATGTATTTTCCATCGAATGAAAATTCTATATCAGACGGAGGTGAGTTAAAAAATATCTTGTTTAAATTACCATCAAAAGCATATCCATCACTTGGTAAAATTAATTCAAGAAAATTTGAATTTAAAACAAACCCTTGAGAATTAATTTGAACTGACCATATTTGATTCAATGAATCAAACCTAACTCTATCTGAAATATAGCGACCATAATAAAGTCTTCCATTGTTCACACCTAAGCCCCAAATTCTTTCACCTAAGGGTGCAAACCCAGGTTGATTATCATCTAATTTAAATGGATCAAAAATTGAATTAATAGAACCATTAAAATTCAAACAATATATTTTTCCATCTTCAAAATTTGAAACATAAAATCTATTTAATTTTATATCAAAACATATGTTCCCTAAGTTTGGATAATGTTTCCAATTATCATCAATTCTGTTTGGTAATTTTACAAATACAGATGGTTCGCCAGTTATTGCATCAATTTTATAAACTGCCCCTGGACCACCAATTCCAAGAGGAGCTTTCCCATAAATTGAAGTTGATGTAACATAAATATTTTTAGAGGAATCTATACAAATACCAAATATTTCACCTAAAGTTGATGCCCTCCAACTTGGTTTATCAAACGCTGGAGCACTCCAATTCTCTCCTTTTTTTTGGAATGTTGCATTTTTAGTTTCGATTATTTTTAACACATAACCATTAGGATTTGGTAATAGATTCTCACCTGAGAAATGAGTAACAACTGCATTCCCATCTTTAAAAAAAAGGGATGGTGTTTGTGCTTCTAAATTTAAACAAAAATAAAATGTAATTATATATAGAATTATACTCCATTTAAAAATATTATTCATCTAATAAATTTCTATGTTTGATTATTTATTCTTGAATTAAAAAACATTTCTTAGAGCGATTTGTATTTAAATAACTTGTATAAATTTATTTTAATGTCTTGCAATTCCTCCATCAACATTAATGGTTTGACCAGTAATAATAGATGAAACTTCAGAAGCTAAAAATGCAACTACTTCCGCAATGTCTTCTGGTTCATCACTTCTATGAATTGCTTGTTGAGGTAGTAAATGCTCCAAAATAGAACCTACAAGTTTTTCATTTGATGGTCTTTGAGTTGCTGTTAAACCTACTGTAATTGCATTCACTGTAACACCATATTTCCCAACTTCACTTGCTAAAGATCTAACAAATCCAATAACCCCCATTTTAGAAGTTACATAATGAACTAGATATGGAGTACCTAACCAAACTGTATCGCTACTTAAAGCTATAATTCTTCCATAGCCTTGTTGTTTCATTTGTGGTAAAACTGCTTTAGTTGTTAAAAATAATCCATCTAAATTTACTTCTAACATTCTTTTCCATTCTTTGTAAGAAATTAATTCAAACGGTTCTTCATGATACAAACCAACATTATTTACAAGTATATCAATTCTGCCAAAGCGTTCAATTGTTTTTCTCGCAAGTTCTTGAGTTTGAATTTCATCAGTTACATCAGTTCTTAATGCAATAATATTTCCACCAATTGATTTAACTTTTTCAATTGCTTCTTCAGCGTCTGCAATATCTGCAATAACTACTGTAGCACCTTCTTGAGCTAATCTCTGGCAAAATGCTTGACCATTTCCAACTGCTGCACCTGTTATAATAGCAACCCTTCCTTCTAATTTATTCAATGTAAAATATTAAAATTGTTTTATGTAACTCTAATATAATAATTAAAAATCTGTTTAGTTCAAAATAATTTTTACTTATTAATCGATTTTATCAAACTCAAATGAACAAGCCAACTTTGAAATATAAAATAAATATAATAAAATATATGTGTTCAAGTACATTAATTATTTTTGAATAAATATTGATTCAAATGTATAAATTGATTCTTAATTTACTTTTATTAAATGTAACTTTTATTAATTATAGTTTTTCACAAAATGTAAAACTAATAAATGCATTTCCAGGTATTACTTTTAATAAACCGATTGAGTTTATTACCACGAATGATGGTACTAATAGAATTTTTATTGTTGAACAAGGGGGAGTGATTTATACTATTGATAGAAATAATAGTAAATACAATAAAATCAAATTTTTAGATGTTTCTACAAAAGTCATATCTGGTGGAGAGTTAGGTTTGTTGGGCTTTGCATTAGATCCAAAATTTAATAATAATGGATATTTTTATATAAACTATACTGCAAGAAATCCATTAAGAACTATTGTATCAAGGTTTAATTTAGACTTAAAAAAAGAAAAAGTTGATTATAAAAGTGAATTTAAAATAATAGAAATTTCACAACCTTTTAAAAACCACAATGGTGGTTGCATCAGGTTTGGATTTGATAATTATTTATACATTGCAACTGGCGATGGAGGCTCTGGTGGTGATCCAAATAACAATGCTCAAAATTTTAATTCATTACTTGGCAAACTGCTCAGAATTGATGTTCATAATCAATCTGAAGGAAAAAATTATTCAATTCCAAATGATAATCCATACATTAATAAACTAAAAGCAAGACCAGAAATTTATGCATTAGGGTTTAGAAACCCTTGGAAATTTTATATAGATTTCAAAACCAAAAAAATATGGCTTGGAGATGTTGGGCAGGAAAAATATGAAGAAATTGACTTAGTTGAAAAAGGGGGGAATTATGGTTGGAGAATTATGGAGGGGAAAAGTGTTTATAAAAAAAATAATAGTAATATCGAAAATATTATACCTCCAATTTGGGACTACTCTCACAAAATTGGAGTATGTGTAACTGGCGGATTGGTATACTATGGTAAAGAAATTGAAACTCTATTCGGTTTATATCTATTTGCAGATTATGGAACCGGAAAATTGTGGTCGCTTAAAATAAACTTTGAAAACAAAGTTTCAGTTAATTTGCTACTTGATACTGATTTGATGATTGCAGCTTTTGGAGAGGATAATTATGAAAATTTATATTTGTGTTCTTTTGATGGAATAATTTATAAAATTGTTAAAGAATAAAGTTTTTAATTAGTTAGAATAATTTGAAAATTTTAGAAAAATGATTTCATCAAAGTAGTTTCTAATTATTACAGTTATCAAAAATTATAGTTCTTAGATATAGTTTTATATTTGCTTCGATAGAACATTATTATTGTTAAATACTTAAAAAAAATACCTAATGAAATTTTTTATAATAGATGGGATGGCTCTTCTTTTTAGGAGCTATTACGCCATGATGTCTATGCCACTAACTTCTAAAGATGGTGAACCAACTGGTGCAACATTTGGCTTTATATCAGCAATTTTAAGAATTCTTGAAACCGAAAAACCAGATGCAATTACAGTGGCTTGGGATAGTGCTGAAGCCACTTTCAGGCATCATCAATACGAGGCTTATAAAGCAAATAGAATTGAATTTCCCTCTGAAATGATTCCTCAACTTGAAAGAACTAAACAAATTCTTGAATCATTAAATATTGTTTCAATTGTGAAGCCTGGTGTTGAAGCAGATGATATTGCTGGTACATTAGCTAAAATAGCTGCAAAAGAAGGACATATAGTTTATTGCGTTACTCAGGATAAAGATTTCATGCAGTTAGTTGAAGAAAGTATTTCTATCTATAAATTAGGTAAACTGGGAAGTGATGTTGAGATAATTTCTTACAACGAAGTAGAGAAAAAATTTGGTGTTACCCCCGACAAAGTGATTGATGTTTTAGCTTTAATTGGTGATGCTTCAGATAACATACCAGGTGTTAAAGGAGTTGGTGAAAAGACAGCGATACCTTTAATTCAGCAATATGGTTCCCTTGAAAATGTTTATGAAAATATAGAAGAGATTACAAAAAAATCGCTAAAAGAAAAACTTATCATTAATCGTGATATGGCTTTTTTGAGTAAGGAGCTTGTAACAATTAAAATTGATGTTACATTAAATGAAACAATTGAAGATTTAAAAACTAATGAACCTAACCTTCCTAAACTGATTCCAATATTCAAAAGATTAGGTTTTAATTCTTTAATCTCAAGGTTAGCTACTAAGTACCCAGATGTTATTGAAATATTAAAAAACCTTTCTTCAGATTCACACTCAATTGATCAAACTCAAACTGAAATATCTTCAACTCCAAAAATTAATAGATCTATTAATGATACTCAACATACCTATAAAACAATTAAAACTTCATCTGAAATTGATGAATTAGTTGATTACTTACAAAAGTCAGAATATTTATGTTTCGATACGGAAACTGATTCATTAGATAAAAATAATATGAATGTAATTGGTATTGCTTTTTCAACAAAAGTTGGTGAAGGTTTTTATATTCCAATTGCTTTAGAATTTACAATTATAACTTCAGGAGCTGGTACTCTTTTTGCAAAGGAAGAGTCTAAGTTTAGTGATGGGCTTCAATTAGAAACTGTTATAGAAAAACTTAAACCTGTTTTTGAAAATGATAACATTAAAAAAATTGCTCATAATGCAAAGTTTGATATGCTACTTTTAAAAAGATATGGTATAGAAGTTAGTTCATTATTTTTTGATACAATGATTGCAGGATATATTTTAGATTCTACACAAGGTATTAAAATGGATACTATGTCAACTAAATATTTATATTATCAACCAATACCTATTAGTGATTTAATTGGAATTAAAGGAGAGAGAAGTATGAAAGAAGTGGATTTAGATATTGTATCAGAATATTCATGTGAAGATGCTGATATTACTTTACAACTTTTTAATGTATTACTTCCTGAACTTAAAAAAGAAAGTTTATATACACTCGCAGAAACTTATGATTTCCCTTTAGTACAAGTTCTTACTAAAATGGAGAGTATTGGAATTAAAATTGATACATCAGCTTTAAGTGAAATTTCAGAATTGTTAGAAAAAACTGCAAAAAATTTAGAGTCAGAAATTCACGATATCGCAGGAAGACCATTCACAATAAGCTCACCAAAACAACTTGCTGAAGTATTATTTGAAGATTTAAAATTACCAGTAAATAAAAAAAATAAAACTGGATATAGTACAGATCAATTTGTACTTGAAGAATTATCTGAAATTCATCCATTACCAGAAAAAATTTTGGAATATCGTCAGGCAGTAAAGTTAAAAAATACATATGTTGATGCACTACCAGAATTAATAAACAATAGAACTGGAAGGCTACACACAAGTTATAATCAAGCTTTGGTCTCAACTGGAAGATTGTCTTCTAATAATCCAAACTTACAAAATATTCCAATAAGAAGTAAACTTGGTCAGGAAATCAGAAAAGCCTTTATACCTGGAATACCAAATGCTGTTTTAGTATCGGCTGATTATTCACAGATTGAATTAAGAATAATGGCTCATGTATGCGGTGATGAGGCAATGGTTACTGCTTTTAAAAATGGTGAAGATATTCACTCTGCAACTGCAATGAAAGTTTTTGGTGTATCTAAAGAAGAAGTAACACCAAATATGAGACGAAAAGCAAAGGAAGTAAATTTTGGAATTATGTATGGTATTGGTGCATTTGGATTGGGTAGAAGGCTTAAGATACCAAGGTCAGAAGCTAGTGAAATTATTAAATCATATTTTGATAAATTCCCTGGAGTGCATAAATATATGACTGATACAGTAGAATCTGCAAGGACAAAAGGATATGTTGAAACTTTGTCTGGAAGGAGAAGAAAATATGATAATATAAATGCAAGAAATGCTGCTTCAAGGGCTGCAGATGAAAGAGCAGCAATTAATATGCCAATTCAAGGAACTGCTAGTGATATAATAAGAAAGGCTATGATAGACTTACATTTCAATTTGCCAGAAGCATTTCCGAATGCTAATATGCTATTACAAGTTCATGATGAACTTATTTTTGAAGTTCCAATTAGTGAATCAGAAAGCTTGTCAAATTTTGTTAAAGATAAAATGGAAAATGCTTTTTCACTTGGTGAAGTACCAATTATTGTGGATACAGGTTTTGGTAGTAATTGGTATGAAGCACATCTTTAAAAATTGTTTGGTACATTTTGTTTAAATTTGATTTGCTTTTGATATTATATTTTTTTCAACTAACATTTATTTATTAAAATGGGTATTATTTATTCAATTATTATTGGAGGAATTGCAGGTGCTTTAGCAAAGTTAATTATGCCAGGCAAAGACGGTGGTGGAATTCTAATGACTATTGTGCTTGGAGTTGCAGGTTCTTTGTTTATGACATTCATTGGCAAAGCCATAGGATGGTATGATGCTCCTGGAGAGAAAGCAGGGTTGATAACATCTATTATTGGTGCTGTTGTTTTACTGTTTGGCTATAGATTTTATTTATCTAAGAAAAGTGGTTCATAAGTTCATTTTTAGTTTTAAAGTTGAAGTTTAATTTATCATTTTTTATTTTAAAGAATTATCCTAGATGTTAAGAAATGGAAAAGTTATTGGATATATTAAAAATAGCTCATCAACACCTATTATAATTGAAAATCAAAATGGAAAATATTTTGTAAAACTAAAAAGTGGATTCAGTGGTAAGCATGGAGTTATTAGTGAATGGATAGTTTCAAATTTAGCATTTGAATGTGGAATTAATATTGATAAACCGGAACTTATTTTTATAGACAACGAAGTAATTATTGAACAAATATTAGATGAAGTTATTGTATTAATTGAAAAAAGTTATGGTATTAATATTGCATATAAGTTTCATAATTCTACAAAAAATATTACTAAAGAATCTATAAATCAACTTAGTTGTTTCCAAAAAAATCAACTTTTTATGTTTGATTTAATAGTATTAAACATAGACAGAAACTTAACAAATTTAAATTTATTTAAAGTAAAAAATGAAATTTATTCATGTGATTTTGAAGCTTGCTTTTTGATAAATAATTTAATAGAAAGTAAAGAGTTTTTCGATAACAAAAAAGTACTAGAAGAACTCAGAAGAAATCCATTTTATAAATCTGAGCTAAACTCATTGAAATTATTAGAATTGTTGAAAAAAATTTCTAAAATTAATATGAAAGAAATTATTGATGAAATGCCATTAGAATGGTTTGAAAATGAAAATAATTTGAGTAATAATTTTAGAGAATACGATTCAATCAATCTCATAAAACATAATATTATTGAATGGTTCTTTGAGATTAATACTAAAATAGAATTGTATAAAAAGTTATTTTCTGAAATTAGTGAAATTGTTTTAGAAACTGAAGAAGAAATGAAACAAAGAATGTATAAAAACAGAATTGAATTTCAAAATAAATTTAATTAGTAAAAGAAATCAATATTGATAATTTTAACAAAATTAAATCACCAAATAAGTGGTGAGTATCTTAATCTAATTTGTGGGACAAAAGTATAAAACTGCCTTTCCCAAATACTATAAATTTTTGCTTCTCCCCCAATTGCAAATTCAGGGGTTATATCATATTCACCAGCAATAGAGAACATGAAACCCATATCATATTCATCACTAATTGCTATTAGAGTTTTATTGTTATAAATTTTTGAACTTAAATAATAATATCCAATTCCCGAAGAAATATCAATCCAGTTAAACCTCATACCAAACACCAATAAAATTGGAATAATATCTTGATAACCATTAACAAGATCATTAACTTTTCCTAGTGAGTCCTTAGTAGTGGATGATAAGGCTCTAACAAACCCTGATTCAAATCCAAAATTTAAAAGATTATCAGGTTGCCACATTACTTTTATTGAAGTACCTAATCCAATTGGAACAATATCATATTTAGAATTAGAATTAAACAATGAATCTTTACTCCCATAAAAAGATACTCCACCAGATAAGAATAAATCTAACCTATATCTACTAAATTTTTCTTGAGATTGCAATTTCCCAATACTAAATATTGAAATAAATGTAATCCATAAAAATAAAATTCTAAAACTCATTATTGGTTAATCTTAGTATAATAGTTATAAGCTACAGTCATAGGATAATTTGTAAGTATACCATCAAAATTACCTCCTTTTAAAAATTTGACAATAAAATCTGTTTGATCTAAAGTCCAAACAATTGCTTTTCTATTTTTGGAATGAACTTGTTCTACTTCAGTATTTAAAGTACCTAAAGTCCACCTTGGTGCCCATGCATAAGAATTAATTTGCTCTACCTTATCAAGGTCAAGTTCACAAACAGAATTAGATAATGAACCTCTAAATTTATTATTAGAATAAGTGAAGTAAACGTCTTCATCTGGCAACCCAAAAAGTATTACTAATTTTCTTCCAATCTTATTTGCAGAATCTTGAAACCTTTTTTGTAAAGCTATTACAGTATCAACTTCTTCAGGAATTTTAACATCTAACCAAACAAAATTGATACTTTGTTTTGATACGATAAATTTAAGTACTTGTTCTAAAGTTGGAATTTCTTCACCTCGTACAAGTTGACCAAATTTCAATAATTGATCGTATGTATAATTTGAAATCGGACCAACTAATAAAGGGCTTTTAGTTAATCGTTGATTAATATTTTCATCATGATACAGAACTGGAACTTTATCTTTAGTTAATCTAATGTCAATCTCAACACCATTTGCACCTAAAGCAGATGCAAAGTTTATCATTTGAATACTGTTTTCACTAAATGGATGAAGGTCGGAATTTCTTCCACCTCCTCTATGACCAACTATGTAAAAATTATCTTTACTAATGTAAAGTGGTCGTAAATAAGTTAACTCTAAGTCTGAAGTAGGAACTAAATTATTTCCATCAATTCTACCTTTAATAATAATTTTGTTCGGTTTTAAGCCATTTAAGATACTTAAAGCACCATCATTTTTTGCTATACTAAAATTTACTTTCCCTCTTTGTTCAGTTTGAGCATATCTCCAATATCCTTCAAAAGAAAAATTTGTATCCTTATCAACTCCACCTAATGTTATCATAAAAGCTTCATTCTTACCACTAAAAACTGATAAGTATTTTTCGTCTATTTTAATAACAACATTATCTCCAATTTGTATATTCCCTTTGGTTACAGAATAGACCCCTTCAATTAGTTTTTTAGTCGAATTTTTTAAATGTTCTGTTGAATCTAGTATATTTTTATAATTAGAACCTAAAGTATCATATTCAAGAGAATTTGAACATGAAATTAAGGAGTAAAGAAAAGTTAAAACAAAAATATTAAATATACTTTTAATAAATTTTTTCATAGAACATTAAAATAAAATTTTTAAAATATAAAGGCAAATGTAAATTCAGGATAAGCAAAAAATTTCTCAAAAGTTGTAAAAGCAAGCCATGACTGATAAGAAGATTTTTGATAATTAATTTTCATTCCTAAAACAACATCAGTATTTTTCCAGAAAGGTTGTTCAATGGTTGCTCCAATGCCAAAACCATTTAATTGATTTCTAGAAGACTTTGCAAGAGTTTCACCAACAATTGTTCGTTGATAAGTTAAGAATTGTAAATCTGCTAAAAGAGATAGTCTAACATTTGAAGTACGAAACCCTAAGGATAATGAAGGAAAATTCATCCAGCCGTCTGCTAATACATCAAATCCAATAATTGATGAGAAGCCCCTCCAGTAAGTCTGTTTGTCCTGAAAACCTAATCCGAATTGCCCAATATCAAGTGAATACAGAACACTCAATGCTCCTAAATAAGTTAAGTAGTTAGTGGCAAGTTGAGCTTTTATAGAAAATCCAAAGGGTAGTCCATATCTTGCTTGAAAATCTAGCATAGGGGATTGTCTAATTTCTTCCTCTACAATTTCTAGTGGTAAAATTGTTAAGTTAAGACCAATTGAATATTTAAAATCAAATGGTTTAAAACTTTCTGGTGAAAGTAAAAAGTCATCAGAGATAAATTTGCTTACAGTATCTTGAGATAATAAATCAATTTTACAAAAGACAAATTGTAAAATTACAAGTAATAAAAATCCTTTTTTTTTCAAGAGGAGGAAAATGTTTTAATGAAATTTCAGATTCGAAAAGTAACCAAACAATAAAAAAAATTAAAAATCTATAAATCTTGCTTTTATCAAAGACCAACTAGTTTTATCAACTTGAGAAAAATCTCTGAATGAAGTAATCATCCATTCATTTCTAGCTGATCTTTTAAAAACAAATTGAGCAATTCCACTTGATTCTCTTTCTGCATCAGATCTAGTATGAGGTATTTTAATTTGATAACTTGTAGTAAATAAAACTGAATCTCCAACAGATATTTCATTAACTTCATCAGGTGAAAAAGTAATTGAACAAACACCATTAAGTTGTAATTGTGAAAACACATTTTTTAAATATGCTTCTTCTTGTTCAATCCCCCAATTAGAAAATTTTCCAGGAGAGGCCGCAAACCCTTGAGATGAGGGATAAAAAATGTATGGAGGTAAATTATCATTCCCAGAACTAAAACATCTTTTATTATCGGAGGCATTTGCATAAATAAAAGAACTTTGAATATTTTTGAGTACGATTGTTGGATTTAGAGGTTGTTCAAAATCAGAAGATTTGCCTGAAGGTGGCTCTGCAGGTCTTGTTGAGAATAAATCACAACCAGTTAAATAAAAAACAAAAAGTAAAATTAGTAATAATATTTGAACGTTATATTTTTGATTTAGTTCCAATTCTTATTTAACATTTAATGAATGAACATCTACATAATCACCATCAACTAAATTTTCATTCGAGTTTAAAACAACCATTTCATTTTCCTTAATTCCATATATAACCTCTACATAATTTTCACCTCTAATACCAATTCTAATTTTTCTTTTTTCAATTTGTTTATTGTATTTAACAATAAAAACATAGGCTTCTTTATTTACTTCATTTACCAAAGAAGTACTTGGTAATACAAGTGCATCTGTTTTTCTTTCTTCAATAATATTTAAAGTTGAAGTCATTCCCTCAGAGATATTTGGAACATTATCAATTAAAGTTAATATTGCTGTAATTGTTTTAAATCTTTCATCTATTTGAGGTACAATCCTGTCAATCCTAGCTCTGAAGCGCATTAAGGGCATTGCATCAAACTGTAGTATTGCTTCTTGACCAGGTTGAATTCGCGTAATATCTAACTCATCAATATTTGCATAAACTTTAAATGATAAAGGATCAATAATAGTTGCTACATCATAATTTTGAGGTAGTACTTCTCCAATAGTAGTTTTAAGATTTGTAATAATACCTGAAATAGGTGAAATTATTTTACCTTTCCCAGTTTCACGTTTTCTATTCTGAAGTGATGTTTGAAGAGTTTTAGCTAAGGCGTTTGTTCTATCAAGCCTAATTTTAGCATCATTTAAATTTTTAACTTTAGAAGGATTTGAAGTATCTGAAGAATCTGAATTAAACAACTGAAGTTCTTTTGAATAATTTGCTTTTGCTTCATTTAAACTAGCAGAAGATTCTTGAACAACACCTAACTGCTCTTTTACAGCTTCAGCTTGAGCTACAGCATCTAATTCAATAACTACTGAATTCTCCCATACTTCTTCCCCAATTCTTGCATTTATTATTTTTACTTTACCAGCAACTTCGGTCCTTAAATTGACCTTGTTTTCAGCATGCACAACTCCTGTAGCATACAAAGCACTTAAGGCTTCTTTTCTTGTTGGTGATATTACTTCAACATGTTGCCTTATGAAATATTTGTAAATTAGAATTGTTGAAACTAGAACAATAATAATCCCAATGATAATGTATATTCTTTTCATAAAAATTAATACTAGAATAACTTATGTTTAAAATAAATATTTTAGTATTAATAATAATAAAAATATATTAATGTAAAATTTGAATTTCTAAAATTGAAATATCCTAAGATAATTATTTAATTAATTTAAATAAGGAAGGCTAAACAATACGAACCAGATTCTAATGAATATGAAATAATATTTTATTTAAATTGCAAACATTTAAACAAGTCTTTTAGTAAAAACTTTTTGAATTGAACTTCTTAGTTCGGAAACTATTATAGGTTTTAGTAAATAATCTATGATTGAATAATCATGAATAAGATTTGAATATTGTTCGTAGGCAGTAGTTAAAATAGTATCAAATTTCAAGAATTTTGTTTTGTTTAAAACATCAAAGCCAGTGCCATCTGGCATTTCAATATCGAGGAATACTAATTCTGGATTATATTTTATAATAGAATCAATTCCTGATTGGCAATTTACTGCAATTGTAACAATTTCAATAAATTGAAAGTTCTTGATCAATAAATTTGATAAAACATTTCTAGCAGAAGATTCATCATCAATAATAACTACATTTAATTTTGTAGTAAAATCTTTGGGAAAAGAATAATCCATTTACATAGTTTGTATTTATATGTTTTTGTAAATATCGAAATATTTAATTAAACTAAACTAACTAAATGAGTTATTGAGCAAAATAATAATGTAAGTGTAAAGTCAGTTTACTAAAATTTAAACTTTTGATAATTGTTGAATAAAAGCTTCTTTCTTTCTTACAGAAACTTCAACCATAGATCCATCTGTCATTACAACAAAACCACCTTTGCCTCTAACATATTTTTTTGCATGTTTCATGTTAATAAGGTGTGAATTATGAACTCGAAGAAAATTACAACCTAACAACAAATCCTCAAATTCACCAAGAGTTTTAGAAACTAGATTTTTCTCACCACCAACAAAATAAAACATAGTATAATTGCTTTGAGCTTCACATCTAATAATATTTTCAACTTCAATAAACATAAACCCTTCAGTTGAAGGTAAAGCAATTTTACCAAAATTTTCTCCTTGAGAATTTCTAATATTATTTTGAAGCAATTTTATATGTTCTTTTCTGTTATCATTTTTGGAATGATGATCATTTAGTTTTTTAACAGCAATTATTAACTCTTCACTATTTAAAGGTTTCATTAAATAATCTAAAGCGGCGAATTTAATTGCACGAATTGCATATTGATTATGAGCAGTAGTAAAAATTACTGACATATTCTTTTGTTCAATAACTTCAAGAATATCGAAGCCACTTCCATCTGGAAGTTCGATATCTAAAAATAAAACATCTGGATTATTTTCTTCTATAGCAGATATACCCTCTTCAACTGAACCAGCTGTTGAAATTACCTCTATATCCTGACAGTTCTTTTTCAATAAACGTTTTAGTGATTCAACACCACTGTTTTCGTCATCTACTATTACTGCTCTTAACATAATTATTATTCTGAAATTTGTATTATTTTGTATCAATAAACTGCTCGAAATTAAACAAACTTTTTGTTGCGACAAGTTCATTTTAAATATAATATGATTTCAATTATAAATACTTGCAGAAGATAATTATATTTTACATTATATTTAATTGGTTGAAAAATTGGAATAAATATATTTTAATCTTTGAATGAATAGGAATTTCATAAATTCTAAATCAATTAAATATTTAAATTTTACTTTATATTTGAACTTAATTAAAATAATCTTTATCAATAATAATTATTGACTATGAAAATAATTTCATTTATTTTTTTGTTTTCTATTGCATTTACTGTTTATGGACAGAGTAGTGATGTTGACCAAAAATTGTATCAAGGTAAAATTACTGATTCTACAACAGGAAAAGTGTTTCGTGATGGATTAATTGAAGTATTCAATTCAGACCCATTACAAGCAGATTTTTCAGGAAGAATAAATAATGAATCTGGTGAGTACTCAATTTTAATGCATTCTGCTAAAAAATATTTAGTAAGAATTACTTCGCCATATATTTATAAAAAAGAATTTATGTTTGAAGCTGCTAGAGGGGTCTATGAAGATTTAGTCCAAGACTTTAAAGTAAATATGATACCGATAGGAATGATTTTGTTTGAAGGTAAAATATTTAAACCTGGAAGTTCGGAAATTATAAATACAGTTCCAATTGATTCTGTTGTTGGTTTAATGAATCGTGAAAAAGCTATTGTCTTAGCTTTTGGGGTTTGGGCTGACGAAATAGCAGTAACAAACAATACTGTAAAAACTGGAGAAGTTATTTCAACACCACAAATTTTAAATTCATCTATAAAAAAGAAAGTAAAAACAAATAAAGATAAAAAAGTTAAAACTGATTCAATAACTAACTTACAAGCTACACCAATTGTTAAGGTGGAAGAAGTTCAAAAACCTACAATGAATGAAGATCAAATAAAACAACTTGTAAGTGATAGATGTTTGATGATTAGAAATTATTTTAAAACTAAAAATGTAAGTACAACTAGAATTGAATTCGATAAAAATTCTTATAGTTTGGTTAAGGATGTAAATTCTAAAATTTCAATTAAAATGATCCGACTCGAGAAAGATGACGACTAAAATAAAATTTTAAATATTCAATCCAAATAGTAAAAATTAAGTGAAAGAAATTACTTCAAGGCAATTATCAATATTGTTATTTATTGAGCAATATTTACGTAACAACCAACACCCTCCAACTGAACGTGAAATAGGAAGTCATTTTAATATTTTTCAAAATGCAGTAAAGAAGCACTTATTAGCATTAGAGAAAAAGGGTAAGATAAGTTTATTACGAGGTGGGAAAAGTAGAGGAATCAAGTTAAAAGATTATCCAGTGGCTGTAAATGTTCCAATTATAGCTTACATTAAAAACAAAAATGATATAACAAGTAAAGAAAATACAAATGGTTATTATTCAGTTGATGAAGTTGTTACTGGTACGGAAGGCTCATTTTTGATCGAAGTTAAAAGTGATGAAATGTCAGGAGCTGGAATAAAGATTGGTGACAAATTAGTATTTAGAAAAATGAATTATGTAAGAAACGGGGAATTAGTTGCAGGTTTCTACAATGGGGAATTATACATTAGAAAATTTTTTCAAATTGCTGATAGGGTTTTATTAGAATCATCAAATAACAATTTCCCAACAATTGCAATATCAAATATAGAAGATTTTAAAATTGAAGGTAGAGCAGTTTCTTTGATTAGAGAAATTAGTGGAACAAATATTTAATAAGTTGTTAATTATTTTCAATATCAAAATCTTCACTAAAATTTTGGTTTAAAATTTCCTTAGCACGTTCATATTCATCTTCAGGAACTTTAAGTTTAATTCCACCAATCGCTTGTGAGTATAAAGGATTTGCTCCAATTGTATATAAATCATCTAAAATTGCGAATAAACCTTCAGCCTTTAGCCTACCACAAGCAAGTTGAGCAGAAATTGGATTGGTGTAACGTTCTACAATTACAAAATTTTCATTCATATAAATTTAATTTCAACAAAGTTAAATAATTTTGGAATAGAAAAAATAAATTCAATTGTTTTTTTAATCCATTAATTCAATTAAGTTATTTTCGCATAAATTAAAATCAAATTTATTTTTAATATTAATCAAATGAAGTTCGAACAATACGGTGCAAAAGCTACACGCTTTGGATTTGGCGAAGGGTTAGTAACTTTAGGGGAACGTGATGAAAGAATTGTTGTTTTAGGAGGAGACATAACAGGATCAGTTTTAACAAGTTTTTTCCAACAAAAATTTCCAGATAGATTTTTCTCAATTGGTATTGCAGAACAAAATGCTACAACTATTGCAGCAGGTTTAGCATTATCGGGTAAAGTACCATTCTTTGCTAGCTATGGTGCATTTTGTGCTTTAAGAAATGCTGATCAATTAAGAATTTCTGTTTGTTATAATGAAGCAAACGTAAAAATTGGTGGTGGTCATAGTGGTATTTCTGTAGGACCAGATGGAGCAACTCATCAAATTCTTGAGGATGTTTCCTTGCTAAGGTCTCTTCCACATATGACTCTTATTGTTCCTTGTGATTATGAAGAAGCTAAAAAAGCTACAATTGCTATGGGAGAAATGGTTGGTCCTGCTTACATACGTTTTGGTAGAGAATCTGTACCTATGATAACAAGAGAGGATACTCCATTCGCTATAGGGAAAGCAGAAACCTTTAGAGAGGGAAATGATGTTGCAATAATTGCAAACGGATGGATGGTTTGGGAAGCATTAGTAGCCTCAGAACGATTAGCAAAAGAAGATGGAATAAATGCTAGAGTTATTAATTTACACACCGTAAAGCCTATAGATACTGAATCAATTACTTTAGCTGCAAGAGAATGCGGGGCAATTGTAACAGCTGAAGAACACCAAATTATGGGTGGAATGGGTTCTGCAGTTGCTCAAGTAGTTGTTAAAAATTGTCCTGTACCTATGGAGTTTGTTGGTGTTACTGATACTTTTGGAGGTTCTGGAAATTCAGTTGAATTAATGACAGCTTTTGGCTTGACTGCTCAAGATGTTTATATATCAGTTAAAAAAGTATTGAAAAGAAGAGCTGGTGAATGGAATGTAATTCAATCAATGACTAAAATTGGATTTACTGAAGAAGATCAACCAAAAAATTATCCAAAACCAGGTACTGTTTTTCCTCTGTCAGATTTGATTAAACAAGATGAATTAAATAAATAGTTTTATTAAGTAATTAATTTTAAATCGTCATTGAATTATTGTTCAGACGATTTTTTTTATATCTAAAAATATTTTTGTTACTTGTTGTTTTCAAAAAGTACAATAGATTTTAATTTGTCAGATTCTAAATTGATAGATTCTGAAATTATATCCATTATTTTATCTTTAGTAAAGTTATCCGATTTATTGAAAAAAATTGGATTGCCAAATTTGATGATTATGTCAGGGTACTCATTTTCATTATAATCAATTCTAATTGCAAATGGAATAAATATAGATTTTTCTAAAGATGAAATTATTTGAGAAATTCCTTTTGAGCATACTATTGGTCTAATTTCTTGATTAACAATTTTCCCTTGAGGATAAATCCATAATACTCTTTTTTTATTATTTAGTAGATTTATTGTGTACCTTAATGAAATTGCAGCTGATTTTGAGTTTTTAAGATTGATAGAAAAACAACCTATTTTAGAGAAGAATTTGTACTTTATAATCTGCAAATCTTCCATCATTGCATAAGCATCAAATTTGTAATCTGAAAAAGAAATTACTACTGGCAAAACAGCATCATACCAAGAACTATGATTTCCAGCTAAGATTAAAGGGGTAGATTTATTAATTTTATTTTCCCATTCATTAAGATTATTTATACCAATCCTAGTAAATTTATTAAATCTCTTTTTTAGAATCCTTGAAAAAATCCAAGTCCAAAATTTTTTATGTATGTATGAAGATTTAGCTTCAATCAATTTATTTTAATTATTTATTTAACATATCAATTTTAGAAGCCAAAATAAAATCATTTTCAGTGAGGCCATTTATTTTATGAGTAAAAATTACAACCTTAACTTTTCCCCAACTTAAATGTAAATCAGGATGATGGTTTTCTTCCTCAGCTAACATTCCTATCTTGTTTGTCATTTCCAATGCTGTAACAAAATCTTTTAACTTGAAATTTATCTCTAAATGATGATTATTAATACATTCCCATGAAGGATCTAATTCTTTCAAAAATTCTAAAATTTCTATTTGATTTAGAGGAGGAATTTCACCTGAACAAGCAACGCAATTCTTTTTATTTAAAGACATAATATTTTGTTGAATATTTATTTTTATTTGAAATTTATAATGTTTAAAATTAGCAAAACAAACATAAAATTAAAATTTAAAATTAAAATTATCAAATTGAATTTTCTTTATACCATTTTACAAATTTATCAATACCTTCATTTATCTTAGTCTGAGGGTTATATCCAATTGTTTTAGCTTTTGAAATATCAGCAAAAGTATTCTCAACATCACCAGGTTGTGATGGCATTGTTTTTATTATTGGATTTTTTCCTAGTTTTTTTGATATGATATTAATTAACTCTTTTAATGTAGTGGTTTGATTTTCACCAAAGTTGTAAATGTTGTAACCTTTTAAATTCTCAATCACACATTCAATTCCTTGAATAATATCATCTATATAAGTATAATCTCTAGCAGTTGATCCATCACCAAACATTTTAATTTCCAACACTTTTTCAATTAAATCTGTAAACAAATGAATTGCCATTTCGGGTCTTTGTCTAGGACCATAAACAGTAAAAAATCTTAAACATGCAACATCAATTCCAAATAAATGATGGTAAGTATAACATAATAACTCACCAGATTTTTTAGTTGCTGCATAAGGACTTATAGGAAAATCTACACTATCTTTTTCTGAAAAAGGAATACTTTTATTGTTTCCATAAACCGAGGATGAACTAGCAAAAATCAATTTTTTTTTGTTTAACTTTCTCATTGCCTCAAGAATAACATTTGTACCTTCAATGTTAACAGATTGGTACAACATTGGATTTTCAATAGAAGGACGTACACCAGCTCTGGCAGCAAGATGAATTATAATATCAGATTCAGAGATTAAGTTTTCCATTACTTTTTGATTCCTAATATCATCTTCAATTATTTTAAAATTAGATGATGAAACTAATTGGGAAATATTTTTTTCTTTAATTTCTCTTGAATAGTATGAATCAAAGTTATCTATTCCAATAATGTAATTACCATTAGAAATCAACTTCTCGGCTAAGTTAGAACCAATGAATCCAGCACATCCAGTAATTAAAATTGTTTTTCTATCCGACATATTATTATAATGAATTACAAATCTAAATTAATAAATAAAATTTCTAAATTAAATTTGAATTTTTCATCAAATCTTAATTGCGTAAATTGTGATGTTAACTTTTATATATAAATTAACTTTATAATTGATAATAGAATAATAATATTGAGTAAATGTTAGTAACAAATGGTTTAGTAAAAGTTAGAATCTAGAAAATTATTTATAATCAGTTTAAAAGTATTAAAAAAATGAAAGTTAAATTATTAATCTATTTAATTACATTAATAGTTCTATCAATATCACAAAATTTAAAAGCTCAAGTACAAGACACTATAAGGTATGGTAACGATTTTAGTGATTTGGAAAGAGTTCAAATGCGATATGGCTTATATGCTCATATTGGCTTAAATATGCATTATGCTAAATTATTTAGGGGTATTCCAGAGGCAAATACTTGTATCGACTTTGATAATTTAGGATATGAGAATGGTAGTGGAATTGGGTTTGCTTTTGGCGGATTGTTTGAAATACCTTTAAATAAATTTAGGTTTATGGCAAGATTGAATTATTATCAATTAGATGCTTCAATGACTACCAAAGCTAATATTGGTCCTGTAAGCGTTCCCGATAAAAGTGATACTGTTTCTGCTATTACTGAATACAGATTCAAATCTAATTTAGGAATTATTTCAATGGATTTTACATGTGGTTATAGTGTTTTAAAAGCTATGAATTTAAGAGCTGGATTGGAATTTGGTTTTATGCCAATTGCTAATTATGAACAAGAAGAATACTTGCTTTCTCCTGAGAGTGGTTCGTTTGTTAATGATGATGGAACTCATACTAAGGTTAGGAATAAAACAAGTGGACCAATGAGTGAAACTTCTAATAGAACAGCATTTGTATTGAATGGTGATTATGAATTGCCTTTAAATTTAACTAAAAGATTGCTACTTGTACCTGAATTTTATACATCAATTGCTCTAAATAATTTAAGACCAGATAAAAATTGGAGTGCAAGCCAAGTTAGAGCAGGAATTGCAGTAAAATGGTTATTACCACCACCTGAACCACCTCCATTGCAACCAAAGCCACCATTACCACCTATTGCAGTTAAATTAAAAATTATTGGAATAGATAATAACGGACAAGAAAAAGAAAATCCTGTGGTTAAAGTTGAAGAATTTATAAACACTCAAATACATCCACTTTTGAATTATGTATTCTTTGATCAAAGTTCATTTGTGTTGCCAGAAAGATATGTTACATTAAATAATGATTCAGCAAATAAATTTTTAGAGAAATCACTTTTTGCAGAAAAAACACTTGATGTTTACCATAACATTTTGAACATTGTTGGTAAAAGAATGCGAGATAATTCAACTGCAACTTTAAAATTAGTTGGAACTAATTCAAATGAAAGTTGGGAGCTCAATAATACTTCATTATCAAAGTCTAGAGCTGAAAATGTTAAAAAATATTTAACTGAAGTTTTCTCAATTGATCCAATTAGAATTAGTATTTCATCTAGAAATTTACCTGAAACACCTTCAAATATCAATGATATAGACGGTATTTCAGAGAATCGAAGAGTTGAGTTGTATTCAAATATGGAAGCAATTTTAGATCCAGTTATATTGATAGATACTATAAAAACTGTTGAACCAAAATCAATCAAATTAGTACCTGAGATTAACGCCCCAGCAGGTGTAAGAAATTTACAAACTCAAATTAATCAGGGTCAAATGTTACTACAAGATTTTACTGATCCAAAATCCTATAGTAATTTAGAATGGGATGTAATAAAGGATGGACGAATGGAATTAAACTCAAACAAACCTGTTTATGCAACAATTACATTAACTGATTCATTACTAAGAAGTGTAACTGACACTGTTCAAATTCCTGTAAATCAACTTTCAATTCAAAAGAAAAAAGAAAATAGAATAGGAGATATGGTTATTGAGAATTATAGATTAATCACTTTTGAGTTTGATAGACCTGAATTAAAGCAAGCAAGTTTGAAAATTGTTGAAATGATTAAAAGAAGCATTAAACAAAATTCAGAAGTTGATATCACAGGATATACAGATAGATTAGGAGATGATGTGCACAATTCAGAGCTTTCAATAAAAAGGGCTAATGCAACTTCAAAAGCTTTAAACACTCCAATAAATAAAGTAACTGGTGCAGGTGAAACTTTAACATTATATCCAAATGATTTACCAGAAGGAAGATTCTATTGTAGAACAGTGGAAGTTCAAGTTAAAACTCCAATCAATAACTGAGAATGTTTTTTGTAATATGTAAGTAATTATATGTTTTACATTTTGTAATAAAATTATATTTAATATAAAATTAACTATGAATAAACTAAAATTTCATTTTTTACTATTATTATTAGTAATAATTTCAGCTTGTTCAACAAGTAGTAAAATTCCTCAAAAACCAATTGTGAAAGATACATTAAATAGTGGATCTCAAGTAAAAACTAGTTCACAAAAAAGTATTAATGATATTGCAATTGAAAAATTGTTCACATTAACCGATATTACACCAAATCTTTCTATAGAAGGTTCAATGAGGGTTACAGGTATTCCAATAGGAATTTCATTTGAAGCAGTTATTAAAAGAAAAGATTCATTGAAATTAATTTTAACTGGACCCTTTGGAATATCTGTTGGTGCTTTATCTGCCACACCAGACCATTTCATTTTTTACAATGCTAGGCAAGATGAGGTAATTGAGGGAACACCAAACAAGGAAACATTCAAAAAACTTATTCAAATAGATATGGATTATTATGATATAGTTTCATTGTTAAGAGGTGAGCTTTCAAAACAACCAGTTATCGGGAATTTTACAGTTCAAGAATTTAAAGATAGCCTGTGCTTTAAAACCACTTTAATTCCAAAGGAAGAGTATACAATTTTACAAAATCAAAATTCGCTTCAAAACTATACTAGATATTCAGATCTTAAAAATAAAGAAATTACTGTTAAATATTCAGACTTCAAATCATTGAATGATAAAAGGCTATTTGCTATGAAATCAGATGCTCAAATATTTTCCTCTAATCAAAATTTGAGATTATCAGTTGATGAAGTAAAAGATGAAATTGAGAATGGAAATTATTGTACAATAAAATTTCCATCTGATGTTAAAAGAAAAAAGATGTAATAAGTTTTTGAAACAAAATAATACAAAAAAAGAAGACATTATTTATTAGTCTTCTTTTTTTATTTTTAAAAATGATAGATAACTACATTTTAATGCAAATATTTTTTAATTCACTATAGAAATTAATTGAATGCAATCCTCCTTCACGCCCAATACCACTCAATTTAATGCCCCCGAAAGGGGTTCTTAAATCCCTTAAAAACCATGAGTTAACCCATACAATCCCAGTTTCTAATTTTGAAGCAGTTATATGAGCTCGTTTTAAATTAGTTGTCCAAATGGCAGCACACAAGCCATATACTGAATCATTTGCCATTGATATTGCTTCTTCATCTGTATCAAATGGTTGGATGTGGCAAATAGGACCAAATATTTCTTCTTTTACACACCTTGCATTTTCTGATAAACCAGTAATTATTGTAGGTTCAACATAACTTCCATTATTATATTTATTATGTAATTTAGGTACTCCACCACCTGTTACAAAAGTAGCACCTTCTTCTTTTGCTAAGTTATAGTAGTATAAAACTTTTTCTTTATGATCATTGCTAATTAGAGGACCAAGGGTGGTTGTATAGTCAAAAGGATCCCCAAATTTTAATTCTTGTGCTTTAATTTTTAATGCATTTACAAATTTATCAAAAATACTTCTGTGAACATAAACTCGTTCGGAGCACAAACATACCTGACCACAATTTGCAAATACTGAACGTACTGTTCCAGCAACTGCAGCATCGAAATCACAATCATCAAAAATGATTGATGGATTTTTACCGCCCAATTCAAAAGAAATATGTTTTACTGTATTAGCTGCAGACCTCATAATAGCAGAACCTGTTCTACTTTCTCCTGTAAAAGTTATTGCAGAAATATCAGGATGAGAAGTTAAAAATTCACCAGCTGAATTAGGTCCGAATCCTTGCAACACATTATAAACACCTTTTGGAATACCTACTGAATTCATAACCTCACCAAGTAAAGATGCAGTTGTTGGAGTTTCTTCTGATGGCTTTACAATAACTGTATTACCACAAGCTAAAGCAGGAGAAACTTTCCAAGTCATTAATAGTAATGGTAAGTTCCAAGGACAAACAACAGCCACAACTCCTAATGGATGCCTTAAGGAATAGTTTATAGCACCTAAACCATCATCTGTATCAGTTTGAAAACATTCAGTAGAAATATTTCTACTTAACTGTGAAAATATTTTGAAATTAGCAGCTCCTCTTGGAATATCTACCTGAGAGGCAAATGAGATTGGTTTACCCGTATCATAAATTTCAGCTTCTAAAAAATCATTAAATCTATTAATAATACCATCTGAAACTCCTGCAATTAAATCTAATCTATCATTGAGTTTCATCTTACCCCATTCTCCATTCAAAGCAGATTTTGCAGAACTAACTGCATTATCAACATCTTGTTTGCCTGCTTCATGAACAATTGAAATTACTTCTCCATTTATTGGAGAAATATTTTTAAATGATAAATTTTCAGAAGAATTTTTAAATTCTCCATTTATAAACAACTTAATTTCCTTCACGATAAATATTTTATTAAAATCTTATTTTTAGTTTGATTTTTGATTTAACAAATGAAAAACAATTTATTTTTAAGTTAAATTATCTAACATAAATTTGCATTGCAAAATAACTATGGAATTTATAATTTCAAAAAAAATAAATGAACGAAAATTTTTCTGATCTTTCTAAATATTTCAGTTTACAAACATTCACATCATTTGCTGTTACGTTTGGATTAAGATCATTATCGGCTTTAATAATATTGTTCGTTGGATATTTTTTAATAAGAATATGTTTATCAATTCTTAGAAGAGCTTCAAGAAGAGTTATTACTGATATTACAATTTCAAGATATTTGTTTAACTCAGTTAGAATTCTTCTTTGGTCAATTTTAATTCTAACAATTATTGGTTTGTTTGGAATTCCTACTTTATCTTTTGCTACTATTTTAGGAGCGTTGACATTAGCTGTAGGACTTGGTGTACAAGGATCTTTAACAAATTTTTCATCTGGTTTAATGTTACTTTTATTAAGACCATTTAAAACAGGTGATAACATCGAAGTTTCTGGAATTAGAGGAAATGTAATTGAAATTGGGATGTTTGCAACTGAAATTAGCACTAAAGAAAACTCAAGAGCTTACATTCCAAATAGTTCGATATTTTCAAGTGTAATAATAAATAGGAGTAAAACTGAATACTTGAAATTGGAAATGATGATAACAGTTTCAGAGAATACAGATATAAATAGACTACAACAAATTTGCCAGAGAGTATTAGTTTCAAATGAATATGTATTAGAAAATCCAAGACCTGAAGTATCTTTTACAGAAGCAAATAGAGCAGGAATAACTATTTCTATTAAGCCTTCAGTTAATGTAATGCTTGCAGATACAGCAAAATCATTAATATTAAAAAATATTCGTGAAGAGTTAAGTAAAGATGGAATTGTAGTTGTTATGCAATAAGTTTAAACAAAATTTATTAAGTATGATAATTGTTTTTAATACCATTTAGCCACAAACCAACCGAGTATAAACCCCAGAGCCTGTGAGCATTATCAGCTTTCCCTGCAATATGTTCCTCTAAAAATTGAAGAGGTAATTTAGGGTTAATATATTCTGTAATAATTTCACTTGGATTATTAAACATCTCACGAACTTCTTTATCCAAACCACGTTTCATCCAAGCACGTATTGGTGTACCAAAAGCTGCTTTAGGGCGATAAATTATCTCTTTAGGAATATACCTTTCAGCAACTTTTTTTAATAAATATTTTTGAATCTTTCCATTTATTTTATACTTAGGTGGTAATCTAGATGCAAATTCAACAAGCTCCACATCTATCAATGGTGGTCTGCTTTCAACGCTTGCAGCCATTGCAGATTTATCAGAATAAGCCAGGTTAATTCCAGGTAAAAAAAGTTTTGTATCAAGATATGTCATTTGTGAAATTAAATCTGCTCCATTGCATTTTTTAGCTACTTCACGGTATTTTTTGATAGGATAATATTCTTCAATTGAACTTTTAGAAAATTTTAAATTTAATACCTGATTCAACTCACTTTCATTTAGATAAGCAAACCCAAAAATAAATGCACTTAATGGATCATATTGTGCACTTCTAAGAAATTTTTTGGTCCATCTTGTAAATTTAATTCCTTTATTAAAAATATTTACTGGCAATAAATTGCTAATTGGTTCAATGAATCCTTTTCTAAATATATTGGGTATTCTGTGATATTTACTAATTAACAAAGTTGCAAGTTGCTTCCTATAACCTCCAAAAACTTCATCACCACCCATACCGCTAAGAAGGACAGTTGTCCCTTTATCTTTTGCTCCTTTAGAAATTAGGTAAGTATTAATAGCAGCACCATCAGCAATTGGATCATCTAAATGCCATAACATTTTTGGCATCAGTTTGTTTATATCTGTTCCTACTTGAATTTCATGATGTGTAGTACCAAAATGTTGAGCAACAATTTTAGCATATTTTGAATCATCACTCATTGCTTCTAACTTTTTATCCTCTTCAGAAAATCCAATTGTATAAGTATTAATTGTTCCATTATTAATTTTTCTCATTAGTGCAACAACCAAACTTGAATCTAACCCACCTGATAAAAAAGCTCCAACTTGAACATCTGAAATCATTTGCCTTTTAACAACTTTATTAAGTATTTCATCTAATTCATCAATATAATATTCTTCAGATTTTTCTTGGATATCATATGAAATAGGTACATCCCAATATTGTTTAATTATTAAATCAGAATTTTTAAATATCCCAAAGTGACCTGCTTCAAGTTTAAAAATATTTTTAAATCCAGTTTCAGGTTCTGGTACCCACAAAAAAAGCAATGAACTTACAACCGCATCAAATTCAATCTCTTTCGAGATTGATTTAACTTCAAATAATGATTTTGCTTCACTAGCAAAGGCAAACACATTATTTCTATGATAATAGTAAAATGGTTTTATTCCAAGTTGATCACGAGCAATAAAGAGTTCTTTAGAAATTGAATTATAAATAGCAAAAGCAAACATTCCATTAAACTCTTTTAAACAGTTATATCCCCATTGATCAAACGCAGCAAGTATAACCTCTGTGTCAGAATTTGTTGTAAAACTATGACCTAAAGAAATTAACCTTAACCTGAGTTCTAGGTAATTATAAATTTCACCATTAAATGTAATCCAATTGTTTCCAGATTTGTTTTTCATTGGTTGATGACCCAATACAGACAAATCAATTATTGATAACCTCCTATGAGCTAATCCACAATTATCTTCTTCAAACCAAACTTCACCACTATCATCTGGTCCTCGATGAGAAATAATATCAGACATTGCTTTCAACTCACTTTTGCTACCAGTACCAAAAACTCCAGCTATTCCACACATTTATTTTTTTGTTAAAACATTAAATACAATATCTACTAAATTATTGTGAGTTATTTTTTCTGAATAAAAATCCTCAACTCTTTTCCTTCCATTATTGCCCATATCTAACCTTAGCTCTTTATCATTTAAAAGTTCAATTATAATTTTACTTAAGTTCTTAACATCATTGGTTGGGATAATAAATCCAGTAAATTCGTTTTGAATAACTTCGTTCATCGTACCTTGAGATGTTCCAATTACAGGCAATGCAGCGCTCATAGCTTCAAGAACAACCCATGGCAATCCTTCAGGAGCAACAGGTACAAAAACTGCTACATCTGAATTTCTTAATAGTTCCTTTTTTTGTTCATCATTTACTCTTTTTAAAATATTGACACAATTCGAGAGTGAATTTTCTTCAATAATTTTATAGCACATTTTATCATAATCAACTCCTTGCCAATCTCCAGCAATATTTAAAACTACATCAGGAAATTGTATTAATACTTCAGGCATTGATGAAATTAAAATATGAATACCTTTGTCGTGATACAAATTAGAAATGCAAACTATATTGAAAGTATTTTTATTATGCCTTTCATCTTGCCATTTACCTGCATCCCAACCTTCAAGTAGCATACCATTACAAAGTATTGAAACTTTATTTGAATTAATCGATTCTCCAAATACTCCCATTAATGTTTTACCTAAAACTAATGCTTTATCACAAAACATTAAACCAATTTGTGCTATTGCTTTACCTAGAATTCCATTATCATGGATTATATCAAACCTACCTGCTCTTAAGTGAACAATCACTTTTACAAAAAATATTTTTGATGGAATAATAAAAAAAAGATCTCTCAAAAATCCCCAAAAACCTCTAGCAATTGAAATGTAAACAACATCTGGTTTATGTTTTAATAAACATAAAATAAACAGAAAAGAATGTTTAAGTCCTTGAAAAATATTATTAAAATTGAGAAGTCCAATTTCTTCAATACCTTCTTTATCAGTAGTATCAAAGTGAATTACTTCAAGTTTAGATTTTAAAAATTCGCTTTCAATAAATCTTTTTGTTGCAACAGCAGGACCCATAAAAGGGGGTGGTAGAGGACCAATAATAACTAATTTTTTCATAAATAGAAATAGTGATCTAAAAAATAATTACTAAAATCAAATATAAATTCAATTATTATTTTAAGTTAAATATTAAACTTTAAAAAATTATATAACAATAAAAATTATAACAAACTATTGTTGATTTATCAAAAATTTTTCTTTTTGAAGATATAGATTCATAATTTGATTTTTAATCTCAAATTTTTTGTATTCAACTAAAGAATTAACAACCCAAAAAAGAAACCAAATAAATAAAGTTATCCTTCCAATTTCAAGATAATTATCTAAAGGGGCTAAAAATATTAAATATAAAACACCCATAAATAAAGCAGTCGCTAAAGGTAACAAATGTTTATCAGCATTCTTACGAGAAAACTGAAAATATTCTTTTGATTTTTTAATTAGAATTAAATATATTCCGCCAAAACAGATAAAACCTAAAAAACCAGTTTCTGCTAATGGAGCTAATAAACTTGAATTTGGATTATTTAATTGAACTGATCCAAACAATGCATCCATATAATATAGTTTTTCAATATGAGTTTTAAATACATCACTGGAAAATTCTTTGTTCCCAAAAAATTTTCTTATAATAAAGCCAACACCTTTAGTAATATTTTGGTTTAGTTCTATTGTGAAAGTATAATTTGCTCTACTAATAAAGTTCCCTGGTCCGCTTCCAAATACTATCATTTGTGGATGTTCAGTAAACATTATTGCAGTGTTTTTAAATGCAATAACTTTTCCATAATTTACAGCATCACTTGGTTTTGACGCAACATCCAATAAATCTTCATAACGCAATTTATAATCTTGAGAAGAAACAAAATAAAAACCTCCATAGATCATTAATGCAAGTATTGTACCTAATGCCGCTAGCCTAATAAATTTTTTACCATAAAGCATAATAAACACAATTCCATAAGCCAAGAAGAAAGCTGGAACAGCGCTTCTATACTGCAATAAAATAAAAGTTCCTAAAACAAAAATTTGAATAATGATACCATATATTTTATAAGTAAAATTTGAAGTAGTTAATAATTTCCCTAAAAAATATCCACCAATAATTATTAGAAAAACAGAAAATTGATAAGAGTTGTTTCCAAAAGTACCAGACATTACATCAGGGTTTCCTGATTCTACAAACATTGGAATGTTAACAAATATTACAGCACAAAACTCTACTATAACAATAAAATTAATAAACCTAGACATAGTTTTCCCAAATTTCTTTTTATCTTTTATCAACCTGTTTAATAAGATAAAAAGAATAGGACCCTCCAACATACCAAACAAAAACAATACAGCTGGAGGTAAATTCACCCTTTGATAATTAGCAATGAATGAAATTAAACTTATAGATAAATAAAAAAGTACTAATCTTACTAATGAGTTATGAAGTTTGTTATCTATTTGTCCAGATTTCTGAACTCTCATAGCAAACAAGGCAACCATCACTGGAATAAAAAAGGGAATAACAATCAAATCAATCAAATCAGCCCCTTTAGGTAAAATTCCTAATGTCTCTGAAAAAAATCTAGTTGTTAACAATAAGAAAAAAAAGACTTGAAAGAAAATTGACATATAAGTTTAAGCTTATTTTAAAAACCAGTTTTCATACCAAACGCAAAGTGCGTATAGTTGCCAAACTAAATCATGATTTGGATTGTTCAAAGAGTCAATTAGCGAATGAACAGATTTCTGTTCAAGCAAATTGCTTTCTTGGAAAATTATGGGTAAAATACTTTTAATTTTAAAAGCCATTGTTTCACTTGCCCATTCTTGAATAGGCACACAAAATCCTTGTTTTTTTCTGTATAAAAATTCATTTGGAACGATGCCCTCAAGAGCTTTTTTTAAAATATATTTTTTTTCACCATTTTTATATTTTAATTCTTGAGGCATTTGAGTTGCAAACTCAACTAATTTATGATCTAAAAAAGGGACTCTAATTTCAATTGAATTTGCCATACCCATTCTATCTGCTCTATAAAGAAATACATTTTCAACTTCGCTTTTAATTCCCCAATAAGTTAGCCATTCACAATAATTATCTGTTTTTTTTTCTTCATCAAATAATTTTTTTGCATTTATAACAGTTTTATAGACGTCATATTTATCTGCTATCAAATTCAATTCTGATGTTCCTTTTAAAGCTCCAGTAGAACCCACGTAAAGCTCTACATTATTTGCAGACCTGGAAAAAATATCGGAGATAATTTCATTACTTTTAAAAATTGTAGAGAATAGTTTGTTTACAAAATTTGGGAGTTTATTACTAATACTAAACAATTTGTTGGCTTTGAGATATTTAATCCATTTATTGTATCCACAAAAAAGTTCGTCACTACCATCTCCATTTAATATAACTATTGAATTGTTTTCTTTAGCAAGTTTGGATATAAAATAAATAGGTAATACAGTTGGGTCATTAATTGGTTCATCTAAAAATCCCATTACCTCAGGTAATAAATCAATAAAATCATCTTTGTTAATTTCATATTCTAAATGATTTGTATTGTAATAATCTGCAGCTTTTCTAGCATATTTTCTTTCATCTAATTCGGTTTGACCTTTAAAACCAACTGTAAATGTATTTACATTCTTTGAAATTGAAGACATTACAGCAACATTAGCTGTTGAATCTACTCCACCAGATAAAAATACTCCTACTGGTACATCACTTAGCATTCTAAGTTTTACTGACTCAAAGAATAATGATTTAGTTTTGTCAATGTAAAATTGCTCATCAGAAGCTGGAGGTAAATTAAGTATATTAGAATATGGTGACCAATATTTAATTGCTGTAAGTGTTTGAGTTTGTGAATTAATATTTATGAAATGAGCAGATGGTAATTTTTTAATTCCTTCAAATATTGTGTCTGGAGAGTAAACTTTTCCAAAAGTAAGATATTGGGCTAATGAAGAATTTAAAATCTTTTTTTTGATTATTCCAGTTTCAAAAATAGGTTTTATCTCAGATGAAAATATAAACAATTTATCGCACTGCACATAATACAATGGCTTAATACCTAATCTGTCGCGTGCTATAAAGATTTCATTTGTTAAAGTATTATAAATTGCAAATGAAAACATCCCTCTAAGTTTGAGAACAATAGATTCTCCATATTGTTCGTATCCATGAAGTATTACTTCTGTATCAGTTTTAGATTTAAACTTATGACCAAGTAAAAGAAGTTCATTTTTAATTTCTTGAAAATTATATATTTCTCCATTAAATATAATTTGAAGAGTATTATTTTCATTACACATTGGCTGGTGCCCTGCAGAAGAAAGATCTATAATACTTAGCCTTCTTTGACCAAGAAAAACTGATTTATTATCATTCATCCACCTACCTTCATCATCTGGTCCTCTATGTTTAATAGCATTAAGAGCATTTGAATAAATGTTGTCTGAGAATGGTAGTTGATTCCCTGATAAATCGATTGCTCCAAAAATTCCACACATAATATTAAATTATTTTGAAGTATTATTAAATTTATCTAAGTACCAATCTATAGTTTCTGATAACCCAGTTTTAAAATTTTTGTTTGGTTTCCAATTTAATGCACTTTCTATTTTTGAAGGATCTACTGCATATCTCATGTCATGACCGGCTCTATCTTTTACAAAACTTATTAAATTCAAACAAGAATCATTGATACTTTTATTTAGTATTTCATCCATCAATTTGCAAATAATTTTAATCAACTCAATATTTTGTAACTCATTTCTGGTGCCAATCAAATATGTTTCAAAAGATTTTCCTTTTTCAAATATAGATAACAGGGCAGAGCAATGATCTTCTACAAATAGCCAATCTCTAATGTTTTCTCCTTTCCCATAAATTGGGATAGGTAAATTGTTTAAGCAAGAATTAATTACAGTAGGAATGAGCTTTTCTTTGTGTTGCTTTGGTCCAAAATTATTTGAACAATTTGATAAAACAACATTCATATTATAGGTTCTAGCCCATGCCCTAACTAAATGATCACTAGCTGCTTTTGAAGCAGAATAAGGGCTGCTTGGTTTATATCTGCTTTCCTCAGTGAAAGGATTTTCATCTGTCTTGAGATCACCATAAACTTCATCTGTAGATACATGTAAGAAACGCTTTGAGAAATCAGTACCCCATATTTCCCTAGAAGATTCGAGCAAATTATAAGTACCAAAAATGTTTGTATCAATAAATTTAGAAGGGTTTGAAATACTATTATCAACATGACTTTCAGCAGCTAAATGAAAAACTCCGTCTGGGTTAATATCAGAAATTTTTTTTTTTAATTTTACTTTATCATTAATATCTAACTCTAAAAAATTATAACTTAAATTACCTTTAATTTCATTAAGATTATTTAAATCTGCAGCATAAGTTAAAGCATCTATATTATAAATTTCCCATTCAGGTTTATTTTCTAATAAATGTATAATTAAATTCGAACCTATAAAACCACAACCACCCGTAACAATAATTTTCATCCTAATATATATAATTGATTACTCATTGATTCTCAATCTTAAAAACTTAACTCCCTATTTTTAAGATACCAATCTACTGTTTTTTTTATTCCATCTTCAAAACTAACTAATGGTTTGTAACCAGTTACATTGCTAAATTTATCAATTGAAGCAAAAGAATGCTTCACATCGCCAAGCCTATCATTAGTGTATTCCGCATCTATATTAGTACCTAAAGCTCTGTTCAAAGAAACACATAAGTCATTTAAAGTAACTCTATCGTGGCAAGCAACATTAAAAACTTCACCTGCTACACCTGTCTCGGTTTTAGCTGCTAATAAGTTACCTTGAATTACATTATCTACAAAAGTAAAATCACGAGATTGGCTTCCATCACCAAAAATAACTGGCTTTTCATTATTTCGCATTATGTCAATAAATTTAGGAATCACAGCTGAGTATTGGCTTTCAGGATCTTGTCTAGGACCAAACACATTAAAATATCGCAAAGCAACTGCTTCAATACCATATAATCTATGAAAAACTTGACAATAATATTCACCTGTTAATTTAGATACAGCATATGGTGATAAAGGAGATGGCATTAAGCCTTCGTGTTTTGGAAGCACATCACTATTTCCATAAACTGATGAACTACTAGCATAAATCATTCTTCCAACTTTACATTCACGAGCTGCTTGAAGAACATTTAAAATACCATTCACACCAACTTCATGAGTTGTAATTGGATCTTTAACCGAGCGAGGAACTGAAGGTAGGGCAGCAAGATGAAAAATTACGTCTATACTCTCAACTGCTTCTCGAACAATATGGTATGATCTAATATCCCCTTCAATAAGTTCTATTTTATCATAAATATCCTTTAAGTTCTCTCTTTTCCCAGTTGAAAAATTATCTAATACTCTTACTTTATCATCCTGCAAAAGTAATTTATGTACAAGATTAGAACCTATAAATCCACCCCCACCGGTTACTAAACAATTCATTTAATTCAAAATTTAAAAGTAAAAAATAATTAAACAGGAACACTACTTCGCTTTAGAACTTCTTTGATTGAATTACAAACATGATGAATCATATCTTCAGTCATTTCAGAATAAATTGGTAATGAAACAATTTTATCCATTTGAGAATTTGCAACTGGAAAATCTGATTCTTTATGATTGTAATGAGAATAAGCTTCACATTTAGGAAGGGAATAAGGATAATGAATCATGGTAGAAATATCATAAAAAGACATTGAGTCCATAAACTCATATCTATTTTCAACCCTAATAACATATAAATGGAAAACAGGTATTGCAAAATCTTCAATCTTTGGTGTAGTTACTCCTTCAACACCACTTAAAAGCTCGTTGTAAAGCTTTGCATGATTAAGTCTTGAATTGCTCCATTTATCTAAATACGGTAATTTAACATTTAAAACTGCTGCTTGTAAAGAATCTAATCTACTATTTCTTCCTTCCATTTCATGTACATATTTTATTTTACTACCATGAGAAGCATAAGTTTTTGAAAAAATATAATGTATCTCATTCTTAAAAATAATTCCACCCCCATCACCATAAGCCCCAAGATTTTTTCCTGGATAAAAACTGAAAGTACCAAAATCACCCATTGTACCACATTTTCTACCTTTATACAATGCGCCATGAGCTTGTGAAGTGTCTTCAATTACAAACAAATTATGCTCCTTAGCAATTTCTAAAATAGGATCCATATCTGCAGGATGACCATATAAATGAACTGGAATAATTGCTTTTGTTTTACTTGTAATTTTCCTTTTCAAATCTTCAACATCAATTGTGTAATTATCGGGGTTACTATCAGCAAATACAACTTTTGCTCCAGCCGATGTTACCGCCTCACTTGTAGCAATAAACGTATTTGCAGGAATAATAACCTCATCATCTTTTGAAAGACCTAAAGATTTAATTACAATCTCAATTGCATCAGTTCCATTTGCAACACCTAAAAAATAATCAACACCATTATACTCAGCAAAAGCTTTTTCAAAATCGGATACATGTTTGCCACCAATAAAAGCAGTATTTGAAACAACATTTTGAAGAGTTGCATCTATCTCATTTTTGATTGAAAGATATTGAGCTTTTAAGTCTAAAAAAGGAACCTTCATTTTTTTATAATTTATAATTAATTAATAATGTAAAAATAAAACTCATTTGTGGATATAAATATTACAAATTGTTGCTTATGAGATTATATTTAGTAAGTGTAGTTTAAATACTTTAAATGAAAATACCAGTTGAATAAATTAATCAACTGGTATTATTTAATTGAATATACCCTTAAAAGAGAATTCACTATTTTACAATTACAAATTTCCCATTAATTTTTGCAAAAAGAGTTTCTCTACTTGAGTCAATTAATGAAGCTCCAACAAATTTTCCATTCCCTCTTAAATAAAAATTAATTTTATCTGTATCTATATTAGGAAGTTCTTCTTTCTTAAAAAATTTAAAAATCATTTTAAAAGATTCTAAAGTTTCTTTTGTTACTATAGATACATCATCACCTCTTAATTTGGCTTCTTCGGATATTGTAAAATTACTAAGTTCAATAAACTTCTTTGCATCTTTATTTTGAATTACATAGTTCATTCTTTTAATTAAATTTTTTAAAGAATCAATATCTGATTTGTTTAATTCAATCGTTTCACCAATGTCCCAAACTGAGCATCCAATTGATTTTGACAAATCTATTTTAAATTTTAAATTTGATTTGAAATCTACTTTTGGAATCATTGTATCAGCATATTTATGAGAATAAATTACTTTCCCAGTTTCTGGATATTGATTTAATAAATATTCATAAACTTTAAACTCAAATGAAGCATCATCAGAATCATGCTTTATATCAAATAATATTTCATTAATCCCTTTTTTAGAAAATTGAGATAAGTTTAAATTGATATATCCATTTACTTTAGTTATTGAATCTAACTTAATTCCCTCTAATATTGATTCACCAGACATGTTTTTATAATTACCCACTAAGGAATAAAATCTATTTAATGGAAATTCAGTTATTTTTTTAAACCCAGATTTTGGAGGGTTATCGGCATTAAATGAGAAAACAGATTTGAAAGGTAATTTTATGTCTAAAGGTAGACTGTAGGATAAAAGTTTTTTTGTTTTTGAACCTGAATATTTGTTCACAATTAAATTAAAAGTAAAATTAGAATCCTTAACATCGATTAGTTCTTCTATTTCTATAGATATTTCATTTTTACCTTTTAATAATAATGTATTAATAGGTGTAGATGTATAAAACATAGCGCTATTATCTTTTTCTCCAAAATATGCATATTCTACTCCATTAATATTTATTTTACCTTTAAGGTTATTCCCATTATATTCGATATTATAAGTAATAGCTTTTTTATCATAACCTCCTAAAAAACTTTGAGAAGTTAAAACTTGTTTACTAACAATTATCAATATTGCTAGGAAAAATAAATGTCTCATATAATGTTATAATTTAAGTTTTAAAGAATTAAGTAATTAAGATAAATGTTGATTTAGAAATTTTTCCATTTCAGAATAAAACTCAAATTTATTTTCTTCATTATGAAAACCATGACCTTCGTTTTCTTTTACAATATATTGAACTTCAACACCTCTTTTACGCATAGCTTCAACCATTTGATCTGATTCAGCTTTTTTAACTCTAGGGTCATTAGTACCTTGAGCAATTAATAATGGAGCAACAATTTTATCTGCATGAAAAACTGGTGATATTGACCTTAATAAATCTGCATCATCAATTGGATGACCAATTTGTTGATAAGTCATTTCAAGTTCAGGTTTCCAATAAGGTGGAATAGATTCAATTATAGTAAAAAGATTTGCGCAACCTACGTAATCAATTCCACATTTATATACATCTGGAGTAAAGCAAAGTCCAGCAAGAACGGCATATCCACCATAGCTTGCACCATAAATACCAACTCTTTTAGGGTCTGCAATACCTTTTTGAATTAGCCAATTAACACCATCGGTTATATCATCTTGCATTGTTTTTCCCCATTGTTTATAAGCTATAGTTTCAAAATGTTTGCCATAACCAGTTGAACCTCTAAAGTTCATTTGAAGAACTGCATAACCTCGGTTTGCAAGAAACTGAGTATCTGAATTATATCCATAAAAATCACGAGCATGAGGTCCGCCATGCGGATGAATAACTACAGGTAAGTTCTTTGTATCTTGTCCAATAGGAAGTGTTAGATAACCATGAATTGTAAGTCCATCTCGGCTTATGTATTGAATAGGTTTCATTTCCGATAGTTCATTTTCATTAAGCCAAGGAGCAATAGTTGCAAGTTTAAATAACTCTTTAGTAATTGAATTATAAAAATAATATGCACCTCTAAATCTATCACTGTTTACTAATAGAAGCATTTTGGTTTCATCAGTGCTTGTGGTTCTAATACTTACATCATAATTTGGGAAAAGTGAATCTATTTCTACCTGTAAATTTTTTCTTTCATCATCTATAAAAACGTACTCTGTTTTCCAAGAATTATAATAAAAACCTGTTAATTTTTTTTTGAATGTAGAATACATAACATTTTCAGAATCATATTCATCATTTTCAAAAAGAACAATTGATTTTAAATTAGTTTCTAAATTATATTCAGGATTATATTTAATAATTCTTTTTTTATCTTTCCCAAAATTAGTTGAAGCAAAAAAATGTTTGTTGTCAGAGTCAAAAGTTAGAGGATGAAAAGCATCTTTAAAGTCAAATGTAAACATCTCTTTAAATTCAGAAACATCATTTTCTCTATATAATAAAGTCTTGTTTAATCCGTTAGTTTGAATTGCTAACCTTGCAACTCCTTCATGATCTGTTAACCATTCTGTGACTCCTCCAGGATTTTTGCCAATTATTTTTAATTCATTTGAAATAACATTTAACTTATAAAGATCCATTAATTCTGGATTCTCTTTATTCATTTGAATTATAATTTCTTCATCATTTTCTTTGAAGAAATCAACTGGATATGCTTGAACTTCATTAAAAGGAGTTGCATCAGTAATAACTCCATTTTCAATATTTATAGTATAAAAATGAAAATTCTCATCACCATTTAAATCCATAAAATAAACTATAGTATTATTCCCTTTCCAAACACTAAATAAAATGTCCCGTACAGTAACATTAGTTAAAGGCTTCACATCATTACTACCAATTTTTTGAAGATGAATATTCATTCTTCCATTTATTGGTTTTAGAAATGAAATATATTCGCCATTTGGAGAAATTGCATAACCATTTGATTCAGGATTCTTAAAAAAATTCTTTAGCTCAATAATATTTGTTTTCATAAAAGTAATTAATTATTTTTTTCACCTTCTATACAATTCTCAAAAGCGTTGTTGTAAATGTTCTTAATATCTGAAACAGTAGATTTAATCAAATCGTTTATTTTAAAATTCTCATGAACTACAACACCCAATTTGTTAAGTGGTACATCATATTTATTTGCAATTTCAATTAACTCAGAATAGTTTTCATGATTATAACTTATAATAACTCTTGATTGAGATTCACCAAATAATCCTGCTATTTCATCTTTACATTGATAAATAACTTCAGCACCAAAATTATTTTCACCACTTTGAATTGCACATTCAGCTAAAGTAATGCTAAGTCCTCCTTCTGAACAATCATGAGCGGAATTTACTAATCCTTTTCTAATTGATTCCAACAAACATTTTTGCAAATTTAGTTCGTTCAATAAATTAATTGTTGGCGAATCTCCACAAACTTTTCCTGAAATAATGGATAATAATTCGCTACCACCTAACTCTTCATTCTCGAATCCTAACAAAGAAATTTCATCACCAATATTTTTAAAACCAATTGTAGTAATATGAGATAAATCTTCAATTATACCTAACATACCTATTGTAGGTGTTGGGAAAATAGCACTATTTTGAGATTCATTATGAAAGGATACATTGCCTCCTGTTACAGGTGTGTTAAGGTTCTTACACATATCACCAAGTCCTCTAATAGCTTCTTTAAATTGCCAGAAAACTTCAGGGTTGTAAGGGTTGCCAAAGTTAAGGCAATTGGTAATGGCAACTGGTTCAGCTCCAGAACAAACGCAATTCCTAGCTGATTCAGCAACAGCAATCATTCCACCAATATATGGATTCAAATAAACATATCTTGAATTACAGTCAGTAGAAACAGCAATTGCTTTACCTGGTATTTCTTTTAACCTTACAACTCCAGCAGAACTTTTGTACGGATAAACTGTATTCGTTCTAACTTTAGAATCATACTGTTCATAAACCCAATGTTTGCTAGCAATATTTAAAGAAGATAGCAATTTTTCAAAAGCAATTTGAGGTTTTATATTTCCAATTAATTCGATAGGATTTAAGGATCTAACTTCATTTATATATTTTGGGATAATCCATTCACGTTCATAAACTGGAGTATCACCACCACCTAAAGCTAATGAATGTGCAGGTACTTTTGCAACTAATTCAGAACATCTATAAATCTCTACTATATTTCCTTTAGTAGTGATACCAATTCTTGTAATTGGAACATCCCATTTAGAACAAATATCTTCTGCTTTTTTAATATCACTTTCTTCAAGAACCAAAAGCATTCTTTCTTGAGATTCACTTAACATTATTTCGTAAGCACTCATTCCTGCTTCTCTTAATGGAACAAGATCTAAATTTATATTCATTCCAGTATTTCCTTTTGAACTCATTTCACTTGTTGAACAAGAAATTCCCGCAGCCCCCATATCTTGAATTCCTACAATTACACCAGACTCTATAAGTTCTAAAGTAGCTTCAAGTAATGTTTTTTCAGCAAATGGATCACCAACTTGAACAGTTGGTCTCATATTTTCAGTTAACTCATCAAATTCTCTTGAGGCTAGTAAAGAAGCACCATGAATTCCATCTCGTCCAGTTCTTGAACCAAGTATCATAACAGCTAGGCCAGGTTTCCCAGAAGTAGCAGAAGCAGTTTTATTTGTTTTGACAATTCCAACAGCCATTGCATTTACTAATGGATTATCTTGATAGCAATTTTCAAAAAACACTTCACCTCCAACTGTAGGTACACCAAAACAATTCCCATAATGTCCAATTCCATGAACTACACCAGCAACTAGATACTTAGTTCTAGCTAAAGTTGGATCACCAAATCTTAGGGAATCTAAAGCAGCAATGGGTCTAGCTCCCATTGTGAATATATCACGTAAAATACCTCCAACTCCTGTTGCAGCACCTTGAAAAGGCTCAACAGCTGAAGGATGATTATGACTTTCAATTTTAAAACAGATTGCATACCCATCACCAATATCTACCAAACCAGCATTTTCTTCACCAGCTTCAGCAAGTAATTTTTCTCCTTTTCTAGGGAGTGTTTTTAATTGAGAAATTGAATTTTTATAGCTGCAATGTTCGCTCCACATTACAGAATAAATACCTAGTTCGCAATAAGTTGGAATTCTACCTAAGATAAAAATTATCTTTTCAAATTCTTTCTCTGTTAAGCCCAAGTCTTTTGCGTCTTGCAAGTTTGTTAACTTAGAATCTAAATTATTAGACATATAAAAATTATATAATCGGTAGGAAAATTTTTGAATTTAATTTGTATTTGCAAAAATAAGAAAGGGGTTTTAAAAGTATGGTTTTATCTGTAAAAAAATAAAATTATAAAATTGAGGTAAAATTAAATTAGTGAAATTTTGAGAATATAAAATAAAAACCCCTTAAAGTAAACTGACTTCAAGGGGTTTTTATTGCAAAAGTTTGAATAAACTAAATTTACTTTATGTAAATCATATTTTTGGTAATCATTGAGCCATTTTCAAAAATTATTGAATAGGTATAATTACCAGAAGGAATTCCGATAGAATCAAAAATTAAATTATGAATACCTTTTTCAAATTTTTTATTTGAAACAATTGAAATTAACTTCCCATTCAAATTACTAACTATAACTTTACATTGCATTGAGTTTGGAATTTCAAAAGAAATGTTTGTGTTATTTGCAAATGGATTTGGATTGTTTTGAAATAATTTAACATCTTTAGGTATATTTTTAATATTAGAGTATTCAACTCCACCAATAGGTTTACTATCACAACTAATAACTTTATAAATATTTCCGCTATAATCTGAAATCCAAAAGTTTTTATCACGAGGATCAAATTCAATTCCTCGAGCATTAATATTTGATCCAATATTATCTAAAGAAATAATACATCCTTTATTAGTACCATCTTCAACTGAAAGTTCTTCAGCTGTTGTTTTTTGTAAAGAACCACCTGTAAAATCTGTAATAACTTGATAGAAAATGTTCTTATTAAAAGGAGAAGAACACGCACCCCTAGGTCCATTTTCTACAATTTTTAATCTTGGAAGAGTAACAATTAAATTCCCATTATCTGGGTCTAACAAATAAATTTCTTGTTTACCATTTCTATCTGAAGCAAGTAGATAAGGAGTATCAGTATTGTCACCTAACCAAGCCAAACCAATTGGGTAATCACAATTAGATCTGTAAGATTTTTTAATATTTCCTTTTAAATCCATTTCATAAAGCCAGCCTTTAGAAGCAACAGTAGTACTTTGCAATTTGTGAACAAAGAATGATTTCCTATCAGGAAAATAAGCCAAATCAGTAAACAGACTATCTACATTAGCAGCCCCTTTAATTTTAATTTCTTCTTTAGTTTCAAAATTATTTGGATCAAGTTTCAGCATTAAATTGCTTGCAAAATCTGTAGTATACAAATATTCTCCATCAAACCCTATCCCATAAGTTATCATTGGCTTACCAGCTGAAGCAATAACGCCACCTTGTTTGAATTTAGTCAATGTAAATGATCTACTTGTGGCTGTTTGTTCAGTAACTTGCTCAGATGTTACTCTAATTCTTGTAAACTCACTTTCATAATTTGGGACATTCCATCTTAAATCATTTCCACCAACGTTCTTTGCAATTTCAACCCATTTAACTCCATTATCTAAAGAGTATTCTAATTTAACAGAAGTTGAGCCAACAAAACCATTCCAAGAAATTAACTGCGGAATGCCACCCATCCAAACTTCACCACCTGTTGGCTTAACAACTTCAGGTGTTGTTTGAGATTTTTCAAGTTCAATCTCCCACATAGAACGGCCATGTGAAGCCATTCTTAGAGTTTTAGTATTCTTATAAATTTCTAGATCAACAACCCCAACCCTAGGTAAACCTTCATTAAAAGATGCCCAAGTTTTCCCACCATCAACCGTTATGTACATTCCAATATCAGTACCAGCATAAATAATATTCTCATCATCTAAATCTGTTGTAATTGCTGTAACAGGAATATCTGGTAAACCTTTTGAAATATCTTGCCAAGATTCACCTAGATCTGATGATTTGTAAATATGACCAGTGAAAAATCCAGAACATGACATAAGAATTAAATTCTTATTCTTATTTGACATTGAAAAATCATTTATTGCTCTATTTGGCATACCAGATTTGAAAGTGATTTCAGACCAAGACTCGCCCCCATCTTTTGTGATTATAACAGCTCCATTATTAGCTCCAGCAACTATAATATTATTATCTAAAGATGAAATGCCAATTGCTGAAACCTTTCCATTACTCCTAATAACTGGTGAGGCAGCAATCCAATCATCACCACTATTTAAAGAAATATATACTTTTTCTCTTCCGCTAAATATTTTTTTATTGTCAATTGGATCAACTAATAATGGTGCTGACCAATTAGCATAATCTTGAGTAGCAGCAGAAAGCCCAGATGATAATCCTTTGCGTTCTCCAGTCTGAAGGTTAACTCTTACTATTGCACCAAATGGATTTTCTACATAAAGTATATTTGAATTCTTAGGGTCTATTGCAACATAAAACCCATCACCCCCATATATTTCAGCTGCATTGACAGAAAAATTTTTGACAGTGCCATTATCTTGAGTTCCACCATAAGTAATTCCATTTGCTTTTTGATCAATACAAATACCATAAAATTGTGTAATAGCTAACAAATTATTTTTTTCACTAAATCCTTCACCTGCATTTTCACTTCTATACATTCCACCATCGTTTCCATGATACAAAATATTAGTATTTAAAGGGTCAAACTCATAACAATGATGATCAGCATGAACTCCACTACCGGTTGTATTCCAATTTTTTCCTCCATCAATAGACCTAACCATGCTAGTTTGACCACCAGCAATTAAAATTTTAGGATTATCAGGTTTTACAGATATGCAATTATTATACCAGCCTTGCTCGCCCATAAAGTTCCCTCCAGAATATATTTTTTGCCATTCTTTACCCTTATTTACTGTGGAATAAATATAACTATACTTTCCATCTGTTCCTTTAGATTCATAGCTAACAGCATATACAATACTTGCATCATTAGGAATTGCTAAAGAAATTCTACCAAGAGTTTCACCATCACTCCCAATTCCAATTCTTCTTTCTTCAAGTGTTGAGCCACCATTATTAGAATAGAATACACCTTTAGAAAAAGAAGCAATCCAAATCTCATTCCAATCTTTAGGGTTAGCTATAACGTCACCACTCGGTTCACCATAAATTTTTGTAAATGTTAAACCAGAATTATCTGATTTATAAACACCACCATTATTTTTTGTTGAAGCAACATAAATTTTATTAGGATCAGTAGGATTAATTATAACTTTCGAAATTGCTCCTAAAGTAGTTAATCCAACTAATTGCCAAGAGTTGCCTCCATCTATAGATTTAAAAAGTCCTGCTCCTTCATATGCATCAATATTAGATGTTTGTTCACCAGTTCCAGCGTATAATATATCTGGATTGCTTTTAGAACAAGCTATAGAGCCCATTGAAATTGCATTTTCATTCTGCATTTGAGGTGACCAATTATCACCCCTGTTAGTTGATTTCCAAACTCCTCCATCTGCGGTTGCACACCAAATTGTTTTCCCATCAGTTGGATGAACTGCTATAGCGTTAACTCTACCTCCAACTTCATATGGACCTATACATTTCCAAGTTTTAATGGATTGCAAACTATTTCTTTTTTCATTTAATTGACTAAAAGTTGGAATAGAATTTTTTTCTAACTCTAGTGCTTTTCTGCGTGCTCCTTGTGGAATTTTATCATATGGATAAGATCTCAATTCGTAATAATACTTTATTCTAGAACCAGGATCATCTTTTTCCTCAATTGATTGTTGAGCAAATAACACCTTTAATGGAATTATAAATGAGACAAGTAGTACAATTTTTAAGAATATTTTATGTATAATCATTAAATTGGATTTGTTGAAAAGAAAGTTAAAATAAAGTTAAATTGATATAAAATTTATAATTTTGCTAGTAATATAAAATTACGATTTCAAATTTGCGAATTTATTTTCAAATTATATTAATAAATTAAAAATTACTGACACATAAATTACCTATAAAGTTACTTTCAATCATTCAAAAATATGTTCGAACAAGAAATTTCGTTTAATATATCTCAAGTAAATTCTGAGTTTGATTCAAATAAAAATAGTATTTCTTTAAAAGAGATATTGCAAAATGATAATATAGAAAATAGATTTAAAAAGTTTTTTGAAAATGAAGTTAAATATTGGCTTTACCAAGAATCAATTGAAAATTTTACAAATAAAAGATATGACTTTACAAACCCAGAAGTTGCATCATTAATGGATTATTTAGATAAACTTAAACTTAGATATTGTAATTTTAATAGGGAAGAGTTTGATAAGATTTTAGATACTTCTGTTAAAATTACTTTTAATTATTTATGCAGACCTCAAACAACATTAAAATGGTTTATATTTCGTGGAGAGCCTATAAAGCCTATAGATGAGGTAATTTTAAGACTAGAACCATTTGCAGATTACAATTATTTCCAAGAAGTTTTTTTAGAGTGGGTAGAAAGAGAAAGAAAAGAAAAACCAGCATTTGAGAATATTTCATCGCAAGAATTTGAAAGGATATTAAGAAAAACCGATGATCAAATTTTAGTTGATTGTTCTGCAGACCAGTTATTAGATATAATGAAGCCATTGTTTGAATTTGTTGGGAAAACTAAACGGCAAATACCTTTAACTTCTGTAATAATTTTCTTTGATGATAAGAATATTCAGAAATTAGTTATACCACTTGAAGAAATGTATAATCACGGCAAAGAAACAATTACTAGGAGTGAGTTAATTGATGAGATTATAAAAGTTATTGAAAATAATACTGAACCAGAAGCCGATTTTACGGAAGTCTTCTCTAATATAAAGTTAAATGATGTTATAAAAACTCACATTGTAACAAACAGCTTAAACATTGATGAAGACAACTTTAACAAAGTTGTTGATAATAAATTGGAGTTAATAAACGATATTGATAAAGATTCAATTCCCTTAAATGATTCATCAACAATTAACCCAAATAATGAAATTGTTAATGATAATAAAGTTAACATTGATATTGAAAAAAAACAATCCGATTTGTTAGATAACTTGTTGTTAAATGAGATTGATGAAGAAAAAACTGATAAAAATAAGTTCCCTTTGGAAATTAATAATTCATATAATGATACATCACAAAGAGACAAAGATGATATTTCACAGATATTAAAAAATTCAAAAAAGAATTTAGTTATTAAGGAGTTAGATGAGAGTATTTCTAAAAAAACATTAGCTATGATATTTAAAAATCATGAAAACGAATATAATATTTTTATTAATAAGTTAAAAGATTCTGATACACTAGATGAAGCTCTAACAAAAATTGATTTGATTTGTTTAAAACAAGGAATTGATCCAAACTCTTTTATTCCATTAAGATTAGGTAAAGCAATTTACTCTTGGTTCAAATAAATAGTTTATAAATTAACCAATTTCTTTATCTATTAAATTCACGAAAAAATAATTTAAAAAAATATACCTTTCAAATAATTTAAAAGAATTAAAACTATTTATAATTAATATTAGTAAATTAAATTAGTATTATCCTACCTTTAGTAATAATAGCAGATATTTGAGAAATCCAAATGATGGATTAAATTTAAAATTAAACCAAAAGTAATAAAACAAAAATGTTTATAGATTCAGCTGATATATTAGTTCAAGCAGGAAATGGTGGAGGGGGAGCAATAAGTTTCAGAAGAGAAAAACATGTGCCAAAAGGAGGACCTGATGGAGGTGACGGTGGACGTGGTGGCGATGTTATATTAATTGCAAATATTAACATTGGAACATTAATGGATTTTAGATACAGAAGGGAGTATGTTGCAGAAAATGGCATTCCAGGAATGGGTGCAAGAAAAACTGGACGAAATGGAAAGGATATAGAAATTCAATTACCAGTTGGAACATTAATTTATGATGCTATTACAAATCAAGTAATAGCTGATTTTGATAAACATGCCCAAGTCTTTGTAGTTTCAAAAGGTGGGTTTGGAGGAAGAGGTAATAGCAATTTTGCTACATCAACAATGCAAACACCTAGATATGCTGAAAAGGGTAAACTTGGTGAGTCTAGAAGTATTAGACTTGAACTAAAGATGTTGGCAGATATTGGTTTGGTAGGCTTTCCTAATGCAGGTAAATCAACTCTAATCTCAAGAATTTCTGCTGCTAAACCTAAAATTGCTGATTATCCATTTACAACACTAATCCCTAATATCGGTATAGTGAGAGTTGGCGAAGGGCAATCTTTTGCCGTTGCAGATATTCCTGGTTTGATAGAAGGAGCAAGTGAAGGTAAAGGATTAGGACATCAATTCTTAAGGCATGTAGAGAGAAGTGGAGCACTATGTTTTTTATTGGATGGATTGAGTGAAGATAAAAATAATGATTACAAAATTTTGTTAAAAGAGTTGAAAAAATACAACCCAGATATGCTCGAAAAGGAAAGGATTATCTGTATAACAAAATCAGATTCTATGAATGATGACCAAAGAAAAGAGGTTGAAAAAATCAGAATAAATAGAAAAAAACCATTAATAATTTCAGCAGTGTCTGGTGAAAATGTTAATGAACTAGTAGCTTTAATGTATCATAGTATCAAAAAAATTTGATATCAAATTGGTTGAAACATTATTTTCTACTATTATTAATTGAGTATTAATATTGTATTTCCAAACTCAATGCACTTATTTTAAAGTTAATTCTTTTTTGATACAATTATTAACGAATATCTAATTGTTATTACAAATAAATTGAATTAATATTGAAACTAATTTAATACAGAAGAGAAAATACAATACAAAAATAATAAATTTTTATTTCAATGTCCATTAAGAATTTTAAAATTAAAAGATTTTTAACTCAACCATTAGTATTGTTTGTATCACTTGTTTTTGTAAGCTATTCAGCTTATTCTCAACAACCACAGACAACAACAACTGTTGCTAAAAATCCAGATGGTTCTACATCAACATCTACAATTCGACCTGCTCAAGGAAGGCAAATAGTAACAAATGACAAAGAAGTTAGTAACACTAGAAAGGAATGTGTATTTAATACAGATCCACTAAATCCTGATACTGATGGAGATGGGTTAACAGATCCAGAAGAAGTTAAAATCTATAAAACTAATCCTAGAAAAGTTGATACAGATGGAGAAGGATTACCAGATGGCGACGAGGTAAAAAAATATAAAACTGATCCTACTAAGCCAGATACAGATGGAGATGGGTTAACAGATGCTGAGGAATTGTCTATTACAAAAACAAATCCTTTAAATCCTGATACAGACGGTGATGGAGTTATTGATGGTCAAGACAAGTGTCCATTGGTTAAAGGAGTTAAAGAAAAACAAGGTTGTCCTTCTTCACCAATACCACCACCAAAAGGTAAGTTTAAAAAGAAACTTGATTTCCAAAATGTATTCTTCTATAAGAATACAGATAAATTCAACTTGGAGATGAATGAAACAGAAGCTGAGTTACGCAAAATGAAAGAATATCTAGATCAATGCCCAGAAATTAGAGTAGTTGTTGAAGGTCACGCTTCTCGTGAAGGTAATGAAAAAAATAATCAAAGGTTAAGTGATATTAGAGCAAAAGCTACAAAAAAATGGCTTATCGATAATGGGGTTGCACCAGAAAAAATTGTTGGAACTAAAGGATATGGAAGCAAAGTTAATGCAGTTCAAGAACCAATACCAAATTCTAAACAAGCAAAGGGCATGAATCAAGAAGAGTTAGAAATTTTAAGAAAGAAAAATAGAAGAATAACTGTAGCTGTTCAAACTGATTGCCCTGAATTTATTAAACAATAAATTAGAGTTTAATATTTAATTTTAATTACATCAAAATATTATAAAAGCGTTTCAACATAATTAAGTTGAAACGCTTTTTTTTGTTAAATTTTAGCAAAAAAATAAGCCTGCGTTTCACCCAAAAACGCAGGCTCTGTACTAGTTAATACCTTAATGATCTGAAATTGCGCTTCACCCTAAAAATACGCAACCTTGTCTATTCTAAATATCCACCCTAAAAGATATAAAGAAATACCCCTACACAAATATAAAGATTATATCATAATAAAAAACTATTTTTTTTAAAATATCCCATTTTTTAAACGATTTTCAAATTCTAGATCACTTACTGATCCTTCAGCTGATAATATCATTTTGGCAATATCAATGTCATATTTTTGAATCTCAGAAACTTTAATTACAACTTCATTTGTTATTCCTCTTTTAATCAATAACTCATCATTTGAATATGAAGTTAAGGTAACATTTAATTTATTAATACCCTTAGAGATTAATCTTCCTAAAACATCCTTTGGGATATCAATAGTACCATCAATATTTATATTACAAACAAAATCAAAAGATAAAGACATAATTATATATAGTATTATTTATAAAAACTTAATCTATTTATTTAATTTGATTTAATTTTTTAAGTGAAATTTCAATCTTACTTAATTCACTCATTGATTCTAGTGGGTCATTTTTTGTTCTATGAGCTAAAGCCAAAGGAGCAACCACAAACAAATCATTTAATGTAACTTGATCTCTGTTATCTAAGGCTGCATTTGCCTTTATTGCTCTAGTTATTACTATTTCACCTCTATGCCCATGAACTTCAAGATCAACGCACAACTTTGCAATTGTTTCAAGAATTTCATCATTTAACAAAATTTTATCTATTGATTTTTGAGCCTTACTAATTCTTTTAAGAACAGTACGGTTTTCAAATTCCCATTTCTTTTTAAATGCTATAGGGTTATTATCAAATTCAAATCTTCTTTTAATTAACTCAACTCTATTTGTTATTGACTTTTCAGAATTTACCATACAGAACAACCCAAATCGGTCTAATAACTGAGGTCTAAGGTCACCTTCTTCAGGGTTACCACTTCCAATTAAAGCAAACTTTGCTTCATGTTTTACAGATATTCCTTCTCGTTCAACAATGTTTTCACCGCTTGCAGCAACATCTAATAGTAAGTCTATTAAATGATCTTCTAATAAATTAACTTCGTCTATATAAAGAAAACCATTATTTGCTTTTGCTAGTAATCCAGGTTCAAATCTTTTTTCTCCTGAAGTTAATGCATGTTCAATATCAATTGTACCAATAATTCTATCTTCAGTTGCACCCAATGGTAAATCAATAACTGGAATTATCTTATTATTTTTTTTTGGCATTACTTCAGCTAACGATCGTACTAGAGTTGATTTACCAGTACCTCTTTCACCCATTAGCAAAGCACCTCCAATCTTAGGATCTACTGCTAAAAGTAGTAATGTTTTTTTTAAGTTATCTTGAGCAACTATGGCTGAAAAAGGAAATACCAAAATTTTGTAAATTAGTAAAATGAATAAATTATTTTTTTACTATAAATGATTTCATGTCATTAAAATCGTTAGAAATCAATTTCATAAAATATGTTCCATTTGATAATTCTGAAACATCAATTCTTTTTTCAGATGTTGAAAATACTTTTATTCCAATAGAATTGTAAACTTCAATTAAATTAAATTTCGAATCAGTTAAAATACTAATTGAATTAGATGTAGGATTAGGATATAACATTGTTTGAGAAGAATTCAAATTGACATCTTTAACTCCAACTTTAACACCTAAAGAGACTCTAGCTAGATACATCATTTTAGTAATGGAATCATTTTCAAAACCTCTTTCTCCAACAACTAAAAATTCTTTTTCTGACAATTTTATTATAGAATTAAGAATATTGTTTTGGTTTGATTTCCCGAAAGAAAATTGAAAATTTGACTTCATATCCTCATCAAATCCACTAATTAAAAATCTTTTATCTCTTTTATTTGAAATAAGCTGATTATATCCAACTAAATAATTGACTCTTTTGTAAGTTAATCCATTAAAATAATTTGGTAATGTCTCAGGAACACTCACCACATTATCAGTAATTTTTAATTTGTTGAAGTTATCAATTACATCATATTTAGAAAAACCATTTTGAGATTTTGAAAAAAGGTAATGATAACCAGATGAGAACAAAGTTAAAAAACATTGATTAAAATTATTAGAGATAACTGAAGTCAATGTTAAATTATTCTTAGTATCAACTAAGTAAGTCCTTAACGAATCTGACTGTATAGATAATAACAAATCACCTTGATCATTTTGAGTAATTGCTTTTGAAATTAAACTACTTGAAATCGGAATCTGAAGTTTCAACTGTAATTCACCAGAGGATCCAAATTTAAAAAAATTAACTAATCTATTATTTTTTGAATCTACTGAGACAACATAAAATTTATCTAAGTTATTATCAAATTGAAATAGAGCTAGATCGCTTACAGCATAGTTTTCAAGTGTGTTAACATATGAACTTAGTTTGTCACCAAATTGATTTAGTTTTATTAGATAAGGTCTTGGTGTTAAAATAGTATCGGATGGATAAGCAAATCCAATTGCATTAATAGAACCATCAGAAAATTGTTTTACTTTTTTTAAAAGAACAGGAAACTCTTCAATGTTATCTTGTGTCCAACCAAATTCACCTTTTTCAACATTTACTTTAATTACAGCTGAATGAAATGCATCGTTAAACCCACCAGTAAAAACAGCATTCCCATCACTTAACATTGATACATTCTCAACAATTGAATATGAATTATTAGTTAAAATAAATCTTTCCCAAATTAGTTTCCCATCATTTTGTGAAAAACAATTTTCAAATACTATTACAAATAATAATGAATAAAGTAAAATTTTCATTTACAAATTTTATAATTTATTTTTAACATAATAATTTAACCTTTCTAATGTTAATATTTTTCCAAGAACTTCCATTGTTTCCCACATACCAGCACCAACTTTTTTTCCAGTTATTGCAATTCTCAATGGGTGAATAAGTTTACCTGCAGTTATGTTTAATTCTTCTGCGTATTTTTTGACTACTTCTTCTATGAATTGAGTTGACCATTCACTAACTAGATCTAATCTATTTATTAACTCAATCACATGATTAGTTGTATCTTCTTTCCAATGTTTTAATTCATAATCTGAATCAAAACTTTTCACATCACCAAATAAATAATCTGCAAAAACTGGAACGTCATGAACAAAATTAATTCTTTCTTTAACTAGATTCATAACTTTCCCAGCATAAATTGGGTCAACATTATGAAATCCATTTTCCTCTAAATAAGGCAATAAATCAGTAGTCAATCTTTCAATTGATAAAGATCTTAAATACATCCCATTCATCCAATTCAATTTATCTATATCAAAAATTGCACCTGCTTTATTTACTTTTTCCATTTCAAACAATTGGCACATTTCATCCAAAGTGAAGATTTCTCTATCAGCTGTTGGGTTCCAACCTAACAATGCAACAAAATTTAATAGTGCTTCTGGGAGAAAACCATTGTTCTTATAATCTATAACAGAAACATCTCCGTCGCGTTTAGATAATTTTTTTCTTTCTTTACTTAATAGAAGTGGAAGGTGAGCGAACTTCGGAGGTTCCCAACCAAAAGCATTATAAAGAATTATATGCTTTGGTAAAGAAGGTAACCATTCTTCTGCTCTAATAACGTGAGTGATTTCCATCAAATGATCATCAACTATATTTGCTAAATGATATGTTGGAAAACCATCGGATTTAAGTAAGATATTATCATCTAAGGTTTTATTTGCAAAAACACTTTCACCTCGAACCATATCTGATGTTCGTGTTTCACCAATAAGTGGTATAAACAATCTAATTGCATAAGAAACACCTGAATCAATTAGTCTTTTGGTTTCTTCATCTCCTAGAGTAAACTGATTTCTCATTGAGCTTCTATCATACATTGGAGCTATGCCAGATTTTTGTTGGCGTTCTCTCATTGCATTCAATTCTTCCGGAGTATCAAATGCATAATACGCAGTACCTCTTTCTATTAATATCTCGGCATGCTTTCTATATAATTCAGTTCGTTGGGATTGATGATAAGGACCAAAATTTCCTCCAACGTGAGGACCTTCATCAAACTCTATACCAGCCCATTTAAACATATCAATAATATTTTGTTTAGCACCTTCAACAAAACGAGTTTGATCTGTATCCTCAATTCTGAGAATAAAAGTACCACCTAAATGTTTAGCAAAAAGATAATTATACAATGCTGTTCTTAATCCTCCAACATGCAGTAATCCTGTAGGTGAAGGTGCAAATCGAACTCTAACCAAAATAAATTAATAATTTAATGAATGAAAGTATTATAATTACGGCAAAGATAATAATAGATAAAAGAAAATTTGATATTCTTAAAAAAAATAGATTAAGTCATTTAATTCTAAATTAATTCTTAAGATTATTTCTAATAAATTATAATCAAAAAAAATTAATTTAGAATTTATTATGAAAAAAAATGCAGATGAATTTGTAATCTAATAAAAATTAACTAATCATTTGCAAGAGCCATTTGTTCTCCAACTTGTAAAGCTGCACTAGTCATTATATCTAGATTGCCAGCATATTCTGGAAGATAATGACCAGCCCCTTTAACTTCTAGAAAAACTGTAACTTTTGTGCAATCAAAATTGCCAAATCCAGGTATAAAAACATTGACATCTTCAAAAACAGGATCCTTTACCATTTTGTAACCAGGTACATAATTTGAAACCAATTCCACATATTTTTCAATTGATTGTTTCACTAATATATTATCTGTCTTTTCAATCAAACAATAAACAGTATCTCTCATTATTAATGGTGGTTCTGCTGGGTTAAGTATAATGATTGCTTTTCCAATTTCAGCTCCACCTATTTTTTTTATAGCATAAGAAGTAGTTTCAGTAAACTCATCTATATTTGCTCTAGTTCCAGGACCCGCAGATTTGCTAGCTATTGAAGCTACAATTTCAGCATATTTAACTTTGGTTACTTTGCTAATTGCATAAACAACTGGAATTGTTGCTTGTCCGCCACAAGTTACCATATTAACATTCTTGGAATTAAAATAATCTTTTAAGTTAGCACATGGAACAACCATTGGTCCTATTGCAGCAGGTGTTAAATCAATTAAAATTTTATTAAATTGTTCCAACTTTTCTGCATTTATTTTATGAGCCGCAGCAGATGTTGCATCAAATACAATTTTGATTTTATCAAAGAGATGATGATTTATTAGACCATCAACACCTAAATGTGAAGTTTCAATTCCCATTTTTTTTGCTCTATCTAAACCATCTGACATTGGATCAATTCCAACAAAAAGAGCTACTTTTAAATTTTTACTTAGTCGAATAACTTTAATTAATAAGTCAGTTCCAATGTTTCCTGAACCAATAATTGCACAGTACATATTAAAATTTTTGATAGTTAATAAATTTCAATTACAAAGTTATTCAAAATCAATCATAAATTATATGTGCTTTTTGTTTTGAGGTTATTAAATTTGCATATTAAAAAATAATAAATCATTATGAACAAACCAATTAGAGTTTTAATAGCAAAAGCTGGACTTGACGGACATGACAGAGGAGCTAAGGTAATAGCTGCTGCAATGAGAGATAATGGTATGGAAGTTATATATACCGGACTTAGGCAAACACCTGAAATGATTGCTGAAGCCGCTTTGCAGGAAGATGTAGATGTTGTTGGAATCAGCTTATTATCTGGAGCTCATATGACAATCTTCCCAAAAGTATTGAATCTTATGCAGTCAAAAGGGCTAAACGATGTGTTGTTAACTGGGGGAGGAATTATGTCAGAAGATGATATAACAGAGTTAAACAAAATAGGAGTTGGAAAACTATTTACTCCAGGTGCTTCAACAAATGAAATTGCTGACTATATAAAAGAATGGTATTCTAAAAATAAATAATTTTTAAGAAGCACTTTTAAAGCTTCAATATTTAATAAAAATATGAATTTTAATTTTAAGTAAATTGACTACAGAAAATCTTGGTATAATAGGTGAATCTCCACAAATAACTGAGGCAGTAAATACATTAAAAAAAATTGCACCTACAGATTTGAGTGTTTTGATTATTGGTGAAAGTGGTACTGGTAAGGAGGTTTTTGCTCAAGCAATTCACACTCTTAGCAATAGGTCTTCAAAAAGGATGTATGCAATTAACTGTGGAGCAATACCAGAAACATTACTTGAATCAGAATTGTTTGGACATGAAAAAGGAGCATTTACAGGAGCTTCAGATATTAGAAAAGGATTGTTTGAATCTGCAAATGGTAGTACAGTTTTTCTTGATGAAATTGGTGAAATGTCATTATCCACTCAAGTAAAGTTATTGAGGGTTTTGGAGACAATGGAATATAGTAGAGTTGGATCAAATGATTTAAAGAAAACTGATGTTAGAATAATTGCAGCGACTAATGTAAATGTAGAAAAAGCTGTTGAATCAGGAAAATTTAGAAGTGATTTGTACTACCGTTTAAGGTCTGCTCAGTTATCACTTCCACCGCTTAGGGAACGTAGGCAAGATATACCAATTCTTATAAATCATTTAGCTATTAATGCATCTAAAAAATTAGGAATTGCTTATTTGGGTATCACTCCTGGAGGTATTAGATTAATTCAAGAGTATCCTTGGTATGGTAATATTAGAGAATTAAAAAATTTCCTTGAGTTGATTATTACTTTAGAAAAAGGGAATGAACTTAATGAAACAATAATTGCCAATCATATAGATAAGTTACCCAGACCTCAAGAAGTATATAATAATCCAAATACAGCTGCATTAATACATTTAAAAGGTGTTAATGCAGAACAAATTGAAAGAGAATTAATTTATAGAACTCTTTTGGAACTTAGAAACGAAGTTGTTGAACTTAAGCAAGTTGTTTTAAAAACAGTTTCTACTTTAGCCAATTTATCTCAGCAAGTACCCAGTTTACCAGCATCTCCAGAAACAAATCCTGAACAGATATTTAAAAATGAAGTACAGAATTTATCTTTAACAGAATTAGAAAAAAAAGCCATATTAATAGCATTAGAGAAAAATAGAGGAAACAGAAGAGCGGCAGCTAAGTTGTTAGGTATTTCAGAAAGAACACTTTATAGAAAGTTGATAGATTATTCTCTTGAAGAAGAAGATGATACTGAACCAGATTTTGAATAAAAAAAATTATTTATTTATTTATTTAACTAATCACTTTCATTGTTCATCAATTTTTAGTTTTTACTTTTTACTTTTCCAAATTTTCATTTTATTAGTTTTTTAAAAAATGAAAAAATATTATTTTTTATTCTTAATTGTTTTAGTTTGCTCTTGTTATTCATTTAAAGGGGGCTCTGTACCTGATTATCTAAAAAATATTGAGTTGGCCTCTACTGAAGATATAAGTGGCTTCGCAAAACCAAGTGTTAGGCAAGATTTAACTCAAATTTTGATTGCAGCTTTTAGAGATGATAATTCACTAAAAATATCTAATTCTTCATCCCCTGATTCAAAATTAGAAACAGTTATTACGGTTATTAGAGCTAACGAAAGATTAGCTGTAAGCAGTAGAGAATACGAGACAACAAGGTTGGTTACAATGGAAGTTAGAGCAACTTTTATAGATAATATTAAAAAGAAGAATGTTTTCAAAGACAAAGCTTTTTACTCTAGCGTTCAGTACCCAGTTTCCTCTGGAAGTAATGGAGAAACTGAAGCATTAAAGCAAAATATGAAAAAAATATCCAATGATATTTTACTTGAAATTGTATCGGCATGGTAATTAATTCCACGTTTGAAATTCATATTTAATTTTATAAATTTCATTTAGTTCTGATTATGTAAGATTAAACTTTAACTCATTAAGTCAATATTATTTATATTTTTGCCGACAAATTTTTTGATTATTATAATTAGATGCATATTCTAGTACTTACAATTTATTCAGGAGCATTATTCATTCTGTTACTATTTGGATTTCACACAGCGGTATTAGTTTGGCATTATTATAACACTAAGCCTTCCAAACCAGTTTCATTAAAATTACCAACAGATTCGGATTTGCCAATAGTAACTATTCAACTTCCTATTTATAACGAACACCATGTTGTAAAAAGAATTTTAGATGCTGTGTGTAATTTTAATTATCCAAATGATAAATTAGAAATACAAATTTTGGATGATTCAACAGACGATACTGTGGAAATAATTTCTAAATTAGTTTCAGAAAAAATTCTACTAGGTTTAGATATTAAACATATTCATCGGTTAAATAGAGATGGTTATAAAGCTGGTGCCTTAAAAGCAGGCTTAGAAATTTGTAAAGGAGAATTTGTAACAATTTTTGATGCCGATTTTTTTCCAAGTAAAGATTTCATTAGGCAAACTTTACCATATTTATTAAATGATAATAAAATTGGATTAGTTCAAACTAGATGGGAACATTTAAATGAAGATTATAGTATACTTACTAGAATTCAAGCCGTTGCACTTGATGCTCATTTTGCTATTGAACAACAAGTAAGAAATAGGATTGGAGTATTTATTAATTTCAATGGTACGGCAGGAATTTGGCGTAAGAAGTGTATATTAGATGCTGGGAATTGGCATGCAGATACTTTAACTGAAGATCTTGATTTATCTTATAGAGCTCAATTGAAAGGCTGGAATTTCATTTATTTAAATGATGTTTTTGTACCAGCTGAATTACCAAGTGAAATAAATGGCTTGAAAGGTCAACAGTTCAGGTGGACTAAAGGTGCAATTGAAACTGCTAAAAAACATATTGGAAACGTATGGTCATCAAAAATTCCACTTCGTTTAAAACTTTATGGTTCAGTTCATTTACTTGCAAATGGAATTTTCCCTTTAGTTTTAATGATGGCTTTAATGGGTTTACCAATGGTTGTAATTAAATTGAATCATCCTGAACTTCATTTGTGGTTAGATATTCTAAGCATTGGCATTTTAGTTTCAATGGCTTCTTTTGCATTATATATTTCTGCTCAAAAAGATTTGCACGAAGATTGGGTAAAAAGAATTTTTTTATTTCCAATTTTTATGGCTGGAATGACTGGTTTGGCAATAAATAATTCTAGAGCTGTAATTGAAGGGCTTATAGGTAAGAAAACAGAATTTACTAGAACACCAAAGTATAATATAATCTCTAAAAATGATAAATGGCAAGGTAGTAGTTATAAATTTAATAAAATTAAAATTGATACTGTAATAGAGTTAATCTTATCAGTTTATTTTTTAATATCAATAGTTTATGCTCTAAGTAAATTAGAAATTTCTGTTGTTCCTTTTCAGTTATTGTTTCTATCAGGTTTTTTATACAATAGTATTTTGTCTTTAAGACACGCATTTTCAAGAGCGTAGATTTGAGTTATATCAAATAATATTTTTAATTATTTTTTAAATAATTAAGAATTACAAGTATATTTGAATTGAAGATTTTCCCTAAAGTTACTTATTAAATTTTAACCTTAAATTATTACCTTAAAGCCATGAGATTAATCCTATTCGCCTTATTATTCATTGTATGTACAAATCTTCTTGTATCGCAAGTCTTAATTACTGAACTTATGTACTCTCCAAACGACCCAGAGCCAGAATGGTTCGAGTTGTACAACAATTCTGGATCAACAGTTAATGTAACTGATTGGTATGTGAAAGATAATGCTGGAAAAGAATTTGTAAAATTTTCTATCGGCAATATTGCACCATATTCATACGCAATTGTTACAGCTGATTCTCTAGGTTTCACTAGAGCTTATCCTGATTTTGATTGCAAGTTAACTCAACCAATAATTAAATGGAATTCTTTTAACAATACTGGTGGAGATAGTATTATTATTCTTGATAATAAGAGGAATGTTTCAGAAGCATTTTATTATAAAGATACTTGGGGTAAAAAAGGAAATTCAAGTTTTAAATATTCTCTTCAAAGAATTTCTTTAACCCAATCAGCATCAGATTCATCGAATTGGATATTTAATTCTACAAGTATTTGTAAAGCTTCAAAACTGTTAAGTATCGATTTCAAAAATCAAAACAACTTTTATTTACACATTGTTACTCATCTGACTAATGGATTTATTACTATTGATTTACCAAATTTATATGGCAGAAAAAATATTTACATATATAATGAATTAGGAATTTTAATCAAAGAAAATTTATTATTATCAAATGATTTACGAGTTAACTTAGGTATAAATGAATTCTTACGCGGCAATTATTTTGTAGATTTGTTATTTGGAAATCAACACTATATTGGTAAATTTATCTTAAATTAACAACAAAAAAAAGACCGTGATAATTTTTTATCACGGTCTTTTTGTTCTAAAAATAAAATTGTTGATCAATAAACTATTTTACAATAGTCATCATTTTAGTTTCACTCCAAGCACCCGAATAAATTGAATAATAATAATTACCAGAAGGTAAGTTAGTAACATCTAATGTAATTTCATATGATCCAGGCTTTTGATATGTTTTAAGCAATCTACTTACAATTTTCCCACTCATATCCCTTAAAACAAATTCAGTGTTTCCATCTAATCCAATTGAATATTCAATTTTAGTTGATGGATTAAATGGATTAGGAACATTTTGTTTTAGTGAGTAAACTTTATTAGTTAATTCAATCAACCTTGATTTTAAGCCACAAACTGGTACAATATCAATAACAGGTGTAACCTTATTTATAGTTGCACATCCTAAACCAGCTAACAGTAAAGAAACTTCTATATTTCTACTTAAATTCTCATTTAATAAAACATTGAAAGGAACAGCAATCAATTCTTCTATATCATTTAATTCTCCAATACCAGTAACGTCAATAACTAACTCACCATCCTTTGATAATGGATTAACTGTAGCTTTAGCATTTGTACCATTCATTCTTCCTAATATTATTTTAGCTTTTTGAGGATCAACTTCACTTGGATCATATCTGAAAATAACAGTATAACCACCTAGTAAATTTATTTTTGGTGTAGGAAGTTGATCAAATTTTACATGTACAATAATTTCACCACCAATTTCACCTTTTGTACCTTTATCAAAATCACCTGTGAGAGTTGCAGAAATTAAAGCAGCAACTTCAATTGTATTTCCACTAACATCAAGCTGAAGTGGAGATTTTGGTGAACCATAATGAACCAACAACTTACCATTTTGTTTAGTTTTGGTAAATGGTTTGAATCTTATTTGAACAGATTGCTTGCCCCCAACAGGAATTGTAAAAGACAGTTTTGGGTTTGGAGATACAATTGAGAATTCACTTCCTAAACCTGATAAACTTAGGCTGTCGATTGTAATTGGAGTTTGACCTGTATTTGTTAATACTGCATTTAAAAGTGAATCTGCTGGTGCACATAAATCTGGGAATGCTACTCCAATGCCTTCTAATCCGTCTATTATTCCAACACCGCTCCAATGTGAAGTTGTATCAACATTGTCACGAGTTACAGCTTTTACTTGTGCTAATCTAATTCCTCCAACTTTTGCATTGAAATACCCCTCTAATCGAACTGTATCATTACTACCTATTTTCATAGTAATTGGTAGTGAAGGTACGTTTGCCATTCTATAATCACCTTCTGGAGTATTTGTGAAATCGAATTTAGTAATTGTTACTGAATCAAAAAATTGGTCTCCTTGAATCCAAAATTCAACAATTCGTTTATTCTCAGTTTTTTCACCAACAATCAAAGTTCCATAATCATAGTCTTTTGTTGCTAGAAATGGATAAGTTCCAATTCCTTTCAACACTGACTTAACATCAGTTCCTCCAACAATAACATTGTAATTGATAATCATTTGTCTATTGCCTTTAACAGATGGATTGAATTCAACATCCAGTGGTATAGAATCTTTTGGATTTATATTTAGATTATTTAATTTAGCTAAAGATGCTGATGTTAACCTAAAGTCTGAAGTATCTCCAACATAAGAACTAACACCATTTACTTGAGAATTTGATGTTCCTAAATTTACTAAATAGACTTTAGCAGGGAACCATCCAGTTTTAACTCTTCTTCTCCTCCAATCATAATCAGTGGCAATTAATTGAGGTTGAACTCCTTTACCTTGTAGAATTCCAACACTATCATTTAATACGTTAAATGGTGCATTATTTGCAAAAACTACTGAATCTAAATAATCCTTAACTTCATTAGGTTTGAAATTAACTTTTAGGTAAACTGTGTCCTTAGGTTTGAGTTTTAAAGGGAATGCTGGAAATCCGTTTGGTAATGAAAATACATCATCTAAATTTTTCCCAAATGGACCAGTTGCTCCTGATATTACTAATTGAGGACCATTTTGAGCAATGTTTGTTATGAAAATACTATCTCTATTTGTTGTGCCAACAATGTGAGTTCCAAAATTTTTATCACTAACTTTAATTATTGGTTCACCTATAAATGCTTTCAATAAAGTTAAACTTTTTCCAGCACAGAGACCTTCAACTAGAATTGAATCTTCATAATTCCCCCCTTTTGTACCAATAAATTCTAAATCTACTATTACAGTATCTTTACCACTTCCTTTTGGAGATAACTTAAAAGTACCTAAAGGTGAAACTATTTTAAAACCAACATTTCCTTTTAACAAATAAAGTCTTTTAATTTGTAATTCATCGAAAGATAAATTTTTAAGTACTGCTTTAGCTGTAATTTTTTGACCGTTGGATGTCTCTCCAAAATCTATTGGTTTTGGAGTTAAATCAACGTCAACCGGATTGTAATCAACAGTATCAAGGCTAAAATTTCCAGCCATATCTGACATAACGATAATTGCATGTGCTTGTTGAGTTTTATCAATTGGGTTCAATTCTAATGTAGTGGTTCTTGATACACCAGGAACGAAATCAGCAACAACTAAATCATAGTTAAATGATTCAGGATCTAAATCAATTGAAGACAAATTACTTCTTACATTCTGATCATCTGGGTAATCTTTTACTGTTGCTTTTACATTGCCACAATCAAATACTTTATCAATTACTGGGGCATCTTTATCCAGCGAACTTAAGTCACCTGTAGCTACTGATAACGGATAACCATAAGAATCAAACTCACCATAACCATAAATATATGCTGCAAAAGGTTGACTACAACGAACTCTGTAAGTGCCAGGTTGAATCAAGAAAGTTTTCCCAACATACCTTCTTCCATTTATTAAAGTTGGGAAAATCTGGAATGTGTTATCATACAAATCGGTCATTTTTTTAAAATTATTACTACCTCCAGGAGCTAGTTCTAAATCATAAAATCCGACTGAATCGCATACAACATTAATGTAATTTTTTGGGAAATCTGCTGCAGGAGTACAAAACACAAATTGCTTTTGATATTGTTCTAATGGTGTTAGCATTAAATAAAATGGATCACTTGGCACACCATCATAAGTTTGTGAGTTATTGTATTGACCAACATATATTTTTTTATCTGAAATAATTTCTACTGGGTTAATATCTGGTGGAAGATATTCAAGAAATCCTGTTCCGTTGCCGCCACCTTTTCTTGTAATAATACCATTTTTCTTGCCATTAATAAAAATAGTTGCATTTTCTTCTCCTGCAAATATCTTATAATAATCTCCTTTTCTTCTAGTTGCATAATGAACTGAATGGTAAACTTTACCCCAAGCACTAATAGGCAACATTGTCTCAACAAGATAATCACAAGCTGGATATTGAAAAGTTGGTAAATATGTACACATGTGTCCCGCAATTACGGATATAGGCTTATTCGAAGTAATAATTGCTCCAGAAATATCTATTGCAGGTATTTTTGTCATCATTGCAAACACATCACCCTTATCTAACTCTACAGTAAAAGATCCATCCTTTGCATCATGAGAAACTGTTGAGCTTCCTTCAGGTAATGTTATAACAACTGATGTTTCATCAAATGGAGCAGTTATTTTAACTTCAGCTGGTAAAAATTGTAATGCAGTTGCAAAATTAGGAGAAGTTGCAACCATGTATTCTTTTCCTAAACCATTTACTGGTAAAGCCAAAATTCCATCGCTTGTAAAGGAAATTCTATTAATACAATAAACTACAATAGCTTGTTTTGCTAGTATCCTAATAGCTTTCTTTTCGTACTTCAAATCTTCTGGCAAAGGAGTTCTATCATTCCTTTTATAAATTTGAGCTTCTTCTGGGCTTAAATCATAAGTTACAATATCATAAGGGACAGTGTAAAGTTTTTTCTTTAAACTTGTTCCAGCATAGATGCTTACTTCTGTTTTGACTCCAGAAGTAATATAAAGCCTAATGTATCTGACGCTTGCTGAAGTTTGTTCCCAATTGGCAGGTAAAGAAAAATAGAATTCTTTGCCAGAATTAGTTAATGCAGTTGCTCCTAAATTTTTTATACCACCATCGCTTTGCGAAAAACTAGTATTAAAATATGATACAAATAACAATACAAGTAAAATGAAAAAATTATTTTTCATGTTTTTTATAAGAAAAAGTTTATGATTGATAACTAATAAAGACACCTAAACTAATGAAAAGACAACTAATTTAAAACAAAAATATTCTTAATTATTCAATAATCAAATTAATCCTTTAATAAAATGAATTAACAACCCAACAAATCCACCAATTATGGTTCCGTTTAATCTAATAAATTGCAAATCACGACCTAAGTTAGTTTCAATTTCATAAGATAATTTTTTTTCATCCCAAGAATCTATAACTTTATTTATCATATTGCCAATAGTTGTATGATTTTCTTTTATGATTGTTACAACAACATTCCTAAATGAATCATCAATCTTGCTTTGCAAATTAGGGTCAATTGCGATTTTATTTTGGAAATTTTCTAAAAATTGTAAAATTGAATTTTTAATTTTGGATTTATCATTTGAATCTAAATCTTCAATAACTAATAATTTTAATTTATCCCATAAACTATCAATACTATCCTTTAGATTACTGTTGTTTAATATACCATTTTTCCATTCATTTAGTTGTAATGAGTAATCTGGATTGGTGGCAAGGTTAAGAGTAAGTTCATTCAATTTTTCCTCAATTGAAACTCTTAAAACGTGATTTTTATCTTTCTGAGCTTCATTTAATTGCTCAATTATTGTCTCTAAAGCTTTTTCAGTAATGCTTTCAACGAAAGTATCTGGAACTAAATTACTCCCCCATTTTAAAATTTTTTCTAGATAATTTTCAATTATAATTTTAATTCTTTGTCTATGAGTAGGTAACCATTCGCTTAAAAAATTAATCCCATTATTAATAAAAATTTCATGTTTGCCATTCTTGATTAAAATATCTAATCCTTTAGCAAACAAGGGAGCTGGTTGTAAATTGTTTAATTTTTCTGTGATTAAATTAGAAATTTTTTTCTTAATTATTGAATCATCAATTTGATTCAGAAAATATAAAATTCCATCGGATACAAAATCTGTAATTTTTACTTTGTTAGCCTCAACTGAAATAAATTCTATTATAAATTTTGAAGCAGATACATTTTTTAATTCATTAGTAATTGCATCAATTGATAACAACCTTGACTCAACAAAAAAAGCTAGATTTTTCCCAATTTCTTTTTTCTTTTTTGGTATAATTGCTGTGTGCCAAATTGGGATTCCTAATGGGTGTTTGAAAAGTGCTACAACTGCGAACCAGTCAGCCAAAGCACCTACCATTGCAGATTCAGCAAAAGAATTAATATAACCAATAAAAGGAATATTAACAAAGTGGAGGGTAGTAATGAAAATTAAAGCCATTAAAATAAAAATAGAAGTTGCAAATAACTTCATTTTTTTTAACGCAATTTCTTTTTCATTTTTTACTTCTTTTAGCATAATTAAATTTACAGCAATGATTCATCAATTAATCCTCTTCCAGTTTTATTAATTCCACCATTTATTTTAATATAATCTAAAGCACCATCAAGTATACCATTGATAAATACACCCGATTTTTCAGTAGAATAAATTTTAGAAATTTCAATAGCTTCATTAATTGTAACTTTAGGTGGGATTTCTGGGAAATGAGTAAACTCAGCTAAGCCAATATAAATTAATGCTTTATCAACAATAGCAATTCTATTAAGCTCCCAATTACTAGTAGTTTCAACTATAATTTTATCAAATTCGGCTCGATTATTAAACGCAACTCTTATAAGTTTGACAGCAAACTCCATTAAATCTGGTTTGTTCTTAAAATCAGGATACAAAATTCTTTCCGCAATAATATCAATTTTATCTTCACTAACAATCTGAGCATACAAAGATTGCATCACACGTTCGCGAACTGTTCTTCTGTTAATTAATTTTGAGTTATCTATTTGCATTTATTTCAAAAAACTTTTTTAAAAAAATTACATATACAAAAATAAACTTAATCCATTAATTTTTTAAGATAATAATTTGAAATTTTTAAAGTAATAAATTATCTAATTCGCCTTAAATATTAATTTTACAAAATATGTCATCTAAAATTTTGTCAATAAAAAAGGTTGAATAGATATCCAACCTTTTTTTGTAAAATTATTATAGGAAATCATTAGAATTCTGTTTAATATTTTTATAAAATTATTACTAAAATTAAATTTATCAAAACAATAATTTGTAAGAAGTATTAAAGTATAAAAATCAAAAGTAACATTTAAAATAAGATCATATAATCCAAGTTAAAAAGTAATTTGTTATTGTAAATTAGAAGGCTAATGTTCTAAATGCTAACACAATAAATAGTGCTAGAACTCCGAAAAAAATTAATGTACATTTCATGGTTAAGTTAAAATTAAAGTTAATAAGTAAATTCTAGTAAATTAAATTATTAGTACTAAAAATAATTTTTAAATAAATTTGATTTCATATAACAAGAACACTTTAAAACAGATTTTCATAACAGTAATTATTTATTTATTTTTAAATCACAAATTAATTATTAGCAATTTTATACTTAGTATGAAAAGAAAAGCTTTCGTTCCCGATCCTGATGAATTAATTAATCCGGTATATTTTAAAACAGAAAATAGAGTAACTAAATTTAGAGAAGTTATTTCCCGCAGACAAAATGATTTGCATTTAATATTAGAAGATGTTTTTGACCCTCATAATGTATCTGCAGTCCTTAGAACATGCGATAGTGTGGGTGTTGGAGAAGTACATTTAGTATATGTTGAAGAAGAATTTCCAGTATTTAACAAAAAGTCTTCCTCTGGAACTTGGAAATGGATTAAATCTTCCAAGTATGATACTATTGAAAGTTGTTTTAAAAAATTAAAAAATGCAGGTGTTAAAATTTATACAACAGATTTAAATGAAAATTCAAAATCTATTTATGATGTTGATTTCACAGTACCAATTGCAATTGTTTTTGGAAATGAACACAAAGGAGTATCTAGAACCGCCAATGAATTATCAGATGGGAATATCAATATTCCAATGAATGGATTAGTTGAAAGTTTAAACATTTCTGTTGCATGTGCAGTAACTTTATATGAAGTTTTTAGGCAAAGAGATTTAAAAGAAATGTACAAAAATAATAAGTCAAATGAAGAAATTGAAAGAACATTAAAAGAGTGGTTGTTTAGAACAAGTAAAATTAAAATTCTATAAAATTAATAATCAATAGTATTAAAGTTTAATAAATAATTCTTTTAAGACTGAAAGCTTTTGACTAACCTATTTAAATCTAAAATTTGTTCAACAAACTGATCAGCTTTCTTTAAATCCAATTGAGTTGCTGAATCCGATAAAGCTTTAACAGGATTTGGATGAGTTTCAAAGAATACCCCATTAACACCAACAGAAACTGCAGCTCTTGCTAATGGCAAAACATATTCTGAGTTTCCTCCAGATTTACCATTTTCACCAGAAGGTAATTGTAATGAATGAGTTGCATCATAAATTACTGGAACCCCAGACTCTCTCATAATTATCAAACCTCTCATATCTACAACCAAATTATGATACCCAAATGAAGAACCTCTTTCACATATCATAACTTTATTATGACCAGTAATTTTTACTTTTTCAACAGCAAATTTCATATCATCAGGTGCCATAAACTGTCCCTTTTTAATATTAACCCATTTGCCAGTTTTTGCAGCAGTTTGAATCAATTCTGTTTGCCTAGATAAGAATGCTGGAATTTGAAGTACATCAACATATTTTGAAGCTAAAATTGCATCACTTTCAGTATGAACATCTGTTAGAGTAGGCATATTATAAAACTTCCCAGCATTATTTAATGCAGTAAGTGATTCTTCAGTACCTGTTGTCATAACTCCAGATATACTAGTTCTATTGGCTTTTTTAAATGATCCTTTTAATATAATTGGAACATTATATTTCTTTTTAATAGATGAAAGTTTTTCTGCAACTTCAAATATCAAATCATGTGATTCGACTAAGCAAGGACCAGCAATAAAGAAAAAGTCTTTAAACAAAATGTTAATAAATTGGTTAAGAATGGATTGTAAAGTTATGATTTTATTTCACTATAAAAAGATAAATTTTAAAATTTTAACGGAATCTATTTGAATTTAAAATTAAATTTGATTTAGCTTAAATTTCAATTTATTTTCAATGCTTATATTTGCAAACTTTTTTAAGTAAGCTTAATTTTTAATATATCAATAAATTTAAAATTTATAAAAATGAATATTGCAGTTTGTATTTCTCAAACTCCAGATACAACAGCTAAAATAGTAATTGCTCAGGACGGGAAGACAATAGACTCAAAAGGGGTTAAATTTATTTTAAATCCGTATGATGAATTTGCTGTTGAAGAGGCACTAAGGCGTAAAGAAGCAACAAGTGGAACAGTTACAATTGTGTGTGTTGGTGATGATTCAGCTAAAGAAACCATAAGAGTAGCTCTTGCAATGGGGGCAGATAAAGGAATCCTAATTAAGGATATTGTAAAATCTGATTCATATTCAATTGCAGAAAATCTTGCTGATACTCTGAAGGTATTAGGAGCTGATATAATTTTTATGGGTAGGCAATCAATAGATTTTGATTCAGCTCAAATGGGACCAACAGTAGCAGCAATGATGTCAATTCCTTTTGTTTCTTTTGTTACCAAATTAGAAATAAACGGAAAGTCAATTATAGCAGAAAGAGATATTGAAGGTGGAAAAGAAGTTGTTGAAACTTCACTTCCATGTATTATTACAACCCAAAAGGGTTTGAATGAACCTCGTTATCCAAAATTGCCAGATATTATGAAAGCAAAATCAAAACCTATAGATGAAAAAAATTCTATATCTGAAACAATTCGTGTTGTTACAAAATCAATGAGTAATCCTGCAGCTAAGCAAGGTGGAAAAATTCTAGATTATTCACCAGAAAATGTAAAAGAACTTGTTAGATTACTTCATGAAGAGGCAAAGGTTATTTAAATTGTTTTTGTTTGTTTAAATTAGTTAGAATCTCAAATTATTAAGAAAAATTAAAATGAAAATATTAGCATACATAGAACAAAGAGGGGGTATATTAAAGAAAAATGCTTTTGAAACAATTACTGCAGCAAGAAATTTAGCATCTCAATCTAGAGGTAGCTTTACTACCTTACTTATTGGATCTAGTGTTTCAGGATTAGCGAATAAATTAGGCGAATATGGTGCTGAAAATGTAATTGTAATTGAGGATAATAGGTTAGAGAACTATTCTCCAATTGCTGTAGCAAATGCAATTGCAAATGTTGCAACAAAAGAATTATCAAATGTAGTATTAATTAGCAATACATCTTATGGCAAAGATTTAGCTCCATACGTTGCAGTTAAATTAAAGGCTGGGTTATCACCAGATATCATTTCTTTAAGTTACAATGAATCTGAATTAACAGCAACTAGAGCAATATATGCTGGAAAAGCAAAAATAGAAACTCAAGTTACAACTGAGGTAAAGGTATTTTCGTTAAAACTAAATGTTTTTACAGCTACTGTAAGTCCTGTAGTTCCTATTACTAATAAATATGAAATTGAATTTGATGAATGTGATTTCAATACTAGAGTAATTGAAACAAAAGTCAATTCAGGGAAAATAGATGTGTCGGAAGCTGATATAATAATTACTGGTGGTAGAGGTTTGAAAGAAGCAACAAATTTTAACATAATTGAAAATCTTGCAGAACCACTTTCAGCGGCAGTTGGGGCTTCTCGAGCTGTTGTAGATGCAGGTTGGAGACCTCATTCAGAGCAAGTTGGGCAAACAGGGAAAACGGTTTCTCCATCATTATATGTTGCTTGTGCAGTTTCAGGAGCAGTTCAACATTTGGCTGGTATGAGTAGTTCTAAATTTATAGTTGCAATTAATAAAGATAAAGATGCTCCAATATTTTCAGTTGCTGATTATGGAATTATAGGTGATGTTTTTGAAGTTCTTCCATTAATGACTCTTGAAGTAAAAGCACTATTAGGTAAATAAAATTAATAGTTATTAAATTATGAATAAAATTCAAATGGAAATATTTGGGTTAACTAGTAGCCCTCATAATAGTGGTGCTTACTCCTTAATTCTCCAAGAGACTAGTGGATTGAGAAGATTAGCAATACTTATTGGTGCCGATGCAGCTCAGTCAATTGTTAATGAATTAGAAGGTTTAAAACCACCAAGACCAATAACACATGATTTACTTAAAAAAGTTATTGAGAATTTAGATGGACATTTAATTGAGGTGATAATTCATGATTTGAAAGAAGGAACATATTTTGCAAATATAATAATTGAAGATTGTTCAGAGATTGACTCTCGACCTTCAGATGCTATTGCAATTGCTTTGAGAGCAGGTATTCCAATTTATGTTACTGAAAATGTTCTTGATGAAGCAGGATCATTAGTTAAAGATGAAGATGAAACTGAAGACGAAGTTGGGAATTTAGATAATAAACTTGAAAATGAAAATACCCAACAAATAAAATCACTTTCAATTAAAGATACACTAGAAATTCAACTTCAAGAGGCAATTACAAATGAAGAATATGAACTAGCAGCAAAGATAAGGGATGATATATCAAAGTTAGATCCTAATATATAATATCAACTGTAACCATTTGTTTTAATTTTAAAGGAATGCAGTTCATTAATATTTTGGACTGCTTTTTTTTTAAATAATTTATATGAATATTATTTAATTCCCACACCTTCATTATTTGTACTTCCTCCTTTTGAATTGCTTTTCTCTTTTTTAAATTCTTCCATTTTTGGAGTTGTACCAAATCTATAATTAATATTAATTCCAATTGTCCTTGAAGTCCATTTATTTAAATTTTCAGAATAAAATTGATATGATTGATATTTCATTTCCCATTTTTGAAAATTGAAAGGATCATTGACTCTTAAAGAAATTGATAATTTTTTGTCAAACAATTTTTGGTTTAAAGATAAAGACATCCATGAATATCCACTATTATTATTACCACCAATAATGCTTCCAGATCTATAATAAATGTTTGATCCAAAAGATAGTCCATTGTAGATGTCAGAATTTATATATCCATTTAATGTATAACCTAAATCATGAGAATATATGTCACCTGGTATATTACTACCTCTGTTTTCAGTATTAAAAACACTACCCCCAAGCCTTAAATTAAGCCAAGTAACAGGTCTTAACATTATATTTGATTCAATTCCATATTTATCTGTTCCATTAAAATTTGCATCAGTTGAATATGTTAATTCATCTATAATTTGTTGTGAGTTTTCGATATTTCCAGAAGTTTTGGTTAAAAATAAACTTGTAGAAACGTTATTCCCAATTCCCCAAAAAGTATTGTAACCAAGTTCAAATGAGTTTTCAAATTCAGGTTCTAAGTCTGGATTACCAGATTTGATAAAGATATTGCTCCACTTAACTTTGGTTGGATTTAAGTCATCTACACTAGGCAAAGAAACACTTCGCCTATAACTTAATGAGAGACTATTTGATTGATTGAAATTAAAGTTAACTGAACCGCTTGGAAATAAATTATTAAAATTTTTAGAAATGATTTCTAATCCATTTGAATATTTTGCTGAAACATTTGCAAACTCAGACCTAATTCCAGATTGAAAACTTAATTCATTTGAAACTGATAATGATACATTAATGTACCCAGCATAAATACTGTTCTGTGGGATATAGTGATTCGATTGAATTGAATCTTGTACATACTCTCCTTTCTTATAATCCATAACTTTTAATTCAGTTATGTTGTCTCCATTATTTGCTTCATATTTACCACCTAATTCTAATTTTAATTTGTCATTAACTGGGTTTTCATAACTCAAACTTAATACATTTGATTTAGTTCCATTTTTCCTATAATCTATTCTATCAATACTTTTGAGTGAATCTATAGTAGATCCAACATAGTTTGTGCTTTTGTAGATAGAAGAATTGCTCCAACCCCATCCAGTATAATTCCATTCTAAGGATATTAAATGATCTTTACTAAAATTATGTTTTAACAAAAAAGAACCTTCATCATAACCACCATCTTCGGTAGAATTAGGATCACGATAAGAAGTGTCTATGCTATTTCTAATTAATTTGTTTGAGATATTATAGTATTCAGTAATTCCTCCAGAGTAACGATTTGATGGCCACCTATTGATATTAAATGAAACTGAAGCTACATCATTATCAGTAAAATTATAATCAACTTGACCAGATCCAGACTTATTGCTTGAAGTGCTTGTTCCAGTTGCATTTGTTTTAATTGTTCTTTCAATCGAATCTAAATAATTAATTCTCAAGCTAGTTGATGAGTTTGATTGAGGACCATAAAAAATTCCTCCATTTAAGGAAGCATTAATTATTTTTCCATTATAGAATAAACCTGCATTAGTGTTTAAACCTAACCTTGAATCAGTTCCAATTGAAATATTTCCTCCAAACATATCTGAGAGTTTTTTCTTTGAAACAATGTTAATTATACCACCCTGCATTCTAGCATCATATTTAGCACTCGGATTAGTTTTAAGCTCTATTTCTTGCACTTCATTGGATGGAAGTGATTGAAGAAATTTACTTAATTGTTCTTGTGGCATTAATATTGGTCGGTCGTTCATCATTATTGTTACTGAACTTCCTCGCATTGTTACATTCCCATCTTGATCTACTGAAACTGAGGGTATTTGTGCAAGTAACTCACTTACGTTTGTTGCGGAAAATTGAGGATTATCTTCAACTGTAAAAACTTTTTTATCTGCTTTAATAACAACCATCTCCTTTTTATCAACAACAACAACTTCTTGCCCTTTTATTGTGGTTTGTATTAATTTAATACTCCCTAAATTTAACTCATTGGATTCATTTTTAATTATGATATTATTTTTTAAATTAGTTTCATAGCCGATCATTTTAACTTCAATTTTATATGCTTTGCCTAATACAACATTACTTATTTTGAAAAATCCATTTTCATTTGAAATTGCTCCAATTAGATTTGAATTAGAGTCATTTGATAATTTCATAGAAATCGAAACTCCTTTTAATGGAGTGTTAGAAATAGCATCAAATACATTGCCAATTATTGAACCATTATTCTGAGAAAATAAATTAACTGTACTAATGGTAACAAAAGTTAAGGTAAAAATGAAAAATTTTTTCATAAAGAAATATGAGTAAGTAAACTATTCTATTAAAGAAAAATTGAGAATTAAAAAGTTATATACTCTAATTATAATATTTGTAACAGAAATAATTCAGATATCATTGATTGACATTACATTACATTACATTAAATGATAAAATTTCTATGTAATCTAACAATTATGTAATATTAAAAAATTGACATAAAAATTAATATGATAATTGATAGATTTAATTTTTCAATGCCTCTTCAAGTCTACCAATTTCATCTCGAATTTCAGCAGCTCTTTCAAAGTTTAATTCTTTAGCAAATTGTTTCATTTCACTTTTTAATAGTTCAATTAACTCTTTCTTTTGTTCTGGTGCAAGCTTTTTAAACACTGGATCTTCACTAATTGGATTTTGATTGTTATTAACTTCATTCCTTCTTTTATCCCTATGTGATTTCATGTCTGCAACACTTGTAGAACTTATAATTGCTTCTCTAGATTTACGAACTGTTGATGGAGTAATACCATTTTCAATATTGTAGCTAGTTTGTACAGTTCTTCTTCTTTGACATTCATCAATTACTTTTCTCATTGATTCAGTCATTTTATCAGCATACATAATTACCTTTCCATCTTGATGCCTTGCAGTTCTACCAGCAGTTTGCATTAAAGAACGTTCACTTCTTAAAAACCCTTCTTTATCAGCATCTAAAATTGCAACTAATGAAACCTCTGGCAAATCTAATCCTTCTCTCAATAAATTTACACCAATTAAAACATCATAACTTCCTAACCTCAAATCCCTTAAAATTTCAACTCTTTCAAGTGCATCTATATCAGAATGAATATATTGAACTTTTATTCCAACATTTGTTAAATATTCTGACAAATCTTCAGCCATTCTTTTTGTTAATGTTGTAACTAAAACTCTTTCTTTTTCTTCCTTTAAAACTCTTTCTCTAATTTCTGCAATTAAATCATCTATTTGATTTTTTACTGGTCTAACTTCAATTATTGGATCTAACAAACCTGTAGGTCTTATAATTTGTTCTACTACAACACCTCCAGATAACTCAAGTTCTAAATCACCTGGAGTTGCAGAAACAAAAATTACCTGACCAACTCGTTCAAAAAATTCTTCGAACTTTAATGGTCTATTATCTAATGCACTTGGAAGCCTAAACCCATGTTCAATTAATGTTGATTTACGGGCTCTATCACCATTAAACATACCTCTAATTTGTGGTAATGTTACATGACTTTCATCTATAATTGTTACAAAATCTTGTGGGAAATAATCAACCAATGTTGCAGGAGCAGAGCCTGGTTCACGATTTGCAAGAACCCTAGAATAATTTTCGATGCCAGAACAATAACCAAGTTCTTTCATCATTTCAATATCAAAAAAAGTTCTTTGTTCTAACCGTTGTGCTTCAATTAATTTGTCTTGAGATCTAAGCTCTTTGAGCCTTTCGTAAAGTTCATCTCTAATTACTTTTATAGCTTTTTCTATTTGAGGTTGAGAAGTTACAAATAACCTTGCTGGAAATATTGTTTCAGTTTCAACAGTATCAATTACTTTTCCAGTAACTCTATCAAAATGAGAAATTTTTTCTATTACTGAACCAAAAAATTCTATTCTAATGCCAGTATCATCTTCATATCCTGGAATAATCTCAACAACATCGCCTCTAACTCTAAAATTACCTCTATAAAAATCAACATCATTTCTTGTATAATAAATTTCTGAAAATGAGTGTAGTAATTTGTTCCTATCAATTGTATCTCCTTTTCTAACATGCACAACTTGTCCGCCAAATTGATCCTTAGAGCCAATTCCATAAATACAAGATACTGATGAAATAATTGCAACATCTTTTCTATCTTCAAGTAAAGCACTTGTTGCTCTAAGTCTTAATCTATCAATCTCTTCATTGATATTAAAGTCTTTTTCTATATAAGTATCAGTGCTTGGTAAATATGCTTCAGGTTGGTAATAGTCATAATACGAAATAAAGAATTCAATTTTATTTTTTGGAAAAAAAGACTTGAATTCTCCATACAACTGAGCAGCTAAAGTTTTATTATGAGATATTATTAAAGCAGGTCGTTGTAGATTTTTTAATACATTTGAGATTGTAAAAGTTTTACCAGACCCAGTTACTCCTAAAAGTGTTTGGAACCGATCTCCACGTTCAAGACCTTCAACTAACTGAGCAATTGCGTCTGGCTGATCACCACTTGGCTTATAAGGGGATTCTAACTCAAATTCCATTTTTAAATTTATTTATTAATTTCATTACAAACAATTACAACAATTATTCAATTTCGATAATAAATATTGAATAATATTCAGTTTAAGAATTTAATATATTGAAAACTTATATTTTTACCAAAAAAATTATCTAAAAATTTGTTATACCATATTGAAAAATTTACTTGGAATTGAGCAATTAACCAAAGATGAGATTTTTTCAATGTTTGATAGTTCTTTAATTATTAAAAATGAATTTCTTATTCCTAGAAAAAGTAAAAACAGTTTACAAGGAAAAACAATTGTTTTGTTTTTTGTGGAAAATTCAACTAGAACATTATCAAGTTTTGAGTTAGCAGCCAAAAGACTAAATGCAACAACAATCAGATTTACAACTTCTTCAAGTTCCATTACTAAAGGCGAAACTTTGCTCGATACTATGAAAGTTTTAGAAGCTATGAAAATTGATGGTGTTGTGATGAGGCATAGCTCTTCTTGTTCTGTTAAATTTTTATCTGATAGGTGTAATTCAGTTTTTATAAACGCAGGTGATGGATCTCATGAACACCCAACTCAAGCTCTTTTAGATGGTCTTACTTTATATGAAAAATGGGGTAAAAATGTTGATTCATTTAAAGGGAAAAAAATTGTTATAATAGGTGATATTTCCCATAGTAGAGTTGCAAGATCTAATATTTTAATGTTGAATAAATTGGGTGCTCAAGTTGGCATTTGTGCCCCACCAACTTTGATTCCTATGGGTATAAATAATATGGGAGTAGTGAAATTAAAAAATATAAATGATTCAATTGAATTTGCTGATTGTTTGATGTTTCTTAGAATACAAAGGGAAAGACAAGATGGAGCTTTTTTCCCATCACTTGGAGAGTATTCAAAATATTTTGGATTGAATAAATCGATTTTACATAATTTAAAATCTAATCAATATATCCTTCATCCAGGTCCTGTATCACTTGGAGTTGAATTAGATTTAGAGAGTGAAACTAGTAATCAATCACTAATACTCAATCAAGTAGAAAATGGAGTAGCAGTTAGGATGTCTATTTTAGAGACATTGCTTGAATCTTAACATGAATCTTATTATTACACAAATAAAAATTCAATCAAGAAAAATCAAAATCTAATAAAAATTCTCCAATTTTTTCTTATTTTTTAAATCTTGTTGTATAAAAATATAGTTCCTTATCAAATCTGGATTTTCTTTGATTAAGAGCATATTTTTCTTCTTAAGATTTATTGATAATTTGAAATTCTTTAATTTACTTTTAATCATTGAGTTAAGTACTTTTTTATCTATATCTAAATTATAAGTAATTCTGATTTCTGAAAATAATGAGTTTGAGTTTTTAATTTGATTTACTTCAGATTCTAATTTTTTACATTCTGCTTTAATTTTACTTGTAAATCTTTTTATTACTTTTTCATTTAAAAAACTAATTGTATCAATACCATTAATTTCATCTACTAAAAATTTTATTCTAAGCATTTCAAATACATCATTAGCGTCTCTTGCTTGAGTTAATTCTTTTAATAATTGTTCTTTATCGAATCTAACTTTTTCTTCCATTTCTAAATCAGGGTGAATTTTAACAACAATATTTTTGTAAAGTTTAGATATATCGAGATTGAAGAGTTCATCAACTTTCTCAAGATTAAAGTTCTCATTTTCAGACAAATCCATATTCATCCTTCTTTTAGCATCATCAATTTGCCGACCATATTTATCAAAAAATAATTTCAAATCCTCCTCAGTAAAATTATCTCCTAATATGTCATCTGGTTCAATTCTAATTCCAAATTGTTGATAAATTAAATCTGAAGCATTAAATCTAACTTCATTTAAAGTTTTATCATCTAAAAATGGTTTGTATTTATTATATAAATCATTAAGATCATTAGTACCAGAATAGTTTATAGCATTTGTAATATGATCATATATAATTTCTTCTAAATTTGATTTGAGTTTTCCTTTTAAATTGCTACTGAAATTTTTAATAAAATTGTCGAAAAAATATATTTCCTCTTTCAATAAAATAATATAATTTAACTCATAAGGTTTTAATTTTGTAATTGTTTCATATGTTAAAATGCTATTAAAATCATTTATATAATTAAAATCTTTTTTAAGGATTTTTAGTTTTTCAATAGCTTTATAAAATTGTTTATGTTCTTTATTTTTTTTTAAAGTACTATTTTTAGTTAATACTATATCATATTTGTTGTTATAATTTTCGATAAGATTATATTTTTCATTTAAATAATTACTCATGAATAATAGGAATATTGTATGTTCAGGTTATATAAAAATTTGAAAAGAAACATTTAAAAAATAAGTTTCAAAATTGAATAAAGCATAAATTGAATTTTTTAAAATAAATTCTAATTTAAAATTTCACATTTCTTTTCTAAGCCTTGCAACTGGAATTTTCAATTGTTCACGATATTTTGAAACTGTTCTCCTAGCAGAGTTAAAGCCAATTTCTTTAAGTTTAGTACTTATATCATCATCACTTAATGGCTTTTTCTTATCCTCTTTTTCAATCATTTTTGTTATTTCATTCCTTATAACATTTGTAGAGACTTCTTCACCTGAATCAGTTTCACTCCCTTCGGTAAACAAACTTCTAAGTTCATATATGCCATGACTTGTTTGAACATACTTACCATTTACAACTCTACTAATAGTTGATTTATCAGCACCAGTTTTTTCAACAATGTGACGGTAAACCATTGGAATAAGAAACTCTGGACCTTTAGAGAAAAAATCAAACTGATAATCTGCAATAGTTTGCATAACAGCAATTAAAGATTTCTTTCTTTCTCTTAATAATTGTATAAAAATATTTGCAGAGTCATAGTTTTCCCTAATAAAAGTTTGGGCTTTTTTATCTAATGAGTTTTCTTTTGCTCCTTTTCTCCCAACTAAATCTTTGTAATCTTTAGAAATTCTTAACTGAGGAACTTGTTTATCGTTAGTAGTTATAATCAATTTATTTGCTTCACTTTCAACAAAAAAGTCAGGCATAATAATATTATTACTATCCATTGATTGAGATCCAATGCCAGGTTTAGGATTTAACTTTTTAATTAATTCTATTGCATCTTTCAATTCATCTTGAGAACAATGAAGTTTTGATTTGAGTTGATCAAAATGTTTTAATGAAAATTCTTCATAAAAATCTTTAATTATTTTTTCTGCAATTAAATTAACAAAATATTTTGTTGTATTTAATTCAAGTTGAATTAGTAAACATTCTTTTAAATTTCTTGAACCAATTGCAGGTGGGTCTAGTCTTTGAATTATATGTAAGAGTTTATTTGCAGTAACCAAAGATATTATACCAAAATCTTCATTTGATTTAACAAGCCTTTCTCTACCAAAAGGTTCTTGAGTACTTCTGGCTTTGTAACTTTCAAACAAGTTGTCATTTATTTCAGTATGATAATCTTCTTCTTCAATAAGCCACCCATTCCTAATTTGAGTGACGTAAGCATTAGTATCATCAACAATTTCTAAAAGATCGCGTCTTAAATATCCATCTGAATCAATATTTCCTAATATTTCTTCTGCAATTGCAGTTTCAGGTTCAGATAAATTATAAGATGAAAGTTGATTATAAAGTAGTTCAAGTAAAGTTTGTTCATTTGGCTGTATAAATTCATTTCCATCATTATCAATTGAGAAAGTATCTGCTTTAAACCCCTCATAATCATCAGAAGGTTTTACATAATTTTCCCAGTACTCTTCAAGTTTTTCATCTTGACTAACTATATTTGAGTCAGTTTGCTTATCTAAATTCAAATAATCATTTTCTGGGTTTTCTTGTTCAATTATTATTACATCATTATCAGTTTCATTAAATTCAACTTCTTCTAATGGTGATTCTTCTAAAAGAGGATTAATTTCAATTTCTTCTTTAATTCTTTGTTCAAGAGCAGCAACGTTTAACTGCAAAAGTTTTTGTTGAAGTACTTGTTGGGGTGTTAGCCTTTGTTGTTGTTGTTGCTTTTGGTATAATGAAATCATATAAATTTAATAATCTAATTCAATTTTACAATTAATAATATTATTGAAATTATATTAAAACAAAATTAAGAATAAAAATCGATTAAAATTTTTGATTAAATTTGAATAAATCTCTTAGAAATAATTATAACTATTAAGAATAAATATTAAACTTTTAAGTTATTTTTATTACTATTTCAAATTATTTACCAAAAATAAGTTTAAAGGTTACATTGTAATGGTTTTAATTATATTTAAAATTTAAAAAATTATCAAAAATTTAAAATGAGAAACAAATTAATTTTAATTGCAATTTTAGTTTTATTGTTTTTATGTAATAAAATTTTAGCTCAAAATGAAGTTGAAACAAATGAGAAAAAAACAACTGAAGAGATCGTAAAATATGATTCAACAACTGGGAAAACTACTAAAACAATTATTACAAAGTCATCAACAGTTGTTGAAGATGTTACACCTAGAAAATTCCTTTTTTCAATAGATGTACCAGCATTTATTAGAATGTATAATGTTACAGGGTTATACTCTATTAGTGGGAATACAAGTGTTGGTTTAGGATTGCAATTACCAACTGAAAGTGAATATTCTGGCATAGGATTCCAATTATTTTCAAGAATTTATCCTAAAACTAATAATTTCAATGGATTTTATTTTGAGCCAAATATTACTGTAAATAGTTTTAAAAGAGTTTATAAATATTATGATTATAGCTCATCTTCAAATCAAAGTATAGCAATTGAAAGAACCGAAAAGATGAATCCTATTGCTATTGGAGTATATACTGGATGGCAATGGTTTTGGGGTGATTTTGCAATTAGCCCTGCTCTTGGAGGAGTCTATTATACTAATCTTAATCCAATTGTTGATAATGGAGGCTATGAATATACTACTGGAGAATATCCTTATAAAGGTTGGAGTGGTGGAGTTAATGGAATGAAACCAGTATTTAGATTAACAATTGGATATGCTTGGTAATCAAAAATTGCAATATTTAACCTAATTATATTAATATTAAAGTTAAAATTTTACTTAAAATTTAATAAGAAATTGTAGTAAATATTATTTAATTAAAAAAATATCTTTGCGTAGAATGTTCTGTTGTGTTATTTTCGCAAACAATTTTTATACCAATATAATTTTGGTATAAATAATTTAATAAATATATAATAGTGATGTCACCGGAAAAAATAACAAAATCGGCGAAAGCCACAGAAGTTAATCGTAATTGGTTTATTGTAGATGCAGATGGTCAAACTCTTGGTCGTCTAGCTTCTCAAGTAGCTTCTATATTGCGTGGTAAGCATAAGCCTACTTTCACACTTCATGTTGACACAGGAGATCATGTGATTGTGATTAATGCTGAAAAGATACAAATAGCTTCAACAAGAGCTGAACAAAAAGAATATGTAAGGCACACAGGTTATCCAGGTGGTCAAAGAATTGTAAAGTATAATACAATGCTTGAGAAATTTCCAGAGCGTATTATCGAAAAAGCAGTTCGAAAAATGCTTCCAAAAAATAGACTTGGTAATGAAATCGTAAAAAAATTAAAAGTGTATGCTGGTACAAAACATCCACATACAGCTCAAAAGCCAGAAGCATTAACATTAAAGTATAGTTAAAATTTTCAATATAAGTAATAAATGGCAAATTCGATAAATATTGGTCGTAGGAAAGACGCAGTAGCTAGAGTTTATCTAACTCCTGGTACTGGAACAATTACGATAAATAAAAGGGAATTCACTAATTTCTTCCCAAATATATTTGATAGACAAGTAGTTCTTTCACCACTTGAGACATTAAGTTTGGCAGCTAGTTTTGATATACATTGCAATGTTAATGGTGGGGGAACAACAGGTCAAGCTGGAGCTATTCGTCATGCTATAGCTCGTGCACTTGTAGAACTTGATGAAGCAAATCGTCCTTCTCTTCGTAAAGAAGGTCATATGACTCGTGACCCAAGAATGGTTGAACGTAAAAAATATGGTTTGAAAAAGGCTCGTCGCCGTTTTCAATTCAGCAAACGTTAATCTACTTAATTTTACAGGTTATAGAGTTGCGAATTGTTTGAATTACAATTCGCAACTTTTGGTTTTTTATCTAAAGATTAAATTCGCTTTTTAGTGAAATATTATCAATTAATTATTTTTCAATTTATAATTAATTGAAATTTTTATAAATCAAACATGTCTTTTGTTCATCTGTGTGTGTTCTAATAATTCTAGAATGAGCAGATTAAAATAAAGAGGCAGAAGCAATTAAAAACACAAATCAACTTTATTAAAATGGCTATTGTAGAAATCATGGATCTGCTTAATGCAGGTGCACACTTCGGGCACTTAACCCGCCGTTGGAATCCAAAAATGCGTGAATATATATTTATGGAACGCAATGGAATTCACATTATTGATCTAAAAAAAACACAACATTTACTTACTGATGCTAGAAATGCAATAGAAAGATTTGCAAGCGAAGGGCGTAAAATTTTGTTTATTGGAACTAAAAAACAAGCACGTGAAATAATTAAAACTCATGCTGAAAGAGTAGGTGCAAACTATGTTATAGAAAGATGGTTAGGAGGTATGCTTACAAATTTCTCTACTATTCGTAAATCAATTAAAAGATTAAATATAATTGATAAAATGGAATTAGATGGAACTATAGATAAATTAAGAAAAAAAGAAAGATTGATGGTTGGGCGTGAGAGAGAAAAACTTATCAGAGTTTTAGGTGGTATTTCTGAAATGAATAGATTACCAGGTTGTTTGTTTATTGTTGATATAAAGAAAGAACATCTTGCAATTAAAGAAGCTAAAACTTTAGGTATTCCTGTAATTGCAATCACAGATACTAACACTGACCCAACTATTGTTGATTACCCTATTCCTGCAAATGATGATTCTCAAAAAACTATTGATTTAATTACAGGCGTTATTGCTGAAGGTGTTTTAAATGGTTATACAGTAAGCAAAGCAAGGCAGGCTGAAATGAATTCTAGTGATGATAAAGAGATGAAAGAAGGTGAAAAAGAGAACATTGACGATGCGAAGTCCCAAACTCGTAAACGTCCACGTAAGAACAGAGGACCAGGAGGTACTAATCCAGAAACATCTACTCCACAAGGATAGATTTTATTTCATTTAATTAATGTTTGGGTATAATCCCAATTAATATTATACTTCAAATCAATTTAACAAATTAATTTTTATATTATAAATTTATGGCAATTTCTCCATTAGAAGTAAAAAAATTGCGAGACATGACAGGTGCTGGAATGGCAGACTGTAAAAAGGCTCTAGACGAAACAAATGGTGATTTTGAAGGAGCAATTGAAATACTAAGAAAGAGAGGAGCAGCAACCGCAGCCAAACGTGCTGATAAAGAAGCAAAAGAAGGTGTTGTATCAACTGCTATTTCTGAAGATCATAAATCTGCTGCAATTGTTGAGGTTTGTTGTGAGACAGATTTTGTAGCTAGAAATCAAGAATTTAGTAGTTTCGTTAAAAATCTTTCTGAATATTTACTTAAAAATCCAAATCAAAGTAATGATGAAATGATGAATGGAATATTAAGTGATAACAAAACTATTAAGAATTATTTAGATGAATTATTAGGCAAGTTTAGTGAGAATATAAGTATCCGAAGAACTGCAGTTGTTACTTCAGATTCTGGTTTTATAACAAGTTATATTCATAGTGGTGATAAACTTGGCGTACTTTTAATGCTATCAGAAAAAGGTGATATTGATGCAACAAATGCTTTAGGACGTGATTTAGCAATGCAAGTTGCAGCTATGAATCCTTCATATACAAGACGTGAAGATGTAACTGAAGAAGTAATTTCTAAAGAAAAGGAAATTTATTCAGATCAAGCTAGAATGGAAGGTAAACCAGAAGAGATTGCAGCTAGAGTTGCTAACGGAAGATTAGAAAAATTTTATGCTGAGAATTGTTTAATTGAACAATCTTATGTAAAAGATTCCACAAAAACTGTAACAACTGTATTAAAAGAATTTAGTGCAAATGCTGGCGTTGAAGTTACTGTAAATTCATTTATACGATTTAACTTAAGCGACACAATAGCTAACAACTAATTAAGTTATTATAAATTTTCAACCTCGTTTCTATTCAAATTAGTAACGAGGTTTTTTTATTATGTATCATTAAGTAAAATTAAAAGAATAAAATTGAATTAATAACAAGTTTCAATTTATTTATAAATAGTAACGTATATGAGATTAAAACGTATAAGTAATTTAAACAAAATTTTAGATATTATTAAAAAAAGATTTTAATAAAAAATGGTTTTAACTTTATCAACATACCAAACAATATCAAATTGTGCTTACTTCATAACTTCTTGCTGTTATGTTTTAGTGTTTAAAAAGATTAGGCATACTAAAGTAGATTAAAATATTAATTATTAAATCTAAATTATAATAAGCCTAAACAAATCTGTTTAGGCTTTTTTATTAATATAAATCAATGAAATTATAAGTTATCAATATGATTAAATATATAAAACTTTTATTAGATAAAATATTATTCTCATCAATAGATCCTCTTATGAAAATAGGGAAAAAAAGATCTGTTAATGAGAATGATATTCCAGAATTAGAACCTGATCTTGACCCAATTGATGTTGAAAAATCATTCTCAAAATTGGATGTATCAAAACCTTATAAATTTATTATTGCTTGTTTTTTTGCTTCAGGCAAATCAGCGAAATATACTTTATTAATAGAAGTTATAAGGTTAGTACTAGCATTGAGTGGAAGCCTTCTGTTAAGAAGTTTAATACTTAATTTAAAGAATTTAAATAATGATATTACAACTTTATATACTGCTATAGGTACTGCTGTTATTTTAGCAATAGTGAGTTCTAGTGAAGGCATAATAACTCAGCATTTTTACTTTTTCAGCTTAAAAATTTATGCTAGAATTTCGAATGGATTGAGCTTGAGGTTGTTTAAACATACCTTGAAGTTAAAGAATTCTGCTAAAATGAAAACTCAGACTGGTGATATTGTTAATCATATGGCAAGTGATTGTGATGGAGTTGCAGAAGTTGCATTTTTTTTACCAGAATTATTGCACTCTTTGATGTTGACAATTGGAGTTGTTATACTTCTTTTTTCAATTTTAGGGATGTCAGCTTTTGCTTCGCTTTTAGTATTAGTTATATTTAGTCCTCTTGCAAAGCTTGCTGCAAAACGTTTTTCTAAAACAGATAACCAAATGTGGAAAAGTAGGGATGAGAGAATTACATTAATGGCACAAATTTTAACTGGTATAAGAGTCATAAAATATTTTGCTTGGGAAAAAAGTATATTAAAAGAAGTAAGTGCTATAAGAGAAAAAGAAATTAATGCATTTATCACTTTAGTAAAAACTGATGCTCTTTCAACTTTATTGTTTGTAATGAGCTCAACTTTAGTTAGCTTTTTTGGTTTCAGTACTTTTGTTCTATTAGGTGGAAATCTTACTGCTGAAATAATATTTCCTTGCATTATGTTGTTTGGATTATTAGAACAACCTTTTGGAAATATTTCTCATTTTATAAAAAATGTTTCTCATTCAAAAATTGCATCAATCAGACTTCATAATTATTTTAATTTAAATGAGAATGTTGAAAATAAGTTACCTGAATCATCAGTAAATAAGTCATTTGGGGTTAGAGTCAAAGATTTAAATTTACAATATCCAGGAACAGAAAATTTTGCATTAAAAAATATTTCCTTTGAGATATTAAGTGGTGAATCGGTTGCTATTATAGGTTCAGTTGGATCTGGTAAAAGTTCATTATTATTAAGTTTACTTGGAGAAACTGATTTTACAGATGGTACAATTTCATTTTTAGATTTACCATTAAATGAAAAACCTAGAATCAGTTACGTCCCTCAGGAAGCTTTTATTATGAATTCAACAGTGAGAGAAAATATAATGTTCGAAGGTTCTAATAGCTATTTAAATGATGACCAAATGATAAGTATTCTAAATGATTCAGCATTGATAAATGATATATCAAATATGAAATCAGGATTAGAAACAGAAATTGGAGAAAGAGGTGTTAATTTATCTGGAGGTCAAAAACAAAGGTTGTCTTTGGCAAGAGCAATTGTTAAAATGCCTGGATTAGTATTATTAGATGACCCTTTGTCAGCTGTTGATATTAGTACTGAAACTCATCTAATTGATCAGTTAATTTTTGGTAGATGGAATACTATAACAAGAATTATAGTTACTCATAGGTTGTCTTATTTGAATAAATTTGATAAAATAATTTTCTTAAATAATGGTGTAATCGATGCAGTTGGGAAATACGATGATTTGTTGAATAATTCAATTAAGTTTAAAGAATTTTATGATGAACAATCTAATTACAATCATAATATTGAAACTTTAAATCAGGATTTAGAATTGGATGTTTCTTATAAAAATGAAGATTCAAATACAAGAATTACAGATGATGAAGAAAAAGAAACTGGATCTGTTAAGTTTGAAGTTTTTAAATCTTACATAAAAGCACTAGGAGGAGAAAATAAAAGCAAAAGGAAATATATTTATTTAATGTTGGTATTGAGTAGTTTGTTGGTTACATTACTTCCAATTATGCAATCGAGTTGGTTAGCTTGGTGGAGTGATAATATAAAAATATATAAATTAAATGAAGTTTATAAATGGTTTTTAGTTCCAATTAATGCTGTAATTATTTTTGGTTGTTTAGGTTTTGTAATTTTAATTGCAAATTATTTTGAAAGATTAATTTGGATGCTTAGAGCAACTATTGCAGGAAGAGATATTCATAATAAGACTCTTAAAGCCGTATTAAATGCACCAATTAGGTTCTTTGATTCAACTCCAATGGGTAGGATTCTAAATAGATTTTCGAGAGATGTACAGGGTGTAGATGAAGAACTTAGTTGGAATTTTGAAAGTACAATCAGATCTTTAACATCTACATTAGGTTCATTATTCTTAATAATATTTGTTAGTCCTATTGTTTTAGTATTTGTAATTCCAACATTTATTTGGTATTATAAAATACAAAAAAATTATCGAGAAGTTGCCAGAGAAGCAAAACGAATTGAGTCTATATCTAGGTCTCCAAGATTTGCACATTTTAAAGAAACAATAACTGGCTTAACAGTGATTCGTTCGTATGGTCGTGAACAAGAATTTACAAAGAAATTTATTGATTTATTGTCATTTTATCAAAGACAATATTGGAGAAGTATTATGGTTAATAGGTGGTTTTCTGCCAGAGCTCCTTTAATTGCTGGTGTTATTACTTTAACAACTGGGGTTAGTGCATCTATTTTGGCATACAATGGAAATATGAAAGTAGGTATAGCTGGAATGATTGTTATGTATGCATTAAATTTTTGGGGAAGTTTGAACTGGGCTGTAAGATCTTTTAGTGAAGTAGAAATGAGAATGACTGGTGTGGAAAGACTTAACCATTATTCAAGAATTGAACCAGAAAAATCGACTACAAAAGGAATTGAAAATACTGAAAATTTAATCCTTTTCAATGAAGGTAAAATAGAATTTAAAAACGTTTTTGCAAGATATAGAGATGATTTACCTTTAGTTCTAAATAATGTCAATTTCATTATTCCAGGAGGTATTAAAGTTGGAATAATAGGGAGAACAGGTTCAGGTAAAACTACATTATTTCAAACTTTGTTTAGATTCTTTGAAATTGAAAAAGGAGAAGTATTAATTGATGAAGTAAATATTGCTCAAATACCTTTAGCTATTCTAAGACCTAATATTGCAATAATTCCACAAGATCCATTGTTATTTATTGGTACTATAAGAACTAACTTAGACCGGTTCAATCAGTTTACAGATTTCGAGATAATAGAATCTTTAAAAAGAGTACAAATGAAAGAAACTATTATTGATAATGGGGGGCTAAATGCTATTGTATATGAGAATGGTGGAAATTATTCACAAGGTCAAAGGCAGTTATTATGCTTAGCTAGAGCAATATTAACAAATGCTAAGATAATTGTTTTAGATGAAGCAACAGCTAGTGTTGATGTAAAAACTGATTCATTAATTCAAGAAACTATCCAAAAAGAATTTGACAAAATAACTGTATTAATAATAGCCCATAGATTAAATAGTGTTGTTGATTGTGAAATGATAATTGAAATGAATGATGGTAAATCAAAAATTCTTTCATCAATTAAATCAGATCTAAATTAATAAAATTTTAATCTTCAATTTAATTTGTTATTACAAAATAATATATTAACATCTAGTTTTAAGTTACTAAATAAAAAATATAATTACGTATTTTATTAAACATATTAGAATGAATTTATTTTGGATGGAAATAATAAAAATATAAAAGTGCTCTTATTAAGTACTATGAAAGCTTCATTTATTGAAGATGATAAGCAAATTCTTAATAAGTCATTCAACCTTACAACTTTTTATGGGGCTGGGCTTAAAGGTGTATTAAATTACTTTTATTTGAGCTTAAAAAATGATGTTTCAATTTCCTGGTTTTGTTCTGTTTATTCTTTTTTTATGGTGTTAGGATGTAAACTTGCGAGAAAAAAATCTGTAATAATTTTAGGGGGAATTGATTGTGCTAATTTAGAATCAATTAATTATGGTGTATGGTTAAAATGGTATAAACATTTTTTTTTGAAATATGCTTTGAAAAAATCAGATGTAATTTTAACTGTTGATATGAGTTTAAAAGAAAAAATTGAAAATGCTAGTTCTCTGAAATTAGATAAAATTAAATTATTAAGAACTGGTCAGAAGATAAATTTTTGGGAGTATAGAGAGAATAAAGAAGATTCGATTGTTACAGTTGCTGGTTGTGAAAATATACCAAGAGTTCTAATGAAAGGTTTAGATTTGATAAAAGAGATTGCAATACTTTTACCAGAATATAAATTTATAATTGTTGGCACATCAAGGAAACTTTTGGAAAGTATATGTGGTGAATTTCCAAAGAATGTTCAGATTGAGCCTCGATTACCAAGGAATGAATTACTTGAGTATTATCAAAAAGCAAAAATTTATTTACAACCATCACGATTTGAAGGTCTTCCAGGCTCAATCTGCGAGGCTATGTTATGTGGAGCAATTCCAATTGGCTCGAACGTTTGTGGAATCCCATTTGCAATTGGTGATACTGGAAAAATAATTGATTCAGAGGATATTGTTGGTTTTGTTGAAGCAATCAAGATTTGTATGAATACTAAAAATTCAAAAAATGGTAGAAATAGAATAATAGAATTTTTTGAATATGAAAGAAGAGAAGTTGAATTTACAAACTTAATTATTGATTTAATCAAATAGTGATTAATTGATATTTAAAATTATTCTTATTTATTGAGAAAATTATCAAACGATACAATTACTTTATTTTTAGGAGAAGTAATTTGCAGAGGATTAGGTTTTCTGGCAACTAGGCATTTAGCAACAATACTAGGAACCTCAGGATTTGGAATAATTACAATAGGCTTATCTGTTCTAAGTTACGTTGTGTTATTTTCAGATTTAGGAATTTCTATGTTATCATTAAGGGAACTATCAAAGTTGTATGATAAACGTTTATGCACTCTGCAAGAAGTTTTAGTTGCTAAGCTAATATCTACTGTTATATTTTTATTAATTTCTCTTTTACTAATAAACGTGTTTGTTAAAGACCAAATTGTTAGGGAAGTTACTTTGAATTATTTATTTTGTGTTTTCCCTTTTATGATTCTAATTGAATGGGTTTATTTAGCAAATCGGAAAGTAACTATATTAATAATTTCAAGAGTTATAACTTCAATACTATATTGTTTTTTAGTTTTTAGAATTAAAAATATAACACAAATTAAAGAAGTTCCATTAATATATTTTATAGCATTACTTAGTGGAGCTATAATATTATGTTTAGTTTATTTTTCAACAAATAATAGTAAAATAAATTTTAAAATTACCCTTAACAAATTAAAATTAATTCTTAGGAACTCTATTCCTATTGGGATTGGGGGGATGTTTGCTCAAGGTATTCAATTGTTTCCTCCAATAGTATTGGGAATTTATGTAACAAAAGAATCAGCAGGTTTGTTTGGAGCAGCAAGTAAAATCATATTTTTATTGTTAGTGATTGATAGAATTTTTGCTCAAATATTTATTCCAAGAATTTCAGAAGTATGGTCTAAAGATATTTCAAAAGCAAAAATTTTACTTAGCAAATCATTAAAAATTGTGGTCGGTATTTCAGTTCTAATACCCATAATTGTTATTCCAATTTCTGAAATTATAATGAGGATTGTTTTTAACAAAGATTATTTAAATGCTTCAACAACTTTAGCTATTCTAACATTATTTGTTAGTACAACTCTAATTAACTCATTTTATTCTTTAAGCTTAGTTGCTATTAACAAAGGTGATGAATATCTTAAAGTATCTGTTGTATCAGGTTTGATTTCAATTGCACTAATTTCATTAGGAGCGAGTAATTATGGGCTTCTAGGTGTATCGATAAGTGTTGTTATAAGTGAATTGTTTATGATGTTATATGCTAGAATGAAGTTCGTAAAGATAGTTTACAGTTAGTGTAATTTTATAATTTGAAAAGTTTTAGAAATTTTAATTTTTAATTTAAATTATGATATATTTTTTTTCAGATGTTCATTTAGGTCTTGGATCTAAAAAACAAATAAAGAAAAGTGAAGAATATGTAACTTTGTTTTTAAAAAAAATAGTTATAGATAAAGCTGAAAAACTTTTTATTGTTGGGGATTTATTTGACTATTGGTTTGAATATAATCATGTTATTCCTAAGCATTTTACTAGGATTTTGGGCACATTGGCAATGGTTGTTGATTCTGGAGTCGAGGTTGAATATGTAATTGGAAATCATGATTTTGGTCATAAAAATTATTTTGAAAATGAGTTAGGTATCAAATTACATTATGATGATATTACAGTAGAATTGTATGAAAAAAAAATTTATATTTCACATGGAGATGGAAAAGCATTTAATGATAAAGGTTATTTAATATTAAAAAAATTGTTAAGATCTAGATTAATGAATTCATTGTATAGATTTATTCATCCAGATATAGGAATAGGCTTTGCATCATATCTTTCAAGGCGTAGTAGAGGGCATACTAATTTAAAAGATTATTCTATCAACTCAAAATCTGAGTCAGATGGATTGTTATATTTTGCCACAAATAAAATCATAAAAGAAGGATATGACTTTGTAATTATGGGGCACAATCATAAATCTTTGAACAAAAAAATTGGGTATGGAAATTACATTAATCTAGGTGAATGGATAAGTGAAAGGTCTTATTTAGTACTTGATGAAAATGGATTTAAACTTGAAAAATTTATGTAAAAGTTGATTATAGGAATTTACTTGTTTTAAACATAATCCAATATATCGAGTAATTAAAAATATTGTTTTACCAAATAACAGAGAAAGAACTTCTAACAGTTATTTCATCAAAATTTCTAGATTGGTTGACATCATCTTGAAATAAATTCTTATCAATTTTTAAATTAAAATTACCCCAAGTGTTAATTAATACATTAGTAGTAAAGTATAATCCAGTTTTTGAATCAATTAAATTTCTTTTTGAATAGTTAGCCCCAAATGAATTTGTCCATATCTTAAAAACTTTGTGGGTTATAAAAAAATCAGCACTAATTGATTCTTGTTCTGGTTGAAATCCAAAGCTAGATCTTGATATATTAAAATTGGTTGTTGCAGCTAATTGAAAAGGAAAACTAATTGATTGGTTAAGCATAAATGTTAAATTATCATTCAATCCAGATGAATCTATTGATAAAGTATTATTTTTCATCATAGTAACATTTGTAATACCTAAAACTCCACCTCCTAAGTGATAAAATGTACTTGCATTAAAGTTAATTATAGTGTTTCGATTATTTACTTTTATAGTATCAAATGTGTTATCATTTTTTTGTTGATTATATAAAAAATTTGCTGTCAACCTAACTAATTCTCCTAATGAATAATTAACTTCAGCACCATAAGAATTTGTTGATGTAGATACAGCTTTTAAATTTAACAAATTATCTGACTCGTTTTTGAAATTCAAACCAATAGTCATTTTATCATCCATTAAATTTTGCCTGGCTTTTGCTTCATAACTAAACAAATCGTTTCTAGTATTAGGACTACCTAATGAATAAAACCCTGGACCTATATATTTTAACTCAACTAAAGCTTCAGATCCAGTTTTTTTAGAGGTGAAAATTGCATTTGACGAAATTCCAAAATCAAGATTACTTGTAGAATTTAATTTAATTATTCCATTTAAAAGTTTAAGATTATTATTTTCATCATTAAAGGTCGGTGCAATTGCATTTTGAGTTAAAAGGCTTCCAGTTGCTTGACCATTGAATCTTAAAATATCTGGAATAATATTAATACAAGCATCTAAATCTAACATATAATTATCTTTGGGATTTAATGAATTTGCAATAGTTGAATCCAAAGAAATACTAACTAAGCTATCTCTTAAATTCGAAGGTAATTGATTATCATGAGCTCTTATTGCAGATAAAATAAAATGTCCACCTTCTTTTTTTCCATAACCAATTCGAGCCATATATAACTCACGATCCAAGGAAGAAGATATTCCAGAAGATTGAGGAATTGTGCCATTTTTTATTGAAGTATCTAGAACAACTCCAGCAGGAACTTCTTTTAAAGCCTTTCCACCTGTTATAGCCATATAAAAATCACCTGGGTTATACTCTACATTCCCGCCTGCTAAGGCAACTCCAGAGACAGTTAAAGGTGAGTATGATGGATAAACCGCACCCACACTAAAAGTTGGGAAACTGGTAAAAAAATCTTGAGAGGACTGTGTCAATCCCATTTTTTTTGCATCATCCAATGTTTGAGGAGGAGTACCATTTTGTAAGTTTTCTAAGTTATCAATTTTGTTAGGATTTTTAATTAATGAAGCCAGATCTGCTAATTTTTCAGGTGCATTTTTTTCTAAAGAATCTCTTAATGCATCAAAACCCATTGTTTTTTCCAATTGATTTAGATTCCTATATAAGTCAATTTTATCTAACTCCCTCATTCTTGCTAAGTCAGGAAGTCTGTTTGGATTATCTCTCATCAAAGAATCCCTCAAAGCTTCAAAGCTCATTTGTCTGGATAAAGCTCTAAGTTCTTGAATAGATTGAAGTTGAATAATGAACTGTTTTTGAACATCCTGTTGCATTTGAAAAGTATTTACATTAACGCTAACAGCTCCAGAATTAATATTTTGCCTTATATCAGTTTGCTGAGAGGACAATAAAACACTCAATGATAAAGGAACTCCATATACAGTTAAAGTAGGATTTAAATCTAACTGCCAAAATTTTTGTGGGGAAAATAAACTACTTAAATCTCTATTTGAATATTGACCTGTTAATGTTGCATTACCAGAAAATAAAATAGGTGCAGCACTTTTGTTGAAAGTCTGATTTGAGTTTTGTGAAATCAATTTGCTTATAAAAACTAAGTTAGTTAATAAAAAGAAAATTGTAAAAAGCTTATATTTATAATTCAATTTGATCTTCATATAATTCCTTAATGCTAGCACCTTTTAGTTTTTTATTGTTTAAAAGTAGATTCTTTTCTTCTAAAATTGATTTTGCAAGTTTATCATTGAAATTTTTGTCTTCGATAATAACATTGTTTGAAATTACAAGTCTATATTTTTTTACAAATTGTGAAACAATTTTCAAGTCATTGGGTAATTGTAAATTTAGATTATTAATCAAAGATTCTGGGATTGATTTGGAAATTGATGTAGATTGTAAATAGGTATTTACATTTGAATATGCCTTCCAATTAATATCAGAACTTGATTTTTGTTCAATAGAAATGAACTGAACATTAGTAATAATTTTGTTATTTATTAAAGAAAATTTCTTATCAAAACCACTAGTCATAATTAAGGCAGAGTTGTCAGGTTTTAAACACATAGCAATTGATTGGGCGTTTGTGAGCTTTACCAATTCAATATTTTCTAATTGAGATAATTTATTTAGTTCAGTTGCATTAGGTCTATATCTTACTAAGCTTAATCTAATGTTTGAATAATTAATTTCTCCAAGATCAATTTGTATGTCGCAGTACCAAAGTTTAGAAGTTGTATCATACTCAGGGATATGACTACTGACATAAACTTTCCTTGAAATTTCTTCAAGTAAAACAAGATTACTATCATTTTTAATTGATAGTCCAAAAGATTTCAGGTTCGGTTTACCTTCAGACAAACCAGATCTCCAGATTGGTTTTCCAGACCAATCAGTTAATTTATTATCTAGTGGTTCCTTGAACTGATCTTGTTCTATAACAACACCTAAAACTTCTTCACAGCCATAAGGAAACCAATCACTTCCAAAAAATAAACGAACACCACCACCATATTTATTTTTACTATTAGGTTTAATATCCCAACCAAAAATTGTGCTAACGCCTATTACATTTGGCAAAGTTGATGGCTTAGATAGTAAATCATTTAGTCTATTTTTTTGATAAAAATTCTCATTTAAATCTGAATATTTTAATCTTCCATTAAATTTCTTTTCATCTAAAGATTTATCCCATTCATTTTGTATGTCTAATGTGTTTTGGAATTTATTAATATTATTTCCTTCTTTACCATTGTTATTAGTTTTTTTATTTAAAGAATCTTTACCATTATTAATTACAACTTCTTTCCCATCATTTTCTAAGAATTTATCTGGAAGTTTATTCATTTCATATTTTAACAACCATACCTCGCTTTCACCAATTAAAACTTTTCCATTGTAAGCAATTACTTTCCAAGAATATTGTTTCCCATTAATAAATTTCCTCTCTGTTAAAGGGAATTGAAAAGAATTAGACATCAAATCATTTTCAATAAACCATGCAGGATTTGAATTCATTGCATCTATATCGGATTGTCTTCCAAGAATTTCTTTAATAATAATTGTATATGTTATTTCTAATCCAATTGGTATTGGAACAGGAGGCAACCAACTAAAAATTGGGTTTTCTAATCTAGTTGTTGAATTGTTTAATGGAAAAATTAATTTAGGTGGAGATAAATTTGCAATTGTTTGAGTTATACAATCAGATGCAATTTTTTGGTTGTCGCTAGACCTAATAACATCAATACATATTCTATAAGAACCACTTGGAAGTAAACCTGTTCTTAATAAAGCAGCCTTATAAGAATCTACAACAGAGTTTAATTTTATAGGTTGAACTTCATTTCCATTTAAAAATTTGATACCTTTATCTAAAGAAATAATAGTTGATTGAGCATCTACAATTTGAATATTTTTATTTAAATGAAAAGCAGTTCCATGTAAATAAATATTTTCTGTTTTACCTGTATTAGTTAAAGTGACCTGCCACAAATCAGCAACTTCCAATTTATTAGGTGGTGGTTGCCTCAGTTTTAATATAATATTATTTTGTGAATAACAAACATTAACTGAAACAATAACATTTAGATAAAAAAATATTTTAAATAGAAATCTCAAGTATTTTATTTTCATTAATTAATTGTGAAATAAATATAATTAAATTGCGTATCAATTTTAACAAAGTCCCGTTACAGTTAAATATTATTTTTAAAATAAGTACAAGTATTGAATTATAAGTTAAATTTCAATCAATTTAATAATAAAAAAGTCTTTACCAAAACTTAGTAAAGACTTTAAAAAAAATAACAAAGAAATTACTAAAAATTAAAGACTTCTTTTGCAGTATTATAAATGTCTTCAGAATTAATCAAAATTGCTTTCTCATAAATATGAGAAAATCCAACTGGAGTATTTTTACTCGCAGCTACAAGAACTGGAGCATCAAGTACATTAAAACAATTTTGCATAATTATTGAAGTAATTTCTCCACCTAAACCACCTATCTTATGGTCTTCATGCGCAACAATAACTCTATTTGTTTTTTTAACAACATTGCAAATCCCCTCAACATCCATTGGTTTAATAGATCTTAGATCAAAAACTTCAGCTTGAATTCCTTCTAAAGATAATTTTTCCGCTGCTTGAAGAGCAAAATGGACAGCATTCCCATAGCAAATAATCCCAATATCTTTTCCTTCTCTTCTTGATCTACCTACTCCGAATGGAACTTCAAAATTTGATGGAACATTTGTTTTTGCCCATTGATGATTATATAGAAATTTAGGTTCTAAAAATACACTTGGTCCTTTGGATCGAATACAAGTTCTTAACAATCCTGCAGCATCATCAGCAAAAGCCGGATAAACAATTCTAATTCCTGGTAATGTATTTAAAGTTGACTCAATTGTTTGCGAATGATAAATACCTCCAGTTATATAACCACCACTGGCAATTCTGATAGTTACGTTTGGTGAAAACTGGCCACATCCCCTCCAATATTCATGACCCATTTCAACAAGTTGCTCCATTGCAGGCCAAAAGTAATCTGCAAATTCAGACCCTTCAATTGCAATTCTTAGATCATCATTAAATCTTGAAAAACCATTTGCAGTTCCAACAATATAATCTTCAGCAATAGGGGAGTTGTGAACTCTATCATAACCAAATTCTTGTTGCATACCTTTACTAACATTAAATATCCCACCTTTTTCTTTATGAGCTACGTCTTGCCCCCACATAAATGTATTAGGGTTGTTACGAAATTCTTCTTTTAGGGTAGAATTTAATGCTTGAATAAGAGTCATTTCAGTAGAAGGCTTTGTACTATCTTCAATTGCCAAATAAGGATCTGGATTTAGAAACTCCTGATAAGATTCTCCTTTTGGATCAGGCATTAATTCTGCTTTATCTGCTTGTGCGAATAACTCAATTTTATTGTCAGATTCAATTAAATTTAATTCATCAATTGTTAATACATTTTCATTTAAAATTAAATTTTTTAACTTCAATAAAGGATCTTGAGATTTAGCTTCAATTAATTCTTCTTGGCTTCTATACAATTCATGTCTATCAGAATTAGAATGAGCACCAATTCTAACACATTGAGCATGAACCATTGCTGGACCATTTCCAGATTTAATGTGCTCTATGGCTTCTATCATTGCCATATACGAATCTAAAACATCTGTGCCATCACAATTAATTATTTTTAAATTCTCCATTCCTTTAAATTGCTCACTTACAGTTAAGTTTGCAAATGCTTCATGTAAAGGGACTGAGATACCATATTTATTATTTTGTATAACGAAAACTACAGGTAACTTAGTTGTATTAGCACCATTAACAGCTTCATAAAAATAACCCTCAGCGCATGCACTTTCACCCCCAGAATAAAAACTAATTGCATCACTTTTATAATATTTAATTGCTTTAGCTAAACCTGTTGCATGTGGTGCATGATTACCAGTACAAGAAGATACATTTTGAATATTTAATGAAACTTTAGCAAAGTGATTACTCATATGCCTTCCTGCACCTGCAACATCATCTTGTTTTGATAATCCATTTAAAATAATTTCAAAAGGAGTAATTCCTGCAGCTAAAGATGTCATTAAATCTCTATAATATGGAAATAAATAATCCTTTCCCTGACGGAATACATAGCCTAAAGCAAGCTGAATCCCTTCATGTCCTGCACACGGTGCATGATAACTCCATCCTTTAGCTTGTTTCAGATAATTAGCAGCTTTTTCATCTAAAATTCTTCCAAGATGCATAAGTTTGTACCATCCAACTAATGTTTCGTTTGGAACAATTCTATCTGTAGATTTATTATTTAACATTTGTGTAATATGTTGAATATCTTTGGCAATTGGGTTTAACTTCTTATTTGGAGAAGGTTTAACAGAACTCATTTTATAAAAATTATTAATGTTGAGTAAACTATTTATTTTCGACACGAAAATAAGAATAATCTTATTTATAGTTATATTTAGTGTTTATAAATTCAATATAATCACTATAATTATTATTTTGAATTTAAATTATTTCATTTAAAAATTTATTCTCAAAAATTATCCAAAATATGTTTCTGTATTTCAAGATGTTTTTTAAAAATATAATTGTTATAACAATTGTTTATATGTTACTTTTTATAAATCAATTATTTGCTCAAACAGATCAAACCCGATTTTACAGATTATTTTTGAAAGATAAAGGAATACCAAATAAAATTTTAGTAAAAGGTGATTCTTTATATGAAATAGCAGTATCAAATTTAACAGACCGTTGCCTTAAAAGAAGATCTAAAACTTTACAAAAAGATTCTATTGTTTCTACAAAAGACCTACCTTTAAAATCCACATACTTAGAAGAAATAGTAAAATTGGGTGCTAAAATTGCACAATCATCAAAGTGGTTTAATAGTGTTATAATAGATTGCGATTCATTAATATTTGAAAAAATTAAACAACTTCCATTTATTAATAATTATATAACTCTTAAAACAATAAAGAGAGTTTCAAGTAATGAAAATATAGAAAAGTATAATAATACTTATAATAATACAACTGTTACAGATCCTTTTTGTTTGAATGAGAATTATGGAGTTTGTGAAAAACAAAACAAAATGCTAAAAGTAGATTTTGCACACAAATTGGGTATTGCAGGTGAAGGAGTTTTTATTGGAGTTTTGGATGAAGGCTTCAACCCTAGGCAACACAATGCTCTTAAAAACATTAACATTATTGCTGAACATGATTTTGTTTATAATGATAACATTGTATCTGATCAACCAGACCAACCATCTTCTGAAAAACATGGAACAGCTGTAACAAGCATGATTGGTGGGTTTAGTTTAAACACAGATAAAAATATAATAGGAATTGCACCTAAAGCAATGTTTGCATTAGCCAAAACTGAAGACTCTAGATATGAGAGAAATATTGAAGAAGATAATTTTGTTGCTGGTCTTGAATGGTTAGAAAGTTTAGGAGTGGATGTAACAAATACATCTTTAGGTTATACCAATTTTGATGATCCTGAAAATGATCATAATCATGATGAATTAACTGGACATACAGCATTTGCCTCAATTGGATTAAATGAAGCAGTTAGACTTGGAATGATATGCGTTGTAGCAGCTGGGAATGAATTTAGTACTTTTAAATACATTTCAGTTCCAGGTGAGGCTGATAGTGCAATTGCAGTTGCTGCTGTAAATGAAAAAGGTGAAGTTGCTGGATTTTCTAGTCGTGGTAATAGCTCGTGGGCTAGGATAAAACCAGAAGTTGCAGCAATGGGTGTTGGGAATTGTGGTGCTGCTGCTTATTCGGAATTTGAAGTAACTTGTGGAAATGGTACTTCCTATGCAAGCCCTTGTATAACTGGTGTAGTTGCTTTGATACTTTCTGCTAATCCAGACTTAAGACCTTGGGAAGTTAAAAAATATTTGTTTAGGAATTCTAGTTCTTTTACTAAACCAGATACTGCCATTGGATATGGTATTGTCGATATAGAAAAAACTTTTTTAGATATTGCAAAAGATTTCCCTTTAGTTGGTAGAATAAAATTATTTGATGATAGAATAAATCAGAAATTAATTTTTTGGACTAATTATTTGACATCAGATAATTCAGATAATAATTGTTTCACATTGAACTTGAAAACTAACTTTTCAGACACAATCAAGTTGCCAACTTGTAGATCTTTTTCTGGTTTACTTAGATGGGATATTGATTATTCAATTGAACCAAAAAAAAAATTTCATTCACTATTAATTAGTAATGATACTTTCCAATTGAATATCAATTCTACAAATTTAAATTTAATAAATAATAACAAAAGTAGGATTATTTATAAGTTAGATGAATTATTTTCTAGTTTTATAAATATTAAAAATTTACCAAGTAATTCGAATGATATAAAAAGTTCTATATGTGAGGAACTATCTCCTTCAATTGAAAATGAAGTGATTGAAATTTCACCTAATTTAACGAACAAATCTTGTTTTGTATTTTATAATGTTAAAAATCAAAATTCTCAAAATTTATGTAGTATACATTTATTCAATTCCTTAGGACAAAAAGTTAAAGAAATTTTAAATAACAGTGTTGTACCATTGGGATATAATTCAACATTTATTAATTTTTCAGATTTTCCAGCTGGAAAGTATTTTGTAAAATTTGTGTTAAATAATCAAGAGTTTGTAAAGCAAATTGTTTACATACCTAATTAGAAAATTGATTGCTACTTTATACGTTTTGCAATAATATTTTATTAAAATCCGTTATATCATATTCTATAAAAATTGGTTGAATTAATTAAATATCATTTTGAAAATAATAGTTATCGGATCAGGATTTGGCGGACTTTTTGCAGCCGTTAGGCTTCAAAATTTGGGTCATGATGTTACTCTAATAGAAAAGTTAGATATGACTGGTGGTAGAGGTTATGTTTTTAAGCAAGATGGATATACTTTTGATGCTGGTCCAACTGTTATAACTGCTCCATGGTTAATTGAAGAATTATTTACTGAAGCAGGAAAATCTCCAATTGATTATTTAAAATTTGTTGAGGTTAATCCTTTTTATAGAATTTATTTTAATGATGGTTCATTCTTTAATTATAATTCTAATTTGGAGTCGATGAAGAATGAAATCAGTAAATTTAACCCATTGGATTCTAAAGGTTTTGAAGATTTCATTAAAGATACTGAAGAAATTTTTAAAACTGGATTTGGTTTGATTGATAAGCCTTTTCTTACATTGAAATCAATGTTAAAAGTATTACCTAATTTAGTTAAATTAAGAGCAGATAAAAGTGTTTATAAAATTGTAAGCAAGTATATAAAAAACGAAAAACTTAGAAGAGTTTTTAGTTTTCATCCACTGTTAGTTGGGGGAAATCCATTCAATACTACTTCTATTTATACTTTAATTTTATTTTTAGAAAAGCAATGGGGTGTTTGGTTTGCAATGGGGGGAACTGGAGCTGTAATCAAATCTATTGAAAAACTATTTTTGGAACTTGGTGGTAAATTATTACTAAATAGTGAAGTTGAAAAAATTAATATTGATGAAAAAACAAACAAAGCTAAATCAGTCACTTTGAAGAACAAATCTGTTTTGGATTGTGAATCAGTTGTTAGTAATGCAGATGTTGCTATAACTTACAAAAACTTGATTGATAAGAAATTTAGGAAAAAATACACAGATTCCAAAATTTCTAAAATGGATTATTCAATGTCTTTATTTGTTCTATATTTTGGAACAGATAAAAAGTATGATGATATTCCTCATCATTCAATCATTTTAGGTAAAGGTTATAAAACATTATTAAATGATATTTTTAATAAGAAGATTTTAGGAGATGATTTTTCATTGTACTTACATCGCCCAACTGCTACAGATAGTTCTTTAGCTCCAGAAAATTGTGATTCATTTTATGTTTTATCGCCTGTACCACATTTAGGTTCTAAAACAAATTGGGAAATTGAAAATAAAAAATATAGAGATTTGATTGTTAAGTATTTAGAAGATAATTATTTACCAGATTTGTCAAAGCATATAGTAACTGAAAAATCTATAGATCCACTTTATTTCCAAAATGTATTAAATAGTAATTTGGGAAGTGCTTTTTCATTTGCTCCAACATTAATGCAATCAGCTTGGATGAGACCACATAATCAGTCTGAAGATGTTTCAAATCTATATTTTGTAGGTGCAGGAACTCACCCAGGTGCTGGCTTGCCAGGAGTTATATCAAGTGCAAAAATAGTTGCTAACTTGATTGGTAAATCAAAATAATATAAAAAAACACCTCTAAATTATAACTTTAGAGGTGTTATTATTATGGAACTATTTTACTTAATTTCAATATTCCTTGGTTTAACTTCATCAGATTTTGGTAAATTGATTAACAAAATTCCATTTTCAAATTTTGCATCAATATTATCAGCATTTATAGATACATTAAAAATAATTTTTCTGCTAAATTTACCATAAAATCTTTCTTTTCTACTTGAGTTTGGTAAAATTTCAGAAGTTGAAGATTTCTTTTCTCCATTCACAACTAGAGTTTTATCTTCAAAATTTAAATTGATATCTTCTTTTTTAACTCCTGGTAATTCTAACTCAACTTCAAAATAATTGTCGAATTCATGAACATCACCTGTTGGTCTCCATAATGTAAAATCTGAAAATTCTTTATTTGCATTTTGCATTACATTTTCAAAGATATTACCTACTTTCTCTTGTAATTTCATTACGTCGTTAAAAGGATTCACTAAAATTTGTGTTTTCATTGTTTAATTTTTATTTTAATATTTTTGATGGATTTATCAACTTTTATAAGTTTCCTAAATAGATTACAAATTTAATGCCAACAATTTAATAATGACAATTTATCACCAAAAATTTGTTCTGAAATATAAAAAAGTCATACCATAAAAGACAAACTTTCATTAGTATGACTCATTGAAAAATTACATAGAAAAAATGTCATTTAAAATACCAAGTGACTATTTGATATAATCTTGATACAATTCTACGAAATCAGCAACAGTTACAAATTTATATATTTTGTGAAATCCAGAAGCAACACCAACATAAGCGAGATCTTTGTTTACTATTGTTTTTCTATGCCCTCTACCCTTAACCCCTTTATCTATAATCCAACCTAGAACTGTTTCTTCAGCAGTTTCGGTTCCAAATGAAATATTCTCTGAAGCTAAAGAATTTATAAATGCATAACGTTGCATTCTTTTTAAGGGTGAAGAATTGTCTGAACCAATATGAGATATAATACCTTTTAATCCAATATCATTAACGTGATCTTCTGCAGATTTCTGTAACCCTAATTTTATTGTTAAAGTATCTAAAGATTTTAGCTTTTTCAGAAAATTAATTGCTTCATTAAATTCCTTTACCTTTTTATTTTGATTTTTAAACTTTAACATCCAATTAGAATAAGCTATTGGATTTCTTCTAACTTTGTTCATTTCGTTAACAACTTCAATAGGATCGGCTAAATTTTGTGATAATAAACTACTCTTGAGTAATATAGTTGTAAATAGAATAAATAGAGTAAATTTCATTTTAAAATTTGGTTAATGAGAAATTAAAATAAGTTAAATAAAAATAAAGCGAGATTAATAATTCGAAGTTAACCTCCAATTTGTATCATAATTCTATTAGTGTTTAAGTTTAATTCTTCTACTTGTAAATGTTCTTTTTGTTTACTATTAATAGCATTGAAAAATATATTTTCTAAATCAGAATCTGATGAACCATTTCTAAGTGCTGATTTTAAATCAAATTCTTGAGGTGAATGTAAGCAAGACATTAGCATACCTTCAGCAGTTAGTCTTAATCTTGAACATACTGAACAAAATGGTTGAGAATTTGACGCAATAATACCTAAACTTCCTAACCCAGTTTCCTTAGTATTTTTACAAACAATCTTAAAATCGTTTGAAACATAATTTGGTTCTTTTTCCATAAGTATTAAATCATATTTCTTAGAAATCTCAAATATAATTTCCTCCATTGTCAAACATTTATCTAAACTCCAAGAATTGCTTGCAAATGGCATAAACTCAATGAATCTAACTTGAATTTTATTATTAAATGCAAAATCGACAAAATCTAATATTTCATTATCATTTAACCCTTTTATAACAACGCAGTTTAGTTTAACAATTTTAATAGTTGATTCTAAAGCCGAATTTATACCATTAATAGTTTCATCAAAGAAATCACGGTTTGTTATACTGAAAAATTTTTGTTTGTTAAATGTGTCTAGAGATAAATTAATTGAGTTGATAGAATTTTGAATGGAATCAATTCTATTTGCTAATAAAATTCCATTAGTTGTGATTGAAACCTTTTCAATTCCAGAGGTGTTATGTATTTCTTTAATTAGATATTCAATGTTGTTTCTAATTAAAGGCTCACCACCTGTTAATCTAATTTTTGTGATTCCAAGTTTTGCCCCAACATTCACAATTCTTAAAATCTCATCAAAATTTAATAATTCAGATTTTGTTTTCCAAATAATATCTTCATTAGGAAGACAATAATTACATCTTAAGTTACATTTATCTGTAACAGAAATTCGAAGGTAATTATGAGTACGATTGAACTTATCAACTAGTAATTTCATTAAATTAGCGTTTCAACTTTTTACAATCTTATAGATTTTAAATTTTAAGTAAAGCATGTATAATCGTATTTTTGTTAACTTGTTTAAAAGAAAATTCAAAAACATCTCAAGCTCCAAAATACAAACATTAATCTATATACATAAATGAAAATATATTGTTTGATAATTGTTATACTCTGTATTAATTCAACTGCTTTCTCACAAGGTGTAAATCCACTAGAGCCAGAATTTGAAAGAAGAAGAATTGGTGTTGAAATTGGTTTATCTTCTGTATGGCAAAGTGGTACTTATTTGTCTGGATGTGGAAGATTTGAAAAAGGTGCTCAAATAAACCCAGTAATAGAGATAGCTTATGATCACCCTCTTATTGAAAATATGAGATTTGAAGCAATAGTTGGTTATCAGAATCGTAGTTTAAGTAGCACTTACAATTCTCGTGAGGATATACCTATTTTTGTTAGAACTGTTGCAAATGAAGATACATCTATTATCAGAGTGCCGGTAACCTTTGAGAATTTAGGAGTAGCAAAATTTAGTTATATAGTTATTCAACCAGGAATTAAATTTTATCTAACTAAAGCTCTTTATGTTGGTGGTGCGATAGGTGGAAATATTCTAATTAGCCATAGCACTCAGCATATTAAAAATATATTATCTAAAACTGTTGATATAAATGGAATAGGTCTTTCCGAAGTTTCTTTTTTACAAAGTGAATCTTCTAACCCTTATTCAAAAATATATTCTGAAAGTTCAACCCCTGTTGGAAATGCATTTACTATAGATGGTGTTTTAATGATTGGAAGTGAACTTCAATTGTCAAGACGTTGGTTCTTTGGTCCGAGATTAACATGGACTTTACCATTTACACCATCTTTACAAAATCCATTACTTTCAGATGATTTGTTTATAAATACTTTACAGTTTACTCTTGGAGTTAGGTATAGTTTTAAGTAGTTGTATGAAATTTATAAACATTAGATAGATATCAATTAAAAAGCAAAATTAAAATTATCAGATTATTCAATAAAATAATTAAAATGAAAAAATATTTATTATTGATTATTTTTTTAATGTTTACTCAGAAATTATTTTCTCAAATTAGTTCAGCATCTGTTAATATAGATTCTGTTAGTAATCATTTAATAACTGCAAACATAGTTACCCAGCCAAATTGGGGTAAGTTTTGGTTGACAACAAGCCCATTTTATGGTAAAAAAAAATTATTGTTCCAAAATGGAAGCACAGCTATTGATGATCAACTTCGAATCTGGTCAAATGTAATTTTTAAAACTGAAGTTGGAGGTCAAATAAAATATTTTTGTAATGTCCCAATTAACTCTACATACCAATTAAGACCGTTAATTAATCATTCTAATGTTACTGTTGATTATAAGCCATTTGATAGGGTAATTATTAGTAAAGATAAATTAGAAGTTGTTTGGGATAATTTAGAGGGATTCACAATCACTATGAGATTTTACCCTGAACAGACTACATCACAAGAAAGTAATGGTGGTGACATGATAATGGAGTTCGATTACAAAACAACTTATCCTTCAGCTAAACTAGGTGTTTTTTTGATGTTGGATAGTTATAACGAAGAAGCTGGCGGATTAACTGGTGATAATTCTTTAATGTCAGTTTTAACAAATAATTTATATTTTCCAACAGGTAAAATTGGTAGATTATTTACTTCAGATTCTATTCCTGAATTTTATCAAGTTGGCAATTTTAAATACGAATTCTTACCAAATATTGTTCCAAAACAATTAAATAATACTTACTCAATTCATAAACTTACTGGTAAAAGTTTCGGTGGATTAGCTTTGTCTAAACCAGATACTTTTGCAATTGGAGATTGGGATAATTTTACTAGATTGTCTTGGGAGATGACTTATTTTGATGTTAATTATACTAATTTAAGTGATGTAACTACGATTTCAAAGTGGGGAAATTTAACTGGTAATGGAATAATAAGAACTGCCTTTTCTGCAAGTATAAAAGAGGTAAATAACTTCTTTGTTTGCAGGGATGAAGCAACTAAACTTTTTTCTGATATAAGATGTGTAAAAAATATAGTTCAAAGTTCTTTAAATGGACCATATTCCACATCAAGCTCAATAATAGAAATGTATTTAGGTAACATTAGCACAACTGATTCTGTTAAAAAGGGGAAAGTAAGAATTGTTAATCCATTTACATCTTATCCTGCAAATGATGGTCGGTTGGTATTAGATGCATTGTTTAGCACTCAAGTTCAAACATTTGATTTAGCTCCAATGGAAGTTAAAAAATTCGTTTGGAAAATTGATTTAAACAATAGTTCTTCTGATACATTGGTAAATTTATTTTTTAGATTTGATGTAGGAAAAGGCGAATTCTCATTCAAAGATGATTGTACTCCTTCAATAAACATAAAACCATTTAAATTAATTAAGATTGATACTATTCCTCCAATTATAAAATTAGTTACAAATGGAATTTCTCCAAATTACTATTGGGATTATGATATTTTTGATAAACATGTAGGTTATTTTGATGATTCAGGAGTAAGATCTGTTCAAGTTGCTCCAAATGATAATTTTATTGTAACTCCAGCTAATATTGTTGGAGCACCTGCTCCTTATAAACTTTGTGATACATCTATTACATTGAAAGTTAGAGCTCAAGTGGCAGATTCTAATAAGCCGGCAAATATGGTTTTATGCGTAACAGATTGTAATGGAAATAAAATTTGCGATACAATTTCTTATGCCCCAAAACTTGATTCTTTCCCTCCTGAATGTGTAAGAATTGATAGTCTTGGTTCAGCTGACCTTATTAAATTCCCAAGTAATTCCCATGAGTATAGAGTTCAACTTATTGATAGTAGTCATAAAGGAGTTAATGGATCTGACTACGGATTTGGAAGTATAGTAAATATAGGTTCTCAGAATTACGATCCTATTGAAATCAATTATGATAAAGGTGGAGCTCCAATTCTAAATTTTGATAAGGCAGCATCTTTTAGTGTTAAAGTTACTGATACTACAAAATTGGCAAGAATCTCTATTAAAGTTACTGATTTCGTCGGTAATTCTAAATTAATAAGCTTAGAGTTTAGCCCATTACCAGACATTTATCCTCCATTATCTGATACTGTTTTAAATGCAAATAATACAAGCTGGACTGTAAACATAAATGATAAAAGATCTTTTGACCGTGGATTGAAAAATGTGGTTCAACTTTACAATCTTAATTTTAATTTTAATCAACCATTGATACCAGCTGGATCTAAGGACTTCTCATTTCAAGTTTCAGTCAATGATCAAAACAAATTTGGAGAACTAATTCTTGAAGTGCAAGATATGTATTATGACATTAAAGCCCGTGGTCATGCGGATACAATTCATTTTTATTTTGGCGGACGTGGTGATACTCGAAAACCAATAATTCAATATAAAAATATACCAAATTCTAACCCAGGTTTAGTCCAAGTTGAATATCAAGTTGATATTTTAGATATTCATATAGATAATAATGTATTATATCCATTTGATAGAGGATTAAAAATTGTTGAAGCTTTACCAGCTCCAAGTACAACCCCAAATTTTAGGCTAACATCTCCAATAATTTTAAAACAAGGTGATAAAAGTTTATCTTTTAAAATAGGTGTAATTGATACTTTAGCAAATTCAACTACAGATAGTATATGCATAAGAGCAGTTGACTTAGCTGATAATGAAGAAATTTCTTGCTATGTTTTTTCATTAAAACCTGATTTAAATAGTCCTGTATTAGATGCAGAAATTACCAATGATTTTTTATCGCTTAAAGTAAATGCTTCAGATTCAAGAATATATGATAGAGGTTTAGGTGAAGTCTTAATTGAAAATCCTGTTAATTTAAAAATTTCAGAATTGCCTGCTGATATTGAAGGATTTGCTTCTTCAAAATTCCAAATTAGTATTTTAAATCCAAAGAAAAATGTATCTGGAGTTTTAGTTTTAAGAGATAGAATTGGAAAACAAGATTTATCTCCATCTACTCAAAATATCCATACTGTAAAAATTCCTTTTGCATTACCTGCATATAATATTTATATAAACACGCCTCAAGTTGTTGAAGGTGGTTCTGATTTTGAAGTCCCAATAACTTGTTATGATGATTTTACAATTTCAAATGAAACCAAATCAATTGATTTTAACCTAAAGGTTATTGGAACTCAAGTTATCTTAAAAGGGTCTTCAAATTTACTTGCAAACGTTTCAGCTACTAGTTTAAATAAAGACTCTATATCAATTAGAATAATTGCTACAAAAGGTACAAAGTTTAGGAAAGGAGATATTTTTGGGAAATTAACTTTCTCAGCAGATGCAATTGTAGATGTAGAAACTACTAAGTTTTTAGTTGTTCCAAATTCAAACAAAGTTAATGGTGGAATTGGTTCAGAAATTACAATTCAAAAACTAAATGATACATCAATTTCAAGGTTAAAATTACCAGCACCTTTACTAACAGTATATTTTGATAGTTTGATGTATGTTAATGGAACATGTCAAAGGGTATTGCAGGCTTCACCAAAAGGGAATATCTTAAAAACTACTACTGAGATATTAACAATAATTCCAAATCCAGTGACAAGGAATAATAATAAAATTGAACTGCATGTTAGGAACTTAAATCAAAATAGTTTTGCTGAATTTATTGATATTTATGGTAATGTGCTTCAAGAAGTAAGTATAGATTCAGAAGTTAAAAAAGGAAATCAAATTTCTAAAGGACTTTTAACAGTTCCAAATCAATTACCTGAAGGAGCATATTATTTACACATTAAAGGAACTAATGCTATCTCTAAGATTATAATTCAACGATAAATTATTTTAGTTTATCAGAAATCAAATTAATAAAATTTAAGCTTAGTTCATATTTAATGAATTAAGCTTTTTTTTAATAAAATAAGTATTTAAGTAAATCTTAATTTATAAACCGTAACTTTATCTTATAAAATGTGTCTTTAACATACTAGATTCATAGGAAGGAGTTAAATATATACATTTCCATAAAAATTGAATTCACATTATGCTAAATATTCCAATGATGAACTATACATCTTAATACAAAAAGATGATAATGGTGCTTTCACAGAACTTTATAGAAGGTTCCGTGGAAGAGTGTATGCTTTTGCTTATAGAATGCTATCAGATCGAGATAAGGCAAATGATATTTTTCAGGAAACTTTTATTAAAATTTATGAATCGAGGCATAGATCTGATATTTTAAATATAGGCGGTTATATTATAAGAATTTCAAGGAATCTTTGTTTAAATTATATAAGAAATAATAAACCTAAAACTGAATTATTAGAAGATCATATTATAGTATTTCAAACCGATTTTGAAGATAAAGAATTATCTGATTTGATTGCAAAGGCTTTAGATCATATCCCAACAAATTATAGGGAAGTGCTTGTTTTAAGAGAATATGATGGTATGAGTTACCAAGAAATTGCAGAAGTAACCGAACAGACAGTTCAATCTGTAAAAATTCAAATTTTTAGAGCAAAAGTTAAACTTAGAAAATTATTAGCTCCTTATTGGAAGATTGTTAATGAAGTTTAATTTTTTTTAATTTAAAATTTATTAAAAGTTATGTCAGTTGATGATATTCAAAATATATGCTTGAGGAAAGTAGGAGCAGACTTCTCATTTCCTTTTGGTGAAAGCACAATGGTTTTTAAAGTTCATGGCAAAATGTTTGCTTTAGTTAATGTTTCAGGTTCACCACTAAGTATTAATTTAAAATGCGATCCTGAAAAATCTATTGAATTAAGAGAAAAAAATTCTAATATAATTCCTGGATATCATATGAATAAAAAATATTGGATAACAATTATTGTTGATAGAGCATTGAATATTAAATTTATTACGGAACTAATTGATGATTCTTATAATCTAGTTTATAATTCTTTACCAAAGAAAACACGAGATTTACAAAACAAATTTTAAAAGATTAAAATATTATATATGAATTACGACGAAAAAATACTTAACTTTTTTGAAGGAGATTTAAATCAGTATGAAGAAAAGGATTTATTTCAAGAACTTTTGAATGAGCCAAATTTGAGGGCTAATATGAGAGAATATTATGAAATTAATAGTGCAATTAAAAATGATTATGAAGCATTTTCACCACCTATTGAAACAGAAAAAAATTTAGCTTTAGCACTACAAACAATGGCTATTGGTGGTGCAGAAACACTTTCAACAGGAGCAAGTTCAGGTATTGCAACATCTACTGTATTGTCAAAATTAGGTTATATTTCTTCTTTAATTTTAACATTTTTTATTGGTTCAATTTTTACTAACTCTTTTAACTCACCAAGTTTACCAAAATATTTTAATAACAATATTAATACAACTTCAGTAACTTCAAATTTAAATGAAAAAAACACATTGTCAAAAAATGTAGTATTAGAAAACACTAATTTGAATAAGAAAGCAATTTCTGATAATCATGAAAAATTTAAAACTATAACTAAAATTGTTTATAAGGACAGAATTTTATCAAACTATAAAAATAATTCATCAAATTCTTCTCCTTTAGCTAATATGAGTATAACTCCTAATAGTAATATTAATACTGAAGTATTAAAAAATGATTCAAACAATTTCAAAGATATTAGTTTTACGAATAACAGATTCCAGAATGAAAATATGATTGTAAACGTAAATTCAGATAAACCAGTGAACTTTAATTCTGGAATAAATGTTAACACTAATATGCCATTTGAATATGAAAATATCCCAAAATTTAAAAGCAAAATTGCTTTTGCTGAACTTAGATATCAATATCAAAAAAGTATTTTTAAAACAATTTCAGGAGAAGGTGAAAATTCTATTTATGATGATATGTCATTGGGGATGTATGTTAACTTTTTACCAACATTTGCATTGGGATTTGAAACTGGTCAAGAAAGATATGCACAAACATTAAAAGTTAATTCTGGAGATACAGTTTATTTAGATCAAAGACCTAGATATTTTTGGTCTGGTATAAGTGGTAGATATTCTCAACCTATTGAAAAATCATTTTTCTTGCCATATATACAAGGAACAATTGGAGCAACATCTGTTGGTCCTTTATTCAGGGGTAGATTAGGTTTTGATTATGAATTTACTTCATCTATTGGTTTTACTTTTGCTTTAGAAGGATCAACTATGTTTTACACATTTAATCGTCAGAATCTAATATCAGGTAGATGGGGTGGTACTTCAGGACTTAAAGTTTCATTCTAATTTCACTTTTATTATTTTAATATTATGAAATCAAATAAAGAGTTTATAAAAAATTTATTTTTAATATCATTGTTTCTACTAACATTGGCATTTCAAAACGGTTGTCAAAATGTACCTATTGATAGTGATACAGCAAGAGCTCAAAGTGAAAAAGACATCCTAAAAAAGGACTCAAGTCAACTAAACTTAAACAAACCGACTATTACAAAATGTAATCTCTATTATTACAAGGATTTTTTTAAGTTAGATTCAATAGATTTAAAAGATTATATAATTTTAGAAAAACTTAAGTTAGATACTACTAATGATTTTGGAATAATAGTATCAATGAAAAGTTATCTTTTATTTCCAGAAAAGAAATTTGTATATCGTTACAAAAATATTGCAATTGAGTGGAAAGATTTTAAATTTGAATTTGATAATGCTTGGATATATTCAAATTTTGATACAACAAAAAAGAGTATATTTTTTGATATAGATTCTTTATTTAAAGTTCCAAATGATTATACACCAGGAGGTGCTCTCGGTATTAAAATTAATGATGTAAAAGATACTAATTTTGTTGATAATGTATATTTATATACAGGGAAAGTTGTAGGTAAACAATTTATATCTAACGTTTATATTTCTTCTACTCCTTATCAAAAATCAAAAAGAGTTTTGGAGTTTAAAATTTCGGGAAGTTTTTATATTGCTTCTTCAAATGAAACTATTCCATTATTCTTACCTATTTCTATCAATTTAAAATATTAAAGGAGTGGAAATACTTTCCCCACTCCTTAAATTTTTTTTATAATATATTTTTAAACTTTGTTATTTCGATTTAATAAATCTAAAGCAATATCAACTATCATATCTTCTTGACCCCCTATCATTTTTCTTTTACCTAGCTCTATAAGTATATCTTTAGAATCTACATTATAGAGTTTAGAAGCTCTTTCAGTATGCAATAAGAAAGATGAATAAACACCAGCATAACCTAACAATAAAGCATTCCCATCTGTTTGTACAGGTCTAATTTGAATAGGTCTAACTAATTTATCAGCAGCATCTATCAATGGATATAGATCAATATCTTTATTAAGACCCATTTTATTCATTACAGCAATCAAGCACTCTAAAGCACAATTTCCTGCTCCAGCACCCATTCCTGCAAGCGATGCATCTATCCTATCTACTCCTTGTTCTATTGAAATTATTGAATTAGCTACTCCCAATCCTAAATTGTTATGATTATGAAATCCTACTTCACACAACAATTCATTCTTAAAAAGTGAAACTTTATTTTTTGTATCACTCATTAACATTGCTCCGGCACTATCAGTTATGTAAACACAATCTGCTCCGTAACTCTCCATCTTTTTTGCTTGAACTAACAATTCTTTTGGCTCAATCATATGCGACATCATTAGAAATCCTACTGTATCAAACCCTAATTGTTTTGCTTTTTCAATGTGCTGTTTTGATATATCTGCTTCAGTGCAATGTGTAGCAATTCTTATAGTATTAACACCTGCTTCTAGTGCCATTTCTAAATCTTCTATTGTTCCAATACCTGGTAATAAAAGTGCAGCAAGTTTAGAATACTTTAAACAAGATTTAACTGATTGGAGATATTCAATTTCTGCATGTTTAGAAAAACCATAATTAATAGAATTACCATTTAATCCATCACCATGAGATACTTCAATTATATCAATTTTAGCTTCATCTAACTTTTTTGCAATTGAAACCATTTGTTCAATTGTATATTGGTGAGATAAAGCATGCATACCATCCCTTAATGTTACATCATTAACTATTACTTTTTTTTCCATTATATAATTTTATTAACTTTAATAATTATTTGCTAATAATTAAGAACTCTGTTCTTCTATTTTGAGATTTTCCATCATCGGAATTATTATCAGCAATTGGCTGCGAATCGCCAAATCCAATTGATTTTATCCTATTAACATTCACACCTTTACTAACCACAGCCTGCTTTACAGCATCTGCTCTTCGTTGAGATAATTTCTGGTTATACTGTGAATCACCAGTCTTATTTGAATTATCTGTATGTCCCCTTACTTCAATTTTCATCTTAGGAAAAGCTCTCATAAGTACATAAACATTATCTAATGCTTGGTTTGATTCAGGTTTTAAAACATCTTTATCGTAATCAAAAAATACATTTAGTAATGCTATATCGCCAACATTAGGAGTATTATCATAATTATTTTCACCTGTAATTGAAATGGAAGGGAAACAAAGTTTAAGTTTAACAGTTTTTTTTCCATAACTATTTGGGGTGTAATCAACTACATAATAATTCTTTATTCTTTTGTAAATATCTTCAAACACATCTGGAAATTCTTTAGTACCATAAATATGGTTATAACTTCCTCCAGATGGTTTTGAAATACTTTCCATATAGCCTTCCCTAATTCCATCACCAAAATCAACTGCACAAATTAATGTATTTGATTTTAAAGCATACTTTATCAATGAGTCTTTATTTATATCAGAACTGTTTTCTTGTCCGTCTGTAAAAACTATAACAACTTTTCTTTTAAAACTTTGTGCTTTTAAATTTAGGTGTTCAACTGCTCCAGAAATCCCATCATGAACTGCAGTACCTCCACCAAAATCTTCTAACCCATTCTTTTTTAACTGTGAGATTAAAGTATTTTGATCATAACTTAAAGGTCCTTCAACAACTACATGGTTATCATATTTTACAAAACAGATTGCATCTTCAGTTTTTTTTAATTTTATAAATTGTTCTGCAGCTTCCTGAACAGCCCGAGCACGAGGATCTCCCATTGAACCACTATGATCCATAACTAATGCTATTGCTACTGGTTCACGGTCATTTTCCGTAACTTCGCGGACATTAAATTTTTTGATAACATTGTTACCATTATCTGATTGCTCTACAATTTCACAGAATATTTTTTTTGATTTATCACTATTTGCTCCTCCATAATAATATGTTCCATTTGCATCAGTTATATGTGCATATATACTAACCTTTTTTGGATTTGTAGCATCAATTCTTGTTAACTCAACCTTTGTATTTTGTGGGAGTTCGTTTGGAAGTTGTGCTGTCTTTTTAATGAATATTGGGTTGTAACCTAATGGAGGAACTGCATCTAAAGTTGCTGCTGGCTCACCATACATTAATGAAGCACAACCTGAAATCAGGCTAGATGAAAGTAGAATTACTAGAATAACAAATTTTGAAAAGCTCATTTTAAATTATTAAGTTTTTATGAATTACAATTTAATAACTATTTTATAATGGAAATTAATTTTATTAAAACAATTGGTTTTGTTGCAGGTCTGTTCTCAACTTTTGCATTAGCTCCTCAGGCTATAAAAATTTATAAAACTAAAAAAGTTGATCAAATATCAATTGGTATGTTAAGCCTTATGCTTACAGGTGCTTCACTTTGGCTAGTTTATGGTCTTTTAGAAGATGATATGAATATTATATGGGCAAATTGTGTTGGATTAATATTTATTATTTTCATGTTAGTTTTTAAAATAAAAGATAAAGGTCAATTGTCTTAACTTCAAAAAATAAGTATAAAACTTAATTGGAAATAATTCGTTTAAATTTTAGTAATAATAAATATTCTATTGAATAAAAATAAACCTTTTGATGTTTTAGTTATTGGAGCTGGAATTGGTGGATTATCTTCTGCTGCTATTCTTGTTAAAAATAATCTAAAAACTTTGGTTCTAGAGGCTCATTCAGTTTCAGGTGGATGTGCCAGTTTTTTTGATAAATACTCAACAAATAGTAATGGAGTTTCAGAGAAATTTAGGTTTGATGTTGGTGCTACAACTATTTCAGCAGTGAAAAATAATCAACCTTTGGGTATTCTTTTTAAAATGCTTGATATTAGTTTGCCATTATCCAAAATAGATCCTGGTTTAGTATGTCATCTCAAAAATGGAATAAATATAATTAGATATTCTCAAAAAGAAAAATGGATAAATGAATGTATAATAAAATTCGGTGAAGTTGGACAATTTAAATTTTGGGAAAAAGTATATGAATTAAATGATCTTGCTTGGAATTTAGCAATTGAAAATCCATCATTTCCCCCTAAATCTCTAAATGATATTTTAAGAATGGTTAGATTCAATAATTTAAAAAATTTAAACTTATTAAAATATCTAAACTCTTCTGTAGCTGATTTCATGCACTCTTGTGGGAATTATGATAATTTATCATTTAGAGATTTTATAGATGAACAGTTGAAAATAACATCTCAAAATTCATCAGAAAAAACACCTATGTTAGTTGGTTCAATGGGCTTGGCTTATCCTTCTGAAACATATTATCCACTTGGTGGTATGTATTCATTATCAAATTGTATCGAAAATAAATTTAAAGAATTAGGAGGCATAATAAAATTTAAAACAAAAGTAGTTTCTATAGAAAAAGAAGAAAATATGTGGAGGATAACTACAAAGAAAAATGAAGTTTATTATAGTAAAATTGTATTATCAAATTCTACAATTTATGACATGACAAAAATTCTAAAGAATAATAATTATTTTGAAAATGAAATCCAAAAACATGAAGAACCTTTAAGTGCTTTTGTTTGTTATTTTGTAGTTGAAAATACATTTGATGATTTAGGTACTTTATATCACCAAATACATGCATCAGAAATTCCTTTCTGTGGTAGTAATTCAATTTTTCTATCATTATCTGCAATAGATGATGAAATTAAAGCTCCTAAAGGATGGAGAGTTGCTACTGTAAGTACTCATACATCTGTAACAGATTGGCTCAAACTTGCAAGATCAGAAAAAAATAGTCATGAAAAAAATGAATACTATTCCCGTAAAAACTATTTAGAGAAATTTATATTAAAAAGTATTGAAAATGTTCTACCAGGATTTTCAAATGCTAATAAAAAATTAATAAAGAGTGGAACTCCTAATTCATTTGAATTTTTTACAAACAGAAAAAATGGTTATGTTGGAGGAATTGCACATGATATTAAAAATAATATTCTATTTGCTACAAAGCACAGAACTAATAGAAAAAATTTATTTATGATTGGTGATACTGTTTACCCTGGGCAAGGAACTCCTGCTGTTGTTATGTGTGCAATAAATGCAGTATATGAAATTTTGCAAAGTAATTTACTTTAAGCCAATTGATGCAAACATTCGTCCACTTCCAGTTCCATCTCTCCTAAAGCTGTGGTACTTACTATTACAAATTGTACAGTTGGAATCTAATTCAATATTTTGACTTAAAAGACCACTAGATTCTAATTGTGATAAAACAACTGCTTTATTATCAAATAAAAACTTGTTACCTTCTTTAAGAGTACTAAATTTAGGATCAAATAAATTGGATACATCTTCTCCAATTTCATAACAGCAACTTCCAGCACTAGCCCCAATGTAAGCAACTAATTGATTAGGTAGTGAGTTGTAATTTAAAATTAGTTTATTAATAGTTTTTTTAACAATATTAAGTTTACTACCTCTCCATCCAGAATGAATTGCTGCAATACATTTGTTCACTGGATCAAAAATTAAAATTGGGATGCAATCAGCAACTGTAATGCTTAAGAGAATGTTTTTTTCATTTGTAAACATTGAGTCAGCTTTAACTTGATCTTCATATGAATAAGAAGATACTTCACAACATTTATCTCCATGAACTTGGTTGAGAGTTCTGATTTTATTTGGAGAAAAACCAAGTAAAGAAGTAAACAATAATCTATTACTTTTAACTTTATTTGAATCTTTACAAGTTTTAAAAGACATATCGAAAGTAATACTCGAATCAACTCTCAAACTCAATGCTGATTCAACTTCTGGGTGATTTATAAATATATTTGGTTTGTAAATTAATTCCATTTTACTAAATTCCAATTATAATTATTGTAATGAAAAATAGCGCATTTTAAATATTTAATTTGTAAGGGTATTTGAAATAATTTATAGCCATTAAAGTTTACAAAATTAAGTTGTTTTGAATTTGAGTTACACAATACAATAGGTAATTTTTTTATAAATATGTCATTTGAGATAACTCTGAAATCTGTGAAATTTTTGATTTTATTATAACTATTTAAATTAATAACAATTATCTGTTTTCTAAAATATTGTTTCAAATTAGATGACAATTTTAAACAAAAAGTTGAATCAGTTTTAGATATTGAATTATTAAAAATCAAAATTTTATCTTTTAATAAAATAGTAGGAAAAACTTTCTGTTTGTTTACAAATAAAATTAATGAATTTGAATTTACTTTACTAGTTAAATTTAATTTATTTTCTAATATTAGTATAAAAATTGAAACTATAAAATAAAAAATTAATCTAGTTTTTAAAACTCTATTGAACTTACTAAATAACAAGTAGATAATACTTAGCACCAAAATTGAAAAAGAAATTATTGAAAGATTGTAAACACCAAAATCACCTAAATTTAAATTTTCAAAGAACTTAATAAAATGTAACAGTATATTAGTTGTTAAGTAACAAAATGATCCAAAACAATGCCCTAAGAATGATGAAAACTTAAAGAATGCAATCCCTGCAACTCCACCATATAATGCAATACTACATAATGGTACTGCAAATAAATTTGTAACAAAACTAATAAAATGAAAAGTACCAAAATGATAAATACAAATTGGAAATATAAATAGATTAACACTAAATGAGATAAGAAAAAGTTGGCTTAAATTTCTAATGAAATAATTAGTTGAATATAAATTATTTTTATTATTTAATCTCTTTTCAATAGTTGAGTATAATGTTACAATACTAATAACAGCCATAAACGACAACTGAAAACCAACATCAAATAAACTTACAGGATCGAGAATTAGAATTATTATTGCTGAAAATCCAATTAAATTTAGTGGCTCGGTTACTCTTGATAATAACCTACTTAGCATAAAAGTTATTATCATAATTGAAGCTCTTATAATCGATATTTGATATCCAGTTATTGAAATATAGATTAATAGAAACATCAATATAATATAGAACTTCAAATGCTTGTTTGGTACCCAAGATAATAAAGCGAACAGAATTATTGCAATCAAAGTTGTTTGTTGTCCACTAACTGCGAGTAAATGAGAAGTGCCAGTGTTTTTAAAAGCTGAAATGGTATCTGGATCAATATTGTTTTTATCTCCTATCAAAAATCCTTTTAAGATTTCACCTTCTTCTCCTCTAACATTATTCTCACAAAAATCTTCAACTATTGTTTTAAAATATTTAAAGAATTTGTAAGTTACATTCATAGCATCTGTTTTCACAATAAAATAGTCTTCACATCGATTGCAATTTAGTGTTGCAATAATACTATTTACTTTGTAGTAATGAGTAAAATCTGGTTGGAATGGGTTTATAACTTTTGAAGGAAAAACTAACTTACCTCTTATGGATAAATAATCCTCTTCATTTAAAACTTGAGATTTGTGGAAACTAGTATCAAAAATATTTATTAAAATGAAATTCGAACATTTTACAAATGAATTTCTATAAGCAAAAGAATCGCATTGTAATTTTAAGTTAATAACACCATTTTTAATAACTGGTTTATTAACAATTTTACCAAAAGTAACAATCTCATTAAATGATTTGCCAAAAAATATATCTTCAAATTTAATTTTATTTATTGAAGATGATATTAAAACTCCATTAGTAATTGTTATTAGAAAAACTAAAATAAAACTAAATCTATTATTCCTAATAAATAGATAAATACAAATAGTAAAACATAAAAACATTAATGTCCAGCTGCTTTTGCAAACAAATATATGCTGAACAACAATGCCAATTGAAAACAATAAAGCAGATTTAAGTGCTGGGTAATATTTCCAGTCTAATTTATCCAATTTTTATAATAAGTTCAGGTGATTCTTTTAGGGTTAATCACTTAATATAATTTATTATTCTAATAACTGAGGTTAATTATCAATATTATTTTCTCTCCCAATTTTCTCCATTTAGTTCATATTTCATATCATAATTCCCATCATCAGAACTAGAAATTTCACGTTTAATTTTACCATCTTTACCAAAAGACCATTTTTCATCCCATTGTTTATCTTTATCATAATCAACCTTAATTCTATTCCAATATGCAAACCCCTTTGCTTTATCAGATCTTAAATCAAGTTTGTAAGCGTTTGTATTCACAAAATATTTAACTCCACCATTATCATCAGGTTTTCCAGATTGAATATTTGTAGCTCGTTGGTATTGTAAAATTTCGTTATCTATAGCACCAACAATTACTTTAGGTGCACCAAATATAGTACGTGTATTTGCTATTGAATTATTCTGTTGAGGAATATTTTGTTCGTTGTTATTATAGTTATTACTGTTCTGAGTTTGTTCAGTTCTATTTTGATTATTCTCTAATTGGTTGGTGTTTTTATTAGAAATTTCATGATTAGATCCACAAGATTTAAATAAAATAAATATAGATGTTATTACAACTCCAACAATACCAACAGTTCTAAATTTTTTAAATGATTCGTATGTCATTATTGATTTTTAATTTAAATAGTTCTAATTCAAAATTCGATTGGATGTAAAATTAAAACAAGTCTTTAAAGTACATATTAAAATTTTTTAAAATTATATTTTACAATTATATTTTATTTGAATTTACTAGTAAATCAAGTTCATATTTAATATCTGAAAAGTGATGTAACCAGTTATCAAAAATTTTTATGACTTCTTCAATGGCATTGTTTGCACTTAACTCTAAATTCATGATTTGAAATTTTAAGAGCTTTAATCCTAGAGAAAATTCTAACTTTTCCTTTTGTAAATAAAGAAGAAATCTAGTGGTACAACTTTGAATAACTTCTATTTCTTCAACTTTATAATTTGTATCAGTTTTGAAAAAAGTTATATTTTTTTTATTAAGATGATACAAATAATCTAGTGTAAAAAGTACTTTGCAAATGTGTTGTTTCTTGATTTTATTCTTCAACAAACTATAATAAAACTCACCACTTGTAAGTTCAGTTCCCCTTTCAATATCTCTATCATTAATTTTATCTTTTAATATTTCAGCTGCACAATTTAAAGTATAATTTTTGAGATTATAATCAATCAATTTCTCTTTAATACAAGTAGAACAAACTCTTAACTCATCAAATTTTTGTAATAATATTTCAATATTAAAATCGTTAGAAAATAAGCAAAAGCCTTTATCATACAACCTTTCTATTCTAGCTTGTTGATCATCAAATTTTCTTAATTGATAGTAAAATAAAGTTGGCAAATTAGAATAAATTAATTCATTTACAGAATTATAACCACCCGCAGAAATAGCAAAATCAAATGCATTAAAATAATTCATAATTCCTTCCCTATAAAACCATGTAGAATTATTCCCGAATGTCTCGTCTCCTCTGTATAAGGAACCTGCTGCAACTATAAAATGAATATCTTTATAAATTTCAAGTTTAGGAATCAAAGCTGAAAAAAATTCTTCATTAAATGAATCACCTCCACCACCTGCTAAAATTAAACAACATTTTTTATTAATTGGAATGCCAAGCTTAAATTTAGCTATATCAGATTCAAATAGTTCATCTTTATCTTTTTGAATTATTGAACCAACAGTTGTAACCTTGTGTTCAAACTTTGTATCTTGAAAAATATTATCTTCTTCATTTTCTAGGGTTGCTATAATTTGATTATAACCATTAAGAGAGTTATCGAGTAAAATTTTATTGTAATCTTTTCTAGCTCTATAAATTAAAACTTTTTTAAAACTTAATTCTAAAATATCATAAAGTTCATTAAATGAACCATTGGGAAAAGTATCAACAATAAAAATATCAGGATTGAAAAGTGAAACACAATTCCAAATCCAATGCCTTGCAATTGCCCTATATGTTTTAGGATTAATTCCACTTTCAGAAACTATATTTTTAGATGGAATTTTAAAGCTTGCAAATCCTTCACGATAAACTATGTTGTCTGCTTCACTAGTTGTAATAAAAATCTGTTCAGTATTAACACCAACAGATTGAGCAATTTTATATATAGATTTATTAATTGCTAACAATCTAGTTATATGACCTGACCCAAGACCATTAACAGCATAATTTATAATTTTAAGATGTTTCATAAATTATGAATTATCTGAAATAATCTCATTATTATTATCATTATAATCTCCTCTATTATAATCTGGATGATAATTATAGTACTCTTGAACTTGAGGTATGAAATTTCCATCTAATCTTCCATCGGTCATTAAATCATACCATAAAAAATCTTGTAATAATGATGCTCTACCATAATCATTAAATTCATAAATTTGATTTCCTGCATTATGATACCTACTATTTAAATTTGTATATCTACTCTTATCTCTATTAAATCTTTGATGAAATTTATCTCTATCAAATGATTTGTTACTATATTTTTCTGGATTACTTTGATATCTATTTGCTTCATCAGCAAGTTTATTTGATTTTTGCAAAAGAATTTCCCGGTCATTCATTATTTTATTGTTTAACTCATTTAAATAATCAGATTGATGATTTAATCCATCTAAAGTTGTAAAAATCAATTCACTATCAGGATAAAATTTAACAAATTCTTCTTTTGATGTTTTATCTGAAGAATTAGAAAAATTGATTACTGCTTGAGCAAGTTTCTTCTTATAAATTTGATTAATGTTTTTCAAATTATATGAAGATTCATCAAACTCAATTGTTAATTTGTTTATTTCTACTTCTTGAGTTTTTAAATCTTGAATTGAACTTCCTAAGTCATCAACAAGTCTTTTAGATTCATTAAATTTTGAAATAACATCAACAAAATCTTTTTCACCAAGAATTTTTAATATCTCATCAGATCTCTTCCAATCATTTAAATATTCACTATTAAAATATTTGAAAACACTTTTATGAGGATACAAATCTGTACCAAATTTTCTATTGTACAATCCTTCAAATCCATCAATTTTTACAATCTGATTATAATCATCAACAGCTTTGTTATACATTGGGTTAAGTTCATCAAGTTGCATTTTGATAACTCCTGATTTAGGATCTGTTAAAGCAACTCTTTTGATATATAAATCGTTTTTAGAAATTTCACTAATTCTATTACTTAGAGTAATTTTATCTTCTTCTATATTTTGATTTAAACTAGACAGTTTTGAATTTTGAATTCTATTTGATAAACTTAATAATTCAGCATCACTAAAGTGTGGTGCAACAATATTAGATAATTTCAAAATTATTTCATCTCTTCTAGATTTTAAATTAGTAGAGTTGTTTTTGTTTTCATTTATCAATTCATCAAACCTTTTAATTTGTTCATTATGAAATTGAATTTGCTTTTGAGTCTCTTGAATGAAATCGTATATTGTTAAGCTCATTTTATAAAGAATTGATTAAATTTATTTACCAAAAATAGTAATTTTACAAGAATTAGATTTCAAATTCATTATACTATTCAAAGTTAAAATAAGAATCTATCAAATAATTTTATGAGTAAAATAGATATTCATTGTATTGGTAATGCCCACCTTGATCCAGCTTGGATGTGGCAAATTGGTGAGGGAATTGAGGCATTTATTGCTACTTGTAGAAGTGCAATTGAAAGAATAAATGAAACTGATGAATTTATTTTTACTTGTAGTTCTGCTGCTCACTATAATTGGATTGAACAGATTGATATAAAACTTTTTGAGAGTATAAAACTTAATATTCTTAAAGGGAAATGGAATGTAGCTGGTGGATGGTGGGTACAATCTGATTGTAATATCCCGAGCGGGGAAGGGTTAGTAAGGGAGTCATTACTTGGGCAAAGATATTTCCATGAAAAATTTGGAATAACTTCAAAAGTAGGTTATTCTCCAGATTCATTTGGCCATTCGTTAGGATTAGTTCAATTGCTTGTAAAATCTGGAATGTTCGGTTATATGTTCTGTCGCCCAGATCCTTTTGAACTAACTTTACAATCACCAATCTTTAATTGGAAAAATAACGAGAATGAAATATTAGCATATAGAATTCCATTGCATTATAATATGTATCAAACCACAATTGAAAATAAAATAAAAGATATTGAATCAATATTTTTTAACAAAAACATGTTGTTTGATGATGTAATTAAAAATCAAATACTTAAGTCAATTAAATTTCAGATTGCAATATTTTATGGAGTTGGAAATCATGGTGGTGGACCAACAAAAGAACATATTTCAGATTTAAAAAAGATAAGAAATGAGTATAAAAATATAAATATAATTTTTAGTAATCCAGAAAAATATCTTTCTAAGATATTACCCTATAAAAGAAATTTGCCATTTTGGAATTTAGATCTTCAGTTGAATTCACCAGGATGTTATAGTGTTCATTCACTAATTAAAAAACTAAATAGAACTAGTGAATATTTACTTCTTAGTAGTGAAAAATGGGGTGTAGTTTCTGAGTTATTGACTAATGAAAATTATTCTAATTCACAAATCAAACTTGCTTGGCAGGATGTATGTTTTAATCATTTTCACGATTTATTATGTGGAGTTGCAATAAAGCCCGCTCTCAATGATGCAATAAATCAATATGGAAGAGCAATAACTATTGGAAATGAAATCCAAAGAATTTCAATTCAAAGAATTGCTTCAAGAATTGATACAACTGATGAAGGTCAAACATTAATTGTCTTTAATCCACATTCTTACGAATTAAATGAGTTAATCAAATTTGAGTTATGGCATGATGTTTCTAAAGATCTCTGGAAAATTCCTGTTAAAATTGTTATAAAAGATTCCTTTGATAATATTATCAATCATCAATTATCTATCCCATATGGAAAAATTGGTAATGACCGAATTGCAGCTGTTTTTAAAGCGAAAATACCTCCATTAGGTTGGAGCTGTTTTAAAGTAATTTACATTGAGCAAAATGATTTTAATATTACATCGTTGATTAATGAGAATAAATATAACTTAGATGAGATATTTAAAATTAAATCAAAATTAAACCATATAAATTATGAATATGAGATAGTTGATGATTACACAGATACTTGGGGACATGGCGTTGAAAAATATGATAAAGTTATTGGTAATGCAGAATTAGTTAAAGAAGAGTTAATTGAATGTGGGGAATTGTTTAGCAAAATTAGAAGGGTTTATAAGTACAATAATTCAATAATAACTGAAGAGTTCACAATCAATGAATATGATAATGATATTGAATTATCTGTAAAAGTTAATTGGAACGAAAAAATAAATTATTAAGATTTAAATATATTTCAAAATATAATTTTGAACATTCAATAAGTGAAAATCAATATAATAATATAAAAAAAATTGCAGATGGAACTGAAAGACCAATGGGTATTTTTTGTGGTGGTATTTTTGCTGAAGATTCCGTTTTTATATTGAATGATTGCAAACATTCTTTTTCTTGTATTGCGAATAGTTTATATGTAACAATTTTAAGATCCCCTTTATATTCCCACCATGACCCGCATATTTACAGCTCTCAAGAGCCAGAAGATTATATAGATCAAGGCGAAAGTGAATTTAAAATAAAAATTTTAATAAACAAAAAATTAGATTATGTTTATAAAAAAGCATATTTATTAAATCAAAATTACACCACTCATTTTGAATCAAATCATGCTGGTTCTAAAGAGTTAAATATGTTTTCAGCATTAGAAATTTCAATCGAAAATGTAGTTGCAATTGCATTTAAAAAAAGTGAAGATGGAGAAGGGTATATAATAAGATTGTTTGAAACTATTGGTTTAGAATGCGAATGTGAAATTAAATTTTTACTTCTAAATACGTATTATAAAACTATATTCAAAAAGAATGAAATCAAAACTTTGAAAATTTATGATGAAAAGATTATCGAAGTGTTAACAACTGAATTTAGTATTTAATAGTTTAATTACTTTTCATTCTAAAAATTAGATTAGAATGATTATTTAAAATTGTTTTAACTTTATTTTATCTTCAAGTTCCAATAAGCATATTTTAGTTTAAATATTTTATTTAAAAATGTCAACTAAGTTTTTTACTAATAGCGAAGAGAACACCTTAATCAAAAAGTTTGAAGGGGTTTTTACTTATAATCCCAACATACAATACTTTGACGCTTTAGTAGGCTACTTTCGGGCATCAGGCTATTTCCGCATCAGACCGTTTTTAGACAAAGTTCCAAACATTAGGATTTTGGTAGGCATCAACATTGACAAGATGCTTGCAGATGCTCAAAAAGAAGGACTTGAATTTTTCAAAAATCACGAAAAGACCAAAGAAGATTTCATCAAGAAAATTCAGGAAGACATTGAAAAAGCCAATTACGATAAGGACACCGAGAAAGGAATTTTGCAATTCATTGACGACTTGGTTGAAAAGAAAATTCAAATCAAAGCTCATCCCGAAAAAAAGATTCATGCCAAAGTTTACATTTTACGACCAGAGCCATTCAACGAACATACTCCTGCTACAGCAATTACAGGTTCATCAAACCTAACAGACGCAGGACTTGGTGGCGGTAATTTTTATAATTATGAATTCAATGTTCAGTTAACCTAATATCCTGATGTAAAATTTGCAACCGAAGAATTTGAAAAATTGTGGGCTGAATCGGTGGACATTCTGCCAGTTGACATTCAGAACATTAAAAAGGAAACTTATCTGAATGAAGAAATTACACCTTTTGAACTTTACATAAAACTATTAACCGAATACTTCGGAAAAAATATTGATTACGACCCCGATTCTATTAGTGACTTACCACAGAATTTCAAAAAACTATCATACCAAGTTGATGCTGTAAACGAAGGTTTCAATATGCTTTTAAAACACAACGGCTTTTTATTGGCTGACGTTGTGGGTTTAGGTAAAACCGTTATTGCTGCAATGGTGGCAAAAAAGTTTTTGATGAAAAACGGCAGAGAGAACACCAAAATATTAATCGTTTATCCCCCAGCAGTTGAGAAGAACTGGAAAAATACATTCAAGGATTTTCAATTAGACAAATACACGAAATTCATTACAAACGGAAGCCTTGAAAAAATTCTTGAAGGACATCAAGATTATTGGAGTAAAGAAGATTACGACTTAATTATTGTGGACGAAGCCCACAAGTTTCGCAATTACTTAACTGGAGCATTTCAAAACTTACAATTGATTTGCAAAAGTCCGAGAGCAAACAAAGGATTGATTGACGGCTTGCAGAAGAAAGTAATATTAGTTACTGCAACTCCTTTGAACAACAGACCTGACGACATTTTTTACCAAATTCAAATGTTTCAGGATGCAAGACAATCAACTTTACCAATAACAAACCTGACATCTTTTTTTGCTCCATTGATGGAGCAATACAAAACGCTAAAGCGTTTTGACGAATTAGATGTAAACAAGCTAAGAACAATATATGGAAAAATTCGCAAGAATGTAATTGAACCAATTACCATTCGCAGAACACGAACCGACCTTGAAAATATTCCCGAATATAAAATTGACTTAGACGAACAGGGAATCAAGTTTCCAAAAGTTGAACCACCTAAAAAGGTGGAATACCTGATGGACGAAAAGCTAAATGAACTTTTTCACAAAACTGTTTTCTATCTCACAGACGAAGACAAGCTAAAATACAGCCGTTACCAAGCCATTGCAGGCTTAAAGCAAGATATACAAGACAATGATTACGAAAATGCGGAAACGGTTTCTAAATCATTAGCATTTATAATGAAAACCCAATTGATAAAACGATTGGAAAGTAGTTTCTATGCTTTCAAAAAATCATTGGGCAATTTCCAAACAGCAACCGACAGAATGATTGCAATGTTTGAAAACAACAAAGACAAAGGTGCATACTACACACCAAAGGAAATTGTGCATTATATGTGCCAAGAGAGTTTGATAGAATATTTGTGCACTACTTTAAAAGTAGAACCCGAAGACAAGGAAGGAATTGCTTTTACTAATTTGCTCAAAAAGAAAGAAGTTGATAAAAAATTAAAACCTGAAATTAATAACATCAATACTGCTTTAGACAATGTAAAAATTTTTCGACCCTGCTATTGGTTCGGGTGCCTTCCCTATGGGTTTGCTACACGAAATATTTACTACCAAACAAACCTTGCACACCTTTGATTTTGGCAATACGAAAACCTTTGATGCTTCGGCTGTAAAGCTTAACATTATTCAAAACAGCATTTATGGAGTGGACATTGAAAAAGGTGCGGTTGATATTGCCCGATTGCGTTTTTGGTTGAGCCTTATTGTAGATGAAGAAAAGCCAAAAGCCCTACCAAATCTTGATTATAAAATTGTGGTGGGTAATAGTTTGGTAAGCAAATTAGGTGATGATATTATTGATATTGACTGGACACTAAACGAAACCTCTCACGGACTTTTTGGTGCAGACTTAGCCAAACAAAAAGGTGACTTGCTTAAAAAGATAAGCAAAGAACAAAAAGAGTTTTTTAACCCCAACAGCGACAAGAAAAAATTAGCAGCCGACATCCGCAAACTGAAAATTGACTTGCTGATTACTCAATTGGAGTTAATGGTTAAAACACAAGGCATAGAAACCAAACCAACAGGCACCAATAGAAATTTAGCAAAACAGACAGAAATCAATTTGCAAACTATTGGATGGAAAAACACTTTTAAAGACCTTCAAAAACTAAAAACTAAAACGGAATCACCTCTTCATTTCTTTGATTGGAAGCTAGATTTTCCTGAAGTATTAAATTCTGTAATTACGGATAAATATGGTTTTGATATTGTAATTGGAAATCCTCCATATGGTGGAAAATTTACAGAAGCTGACAAACAGTTTTTTAAAGGTCGGTTTAAAAATAAAGACTCTGAAACTGAAAGTTATATTTTGTTTCTTGAATTGGGTGGTCGTCTACAAAGTATTAATGGTGCCTTGTGGTACATAATTCCAAGTAATATTTCAACAAATCCAAGTTATAATAATATTTGCAAACACACCTTGGATAACTTTTCACTTCAAATGATTATTGATTTAGGCTCAAATATTTTTGAAAGTGCATCTGTTGATTCTTGCATTTTTGCATTTAAAAATCAGAAGTTGGAATCCGTAAAATTAAGCTGTGGTAAAATATCAAGTAGAGATTTGGCTGATAGCGAATTAAAGCTATTTGAGCAAAAGTATTTTCTGACTACTCCTCAAAATATTTTCAACTTTTATATTAATACGGAGACTTCGGACTTAATTGGAAAGATTCAGTCAAGTGCATCAAATAAACTTTCAGATTTTATAGATTTCTCAAGAGGAATAGAGTTTGGTTACAGTTCAGATTATGTATACGATACTAAAGGTCGAAACAGAAAGCCCTTAATAGCAGGTAGGTGTTTCAATCGTTATGAATTGCGTTTTGACAATAAATTCGTTGAAGTAGATTTTAGCGATACCTCTAATTTTAAAACAAAAGCCATTTATGAGAACCCTAAAATATTTGTAAGAAGAATTGGTAAAGAAATCATTGCATACTTAGACACTGAAAATTATTACAATGTTTGTGATGTATATAACTTATTGCCTAATTCAAAGAAGACTGATTTAAACGAAATACTTGGACTTATCAATTCAAAATGCATCAACTATTTCTTCAGTAATTTTTTCAAAAACGCAAAGGAATTGTTCCCGAAAATTCCAATAAAATATTTAAAAGAAGTTCCAATAAGTTTGTCTAACGGCAAAATATCTAAACTAACGAAAAGCGTTCAAAAGAGAAGAATTGAAGGCAAGGATACCAAATCATTAGAGTAGGAAATCGACAATTTAGTTTACAAACTTTACGAACTCACTTATTACGAAGTAAAAATAATAGACCCTGCATTTAATTTAAGTAAAAAAGAATATGAAGCCATAAAATTGGAGTAAGACTTATTAAATTATTTCACTTCTTATTTTATTGGATAAGAAAAAAAAAATTAGCTTCGCAATTATTCTTAAAAAATAAATTTCATTTCCAACCAAATAATCGTTTTGATAAATCAGTTTGAAGAATTCCTTTTGGATCATATTTATTTTTGATAAAAGTAAATTCTTGAATTTTATTCATTTCTAAAAATGATTTAACATCTTCTTTATTTAATGTTGAATCTTTTGCAAAGTAAAATTTGCCTTTTGCTTCAATTACAATTTTGTTTAACTCTTTTGTTAACTCTTGAATTTTAGAATTATTACTCTTTGTTAATTTAAAATCTAATGCTAATGAGTACCCATTTACTGCATGACTCAATAAAAATTTATCTTCTCTGTGCCGTTTAAAAACTGCTAAGAAAGGGGGAATACCTTTTTGTTGTGATAAAGTAATTTGCTTTTGAAAAACTTCAAGTGCATAATCTTCTGGAATAAAAGATTGATATTGAATTAAGCCATATTTTCCATAAGATAATTTCCAGTTGGGTACATAATCCAAAAGGAAAGCAAATGCAACATGAGATTGAAAATAAGATTTTCCATTATCAAGAATTTTACTTGAAAACCATTTTGCCCAATTCACAAATTTCATGCCAATATTATTATTTATTGGCTTCATGAATTTCCATAAAATTGATTTTGGAATTATTCCAAAAATATTATCAGAGAGATTTTGATTTTCTATTCTTAAAGTTTGAGCAGGATTAATATCTTCATTTTTAGATAGATAATTTGCCTTATGGATTTCGCCTCTACCTAAAGATTTGCCTTTAGCAAAAGCATCTATCCATCCAACCAAATAATCTGATTTATCTAAATTATTTTTAAAATATTCAAACATTTCAGATAAAGTATTGGTATTTATTGCTTCAATTTCAAGCAGACCAGAATAGATTTTTTTTAGTTTAAAAGTAATGCTTAGGAAACACCCAATTAAGCCACATCCACCAATTGCAGAATAAAACAAGTCGCTATTTTCTGTTGGGGTACATTTTAAAACTTCTCCAATTGGCAAATATATTTCAAACTCTAAAACATGATCCCCAATTGGTCCCATGCAAAAATTATTTTTTCCATGAATATTCATAGCTAAAGCTCCACCTAAAGTTGGGAACATTGTACCAGAAACAACTGGAGCCACCATCCATCATCTATTATATATTCCCAAAGTTGTTTGATAGTTACACCAGATTCTACTTTGATAATTCCTAAATCTGGGTTCCAATCTAAAATCTTATTGAATCTTGATAAATCAAGAAGAATATTCTCAGAATTAATTGAAGCATCACCATAACTTCTACCTGCACCACGCATACCAATTGTGACCCCTAAAAAATCAGCATATTCAAAAATTCCTATAATGTCATTAGCAGTTGAAGGGCGGAACACATAACATCCAGCCTCAAAATTTCTTCCCCATGATTCTAAAGGCTCGAAGTTTTCAAATGGTAATATGTTGTTTGAATGTGGTATGTTAGAAATTAAAAATATAGAAATGAGAATTTAATACATTACTATTAACAAATTATCAATAACATTATTCTGTTTCCTTTTTTTCAATTTTTTCTTTTTTAACTCTTACAGTTTTAGGCTTTACCACTTTAACTTTTTCATCAATAGATTCAATATTTTCAACTAATTTTATTGCTCTTGGCTTGGTAACCTTTGAAACTTTTACTTCATCGTTTACAACTTCAATAACAGCATCTGCCCAAAGTTTTTCTAATTTATAAAATTCTCTAGCTTCTTTGTAGAATATATGAATAACAATATTATAAAAATCTAAAATAATCCATTGACCACTACTCCAACCTTCAGTTTTAAAGGGCTTTTCACCTAATTCAGCAAAATGATCCAAAACATTTCCTGCAACTGCTTTAAGTTGAGTATCACTATCGGTAGAGCAAATAACAAAATAATCTGTCATATCAGTTAATTTCCTAACGTCAAGTACTAAAATATCATTCGCTTTTTTTTTCTAATATAAACTCTGCAGCAGTTCTTGCCATTAACTCTGATTCGTTTTCACTTGTTGTAATTTTTTTTACTCTTGCCAAAATTTATTTGTTTAATAATTATACGATATACTAATTTATCTAATCAATTTAAAATTGTATTAATTGTAAGTTTCAAAAATACATTACTTTAACATTTTAATAATAGTAATAAATAATCTTTAAAAAAGATTCTGTAAAAAACTTTGACTTAAATTTGTAAAAACAATTATAAAACATGGACTCTAATTCTATAAATAAAATTCAGAACATTTTAATTGAACTAAATATTGATGCTTGGTTACTTTATGATTTTAGGGGTATTAATTCAATTTCATGCTCAGCCTTAGGTTTGCCTATCAATGCTCACCAAACAAGACGTTGGGCTTGTCTAATACCAAAGAATGGACCTGTAAGAGGGTTGTTCCATAAAATAGAACCACATATTGCAGATTATTCTAATGGTGATAAAATTTTTTATTCTAGTCAAGATGAATTCATATCTGGGTTAATTGAAATTACTAAAGGATATAATAAATTGGCAATGGAATATTCAGAAAATAATTTATTACCAGTAGTTTCAAAAGTTGATTGTGGAACAATTGAACTTGTTCGTTCATTAGGTAAAAAATAATTTCATCTGGAGAAATAGTTTCTTCATTAGCAAAGTTAACCGACTCGCAAATAATTTGTGCAAAAGAATCTGGAAAACTTTGCAAGATAATAATGATGAATGCTTTTAAATATATTACAAATTCATTAAAAGATAATTTAAAAATAACTGAATACAATGTTCAACAATTTATTTTAAAACAAATAGAATTGTTTGATATGGTAACAAATCATCCTCCAATTGTTGCGGTTAATGAAAACGCTGCAAACCCACATTATGAGCCAAATGAAAATGATTCAAAATTAATTTGCAAGAACAATTTAGTTCTAATTGATTTGTGGGCTGGGTTAGATATTGAAAATTCTGTTTATGGTGATATAACTTGGGTTGGATATACGGATGAAGTTGTACCACAAGAAATTGTTGAAGTATTCAATATAGTCAGAGATGCAAGGGATAAAGCATTTGATTTAGTTGTTGAGAGTTTTAAATTAAATGAGATAATTACAGGTGCTTATGTTGATAATGTATGTAGAAAAGTGATTGATGATAAAGGATATGGAGAGTTTTTTACTCATCGTACAGGGCATAGTATAACTAATGAACTTCATGGTGCTGGAGTGAATATGGATAATTTTGAGACTAAAGATAACAGACGATTAACTAATGGAATTTGCTTTTCTATTGAACCAGGTATTTATTTACCGAATAAGTTTGGTATTAGAAGTGAACTTGATGTAATCATTGATTATAATAATAATGTTTATTCTGCAACTTCTCCTAATCAAAATGAGATAATTATTATTTAATGTTTATTCTATGAAAAAAAACTTGATTTATATTTCTTGCATTATTACATTTATCAGTTTATTCGATTATAATATAGCAATTGGACAGTTTAGTTTGTTTAATCTAAAAGGGATTGTAGGTAATGAAGTTGGAATTTCAATTTTATTTAAAAGTGATTCTGTTATTCAAAATTTATCAATATTATCTGGTAAAATTCATTTAAGTAATCCAACTGTTTTTTATCCTGAAAGAATTGGCTCAAAAAATTCAATATTACTGAATGTACTAAATAGAATTGATGATTCAACATATAAATTTGAAATTCAACTCAAAGAAAAATTTCCTATAAATGATACTCTGTTTACTTTATATGGAGAAGCATTAGCTGGAAATGATTCAATTTGTTTGGTATCATTTGATTCATTATTTATAGACAATAAAATAATTGTAAATTCATTGTCAACAAAATTAATAACTTATTCAATTGGTACGTCTTTGTTTTATGTTCGTCAATCAGCATTAGAGCAAAACTATCCAAACCCAGTTAATAGAGGTCAAACCTCAACATGGACTTACAGAATAGATAAAACAATGAGAATTCATTTCCATATATATAATCTGCTAGGTCAAGAATTACTAAATGATGATTTAGGTTATCAGAATTTGGGAAACTATAAATATCAATTCAAGATAGATAGGCAATTACCAATTGGTGTATACTTTATTCGTTTGGAGACAGAGAATAATGATGCTTTTCAGGTTATGCATATTGTTCAATAATCTTTTTGAAATTATTTGTAGAATAAACTATTATAAAAGCAAGTTTAGGTTTAGTTAATTAAAATTTTAGTTGCTTATTAAAATGATCAAGTATATTATAATATTTTTAATATTAATAGAATCAATAAATACTAATTTATTAGCACAGGAGAATGATTCACAAGATAGCATTTGGAAAGCTATTGATAAAGAGATGGCTGATTTTAAATTAGAGGATGATTTGTTTGATCATTATTCTCATGGTTGGTTCCCAAGTTGTTATAATGCTCGTGAATTTACAATTTATGGTAGTAGTTTTTTTTCAGATGTATTTGATAAAGCAAATAATATTCGATCTAATTCGTTCGTTTCAACTACTAATGGTTTTTGTGGTAGTTCGCCTTATTCAAAAAGGAGTTATAGGGATATAAAAGTAATGGACAAAGATGAGAATACTGATGAAGGTTACCCAGTAACAAACAATGATGAATATAAATTTTATTTAATTCAAAACTTACTAATACCGCTCCAGCTAAGGTTTGATGGAGGATTAAGAATAAGTGAAGGTATGCTTTTTGCAGATGATACAACTAGGAGTTTCTTATCACTTTCAGGTGTTAAACAAAATTTTCAAGAAGTATCTGTTTTACATCTCAAGGAGCATAGTGCAGTAGTTAATATAGGATTACAAATGCCAGTTTATGGGATATTTTTTAAGTCAAACATTATTAGTGTATCTTCATTTTATTATTTAAGAGGGTCTATAGGAGCTTCATATGCAATTACAACAGATGCAACTCAATATATACAAATTGCAGATATCAAGAATAAGTTGAGATATTCTAATGCACAAGATACAGCAACATTAAGTAATGCAATTAGGCTACCGAATCTAAATAGGTTTAGATATGAGTTAGAATTTTCAGCTGGTTGGCATTTGAGTTTTGAAAGAGTTATTTTTAATTTTGAATTATACTCAACTTACCCTATTTCTTCAGTTATAAATGATGCAGTTTGGAAGCAATATATTGTTGGAATTAGAACAGGACTCGGCATTCAATTTTTCAATAAATAATTATTCGTATTATTTCAAAATATAAATTTAAAAACAAAATTTTATTAGTATGGCTTTTACATTACCAGAGTTGCAATATGCAGCTAATTCTTTGGAACCATCAATTGATGCAAAAACTATGGAGATTCATCATGGTAAACATCATAATGCTTATGTTACAAACTTGAACAATGCAATAAATGGTACACCGGCTGATTTGTTAAGTATTGAAGAAATATGTAAAATATTAGTTCTTATCCAATGGTTGTAAGAAACAACGGAGGAGGGCATTTTAATCATTCATTATTTTGGACAATTTTATCTTCAAATAATGGTTCAATTTCAAATGAACTAAGTTCAGCTATAGAAAATGATTTAGGTGGAATGGAAAAATTTAAAGAATCTTTTACAACAGCTGCAACAACTAGATTTGGATCTGGTTGGGCTTGGTTAATAGTTCAAGAAGGGGGGTAAGTTGTCTGTTTGTTCTTCGCCTAATCAAGATAATCCAATAATGGATATTGCTGAAAACAAGGGAATTCCAATCTTATGTTTAGATGTTTGGGAACATGCATATTATTTGAATTACCAAAACAGAAGACCAGATTATATTTCCTCTTTTTGGAATATTGTCAATTGGACTGAAGTTAGCAGAAGGTTTGCTGAGGCAATTAAATAACTAGATTTTCCAAATTAAAAAAATCGAATTTTAATAGTTCGATTTTTTTTTAAACTAATTTTGAATTTATGTAACTTTTAATTAGTTATTGTGTTTTCTATTTTACTTAGAAGGCAGTGAGATCGCCTTATTTACTACAAGTAAAGAGAAAAAGAGAGAGAAAGGTTGTTTGAGGGGATAACAACTTTTTATTATCCATTTAATTGGAAAAAATTGTTTGATTTAGTTTTAATATAAAAAATATTAAGTCATAATTGTTGTTGTTTTATTGGTTTACAACAACATGTTGTTTAAAAAAACAACAAATTTAATGATGAAAAACGGCTTTGCAATTATTTGTGAGCCGTTTTTTTATTGCATAAATGGAATTAAAGCCTCATCAATAGATTTAGAGTTTGGATAAAAAGAAACTATTTTTAAAATTACTTCATCAACTAATGCATCTGGGCAAGATGCACCTGAAGTAATAATAATTTCTGTTATATCATTTTTAACTTTAGGTAACCAATTCTTAGTTAATACAACTTTATTTAAATTTAAAGAAAAATGATTGATCTCAGTTTCAGATATTACTTCTTCACAGTCTTTAATAAAAAAAGTTGAAATTTTACTCTCACATAATTCAACTAAATGAGATGTATTAGAACTATTATAGCCTCCTACAACTATTGCGAGATTTCCTCCATTTTCAATTAATGTTTTTGTTGCATTCTGATTCTCGTTTGTTGCATAGCATAAAGTATCCTTAGTATCTCCAAAGTGATCTTTGATATTTTCCAAACCAAATTTATTAATCATTGCTTTCTTTAATACCTCTGCAATAGATTGTGTTTCACTAGCTAACATTGTTGTTTGGTTAACTACTCCAATTTTCATTAGATCAGTTAATGGATTAAAATTATCGGATACCTGATTAGAAAAATAATGATCAAACTCTTCAATTGGAATAGCACCAGTAATTAACCCTGATAATATCTGAGTCTCTTGCATTGTTTGCACAATTATAGTTTTAGCATTTTGAGAACTATGAGAAAATGTAGCTCTGGTTTCTTCGTGTTTTCTTTTGCCATGTATAACCACTGTAAAGTCTGTCTCGCCTAAAGACTCAGTTCTATTCCATACTTTCTCAACAAATGGACATGTTGAATCATGTTTATATGGGTCAATTCCAATTCGTGTTAATTGTTCTTGAATTTCTAATGTAGTTCCAAAAGCTGGAACGATTACAACATCATCTGATGTTAACTCGTCCCACGAAATAATTTGCTTACCATCATCAGACATAATAAATTTAATGCCTCGGTTTGCTAAATCTATATTTACATGTGGATTATGAATAATTTCAGATAATAGAAAAATCCTTTTATTTGGATTTTCATCAATTGCTTTGTAAGCAATTTCAATGGCATTTTCAACACCAAAACAAAAACCAAAGTGTCTTGCAATTTTAAAACGTACTGGTCCGAAATCTAATACTGAAGGCTCTAAATCTTTTCTTCTTGGATCAGAATTTTTCCTTGAATTCTTAATTGAAGAAATTATTGAAGACCGATAAAAAATTGGAATGTCAAATTTTCTCATTTTAAAAAAATATATTAATAAAAAAAAAGCCGATCTGAGGACAGACCGGCTATGAGCATCTTTGCGTAATTGACAGGGGATGCCGTTTACTCAGCTCAAATTTTATGACGGCTAAAATAGATATATATTTTTAAATATTCAAAACAATTTAATTAAAATTACAATGAATTACACTTATTAAAAAAGTTAGAAAAATAAGAATTGAAAAAAATTAAATTGAAATAAAAAAAAATTTATTCAAATTATATAATCGATTTCTATATATTTGCAATCCTTTTTTAAAACAATTTATTTTATTTTAGATGCAAGCAATTTTAAATATATCTGGATCGCAATTTTGTGTGAAGAAAGATGATTCAATCAATGTTCCATTGTTAAAAGAGGAACTTGGAGCAAATTTAACATTTAGTGATGTAATTGCAACTACCGATGGTGGTAAATTACATCTTGGAGGTTCAGTTACTGCAACAGTTTTAGAACATGGTAAAGATGAGACTATTCTTGTTTTTCACAAGAAACGTAGAAAAGGTTATCAAAAGTTAAACGGTCACCGTCAACCTTATACAAGAATTAAAATTACAGGAGTTTCTGCATAATTTTTCAATCAGATTCTATAAATTATAATATAATATTTAAGTCATGGCACACAAAAAAGGAGGTGGTTCCACTAGAAATGGACGAGATTCAAATCCTCAATATTTAGGAGTAAAAAGGTTTGGAGGTCAAGTTGTTCGTTCTGGTAACATATTAGTTCGTCAAAGAGGGACTAAATTTTTTCCAGGAAATAATGTAGGTATAGGTACAGATGATACTTTATTTGCACTAACTGATGGAGTTGTTACTTTTGAAAGAAAAGGTAAAACTCGAAAACAAGTTAGCGTTTATGCTTCATAAGTTAAACATATTTTAAAAAAATTTCATATTTTAAACGCCGCAAAAATTTTTTCTTTTTGTGGCGTTTCTTTTGTAATAAATTTCTATCTTTAAAATCTAATAATTAAAATGAAAAAAATTATTTATTTCGTAACATTACTATTTATAGTAGGAATGACTGGTTGTAAAAGTGATCCACCTGTAACTGTTTCATCAACTGATGCATGGGCACCGAAAGTTGGGGATTATTTTAAATATAATGTTTATGATCTTGATTCATTTGGAATAAGAGTATTAAAATCTAAAACTACTCGAGAATGGAAAGTAACTAAAATTGGGCAAGAGTTTCAGGGATTGAAGAATGTTTCAATTATAGACGAAACTTTAACTGATACAACTAATACACCTAAAAGTAGTTTAGTTTATCTTTCTACTCCTTTAGATGGCAAAGTGTATCAATATGCAGCTCTTAACCCATTAGTAACCAGATTTGCACCAATTGCACCATTCGCTGATAGTATTCCAAAAAGTTGGTTATTGCTTAATGACTTTAAATCTGTAGCTGGTTTCAATTGGCTTGGTCAGGCAACTAGTAAGTTTAATGTTACATTTCCTGCTCCTGCTGGATTAACAAGTATTGAGTTAACTGATAGTGCATTTAGTAAAGGTAAGATTGGTGTAACTGTTCCTTTAAGCACTTATGCAACTTCTATTCATGTTGACCATAAAGTAAAAATAATGGTTAAACCATCAATTTTACCTACCGCAATTCCATTAGATGATTTAACTTTTAGTTCAGATGGAGATATTACAAACGGATTTTATAAATTTAAATTTGATAGCAAAATGATTATTGTACCTGGAATTGGTGAATTTTTTATTCCTGGTTACGAAATGGAATTAGTTGATTTAAAGAAAGGAAGTTAGTTAATGATTTTGAATTTATATTTGGCTTTCAGTTGTTTAAACTGAAAGCCATTTTTTAAATAACTTAAATATATACTCTAATACTCACATATTGTTAAAAGCATCACGTATCCAAACAAATTGATAATTATCATAAAAAGGATTATATTTGTTAAATAATAAAATCAAAATGAAAAATAAAATATATTTAGTTGCAAGTGGAGATTTAAGGCTAAGTGCAAATCAACATTGTTGGGAAGCACAGTTATTAATGGAAGATAAATTAACTAAAGTATTAAATGACTTTGGAGTTGAAGTAATTAGAGCTCATGGTTATGATAAATCAAAAAAACATGGATTCATTGATAGTCAATCTATGGGAATTGAAGTATTTAAAGGTATTCCTAAAAAATCATCTGTTATTGTTGCTGTAGCTGTATGGCAATATTCTCATCATGTATTTTCAGGTTTAAATACTCATAAAGGAGATATTTTAACAATTGCAAATTGGAGTGGAAAATGGCCAGGATTGGTTGGATTATTAAATTTAAATGCTTCTCTAACTAAAGATGGTATTAACTATAGTACGCTTTGGAGCGAAGATTTTTTAGATGAAAAATTTACGCAAAACCTAAAAACTTGGATTGAAAAAGGGAAGATTAAACATGATGAATCTCATGTAATCCCATTTAAAGATATTACTTTTTCAAAAAACAAATTCAAATTGGGTAAAGAAGTTGCTGTAAAATTGAAAAAAGAAAAAGCAATTATGGGTGTGTTTGATGAAGGCTGTATGGGAATGTATAATGCCATTATTCCAGATAGTATTTTACATAAAACTGGTTTATATAAAGAAAGATTAAGCCAAGCTACATTATATGCTAAAATGTTGACTGTAAGTGATTCTGAAGCAATTGATTGTTATAAATGGTTAGTAAATAAAGGAGTTACTTTTAAATTTGGGAGAAATGAGAAAACTCAACTAACAAAGAATCAAGTTATTGAACAATGTAAGATGTATATTGCTTCAGTTAGGCTTTCGGATGAGTTTGGTTGTGATTTAATCGGGATACAATATCAACAAGGATTAAAAGACTTAACTCCAGCATCCGATTTAGCAGAAGGGATGTTGAACAATGTGGACAGACCACCAGTTTTTAGCGAAAAAAACAAAAAAATATTATATGAAGGAAAGGCTATTCCTCATTTCAACGAAGTTGACGAGTGTGCTGGACTCGATGCATTAATTACGAATAGATTATGGATATTGATGGGTTTAAGTCCTGAAACAACTTTACATGATTTAAGGTGGGGAAAAGATTATGAATTTGAGAATGGTAAAGAATTTGTGTGGGTTTTGGAAATTTCTGGTGCAGCTCCAGCTGAACATTTTATTGGTGGATATGCAGGTGCATCTAGTGAAAGGCAACCACCTATGTATTTTAAGTTAGGTGGAGGAACTTTAAAAGGAATTTCAAAACCTGGTCATATTGTTTGGAGTAGAATATATTTAAAAAATGAAAAATTACATTGTGATATAGGAATTGGGAATGTAGTTTTCTTACCACAAGAAGAGACAGAATTTAGATGGAACGAAACTACTTCTCAATGGCCAATAATGCATACTATATTTAAGGGAGTTACACGCGATCAAATGATGGCAAGGCATAAATCAAATCATGTTCAAGTAGCTTATGCAAATGACGAGAAGACAGTAATTGAGGCAATGATTAATAAAGCAATGGCTTTTCATGAACTTGGAGTTAAAGTATATATTTGTGGAAAAAATATTGTTTAAATTTTTATAAATATTCAATAATATAAATCTAATTTTATTCCCATCTAATTGCTTCTGCTGGCTTAATTTTTGAAGCTCTTTTAGCAGGATAAATGGTTGCTGTGATTGCAAGAAATAAAGAAGAAAAAGTTATTACAAAAATATCCCAAAATCTCAATTCAACTGGGATTGAAGGGATTATATAAATTGAATTATCAAGTTTAAACAAACCATATTTAACTTGAGCAAGACAAATTAATATACCTAAAATTACTCCTAAAATTGAACCAGAAACACCAATTAGTGAACCTTGAATAAGAAATATATTTAGAATCGATTTATCATTTAATCCCATTGTTTTTAAAATACCAATATCCCTTTGTTTTTCAATTACAGTCATTGTAAGTGATCCTAATATATTGAAAACAGCAACAATTATTATTATCAATAATATAAAGTATGCTATCCATCTTTCAAGCTCCATAACTGAGAATAGTTCTTTATGTAAATCTTCCCAAGTTTCAATCACTAAATCTTTTGATAAAGAATTTTTTAATTCATCTGCAACTTTTCTGGATTCTTTAAAATCTTTTATTCTTAATTGCAATCCTGTATTAGAAACAGTTCTTCCGAAAAGTTCTTTTGCAGTTTTTAAATTTACAAATGCTATGTATGAATCATAATCTTTATTATTAGAAACAAAAATCCCCGAAATCACGCATCTAATAATTTCAGGTGTGATTGATTGAAGTAATGATTCCTCCAAACCATTTTGACTTAGAATAGAGATTGTATCTCCCCTGTGTACATTTAAGTCATAAATTAAACCTCCACCTATTACAATTGTTGGTAATTCTCCTTCTTTAAAGTCTTTAAATTCACCTTGAGTTATGAATTCATTAAGCCCAATTGTATTGATTAAATCCTTTTTATTAACGCCATGAATTTGAACAATTTTTAAACCATTTTTTGTTATAATTGCAGATCTGCCATCGGCAAACGATGATACAGCTTTAACTTGAGGGTTTTTAAAAATAATATTTGTTAGCGAATCTTCATTGAAATTTAATTTGTTTATTTCTTTATTTGAATATGTAATTCTAATATGAGGGTCAAACTTTACAAGTAAATTTCTAACTACTCCATTGAATCCATTAAACACAGATAATACACAAATCAATGCAGCTACACCAATAGTTATACCAACAGTTGATATTACTGAAATTATTGTAATTAAATTTATTTTTCTTTTAACTCGAAGGTATCTTCTTGCAACAAAACTTTCAAATCCTAGCATTCCACAAAAGTAACTATTTTTGCAAGTATGATAACAACAAACCAAATAAAAACAAAGGATTTTGATTACAATTTACCAGTTGAAAAGATTGCTTTAAAACCACTTAGAATTAGATCAAAGAGTAAATTGTTAGTATATAAATGTTTAGAAAATGAAATAAGTCACAATTGGTTTGAAGAAATAGATAAGTTTATAGAAAAAGGATCTTTGATAATTGCAAACGATACTAAAGTAATTAAAGCTAGGATTCCATTTCGAAAAAGTAACGAATTAAATGCAGAAATATTTTTACTTGAGCCTAAGTATCCATCAACTGACACAGTGATTACTTTATCTTCAAAAGGAAATTGTTCTTGGATATGTATGACTGGAAATTTATCTAAAAAACAGTTGAAAGAAGTATATAAGATTCATGTTTTAGAACAAGAATTGAAATTTACTTTTACAAAATTATCAAATGATATTATTGTAAACTTTGAATATTCCAGTGAAATAACATTTTCGGAAATTCTTGAAAACATAGGGAAAATTCCTTTACCACCGTACATAAAAAGAGAATTAGATAACGATGATGCTCATGATTACCAAACAGTTTATGCTGAAAATGATGGTGCTGTTGCAGCTCCTACTGCTGGTCTTCATTTCACAGACGATGTTTTAAAAAAACTTATAAAAAAAGATTCAAATTTTCAAAAAGTAACTTTGCATGTAAGTGCTGGCACATTTATACCAGTTAAAACTGAAAATATAACTAATCATAAAATGCATTCAGAAAAAATAATTATTCCAATAATTACAATTGAAAAATATATTGAAACAATAAATAAAAAAGGTAAAGTTTATTTTGTTGGTACAACCACATTAAGAACTTTAGAATCGATGTATTGGTTTGGAACACTATTAATTTATAACTTAACTAATGAATTTGTAATTCATCAAAGTACACCCTATGATTTTAAATTTGTTAAGCCAAGTTTGTTAGAATCATTCACAAAAGTATTAGAATTTTTACAAGAAAAAAATTATGTAGAGCTACGTGGTGAGACATCATTAATGATAATTCCTACCTATAAGATTAACACTTGCGATGGATTAATTACAAATTTCCATCAACCACAAAGTACTTTGCTAATGCTTATAGAATCTATGCTAGGAGGAACTGGGAAATGGAGAATGTTATATGAATATGCATTGATTAATAACTATAGGTTTTTAAGTTATGGAGATAGTTGTTTGATAATCAGATAAATAATTTTTATGAATGAGATTTTCTAGAAAAAAAAATAAAAATTGGTGCACCAATTAATGCGGTAACAGCACCAACTGGAAGTTCCCCAGTATTCAGCCCCAAAAACATTGGTAAAACTCTTGCTATTGTGTCACTTATCAACAAAAATAATCCACCGAGAATAATTGTTAATGGTAATAAAATTTTATTATCAGATCCAAATTTATATCTAACAATATGTGGTACAACTAAACCAATAAAGCCTATAGCACCGCACATAGAAACTGAAATTCCAATTATTAAAGATACAAGAATATAAATGTATTTTCTAACAATAACAGTATTTAATCCAAGAGTAATAGCTTCTTCTTCACCCAAAGAAAATGCATTTAAAATATTACCTATGTACTTTGAGAAAATAGAAACAACAATAAAAAGTAAAAATGAAAAATAACCAATTGTTTTATCTATTGAGCTCAAATCACCTAACATCCATTGAATTGCATTTCTGATATTATTCCCTAAAATATGTAGCAATAAAAATATTATCCCAGCACTTAAAGCTGATATCATAACTCCAGCAATTAACAAAGACTCGTTTTTATTTGAGGCTTTTTGTTTGTTTGCAATTTTCAGCACTAAAATTATTACTAATCCACCAGTTAAAAATGAGAAAAGCCAAACAAATGGTGTATTCAAACCTAAATAAAGACCAATCATTGCACCTATACTACATCCGTTTGAAATTCCAAGAATATATGGTTCGGCTAATGGGTTTCTTAATAGTGCTTGAAAAACAGCTCCACAAAAAGCTAATGAAGCTCCAATACTAATTGATAAAACAATCCTGGGTAATCTCAGATCAAATATAATTTGAGTGTTTAAATTGTTCAAACCATTCACAAATACATTATTAGATCCAATTACCAAACAGATAATTGCTACAAATGAAAGCAAGACAATGCCTTTCAAAAAAGGATATTGTATTTTAAAATTATTGATTTGAATGTAAAATATATTTAATATTATTTATGAAATTAAAGGAAATGAAAGTATATGAAAAGTTAAATTAAATGTATTTTGAAATTTGAGCAAATTCTAATAATCATCATTTTTCATCATGACTATTTCTGCTTCAGCACTTTTACTTTGTTTGATCAAAGTTTGCTCATATAAAAAAGAAAGTTCTTCATCGCCAATCAATGTTTTAACTGCTTGTTCTAATATAGCTTCAGCATGAATAAAGTCTTGTTCTTCTAAAAGAGATTTACAAACATTATTGGTAATTTCTCTTAATGAATTTTCCCAATCTTCACGTAAAGATTCAAAAAAATTAGAATACAATCCAGGAAAAGAAACCCCACCATCTATCAAATTATAGACTTTTATTAAATTATTTGCAGCATTATTTAACTTATTATTTTTAAGATCTTTTTTTGCATTTTTTAAATAATTAAATGCGTCAATAATATCGACATCAGCAATTTCAAGATTAAATCTCATAGGTTCACCATCAGTCAATATTAATGGTTCATCACCTAGTAGTTCCCGCAACCTATGTCTTACTGTGCGCATAGCAGTTTTGCCAAGTTCTGGAATATCTTCACCAGTAACAATGGAGTTAAACTCATCTAATTCTAATTTAAACTTCATCAAATGATTAGCAACAATACCACCAATACAATACCTAATTCTTTCACCACGAAGTTTATGTGTTTCTTTTTTAGGGTGAGTTACAGATATTGTCCCAAACAAACAAATCTTTAATTTATCTGAACTTGTATCTTCAATTTTAATTTGAACATTTCTTTCTTTATTAAAAGCAATCACTTTGCTTTTATAAAATTTCAAATTATCTTTATCAAAAAAGTGGCTAAAGTTTGTAATAACATTTTCGATAACAGGAAGTATTCCACTTTTCAAACTCCATTCAGTAATTTGAATGCATATTTCTTTAAGTTTGTCAGTAAAATAATTTACATTATTTCTCTTTTTCTTCTCCCAAATACCCATCAATTTTAAAAGTAAAATTTTATCTATAAAATCCTTATTTAAAAAAATTGGTTTAGATTGAATATTATCAAATGCTACTTTAGCTTCATTACTAATTTCATTTTTAGAAATCATTGTAGTAATTGCTAAAAATTCAGGATCGTCAACAAGATTTTTATCTTTAATTAAATTTAAAATTTCATCAATTTTATCAGTAACTGCTGCATAATAAAATCTATATTTGATAGGAGCTTCTTCAATTTGGTAATAAAAATTTGAAATAAAATGAGATATATTTTGATCCCAATTTCTAACTAAAAATAATAGTAATAAATTATAAAAAACTGGTTTTTTAAAATCATTTGAAATTTCAAGAATCTTGAAAATTCCATCAGAAGTAGATTGATAATCAAGTCCTAAAAATCCTTTACAGATTAGTAAAAGCATCATTCCAACCCCAGATCCAATGTTTTGACCTTTAGCTTTTTCTAAATTTGCTACCAAAGCTAATGTGCTTGTTGATTGGGAATAATTTCCCGTTGAATAAAGGAATCTAGCTTTGGCTAGCTGTGTATCAGCATTCCTACTTTCCGGAATTGAATCAATTTCAATTAAAAATTTTTCTCTTTCATTTAATGTATCGATATTTTCAATGGGCAATAAAAGTAAATTACTTCCAACTTCAACAATCCATTTAATTCTTAATGAATCTTCTAAATTATTATCTTTTATTAAGTTTTTATATTCATTAATTGCACTTTTTATATGTGAAACATTTGAGAATGGATATTGATTAAAAGACTTTATAAATTCACGTACAAAATCTAAATACTCAATAGAATATCTTACATAAGGATAATCTTTTACAATTTTTGAAATCGCTTCCCAATTTTGATCTAAATCTGAATAAACACCTTTATAAACAATTTGATTACCAATATAGAAAATCAGTGATTTAATATGTAAAGCAGCTAAACGTGTAGATTTATAAACTGATGTATAATTCTTAAATACTAATGCATTTGCTTCAAATGAATCAGTACGCATTTCTCTAGAAATTAAATTTAAAGAACAACCTAAAAATTCAGCTTTAAAAATCTTAGTATTCTCTTCATCGCAATGTGATAATATATTTACTAACAAATTTTCAGCAGGTTTGAAAATTCTTGGTGCTAATTTCCAATCAGTTGTTTCATCAATTGCATAAGATAAGTCTAGTAATGAATAGAATGTTTTTTTCATTAAATCAGGATCTAAAACATCAAACCCAATTTCAAATTTACTTAACAAATCAAAAGGAATTACTGAATATAAAGGGGTTGATTCTGAAATAATTTGACAAAGTTTTTCAACATTAATTAGAGATTTCTTTAACAAGTTTTCATGAACTAATGAATGGGTGAAAGCTAATGCTTGGTATTCACTTTTTTTACATCCAGATAGTATTTTCGCAGAGTAGTGAGAATCAACAATTAACCCTCTGAATTTTAATTTTTTAATATTAATTTCTGAATTTTCTATTAAATATGATGCAGCTTCCATAGAAAAAACTTCACCTAATGTAGCCAGCTTAAGTGCAGTATTTAACTCGTCATCATCTAAGTTAAATGCCATTGCATCTGCAACTAATTGTGTGCTTTTTATAACAATCCTTTCAATAGTATTTAATGAGGATTCAGTCATCCAATTTCCATCAAACTCAGTTATTGCATCAGAATTAACTAAAGTTCTAAGTGAAGACTTTAAAGCCAAAGAGTTACCTTTTGTCTCTCTATTTAAAATTTCTATAATGTTTGGGTCAGGTTCATAATTGAAAATCAATTTCCACATTTCATATATATCCTCTTTTGATAAACCACTAACAAACCAACCTTCAGTTTTATAAAGATCAATCAAATCTCTAACTGGCATTTCAACAGGTCTTGATAAAAAAACAACTGAAATAACTTCATTAGATAAAGATTCAAGCAAGTTACCTAAATCCCTTTTCGATTCAATTGATATTAAATGGGCATCTTCAATAAAAATAATAGTATTTCTAATCCTAGATATTCTTCTAAGATTTGATATAATTTCGTTAAAAAATGGCTTAGTAGAACTTTTAATTATTTCTCTCGCAGAGGATTCATCAAGTGCTTGAGCTAAGAGTAAATAAAGGGAAGCAGTTGATTCTGGATATAATTTAATATGTACACAAATACCCTTTTGTGCTACTATTTGTGGGATTACAGTTTCAATTAATCTAGTTTTCCCAACACCTGCCTCACCCTCTAATAATGCAGTCCTTAGGGTTCTTGACTCTGAATTCTGCTTCCAAAATCCTATAATTTGTGAGGTTAAAAAATTCCTACCTACAAAAGGAAGAGAACCAAAATTCAAAAAATCAATTATATAACTCATAAAAGTATTGCTTTCATTGAAAAAAATATTTGTAACTTTGCAAAACTAAACTTTTAAAAAGTATTTTCTAATATTGAAAATAATTAAAATATCTTATATTTAAATAAGATGGTTATTGTAACATTTTACTACTTTAAGTTTTTTAGTCAATATAAATTTAAGTTTTTTGAGTTTCTATAATTATAAAATTTTACATTACATCAATATATTTTTAATCATTTAATGAAATTATCATTTAAATTTCTTTTGCTAATAGTAGCTCTATGCACTATTCACAGCGGAGTTTATGCTCAAATTCCTAGAATATTAAGTTACCAAGGAGTTTTGACAGATCCAAATGGAACTTTACTTCCAGATGGAAATCATGTTTTAAAATTAACACTTTATTCAAGTGCATTTGGAACAACCCCATTGTATTTTGAAATTCAATCTGTACCTGTAATTCGTGGTGTTTTTAACGTGATAATTGGGACAAGTACTCCAATTCCAACAAGTTTAACTTTTGATCGTGCTTATTTTTTAGGTGTATCAGTTGATGGTGGACCTGAATTACAACCACGTACACCACTAACATCAGTTCCTTATGCTTTACATGCAGGAATTGCTGATAATTTATCAGATGATGCTCCTGTTGTAAAAAGTTTGAATGGTTTAACTGGGAACTTAACAATAAGTGCTGGAAATGGCATCAATTTTACTCAAACAGGTTCAGATATCAAAATTACAAATTCTGCTGCTCCTGGAAGTGGTGGTAACTTTGGATTTGTACTTCCTTATGCTGGTTCAACTAGTACTCCAAATGCAGCATTTAAAGTTACTAATACTAATAATGGTTTGGATGCATACGCAATTCATGGAGTTCTAGATAACACTTCTGCAGGATTGCAAGCTGCAGCTGTTAGAGGTGAAAATAGAGGAACTGGATCACCTGCCTCTGGAAGTGGCGTATTTGGATCTCATAATGGTAATGGTTGGGGTGTTTTAGGAACATCTGTTACTGGTACTGGAGTTCACGGAACTTCAACTGGTGGAAATGGTGTAACAGGAATTTCTCAGGATGCAACTGGTAATTTTGGAACATCTATCAATTCTTTTGGAGTTAGAGGTGTTAGTACTAATGGAGTTGCTGGTTCTTTTGAATTATCACAACTTCTAAATGCAAAAAATGCTCTTCAAGGTATAACAATTGGTAATGGATATGGAGCTTGGGGTCAAGGTAGATTGTTAGGTGTCAAAGCTTTAGCAATTGATTCATTGACTACTTTAGGATTTGGTATAAATGCTGAAGCTAGAGGAAAAACTGCAACTGCAGTTTTAGGAGATGCAACTTCTTGGAATACAATTACTTATGGTGTATATGGAACTTCAAGATCTATTGATAGTGGATCTGTAGGTGTTTATGGAAATCAGACTTCTCCTGTTAAACCTGTTTGGGGTGTATTCGGAAATGTAGTTTCTGGGGACACTAATTCAGCTGGTGTAAGAGGTGTTTCTACTAATAGAGGTGCTGGTGTTATGGCAAGTTATACTGGAACATCAACTACAGGAACAGCTCTTGAAATTAATAATGGATATTTAAAAGTAACTGGAGCAACTAATAGAACTGCTTTTATTCATACAACATCTCCAATCAATATTAATGCAAATCAAACTAGATTAAATTATAATGGAATGGATGCAACTGATATTTTAATTATAACTCCAAATGGTGCAACCGTTCCTGTTGGTGACTATAATGTTTTTTGGACCGGATCTGAATGGAGAATTTATGGAGCATCGTTAACATTTATGCCAGTTGGTATTAGTTTTAATGTTCTGATTATTAAACAAAAATCTTAAACTTTTAATAATCAACCTTATGAATAAAATATTTTATGTGATTATATTTTTGGGTATGTACTCTATTTCATTGAATGCTCAGTGGCTAATTCCTAAATCTGTAATGGGTGCTGGTGGAACATTTGCTGAAGATGGTAACGTTAGAATTCATGCTACGGTTGGTCAGCCAATTATTAGTATTGTAAAAAACAGTTCTCAAGTTAATTATCAAGGGTTTTGGTATACTTTTGGTTTTAAGGATGGTATAGGAGGAGTAAAAGAAGAACAGACATTTGGTAGTACTTCTTCAAAAATTGGATTTAAAAATTTTCCAAATCCTTTTAATTCTCAAACAACTATTGAATTTAATTTGAATACAAATTCTTATGTAAATTTAAAATTGTTTAATTCTTTAGGGAAAGAAGTTTTATCTCTAATTGATGGTTATAGGGAAGCAGGAACAATTAAAGTTCAAATAACTTCAGATGAATTAGAAAATGGACAATACATAGCTTTATTAAATACTTCTAATATTACAGAAAGACTTAATGTAATAGTTGTAAAATAAAATTTTATAAAATTTTATAAATTTAACCAACTCTAATATTATTAGAGTTGGTTTTTTTATGCTAAGTAGAACAAACTAAACTGCAACGCTCAAAAAATTTACTGCAACGGTAATTAGTTATATTTCTTAAGTCATTTAAATTATAAAATAATACATTTATAAAATGGAACTAATTAATGTTAAAGAATCAAATACAATCAAGTATTGTCCAAATTGTAAATCAGTCCCTTATCAAGATGATAAATTTTGCTTTAAATGTGGAATTGTTTTAAATTATAAATGTTGTAATTGTAATCACATAATATTACAAAAAGAATTTGACTTTTGTCCTAATTGTGGTGTTAAAATCAAAAATAATAAAAATAAATAACTATACTTTAAGCTTTAAACTTAACAAATTAATGAAAATGAAAAATCTATCTACTTTTCTATTACTTGTATTAACAAGTATAACATTATCAAACTCCTTGAAAGCTCAAATGCCAAGAACATTTGCATACCAAGGTGTTCTAGCAAATTCTAGCGGAACATTAATTTCAGATGGTACTCATAACCTTAAAGTTATAATGTATGACAACTCAATTGGAGGTTTATCTGTATTTTCAGAAACTCAAAGTGTCTTGGTTGTAAAGGGAATCTTCAACATGATTATTGGTTCATTTAATCCAATTCCTGTTTCATTGAAATTTGATAGAGCATATTTTTTAGCTGTTTCAGTTGATGGTGGTGCAGAAATGACTCCAAGAACTGTTATGACAGCAACTCCTTATGCTATGCATGCTGCAACAGCAGATCAAGCAAATTCTTTAGCTCCTGGAGCTACAGGTGTTGTCTCGTCTATTAATTCATTATCTGGTGGCTTAACAATTCAAGGTGGAGGTTCTACAACAGTTTCACAGGCAGGTAATGTTATTACAGTTTCATCAGCTGGTGGCGGAGGGGCAAGTGGAATTCAGGGAATTCAAAATATTGATGGTTCAATTACTGTTGCAAATCCAAATGGACCAACAGCAACTATTGGTGTAGCGGACAATTCGATAAATTCAATTAAAATTCTTGATGGTTCTATTCAAGCCACTGATTTTGCTCCAGGTGTTATTCCATCTACAGCTAATTTTATTTCTAATGGAACTGTTGCTGGAGGTGATTTAGCAGGTAACTACCCAAACCCAACATTAAGAGTTGGATTAATTCCAGCTTCTCTTCCACCAAATGGAACAGCATCTGGTGACTTAGCAGGAACTTATCCAAATCCTACAATAACTAAAATTCAAGGAAGAACAGTTGCAAATGTTGCACCTGCAAATGGACAAGTGCTTAAATGGAATAATGGAGCAAGTAATTGGGAACCAGCTAATGATGTTTCAGGTTTTACCCTTCCTTATTTAAATTCCGGAACAAGTAACAGTAGCTTATTCAAATTAACAAACATTGATAATACTTCTGGTTCAAGTGCAATTCACGGAGTTATGGATGTTGGGAGCTTTAAGTATTCTGCTGGTGTTCGTGGAGAAAATTTGGGTGGTTCATTAACTTATGGAGTTGAAGGTATAGCAACTGCTGGTATTGGAGTTCGTGGTTCTTCAACAACTAGTTATGGTGTTTATGGAACTTCAAATTCAAGTAATGGCGTTTATGGAACTAGTGTTAATATAGGATCAGGTGTTTTTGGATCTACAACTACTGGAATTGGGGTATCTGGTTATGCTGGCACATTAGGAAAAGCAGCAAACTTTATAAATGATAATGCTGCAAATACAAATGATTGCATTACAGGATTAAACTCTGGAAGTGGAAACACAATTTATGCCGTTAACTCTGGGGGTGGGCATGTTGCTGATTTTCGTGGGAATGGTGTTTCATCAGCTGGGTCAGTTGTTGCAATTAACAATAATGCTGGTGCTGGAGGTATTGGTTTATTGTCTGGAGCAACAGGAGTTGCAGTTGATGCCTTAGGTAATGGTAGTGGCGAGGCAGTTAGAGCAATATCATATTCAAGTGGTGCAGCAATAAAAGCAGCTTGTGCTGGTTCAAATAATACTGCACTTGAGCTTAGTAATGGTTACATTAAAGTTTCAGGAGCAAATAAAACTGCTTTTGTACATACTGCAGCAGGAGGTTCTCATATTACAAGTTTATCATATCCAGGAATGGCTAGTACAGATATAGTTACATTTAATAGAGTTTATACTTTCGGTGTAGGTTATTTAACAAAACCATTTTCGATTTATTGGAATGGATCTGCTTGGGCAATATTTAGTGAAGATGTAACTCAATTAATTCCAGCAGGTTGTTTATTTAATGTAATTGTAATAAAACAATAAAAATTTATTATTTATGAAGAATTTTCATTTTTATATATTGAACTTTTTTGTTCTAATCATTATTTTTTTAAGTTGTAACAAAGCTAATGTAACTGAAACTAATTTTGAATTAGATAAAAATGATTCATTATGATCTGATGTTAAATTGAATGATAATGTAAAAGTAATTGATTCTTCAGTAGTTGCTAACTTTTTAACTAATTATGATACATCTGGAACATATTATTTTAAACCTGAAGCAACAGAATTATTAAATTTAAAACAGGGGGATAATACAGTTTTCTATGGACATTCATTTGGAATAGTTAAATCTGTAACTAAAATAAATAATCAAATTATTGTAAAAATTGATTCTGGATTAATTAAAGATTTTATTAAAAATGCTGATGTAAAATGGGATTACGGATTTGATTTTTCTTCACCTAAAGTAACAAAATTATTTTGGAAAAACTGCTTTATCTAAAGTTGATAGTACTAATTTAAGTGGGAGATTTGGAGATTATGAAGTAAAAATTAATTTAAAATCTGAGGGAATTAAAAATAATTTTACAATAAATTTTTTTAAATATGCTTTAAACAATGAAAGAAAAGTAGGAACAGTTGCTCAAGGGTATATTAATAAATTTAGAACTATTGGTACTATTGCAATAAGTAATGGAAAATTAGTAAATCTAGATCAAGAAATTCATAATCTTAATGGCGAAATTGAGTTTCAAGCAATAAGTACTGACGCTGGCAGCTCAAGTAAATTTATAAATAATCCTATCAAACTTTCAAAGATTATTTTATTGGGAGGTATTCCACTGAAAGTAAGTTTAACTTTGAGAATTAGATATATTCCTGAAATACCATTGAACAGCAGTAGCAAAGTGAAATTTTTAGTTAAGTTTAATTCTTCATTTAGTGCAAATTTAACTGATGAAATTAAACCTAAAGAAAACAATTGTACTGCAACTATGGAATTAAAAGAAGGGTTAAGTGCTGGATTTCCTGCTGTTGGTTTAGGAGTTGGATTCGAATTCCCAAGAGTTGAATTAGCAATTCCTGGAATAGGAAAAGATTTTACTTTTTTTGCGGCAACTCTAGATTCTTATTTATATAGCCTTTATACTTTCGATCCTGCTTGTCAAAAATCTGGATGTAAATATAAAGTAAAAATGGATTTGATAAATCCTATTGCCGAAAAAAAATCTCAAATATCAAAAGATATATGGGTAGCTCCAGAAAAAGTAATTACAAGTGGTAAATGCAATTAATAATTTTAAAATTCTGATAATAAAATGATAAAAAGAATAGTTTTCATTGTTTGTGTAATGTTAAAAATTACAGTTTTACATTCTCAAACAAAAATGCCAATAAGCATACTCTCGAATGGTGCTACTAGGTCGGTTGTAGGATCACTTTTACTTAGTGCAACTTTTTGTCAAACTTCAATTGGTGTAACTCAAATGTTACCTTCAGTTAACTATCAGGGATTCTGGTACAGTGCTTACAACCTTGTAAATCCTATAACTGAAGTTGTTGAAGAAAATTCAACGAAAAGTAGTTCTAAAGAATTGAACTTTAAAAATTATCCAAATCCAGTAACATCAAATACTACCATTGAATTTAATATTCCACTTGATTCTTATGTTTCGCTAAAATTGTTTAATTCAATTGGTTATGAAGTATCAACTCTGATAGATGGTAATAGATCTTTAGGAGTAATCAAAGTCCATTTATCAAGTAATGAGCTAAAATCTGGTAAGTATTTTGTAGTACTATATACAAGTGGAAAAAGCGAAAGAATAAGTTTTGTTGTAATTAAGTAAAAACTTTAATAGTGAATAAACATAAATACCTTAGAGTAATTTTATTCTAAGGTTTTTTTTTACTTTAAAAATTAAAAAGTGAATCTTTATTTTTAATTTTACAGATTATTATTAAAAGATTTTTTAAATATAGATTATGAATTTTTTATATATCAAAGCGCTTCATATAATCTTTATTGTAACTTGGTTTGCAGGATTGTTTTATATAGTTAGGTTATTTATATATTTTGCTGAAACGTCCAAAAAATCCGAACCAGAAAAAACAATTCTTCAAAAACAATACTCTATAATGCAAAAAAGGTTGTGGTATGGAATAACTTATCCATCTGCAATATTAACATTGATTTTTGGATTATCATTATTAACCTTTTATCCAGAAATTCCAAGGTGGCTTTGGATAAAGTTATGTATTGTTTTGCTATTGTATCTTTATCATTTTACTTGCCAATTAATTTTTTCTCAACAACAAAAAGGTATAATTAAATATTCATCTAATCAACTTAGGATTTGGAATGAAGTTGCAACTATTATATTAGTTGCAATCGTTTTTTTAGTTTCATTAAAAGATACCATTAGTATGATAAAAGGGGTTTTAGGTCTGATAATTTTTTCAATTATTTTAATGATTGGTATAAAAATTTATAAGAAATTTAGAAAATAGTGTTTCTCAAATCAATAATAAGTTAAACTGATTATATCCTTAATTCCAATCAAATTATTTATTTAATTTTCAACTTGATAATAACGAAAAAATTTCAAAATAAATATTTAAACACTATTTTTACATTACTACCGTATCTTTGCAAACTTTTTTATAAAAATATTTAGTTAACCATTTTAGATTTAATTAATGATAAGTGTAATTAATGTAACTCTAGCCTACGGTAAGAGAGTACTTTTTGATGAAGTAAATTTGAAATTTGTTAAAGGGAGCTGTTATGGAGTTATCGGTGCAAACGGGGCTGGTAAATCTACATTCCTTAAAATAATAAGTGGTGAAATAGAGGCTGATAAAGGGACTGTAGATATTTCCCCTGGTGAAAGAATGGCTGTTTTAAAACAGAATCAATTCGAATTTGATGAAACATCTGTTTTAAATACTGTGTTAATGGGACACAAAAAAATGTGGGATATAATGAATGAAAAAGATTCATTATATATGAAAGAAGATTTCTCTGAATCTGATGGAATAAGGGCTGGAGAGCTTGAAGGTGAGTTTGGTGAAATGGGCGGCTATACTGCGGAAAGTGATGCTGCAACTTTTTTAAATGAACTAGGAGTTAAAGAAGAATTCCATTCAAGCTTGATGAAGGATATTCCATCAAATTTAAAAGTTAGAGTTCTGTTAGCTCAAGCACTTTTTGGAAATCCAGATATATTATTATTGGATGAACCAACAAATGGATTGGATATAGAAACAATAAGTTGGTTAGAAAATTTTTTAGCAGATTATCAAAATATAGTATTGGTTGTAAGCCATGATCGACATTTTTTGGATGCAGTTTGTACTCATGTTGCCGATGTTGATAGAGGAAAAATTAAAATATTTACTGGAAATTATACATTCTGGTATATGTCATCACAACTTATAGCACGTCAGCAATCTGATAAAAACAAAAGAGTAGAAGAAAAGAGAAAAGATTTAATGGAATTTATTACTAGGTTTAGTGCTAATGCATCTAAATCTAAGCAGGCAACTTCACGTAAAAAAGCTTTAGATAAATTAGTTGTTGAAGATATTGAACCTTCAAACAGAAAATACCCTGGAATAATTTTTCAACCTCTTCGTGAAGTTGGGAATCAAATATTAACAGTAGAAAATTTAGGGAAAAATATTGATGGTAGAGTTCTGTTTAATAAAATTAGTTTTACTGTTAACAAAAAAGATAAAATTGGATTTATTAGTAGAGATCCTTTGGCTGTAAGTGTGTTGTTTGATATTTTAAACAATAAATCTGAACAAGATTCTGGTTCAATAGAATGGGGCACAACTGTTACAACTGCTTACCTTCCAATTGACAATAGTAATTTTTTTAGTTATGATATTAAAATGATAGATTGGCTTCGTGAGTTTGTTCCTGCTAACATTACTGATGCCGATGAACAAATGATGAGAGGATATTTAGGAAAAATGTTGTTTAGCGGTGAAGACGTTTTCAAAAAAACAAATGTGTTAAGTGGAGGTGAAAAAGTGAGGTGTATGATTAGCCGTATGATGCTCCAAAATCCTAATATGATAATTTTAGATCAACCAACTAATCACCTAGATTTAGAGAGTATTCAAAGTTTTAATGAAAGTTGTAATAACTTCCCTGGAGTTATTTTCATGACTTCACATGATCATACTTTTATGGAAACTGTTGCAAATAGAATAATTGAAATTACTCCAAATGGTTTAATTGATAGGCTATCTACTTTTGATGAATATTTACAAGACGAAAGAGTTAAAGGTTTAAGAGAAGATATGTACAATGGTGTTGAATCTCCTTCCATTTTATAAAATATTTAAAATGTTCCTTCAACTAATTTTTAATCTTGATTTTTTTCATCAATTTCCAGCAAAGGTTAAATGAAATTATTAATTCATCAAGCATAATTGTTGAAATTTATAATAAGAATTATTCAAATTAAAAAACAAGTAGAAAATTATAATTTAATATATAAATTTCATTAAAAATTAAAATCTTAAAAACTTAAGCTATTGTAAAAAGTAAGTTTTCATTAACCCTTTACCTTTAATTTCTAATTCACCTCTGTAAATAAAACTACTTGAGTTGAATTGTTCAGATTTAATAAGTTGATTATAAAATTCTTCTGAGATATGAATTTTCCCTGGTTCGCCATGACTTTCCATTCTAGAAGCAGTATTCACAGAATCACCCCACAAATCATACAAGAATTTTTTGTTACCTATCACACCCGCTATAGCACTACCACAATGAATACCAATTCGAACTTGAATATCTTTTAATTTTATATTCCAGTTTGGATCTTTAAGTTTAGATGGGATTTTGATTTTTAAATTCTTAATACAATCAATTATTTTTAGTGCAGCATTTGCAGCACTTTCAACATGTTCATTATTAACTATTGGTGCTCCACTAACTGCCATGTATGCGTCACCAATTGTCTTTATTTTTTCTAAACCAAATTCATCGAAAATTGTATCAAATTTAGTAAAAATATAATTTAATATAAAAATTAATTGATCTGGAGAAACTTGTCTTGATAATTCTGTGAAATGAACAATATCTATAAATATTATAGAAACTGATTCAAATTTATCAGCGATTGGGTTTTCTTTATTTATTAATCGAGTAGTTATATCAGTTGGAAGTATATTATTAAGTATATTTTCTCTCTCAAGAAATTTCGAATTTTCAATAGCTCTAATTTTATCTTTTTCTTGTAATTTCAGTTGATGATCAAAAATATCAGCTTGTTTTTTTATTTCTTCAAATTTTATTTCATTTTGAAGTAAAATATGTTTTTTAATAAATTTGAGTGATTGTTCCCACTTTTGTTGTTTCTCATATATTAATGATAACTGGAGGTAGTTTTTTGAAAGGTAAAATTTTGATCCTACTTTATTACTCAATTTGATAGCTTCTAACAACTGAGATTCTGCAATATTATAATCAAAATTAGGAAATTTAGGGTCTGAATATATTTCACTAAGATTCCTTAATATTATTGAAGTAAAGATTAAATTATCTCCAGTTTTGGAAATAATTAAAGCTTCTGAAAAATATTTTAAAGCTTTATCTAAATTATATTGTCGTAAATAAATTAAACCAATGTTACTTTTATTCCCAGCAATATTGCCATTATCACCAAGTTTATAATTTATTTTTAAAGCTTTTTGAAAATACTCCAACGATTGTTTAAAATCATTATTGATACTATATATGTTTCCTAACCCACTTAACCATGCTGCTTCACCTGGTTTGTATCCAGCTTCTTGTGTAATTTTTAAAGCTTTTGTTAAATATTCAATACACTTTTTTGAATCATTTATTTGACCATATATAACACCAATTCTGCCTATTATTCTAGCCATTTCTATGTTATTCCCTAATTCTTCGTAAACATTTAAAGCTTTTTTGTAAAATTCTAAAGAAAGTTTATAATTTGATATAGTAAAATAGTTTCCTCCTAAATGACTTAGTACAAAGGCAGTCTTTTCTATATCATTTAATTTTGTGAAAATTTCTAAAGAATTACTGTAAAATTCTATTGACTTAAGCAAATTATTTTCATTTTCATAAATAAATCCTAAATATCTATATGTATTAGCAAACTGATTATCAAATTCCAAATTATCTTGTTCAGATAATTTTAATGGAATTTTATTTGATACAATTTTATTGCAAATTAATTTTGCTTCTCTAAATTTTTTAACTTTTATAAAATCAGATACTAATTCTAGTTGAGCATTTATATTCAAAATATTTTTCAATTAAAAAATTTAACATAATTATAATAAACTATAATTTATATAACTAAATCAATAAAATTAAAAATAAATAATTAAATTTAATAAGAAAAAGAATTTGAAAAATCAATTTTTAATTTAAACAATTTTTGATTGTAAAAAGTAAGTTTTCATTAACCCTTTACCTTTAATTTCTAATTCACCTCTGTAAATAAAATTACTTGAGTTAAATTGTCCAGATACAATAAGTTGATTATAATAATCTTCTGAGATATGGATTTTTCCTGGTTCTCCGTTAGATTCCATTCTTGACGCAGTATTCACTGCATCACCCCATAAATCATACGAAAATTTATTTTTTCCTATAATACCAGCAACTACTTCACCTGAATGTATTCCAATTCTCATTTTAAAATTATAACCATTTGATGTTTTAAAAATCTCGATTAAATCGTTCATTTCTAAAGCAAAGTGAGCCATATTAATTGCATAATCATTTGAAACAATAGGCAAACCACAAGCCACCATATAAGAATCACCAATAGTTTTAATTTTTTCTAAATGATATTTGTCAGTTAATGTATCAAACAATGAAAAAATTGAATCGAGTGAATTTACTAATTCTTGAGCAGTAACAGTTGTTGAAAACTCCGTAAAATTTACAATATCAGTAAACAGAATTGCTACATTCTCATATTTATCTGCAATATTTACTTCACCATTTTTTAAACGATTTGCAATTACTTCAGGAAGTATATTCAATAACAATTTTTCACTTCTATTATGCTCATTTTTAATTTCAATATTATTTTCTGCAAGAATATTATTTGCAATTTCTAATTTATTTACTTGACGTTTTTTATCATCCATAACAAGATTTAATGCATCAAAAACTTCTTCGTATGGGTCATTCTCTGGGATAACTATAGCCTCTATAGTGCTTAATTCACTATCCGCAATTTTAGATAACACCTGGTAAATTTGTTTTAATCTTATTGTATTAAAATTATTTATATTTAAAAAATTAGGTTTATCATTGATGTTATGTGATGCATGTATTAATGGTACAAATGTTCTCATAAGAGAAATAAAACATGATTCAACATCAGTAAAAACATTCCATTTATTCATTATTGATGGGTTGATTGGAACAGAAATATCCAATGAAGCTCTTACAAACCTTGAAGAAGTTAAATACATTTCAATTTTAGAAAATATTGGATCACTGAAAAGAACAATTGTTTCTTTTCTAGAATCTAAATCTCCATCATTCATTTTTGAGGAGTCATTAAATAAATAAATTTTTTTGTATTCTAAATCTAATTCCTTTACTATATCTCGAAGAACCTTATTTGTATTATACACGTCATCTCCGTATGCTGAACCAGTTGCAACTTGCCTAATTATATCACCTTCTAATACAGTGTAATTAGAATGGAATTTTCCTGTTTTATTTACAAATGACCAATGTTCAAAGGTTAACTCTCTTAAAGTAATTCCACACATTTTATAATATGATCTTAACTCAGGATATTTCTCCCATAAAATCTCAAAGTTAGGGTTGAGTGTGAACACTGGTTTGCCACCAATGCTTTTTAAGTTTTTAACTGCTGGGTATTTTGATAAAAGAAAAAGGTATGTAACATCTAGAACAACTACTATTCCTGCCATTGATAAGAGCATGTAATTTTTAGAATCAACTAACAAAAAAAATATACTAAAACATAATGTTCCTAAAAATTTCAACCAAGCAGAAATTTTATTGAAAGGAACTTTTGATCTATTTCTTAAAAACAAATAAATATAACTAAATGAAATTACAATATTCAAAACGTAAGCAGATACACCTCCTAATCTAACAGATCCATTACTATGGATTGGAAGATTATCAATTTCAGATATACCGCAAGCCCAAATTAGTATGAAATAAAATATGAATAAAATGGCAAAAAATGATTTGATATTATTTCTAATCAAATCACTATCAAACTGTTTGTAACTATACCTTAGTGCTAAAATTACTATATAAATATCTAAAAAAAACCAAGCTCTATAACCAATTTTTAAAAATAATCCAAGATTAATATATCCATCAAATGCCCAACTATAAATTGCTTCCCATGCAATGTTTCCAGCAATTGCTATTAAAGGCATTTCCATGTATCTGTTTTTATTTGCATCAATGATAATGAAAACATAAACAGCTACCCAAAGAATGCTACCAGTTAAAGTTAAAGTTAACTCTAGTGTAGAATAGTAATCAGTGTTTAGCCACATTCAATTTTTGATTTAAGTAATGATATAATTAATTAGTTCTCTTAACCTACTAAATCTATTGGTGGTCTGAACATAATTTCTTTATTCCCATTTAATTTATTAATTACATACTTAACAACTTTGTTAACTATATACCTTACAAATTTTCCAATAAATGTGTTATTTTCTTCGAGCTTAGCAATAATAATAAAGAATTTTCTAATTAATTTGACTCGAAATTTTACTGTGTTTGAAGTTGGTTCAATTCCAACACAATTACATATTTTATCACCAATAAAATGATGAACTAAGTTTACAACAAAAATATTTGAAACATTACCAGGAAGTATAAATTCAATCAAATTTACAACAGATGTCATTAAGTCGTTTCCTTCTTTAGAATAAGTAGCTTCTCTATCTATTATTCCTGATTGAAAATTAATTCCTTCTTGATAATTCTTAGGAAGTAGCTCCTCTGAAATACCTAAAATATAACCAATCACTCGCCATAAATGCATATAACTTTCCTTCTCTTCATCAGTTAGCTTAATTCCCATAATGCTTAATCCTTGAATCATTCCAACTGAAAATGTTGTTAATGTAAATAATAAATCTTCTTGATTAATTGGAACTCCAAGTTCTTCATTATTCCAATTTGGAATTTTTTCTTTTATAAAGTTTCTGATCGATGAATGCACTAATCTCACCTTTTGAGTTGTCACAATAGCAGATCCAGATTCATTAAAACCATCAAATTGAGCTACATCTTCTACAAATTGTAAACTCATCATAACTCTATGCAAAAATGTTGTTGTGCTATCTTTATTGATGTCAAATGATTCTTTATCTGCTAATAATCTTCCAGTTGTATGTAATACTTTTGCACCTTTAGCCATGCAATAACACATTGGTAATGATTTGAATAACAGAACAAAAGCACCTTCAATATTGTAATTTGTACCTACTCGTTGTGCAATTTTAATCTTATTTATATCCAACCAGATAGGTAAGTTGCTTGTTTCAATTAAAAATTTGTGGATAGGAATTGGGATTGAATTTGAGGCTTTAAAAGAAACCAAATCATTATTCTTCATTAGTTTCCCCATTAAATCTCTGGAATTTAAGTACTCACCACTTGTCATTAGTTCATCAACTAATTCATCAGCTAAAGGATCTGCAATCATCCTTTGTGTTTGCCAAAAAGTGTTATCCATGAAATTATAATTCATGTTAATGATTTGATTTTTAAACTCTAAACTAAATTTAAAATACTATTTTTTTTAATATAAAAGGATTTTTAATAAAAAGTAAATGTTAAAAATTATCTCTTATATATGTTAATCATCAATTGAAAAAATAATATTTTTAGATTATTTTATTAATCATTATATCAAGCATTAGTCTGACGATAACTGTTTCCAGTAACATTTAAAATTTTAAACATACCATTAGTTCTATCATCATATCTAATTCTGTTGGCATTTCCATCACCAACAATCATTTCTTTTAACAACTCATCATAATTCTTTTTGCTTGTTATGAATACTCTACCACCAAGTTCATGAGCGTTTAATACAACTTTTTTAAACAATTGAGAAATTAATCCATACCCATTATTTAAGTCATCAATTACCCAAACTTGTGTAGGTTTTAAATCTAAAATTGTTTGAAAATTAAATCTATCTGCAAATTGAAAAATATGAGTTAATCCTTTTAACATAAATTTTTTAGCTATTCCAACAGCAATATGACTTTTACCAATTCCCGCTTCACCCCATATAAAAAGCCCAGCACCTTTAAAATTATCTTCTAGCAAAATCAATTTGTTTGCATAATTTAACATTACTGCTTGTGAATCATTTTGAGGTTGGTACGTTTCTAAATGCGAACAAAGATTTTCTAATGGTAATATTGGATTCGAATCAAAGAACATTAAATCAACTTTAAACCTATCTATTTGAATTTGTGAACAATTATCAATGTTACAAGTAAGTATGTTATCGGATGAAACAGATAATTCTTGAACAGGATAATTTTTTAAAAAGCAACTAATACTGCTGTTGATATATGAGCTTGGTTTATATTATTCTTAAACATTTATTTTAATTTTAATTTTTTCATGATTTAATTAAGAAATAAGTTTTAAGAACTCCTTTGCCTTTGATTTCCATTTTGCCTCTATCAATAAAATTATCAATTGAGAATAAATTAGTAGAAATAAGCTCGTTGTAAAAATCTTGAGAGATATGTATTTGGTTAGGCTCACCATGGCTTTCCATGCGGCTTGCAGTGTTAACGGCATCACCCCACAAGTCATATGCAAATTTTTGCTCTCCAATAACACCAGCCACTACTTCACCACAATGTAATCCAATTCTAATTTTTACATTATGACCGTTGATATAAACTCCACCAGCAAATAATTTCTGAATACCAAGTGCAAATCTTGCCATCCTAACAGCATGATCACTAACTGATACTGGTACACCACAAACAGCCATATAAGCATCACCAATAGTTTTAATCTTTTCAAGACCATATTCTTTTGCTAGTAAATCAAATTTGATAAATAATGAATTCAAACCTGTTACTAATTCGTTTGCGGTAATAGTTTGAGAAAGTGATGTAAATCCAACAATATCAGAAAAGAAAATAGAAACATTTTCGGCACGATCAGCAATAGGTTGTTCACCCTTTATTAATCGTTCAGTGATTTGTGTAGGAAGAATATTATCAAGTATTTTCTCTCGTTCTTGAAACCGAGCAATTTTTACTTGTCTATCTCGTTCAGATTCTTCAATTTTACGTCTGTAATCCATCAATTCAGCTTGTTTCTTAGCTTCTTCTGAAACAACTTCTTTTTCAATATCATGAAACTGAACAAAATGAACTGCAAAATCTTCCCATCTATTTATAAGTTTATAAAGATCTGAAAGTACTTTATGATTTTCATATAAATTTAGTTTGATGCCAATTTCTTTATTTAAATTAATTGCATTTAGAAGATACTCTTCAGCTTTTAAAACATTGAAACCTTCAAATTCAGGATTGCCAAATATTGACCCAATATTTCCAGTGATCACTGCTTTATTAGCACTTAAACCTAATTCACCACTTAATTCAAATGAACGGTTATAATACTCTAAAGACTTAGAGTAGTCAAATAGGTGATTATAAACATTTCCAATATTTAATGTAATAAATGCTAAATTAATTTTTAATCCTAATTTTTCACTTAATTCAAATGCTAAGTTATAATATTCTAGGGCTTTTGAATAGTTAGTGAGTTTATTGTAAACATTCCCAATATATAATGGTAAACTAGCTTCATCATGTTTTATACCAAGTTGTTTACTTAATTCAAATGACCTATTATAATACTCAATAGCCTTTTTGTAATCGCCTAGATCAAAGCAAACATTACCAATATTACCAGTAACAAATGCTATATTGTTTTTCAAATCAAGCTTTTCGCTTAACTCAAGTGCTAGATTAAAATATTCTAGTGCTTTATGGTTGTCTGATAGTCTGTTGTAAACATGTCCTATTGTTCCATAAATTTTGGGAATATTATCTGTTAAGTCCAATTCTTCGTATATTTCAAGAGCTTGATTAAAGTATTCAAGAGATTTCTGGTAGTTGGAAATGTTTGAAAAAACTATCCCTAAATCACCTGAAACTTTTGCAATATTTTCACTCAAACCAAGTTCTACACTCATTTCCATAGACTGGTTATAATAATCTTGTGCATTCTGATAATCACTTAAGCATGTGTAAACTCTACCGATATTTGCCAAAGATTTAGCTTCAGTTTCTGTTGAAATAACTGATTGTTCTAATTTGGCAATCGCAATTAATTCAAGTGAATTCAATGCTATAGGTAAAGATTCTGTTGGTTTACCTTGTCGCCATAAGGATGCTGAAAGTGCTACTAGTGCTCTTGATTTCAACATTAAGTTAGGGCTCAATTTCATAGTTAACAGTATTGAATGTAAGCTTTTTTCAGCTTCAACAAAGTTGCCTTTATTGTTAAGCTCTTCAGCCTCTTCAATTAGTTTAGTTAGCTCTTCAATGTTCATGATTTAATTAAGAAATAAGTTTTAAGAACTCCTTTGCCTTTTATCTCCATTTTGCCTCTATCAATAAAATTATCTATTGAAAATAAATTAGAAGAAATTAGTTCGTTGTAAAAATCTTGAGAGATATGTATTTGGTTTGGCTCACCATGGCTTTCCATGCGGCTTGCAGTGTTAACGGCATCACCCCACAAGTCATAAGCAAATTTCTTTTTGCCAATGACTCCAGCCACAACTTCACCAGAATGAATGCCAATTCTGATTTGAATAGGTTCACCAGTAGTAATTGAAGTAAATTGTTTCATAGCCTCAATCATATCAATAGCCATGTTCGCCATGGCTTGAGCATGATCATTACGAGGTAGTGGAGCACCAGCCACGACCATATAAGCATCCCCAATAGTTTTTATTTTCTCAAGATTATATTTATCGGCAAGCAAATCAAAAGCAGTGAAAATTCTATCAAGTCCATCCACAAGTTGTTCAGGCGTGATAGATTGAGAGAGCTTAGTGAAGTTGACAATATCAGCAAAGAGAACAGAAACATTGGAGAGTTTTTCAGCAATCAGATTTTCACCATTAATGATTCTATTGGCAATAGAGATAGGTAAAACATTATGAAGTAAAGTCTCGGTAGCCTCATGTTTAGCTCGTTCAATGGCTAATTGTTTGTCAATATCTGCTTGCTTGCGTTGAATATCAAATAGTTCGGCTTTTTTCTTAGTCTCTTCTGATAGAACTTCTTTTTCAAGCTCATGAAATAATTTAAAATATGTTAGAGCTTCATCCCATCTAAAAAGAGTTTCATATAATTGTGAAAGAGATTTATAGTTATTATACAAAGCTTCTTTAATTCCAATTTTAGAATTTAATTTAGCAGCCTTAAGAAGATATTCTTCAGCTTTGTCATAATTTAAACCATCCTCAAATAATGGATCAGAACGAAGAGCTCCGATATAACTAATAACAATAGCTTCGACTTTTATATCACCTATCTCTTCAGATAATGTAAGTGCATGATTAAAATATTCTTGAGCTTTTGTGTAATCTTGTAAATTGTAAAATACATGTCCAATTTCACTATAAACACTTGCCACTCCATTTTTATCACCAATATCCAAATATATTGCAATTGAACGATCGTAAAACTCGATAGCTTTTAAAAAGTTTGACAATTTAAAATACATAAATCCAATGTTTTTAGTAACAGTTGCTACCCCACGTTTATCATCAATCTCTTCGTGCAAAGCAAGAGCAAGATTAAAATATTCGAGTGCTTTTTGGTAGTCAGAAAGTGAACCATAAACACAACCAATATTACCAATGATAAATGCAATACCATTTTTATTAGAAATTTCTTCATACTTTGAAAGTGAACTAAAATAAAATTCTAGTGCTTTTTTGAAATCAGAAAGTGTATGATATACAATACCGATGTAACAATTAGCAAATGCTACCCCACTTTTATCTTTTAACTCTTCAAGTAAATAAAGTGCATTGTTAAGATTGTCGAGTGCATTATGGTAGTCAGATAATGAATTGTATATTACACCAATCAAATTCAAAGCTTTAGCTTCATATTTAGTTGATGTAATTGCATTAGTAGCTTTTGTACTAATAGAACACTCTAATGATTTTTCAGCAATAGGTAATGATTCTGTAAACTTACCTTGTCGCCATAAAGTAGTAGATAATATTAATAGAGCTTTAGATTTTAAAAGTAAATCTTGGTCTAATATTTTTTCAACTAGTAATTTATTAATTAATGATTCAGCTTCAACAAAGTTGCCTTTATTGTTAAGCTCTTCAGCCTCTTCAATTAGTTTAGTTAGCTCTTCAATGTTCATGATTTAATTAAGAAATAAGTTTTAAGAACTCCTTTGCCCTTTATCTCCATTTTGCCTCTGTCTATAAAATTATCTATTGAAAATAAATTAGAAGAAATTAGTTCGTTGTAAAAATCTTGAGAGATATGTATTTGGTTTGGCTCACCATGGCTTTCCATGCGGCTTGCAGTGTTAACGGCATCACCCCACAAGTCATAAGCAAATTTCTTTTTGCCAATGACTCCAGCCACAACTTCACCAGAATGAATGCCAATTCTGATTTGAATAGGTTCACCAGTAGTAATTGAAGTAAATTGTTTCATAGCCTCAATCATATCAATAGCCATGTTCGCCATGGCTTGAGCATGATCATTACGAGGCAAGGGAGCACCAGCCACAACCATATAAGCATCCCCAATAGTTTTAATTTTCTCAAGGTTGTATTTATCGGCAAGCAAATCAAAAGCAGTGAAAATTCTATCAAGTCCATCCACAAGTTGTTCAGGCGAGATAGATTGAGAGAGCTTAGTGAAGTTAACAATATCAGCAAATAGAACAGAAACATTGGAGAGTTTTTCAGCAATTAAATTTTCACCATTAATGATTCTATTGGCAATAGAGATAGGTAAAACATTATGAAGTAAAGTCTCGGTAGCCTCATGTTTAGCTCGTTCAACTGCTAATTGTTTGTCAATGTCAGCTTGTTTGCGTTGAATATCAAATAGTTCGGCTTTTTTCTTAGTCTCTTCTGAAAGAACTTCTTTTTCAAGCTCATGAAATAATTTAAAATAGTTTAGTGCTTCCTCCCATCTAAAAAGAGTTTCATATAATTGTGAAATAGATTTGTAGTTTTTATACAAAGCATCTTTAGTTCCAATTTTAGAATTTAATTTAGCAGCCTTAAGAAGATATTCTTCAGCTTTAACAGGGTTGTAATTTTCAAAAGATTGATTTGTATATAGTTCCCCTATGTAACAAGTGACAACTGCCACAAATTTTTTATCCCCAAATTCTTCATGTAATGCCAGAGCACGTTCATAATACTCAAGAGCTTTTGAGTAGTTTGAAAGATTATAGTAAATATTACCTATATGCCCTATATCAGCTGCAATTAAATTTTTGTTACCAATTTCTTCTTGCATAGAAAGAGCACGAATATAATACTCAAGTGCCTTATGAAAATCAGAAAGTTCCGAATAAATAAACCCAATGTTCATAGTTACTCTTGCTACTCCTGTTACATCTCCAATTTCTTCATGCAAAGAAAGAGCACGATTTTGATATTCAATAGCTTTTGAGTGGTCAGAAAGATCGCCATAAATATTACCAATGCTGCCAATAACATTTGCCAATCCAAATTTATTACCAATTTCTTCTTGTAAATTAAGTGCAAGTCTATAATATTCAAGAGCTTTTGTAAAGTCAGAAAAATTGTAATAAACATTCCCTATAAAACAAGTAACATTTGCTACACCTAATTTATTACCAATTTCTTTGTAAAGAGTAAGAGAACTGTTAAAAAACTCATGAGCCTTTGAAAATTCAGAAAGATTGAAATAAACAATCCCAATACCAGAAGTAGCATCTGCCACACCCAATTTATTACCAATTTCTTCATGTAATGAAAGTGAACGGTTATAATACTCGAGAGCTTTTGGGATTTCAGATAGATTCAGATGAACATTCCCTATATTCATAGCAACTATTGCAATACCACGTTTATCCCGAATATCTTCATACAATAATAGAGCACGGCAATAAAACTCCTGGGCTTTAGGGTAATTTGAGAGAGAATCATATAAAACTCCAATCGTATTCAAAGCTTTAGCTTCTGCTTTATTTGCAAGGATTGAATTATCAGTATTTGAAGTAATAGAGTATTTTAATGACTGCTTAGCAATTGACAATGATTCTTTTACTTTTCCTTGTTGCCATAAAGTATGAGATAATATTAATAGAGCTTTAGATTTTAAAAGTAAATCTTGGTCTAATATTTTTTCATTTAGTAATTTATTAATTAATGATTCAGCTTCAACAGAGTTGCCTTTATTGTTAAGCTCTTCAGCCTCTTCAATTAGTTTAGTTAGCTCTTCAATGTTCATGAAATAATTAAGAAATAAGTTTTAAGAACTCGACAAAAATTTACATATAAAATTTCTAAGAATTTGAAAAAGGTAATATCTTAAATGAGAATTATTAACAAATAATATTTACTATTTTATCTTTTACAGTAATAATTTTTTTAATAGATTTCCCTTCAATATTTTTTTTAAACACTTCATTTTCAAATGCTAACTTCTCTAATTCTTCAATATCTAAACCAGATTGAACTAACATTTTACCTTTAATTTTACTATTTATTTGCAATAATATTTCAACTTCATTTTGAGTAATTTTTGAACTATCAAACTGAGGCCATTCAATAAAAGCTATTGATTTTATTTCTAAGTCAATTGACTTACTTTTAATCGAACAAACTCTTTGGTACATTTCTTCTGAAATATGAGGAGCAAAAGGAGAAAGAAGAATGCAAAATTTTTCCATTGCTTCAAGGGGCTTAATATCTATATTTATAAACTCATTTACATAAATCATTAAAGCAGAGATTGCTGTATTAAATCTCAAATTTTCAATATCGTCAGTAACTTTTGCAATTGTTTTATTTAGTAAAATACTCTCACTATTAGTCAATTCTCTATCTTTTATAATGGAAATAATATTAGAATCTATATCCCCCATTATCATTCTCCAAGATCTTTTTAAAAATCTGCTGACTCCCTCAATTCCTAGTGTTGACCAAGGTTTTGACATCTCAAGTGGACCCAAAAACATTTCATACAATCTTAAAGCATCAGCACCATATTTAGAAATAATATCATCTGGATTCACAACATTACCTCTAGATTTAGACATTTTTTGGGAGTCTTCGCCTAAAATCAAACCTTGATGAATTAACTTTTTAATTGGTTCTGAATTAGAAACAAAACCTAAATCAAAAAGTACATTATGCCAAAATCTTGCATATAGTAAATGCAAAACAGCGTGCTCTCCACCACCTATATACAAATCAATTGGTAACCAATTTTTTTCTAAATCAGAATTGACAAATGTATTTTCATTTTCTGGATCAATGTACCTTAAATAATACCAACAGCTACCAGCCCATTGGGGCATTGTATTCGTTTCTCTTCTTCCAATACCATATTTATCATCTGTTACTTTTAGCCAATCAAATGCTAAAGCTAATGGAGACTCTCCAGTTCCTGATGGCTTAAAATCTTGTATATCAGGTAGTAATAAGGGTAGTTCATTTTCGTTTAAAGACTTCACAATCCCATTTTCAAAATGAACTAAAGGGATAGGTTCTCCCCAATATCTTTGGCGTGAAAACAACCAATCGCGTAATTTATACTGAATAGTTTTTTTACCACTTTCACCAATAGCTTCAATCATTTTTTCTTTAGCAAAACTGCTTTCCAAACCATCAAACTCACTAGAATTAATAATAATTCCAGGACCAGTATAACATTGATTCCCATTAATTATTTCATTATAATTTTCAATATTTGAATCAGGAATTATTACTGGAATAATTGGAAGGTTGAATTTTTTTGCAAAAATAAAATCACGTTCATCATGCGATGGAACGCCCATTACCGCACCAGTTCCGTAATTTCCAATCACATAATCACCAGTCCATATAGGAATCTTTTTTCCTGTTGATGGGTGAATAGCATAGCTTCCAGTAAAAACCCCAGTTTTATCAATACTTGATTGCCTGTCTCTTTCACTTTTAAAGGAAGAAGCCTTAATGTATTCATCGACTTGATTTTTAAATTCGTTAGTTGTAATAGCATTAACAATGCTAAGTTCTGGAGCAACTGTTATAAATGTAACTCCAAATAGTGTATCGGGTCTGGTTGTAAAAACTTTAATTTCAATGCCATTTTCAGTTTTAAAAACAACTTCTGCACCAATAGATTTGCCTATCCAATTAGTTTGCATATCCTTAGTTGAAGAGGGCCAATCTAAACCAACCAAACCAGTTAATAATCTTTCAGAGTATGAAGTTATTCTCATCATCCACTGCCTCATTGGTCTTCTTTCAACTGTAAAGCCTTTTCCAGTCCATTCATCAACTTCTTCATTAGCAAGCACTGTTCCAAGCCCTTCACACCAATTAACGGGAATCATTGCTTCATAAACTAACCTAAAATTTGATAAAACATTTTGTTGATCTAATTCACTAAAGTTCATCCATTGTTCTGCTGTAAAATCCCAATTAGCTTTTGAAAAATTAGCTGGTTTGGAAATAAAGTTAGAACCATTTAATTCAAACTGATCAGTTAAAATTTTAATATCTTTACCCTTGTTTTCGTTTATATCAAACCAACAATTATATAATTTTAAAAATATCCATTGAGTCCATTTATAATATTCAGGAGTAGTTGTATTAATTTCCTTTGACCAATCATAACTAAAACCAATAGATTTAAGTTGGCGTTTGAAATTTTCAGTATTGTTTTTTGTAACAACGCTTGGGTGAATGTTTGTTTTCATAGAATAATTTTCAGTTGGCAAACCAAAAGCATCCCACCCCATAGGATGAAGTACATTGTAACCACAATGTCTTTTGAATCTAGCAACTATATCAGTGGCAGTAAATCCTTCTGGATGACCCACATGAAGACCCTCTCCACTTGGATATGGGAACATATCAAGAACATAATACTTAGGTTTTGAAGTATCAAAAACATCTGTTTTAAAAGTTTCATTTTTTGACCAAAATTCCTGCTGTTTTTTTTCGATTTCTGTAAAATTGTAAGCCATAAAAATTTAGAAATTTATTGTTTTAAAAAATAATATTTGAAATGAATAAGATAAATTTAAATTGAAAAAATATCAATTTAAATTGTTATAAGTTTGTTAAAATGTTCATGATTTCTATCAAAAGAGAATCCATTAATTCTTTATTATCAGCACTATAATATTTAACATTAACAGATTCAATTAAATGATTACAAAGTTCAATTGTATTCATGGAATTTTTTTTAGAATGAAATTCTAAAAAACCAATCACACAGTCATATTTTTGATTGAGCAGACATGATTCTAAAAGACCATCTGCTTTTCTTTTAAGTTGAGATAACTCAAAGTTATTAACCATTATAAATAAATTATAATTGTATTATAATTGAATTGAATTTAGATATTGCTGTAAGAATATTCTTCACTTAATAAAATATAAAATGAAAGAATTTCAAAAGACGGATAATATTAAAACTAAAAGAGGTAACCAATAAAATTGAGCTACCTCTTTAAAAAATAAAATATTAAAAAATATTTATTTATTATTTGAAAGCATCAAGCCCTGTAATATCTTGTCCAATAATTAAAGTATGAATATCGTGAGTCCCTTCGTAAGTTTTAACTGATTCTAAATTATTTGCGTGTCTCATAATAGGGTACTCACTTAAAATACCGTTTGCACCATGAATATCTCTTGCCAGTCGTGCACATTCTAAAGCCATCCAAACATTATTTCTTTTAGCTAACGAGACTTGTTGAGGTCTCCAAGTATTATTATCTTTCATTCTTCCAAGTTGATAAGAAAGCAATTGTGCTTTAGTAATTTCGTTTAACATCCAAACTAATTTATCTTGAATTAATTGAAAACCACCAATAGGTCTGTCAAATTGAATTCTAGTTGTAGCATATTTAACCGAGGACTCAAACACAGCCAAAGCAGCACCAATAGCACCCCAAGATATTCCAAATCTAGCTTGAGATAAACATTGCAACGGACCTTTTAAGCCTTTTATATCTTGGAACATATTTTCTTTAGGAATTTCACAATCTTGGAATATGAGTTCACTAGTTACAGAAGCTCTTAAAGAATGTTTATTTTTCATAATAGGAGCGGTGAATCCAGGAGTACCTTTTTCAACAATGAAGCCTCTAATTTCCCCATTTAGTTTTGCCCAAACAACAGCAACATGAGCTAATGAGCCATTTGTTATCCACATTTTTGCACCATTCAATAAATAACCTTTATCAGTTTCAACAGCATTAGTTAGCATACCATTCGGGTTTGAGCCAAAATCAGGTTCGGTTAATCCAAAGCAACCAACTGCATCACCACTTGCTAAAAGTGGGAGCCATTTGCGTTTTAAGTCTTCAGATCCAAATTTATAAATAGGGAACATAACTAATGAACTTTGCACAGATGCAGTTGAACGAATTGCACTATCTCCACGCTCAAGCTCTTGAGCAATTAATCCATAACAGACTGAATTTAAACCTGCACCCCCATATTCTTCGGGAATAGTAGGACCCAACATTCCCATTTCACCTAATCTTTTAATCATACCCTCAGGAGCTGTTCCTGCTTGATAATGATCTTCAATAATTGGAATTATTTCAGAGTCAACAAACGACCTAACAGTATCTCTAATTAGACGTTCTTCTTCACTCAATAAAGAATCTATATTATAATAATCTGGAATAGTAATCATTAAAAAAAATAAAAAGAAATTCAAAAATTAAACTATATGAATATAAAATACAAATATAAGGTTTACATTTTAAGTAAGTTTTTGAAATCATCTACAATGTAATTAGTTAGATATTGAATGATAAAATGTATATGATAGTAAATTTAACATTATACATTTTAAAAAATGTTTGATACATATAGTAAAAAGTAAAAACTTTTAATAATTATTTTAAATTTTCTAACTTTGCACTTTAATAATTCAGATTTATGAATAACATAATAGATAATAATCAACTTCAAATAAGTGTTGTAATACCGCTGTTCAATGAAGATGGTTCAATTAAGGAATTGTATAATAAGTTAATTACTCAACTAAAGGAAATGGCGGGTGAGAGTTACGAAATTATATTTGTTGATGATGGATCAAATGATGATTCATTTAATATTCTAGAAGAAATCCATTCTAATGATTCTCATGTAAAAGTAATAAGGTTTAGAACTAATTTTGGAAAGTCCGCTGGCTTAGCATTAGGATTTGAAAAGGCAAAAGGTAAGTATGTATTTACTATGGATGCAGATTTGCAAGATGACCCTAATGAGTTACCAGCAATGCTTGAGTTATTAAAGGGAGAATATGATTTGGTTTCTGGATGGAAAAAAACTAGGCATGATCCTTGGCACAAAACACTTCCATCAGCATTGTTTAACAAAGTTGTCCAAAAAGTTACGGGATTAAAAATTCATGATTTCAATTGCGGTTTAAAAGGTTATAGACATGAAGTTTTAGAGCATTTAAATGTTTACGGAGAAATGCACAGATATTTACCAGCTCAAGCTCATTGGAAAGGGTTTAAGGTAACTGAACAAATTGTTATTCATCATGCAAGATTACATGGTGTTTCTAAATTTGGAGCTAGCAGATTTTTTAAAGGGTTCTTAGATTTACTAACATTGGTACTTACTCAAAGGTATATGAGAAGACCTTTACATTTGTTTGGAGCAGTTGGAATAATGTTCATTGCAATTGGATTTGTAATAGATTTATGGTTAAGTATTGAATGGTTCTTGGGTAAAACTTCCTTGACAAATCGTCCTTTACTTTTGGTTGGAGTATTGATGATTATAGTAGGATTTCAATCGATATCATTAGGGCTAATTGGCGAAATGATAACAAAAAATAATTTGGATAATAAAATTTATTCAGTTAAAGAAGTGTTAGATTGATTTGAAATTAAATGCAACTTTCTGTTCTTGAAATGTGTCTTGTTAATTGGTAATTTTTAATTTCATTTAATAATATTATAATTTTGAAAAAAAATATATTAGTACTTATTTTCTCATTCACCACAGTTATAATTGCTTTTAGTCAACCAATAATTCTACCATCCATTGGTTTGCAGACTTTAACATTTGCAGTTGATACAGGTGATGTTTTAGTAAAAAAAATAAATACATTAGGAGGGAATTTATCAGGACCACACAATGCCTTTAGAATTCAAGCTGAGTTATTATTAAGTAAATCTTCAATTTTAAGATTCCCATTTTCAATTGAAGGATTTTTTCTTCACGGAGTTGAAACTATAAGATATCAAGGTACACCTTTGCCACCAGATTCAAAAGGAAGATTTCAGGTAAATCATAATGCAGTTATGTTTGCAGGTAATATGGGAATTGGTATTACTTGGTTGAGATTGAAAAATATTGCTGATTTTTATGCATCAGCTGAAGGTAAAGTTTTCTACATACCACCATCAACTTTATCTGCAAGATTTTATGATGAAACTACAAATACTGATTACAAAACTTCATCTAATGATACACACAAAGATACATGGGTTAGAATTGGTACATATTTTAAAGGAGGGATTCAAGTACCATTTTTTGAGCCTTTAATGATTGATTTTAGTGGAGGTTATGGAATGATAAACTTATTAGGAAAAAATAAAGAAGCTGGTGAGCATACTCTGTTTTCTATAGATAGAGCTGTGCACCAACCTGAACAAACAATACCTTATTGGGGTCTTGGTTTGAGCATAATATATAAGCTATAATTAATTCAACAAATTTCAATTATTAAAAGACAGATAATTAATTGTCTGTTTTTTTTTGTTAAAAAATAAGTTCTAAAATTATTTATTTATTCTTTATAACGTTTTTTAATATAAGAGTGTACTCAATAAATAATTAATTATTTTTAATAAAATAGTTACTTTTTATTTTGGATACAGTCTCGAAATTCAATTCGTAAATAATTTTTCAAATTTTTTAAAACCAAAATTTAATTTCCAATGGAAGTAAACTCAGTAAAGAGTGCACCATCTAAAGCAAGGGGGAGCATTATGTTAAAGTTAATAGTAACTGTAATGTTAGCATTGTTCCTAATGATACCAAGCACTATGATAATGTATGTTGTACAAGAAAGGCAAGATTCAAGAATACAAGCAGAAGCAGAAATAGGTCAAAAATTGGGTCAAGCTCAAACTATTACTGGTCCGATTATTTCTATTAACGATAGTGCAGTAAATAGTTTTACTCATTTTTTACCGAGCAAATTAGAGATCAAATCTGAAATAGAACCTGAGATAAGATATAGAGGATTGTTTAAAATTGCAGTATATAAAACCAAAATTAATTTAAAGGGTAGTTTCGATAAATTAGACTTAAAACAAGTTGATAATATTCAAGATAAAATTAGTTTTGATAAGTCATACTTGCAAATAGGAATTAGTGATATGAGGGGAATAAAGAATGCATTATCAATTAATTTAAATGGTAAATCGTACCCATTAAAACCATCATTAAAAGCTAACAATGTATTTTCAAGTTATTATAATTCAGATCCAAAATATGATAGTAATCCTAGTATGTCAAATAATGATAATGGAGTGCATATACAATTATCAGATTTAAAGTTGGTAAAAAATGATAGTACATCAACTTATAATTTTGATGTAAATCTTGAGTTAAGTGGAAGTAAAGAATTAAAATTTGTACCAATTGGAAAAACCACAACAGTAGAAATGAGTTCAAAATGGGGGAATCCAAGTTTTATAGGAGATTACTTACCAATAGAGAAAAATGTAACTGATAATAATTTTACAGCCAAATGGAATGTTTTAGAATTTAATAGATCTTTTCCACAAATTGTAAGAAACAATAACCATAATATTATGGCAAAAAGTTTTGGTGTAAGTTTGTTAATTCCAATTGATGGTTATGCTCAAACTAATAGGGCAATTAAGTATTCTTATTTATTTGTTGGATTAACTTTCATTGCATTTTTCTTGATTGAAGTTGTAAATAGATTAAGATTACATCCAATTCAATATTTATTAGTAGGTTTTGCATTATCTTTATTTTATTTAATGTTACTATCTATTTCAGAATATTTATCTTTTGGAATGGCTTATTTATCAGCTTTTATAGCTATTGTTGGGTTAATAACATTTTACACTTCATATGCCTTTAAAAACAAAAAAATATCACTTTTATTGTTTTCACTTTTAACATTACAATTTGGTTATTTATATGTATTGTTATCATTAGAAGACTATTCATTATTATTAGGAAGTTTTGGTTTGTTTGTAATAATTGCAACTGTTATGTTAGTAACAAGAAAATTGGATTGGTATTCTTTGGGAAATAGTAGTTTGACAGATGCAGAAATACAAAATTCAACAGATAAATCTCAATAGAATTATAATTTTAAAATTAATAGAAAAAAATTATTTTTCATTTTTTAAAGATTGTCATCTAATAATGACAATCTTTTTTTTATTTTCAAGAATTATATTTTTTATTATTGGTGTCATTTTATTTTTTGCAATTAAAAAATTGCAAAATAAAAGTAATATTGATTTTTAAATAAAGAAATACCACTTCACTTTTTTTCAAACAATTTCCATTATGGATAATAAAATTTACAAAAAGTTTTTAGTTTTTTTTGTTATAGTATTCTCATTTTTTATAAATGGAATAGCCACTTCACAAGTAATTGATGGAATGTTTAAAGTTCTCCAACATTCTCCAGAATCAAATGTTTTGTTGAACAATATGATAACAAATGAGAACTCTGTTTTATCAGAATTAAATGTTTCGCAATTGAACAAAATTTCAACAACAAAATTTCAACTAAAGTCAATTCCTATTTCTGCAAATAAAACTGTAGATATAGATTTTGTGGAATTCAAACCATATAATGATAAATCTGTAATAACTGCAACGGGAATTAATGGAATAATTAAAGTTACTCCAACAATTAAAATATTTAGAGGAAAAATTATTGGTGATATTTACAGCAAAGCTTATTTAGCAGTTAGTGATAAAATTGTTGAAGGAAGTTTTACTTTAAATGGTGAGCAATTTATAATGAAAAATGTTTCAGATTCGAAAGTCCCTTTATCATTCCTAAAAGTTGTTTCATTTCCCTCAAAAGATATGAATCATCAAGAATTTAAATCTGGAGTAGATGATAAGAGTTTGAATTATCTTGCACCAAAGGGATATGTAAATGAATTTGAGAAGTATTGGAGAGATCCTAAAAATGCTTTAACAAAAGATGATGAAAAGCAATACGAAAAGAGGATGCAGGGTAAAAATACAATTTCGGATTATACTTTAGATATGTTGATAGATTGCGATTATGAATATTTTGCAAATTCTTGTAATTCAGATTTACAAATTGCAACAGATCATGCTTTAGCAGTAATGGGATTAGTTAGTGAAGCTTATGAGCGAGATATTAAAGTACAATTAAATGTAAGTAAACTTAATGTTTGGACATCTAATTCAGATCCTTATACTCAATCAGTTGCCTCAGCATACTTAACAGAACTTTCTAATTATTGGGCAGGTCAAAATGATGATAGGGGATTAGTTCATGTTTTTACAGGTAAGAATATGGGCTCTGTTGGTGGTATAGCTTGGGTAAAGACATTGTGCTCAAGAAGTAATGGTGCTGCATTAAGTAAAATTCAAAGATATGATGTTCATGAAGATGCATTTATAGTTGCTCATGAAACTGGACATAATTTTGGTTGTTTGCACACTCACAGTTGCTCATGGAATCCAGAAATTGATAGATGTGCTGCAGCTGAGGAAGGCAATTGTTTCTCTCAGGTAGTACAATCAAGAGGTACTATAATGAGTTATTGTAGTTTAACAGATTTAGTATTTCATCCAAAATGTATTAAATTTTTAGAAGATCAAATTATTAAACCAGGAGTTCCTTGTTTTAGATTGTCGAAAAAATTAAATTCTGGTGACAATATTATTCAAATGGTTTTCCCTAAAGCTGGAGGTGTAAAAACAAAAGATACAACTTTGGTTGGTTATTTCTCAAATGGTGGTAAATTACCTGTAACTGTCACTAAAATGAGATTTATAGGTGATACAACAGGTTGGAAAATTGGAATTAAAATACCATTTACTTTACAAGCAGGAGAAAGTAGAGATTTGGTTATTTCATATACACCTGACTCAATAGAAGTAGTAAAAGCAGAACTTGAATTTGATCATGATGCACTTAATTTATCTCCAGTAAAGGTATTGATTGAAGCATACTTTTATAAAAAATATGATTTTACAATTCAACCAAGGCTTGGATTGGTTGCTGGAAGTAAAAAGGAAATTATATTTAAAAAGTTAAAAATGGGATTTAGTGCTGATACATCAATTCCTAGAATGTATAAGAACTTAGGAACACTTGCATTAATAGTTACTAAAACAGAATTAGTAGGAAGCAATACTAATGAATTTGAGATACTTCAAGGAGAAGCACCATTTGATTTGAAAACACAATCAGATGCAAAAACTTTTGCAATTAGATTTAAGCCAAATAGTCCAGGCTTAAAAACTTGTTGGTTAAAAGTTGAATCAAATTCATCTGCAGGCGTTGATAGTGTCAAAATTTCTGGAGAAGCAATAAAAGGATCAATTTTTCAGTTAAATGTAGATAAATTATCTATTGACTTTGGTAAAAGAAAAAAACAAGTATTATACGATACAAACTTTGTATCATTTATGGTAAATGTTGGAACTGATACTGGATATATTAGTGGAGATTTAGATGGTGTGAACAAAGAAGATTTTTCAACATCAATTGAAGCATTATTATCTTTAGCTCCTGGTAAAACTGAAGGGCTTCAAGTAACATTATTTGCAAAGAAAGATGGTCTTAAAACAGCATTTATTGAGTTATCAATTTATTCAAATCCAGACAGTGGAATTATAGCTAGAAGAGATACAATATTTTTAATAGCAGCAGTTGGAAATGTTGGTGGAGTAAATGATGAAGGGATTGCAACTGGGAAATTAAAAATGTTACCAAATCCAGTTGTAGGTAAATCCACAGTTAATTTCAAAGTACTTGAAAGTGAAATTGGAAAAAACTTTATTGTTATGGTATCAGATGTTAATGGAAAAACTGTTTTCAAGAAGAATGGTGTTTGCAATTCTCTTGACGTTAATGAAGTTATTGATTTTACTGATTTACCTGGTGGAAAATACAATGTAATCGTAAAGGCTACTAAAAGTTTATTTAAAGGAAATTTAATTATAGTAAAATAAATTTATTTTTGATTGAAAAATTGACAATGACCTTGTTTAATCAAACAAGGTCATTCTTATTTTTAAAGTAAATATTGATTCTTTAAATTATAAATAATTACATTTGTAAATTGAATACATTCAAAAAAATATTACCTTTTGGATCAATATTATTATTTATAATATTTAATTATGCATATCCACAATCAAGCATTAATAATTTAAAGTTACTACACAAATTATCATCTGAAATTTCAGATTCATTGATATGCAATATTGGTTGTAAGAATTGTTGCTATCAAATTAATTCAACTGAGAGTAAATGGATTTTAGAGGAAGAGTTTTTGATGAATGCAGAGAAGAAAAATTTAATTTTGAAGAATTGTGATTCATTAAATGAAGGTATTCAAATATTTATTGAAAATGTAAATATCGAATATTCATATATTAATTCTGATTATGTTTTAAGAAAAGGAAATATGAGTGTAAGCTCAATAATAAAAAATTTAGATAAAAATGTATCACGAAGATATGTAGTTGAACTTACTGATACTGTTTTTATTAATTCAATATCAAGTTTAGAAAGTAGTAATTTTAACTTAACAAGAGGAATTCATAAAAATATTTCAACTAATAATAATTTTTTTAATAAAATTCTAGAACCAGCATTAATTTTAATAAGTTCGACCTTAATTATATTCCTATTATTTACTGTAAGGAGTAAGTAATTTTTACTTCAATTTTTTTATTAAATTCTAAATATTATTAATTTATTATGTATCCTTATTTTTGAACATTGTTTCAGATTTAAGGTATTTTTTTTAACTATGATTCTTGTATTTAAATTTTTAAGGTAAACATAATTGACACTATCATCAAAAGAAATTAGAGATTCGTTTATAAATTTTTTCAAATCAAAGGCACATATTGAAGTACCTTCAGCACCAGTAGTTCCACATGGAGATCCTACATTATTATTTACAAATGCTGGAATGAATCAATTCAAAGATGTATTTCTTGGTTTAGGTAAGAGGGATTACACAAGAGCAGTTGATTCACAAAAATGTATTAGAGTTTCAGGGAAGCATAACGATTTGGAAGAAGTTGGAGTGGATACATATCATCATACTTTTTTTGAAATGTTGGGTAATTGGTCATTTGGAGATTATTATAAAAAAGAAGCATTATCTTGGGCTTGGGAGCTGTTAACTGATGTGTGGAAAATTCCAAAAGAAAGATTACATGTAACTGTTTATAAAGCTGATGATAATTCCACACAAGATGATGAGTCTTATGAAATTTGGAAAAGTTTAGGATTAAAAGAAAGCCAAATTCATTGGTTTGGGTCAAAAGATAATTTTTGGGAGATGGGAGATACAGGACCTTGTGGACCTTGCAGTGAAATTCATTATGATAGAACTCCAGATTTGAGTGGTGGCAGTCTTGTAAATGTTGGTGTACCAGAAGTAATTGAAATTTGGAATAATGTTTTTATTCAATTCAATCGTAATATCGACAAAAGTTTGAATGAACTACCATTAAAGCATGTAGATACAGGTATGGGATTTGAAAGGATTTGTGCTGTATTACAAAATAAAATGAGTAACTATGATACAGATATCTTTTTACCATTAATATTAAGTATAAGTTCAATTTCAAAAATAGATTATACCTATAATTTAGAGTGTAAAACAGATATTGCAATGAGAGTAATAGCTGATCATGTTAGAACTCTATCTTTTTCAATTGCTGATGGTGCAACTCCAGGAAATACTGGTAGAGGGTATGTTTTGAGAAGAGTTTTAAGGAGAGCAGTTAAATATGCTTATTTGGATTTAAATATTAAAGAGCCAGTAATTTATAAATTAGTTTCAGTACTTGTTGAAACAATGTCTAGTGCATTCCCAGAGATTAAAGAACAACAATCATATATTGAAAAAATCATAAAATCAGAAGAGTCTAGCTTTTTAACTACATTAGAAAATGGAATAAAAGAATTCAAGAATAGAACTGAGGATAAAATCAAAGTTTCTTCAGAAGATGCTTTCTTTCTATTTGATACTTGTGGTTTTCCATTAGATTTAACTGAACTATTAGCTAGAGAACAAAATTTAACTGTAGATTACCTTGGTTTTAATTTGTTAATGAATGAACAAAAGAACCGTGCTAGATCTGCTAGAAAAACTGTTTCTCAGTTAGCTTCAGATTTAAGTACAGATGAAATAACTGAATTTATAGGTTATGAAAATGATCTATCTGAATCAAAGATAATTTCAATAATTGGTGAAAGTATAATTTTAGACCAAACTCCATTTTATGCTGAGATGGGAGGACAAGAGTCTGATATTGGTAAAATTGTTATAGCTGGTGAAACTTACAAAATAAATAAAGTTGAAAAACTCGGAGACGCATTTTTACATTTTATTGATGAAGATATAAATGAAATTAATATAGGAGAATCTGTTGTATGTTCAATTGATACAAGTAGAAGAAGGTCAATTGAAAAAAATCATTCAGCAACACATCTAATTCATGAAGCTTTGAGAAGAGTACTTGGAAGCCATGTTCAACAAGCAGGATCTTTTGTATCTGAAAGATATCTTAGATTTGATTTTAATCATTTCAATAAATTAGATGAAATACAATTGAAAGATATTGAATCAATGGTTAATGGAAAAATTAGAGAAGGACATGATGTATTAACTGAAGAGTTAAAAATAGAACAAGCTCGAAAAATTCCAAATGTAAAAATGTTTTTCGGGGATAAATATGGTTCTAAAGTTAGAGTTGTTACTATTGATCCAAATTATTCAGTAGAATTTTGTGGTGGTACTCATGTAAAGAGATCATCCGAAATAGGATTCGTTAAAATAATATTAGAGACAAGTGTTCAATCTGGTGTTAGAAGATTAGAAGCAATAACTGGAGAATACTCAGATCAATTATTATTAGATAGATTTAAATTAATTGATACATTAAATAAAAAATTTCATTCTCATGATAATGAACTTTTAAATAAGATTGAGAATCTTTCATTAGAAGTTAAAAAATTGTTCAGAGAGAATACTGAACTTAAAAACAATTTTGCAAGTAATGATTTAACTGATATTATTAATAATGGAAGTTTAAGAAGTGGAATAAAATTAGTATCAGGCAAAATAAAAGTTGATGATATGGAATCTTTAAAAGATTTAGGTTCACAATTAAGAGATAGACTTTTAAAGAATAGTATAGGATTATTGGGTTGTATAATTGATAACAAATCAGTATTAGTTTGTGTGGTTACTGATGATTTATTAGATAGATTTTCAGCTGGAAAAATAGTAGGTGAAATAGCTAAAAAATTAGATGGAGGTGGAGGTGGTAAACCTCATTTGGCATCTGCTGGAGGTAAAGACATTATTAATTTAGAGAAAGTTTTGATTGATTTTAAAGAAAATTATTTTTAGTAAATGATTAAAAAAAATTGGTAACATAATTAGATATTATGTGTTTAATCAGTTACAAATCGATAAATATGTATAACAATCTGAAATTAAAGTGTAAAGTTTTGTTACATTTTTTCTCATCATTAAAAAAAAAATAGTTATATTGCTTTGTAAACTGCATAGTATTTTCTTAAAATAATAACTAAAACAATAATAATACAATTACTAATCACAAAACTTTGGGAGAATTCACAATGAATTTGCGAAGACTTCTCGCGATGCTCGCGCTTTCTGTCGCGACTTTAATCTCAGCTTCAGCACAAGCTGTAGTACAAATGAATGGAGATGGTAGTGTTGGTTCTTCAACACCTGCATACTCTGGATTATGGAACTCTTACGAGGCAACTCGATTGTTCTGTGGAAACGATTATGCTAGCGGACCTAAGTTCCAGAGCATAGTTGGTGCTGCTAATTCAACTTTCCTTACTTTTAGTTTAGGAAATTCAGCAGCTTTACCGGCAGTAGCTCCGGCAATGTCATTTTTCTATTTACCAGCTTCTGGCTTAGGTGCTGCTTCAACAGCAGCATTACAAGCCTACCCAAGCAATCAAATTTGGGTTCATGGTACTGGAGCAATTGCATTTGGTGCTGCAGCCCCACCACTAATTCTTGACCTTGTTAAAGGAACAGGAACTGGTTCACAAATAATAATGCCTTTCATGGGTAATATTGTTCCTGCTGGTGCTAACGGTGCTTGGGTGCAATATACGGGTTCATTCCCAAACCGAAGAATCATTATTGAATGGGTTTCACAAGGTGGTCCTGTTACAAGTGGAACTCCAGGTGGTGTAGGGAATTTTCAAGCAGTTTTGTTTGAATCAGGTAACCCAACAGTAACAGAACCACAAGGTCCAACTTGTGGAAAGATTTTATTCCATTATGGTCCTAATTCTATTAATATGCCAGTTCCAACTGGTAACCAACCAGATAGAACAGGAGCTAGTATTGGATTAAAAAACCAAGGTCAGATTTTACAAAATCCTCCTGGTCGTTCAGGAGCTAATTTATTTGAAAGATTCTGTTTAATGACAGAACCTTCAAGATACCAAACTTCATCAAACGTAATTGCAAATGTAACATCAATTAATTCTGCAGTAGGTGTTGACTCAATATCTATAACAGGTATGCCAGTAAGATCTATTACTGGTTCAACTTTTGTTTCTGAATTATTTGCATATTATCCACTTGCAATTAATTTAGTTACAGGTCATATTACTTCATATGGAAATGAAGCTTCTAGATATTTCCATTATGGATACCCTGCAATTTCATGTAAGACTTTGTCTTATAGATTTATGCCAACAGTTAATGATATAGCTTGTGTAACTGATACTACTACGTTGCCTCCTGCTATACCAGCTCCAACAACTTTAATTCCATCTCCTGTTCCTGCTAACTTACCGTTACCTGCAATTCAAAATGGAGTTTTAGCTTATTCTTATCCATTGAACACTAGTTTAACTGTTCAACAAAGATTTAAGAATATTGGACTAAATCCGGTTACATCAACTTTTAGAGTAGATGTTTATCGTCATGGTGTTTCATTACCAATAACATCAGTATCATCAGTTCCAACATTAGTTAATCCAAATACAATTTCTACAATTGCATTTCCTCAAATTACTGGATTGACTTGGTTTAATCAACCTGGAACTTATACTTTTAAAATATATAATATATCAGGAGGTGTAAATTATGCTGATCAAAACGTAGAGAATGATACTTGTGAAATTAGAGTATACATACGTTTTCCAGATGATGTAATGGCACATTCAGTTCTTCAACCAAATCAAAATACTCCACCATATTATACACGTTATAATGTTGGTGTTGATATTCCAATAGAGTTTAGATATGCTAATATTGGTAATAATACTGAGGTAAATGTTCCAGTTCGTTGTATTGTTTACAAAGCAAGCAGTGGTTGTTCTGGAACTGAAGTTTGGAGAAAAGATTCAGTTATAGCTTTAACTGGTACATATCCATGGGGACCACAGCAATACAGAGATGTTACTTTTTCAGCTCCTTCAGTAAATACTCCTCCAGGACAACCTTTAATTGGATTCCGTCCAAGTTCACCTGGTAAGTATTATGTAAAATCATTCGTAATGATGAACGGAGACCAAAATAGAAGTAATGATACCGTACCATTATTCTACAGAAGTTATCCATATAATAATGAGTATTGTCTAAAAAATCCAGCACCAATTGTAAATGATATTGGTTATGAATTTGAAGTATTCTTAGACAAATCTGTATCATTAAATCCTGGAACACCTTATGGTCCACAATTTAATGCTTGTGTTGGTAGAGTAGAAGATTTATATGCAACAATGTTGAATTTTGGTTCAAACGATGCTATTAATGTGTCTTCAACTGCTGTAATCACACAAGGATCTCCTACAGGTACTCAAGTATATTCTTCAACAAAAGTTACAACTGTAGTTCCTAAAGTATCTCCAACAGGAGCTCCTGGTTCTAAAACTCAGTTTTATGACAAATGGGTTCCAAATGCTCCTGGGATATATTATATAACTGTAACAGCACCTCAAGCACCTACAGGGCAAAATGTACTTCAATGGGTTGTTTTAGTTGGAAATCCTTTAGCAGGAAGTTACAGAATTGGTCAAGGAGAAAGATTTAGAAGTATTCAAGATGCCCGTGACGAATTATTCCGTTGTGGAGTTAATGCACCTGTTGTATTTGATCTTATTGAAGATTATTACTTAGTTAGTCCTGGTAATCAAAATGCTGGGGTTAGTTCAACATTAGATATGCCACCATATGCTCCTTTCCTAGGAGCAACTAATACTTACAAACAAACATTTATTGATCCAGCATGGGTTGGGCGTCCAGATAGTATTGTTCGTATTACTGCAACTGCACCTGCATTAGATTTTAGAGGTACTATTTCTGGTGCTTCAGCAGTAAATACAATTACTTTCAGACCAGCAGTTGGAAAAGTAAATGTTCATGTTAGATTAGCTTCATTCTCTGGAATTGGTATTTGGTACGGTCAAGATATTCAAAGAACATACGTACCTTTAGCACAACCAAACAGATTTGTTAATCCAACTGGTTATATAATATGGGATGGAGGTGCTGATAAACGATTAGAGTTTACCTATGAGAATTTAACAAGTGCAGCTGGATCTATGTCTCCTGGGGGTGATAACAGATATTATTCTAGTATCCCATTTTATATGGGAACCGGTGCATCTAATTATACTGTTAAGAATTGTAAAATACATCCATTATATGTTGCTAGAACAGGCCATAATGAACCTGCTGTAGTTGTTCCTAATTTACCTTCTGGGTTTTCTTATAATGTGTTACCGGGAACTTGTGGTGGTAACCCAAATGTAAACTTACCTAATACATCAGGTGTTCCATATTTTGGTAATTCCTTGAAAATAGTAAGTCAATGCGGACCAATAGATTTAATTAATGGTAAATTGGGAACACAAACGATTCATACTCCTCAATATAATCAAGGATCTAATTTATTTACATTTGAACCTGATGTATTTATTACAAATCCACCTAAACCTGGTATGACATTGTCAGCAGGTGTTTATATGAGAAGTATTTTACCTACTACTGGTGCTGGAAATAATCCATTAAGATGGGATACATTACAAAATAATAGTAACGTAATAGATAATAATGAAATAGAGAATTTTGCTTATGGTGTTGTTTCAACAGGTATTGGTGCCATTTATAACGTTAGTTTTAACAGTTATTTGGAGTATCCTAACGTTGGAAATACTATCACTAACAACTTTATACATGATGTTTCAAGAGCAGGTGTAGCAGTTGAATATGATAGAAAAACAAAAATTGAAAGGAACACTATTGTTAGAGTAGTAAATCCTTCACCGAATTTGAATCCAGTTATGCCAAGATTGCCAAATATTAATTTCTATAATCAAGAAAGTGCAGCTGGAGTTTTAATCTCAAGTGGAGATGCAATTGGTGGAGCTCCTTCTATCCAAAAAAGAGGTTATAGTACCGAGTTGAGTATTAATGCAAATACTATTAGATCAATAGATGCAACTTCAGGTAATGGTGCCGGTATTTGGTCTGAAACTGCAGAAAATGTGTATATTGCTCCAGGTGGTATTGTATATAGATTCCCTGTAAGAGGTGAAACTAGAGATACAATCACAAATAATTTTATTTGGGATTATTTAGGTCAAAATTCTCAAACTTTAGGAAGAACTTTTGGAATTGGATTCTCGTTAGAATCAACATCAGAAGCTGCTAATCCAAAATTTATTACTTCGTTAAATAGAATTGAAAATAATACTATTTATAATAATAACGGAGGAGCTGATAAAATAGTAACATATAATTCTCCAACAGCTAGATTAACTCGTGAATATGGTATTGGATTATGGAAGGCTTCAGGATGGGTAAGAAACAATATCGTTGCTATTACTGGTCCTTCTGATGCACTTACATTATCAATGGTACCAAAACAAGTAGGTCTATCATTTATGACTACAACAGACAAACCAATTATTTCTGATTATAACTTGATTTACATGTGGCATGGTAAATGCATAGGAAATACACTTCAAGGCTATATGAATGGATTTACAGGTGAATACAAATGGTTAGATGCAGCTACTGGATTTAACATACCAACCCCTGGAACTCAAGGTGCAAATGTATTATTACCTTCAAAATCTAGAATGTTGAGTGAATGGAAATTTAATACAAACTTAGACTCTAATTCAGTTTGGGGAGTTTCTGGAGTTCAATTGTTAGCTACAGTCGTAAACTCACCTCTTCAAAATCCTGATGGAATTCCAAACAACATCCCTTCAGGTGGATTGTGTAGATCTATTGTAGATGGATTCTATAATGGGACTGTTAACTATCCAGATAGTGTAGACTTACATATGAATGAAGAAATTATTGGTGGATTAACTAATAATAGAGGAGTTGTAATTCCATATATAAAGAAAGATAGGGATTTAGATCCACGCTTATCATTAACATCAACTTATTATGATATTGGTGCTGATGAATATGTAGGTCAATTGTATAACTATGATTTAATGGCTGAAGATATTTTAAATCCTCAAGGATTTTTTGAACCAAACTTTGGTGGATCTAACTTACCTGCTGAATATGTAATGTCTGATACATCTATCAATATCAAAGGAAGATTCCGTAATATCGGTGGTCAACCTATTATTGGAGATTGGGATTCTGTTAAGTTAAGAATTGAGGCTTTAAATCCAGTACCAAGAGTAGGATTTACAGAATATACAGATATTCCATTAAGAGTAGATTCATTTACAGTTTCAGGAAGACCATTTGATGCTGCTTCAGTTATTAAAGAAGTTACGTTCCCAGCATTTAAACCAAGAACTATAGCTGAGTTTGGACTTGGATTATTAGCTCCTCTTCCTTGGAGAAATAGTCCTAATGTATCTCCTCTTTATAGAATTACTATTGAAGGAATTTGGAGTTTAGATCAAAATCTACCAAACAATAAATTTACTAAATTTGTTAGATTCTATGTTCCAAGATCTACACGTAGTACAATGGTTGGTGTAAAAAACTTCTATAACATTCCTGTTCCAACACCTACTCCAACAGGTACTATTACAGATTCAATTGCAAATAAATTGAATACTGATACTTTGTATGCTGCATTAACAGCTATCAATTGGCAAAGAGTAGATAATATTGGATTAGAAGATTACGATGTGTTTGAAAGAGATAAATGGCCAGAAAATGCTTTAAACTTCAAAATGTGGAGAAATATTATTTGGGCTCAGGGTGAAAATTATCCAATGGGTATTGATTGGCGTGAAAGAAAAGCAATTAAAGAATGTTTGAATTTAGGTTCTACATTTGCTAAAAAAACTTTAGTAATTGCTGGACAAGAGATTGCTAGAACTCATGATGTAGCACTAAATGCAACTAATGGTTTGCAATCTGATACTGATTTCGTAAGAAATTATTTACGCGCAAGATATATCAGTAAAACTACACCTGGAGTTTATTCTGGTTTAAATCTTATTGGTAAACAAGTTACACCTGGTTTCTTTGAATTAATTAATGAAGCAGGACAACCAATAGTATTAATACCTGGATCTAATCCACCGCAGTTTGCTGCTAATCCTTTAATAACTACTAGTATGTTTGGAGCTCTTGGAGATCCAAATCCAACTCCAGATATTGTAAGACCTATATTAGGTCCTGGAGCTGCTAGATCAACTCATAACTATTTCAATTTAACTAGTCTTCCTGGAGATTCTGCTTCAGGTGTTGCATCTAACAATCCTAAGTGGGTTACTATATTCTATGCTATTGATTGGAGACACTTTGCTCGTTATGCTCCACAAGCGTTGTATTCTGGTGCTCCTAGAGTGTTGTTATCTTCAATTGACTTTGCTGGCTCAGAAGGAGTTCTACCAATTAAAATTACTAGCTTTGATGCTTTCCAATCAGGAAGTCAGGCAGTATCCGTTACTTGGTCAACTTTATCTGAAGTTAATGTAGCTGGAATGGAAATTCAAAGAGCTATTGTAGATAAATCTGTAACCGGAGAAAAAATTGGTACTTATTCTACAATCGAAAGAGTTTCTTCAAAAGGAAATGCTACAACAGGTGCGGCATATAAAATTGTTGATAATAATGTAAAATCAGGAGTAGAGTATTCATATAGATTAGTAACTAGTGATCTTGATGGTACTCGTCATAATGATGGTGAAAAACATGTTCTTATTTCAAATGCTTCTACAAAAGGATTTAGTTTAACTTGTTCTCCAAATCCTGTATTTTCAAATGGTAAGTTAACAATAAAAGCACCAGCAGGAGAGAAGTTGAAAGTTGTTATATATAACGAACTTGGTAAACAAGTAGTTATTGCTTTTGAGGGAGTTGTAAATACTACTGAAGAAGTTTCTATTAACGATTTGAAATCAGGTTCATATACTGCTAGAATGGAAAACACTAAAGGTGTTATTACTGAAGAAAAAATTATCGTTTCTAAATAATTTAGAACTTTAAATTTTATAATTAACGGATTTGCTAGTATAGCAAATCCGTTTTTTATTTTAAATATATTTATTACTTTAAATTCAATTCTTAAGTTTGTTTAAAAAATATTTATTTTATGAAAATTGAAATTATTAACGGACCTAATTTAAATTTATTAGGTGTTAGAGAACCTGAGATATATGGAAAAAGTACGTTAAAAGAAATTGAACGAAAAGTTGTTGAAGCATTATCAGATATTGAAGTTGAATTGCAATTTTGGCAAACAAATTCAGAAGGAGAAATTATAAATTTATTACACTCAGCCAAATTCGAAAGGGAAGCTACTGGAATAATATTAAATGCAGGAGCATATTCTCATTATTCTATAGCAATTGCTGATGCTATTTCTTCGATTAATATTCCTGTAATTGAAATTCATTTAACAAATACTTTATCAAGAGAGATATTTAGACATTCTTCTGTTATAGGAAAGGTATGTAAAGGTCGTATAGAAGGGTTTGGTTGGTTTGGATATGTTTTAGCAGCTCTTTGTTTAACAAGAAATGAAAATGATTAGAAATGACAAGTGTTAGTTTTGATTCAAGTATTAATAATATTTACAATAATTCAGCTGTTTTAGTTTTAGGGGGCAATTTGCCAAGTAAGAAATGTATAGAGATTCATATTAATCTATCTCATGAGTTTGTTGCTGCTGACTCAGGAATTATAAAATTGTTGAAAAAAAATTTAATTCCAAAATATGTAATTGGTGATTTAGATTCTATTGTTGGAAATGAAAGTAAGTTAATTGAAAAGAAAATTATTCTTGTAAAATTTAAATCTAATTTTACCAATGATTTTGAAAAGACATTAAATTGGCTGAAAAAAAGAAATTATAAAATGATTACTTTGTTTGGAGTGAGTGGTGGTGATTCAGACCATACATTAAATAATTTTTCAATTATTTCAAAGTATTCAAGCTCTTTAAAATTTGAAATAATAGAAAACAATTATGATGTAGTTATATTAAATTCAAAAAATCAAAATGTATTAGTTAGAGAAATGATAGTAGGAAAAAGAATTTCACTTATACCACTTTCAAAGGCAAAAGTTACTACAAAGGGATTGAGATGGAATTTAAAGAATGAACTATTAGAAATTGGTAAAAGAGAAGGTGCATCTAATTATAATCTAAATAAAAGAATTCAAATAGATGTTAGTTATGGTTGTTTAGCAGTTTATATTTTCAAATAAAAAATTGTTAATCTTTTATATACCTTTCTAGAGTAAAATTCTCACCTAAATATCTTTTTCTAACCCCTTCATTCTCAGATATTTCCTGTGCAGTTCCACCTAAAAATATCGAACCTTCAATTAGTATATACGATCTATCTGTTATAGTTAAAGTTTCGTGAACATTATGATCTGTTATTAAAATTCCAATTCCTTGATTTTTTAATCTGATTATAACATTCATAATTTCTTCAACTGCAAGTGGGTCAATACCAGCAAATGGCTCATCCAAAAGAATAAATTTTGGGTTTGTTGCTAATGTTCTAGCAATTTCAGTTCTTCTCCTTTCACCCCCAGATAACATATAACCTAATTGTTTTCTTATGTGAGTTATTGAAAATTCTTCTAGTAATTGCTCTATTCTTTCTTTTCGCTTATTTCTAGGGTAACCACAAATTTCTAAGGCAGCGAGGATGTTATCTTCAACTGTAAGTTTCCTAAACACAGATGGCTCCTGTGGTAAATATCCAATACCTCTTCTGGCTCTTCTATACATGGCTATATTATCAATCCTTTCTTCACCTAAATAAACCTCTCCTTTGCTAGGCCTTATTATTCCAACTATCATATAGAAGGTTGTAGTTTTACCAGCTCCATTAGGACCCAACAAACCTACAACTTCTCCTTGTTCAATTTTAATTGATACATCTTTTACAACATCTCTTTTTTTATATGATTTGTACAAATTATCAGCTCGTAACTCAATTTTCATATCATTCATTAATGCTTTTATTTAGTAAATATATTAATCAACCTTTTACAATAAATTTTATATATTTTTTTAACTTATCTGAAAATGTACTTTTTTTAAAATAAGTTTTATTAGATTTATACCTAATTATTTTTCCATCAAGAATTTTTGATACTTTATCGAAATATTCAGAACTTCCAAATTTAATTTGAAATGCTTCATATCCATTAGAATTTAACTCAATAAACATCCCTGCTGATGCAACTGGATTATATGAATGCACTATAATTAATCCTTGATTTGTTTTATTTGAATTTAAAAACCTAACAACTTCCATTCCTGTATCTTTTCTGCTAGAATCAACAAAAATTTCACCACCCAAATCATGATCTAAACTTATAAAATCAAATTTAAAATCCTTTAATTTATTAATACATTCTTCTGCATTTTCAACAGTAGTTATAACATTATTTGAATTTGAAAAGTTATTCAAAAACTCTTCAGTTCTTTTTAAATCATCATCTAAAAACAAAATATTTTTCATTGTTCTCTAAAATAAATCAACCTATTAAATAAATTTAAAATAAAAATAAATATTAGAAAACTCAATCTGAATAACATAATAATTTTAAATTCAAATAAAGTTAAGACTAAAATTATCTTTATCAAATTAAATTAAATAAATTTATTTCAACTAATTTCAATACGATATAAATTTTATTAATTTAAAAATTGTTTTATCAAATTAATAACTTCTTTATTAAATTTTCAATTTATGATAATGAATTTATTTAGAAATTAGATTGATTCAGAATTGTATTTTTAAAGAATAATTAATGTAGATTGAATATGCAAACAATAGTTTTAATAGGAGAAAATATACAACATTCGTTATCACCACTTATTCAAAATAAACTTATTAATGAACATAAGTTAGATTATGTTTATAAACTATTTGAAGTTAATGTTAATCAGTTGAAAGAAGTTACTGATCAACTAAGAAGTAAGGAGTTTATTGGTGCAAATGTTACTTCTCCTTATAAAATTGAAATAATTAAATATCTCGATTCTATTAATATTGAAGCTGAAAGTGTTGGGAGTGTAAATACAATTGTAAAAGAAAATGGGAGATTAATTGGATACAATACTGATGTTTATGGTTTCCATAAATCAATAGATGAAAATGAATACAAAAATTATGATTCTGTTGGAATTATTGGTTCAGGTGGAGCTGCAAGAGCAGTTCTCAAGGCACTTTCAAAATATAATTGCAAAAAAAATATTTATGTTTTTTCAAGTGATATTGTAAAAGCAAAAAAACTAAAGTTAATTTTTAAAGAATTTGATTTTAAAATTGTTTCATTTGATAATCATTTTGCAACTGATTTGTTAATAAATGCTACTCCTTTAGGAAAATACAATTTTAAAGAATTAAATATTACTGATACAGAATTGATTAAAGTAAAATTTTTATATGATTTAAATTATTTTCCAGATCAAACTGATATTTTAATTCATGCAAGTAAATTAGGTTGTAAAATTAAAAATGGATTAGATATGCTATACTTTCAAGCATATAAATCATTTCAATTATGGACAGAAGTAGTTTAAATTCCTATTTTTTATAAGAAATTTTTTATTCAAGTTATGAGCATAATTATTGAAAAATTCATAAACAATATTGAACAAGATTGGCAAATTCAATTTAAATGAAATCTCTAAAATATGGATATTAATAAAAGTAAAAATGAAAGCAAGTTAATTAGTAATGTTTTAAAAACTAAAAAGAATAACAGATGGTCTGTTTTTTGTGATAATGAATTCTTGTTTGCAGTATCTGATGAAGTAAGGCAAAAATATCAATTATATAAGAATGAAAAACTTGATGATAAATTAATTTCAGATGTATTAAGAGCAGATGAACTTCATAGAGCAAAAACGGTAAGCTTAAGATATATACAAACAAGATTAAGGTCACAATTAGAAATGAAACAAAAACTAATTCAAAATGATTTTTCAGAAACTGCTATCAATGATGTAACTAAATTTTTAATTGAATATAAATTTATAGATGATGAAATTTTTACTAAAGCATTTATAAATAGTAAAATGAATATTAGAAAAATTGGGAAAAATAAATTATTATTTGAATTATATAAAAAAGGAATTGATAAAGATGTTTCAAAAAAAATCTTAGATGAATTAGACTTAGATACTGAAATTTCAATTGCATTTGAAATTGCTGAAAGAAAAATAAAATACATTAGACATAAAGAACCCTACAAAATAAAAAACTCTTTATCAAATTTTCTATTAAGTAGGGGATTTTCTTGGGATATAATTAAAAAGGTAATCGAAAAATTAGTTATAAATTAAAATTATTTCCAATCTGTTCTTTGAGATATTTCATCCATAATTTTATGTAAAGCAATTAAGCCATAAGTACCTTGAAGAGCATAATCGTTTATAATTTTAACTTTATTATCACCATAATAAACTTCTAATATCCCACTTTCCATATCTGTTACATTTACAAAATAATTCTCCTTAAGTTTTGTAAAATCAATTTCGTTTAAAATCCCTGTTAAATTATCAAAAGTACTATCAGTAACTGTTGTTAAATACTTCCCATCTTTTTTATTAAATCTAATTCCATTATAATTTAATTTTAAATCATCATTAAATTCTAATTCATAAATTGGGCAAGCACCAAAACAACCAGTTCTTTTATAAATAATTTTTTTTATTGAATAATTGATTGCTGTCAATTTTCTTTCAATAAAAAATTTGTGAGAGTAAACTAAAGTGTCTTGAATCCAAAATATATTGGAATCATTTTTAGTCTTTTCTTGATCTAGTGTATTAAAGATAATGCCCATTCTATCTGAAATGTGTCTTAATAGAAAGCATGGAGAATCTACTCTAAAAGATCTTCTAAGATTTACATATTCAAATTTTTTGTTTGAAGGTTGCATAATTACTATCTTATATGAAGATAAACCATCATTAACTCTACAGATAAAATCACAATATCTATTTCCATCGAAATCTAATTTTATCCAAGTAGGTAAAACTATATCTTTACATACATTTTTAACTTCATTACTAACGGTTTTTGAAAAGTACAAATTTTTAAAATCTGGATTTAATGAGTGTAGAATATTTAAAACTTGATCATCAGTTTCTATATCATCACTACACAAAACCTCAACATAGGGTTCATTAGGTTGAACAGTTGGTTTGCAAGAAAAGTTGAGTATCAAAATGAAAATTAATATGAAAAGATTAGGCTTTTTCATGTAGGTTGTAGGATTTAAATGTTTAAAAAATGTTTGTAAATATTAGAATACCAATATTAATTATCAGTCACTTCTTGGATGAGCTTGATTATATGATTCTTTTAATTTTTCAATTGTTAAATGAGTATATATTTGAGTTGTAGATAATTTACTATGACCAAGCAATTCCCCAATCTCAGCAATACCAGCACCTGAATCTAATAAATGAGTTGCAAAAGAATGTCTTAAAACATGAGGGCTTTTCTTTTTATCTTCACTAGTACCAGTTATATACTTTTTTACAATATCATAAACTAATTTTCCATTAACAGGATTTCCTTTATTATTAAGAAAAAGAAATTTAGTATTTGTTGGATAATTATCATTTCTGAACTCAATATATTTAATTAACTTATCTTTAGCATAACTACCAAATACAACAATCCTTTCTTTATTACCTTTTCCTAAAACTTTTATAGTATTTTCTTTTAAATTGATATTGTTTAATTTTATTCCACATAATTCACCTCTTCGAATTCCTGTTGAATATAGTAGTTCTATAATTGTTGTGTCTCTTAGTCCGTTCTTTGAATATAAATTTGGTTTGTTTACAATTTCTAATATTTGTTCTTTAGTTAAAAAAGTTGGAAGTTTTTTTGCTTGTTTGGGTGATTTTATAAGTTTTGCTGGATTATTTAAAATAAGTCCTTGGGACTGAACATATTTAAAGAATGACTTAACTGCAGATAAATGCTGCATTATAGTAGCACGAGCTAATCCTGACTTATGCATTCCTATAACAAAACTTCTAACTTCCTGAAATGTAATATCAGTATATTGAAAATCATCTGAATTTAAAACTATTTGTAAATGTAAATAGAACCTATTTAGAGAATCAGAATAAATCTCTCCTGTTCTTTTAGAGTATAATCTTTGATTAAGTAAATGTTTTATAAAATTTTCTTTAATATCAATCATTGAATTATTCATATTGTAAAGTAGTAAACAATTTTATAAAATGGTTCTTAGATTTAATTAATTAAAAAATTTAATTTTAGTGATCAAACAAACTTGTTAAATTTATATAAAACTAAGCAATTTTCTTTGATAGGTTTTGATAATTTTTAATTCAAAATTTAAATATTATTGGTATAACTTATAAATAAGGTTTTAGAATAAATTAAAGTTTTTCTAAAATGAAAATTTTACGCATATTTGTAGGTGTTATTTCTCATAATATCTCTCTTTAAAATCATTAGTTACTTAAATCTTTATTATAAAACATGCTAACCGAATTTGGGAAAATTTTTGTATTTTTTATTTTAGGTGCTATATTTGTTGCTGGTGGTCTCATCGCAAATTTCTTTATTCGACCAAAAAGACCAACGCGTGAAAAGATGATGATTTATGAATGTGGTGAAGATGCTGAAGGACCATCACATATAAAATTCAATTTGCGATTCTACGTAATTGCTCTTGCATTCCTACTATTCGATCTTGAATTTGTTCTACTTTTTCCTTGGGCAACAGTTTTCCGTGAGTTAGGTCCTACTGCACTATGGTTAGATATGGGATTTATATTTATCTTGCTTGTTGGTTACATTTATTTGTGGAAAAAGGGAGATTTGGATTGGATAGTTCCAAAACCACCTGCACCAGATTTAGATTCATTATTAATAAAAGATAAACCTCGATTTAGACCTTCAACTACTACATCAATTCCAGTTACTGAAAAGGTTGAGGCTTAGTGAATTAATGTACAAAGTTTAATTTAAGATTCTCTCTTAAAATGTACTTTCTTATAATAAAGAAGGTAAATCATAATAACTCCTAAATTTATAATTTTCTTAATATGGGTTTATTAAATAAATTAGATAGTGTTGAGTCCTTCGATCAAGGAAATATTGTTCTTACATCTGTTGAAACATTGCTAAATTGGGGTAGACTTAATTCAATTTGGCAGATGGGTTTTGGATTGGCTTGTTGTGCAATAGAATTTATGGCTGCAAATGCTTCAGACTTCGATATGATGCGCTTTGGAGTAATCCCAAGACCAAGCCCAAGGCATAGTGATGTTATAATAATTTCTGGAACTGTTACTCTTAAAATGGCTACTAGAGTCAAGCGATTGTATGAACAAATGCCTGAGCCAAGATACGTAATTTCAATGGGGAGTTGTTCAAATTGTGGTGGTCCTTATTGGGAACATGGATATCATGTTCTAAAAGGTGTTGATAGAATTATTCCAGTTGATGTTTATGTTCCAGGTTGTCCACCAAGACCTGAAGCATTGCTTGAAGGTCTTCTAAGGCTAAGAGATAAAGTTCGAAATCAAAGTTTATCTGTAAAACAAAAAGAATTTATTTCATAATTCAAATTTTAATTTTTCTTTTCAATTACAAGAAATGAATCCATATTCCATTGAACAAATATATTCTGATTTACAATCAAAATTCTCTGATATGATTGGTGAAATTAGAATTGAACCCCCAACTACAGGAACCCCATTTATTATTGTTAATAGGGAATGGATTAGAGATGTCTGTTTATATTTAAGAGATGATGAAAAATATAAAATGAATACTTGTAATTTACTTTCATGTGTTGATTTTAGAAAAATGAAAAGTCAGGAATATAATAATCAACTTGGTGTTGTTTATCATTTATCTTCTTTACAAGAAACTAAAAATGGATGGGAAACAATCCATAAATGTGCATTAAGAGTTTACATTCCAATAGATGATCCAAAAATTGCTTCAGTTTCTAGAATATGGAGATCAACAGATTGGCATGAAAGAGAAGGATATGATATGTATGGAATTATATTTGAAGAGCACCCAGATTTAAGAAGGATTTTATTACCAGATGATTGGGTTGGTTTTCCTCTAAGAAAAGACTATGAAACTCCAGAGTATTATAATGGCATGAAAATACCTTATTAGGTTTGTTTGTATAAAATAATTTAAATAATATTAATTTGTTCTCAAGTAATAAAAATAAATCTGCTGTATCTGGATTTTTAGTAATAGCTGGATTTAATGCTTTAGCAGGATCTGCATTTTTAGGATTCTATTTTTTAATGATCAATAATGATAAAGATGGTACTTCAACTTATTTGTTGGTAGCTTCTATTGTTGCTTTTTTTGCAAGCATAGCATCAATTGGGGCTTATAGGTATTTTGTAAAAAAAATATCTATTAAAAATTAATGACTTCCTTAATTGATATTGTTTCATATTTACCGAAAGTAAATGAAGTAATGTTGTTAAAGAATGTTGATGGGATAATTCATGAAGAATCTATAATTGAAATTCAATATATTAGTACAGTTAACTGGATTCTAGGTCATATTGTTCTCACTAGATTTCAATTATTAAACAATAATTTAGGGAATAGTAATTTTGATATTAGTAGTTTACAAGATGTTTACGATAGAGGTACTTTTTTTAATTTAAACAGTAATTTTTTAAGATTTGAAGAATTATTAGATTTGTTTAAATCAACTCATGAGGCTATAACAACTGGTTTGAAAAATAGTGAACTTGATGAAAAGCAATTAAAAACTGTAATTTTTCTTTTTCAACATGAATCATATCATATAGGTCAAATTGGATTATTAAGAAAATTATTGGGTAAAGAATCTAGTTTTAAATAAGCAAATCTATTTGCAAAAAAAAAATTAAAATTTGTAAGTGGTATATTTTGGATTTATTTAATTAAATATAAATTGAGAATTATAAAAATTTTATGCCTGAGATAACAGACAACTTATTAGTTACTGGAGTTGACCATCAGATTAAAGAACTTAGAGGCGAAAGAACCTTACGCACTGAGGAGATGGTTGTTAATATGGGTCCTCAGCACCCATCTACACATGGAGTATTTAGAGTTGAGATGGTTATTGATGGTGAATTGGTTGTAGATGTTATTCCCTATTTAGGTTATTTACATCGCTGTTTTGAAAAACATTGTGAATCAATGACCTACCCACAAGTTATACCATATTGTGACAGAATGGATTACTTAGGAGCTATGAATAATGATTGGGGATATTCATTAGCATTAGAACAAATGCTTGATATAAAGGTTAGTGAAAAAGTAGAATATATTCGTGTAATCGTTTGTGAGTTAAATAGAATAGCTGCACATTTAGTTGGAGGAATTGGTACTTATGGTTTAGATGTTGGAGCATTTACACCTTTCCTTTATTGCTTCCGAGATCGAGAAATTATACTTAATATCTTCGAGAAGTTATGTGGAGCTAGGTTACTTTATAATTATATCTGGATTGGTGGCTTAAGTTATGATGTTTATCCAACTTTTCTAGAAGATATAGATTCTTTTCTTATACAATTGAAAAGAACTTTATATGAAGTTAGTGAACTCCTTACAGGTAATAAAATTTTTCATACAAGAACTAAAGGAATTGGAGTTATGCCTTTAGATGTTGCTATTAACTATGGAATAACAGGACCAATGCTTAGGGCTTCTGGAATGAAATGGGATATAAGAAGAGATGATAAATATTCAATTTATGATAGATTCGATTTTGAAATTCCAATTGGGAATAATAATGATGGATCTAAAGTTGGGGATTGTTTTAACAGATATTGGGTTAGAGTAAGGGAAATTGAAGAATCAATAAAAATTGTTGAACAAGCAGTTAGAGATTGTAGAAAAACACCTTCTATACTACATGGAGATGTTCAAAAAGATGTTCCAAAGCGAATAAAACCACCTGTTGGAGAGATATATTCAAGAACAGAAACTTCAAAAGGAGAGTTAGGTTATTATATTATTTCTGATGGAAATATAAATCCCTATAGAGTTAAAGTTCGTCCACCTTGCTTTGTAAACTTAAGTATATTAGCTGATGTTACACGAGGTCATTATATAGCAGATTTAATTGCAATTATGGGTTCTTTTGATTTTGTAATGGGTGAGGTTGATAGATAATTACAGTTAGCAGTTAATTATTAATTTATAAATTGAGCTAGATTCTTGTTTAAAAAATAGCATAAATTATTAAGAACAGAGGGTAGATGAACTAAAGAAACATATTTAATTTTTTAGAAAATATGAAATCCATTAATTATTGTAGGAAGCAGTTTCAGGTTAATTCTAATGTTTTTATCATAAAATTAGTTGTAGTTTTATTTGTATTGATAAATGTGGTTTTTAACCAAGATAGGATTATAACACCAATTATAAAACAAGTTTTTCTTCACTAATTTTGATAAAGGAGACTATTACATATTATTAGAAAATGATAATGGTTATTCAAAAGGTGTGTTAACTAAGCCATTGCAATTATGGTATCTTGTAAATAGATAAAAGCTAACAAACAAATTCTGATGATGAAATTGTGAAATTATTTATATGCTGAATATGGTGCTGTGATAATAATGTTTAATTTAGATGATAAGAAAAACTGACAAACAAGTACAAACAAATACAGTAATTTTCGAAAAACTGATAACTGTATAAAACTGATAACTGGTAACTGTAAAAAAACTGAAAACTGATAACTATAAAAAACTGTGCAAGATTTTTTAGTAAATATACTTGGTAAAAGTGCAATACCTTATATTGTTGTTGCTTCTCTCCCATTAGTTTTTATTCTTCTTTTTGCTGTATTTGCAATTATTGCTGAAATGAAAGTTTCAGCATGGATGCAGCATAGAGTAGGACCAATGGAAGTGGGTTTAAAAGGTTTGCTTCAGCCGTTAGCTGATATTATTAAGCTCATTCAAAAAGAATCAATAAGACCATTAAAAGCTGATAAATGGCTTTTTCAAATTAGCCCATTTTTAGTTTTTATGGGTTCGTTCGCTTCTTTTGCCGTTGTTCCTTTTAGTCCGTTTTATATTGGTGCAGATTTAAATGTTGGTATTTATTATTTGATAGCAGTATCTTCAATTGTAGTTATTGGAATTTTCATGGCAGGATGGGCTTCTAACAATAAATATACAATGATTGGTGGTGTTAGATCTGTGGCTCAAATTATTAGTTATGAAATTCCTGGTGGATTTGTAATTTTAGCCTTGGTTATGTTCGCCGGAACTTTGTCAATGCAAGATATTATAGTTCAACAAACTGGTGGATTTTGGAATTGGTATTTATTTGGAGGTCCAAAGGCAATAAGTATTATTTCCCCAATAACTGGAATGGTGGTTTCTACTCCAGGAACTTGGTGGAGTGTTATTTTAATCCCAATGTTTTTTTTGGCTGCAATTATTGTTTATATCTGTGGTTTAGCAGAAACAAATCGAGTTCCTTTTGATTTACCAGAAGCTGAATCTGAGCTTGTTGCAGGATACAATACTGAATATACAGCAATGAAATATGCAATATTTTATTTAGCTGAATATGCAAATATGTTTGTTGTTTGTGCTGTTTCTGTTACCTTGTTTTTAGGTGGATGGCTTTCACCATTTCCTAAATTTATTGTTCAATATATGGGAATGAATAATAATGTTGCAATAGGTGTTGAAGGTTTGTTTTGGTTTGTTTCCAAAGGAATAGCTTTAGTTATGCTGCAAATTCTTTTGAGATGGACTCTACCAAGGTTAAGAGTAGATCAATTAATGCATTTATGTTGGAAAATGTTTTTACCTATTGGATTTGTAATGGTTGTAATAGTAGGAATTTGGATTACATATGTTGCTCCTAATCCAAAATTATTACCTAAAATTTCTTCTGTTGAAAGTTTAGTTAAATAGTTATGTCGATTTTTTTTAAATCGAAATAGTAAATAAATAAATAAATTAATTAAGATTTTTAAACATAAATTTATAGATAGATGAGTATACTTTCAGATATATGGCAGGGTGTAAAAACTACCTTAATTGGTATGAAAATAACCATTCCCTACATTTGGAAAAAACCTATAACTGTTCAGTACCCACATGCAAGAATAGAACTACCTCAACATTCTCGTAATAGATTGTATGTAAATATGGATGATTGTATCGGTTGTGACCAATGTTCTAGAGCATGCCCAGTAAATTGTATTACAATTGAAACTGCAAAATCTACATCTGGTGATAACCCTGGAACAACTTCAAATGGTAAGAAAAAATCATTGTGGGTAACAAAATTTGATATTGATATAGCTAAATGTTGTTATTGTGGTTTATGTACATTTCCATGCCCTACAGAATGTATAGTTATGACTAATGTTTATGAATTTGCTGAAGAAGAAAGGAATAATTTAATCTATAATTATATTACTTTAACTCCAGAGGAAGTACAAAAGAAAATTGCTTTATCGAACAATGCTGATGCACTTGTTGCAGCTGCAAAATCTGGAGTAAAGCCAGCTGAGTCAGCAATATCAACAGTTCCAACAGCTCCAGTTTCAACAGGTGATTCTGAAAAAGATAAAAAGATTGCTGAAATGCAAGCTAAAATAGCTGCAGCTAAAGCTAAAACTGGTATAGTAGATCAAGCTCCAAGTGTCAATAATTTAGAAGATGAAAAAGCAAGAAAAATTGCTGAAATGAAAGCTAAAATTGAAGCTCTTAAAAAAGCCAAAGGGGTTTAAATCCCAAAATTTTACTTTGATTTTTATTATTTTAAAAACTAATTTATTTTAAAGGTAAGGAATTTCGTTTTGTTTTTCTCTAATTGAAAATTGAACCATATTTAAGAATTATGTACGATTTTATATTCATAGTATTTGCTATTATTACTGTTGGGAGTAGCTTATTTGTTGCCTTTGCTAAAAGCATAGCACATGCTGCTTTTGCACTTGTTGCAACTCTTTTTGGAGTTGCTGGGTTATTTGTTATGCTAGGGGCAGATTTTGTTGGTGTTTCACAGCTTTTGGTTTATGTAGGTGGAATACTTATTCTTTTTCTATTTGGAATGATGTTAACTTCTAATATAGATAAACTTGGAGAAGATAAACCTTCAACAGGTAAGCTATTGCCAGGGAGCATTGCCTCAAGCGCTATTGGAGGTATGTTGTTAGCAATTATTTGGTCAAATCCTGTTTGGACTAAAGCTACTGTTAAACAAATTCCAGCAGGTATGAACACTACAAGTATTTTAGGTGCAATGTATCTTAAAGATTTTTTACCAATTTTCTTAGGTGTTTCTATTGCTATGCTAATTGCATTAGTTGGTGCTGCTATGATTGCTAGAAGTGACAAGTAAATTTTAATACTCAAAACTTTTTCAAATTACTAATATTTTGGGACTACCACATTTTCTTTCTATTGGAGCTATTCTATTTTCTGTTGGTATATTTTGTGTAACCACACGTAAAAATGCAGTTATGTTACTTATGGGTATTGAACTTATTTTAAATTCTGCAAATATTAATTTTGTTGCTTTTTCAAGATTTAGTCCAGTTGATTCACCAATTATGATGACCGGTCAAGTTGCAACAGTTTTTGTAATGGTTTTAGCTGCTTGTGAAGCAGCAATAGCTTTAGCAATAGTTTTGAATATTTACAAACAATTTTCAAATATTAATGTTGAAGATATTGATATGTTACGAGATTAAACTTATAATAATCAACATTTAGCTCTTTTTAATTCTCAATTTATTGCTTATCAGTTAGTAAAAATTTCATCATTATTTTGTTGGTTTTTATATCAACATAATTAAATAAATTATGAATTCTGTTTTAAATATCTCTCTTATAATTCTTATTCTTCCTTTTGTGGGTTTTATTTTACAACTCATTTTAGGTAAAATGAAGAAACCTTCAGATTATATTATTGACCCTCACGATACGCATCATGCTGGACATAATGAAGGTGAGCATCATGCTCATTCTGAACATTCAACTGATGAACATCATGGTGAATTACGTTTAACTGTACCTGAAATTCGTGGACCTTGGACTCAATCAGATCAAACAAGAGCCTATAAGTTAACTTGGATATCTACAGGTATAATGGGTATTTGTTTAGCTTTGTCTTTGTATGTGGCATACTTGACATTATCAACACCATTACCTGAAGGAAAACCAAATTATTATCCAAAAGCTCAAGTTACTTGGAATTGGTTAAATTTTAATGATGGTGCGAATAATGGTTTATCTGAAAAAATTAAAAATTCTACACCAGTTTCATATAAAGTTGATTTAGGAATTTTAGCTGATAATCTTGCAGCAATTATGCTAGTTGTTGTAACTCTTATATCATTCTTAGTCCATTTATTCTCAAGTGAATATATGAGAGAACCTGGTATGCATGCTGGTAGATTCAATAGGTTTTATGCTTATTTAGGTATTTTTACTTTTTCTATGTTAGGTATAGTACTAGCCAATAACATATTGATGATTTATATCTTTTGGGAGTTAGTAGGTGTTAGTTCTTATCTTTTGATTGGCTTTTGGTATGAAAGATCCGGTCCTCAATATGCTAACAAAAAAGCGTTTATCACTAATAGAGTTGGAGATATTGGAATGTTTGCTGGTATAATGATTCTTTACACTCAGTTAGGTACTTTACAGATGACCGAGGTATTTGATATGATTGCAAAGGGAATGATACCTTACGGATCTGAAGCATGGTTAACTGCTGCTGGAATATTGTTGTTTTGTGGGGCTATTGGTAAATCAGCTCAATTTCCTTTAAACATTTGGTTACCAGATGCAATGGAAGGACCAACTCCTGTATCTGCCTTAATTCATGCAGCTACTATGGTTGCAGCTGGAGTTTACTTAACTGCAAGAATATTTCCACTATTAACTGGCGATGCAATGTTGTTTGTAGCTTTTATTGGAGCTACAACCGCTTTCATTGCTGCAACTATTGCTCTTACGCAATGGGATATGAAAAAAGTATTAGCTTTTTCAACAGTATCCCAATTAGGTTATATGGTTATGGCTCTTGGAGTTGGTGCATATCAAGCTGCCATATTTCATCTTGTAACTCATGCAATGTTTAAAGCTTGTATGTTTTTATGTTCAGGTTCCGTTATTCATGCAATGCATCACTCTCTTCATCATCTCCATGACCATTCTCGCGATCCACAAGACATGAGAAATATGGGTGGTTTGAAAGGTAAAATGAGAATAACTTTTATTGCATGTGTTTTAGCAACTTGTGCAATTTCAGGTCTTCCTTTGTTTAGTGGTTATATGTCAAAAGATGAGATATTAGCTGGAGCTTGGGCATTTGGCTCGTTATCTTCAAGTGCTGTTGCTAAATATGTTGTTATTATAGGTTATGGAGTTGCTGGACTTACTGCTTTTTATATGTGGAGAATGATATTTTTAACATTTTTTGGTAAACCAAAAGCTCAAGATATTTATGACCATATTAAAGAAAATCCAAAGGTAATGACAACCCCTTTAATTATTTTAGCTTCATTATCATTATGGGTGTTTTATGGTGCAAATCCACTAAATCCTGGAGATGGTTGGTTTATGAAAAATTGGGTTCAAACTCCTACAAACGTTACACCATCTTCTAGTGCTCCACATTTTATCTCACAAGATTTAGAGTCAAAAAGTACCGAAAATAATACCATTGAAACACATAATAAAGAAGGCGAAAATGAATCTGGTAAGTTAGCAGTTTTTCAAGAGGCTATTGAACATAAATTACATGAACTTCATTCAACTGGTATTCCTCACGTTGCAAGTATTCCTGCTTTGTTATCTCTGTTAGTTGCGGGTTGTGGCATTGCATTTGCATTCTTTAAATATGGTAAAAAAGATGCAACTGGTCAGCAAGTAAGTTGGGATGCTCCTAAAGGGTTGCAAGCGTTCTCTTATAATAGGTGGTATCAAGATAATTTTTATGAGAAGATATTTCCTGTTGGATTTTCTTTATTGTTAATGAAAGCTTTTGCTTGGTTTGATACAAATGTTGTTGATGGAATTGTTAATGGTGTTGCAACTGTAACCCGTGGAGTTGGAGTTGCTATTGGTGGGTTTGATAAGTATGTTATAGATGGATTGGTTAATTTTATTGGCGGATTAACTCAATTCTTAGGTTTGATTATGCGCCAATTTCAAACTGGAAGAATCCAAACATATTTGGTTTATATTTTGCTGGGAGTAATTTTATTATTCTTTTTGTTTAGGTAATTTGAAATTTTAAACTTAGAATTCGATTAATTAGATATAGCTCATAATTTTTTAGAAGAAAATGATAATGAAACACGCGAATTGATCTCTAAGCTATTTAACACTGAAGATGATTTAATGGAAGAAGGTTTTATAAAAAGTGATTTTATGTTTTTTGTAAATACGAAAAAGTGAAAAATAAGATAAATTATTAGTGAAAAGTTTTTGAAGTTGATTAGAAAATTTGTTAATAAGAATAGTTTTTAAGATTAAAAAAATAGTTTAATTTATATATCGATAATTAAGTAAATGGACAACAGTACAATTTTATTATTAACTGCTCTATTGCCCTTATTAGGCATGGTGGTTGTTCTTGCACTTCCTAAAAATTCAACATCTGCAATTCGTTATACATCATTAGGTATTACTGTTTTGCAATTGGTTCTTTCGTTAGTTCTTTGGAAAGCATTCGATAATTCTTTAGGTGGAATTAATGATCCAAAAAGTATGCAATTCGTTACTAAAATTCCATGGTTAGATTTAAACACTGGTGTTTTAGGTAAACTTCATATTGATTTTTTCTTTGGGGTAGATGGTTTATCAATGCCAATGATTTTACTAACATCAATTGTATTTTGTGTTGCAACTTTAAGTTCATTTACAATTGGTAAAAACCAAAAGGGATATTTTGCATTGTTGCTTCTATTAAATACTGGAGTTATGGGAACTTTCTGTTCACTTGACTTCTTTTTGTTTTATGTATTTTGGGAACTTATGTTATTACCAATGTATTTTCTTATTGGAGTTTGGGGTGGACCTAGAAGGGAATATGCTGCTATAAAATTCTTTTTATATACATTGGCTGGTTCTGTATTCATGCTTTTAGCAATCATTGGATTATATTACTCATCAAATGTTGGGACTGGTAAAGAAATAGTACATACATTCGATATGTTAGCAATGATGAATCCTGCAAATTATATACCTGGTAGTATCCTTGCCCCTGCTGTTGCTGGAAAATTTGCTTTAACGGATATGCGGCTTTGGGCTTTTATCGCATTATTTGTTGGGTTCGCAATTAAAGTACCTATGTTCCCATTCCATACTTGGTTGCCTGACGCTCATGTTGAAGCACCAACCCCAATTTCAGTTATCCTTGCAGGTGTTCTTTTAAAATTAGGTACTTATGGAATGCTTAGAATTTGTTTTTCAATAATTCCTGATGCGGCTTCTGACCCAAGAGTTATGCAGTCAATAGCGATATTTGGTTTTGTTGGTATTGTATATGGAGCATTTTGTGCTATGGCTCAAAAAGATATGAAAAAGCTAATTGCTTATTCTTCAGTATCACATATGGGTTATGTTCTATTAGGTTTAGCATCTATGAATACAATAGGGTTTAGTGGTGCTGTATTTCAGATGTTTAACCATGGAACTATTACTTCAATGCTATTCTTGTTAGTTGGTGTTGTTTATGACCGTGTTCATGATAGAACTATAGATAAATTTGGTGGATTAGCGAACATAATGCCTGGATATTTTTTCATTGTTGCAATAGCTTTTTTTGCAGCGTTAGGTCTGCCAGGTTTGTCTGGTTGGTGGAGTGAATCATTTGTATTCATAGGCGCTTGGAAAAATGAATATACACGAATCTGGACAATATTTTCATTACTAGGTGTTGTTTTAGGTGCAGCTTATATGCTTTGGTTATTACAAAGGGTATTTTTGGGAACTTTAAAAACAAAAGAATGGGAAAAACTATTACCTGATATGGATAAACGAGAATGGTTAATGTTGATTCCACTTACTTTGATAACTGTTGCATTAGGAATTTGGCCTTCACCAATTTTAAATATGATGAATTCAAGTTGTAATGCTTTAGTAACTTTTGTTCAACAAAGTGCACCACAAGTAACTCAAACAGCTGTTAATTTAATTAAGTAAATTATTACAATATCGTATAATGAATTATTTATGTTGTAATTTATAATATGATGTTTTATTTCAGACTTCTTTTTTAAAGTAAATTTTTAAGATAATTTTTTGATTTCATTCTTTGTTGATTTTTGCTAGGTTCTAAATTTGATTCTTTTTAATAAATATTATAGTTCATAATGAACATAGATTTTACTTCTATAATTACAACTTTATTCAACTTTAAGCCAGAACTTTTGTTAGCTTGTGGTTGTTTATTAGCAGTATTAGCAGATTCTTTTTTATCAAACAAAAAAATTGTAGGAGTAATTGCATTAATTACTTTTATTCTAACTGCCTATTTTGTTTTTGATCAAAAATCTCTTACCAATAATTCTTTTTTAGGTGAATGGCTATTTAAACAAACTTGGCAGAAAGATGGAGCTGGAATTATTGTAGTCGATAATTTTACAATATATTTTAAAGTTCTTATTTCTATATGTGCTGCCATTGTTACATTATTTTCATTTTTATCTAAAGAATTAGATCAAGATGGAGCACCTAGGTTAGGAGAATATTATACTTTATTAATTAGCATGACTTTTGGTATGTTCTTATTAGTTGGTGCAAATGATTTATTATTGATGTATGTTGCAATTGAAGTTCTATCTTTGAGTTCATATGCAATAGTTGGGTTTACAAAGAAAGTACCAAGATCAACAGAAGCAGCCATGAAGTATGTTATTTATGGAGGTGTTGCATCTGGTGTTATGTTGTTTGGAATATCTTTGATTTATGGAATGGTAGGTTCACTTAACTATTCAGAAATAAATATGATGTTAAGTACTGTTAAAGGTGGTGCAATGATAAGCACATTAGGACTTTCAAGTATTATGATTTTAACTGGTTTAGGTTACAAAATTTCAGCTGCTCCTTTTCATGCTTGGACTCCAGATGTTTATGAAGGTTCTCCAATAACTGTAACTGCGTTCCTATCTGTTGCATCTAAAGCTGCTGGGTTTGCTGCATTAATAAGATTTATAGTTACTGCTTACCCAACTGCTATAGAGGTTTTTAACTGGAAACCAATAATAGCTGGAATTGCTGTTTTAACAATGACCTTGGGTAATTTAGCAGCTCTTCAACAATCTAATTTAAAAAGATTATTAGCATATTCATCAATTGCTCATGCAGGGTATATGTTAATGGGATTGGCTATTGGTACACCTGCTGGAATTTCTGCAATTATGTTTTACTTGGCTATTTATTTAGTAATGAATTTAGGTGCATTTTTCGGGATTCAGAAAATTGCGGAACAAATAGGTTCTGAGGAAATTGAAGATTTTAAAGGTTTAGGACCCAAGGTACCAATTATTGGTGGTTTTATTGTTGCACTTATGATATCATTAGTTGGTTTACCCCCAACATCTGGTTTTGTAGCTAAATTCTTTTTGTTCAGTTCTGTAATACAAGCTGGAAGCAGTTGGCTTTGGTTAGCTGTTGTTGGTGTAATTAATTCTGTAATTTCTTTATACTATTATGTAAGAGTTATAAAAGTTATGTATCTAGAAAAAAATGAAGATACAACTCCAATTTCCTTCAATAATTCAACTTTAGGTGTTTTAGGAGTTTTTGCAGTTGCATCTGTTTTGCTAGGTTTACCAAACTTTTTTGGTCCTTTGGTTGGTACAGCTGGAAATTCATTAGGTATGTTAACAAGGTTATTACAAGAAGTTTCTATATCGATTGGTGGTGTGATTAAATAAATTTTTGTTTCAGAATAATATAAACCGCAATGTATTTTTTTTTTACATTGCGGTATTTTTTTAATGGATTATGATAGATTCAAAACTTAAATAAAATAATAATTTGAAAATCCATTTTATAGGAATCTGTGGTTCAGCAATGGGGAATGTTGCACTTATGATGAGGTCAAAAGGACATATTGTAACTGGTAGCGATCAAAATATGTATCCACCTATGAGTGAAATATTAATTAATGAAGGAGTTACTTTATTTGAAGGATTCTCAGAGAAAAATATAGTTAACCCAGATTTAATAGTCATTGGAAATAAATTATCACGCGGCAATTGTGAAGTTGAATTTGTTTTGAATAATAAATTGTGCTACACTTCAATGAGTGAGCTATTAAAACATGAAATTATACAAGGATTAAACTCTATAGTAGTAACAGGAACTCATGGAAAAACAACAACTTCCTCACTATTAGCTTGGGTATTCGATAATTCAAATTTTATACCAAATTTTATTATCGGTGGTGCTCTTGGTAATTATGGAGTTGGATGGCAATACAATAAATTAAGTGAATATTTAATAATTGAAGGTGATGAATACGATACTTCATTTTTTGATAAAAGATCAAAGTTTATTCATTATTTGCCTAGTGATTTAATAATTAATAATGTTGAATTTGATCATGCTGATATTTTTAGTTCTTTAGATGAAATAAAATTATCTTTTAAAAGACTAGTTAATATTGTACCTTCTAATGGTTTGATAGTTTGTAATGGAGAAGATTTGAATGCTCTTGAAGTTATTGAAAATTCATATACAGAAATTCAAACATTTGGTTTATCAGCTAATTGTAATTGGAGAGCTGAAAATATAGTTTATTCAGATAAAGATTCTACTTATAATTTGTATTTCAATGATATTTTTCAATTTGAAATTAAATTGAATTTGTTAGGTGAATTTAATGTCAAAAATTCTCTTGCTGTTATTGCAATTTCAAGGAAACATGGAATAGATTATAACACTATTAATAAAGCTTTTGCTTCATTTGTTAATACTAAACGCAGATTAGAACTTAAAGGTATTTATAGTGGTATAAATTTTTATGATGATTTTGCACATCATCCAACAGCAATAAAAGCAACATTAAAGGCATTAAGAGTTAAACATCCTAATCAAAAAATTATTGCAGTATTTGAGCCAAGATCAAATACAACACGCAGGAATATATTTCAAAAGGAATTAGTTGATTGTTTTGATGATTCGAATTTAATAATTCTTTCAGAAATAGATAGATTAGATGAATTAAGTGAAGATAAAAGATTAAATCCCAAAAAAATAATAGATGATTTGAATTCAAAAGGTAAAGAAGCATTTTACCTTAAAAATTCAGAAAGTATTGTTGATTATTTAAAAGAAACTTTAAAAATAAATGACGTAGTTGTTGTTATGAGTAATGGTGGTTTTGATAATATTCATAATAAGATTAAAAATATTTTTGATGTTTAATCATAAATAATTTAAAAATGAAAACCAATAATTTTAATTTATAATTTAGTATAATCAATTGGTTAATATCCTTGCTATTGAAACTTCTTGTGATGATACATCAACCTCAGTAGTTGTTGATGGTAAGGTTGTTTCTTTATTTATTTCTTCCCAAAAAGAGCATAATGAATGGGGTGGTGTAGTTCCAGAATTGGCATCAAGAACCCATTTGAAAGTTATTGGATTTGCATTGAAAAAGGTTCTTCAAGATTCATCAATTAAATTATCAGATTTAAATGCTATTGCAGTTACTACAGAACCAGGTTTAGTTGGATCTCTTTTAGTTGGAGTTAACTCTGCAAAAGGGTTATCAGTTGCTTTAAACATTCCTCTTATTTCAGTAAATCATATTGAAGCCCATTTACTTTCTGTATTAATAGATAACAAAGTTGAATTTCCTTTTGTTGGATTAGTTGCTTCAGGTGGGCATACATTGTTATATGATGTTAAAGGAATTGGTGAGTATGTATTATTAGGTGCTACCAGAGATGATGCTGCTGGAGAAGCTTTTGATAAAGGAGCAAAGATGTTGGGATTAGGATATCCAGGTGGACCCATGATTGATGAACTGTCTAAAAAGGGAGATCCATTAAAATACAATTTTCCAAGACCTTTAACAAACAAACCAGGATTAGATTTTAGTTTTAGTGGAATTAAAACTGCTCTTAGATATTTTTTAAGGGATAATTTTGATAATCAACTCTTAACAGATCAGAATTTGTATGATGTTTGTGCAAGTTATCAAGAAGCAATTGTAGAAACTCTAATAAAGAAAACATTAAAGTCATGTAAAATTTTAGGAAATAAAAGAATTGTTGTTGTTGGCGGTTGTTCTGCAAACTCAAGATTAAAGAATTTAATGAGTATAAATTGTAAAAAAAAGAACATTGAATTTTTTACTACAAAACCAATTTATAGTACTGATAATGCAGCTATGATAGGTATTGTTGCTTATGAAAAATATAAATCTAAAGTATTTTCTGATTTAACAATTACTGCTAAGTCTAATATGATTAGAGCTAAAATAATTAGTAATAAAAAAGCCACTTAAAATTAATCAAGTGGCATAAAAATAATACAAGAAATTTATATTCAAAAATAAAATAGAATTTCTATGTAACTTAGTTTCTTGGTCTTGCCTCATTAACGGTAATCTCACGACCACGTATATCTTGTCCGTTCATGCCTTCAATTGCTGCCTTACCTTCATTGTCGTTAGCCATTTCAATAAAGCCAAAGCCACGACTACGACCTGTAATTTTGTCTGTAACAATTTTAGCTGATACCACTTCCCCAAAAGCTGAAAAAGCTTGAAAAAGATCTTGTTCTGATGCACCCCAACTGAGGTTTCCTACGTAAATATTCATGATAAATTAATTAAATTTTGTATAATAAACAGTATAATTTACTACACTTCTAATGATAGATAATTGATTAACAAATATAAGAATTAATTGATATCTCAAAATAAAAAATATTTATTACAAATAGTAAATAGATAAAAAAACGCTCTTCAAATAATTGAAGAGCGTTTAAAGTAACTAAAGAAATTTATTTTCAATAAAGAACTTGAATTTCAATGTAACTTAGTTTCTTGGTCTAGCTTCGTTTACACTAATTGAACGACCTTGAATGTCTTGACCATTCATTCCTTCGATTGCTGCTGGACCGTCTTCATTGTTAGCCATTTCAACAAAACCAAAACCGCGACTACGACCTGTAATTTTGTCTGTAACAATTTTAGCTGATACTACTTCTCCATAAGCTGAAAATGCTTGGAAAAGATCTTGTTCTGATGCACCCCAACTGAGGTTTCCTACGTAAATGTTCATGATAAAAAATAATTTGGCATTTATTGGATAATTACCCAAAAATACCGCTAATGAAAAAAATGTTATTTGAGTAGCAAAACTAAGAATAATATTTTAAATAAAAAAATAATTATTTTTTTTAAGTGGTGAAGGCTAATACAATCTTAAAATTTCTTTCATTTGATTATTAACTTTACCATTTGATGCTAACAATTTATCAGTTATTATAAAGTTATCATTTGATTCATTAGAATATGATTCAACAACACCACCTGCTTCAATAACTAACAGTATTCCAGCAGCCACATCCCATTCATTTAAAGTAACTTCCCAATAAGCCTCAAATCTTCCTGCAGCTGTATAAGCTAAATCTAATGCTGCTGAACCTAATCTTCTAATAGGAACTCCTAATTTTAACATATGGTTTAAAGCACCTATACAATTATATGGATTATCTGAGATATTATATGGAAACCCTGTAACTAATACCGAATTATTGATATTATCAGAATTACTAACACTTAATCTATTTCCATTTAAATATGCACCTTCTCCTTGAATAGCTGTAAACATCTCATTTGTTTCTGGATTATATACAACACCAACAATTGATTTATTATCATTAACTGCTGCAATAGAAATCGAGTAAATTGGAATTCCATGGGCATAATTTACAGTACCATCTATAGGATCAATAACCCAAGTTAAATCTTTTAGATCCGAAACACCACCAGATTCTTCAGCCAAGAATTTTGAGTTAGGGTATTTTGTATTAATAATTTCTTTAATTAAATTTTCACTTACAATATCCATTTCAGTTACTAAATTATAAACACCTTCTTTAAATTTAATATCCATTTCACCTCCAAATCTAGATTTTATCAATACTCCAGCTTTATTTGCTGCATTAATTGCTACTTCTAACAATTCTTTTTTATTAAAATTCATTTTTTAAAATTTATTGTGAAACAAAATAACCAAAATGGTATCATATATTTACAAAATATTAATGATTGAATGATTAGTAATTGTACTTGATTTCGTATTTTGTATTAGTTTTATTCGGGTTGGAGTTCCGTTTAAAAATGCTGTGGGAGCAGGTGGCAGCAATATATAAATTTGCTGCCACTTTTTTTATTACTAGTTACTTTAAATTTCTACAATTTAATTCACTAAAAAAGGAGCAGGGGGTTGAAAATCTAATTTCCCAAATAGATCAAATGGCTGTTCAGTTGATATTATTAATTGACCTAATTTATCTTTATCAAAATTGAAAGGTATTTCTAACCTGATAACACCTAAACCAACAGGACTAGATAAGTTTGTGAATCTTAAACCCAAACCAGCACTTGAATGCCATTTAGTATTTATTATTTTTGTACCCTGAGTCCATACTGAACCAATATCATAAAATGCTACTGTACCAAATGTAAAGAATAAGAATTTTATATCTGGGAAAAATCTATATTCAAAACTTGCATTTATTTTATTATCCCCAACTAAAGAATATAATTCATAACCTCTTAATCCTTTACCGTTATCTAATCTTTGAACTAAGTATTTATCCCAATTCCATACGTTTGATGTATTAAAATTTAAAACTACTGAATTATAATTATTAAAAGAATATATTGTTTTTAAAGAAGTTCTTGCAATTGTCATATTAGATTTTTTCCCAGATAAAGAAGTTCCAGATTCAATTCCAATAAAAGTATAAAAATTGTTTTTATAAAAAGACTGAGATACTCCAGCACCAATATACAAGCCATTATCTAACCCATTATTAATTGGAATAATTTTTCCCAAAGTAACTTGACCAAATCCACCTATTTGAACAAGTGATAATCCAAAACTTTCAACATTTGGAATGCGAATAAACTTTCTTCTAGTTGATGAAATGCCACCAAATAATTGAATAGAATTTTCAAATGGATACCATGGAGACCAGCTACTGTCTCTAGAAGAGCCTCTAAAAGATAAAGAACCAGCGGTTCTAAACAAATCATTTTCACCACTAGAAATTGCATACCAACCAGAAAGCCCAGAAAATGTTGCTGGTATGGATAGTCTTTTAGTTTTTATTGGATCAGGAGTATAGAAAAAGTTATTTCCTTTAAAGTAACTAGTTGAAATTTTATAAGATTCTGTTGCTTTATCTGAATAAAATGGTTTTAAAAAGTTTAGATTAATTGTATTCTCAAATTGATTTGTATAAAATAAACCGTCTAATGAGTTCCTAGAACCAAATAGATTAGGATCTTTAAATGATATTCCATATCCCATTCCTTTAGAGTTTACAGTGGTATAATCATTATTTAAACTTAACTCGGTTCCTAAACCTAATAAATTAATTTCTCTCAAAGAAAATTTATAAGTTTCATTATCACCTCCAACATCAAAACTAAAAGCTAATTGAGTTGACCATCCATCACGAGTTTTAACTTCAACTACACTATGAGTAATATCATTATCAGATTTTTCAGATTTTTTTAAAATTGGTGTAATTTTAATTTCAGAAAAAATTCCTACTCCTCTTAAAGCACTTTCAGTTTCATCTATAATATTCTGATTTAACGTATCTCCTTCAGAAAAAGTCAATCTGTATCGTATTGTTTTTATTTTAGTTGTTACATGAAGTTTGTTTAAAAATGGTCCTGCTATTGGCAAATCAATTCCAGATGTATCAAATACTTCATCAGTAATATAATAAATAGAATCAACAATACAAATTGGTTTAAAATTGGTTGTAGATTGAGAATAACATTTTATTGTATGTACCAAAAACAATAGGAAAATTATGTGAATTAATCTCATTGAATATTATTTAAATCAGATAAAAATCTTTACTTTGTTTGAAAAAGTTGAAAATTTCTCGAATATTTTTTAATAGTTAATTTTATTAGGCTGATATGTCAAATTAAAAAGGAATATTTTTTCTAACAACAATCCTTCTACCTTCAATTTGAATTATTTCAACTTTCTCCTTTTTGTTGATAAAATCTCCTTCAGAAACTACATCATATTTTTTAGAATCAAACATAGCAACACCAGCAGGACGAAGTGTAGAAATTACAATGCCAGACTTACCAATCATGCTTTTAAAGTCTTCAACAGCTAAAAATCCATCTTTAGAACTTTGTACAGTTTGCAATGTTAACATTCCAAATGCTTTTGAAGTTGGCATATACTTTATTATAAAATATATTATAATAGAAAATCCAACAAATCCACCTGCAAGACTATAAATAGGACCCTTTAAAGTATTAGAATCAACCAAATTAAAAGACCCTAACATAGCTAAAAATATTGAGGATATAACCAGTAAAACACCTGCAAAGCCAGTTACACCAACACCTGGAATAATAAAAATTTCTAGTATGAGCAATAATACACCAACAACAAACATAGCAATTTCAATAACATTTGTAAGTTTAACAATATATTGAGCCCCAAAAAATAGAGCTAATGATAAAAACCCTACTGCTGCTATAACACCAAAGTGTCCAGTTTTTATACCATAAAAAAGTCCACCTAAACCAAGCATAATTAATAAAGAATTTACAAATGGCTTAGTTACTATTCTAATTAAAGTTTCATCCCAACTAGAATCAACTTTAACTAAAACTGAATTATTAACACCAAATTTATTTAATGCATCGATTATATCAATTGCAACTGTATCGCAATAACCAACACCAACTGCTTCATCTGTGGTTAATGTTAAAAGTTGTCCAACTTTTTTTAAAGAATCATTCAAACTAATATTTTCATCAACCATTGCCTCAGCAATAATTGGGTTTCTATTATTCTTTTGTGCAGTTGACCTCATTTCTCCCCTCATGTAGCTAACTACTTTTTCTGAGGCTTTAACTCCATCACCAAGTACTGGGGTTGCAGCTCCAATTGAAGATCCTTGTGACATAGCAATTTTTTTTGCAGTCAGGCAAATAAGTGAACCAGCACTTATGGCTCTTTTATCAACAAAAGAATAAACATTTATCTTAGTGTTTAACAATGCATCTTTAATATCGGTTGCAGCATCTAACCTTCCGCCAAATGTATTTATATGAAGTAGTATTCCATTTGCATTATTATTTTCAGCCTCTAAAATTCCCCTTTTAACATACATTGACATTGCTAAATCAACTTCATTCTTTATTTCGAGAATATATATTTTTGAAATTGAGGGGTTTAATTTCAGGTTTCTATTTGTATCTGTTTGAGCAATAGAAATGCAGTAATTCAAACAAAGAATTATAACTGTTAAAATTTTAAATGATTTCATTTTTTAAGTTTTGATTTTATCTTTTTTAAAACTACAACTTTAAGTTAATAAGATGATAATATATTAAAAAAAAATTATTGATAAAAATCAAAATTACTTTGGATAAAAGATTCTTTCATCTAAGTCTATATTTGCTTCATACCTAATGTCAAAAATATTCATTTTAACAAGTTTAGATTGATTAATTTCAATAGAATGGGGGAGTTTAATACCTAGTATCGGTAAATATTTCCAATCATCAAATTTCGTTTTAATGCTATCATTAATTGTCTTAGAAATTGGTAAAAATGTTTCAGAATCAATAACATACCTTATAACTATATCTATTCGAGGGTAGTTTAAATCAATAATAAAATTCTCTTTATTCTTTCCAACTTTTACTTTTCCAATAAACTCTAATTGAGCATCATTATTTAATAAATAGGCTTCAGGAATAATCTGTTCAATTGTTTTAGAAATATTAGATTCCCCATTTGTGAGTGGTGTAATATTTCCTACTTCTCCTTTAAAGCCTCCATTCTCATTTAAAAAAGATTCAATTCTAAACAATTTTAAATCTATTAATTCATATTGTTTAAATGGAATAGTTTGAATTTTTACATATTCACCTTTTAAAGGATGAGACATCATATTTGAACTATAAATTAAATTTCCTGAAGTTTTCAAAGATTTTATTCTATGTAGTTTGTCAACCCCTCCAAGTGAATCTAACATTTTAAACCAAATGTCCCTAGCAATTGAATTTGATTCAGATCTTGGACCTACTTTAATAGGCAATAAATTTTTATCATATACAGATATCTTTTGAGTTATGTTTTCTAATTGAGGTATTATCTCAGACGATTTCCCAACAACGACAAAAGATACAGCATTCATTCTAAAAATATCTCTTGCAACTTGAATAATATCATTAGAAGTAATACTCTTTATAATATCAATATAATTTGCATAAAATTCCTTTGGAATGTTATAAAAGAATGAAGACTGAAGTAATGAGATGTATTCTTCAGGCTTTTTTAATGTTATATAAAAATTCCCAATAGTTGAATTAATGAATCTGCTAAGTTCTTCTTTTGATAATGAATCAAACTGAATTTTATTAAACTCAAATAGCATTTCTTTAATACAATCAGCTGTATGGATATTACTTACTTCAGCGTTTGTAATAAAGTTACTAGTAAATCTATTTGTTGAAAATTCAGAAGTTGGAGTATAAGTATAACCATTTTTTTCACGTAAGTTTTTTGAAAGCCTGCTATTTAAACTCACACCACCAATTATATTATTTAAAAGAATTGATTTAATCCGCAAAGAATCGTCAAATTTAAATCCAGAACCAATAGCTTTAATGGTACTTTGAACAGAATTTGGTTTGTCAATTATTAAAATTTCACCCCCTTTAAATTCAGGAAAACTTGGTCTGTCATAAAGTACTTTTTCACCAACTTTCCAATTTCCAAAGGTTGCTTCTAAATCTTTTAATAATTGATCTTTATTAAAATTACCAGTAATAGCAATTGAAGAGTTTTTAGATGAAAAATTTTCTTCATATAGTTTATTAACATCATCAATCTGCATATAATCAATTAGTTCAGGAGAAAGTATATTGCCAAGATTTGTTTCACCAAATAATAATTTATTTGTTCCAATTTTGGATAAGTAATCAGCATCTGCTGTATTTGTAATTAATAATGATGAGTAATACTTCTTATACTCTTCAAAAATTTTAATATTGAAAGCAGGTTTAGAAATTGACTCTGAAACAAGGGATAATAATTTTCTAAAATTTCTATTTAAGGATTTTGCATTAAATATAAATGCATCATCGGTTACTTGAGCTTTTAAATCAATAGCATTAAAATCAATTTCATTTTGAAATTTTGTAGAAGAATTATTTTTAGATCCTAATAAAATTAGATTTACTAAAACCTCAGATGTACCAACAAGTTCTTCAGACAATTTCCCACCATTGACCATTACATTAATAGTTGCTAACGGTTTGTCCGTTTTTATAAAAAATACTTTTAAACCATTTCTTAAATTATATTCAACATATGAAGGGTATATATAATTAGAATTGGTTTCTGGAACTGGAGGTTTATTTATATCCAACTGTTGAGAATACTGATTTAAAGGATAAAGAAATACAACAATTATTACAAAGAATAATTTTCTGATTTTCATAAAAAAGTGTTTAATAATAATTCGCAAGTTATGATAAATTATTAATTTTTAAAATTGTAAAAAAAAAATAGAATTATATTTAAAAAAAGTTTTTCTAATTAAATTCTTATTCATATATTCGCGGCTCTGAAATTTAGGTTTTCCTTTTTTGGTTTCAAAGTCTTCTCGGCAGCTCTATCCGACCTATATAAATAGAGAACGCGAAATGACAAGAGCGCAGTGTAAAGTTAGTAAACTCGTTGAAATCAATTTTATTCTTTTTAGATAAAATGCTACATTGTTTTATCAAAGCTTAATAGAACTGCGAAGCAAAAAGAAATTATTCAGAATATCAAAATTAAATTTTATTAGTTTCTGTTTTATAATACTTCTGTTTATTCAGTAGTTAATTGAAAATATATAAGAATCATCAAATTGAGTACACAAACAATCAGAATCAAGTTAAAATCTTATGATCATAACTTGATTGACAAATCAGCTGAAAAAATAATTAAAACTGTAAAACAAACTGGTGCAGTTGTATCTGGACCAATTCCATTACCAACGAAGAAAGCGATTTATACAGTAAACAGATCGCCTCATGTTGATAAAAAATCTCGTGAACAGTTTGAACAGAGGTCTCACAAAAGATTGATTGATATCTTAAATTCTACTCCAAAAACAATTGATTCTCTAATGAAATTAGAATTACCTGCTGGAGTTGAAGTTGAAATTAAAGTGTAATAATTTTAATTAGAAAAGGTTTTAATTAAAAAAGTTTAAATAAAATAAATAAATAATGTCTGCACTAATAGGAAAAAAAATAGGGATGACCGGTATATATAGTGAACAAGGTGTTTACATACCTTGTACATTAATAGAATTGGGTCCATGTAAAGTAATGCAGGTGAAAACAATTGCTAACGATGGTTATGAAGCATTGCAATTAGGTTTTGGTACTAAAAAAGAGAGTCGAGCTACAAAGGCAGATATAGGACACGCAAGTAAATCAGGAGATGGATTAGCTAATTTAATTAAAGAGGTTAGATCTTTTGATATTTCTTCATACAAAACAGGCGATGTAATAAATGTCGGTGACATTTTCTCTAAGGGAGAAAAAGTACATATTACATGCGATAGTAAAGGTAGAGGTTTTCAAGGTGTTATGAAACGTCACCATTTTAGGGGTGTAGGTATGCAAACTCACGGTCAATCAGATAGACAACGTCATCCAGGTTCAATTGGAGGATCAAGTTATCCTTCAAGAGTATTTCCAGGAACTAGAATGGCAGGAAGAATGGGTGGTAAGAAGACAACAGTTCGTAATCTAGAAGTTGTTGAGTTACTTTCTGATAAAAATATTTTAGTAATTAAAGGATCAATTCCAGGAGCACCTCAAGCATATGTTGAAGTGCGCAAGAGTTAAATTAAGTTAAGAATTAATAAATTAAGAGATGAATACAAATATTTTAGATATAGTTGGTAAAGTAGTAGGTTCAATTGATTTACCAGAAGAAGTTTTCGGTATTGAACCAAATACAGCAGTAATGCACCAAGCAGTAAAGATGTATTTAGCTAATCAAAGACAAGGAACTAGTAAAGTAAAAGCTCGTTGGGAAGTTCGTGGTGGTGGTAGAAAACCATGGAAGCAAAAAGGTCGTGGAGGAGCTAGAGCTGGATCTAATCGTTCTGGTGTTTGGGTAGGTGGTGGTAATATACATGGTCCTAAGCCAAGAGATTATCGTCAAGATATGCCAAAAAAAATGCGTCAACTTGCTCGCAGATCTGCATTAGCATTAAAGGTAAAAAGTAATGAAATTATCGTAATTCAAGACCTTAATTTTCAGGAGAAGAAAACAAAGAATTTTGCTAATTTTTTAAAAGCTATTAATCCTGCAGGAAAAAAATCGCTGATATTAGTATCTAAAACTTCAGAAAATGTATATTATTCAGGAAGAAACGTTCCTAAATGTCTTATTACTGAAGCAGGTAACGCCTCTACATATGAGTTACTAAATAATCAAATTTTAGTGATAGAGCAAAGTGCAATTGATACTTTGAAACAACAACTTTCATAAATTCAGAAATATTATAACGATGAGAAAAGTATTAAAAAGACCAATATTGTCTGAAAAAAATACAAAATTAAATGGGATGGGGAAATATACTTTTGAAGTAGTTCCATCTGCAAATAAGATTGAGATTAAAAAGGCTATCGAAGAGATGTATAACGTTAAAGTGGAATCAGTTAATACAATTACAGTTAAACCAAAAAAGAAATCTATTTTTACAAAAGCAGGTGTCATTTCAGGTAAAACTAATTGGAGAAAAAAAGCAATTATTACTGTTGCAAAGGGTCAAACTTTGGATATTTTAGGTGAAAGTGTTTAAATAATAAGTAAACTAACAAGCTGATTTAGGATAAAATAATGGGAATCCGTTTTTCAAAACCATATACACCTGCTAGAAGGTATTACGCAACTTCAACTTTTGAGGAAATTACTGCTTCAAAACCTGAAAAGTCTTTGCTTGAACCGATTAAAAAGCATGGAGGAAGAAATAATACAGGTAGAATAACTTCACGTCATCGTGGTGGAGGACACAAAAGAAGATATCGAGTAATTGATTTCAAAAGAAATAAAATTGGAGTTGAAGCAGTTGTTTTAACAATAGAATATGATCCAAATCGTACAGCTCGTATTGCTTTAGTTCAATATACAGATGATGAAAAAAGATATATTATAGCTCCTGAAGGCTTGAAAGTAGGGACTAAAATTGTTGCAGGACCAGATGTGGAATTTGAAGTAGGAAATGCTTGTTTAGTTGGAAAAATTCCATTAGGGACTTTTGTTCATAATATAGAGATTAAACCTGGTAAGGGAGCTCAAATGTGTAGATCTGCAGGTTCCTCAGCTCAAGTAGCTTCAAGAGATGCTGGTTTTACTCAATTAAGATTACCTTCTGGGGAAACAAGATTAATTCGTGACAATTGTTATGCATGTATTGGAGAGGTTAGTAATGGTGATCACGAAAATATATCATGGGGAAAAGCAGGTAGAACAAGATGGAAAGGTGTTAGACCACAAACTAGAGGTATGGCAATGAATCCAATAGATCACCCGATGGGAGGTGGTGAAGGAGCTTCTAAATCTGGAGGTGGACGTCAGCATCCTCGGTCTCCTTGGGGATTGTATGCAAAGGGTCAGAAAACAAGAAAGAAGAAAAATCTTAACAATAAGTATATAGTTAAGAGTAGGCACGCAAATAAATAATACATTTTAGAATAATTTTATCTATTAATTATACATGGCTAGATCGCTTAAAAAAGGTCCTTATATAGATCATAACATTGCAAAGAAAATTACTGAGTTAAATGCTCAAAACCAAAAAAAAGTTTTAAAAACATGGGCTAGAGCTTGTACTATAACTCCTGATTTTATAGGTCATACTTTTGCAGTACATAATGGAAATAAATTCATACCAGTTTTCGTATCTGATGGTATGATTGGTCATAAATTAGGGGAGTTTGCTCCAACAAGATCTTTTAGAAGTCATTCAGGAAATAAGAGATAGTTTTTATTGAACTTGTAAAATTAATAAATTTAAATAGTAATAAAGTAAAGAACATCGTATAAATAAATGGAGGCTAAAGCATTAACAAGAAATATCAGATCATCTCCAAGAAAAATGAGATTAGTTATTGATTTGATACGTGGCAAAAACGCAAACGAAGCACTTAGTATTTTGAAATTCACTCAAAATCACGCTTCAATAGATGCAGAAAGAACTTTGAGATCTGCAGTTTCAAATTTGATGAATAAAGATGAAAACGGTAAAGTTGATGCAGATAGAATATATGTTAAAGAAGCTTTTGTAAATCAAGGAATTACAATGAAAAGAATGTTACCTGCTCCTCAAGGTAGAGCTTACAGAATGAGAAAGCGCTCAAATCATATAACTATAATAGTTAGCTCAAAGTAAATTTAAACATAAAAACTGATACAATATTTTGGGACAAAAGACACATCCAATTGGACTTAGATTAGGAATTATTCGCTCATGGGATGCGAATTGGTATGATGAAAATAATTTTGCTGAAAAGTTAACTGAAGATATGATGGTGCGTAAGTACCTTAAGAATCGTCTTAAAAAAGCTGGGGTTAGCAGAGTTGTTATTGAACGTACAGCAAAGCAAATGCGTTTAACGCTGCATACATCTCGTCCTGGTGTTGTAATAGGTAGATCTGGTAAAGAAATAGCTCAACTTGAAGAAGAGCTTCACCAGATTACCAAAAAAGATGTTAAGATTTTAATTCATGAAATTAAACGACCTGAACTTGATGCTTATTTAGTTGCAGAAAACATATCTCAACAACTTGAAGGGAGAATTTCTTTTAGGCGTGCAATGAAGCAATCAATTGCTTCAACAATGAGGATGGGTGCTGAAGGGATCAAGATAATTTTGAATGGAAGATTAGGTGGAGCTGAAATGGCTCGCACAGATAGTTATAAAGAGGGTAGAATTCCATTGCATACTTTAAGAGCAGATATAGATTACGGTTACGCGACTGCACTAACAAAACAAGGAATTATAGGTGTTAAAGTTTGGATTTGTAAAGGAGAAGTTATTGGGAATCAGAATGATTAGTTGTGTAAATTCTTAGATTAATTTAGTTTCAATTTTAGAAAATTTTTGAAAAATGCTTTTACCAAAAAGAGTAAAATATCGTAAAACCCAACGTGGGAGAAGATCTGGAAAATCTTATCGTGGAGCAACAGTAGCTTTTGGATCATATGGTTTAAAAGCAATGGAAGATGCATGGATAACAAGTAGACAAATAGAGTCAGCACGTATTGCTATAAATCGTCAGATGAAACGTGATGGAAAAATTTGGATAAGGATATTTCCAGATAAACCAATAACTAAAAAACCAGCAGAAACAAGACAAGGTTCCGGTAAAGGATCACCTGAATTCTGGGTAGCAGTAGTTAAGCCAGGCAGAATAATGTTTGAAATTGATGGAGTTTCTCCAGACATTGCATTAGAAGCTTTAAGATTAGCAAGTCATAAGTTACCTATAAGAACAAAGGTTGTTAAAAGAGTTGATTTAGTATAAATTATATTACTAACTAATTATAGATGAAACAGACAAAATCAAAAGATATTAGAGATTTAAGTACTAATGAAATAGTTAGTCAAATTAAAAAAAATGAAACTGATTTAGTTACAATGAGTTTTAAAAAAACTTTAGGTCAACTTGAAAGTCATGCTACTATTCGTACAGTTCGTCGCGATATGGCTAGAATGAAAACTATTTTACGTGAACGTGAATTACAGAAATAATTATTTTAAATTATTATAAGGAATATATTATGTCAGAAATAATAAACACAACAGAAAACTCTACAACAGAAAAGTCAATAAGTTCTAATCGTAAAGTTAGGCAGGGATTAGTTGTATCTAATAAAATGCAAAAATCAATTGTTGTTAGAGTAGAACGTAAAGTAAAACATCCTTTGTATCATAAATACTTGAAACAATCAAAAAAGTTTATGGCTCATGATGAAAACAATATTTGTTCAATTGGAGATACTGTAAGAATAATTGAAACTAGACCTTTAAGTGCTAACAAAAGATGGATTTTAGATGCTGTAATTGAAAAAGTTAAATAAGGATATACCTTCCAGTTTTTATTCTATAATTTCATAGTAAAATTTAAATTTATTATATAAAATGATACAAGAAGAAAGTGATTTAGTTGTAGCTGATAATTCTGGTGCAAGAAGAGTTAGATGTATTAGAATATTAGGTGGACATGAACGTAGATACGCTGGGGTAGGTGATGTTATTGTAGTGTCTGTTAAAACAGCAATACCAGGTGGTAACGTTAAAAAAGGTGAGGTAAAAAAAGCAGTGGTTGTACGAACAAGAAAAGAGACTAGACGTAAAGATGGTAGTTATATCAGATTTGATGAAAATGCAGCAGTTTTATTAAATGCAAATGGTGACCCAATTGGGACTCGTATTTTTGGTCCGGTAGCACGTGAATTGCGTGAAAAAAGTTATATGAAAATTGTTTCTTTAGCACCGGAAGTTTTATAATCAAGAAGATATTTAATTTTGTATTTTATTTTTAAAAGATGAAAGGAAAGAACAAATCATACAAGCTTCCATTAATTCGTAAAGGTGATGATGTAGTCGTAATTACCGGAGATGATAAAGGGAAAAAAACAAGAGTTTTAGAAGTTTATCCAAAGGATAATAGAGTACTTCTTGAAGGAGTAAATGTTGTTAAACGTAGTTATAAAAAAGGAGCTAATCCAAACTTCCCTGATGGAGGAATACATAATAAAGAGCTCCCTATTCATGCTTCAAATATAATGTTATCAGATCCTAAAACAGGTGAACCAACAAGAGTTGGCATAAAAGAATTGAAAGATGAGAAAAGTGGTAAGATTGTTAGAATACGTTTTGCAAAAAGTTCAGGTGCTGAACTTAAAAAATAAATAGAACTTATTATTCTGAAAAATGGCTAAAGAAAAAAATGCAATTGAAGTAACAGCTGAAGCTGTTAAGCCCAGATTTATTGAACATTATAGAAAAAAAGTTGTACCAAATATGGTTAAACAATTTGGATACAAAAATGTAATGCAAGCACCTAGGTTGCTTAAAATTTCGATAAATAGAGGTGTTGGTGATGCAACTGGTGATGCAAAATTAGTTCAAAGTGCTGCTGATGAAATTCAACAAATCTCTGGACAAAAACCAGTTATTACAAAAGCTAAAAAAGCGATTTCAAACTTTAAGTTACGTGAAAAGCAAGGTATAGGCGCAATGGTAACTCTAAGAGGAGCAATAATGTATGAATTTTTTGATAGATTCGTTTCAATTGCATCTCCTCGAATAAGAGATTTTAGAGGATTTTCAGATAAATCATTTGATGGAAGAGGAAATTATTCTTTGGGAATTAAAGAACAAATAATATTTCCAGAAATTAATATTGATAAAGTTCCAAAAATAAATGGAATGGATATCACTTTTGTAACAAACGCAAAAACTGATTTAGAAGCTTTTGCTTTATTAAAAGAACTTGGTTTCCCTTTTAGAAAGAAGGAAGGTGACGGAAATTAATACTTAACAAGACATTATTAATATAAATATAAATGGCAAGAGAAGCATTAAAAGCGCGAGAAGTTAAGCGCAAAAAATTGGTAGAAAAGTATGCTGAGCTTCGGGCTCAATATAAAGCAGTTGGTGATAATGAATCTTTACAAAAATTACCAAAAAATAGTTCTAAAAATAGGATTCGAAATAGATGTTCATTAACAGGTCGTCCAAGAGGTTATTATAGAAAATTTGGACTTTGTAGGAATCAATTACGTGAATTAGCACTAGAAGGTAAGATCCCAGGGTTACGTAAAGCAAGTTGGTAAAATAAACAATTAACAAACAGAACACAGGTAGACATAAATAGATTATGACAGATCCAATTTCAGATTTTTTAACTCGGATTCGCAATGCAGCTTCAGCACGTCATCGTTCAGTTGATATACCTGCATCTAATCTAAAAGCTAAGATGGCAGAAATTCTTAAAAATCAAGGTTTTATTGAAGATTTTGAGAAATTAAGCGAAGGTCCTCAAGGTACATTACGATTGATGCTTCGTTATGTAAACGGATCATCAGCAATGATAGAGCTAAAGCGTATTAGCCGTCCAGGCTTACGTAAGTATGCTAAATATTCAGATTTACCAAGAGTAAAAAATGGATTAGGCTTAGCAATTGTTAGTACTTCTCAAGGTTTAATGACAGATAAAGAAGCACGCTATAAAAAAATTGGTGGTGAGGTTATTTGTTATATTTGGTAATTCAGTAATTTTTCAGATAATTTAAATTAGTATAATATCAAGTGTCACGTATAGGAAAGAAGCCAATAGAAATCCCAAATGCTGTAACTATTAATCAAGGAGTTGGGATGATTAGTGTTAAAGGACCAAAAGGTACTTTGCAAATGTCTGTAAGTTCATATGTATCTTTGAGTTTAGAAGATGGTAAATTAACTGTAACTAGAATAGATGACTTAAGATTAAGTCGTGCTGCACATGGATTAACTAGAACTTTAATCAGTAATATGGTACATGGAGTAACTGATGGTTATTCAACTCAATTAGACATTGTTGGAGTTGGTTATAGAGCAGAATTAAAAGGTAAATTATTACAATTGAATTTAGGATATTCTCATTCAATTGTTTTTGCACCACCAACTGATATAACTGTTGAAGTTCCTCTACCTACACAAATAGTTATCAAAGGAATTGACAAGCAACTAGTTGGTCAAGTTGCAGCAAAGATAAGAGCATTAAGACCACCAGAACCATATAAAGGAAAAGGTATAAAATATTCTGGTGAACAAATTAGAAGAAAAGCGGGTAAGGCAGCTGGTAAAGGCAAATAATTATAAGAATTATCATAAAAAATTATAATGAGTAGACAAAGTAAAGCAACTAGATTAAAAAGAAGAAAAATTCATATCAGGAAAAAAGTATCTGGAACTCCTGAAAGACCAAGAGTAACTATATTTAGAAGTTTAAAACATATATATATTCAAGCAATAGATGATACAAATGGTTTAACGATTGCATTTGCTGGAACATTAAACGATTCCTTGGTTAATGATTTAAAATCCAATTCTGATTCAAGTGTGAACATTGCTGTTGGTAAAGCATTAGCACAAAGATTAAATGAGAAATCAATCACAAATGCTGTTTTTGATAGAAATGGTTACCTTTATCATGGTAGAGTTAAATCAGTAGTTGATGGTATTCGTGAAGGTGGAATTCAAGTTTAAATCTCATTAAGAAACAATTAATTTATTTATAAAAAGTGGCAAAAGCTCGTAATACAGATTCTAATTTAAAAGAGAACACAATTCATGTAGGACGTACTGCAAAAGTTGTTAAAGGAGGACGTCGATTTGGATTTAGTGCAATTGTTGTGGTTGGTGATTCTAACGGTTCAATTGGAATTGGTCTAGGAAAAGCAGCAGAAGTTTCAATTGCAGTAACAAAAGCAACCGATGCAGCTAAAAAAAATATAGTTAAAGTAAATGTATTTGAAGGGAAAATACCTCATGAAGTTATAGGAAAATTTGGAGCTGGAAAAGTAATGTTAAAACCAGCATCTCCTGGAACAGGAGTTATAGCTGGAGGAGGTGTTAGAGCAGTATTGGAAGCTGCAGGAGTACAAGATGTTTTGACAAAAAGTTTGGGATCTTCAAATCCACACAATGCAGTTAAAGCAACATTAAAGGCTTTAGAAATGTTGCAAGATGTTTCACAGGTTGCTTCCAGAAGAGGTATTGAAACTTCAAAAGTATTAAAAAGTTAAAAATTACAAAGAAAATGGCTAAATTAAAGATATTGCAAACTAATAGTGTAATTGATCGATTAGAAAAACAAAAGCGAACAATTTATGCACTAGGTCTTGGAAGACCAGGATACATAACTATTAAGGAAGATAATCCACAAGTTCGTGGTATGTTAAGGGTAGTCGGTCATTTAGTTAAGGTTGAAGAGGTTAATTAATTTTAAAAGTATTAAGATTTTAAGCATAATGTCAAATCATTTAGGTCTGTTATCGTCACCAAAAGGAACAACAAAAAATAAAAAGCGATTAGGCCGTGGTCAAGGGTCTGGTCGTGGAGGAACTTCTACTCGTGGTCATAAGGGGCATAGTTCACATTCTGGTTATGAAACAAAACGTAATTTTGAAGGAGGTCAAATGCCTTATGCTAGACGAGTACCTAAATTTGGTTTCACAAATCCATTTAGAGTTGAGTATCAACCAGTTAATTTAAGTGTAATCCAAAAACTTATTGACACTGGAAAGATATCAGATAGTATAATTTCACCAGAAAGTTTATATAATGCTGGAACTATTTCTAAAAAAAATAAACCTGTAAAGATACTAGGAAATGGTTTATTGACTGCAAAAGTAGAAATAATTGCTCATGCAATATCAGAATCAGCAAAAGTTAGTATAGAAAAAACAGGTGGAACTGTAACAATTATTTAATTAGTTCACAATGGCAAAATTTACTGAGACTATAAGAAATATATTTAAAATAGAAGAACTCCGACAGAGGATTGGATTCACTGCGTTAATGCTTCTTTGTGTTCGAATAGGATCTTTTATTTCAGTTCCTGGAATTGATGTTTCTGCAATTAAATATATGAAACAAGCAAATAATAATACGTTATTTGGTTTATTTGATATGTTTGTTGGCGGGGCTTATTCAAATGCAGCAATTTTTGCATTAGGTATAATGCCATATATATCTGCTTCAATTATTTTTCAACTTTTGTCTTCTGTAGTTCCTTATTTCCAAAAACTTCAGCAAGAGGGTGAGCAAGGGAGAAAAACTATTAATGCATATACAAGATATGCAGCAATAGGATTAGCATTTGCACAAGGAATAGCTGTTGCAGCATCTCAACAAGGGAATTCTCCATCAATAGTAGCTGAATCAGTTCAAGGTTTTTTAAGTTTCGTGTTACCATCCGCGATTATCTTTACTGCGGGAACAATGTTGTTAATGTGGATAGGCGATCAAATTACAGATAAAGGTATTGGAAATGGAACTTCTTTGATTATATTTATAGGCATCATTGCAAGACTTCCTCATTCTATAGCAGAGGAATTTCAATTAGCTTTGGCTTCTAGAAATTTTATAGTTGAAGCAGTAATTTTTGTTCTATTTATTGCAGTTATAGTTTTAGTTGTTATGTTTACTCAAGCTGTTAGGAAAGTTCCAGTTCAATATGCAAAACGAAGGGTTGGTGATAAAATGATGGGTGGTCAAACATCTCATATCCCAATTCAATTAATTACTGCTAATGTAATGCCTATTATTTTTGCTCAAGCTATAATGTTTATCCCAAATTCAATAATTCAATATATGCCTGGAACTAAAATATCAGATTTCATGGTACAATATATGAGACATGATAGTTGGTTTTATGCATTAGTTTTTGCAACAATTATTATATTCTTTACTTTCTTCTATACAGCAATTGTGTTTTCTCCAAGAAATATTTCTGAAGATATGAAAAAGAATGGAGGTTTTATACCAGGTATTAGACCTGGAAAACCGACAGAGGAATATCTTGATAATATTTTGTTAAGAGTTACAGTTCCTGGTGCTTTATTTTTAGCTTTAATTGCTGTTCTTCCTGTTTTTGTTACTAAACTTGGTGTAGCAGGAAATTTTGCATCATTCTTTGGTGGTACCACAGTGCTTATTATGGTTGGAGTTGCAATTGATACACTTAATCAAATTCAATCATATTTATTAATGAGGCATTATGATGGATTTATGAAAAGTGGGAAGCTTAGAGGAAGACAAGGAGTTAACACAGTTCAAAATACATAAAATTCTACTTGTATAAGATGATAAAAAACCCTGAAGAGATTGAGTATATCAGGGAGGCTTGTAAAATAACTTCTGACACTCTTATAATGTTAAAGGAATTTGTTAAGCCAGGAGTAAGTACATTGTATTTAGATAAGTTAACAGAAGATTATATTAGGTCTTTTAAAGCCGAACCAGCGTTTAAAGGTTATGTAGTTCATAATCAAACTTACAATTTTGCTTTATGCTCGTCAACTAATAATGCTGTCGTACATGGAATACCCAGTAATAAAGAGTTAATTGAAGGTGATATAGTTTCCTTAGATACTGGAGTTAAATATAAAGGTTTTTATGGAGATAGTGCAGTTACTTATCCTGTAGGTGTCATTTCAGTAGAGAATCAAAAATTGTTAGATGTAACTTATCTAGCTCTATTATTAGGTATTGAAAATGCAATTGAAGGTAATAGAGTGTTTGATATCTCTAAAGCTATTCAGGATTACATAAATGAGAATGGGTTTTCGGTTGTTAGAGAGTTAGTTGGACATGGAATTGGTAGAAACTTACATGAAGAACCTTCAATTCCAAATTTTGTTCCAAGTGCTTTTCAAAGACATAAATATAAAAATTATGAACTTAAAGAGGGAATGACTTTCTGCATAGAGCCAATGATTAATATAGGTACTTTCAAAGTGAAGGTAAAACAGGATGGATGGACGATATTAACTAACGACGGGAAGAATTCAGCACATTTTGAACACACAATAGTTGTTAGAAAAAACAAAGCAGAAGTATTAACTTATCATAAAATTTAATTAATGTCAAAACAAGACGCGATAAAAGTTGATGGAATCGTTACTGAAATACTACCAAATACTTCTTATAGAGTTAAGTTAGAAAACGGTCACGAAATTCTTGCTCATGCATCAGGAAAGATGAAGATGAACTATATAAAAGTTCTTCAAGGAGACAAGGTTTCTATTGAATTATCGCCATATGATTTGTCAAGAGGACGTATAACATACAGATATAAATAAAAATGAGAGTAAGAGCATCAGTAAAAAAAATCTGCGAACACTGTAAAGTTGTTAAACGCAAAGGCGTTGTTAGGATTATTTGCAAGAAGAATCCAAAACACAAACAACGTCAAGGATAATATTATTATTCAAATAAAGTAACATTAAATTTCTATTACAACGTGGCACGAATAGCAGGAGTAGACCTTCCGAAAAATAAGCATTCAATAATTGGTTTACAATATATATATGGTATTGGACCTTCATTAGCGAAGAAAATTTTAGCAGAATCTAATATAGATCCAGCTAAAAAAATAAGTGATTTGAGCGATGAAGAGATTGCACGAATTAGATACTTATTGCAAAATGATTTTAAAGTAGAAGGAGCAGCAAGAAGCGAAGTTCAATTAAATATCAAACGTCTTATGGATGTTGGGTGTTACAGAGGAATTCGTCACAGAAAAGGATTACCTGTTCGAGGTCAAAGAACTAAAACAAATTCAAGAACGAGAAAAGGTAAGCGTAAAACAGTTGCAGGTAAGAAGAAAGTAACTAAGTAATTTTAATTAGAACCTGAGCATAATAATACATAATGGCAAAAGCATCTCAAATAAAACGTAAAAAGAAAGTTGTTACCGATATTAACGGTATAGTTTTTATTAAAGCAACTTTTAATAATGTTATTGTAACTATTACTGATAAAACAGGTGGAACAATAAGTTGGAGTTCTGCAGGTAAAAACGGTTTTAAAGGTTCAAGGAAAAATACTCCTTATGCTGCCCAAGTTAGTGCTGAAGGTTCAGCCAAAGAAGCTTTTGATGCAGGATTAAGAAAAGTAAAAGTATTTGTTAAAGGACCTGGTTCAGGGCGTGAAGCTGCTATTAGAGCAATTCAAACAGCTGGATTGGAAATTAGTACAATTACTGATACTACTCCATTGCCTCATAATGGTTGCCGTCCTCCAAAGAAAAGAAGAGTTTAATATTAAAAATTTATATACTATTTAATGGCTCGATATAAAGACGCTGTATGCAAACTTTGCCGTAGGGAAAGACAAAAGTTGTTCCTTAAAGGTGCAAAATGTTACTCGGAGAAATGTCCGATTGAAAAACGTAATTATCCACCTGGACAACATGGATCTGGTGGACGTCGTTCAAAAATTTCTGAGTATGGTGTTCAGTTACGTGAAAAACAAAAAGTGAAAAGAGTTTACAGATTGTTAGAAAAGCAATTCCGATTAACTTTTGCAAAAGCTTCTCGTCAACGTGGTATTACTGGAGATAATTTAGTTAAATTATTAGAAAGTAGATTTGATAATACTGTTTACCGTCTAGGTTTTGCTTCATCTAGAGCATTTGCTAGACAACTAGTACTTCATAGGCATTTTCTTGTTAATGGATCACCAGTTAATATTCCAAGTTATCAAATGACACCTGGTGATATTATTGAAGTAAGAACTAAAAGTAAAGGTGTGACATCAATTCAAGAATCTTTGAAAAGAATGAACGAACGTCAATTAACACCTTGGTTACAGTTAGACAAACCAAATATGAAGGGTACTTATTTAAATCGTCCTGAGAGGGTTGACGTGCCTTTAGAAGCAAACGAACAATTAGTTGTTGAGTTGTATTCTAAATAATATTGAGTAATATTACGTCTCTAGTTATGTGTTTTTTATTTTTTCATTTAATTAAGATTTTCTTTAAGCCTTGAAGACTACAAATAATAATTTTGGATTATCAATGCAAATGCCTGATCGTTTGGTACTAGATGAAGCATCTAGTACACCAACTTTTGGTAGGTTTGTATTACAACCACTTGAGGAAGGATACGGTACAACAATAGGTAATGCATTCCGTAGAACTTTATTAGCTTCTATCCCAGGATGTGCAATTACAGCTGTTAAAATTAATGGAGTATTACATGAATTTCAGACTATTGAAGGAATAGCTGAAGATATGACTGAAATAGTACTTAATTTAAAAGAACTTAGATTAAAACCAAGAGATAAAAAAGCAAATAGAATTTCAATTGCTGTTAAAGGATCAAAAGAAATTAAAGGGTTAGATTTGCAAAATGAGACTGAAGAATTTGAGATATTGAATCCTGATCATCATATAGCAACTTTATCTAAAGGGGTTAATTTTGATATGGAGCTAAGAATTGGTAGAGGTAAAGGTTATGTTCCAAGTGAGGAAAATTTGACCAATGATATGCCAATTGGCATGATTGCTATAGATTCTATATTTACTCCAGTTTTGAATGTAAAGTTTACAGTTGAACCAACTAGAGTTGGTCAAAAAACTGATTATGAGAAATTAACATTAGAAGTAACTACAGACGGCTCAATATCACCTGAAGAAGCAATTGCAACTGCAGCTAAAATACTTAGAGATCATATTAAGTATTTTATGAATTTTGAAGAAGAAGAAGAAGAAGAAGCTCCTGAAGAAGATGCAGCTAAAGCAGAAAATGAAAGAATGAGGAAAATTTTATTAACAAATGTGGATGATTTAGAACTATCAGTAAGATCTCATAATTGTTTAAAAGCAGCAAATATTTCTACTATTGCAGATTTAGTTAGTAAAAATGAGATTGAAATGTTAAAGTTTAGAAATTTTGGTCGTAAATCACTCACTGAGTTATCAGAACTAGTTGTTAATTTGGGCTTGACTTTTGGCATTGATGTTAATAAATACATAAAAAAAGATAAAGAAAAAGCTGACTAAAAGTTAATTGTTTTAATAGTCAAGAATAGGTTTTTATATTTTCACAGCAAATTATTTTTAATAAATATAATGAGACATCGCTACTCAGGTAGAAAATTAGGAAGAACAGCAAGTCATAGAAGTGCATTGTTACGTACTTTAGCGACTTCTCTTCTTAAACATAAAAAAATTAAAACCACTGAAGCAAAAGCTAAAGAAACTAGAATGTTTGCTGAAGCAATTATTACTAGAGCAAAGCTTGCTTATTTATCTGAATTAAATGGTGGACCTAAAGATACTCATGCTAGAAGAATGATTGCTAGGGATGTAAATGATCCAGAAGTTGTTAAAACATTAATGAATGATATAGCTCCAAAAGTAGCAAACCGTAACGGAGGTTATACCAGAGTAATTAAATTAGGAACAAGATTAGGAGATGCCGCAAGAATTGCAATAATTGAGTTAGTTGACTACAATTCAGATCGTGATGAGAAATCAGCAAGTAATAAATCTAAATCGACCATTTCACGTGCTGAAAGAGTTGCAAGAAGTAAAAAAGTAGCTACTACAAAAGAAGTAAAAACTGAAGATAATTCAAATCCTAATACAGAATCTAGTAAAAATTTAACTAACGAGGAGACAAATAGCTAATTTTTATTTTAAATTAAAGAATTAATATGCCGAATTGAATATTTTCAATTCGGCATTATTATTATCAAAAAAATAACTACTTTTTAACAAAAAGTTCAGCTATTTGAACTGCATTTGTAGCAGCACCTTTTCTTAGATTATCAGAAACAATCCATAAATTAAAAGTATTTTTATTTGATAAATCCTTTCTAATTCTTCCAATAAATGTTTCGTCAGAACCTTCTGAGTCTAATACAGTTGGATATAAATCCTGGAGTATATTATCTTTTACAATTATTCCTTTCCCTTTAGCTAAAGTTTTTCTAACTGATTTTTCTGATGTTTTATTTACTAACTCAACATTTACACTTTCTCCATGAGCTGATGTAGTTGGAATTCTAACACAAGTTGCAGTAATCTTTAATTTGTTTAAATTCATAATTTTTCGAGTCTCATTCATAATCTTATTCTCCTCTTCAGTATAACCAGAATTATCTTTAAATGAATGAAAAAGTGTATTAAATGCAGCTTGTCTAGAAAATATTGGGTTAGTTGGAGTAATACCTTTAAGTTCACTCATCAATTGATCTATTCCTGCTTTACCAGCTCCAGAAATTGATTGATAGGTTGAAATTACAACTCTTTTTAAGCCAAATTTATCTTCAAGAGGTTTTAGTGTAACAACTAATTGAATTGTTGAACAATTAGGATTTGCTATTATTCCTTTATGCTTAAAAGCTTCTTTAGGATTTACTTCAGGTACTACTAGAGGAGTATTTTTATCCATTCTCCATGCACTAGAATTATCAATTACTAATGTACCAGCAATTGCAGCTAAAGGTGCAAATTTTAAACTTGCTGCTCCTCCTGCTGAAAATAAAGCAATATCAATTTCTTTATTTTCAAAAGAAGTTTCATTTAGTTCTTGAATTACAATCTTTTTATTCTTAAAAGTAATTGATTTGCCTTTTGAATTATTTGAGGCGAGCAATGTTAATTTAGTAATTGGAAAATTACGTTCCTGTAAAACTTTTAACATCATTCTACCTACAAGTCCAGTAGCCCCTACTATAGCTATATGCATATTTAATTCCTGTCGATATTAACTTTTACTTTATTAGATAATTCTAATAGTTCAAAGTATTTGTTATTAGGTTGATTTGCAAAAAATATTGTGTAATTTTCTCCTAGATGCAAATTTAGTATTTTATTATATAAAACATTTTTATTTTCATCAATAACCTCATATTTATCGCTTGGATTTACTTCTAAAAATCTGTCAGTTTGAAATTCACCATAACTTAAAAATGGTGTAGAAATTCCATTTATCCTCAAAGATAATTTTTTATTTTTATATTCTCCAAAAGCTAAATTTACAAATCTTACAGTAGATTTTGATTTTATACTTGGTTTAGGTAATTTATCTGGAATAACTAAAGCCTTACCCAGATTTAAAGAAGTATCTAAACTAAATTCTCCATAAGAAACAATTGTATATCTTAAATTAGTTTGAAATTTATAATCTTGTGGAGGTACAATAACTTTTTGCTTCAAAAAGTAAGAATTATTATCATGCCCAGTTCCTTCTTCTATTCTAAATTTTGAAATTGTTTTAAAACCTGGATAGTAAAAAAAATACTTGTGCCATTGTGACGTTTCGTTTACAAAATGAGCATGAGGTGGGAAGTTACCTAAGAAAAAACCAGGATAAGCTCTTCTATAATATTCGTTTTCTGATAAATTTGATGGTCGGTCAGTATCATAAAAAGCTAATGCAGTTCTGAAATCATTTGTAGAAAAATCATTTATAAAATTTACATACCTTATTCCAAAAAATTTCAAATTGTAAGGAATAGAACCAAACAAATCATTTGTAAAAGTATTGTCTTGAAAAATAGAAAAAGTTAACATAGAATCTGTATCAAAAGCATCTTTTTTCCCAGAAATTATTATAGTTGCAATTGAACCACCAAAAGTGTAAATATAAGGTTTCAAAATACCATACAAATATTCTTTACTTTCGGAATTAAACAGAAAAAGTCCTGTGCCGGTACTAGAAAATGGTGGGTATGCTTTGGTAGAAATAAATTCTGATGATTCACCGTATTTTAAATTACTTACTAAAACCCTGCCAGTATCAGAATCTTCTCGAATTTCAATTGGTGGAAGATCACTTGATAAGTTCACAAACCTTAGTAACGTTTTACTGCTTTCAAGAGTCACAGTTGGTTTGTCTTCACTGACAAGTAGGTTATATAATTTCTCATTACTATAAAAAAAGATTGTATAATAATGATCTTTTAAAAAATTCAACGAATCATATTGAACTAATAACTTATTGTTTATATCAACTATTTTAACACTTGAATTAGAGGTATCAATTGGATAATATTTTGCTTCATTATTACAGTTTTCAAATGATAGAAATTTTTGTTTGGCATCAAAAAAGTCTTTTTTGAAAATAACATTTACTTCACCAGAGTTTTCAGATGAATGAATAAATCTAACAAATGCTTTATCTTCCTTAGAAACTATATTGTATGATGGAATAAAGGCATCCTCAGGGCAACAAGAATTTAAAGAAAATAGAGTAATAACTAATATAAATAATTTATTCAAGGATAATATATTGTGAATAAAATAATAAATTCTAAGAAAAAATCAACATTTTTTATAAAAAAAACTTACGCATATTAACATAAAAAATAAGAATTTTTAATTTAAATGTTAAAATGTATTGAAACAAATATATTAAATAAAAAAATTGAAACAACAAATTTTATTTAAAATAAGATTATAGCAATGAAAGAAAAGTATGTAATATGAAAATCAATTTTTATTTTAATATAATAATCTAAATAAGTAAAATTATAATTTAACTAATAACCAATAAAAATAAAAGGGAAATCGTTATACATAAAATTGAAACACAATATTTACAATTAATGAAAAAATACTTATATACTTTATTCTTACTTTTAATTTGTACTAATATTTCTTATTCTCAAAATGAAGATGATATCAAGAAGGGAATTATAACTGGTGAAGTATTGAATTTTTCAACTCTTGAGGCAGTTCCTAGTGCAACAGTAAAAATAGTTGGAACAAAACTCGGAGCAATTACAAAACCTGATGGAAAATTTACAATTAAAAATATTCCTGTTGGAGTATATCAAATTTTAATTACAACAATAGGTTATGAACCTGAAACAATTTCTGATGTTATTGTTCAAACATCAAGACCATATGAAATTCAAGCTAAGTTAATATCAAAAGTAAACTCATTCGATACATTGGTTGTTAGGGCAAAATCTTTTAGAAGAGACCCTGATGTTACTGTAAGCCAAAATAAACTTTCATACGAAGAAATCAGAAGATTACCTGGAGGTTTTGAAGATGTTGTTAGAGCCATATCTGTTTTACCGGGTGTAGCTCAAGCTCAAAATGGAAGAAATGATTTGTTAGTAAGAGGTGGTGGTCCTTCTGAAAATTTGTATTTGATTGATGGTATTGAAGCATCAAACATTAATCATTTTGGGTCACAAGGATCAGGTGGTGGTCCATTATCATTTATCAATTTAGATTTTGTTCGAGAAACTGATTTCTCAACTGGTGGCTTTGGAGCTAAGTTTGGAGATAAATTGTCGAGTGTATTAAAAATAGATTTAAGAAAAGGAAGAGAAGATAAACAAGGTGGTAAATTAACATTAGCTGCTACACAATTTGGTTTAAACTTTGAAGGACCAATAACAGAAAAAGGAAGTTATTTGTTTTCTACTAGGAGAAGCTACCTTGATTTTATTTTTAAAGCAGCTGGTTTTTCATTTGTCCCAGAGTACTGGGATTTTCTTGGAAAGGCTGAGTTTGAGTTAAATGAAAACAACAAAATATCAGCTTTAGGAATTTGTGTTTTAGATAATGTTAAACAATTTAATGAGACACCTGAGAAGAGAGCAAACAATGCCAGATTAGTTGATAATACTCAGAATCAAGTTGTTGCAGGAATCACTTGGAAAAATCTTTTTGAGAATGGATTTGTTATTACAACTTTTGGTAGAACTTTAGTTAGATTTAAATTTAAACAATCTGATACCTCTGGAATTGAAAATTTTATAAATAATTCCGTAGAAAATGAATATAGTTTGAAATCAGATTTTAATCTTCTACTATCTCCTAAAACTGAAATATCATTTGGAGGTAACTTAAAAACAATTTTATTTAACTCTGAGATATACTTAAAAAAGATTGGTGGTGATATTAATTCAAAATTAGATAGTACATTTTATAAAGCAGGTATATATGTTAATCTATCAAATAATTTTGGAGATTTAAAAACAAATTTAGGTTTAAGAGGTGATTACTTCAATGGAATAGAAACCCAATTGTATCCTACTGTTAGAGCATCAATTAGTTATTCACTAAATAATATTACAAATTTGTCTATCTCAGGAGGTAGATATTTTCAACATCCATCATACATTTGGTTAGTTTCAAATTTAGAAAATAGAAAATTAAAAGATATTCAAGTTGATCAAGTTGTTCTTGGAGTTGACAAACTTCTTGATGATGATATAAAAGCTAGTATTGAAGGTTATTACAAAGTATATAGCAATTATCCTGCAAGTTTATTAAGACCATATTTAGTTCTAGCAAACACTGGGGCTGGATTTAATGAAGTTGATGATGGCTTTGCTTCATATGGTTTGGATTCTCTAGCAAGTATTGGAAAAGGTCGTGCTTTTGGCTTAGAATTTTTAATTCAAAAAAAATACACATCTGAATTACCTTTATATGGATTAGCTAGTTTATCATTAAATCAATCATTCTTTACTGCTCTTGATGGAATTGAAAATCCAAGTGATTATTCTCAACCAATAATTTTCAATATTAGTTCCGGATTTAGAACTAATAGTTGGGAGTTTGGTTGTAAGTTTCGTTATGCTTCTGGAAGACCATACACACCATTAGATACAATTAATGGTGCTCCTAATTATGGTTATAGGGATGTTACAAAATATAATTCGCTAAGGTTGCCAGCATCTCATTCATTAGATATAAGAATAGATAAAAATTGGCAATTTGAAAATTCCACTTTAGTTACATATATAGATATACAGAATATTTATAATCAAAAGAATTTTTCTTCACCAAGGTTTGATCAAACAAAAAGAACTATTGAAAGTGGCTCAAATGCAATTGGAATTTTACCATCAATTGGTATTAGTTTGGAGTTTTAAGTAAAATAATATATGTATTAAAAAAGAATGATTCAATATTTTAAGAATCATTCTTTTTTTTTAAATGTATATGAAATACTAACTCTCTTTAAATAAAATAACTTTATTTAAAGGTTTATAAATAAGTAAAGTATCAACATTATAATAATCTGTTGGTAAAGTACATGTTGTTTTTAATAAACTAGTTTGGTGATTTATACCAATTTCAACTGTATCATCAATAGATCTTATATATTTTTCTGGACGATAATATCTGCTTCCAGCACTAGTTTTTCCAATAAAATAAATTTTTAAAACTGTATCATTTTCTGATACATTATAATACACAACCGCTTTATTGCTTAGGTTACGGAATTTATCTTGTTCAAAAAATACTTTAGTTGTATCTTTCAAAATAGTAATTGTTGTAGAGTCTTGATGGTATTGATCTTGGTAATAAACATAACCAACTGGCGGACATGAATTACTTGAACAAGATGAAATAACTATAACAATTATTGTCCAAAAAAAGTATTTCATAAATGATAATTGAATCGAGATTAAATTAAAAGTAAACCACTTTAGAAAATAAAAATTGAGAAACAAAATTTTATAATTGACAATTTTCAACAATCATACTAATACCCTGCCCTACACCAACACACATTGTTGCTAAGCCATATCTAACATTATTAATTGGCATTTGAGATGATAGAGTTGAAATGAGTCTTGCCCCAGACATACCTAGTGGGTGACCAATCGATATTGCACCTCCAAGTAAATTTACTCTATTTATATCAAGTTCCAGATCATGAATTACAGCCAAACTTTGAGAAGCAAAAGCTTCATTTAGTTCAGTCAATCCAATATCATTAATTGTCAAACCAGCATTTTTGAGTGCATTATGGGTTGCATGAACAGGACCAACTCCCATAATTTGAGGATTTAATCCTGCAACACCATATGAAACATAACGTAGAAGTGGTTTTAAATTATACTCTATTAATATCTTTTCACTTACAATAACAACAGCCCCTGCACCATCGTTTAAGCTAGATGAATTGCCTGCAGTAACTGAACCACCTTTTCTAAAAGCAGGTTTCAATAAACTAAGCTTTTCGATTGTTGAATCAAATCTTGGTCCTTCATCTTTTTTAACAATTAATGGTTCACCTTTTATTTGAGGAATTTCAACATTAACAACTGTATCATTATATTTACCTTCATCCCAAGCTAAAGAAGCTAGTTTATGTGATCGCAATGCAAATTCATCTTGAGCCTCTCTAGAAATATTCCATTTTTCAGCAACATTCTCAGCTGTTTCACCCATCTGTTCTAGAGGAAACATTGCCTCCATTTTACTATTTGGGAATCTCCAGCCTAAGGCAGTATCAAATGCAGTTAAATTTCCAAATAAAGTTTTACCTGATACATTCTTAGGAAACACATAAGGGGCACGAGACATAACCTCTACTCCACCGGCAATCATAATGTCTGCTTCTCCACATTTAATTGTTCTACAAGCCATTGATATTGCATCTAAAGCAGATCCGCACAATCTGTTAATAGTTGTTGCAGGGGTTGTTACAGGTAAGCCTGCCAACAGAACTCCCATTCTACCAACGTTCCTATTATCCTCACCAGCTTGATTTGCACATCCAATTATTACATCATCAATTCTATCTTTAGGAATACCAGATTTTTCAACAACAGATTTGAGAATAAAACCGAGTAAGTCATCAGCACGAACTTGAGATAATACTCCACCATATTTTCCAACAGGTGTTCTCATTGCAGATATAATAAAAGCGTCTTGCATATTTAATTAAATTATAAATGAAAATTAGAAATTACAAAAATATCTTCTTTGATATGTTTTTCAAGATAAAAATTTTAAAATGTTATTCATATCTTTGTCATCTATAATTTTTTTTAATTAATTCTTTTTAAAAATATTATAAAGAATAAATTCTAAAATTATGATTAATTAATTATTAGAAATTTCTTAACGATTTTTAAATCAGATTTTTTCATATATGCCATATAAAATATTTTACTTGATTGGTTTTATTCTTCTGTTATTTTGTTGTCCAAATTTATATTCTCAAGATCCATTAACCTTTGAACAACTATCTCAAAGAATTGATGATTATTTTGCTCCTGAACTAATAGCCGATATAAAAGCATCTCTCCCAAAAACTGATTACGAAATTTGGGGATATGATGTTGGAGATTTTTCTGGAGATACTGCTTTTGATTTTGCTATTAGTATTAAAAAAGAAAATGGTGATAAAAGAATAAATGATGTTTACTTTTTTATTGATGATGGGGGTGAAATGAAAAAAGTTTTTCAAGATACAATTGGATATTTCAGATTACCCATAGAAGCAGGCTTAGCAATTTCGGATAATATTGTAAGGATAACTCAAAAACACAGAGACGGAGATTGGGAGGTAAAAGGATACAAATATAGAAGTGGAATTCTAATGCAAGTTGATTTATTTCAATTAGAAAGACAAGGATCATTAAGTAGGGAATCTTATAGGAATATGCAGACTTTAGAGAGCACTGAGCAATATTCAGTTCCAGAAACAAATGAATTTGCATTTAGAAATTATTACTCAACTTTACCATGTTATTCAAGAGGAAGAAATTTAAATACAGGTTACCAAACTTCATCTAAAATTGTTTCTTCAAAAAATATTATTAAAGGTGGTTTTAACTGGAAAAATATGTTTGATTGTTCTTTTAGTAATAGATCAGCTTATGATGATGAATATATATATTTTAGTACAAATGTTAAAGATGATGAAATAGTTTTGTCTGGTCCATCAGTTCCAGATTCAATGGCAGATAGAATTGAATTTTGGTTTGATAGTTATTCCATGTCAAACAGATTTAAATTAGGAAAAAAGAATAAAGATTTCAGATTGAAAACTGATACAAACATATATTCGTTTAATGTTTCATTAGGAGATTTGTATAATGAACAGACAACCAAAGTAAAAGTATCTACTTCAAATTCTTTAGATGAAGCTCAATCAAATGCTGCCAAATTAATTAAAGCAATTGCTATGCGTTCTGATAGTGGATACTCGATAAAACTTCGTATCCCATTTGCATTTTTAGGTTTTAATAAACCACCCTTAGAATCAAAACCTATTGAATATGGATTAACAATTGTTGTAAAGGATATTGATAATCCATACAAACAAGGCGAACTAACAGTTATGGCATCTTCTCAGAATTTTGATCAATCTCAACCAGCAAGTTATGGTGGAATTTTATTTATACAAGACAAACAATATTATGGATCATCTAATAATATACTAACTGAAATTATTAGAACAAGATTAAAAGAAGTTGGTTATTAAAGAAAAATTTTAGAAAATAATTCGTAACAAATACTATTTAAGATACTATTATAATGTTAGAAGTTAATAATTTGAAAGTAAATTATGGTGCAATTAATGCCATAAAAGGTATATCATTCAATGTTCCACAAGGGTCTATTGTAACTTTAATTGGTGCTAACGGTGCTGGTAAAAGTACTACATTAAGAACAATTTCTGGAATTGTAAAAGGATTAAGTGGAAGTATAAAATTTTTAGGTGAAGAGATTTTAAATATGCCAGCATATAAAATTGTTTCTTTAGGGTTATCTCAATCTCCAGAAGGAAGGATGATATTTCCTAATTTAACTGTAAAAGAAAATTTACTATTAGGAGCATATTTAAGAAAAGATAAAAGTGGAATTGAACGAGATTTAGAATTTGGATTTTCAATTTTTCCTAGACTTAAGGAAAGATTAAATCAAGCAGGTGGTACGTTATCTGGAGGTGAACAACAAATGTTAGCAATTGCTCGTGCTCTTATGAGTAATCCTAAACTAATATTGTTAGATGAACCTTCTTTAGGTATTGCACCATTATTAGTAAAATTAATTTTTGAGAAAATTGTTGATATAAATAAAAATCTTGGAAAAACTATTTTACTAGTTGAACAAAATGCGAATCAAGCATTAGCAATTGCAGATTATGCTTATGTGTTGGAAACCGGAGAAATTATTTTGGATGGGTTAGCTAAAGATATTGCAAAAAATGATGATGTTAGAAAAGCATATTTAGGCTTATAAAGTAATTTTAAATTGTTAGCATATTAATTTAAAAGTTTTATGAAACATGTTTTAATCTTGATGTTAACTTTTTTGATAAGTTGCAGTTCTTTTAATACTCCCTTAACTTATACGTTACAAACTGATGTTAATTTAGTATGTTGTAGTAAAATATCTTTTGTAATTGATAAATTTAAAAACATTCAAAAAAGTAATGGGGAAGGAGTTAACATTGATATTAAAAAAACAGAAAGTTTAGATGTAAACTGTAAATCTAATACACATTTTAATATATCTATTTCTAACAATTCGGATCAAGATATATATATACCAATTTCAAATGACTTTAAGAATGATACTCTTCAACTTTACCCTTGGAGAATGATTCAATCTGAGTCACTACCAATAAGGTTAGCAAGACAAGTTCCATATAGTAATATTGTTGATGAGCCATCAAATTCAAAATATATTTTAAATCTTTTACCTAAAAAATCTAAAGTAATTTTATTTGGAATTATTAAACCAGAATGGTTATGTATGTTGCCTGTAAATGTTTATTCAGATTATCTTGAAGATGAGGTTTATCCAGTTATTCATTCACAACAATCTAGAGCTGCCAGACAATCTCAAAAGCCAGATGTAAATACAACAATTTCAAATTTTTTTTTCAGATATGATGTTGCTTACACTACTTTAAATTGTTTGAATGAAATACCTTTAACTGAAAAACGACTAACTAAAAATAATGATACTATGTTTTTCAAAAGTTCTTCAATTGAAAAACCAGAAACAATTTTAGGTAAATCTTATAAAATTGTAAAAAGCAATTTAATTGTAATATCAATAAAATAAAGTTCATGAATAAAGTAATATTTTCTATATCGTTATTTTTAGTTTTATTGAAATTTACTACAATTTCCAAAGTAAATTTTGATACACCTAATTCAACTTTAAAAATTGATACAACGAATTTTAATGGTTATGAATTTGTTGGTAAATTATTAAAAAAAGCAAAACTTCAGAATTGGTCAAAATTTCCAATTGGAGATGTTGTTGCAAAAGTAGGTACTCAACTTGTTGGAATACCTTATGTTGGTGGTACATTAGATAATTTTGAAGATAAAGAAGTATGTACTATAAACATGAATGGTTTAGATTGTGTTACCTTTTTTGAAAGTTCTTTAGCAATTGCAAGATTGATTAAAGCTGAAAAAACAGATCCAAATTTGATGATGAGTCAAATTGAATTTACAAGATATAGAGGGGGAAAAATTGGTGATTATTCAACAAGATTACATTATACTTCAGATTGGATTTATGATAATCAGAAAAAAAATGTTGTTACTGATATTACTAAATCATTCAAAGGATCTATTAAATTTAATCAATTGATAAATTTTATGGGAACTCATCCAAATAGTTATAAACAATTAAAAAATGATACTAGTTTAATAAAAAAAATAATAAGTATTGAAAGTATAATTAACAAAAGAAAATTATTTCATTTACCTAAAGAGAATGTTGCTCTTATTGAAAATCAATTAAAGTCTGGTGATATTATTGCAATCACCACTAGTATTAAAGGGTTAGATTGTAGTCATACAGGTCTTTGTGTTCGAGATTCAACTGGAACTATCAAATTTATGCATGCATCGCTTACAAAAAAACAAGTTGTTATTGATACATCTTTAAGTGAATATTTGAAAACTGTTAGCAAACATATTGGAATAATTGTAGCTAGACCCAAGTATTAAAATCTTTATTCTTTTAATATAGTTTTGGTAGCCTTTTATGCATTTTTTTTGATTGATAAATTTGTTAAAATTGCAAGTAAAACTAATCCGAATTTTAAAAATCTAAATGAAAAATTTCACAATATTTATTTTATTTTATGTATTTGCTTTTTGGAATAATTATGCCCAAGAAAAAACTGGGTTTAAAGTTATTTCATCAGATCAGAAGAGTATGATTCTTGAATACAATAATAGTTATTCAATAAATTTTTATAGGGGTTATATTATTCCACAATGTGCAAATTCATATTTATCTAACCCAAAAGAAATAGGCTCACCAATAAAATTGTTAGCATCAATTCCAATTGCATTACCAAAACCAATAGGCAATAAAATTGAACTTATAAATGTTGTATTCGATACAATTATAAAAGGGAAGTTAGCCCCAGTACCTATATTAAATTCAGATAATAATGGATTTTTCAATGAGTATTATAATATTGAAAAATTAGATTATTCTAAAAGTTTACCAACCAAATTATTTTCTTTGAACTATACTGGAATCAGTCGGAATATTAATTGTGGTTGTGTTAATGTAAATCCTGTTGAATATAATATTTCAAAGAATGAGGTAAGGTTTTTAAAAAAGATTGTTTTAAAAATATCATATTCTACTAGTAATTCTGAATCAAAATTTGTTGTTACTTCGAAACAAAATGAATTGCTGAATAATGTATTTATTAATAGTGATATTGCAAACTCTTGGAAAATAGAAAATGGAATTAATAATGAATTATCAAAAAGAAACATTATTAATGAAGCAAAAATCTGGTTAAAGATTGAAGTGAAAGAGAGTGGATTGCAAAAGATAACTGCTGAAGATTTGAAGAATTCAGGTATTGATTTAAACTCTATTGATCAAGATAAAATAGCAATTTATAATGGAGGGGGGGATGACTTAGATGAAGATATTGAGCATATCTCAAAAAATACAATGAATCAAATCCCAACAATAATTGATAAAGTAAATGGAGTTTTATCTACTATATATTTTTATGGTTCAAATGCTTCAATCTGGAAATACTCCGGATTAGATTCAGTTCCAATCCATAAAATTAGTCCGTTTACAAGTAGTAATTATTTTATATTATCAATTGGAGGAGCTCCAACAAAAGAATTTTTAAAAGTTACAAACAATTCAAATCCAATAAATTTTGTTGATTACGGATTAAGTAAATTTTATTATGATGATGATAAAACAAATGCAATCAGTATAGCTCATAGTGGGTCTGGTCGTGATTGGTTTGCTGCAATACAGATGCAAACTGATAATTCTCGGGGAAGTGATTCAAGAATTTTTACTAATCAATTAGATAATCTTGATAGAACAAAACCTGTATACATAAGAGCCCAAGTAGCTCACAGAGCAATCAATTCATCTTGTACATTTAATTTTTATGAGAATGAAAAAAAAATTGGATCTGATGTCTATTTTTCAGGAATCAGTGATGGAGATAATGAAACCGTAGTTTATAAAAGTTCTGAGTTAATGGAATTTGATGCAAATATTATTCCCTTTGATAACAAATCTATATTGAAAATACAATATAATAATTCAGGAATCGGAACTGGATATTTAGATTTCTATGAGTATCACTTTTCAAAAAAATTGATTGCAAATAATGGAGAAATTTCATTTACATCACCTAACATTATAGGGAATACAGAATTTAAAGTCAGTAATTTTTCTGGATCAGAATTAATTCCAATAGAGATAACAAATCCAGAAAATCCTGTTTTAATTGAACCAATAAGTTACAATGGTAATTTTATTTTTAGAACTAGTTTAGATGGAAAAGTAAGTAATTCAAAATCTTTTTGTTTTACTGAAAAGAAAAATGCTAAATCTGTTACTTCTATTAAAAAAATCCAATTTGCTAATTTAAGAGGAACAAGTTTTGACGCGGATGTAATTGTAATAACAAGTGATGAGTTAAAACCATCAGTTGAAAAATATGTCGATTACAAAAACAAATTAGGTAAGTATAAAGTTGCATTATTTACTTGTGAAGATATCTATAATGAATTTTCTTTTGGTAGATTAGATCCTACTGCTTTAAGAGATTTTATTGGTTATGCAATGCAAAATTGGAAAGTTAAACCACAATATGTATTACTTGCAGGAGATGGAACCTATGATTATAGAAATATATCCACAAAACAAAATCAATTTGTACCAACTTACCAAACAAAGGATGATTATTTAACATCAACAGCTTCAAGTGCACATGATGATTTTTTTGTTAGAGTAGTTGGAAATGACAAACTTATTGATTTAGCGATTTCAAGAATACCAGTTGATAATAATAATGATTTTGATATTATACTCGATAAGATTAAAAATTATGAAGGTAAAAATAATTATGGGTTATGGAGAAATACCGTAATGTTAGTTTCAGATGATGCTTGGAGTGAAAGAGGATTTAATGGATCGGAAAGTTTTGTTGATCAAACTGAATCGTTATGGAAACAAATTCCAACTTGGCTCGAACCAAAGAAAATATATCTTCAAGACTATAATACTGAACAAGTTATAGGCAGAAGAAAACCTGCGGCGACTCAAGATTTACTGGAAAGTTTTCAGAAAGGGGCAGTGATTGTAAATTGGAATGGACATGGAAATCCAAATGTTTGGGCTCATGAGAAATTGTTGGAAAAAGACCAGTTCATTCCTCAACTTACCAACGATTCTACACTTTCGTTTGTATCTGCTGTTACTTGCAATTTTGGACATTTTGATGATCCAAATGTATTATCAGGGGCAGAGGACTTTATGAATCATAAGGGTGGGGGAGCAATAGCTTTGTTAGCTACAACCCGAGCAGTTTATATTTCTTATAATGCAGGGCTTATGAATAATTATTTCACAACATTATTTGCTCGTGATAAATCTACTAAAAAGTTTTTAAATATTGGTCAAGCCATGTTTAAAGCAAAGCAAAACATTACCAGCGTTGATAATGATGAAAAATATATAATAATTGGTGACCCAATATTGAGTTTAAACTTGCCTCAAGACTCTATTTTAATTACTTCAGTAAATTCTGTTAATCCAAATGAGAATATAGTATCATTAAAAGGTCTAGAAAAAGTTACTATTAATGGTGAAATTAAAAATCGTTCTGGTCAGTTAAGAAGTGATTTTAATGGTACTGCTTTAATAACTTTATATGATGCTGATAGAAAAGTAACATTTAATGAAACTGTAATTACACAAAGTGCAATTTATTATGGTGGTCAATTATTTAAAGGAAACTGTGAAGTGAAAAATGGATATTTTTCAATTACTTTTAGAATTCCAAAAGATATTTCATTTGATACTAGTAATGCTAGAATTCATGCTTATGCTTACTCCTCAAATGAAGATGCTTCTGGATCAACAGCCAATATAAAAGTATTTGGATTGGATACTACTACAATTACAGATTTATCTGGACCAGAGATTAAAGTTTTTTTAGATGATAGGTCTTTTAGAAATGGTGATTTAGTTACAGAAAAACCTCAAGTTATTGTTGACTTAAAAGACATTAGTGGAATCAACTCATCTGGTGCCGGGCTTGGGCACAATATAGAAGCATGGATTGATGATAAACCAACATCTATTGATCTTACTCCAACTTATAGGGCTTCTAATATTGGATTTGGTGAAGGTACTGCTCAAAAGCAGCTAATTAATTTAGAACCTGGCGAACATAAAATTAAAGTTAGAGCTTGGGACATTTATAATAATACAACAACAACTTCAACTAATTTTAAAATCTCTTCTGAAAACAATGGAAAGCTTCAAGTGATTGATATTGTTAATTTTCCAAATCCAGCACAGAATGAAACTGACTTTCTTTTCAGACATAATCAAACCAAACCTATTGATGCAAGTATTGATGTTTATACTTTAAGTGGTAGAAAAATATTTACAAAATCAGTAGATAATATTACTGATAGATTTGTCAAAATTCACTGGGACTTAAGTGATAAAGATGGAATTAAATTAGGTAATGGTGTTTACTTATATAAGTTGCGAATTAAATCAGAGAACGGCGATTATTTTGAATCAATTGAAAAAATTTCAATTGTTAAGTAGATTTAATCTTTAGAAAAAGTCGATAATAAATACAAATTCATTAACCAAATGAACGACAACTTTTATAGGTTGTCGTTTTTTATTTTAATTTTTGTAACAATATATTTTATTTATAAGTCTTAGAATTTAACAAACTAAACAAAAATAAAATGAACGAAAAAGTATTATTCAAAACTAGAGTTACAGAAATTATCTATATGATATCAATCTACATTTTGATTCTAACTACATCAATTTTAGCTTTCACTGGTTGTAAACTAAATAAAAAGAGTAAGGATTCTAATGGAAAAATAGTAATAAACTCAGAACAAAGAGTTGATTCAGTATTTTCTGTTAGTAATTTTAATGGTATTAATGTTAACTCAATTTGCAAAGTTATTGTTATACAAGATTCAATTATAAATTCACCAATTGTTAAAATTAATTCAGATAAAAATTTTATCAAAAATGTAATTTTATTGGTTGAAAATGGGATTTTAAAGATTGATTATAATGAAGAATCGTCTTCAGATAAAGACAATATGAAAAATGTTATTTATGTTACAATCAATGAATTAACTTCATTAGAAGTTTCAGGAGCAGCAAGTATTAGTTCTCAAGGAAATATCACTGCAAAGAAATTAAGTTTAATCATGAGTGGGATTGGATCAATAGATGTTAATTGCAAAACAGACTCATTATTATCTGAAGTGTCTGGTACTGGAAAATTAGAAATCAATGGTAGTACCTTAAATCATCAAGCCGAAGTAAGTGGTATTGGTGGTATTGAAGCAAAAAATCTTATTGCAAAAAATTCAAATGTCCAAGTAATTGGTGCTGGTGGATGTGAAGTATTTGTAACAGACAGTTTGATAGCTGAAGTGAGTGGAATTGGTGGAATAAAATATTATGGTAATCCTAAATGTATTAAGAAAGAATTAAGTGGATTTGGGAGTATTGAGAAAGATGAATAACAAAACAATTTTAAAGTATTCTTAAGTTTATACAATTTAAAATTTGGTAATTAAAATAATATCAATAACATTTTTATTAATTAATGTTATTGATGTTAATATTTTAACAAAACAAACTTCTTTGAAAAGTTATACGTTTTGAAAAAGTAAACACCATTTTCAAATTGATTAACATTTATTTTTTGATTAGGATAAATAAAACCAGACCATACTTTAACTCCTAAATAATTAACAATATCAGCAATACCTTTAAAGTCATTAACAGATAAAAAACCATTTGAATTATTTATAATTTGTGTAGAATTTAAATCATCAGAATTATTTATACTATTTGTTGGCGTAAATAAATCATGCTTAGGCCAAGATTTAATTTGAAAAAACTCGTTAGTAACTAAGTGAATAAATTCATTGTAAAAAGGGGTATAATCTTTTGGAAGAGTATTAAACAAAATTGCATAATTTATTTGATGAGATTCATTTCTTTTTATAACAGTTGCTGTGCCTTGAATTCCACCTGTATGCCAATAATCATTTCCTGTAACAAACCAACCAAGTGCATAATCTTTCCAATTTATAGATTTTTTAATCATGGTATCAATGGTAGATGGAAGCAGAATATCTGGTTTATTTGAAAATCTATCAACTGAAATTAGTAACTTACATAAATCTCTTGCTGATGCAACCCAACCTCCAGCAGGAGTCATTATCTCCCAATTGTAGCCACCATATTGAGCAGAAACCGAACTTGGAATACCAGTAAAAATAGAAGTAGATAATGGTGAGCCAGGGTAATCATAATAACTAACTTCATTTTGATATTTATCTTCTTTCATAGTTTTTCCAGGATACATATCAGTTACTCCAATAGGTGCTAATATCGAATCTTTAACAAAATCTTTATAAAGTTTACCAGTTACTTTTTCAATTATTAATCCTAATAAAGTATATCCAAAATTTGAATAACCTGCTGCAGTTCCTGGATTAAATCCAAGTTCTTTATTTTTTAAAGTCCATTCTAAAACAATTGGAAACGAATATACAGGTGGAGTTAATTTATTTTCAATTGCAATTTCATATGTTTTCCAAAGGGGTTCGTTTGCAAAATCAAAGTTAAAACCAGAACTATGGCTTAGTAATTGCCGAATTGTTATTTGATAAATTCTAGCATCCTTTACCACTTTATATATGGAGTCATTTAAAATTCCATTTGTTCCAAACACTTTGTCATCTAACTTAAATCTATTATTTTCAAAAAGTTTCATAATGGCAATACTAGTAATAACTTTAGAAACACTAGCAAGTCTAAAAATACTATATGGCTGAACTAAAGTTTTCTGTAATGTATCAGCTAAACCAAAACCTCTATTATAAACTAATCTACCTTCATAAGTAATAGCCAATTGACCACCATTGATTTCATATTTATTCATAATAGAATTAATTTTATCATCAAACAAAGTTAACTCAGGAACAAATACTCCTGTTTGAGCTTTTACACTAATTTTAAGAATTATGATAAATAACAAAAGGAATTTTCTCATTTTGATTTTAATTATACAAATAGATACAGAGGTAATAAACAATAATAGTATAAAAGTGATTTATATCGAAAAAATATTGAAAAAAAATTAAAATTATTTTAATGGCAATCTAGATATTCTTGAAGTATAATTGCAGCTGCCCACCTGTCAGTTGTACCTCTTTTATTTCTTTTACCTTCTTTAATTCCAGCTTCTTTCATTTTCTCAACTGCATAAAAAGTTGTAAAAGATTCATCCCACTCTATAATCTCAATTTCAAAATTATCTTTTAACTTATTTAAAAATTCAATTGCAATATGAGTCATCTTTAAACCATATTGATGTTCAGCAATTGGAACTCCAACAATAATTTTATAAATATTATTTTCTTCTACAATTTTTTTTAACTCATAAAGATTTTTGTGAGAAGTAGTTAAATTTCCAAATGGTTTAGCAGATTTATTCCCTTCATTAGAAATAGCTAATCCAATTTTTTTTGTACCATAATCAATTGCAAGAACTTTCATTATCGTAATTTATCTTTTTACAAATTTCATAATTAAATTTCACTTAGAAAAAATAAAATGTATTCTATAGGATTAGATTTCGGGACAGAATCTTGCAGAGCAATTATAATTGATGTTAATTGTGGGAAAGTTTGTGGATCAACTATTTCTAATTATAGAAATTCAGTAATTGATAAATTCTTACCTAATCAAAGTGATTTTCAATTACCTGATAAATGGGCATTACAAAATCCAGATGATTACATTGAATCAATGATAAAATCTGTAAAAAAGTTGTTAGATATTTCTAAAATTTCGCCAGATAAAATTTGTGGATTAGGAATTGACTTTACGTCGTGCACAATCATACCAACAGATGAATTTGGAAAACCATTATCTTATTTTGTTGAATATAAAAATAATCCACATGCTTGGGCAAAACTCTGGAAGCATCATTCATCTGACGAACAGGCTAAAAAAATTACAATGATTGCAAATGAAAATAATCTTGATTGGATTGAGAAATATGGTGGTAGTATTTCTGCTGAATGGCTTATTAGCAAAGGGTTGCAGATTCTTGAAGAAGCACCTGAAATTTATAAAGCATCAAAATATTTTGTAGAAGCAGGTGATTGGATAGTTTGGCAATTAACAGGTAAGTTGATAAGAAATAAATGTGCTGCTGGTTACAAAGGATTGTGGAATGAAGACAATGGTTATCCTGATAAAATTTTTTTAAGTAAACTTAATAAAGATTTTATTGATTTTTATGATCATAAAATTTTTGGTGAAGTAATAAATTCTGGGAAGAAAGTATCAACATTAAACAAAGAATTTTCTGAATTACTTGGATTAAATATTGATACAATAATTAGTTCTGCAATTATTGATGCACATTCTGCATTTATTGGTGTTGGTATTTCAAAACCAAAAAAAATGATGATAATATTGGGGACTAGTGCTTGTCATATTGTATTGAGTGAAGAGTATAAATTTATAAAAGGAATTTCTGGTATAGTTAAAGATGGTATAATTGATGGTTATTATGCGTATGAAGGAGGACAAGCAAGTTTTGGAGATAATTTAAAATGGTTCGTTGAAAATTTAACTCCAATTAAATATTTCAAAGAAGCAGAAAATCTTGGTGTAAGCATTTATGATTTACTTGAAGATTATGCATCAAAATTAGATGAAAGTAAAATAATTTCACTTGATTGGTTTAATGGTAACAGAACACCGTTAGTAGATTCAAACTTAAGTGGATTAATAGTTGGTATGAATGTTACAACAGAGGCACCTGAAATTTACTTATCATTATTAGAATCATTAGCTTACGGATCTAAAATAATTTTAGATCAGTTTACAGAAAATGGAATTGAAATTGAAGAGATAATTTGTAGTGGAGGTATTTCAAAAAAAAGTAAATTACTGATGCAAATTTTGTCAGATGTAACTAATAGAAAAATATCTGTAATAGAATCCGATCAAGCATCGGCAATTGGTGCAGCTATTTTAGGTGCTTTAGCTTCAGGTAGTAAATTTGGTGGTTATGATAACATTGAAGAAGCAATGTTGAATATGTCTTCAAGTATAAATGAAGTTTATTCTCCAAATACTGCTAATCAATTAAAGTACTCAAAACTATTTTATGAGTATAAAAGATTGTTTCATTACTTTAGTAAAGAAAATAATATAATGAAAACCCTAAATTAATATATAACCAATAATTTTTTTAATTAGAATTATTTTCTTCAATAAATAATTTACATGAATTGCTATATAATGTAAAATACATTTAAAAATATAATCCCCAACAAAAATGAAATTACTAACCCTAATTGGTATTATTCTACAATTGATTTTTACTGAAAGTAAAGCTCAAGTTAACTTTGAGAATAACCCTTCAACTATTTCCTATTCTGGATCTGATGTAACTAGAACCGATGTATTGTCAAATCCCGCTACCATTTACAAAACAAATCAATATGTTAAATTGTTTTATACTCCTCTTAATTTTGGGTTTCAATCTTTTAATGAGTTAGGATTGGAATGTAATTACAAATTTGGACTAAGTAATGGTGTTGGATTTAAAATTAATTCTGTAAACATTTTAACTTATAGCGAAACTAATTTAAGTTTGAATGGTGGAATAGAAATTTTTCCAGGCATTGGTTTTGGCATTGGATTTGGAATGATTTCTAAATCTATTCAAGGTTATAGCTCAGCAATTTCCTTTCCGATTAATATAGGGACATCTGTTGATGTTACCAAAGAAATATCATTTGGAGCAAAAGCTGATAATATAAACAGAGCATCAATTTCTGGTGAAAATCTAAGCCAAAATATTGCAATTGGTTTTGGATTTTTGTTAGCAGAATTAACAAATATTACTTTTGAAGTAAATCAAGAACTTGATAATAATTTAATTACTTCATTAGGGATTTCACATATTTTATCGAAGGAATTAAAATTTAAATCTGGAATAAAAAGTTATCCAGCAACAGTTTCTGGGGGATTAGATTTAAAAATAGATAACTTCAACATTGATTTTGGATCTTCTTATTCTTATCCAATAGGATTTAAACTTTGTTTTGGGTTGGGATATGTTTATGGTAATTAAAAATAGTATATAATAATTAGATGATAAACTTTGTAAAATTTAGGGAATAAAAAATGACTTTAAAAAACTATTAACTTTAATTATTTTTAAATATAAGTTATTTGTAATTTTGGTTTTTAACATTAATAATTTTAAAATGATTTCTTGGAATATTCTTTGGGTAGATGATGAAATTGATTTGCTCAAACCACATATAAAACTTATACAAGCAAAAGGAAACTCAGTTGAAACTGTCACAAATGGTGAAGATGCCTTAGTGCTCGTTAAGAAAATAGATTTTGATTTGGTATTCTTAGATGAAACTATGGTAGGCATGAGTGGTTTGGAAACATTGGAAAAAATAAAAGATATAAAACCAAACTTGCCTGTTGTTATGGTAACTAAGAACGAAGCAGAGCATTTAATGGAAGAAGCTATTGGCAGAAGAATAGCAGATTATTTGACAAAACCAGTAAACCCAACTCAAATCCTCTTAACAATTAAAAAAATTCTTGAGAGTAAAAAATTTGAAGCAAATGTTGTTACAAAAAAGGGAAGCGAATATGGAGTTTGCAAATTTTGTAGAAAAAAATTATGTTTCTTGGTTGGAAAATGATAATTTTGATAGACCAATTTTAAGTACTGATGTAATGACTGAATATGTATTTCCAAAAGTTCAGCAAGATAAAGGTCCTGTTTTTTTATTTGTTATTGATTGTATGAGGTTAGATCAATGGTTGATTATGGAAGAGCTATTAAAAAATTATTATTCTATCGAAAAAGATTATTATTATTCAATTCTACCAACGGCAACTCCTTATTCTCGAAATGCAATTTTCTCAGGTCTTTTTCCTTCAGATATTTCAAAACATTATCCAGATTTATGGGGTCCAGGTAAAGATGATGATAATTCATTAAACAAATTTGAAAAAGAATTACTTGAAAAATTAATTGATAGAAAAAGATTGTATTTAAAAAGTGGGGTAAGGTATGTTAAAATTGTAGATACTGATTTTGGAAAAAAAATTGAACATGATATTCATTCATATACAAGATCACAGTTAACCACTATTGTAGTTAACGCTGTTGATATAATGGCTCATTCAAGAAGTGATTATCCTATTTTAAAAGAAATTGCTCCTGATGAATCTGCTTACCGTTCTTTAACAAAAAGTTGGTTTGAGCATTCAAGCTTTTATGGGATGTTGAAAGCATTATCTACTGTTAAAAATGCACAGATATTAGTAACAACAGACCATGGTTCAATAAGGTGCATGAGGGGTGCCAAAGCAACAGGTGATAAAGATACTTCTACAAACTTAAGGTATAAACATGGGCATAATGTTAAAGTGGAAGATAAATATGCCGTTTTTGTTAAAGATCCTTTAACTTACAAACTTCCTAATAGAGGAAATATGAGCTCCTATGTAATTGCAAGGGAAGACTACTATTTTGTTTATCCAACTGAATATCATCATTATTTAAATCGTTATAGAGATAGTTTTCAACATGGAGGTATTTCAATGGAAGAAGTAATTCTGCCTATTGCAACATTAAAACCAAAACAATAGAAAGCATTTTATTCTCAAATTTTATAAGATATATTTGTTATATTATTTTAATATTTCGAACAATATTTTACAACAATCAACTATTCTTGGTGATGGTCTGAATGCTATATCTGGGTCTATAGAAAAAATTTTTTTATTTTGAATTGCTTTTAAATTTTTAAATTCAGGATATAAATTAACTAATGATTTTAATGCATCACTGTTACTTAAATTTGATGGATAAATTATTACATCAGGATTATCGCTTAAAAGTTCTTCTCTACTAAATTTTGGGTAATCTTCTAATTTATCTTCAGCAATATTAACACCCCCAGCTAAAGTTATACTCTCATTTAAAAAGCCATGAGCAACTGTGATAATTGGTTTTTTATCAATTATTACAAAAACTTTTTTTGGGATTTTATTAATAGATAATGACTTTAATGAATCTAGATTCTTTGAAATTTTATCTATTAAATTCTTAGCCTCATATTCTTTACCAATTATTGCCCCAATTTGCATAATACTTTTTAAAACATCTTTATGAGTTCTTCCGCAAACAGCATAAACATTAATTCCTAAAGATTTTATCTTTTTGTATGTTTGAGATGAATTGCCATCTAAACTCATAAAAACAACATCTGGTTTTATAGCCAATATTTTTTCATAATCTACATTTTGTAAATTTCCAACAACAGAAATTTGTTTAACTTCTTTTGGAAAGTTGCAGTATTCTGTTATACCTCGTAGTTTTGTAAAACCACCAATTGAAGCAACTATTTCTGTTACATTTGGTGCTAAAGATATTATTACATTTACTTGTTTACCTATTACTAAAGTATCTCCATTAAAACTAGTAAATTTTAAATTATCGAATCCAATATCTTTTTTTTGGTTGCAACTTATAAATGATACCAAACAAATTATTGTTATAAGTAAGTAATATAATTTTGTTAGAGCAATTTTCAATTTTAATAATTATAAATAAATTAATGTATAATATAGAACAATTAGATTCACAGTTAATAAATTCAAAATCAAGTATAAGATACTATTTAACTTTCCCAAGAGCTGCACAACATGTTGTAAATATTAAAATGGAGTTAGATTCACCAAATGACATTGAAATATTTGCATTACCAAATTGGATTCCTGGTTCATATAAAATACGGGATTTTGTTATGAATCAAGGAAATTTAAAAGTTCAAAATGAATTAAATGAATCTTTGAATTATAACTGGATTAATAAAAATCGGTTGCAAATTTCAGCTAATAAATCTAAAAAAATTGTTTTAGAATATATATATTTTTCGTATGAAAGAACTGTAAGACTTTGCCATGTTAATAGATTTCACGCTTTTATAAATCCAGCTAATTGCCTTATGATGGTTGAAGGAAAAACTAATTGTATTCATCACGTAATTATTAATAATCCTTGGACTAAAATTTCAACAGCACTTTCAAAAGTAGAAAACGATACCTTTGGAGCTTTAAATTATGATATTTTAATTGATTCACCTTTAGAAATTGGTGATCACAATGTATATGAATATGAATTACATGGATCAAAACATGAAGTTGCAATTTATGGAGAAGGGGGCTTTTATCCTGATTGGATAAATGAACAAACCAAACGAATTGTTAATGGTGGCTTTGAAATGTGGAAGAAACTTCCATATGATAGATATGTTTTTATTATTCAACTCTTGCCAAATTTACGTGGTGGATTAGAGCATTCAAAATCATCTGTAAATATGTTTAATTCTAATGCAATATCAGATTCTATTGGAATGAACAAGTTATTAAGTCTATTAGTTCATGAGTATTTTCATTTGTGGAATGTAAAAAGAATCAGACCTTTAGAACTTGGAAGTTTTGATTATAATAATGAAGTTTATACTTCAATGTTATGGCTTTGTGAAGGTTTTACAAGCTATTATGATGATCTGTTAACTTACAAAGCTGGCTTTAGAACAATTGATGAATATTTTAAAATTCTAAATGAAGATCACCTTGAAAAATTGCTTAATACTCCTGGAAGATTAGTGATGTCAGTAAAAGAAAGTTCATTCCATGCATGGTCAAAATTTTACAATCCAAACCAAGATACACATAATAGATTCCCAAGTTATTATATAAAAGGTGGAACGATTGCTTGGTTATTAGACATTTATATATTGTCGATTACAAATGGTGAAAAAAATCTTGATTCTGTAATGAGGGGGTTAATGGATAATTATAATTTAAATCAGAGTGTTGGAATAACTGATGATGATTTTTATAATATAGCTGAAAATTCTATTGGTTATGAAATAAAATCTTTAACTGAAGCATGGTTAAACTCAATTGATGAATTGCCCATTAATCAGTACTTAGAATTAATAGGATTAGAATGGGTAGAATTGGTTAATAGTAATGAAGTTACTTTTGGAAATAATTTAATTTTTCAGAATATAAATGTTAATTATGATTTTGGAATGGATTTAAAAGATGAAGATAGTATGCTTATAGTAGATAAAATTTATGATAATTCATTAGCCGAGATTAATGGAATTGGTGCTGGTGATGAAATTTTAGCAATAGATAATTATAGAGTTACAAGTACAGACAATTTTATTTCATTAATTGGATCTAAAAATAACGATGAGATTAACTTATTATGTTCATCAGAATGCAGGATTTATAACACTAGGATTAAGTTAAAACCAAAGAAAAAGTTTATTCTTAGAATAAAATCTGAACTTTCAGAATCTCAAAATCATTTGTTTAATTGCTGGTTAAACAGATAAATTAAATAAATATTAATGAACCAAATTATTTCAATTTAATATTTGAATTTCAAATTAATTATATATTTAGTAATCGTAATTCAATTTATTAGTTGCACTCCAAAAGTAACTGATAGTGTTGATGTAAATAAAATTCTTAACAAAAGCAACTCAATTCAATATAAAAAAGACTCAATTGGTTTTGGTATATTTTTTGAAAAAACAATATTTAATTCAAGTAATATAGCAATTAAAACTTGTGATTCTTTAACGAGTGAAGTCCTATCAAATGGCTTTAATACAGGTATAACATTGTCTTTAGAAAACTTGATTTTAGAAAATAATTTTCAATTTAGGTTAGGATTTAAAAATAGGAAAGGAACTTTAAAAGGGATAGTAAATGATTACAAAGTACCTTTTAGAGATAATAATGATTCAATAGTTTATGGTGTAATAAGTGAAGAAAGTACATATAATTTAAACAATTTAAATTCATCAATATTATTTCAATACCCCTTTAAAAAATCTTTCCCATTAATTCCAGTTATAAGTTCTACAACATTATTATTAGGATTAGTATTTGAATACAATTTAAGTTTTAGTCAATTTGATTCTTTACAAGCCATTAGTCCTGATAATCTTTTAATGCCAAACAAAAAAAGAATTCAAGAAAAATATTTTCAAGATGAATTGCATTATAATAATAAATTTACATCAGAAATTAGAGCAGCTTTATCTTGGGAGTTGCAATTATCTAACACATTAAAATTAAATCCAGAAATTTCATTTAATTATCAATTAAATAGTTCAAATTCAAATGATAAATGGAAATCAAATCAGTTAAATTTAGGAGTATCATTTATGTATGTTGGAAATTCTGAAAATATAATTGAGGCAATTGATTCACCAAAGGTTATAGTAAAAACAATATCACCAAAGCCACTCTTATTACCATCAGTTACAACATTACCAGAAACAATTGAAGTAAGAATTGAAGAATATGATTCAATTGAAACTTTACCATTACTTAACCAATTGTTTTTCAAAGAAGGTAGTTCTGAACTAAGAGAAAATTATAAATTGTTTGTAAATAAAAAAGATGCTAAAGAATTTACTGGCAAACTATATGGTAATGCTCTTGATGTTTATTATGAATATCTTAATTTATTAGGGATGAGAATGAAGCAATTGCCTGAAGCAAATTTGGAAATAACTGGATATTGTAATTCAAAAGAAAAAGATAAAAAGTTAAGTAATGATAGAGCATTAGTGGTAAAAAGATATTTAAATTTAATTTGGGGAATAGCAGAAAATAGAATAAGAACACTCTCTGGATTTTTGCCACCAAGCCCTTCTTCTGAACTTACTGAAAGTGGGTCTGAAGAAAATTCAAGAGTTGAGATTGAGGCAGATGATCCAAGAATAACCATACCTTATGTAAGGAGATATATTCAACAAAGAGCAAATCCACCAAGAGTAGTATTTAAACCAAAAGCTACATCAGAAGCTGGTTTGAAAGAATGGAAACTAATTATATCACAAGATACTTCAGTTTGGAAAGTATTTAGTGGAATAGATTCATTTCCACCTAAAGAGATAGTTTGGAATTGGAAAAATGATAAAGGAAAAGTACCTTCTTTCCCAATGAACCTTAGCTATTTATTATCATTAAAAGATAGTGTAAATCAAGACACTCTTAGCAATTCTGTTATTATAAAAGTAAATTATGATTCTTTAAAATTTAAATTAGAAAACAATAGGAATGATACTATAATAGAAAATTTCTCATTATTATTGTTTGATTATGATTCGCCAAAAATTAGTCCAAGTGATAAAATTCTTCTTAAAGCGATTGCAAGCAGAATTGTAGATAATGCAATTGTTACAATTATTGGTTATACCGATTCATTAGGGGCAGAGGGTTATAATAAAAATCTTGCAATCTCAAGAGCAAAAGAGACTTTAAAATACCTGAAAATATTGGTTCCAAAAAATGTAATATTTTCAGTTGATGAAATAAATAGTGGAGAGTTCGAAAGGTTTTCTTACAATTCCCCTGAGGGAAGATCACATTGTAGAACAGTTATAATTGATGTTCGTATTCCAATAGTGAGGAATAAACATAATAAAAAGTAAGTTCATTTGAACTATAAAAAAAGCTGATTCAACTTAATGAATCAGCTTGAATATTAATTACAAATTATTCTTTAAAATCTTCCTTAATTAGCACCATCTAATTTGGCTTTTGCAATTGCTAAATTACCGATATTGTTACCAGAAACTATTCCTTTATCACAATCCATTCTATAATGAATCCCTCCATAAACTCTTGATATAGATGCTTCCTGTGCTAAAGACTTAAACAAACCAGAATCTGATGGAAAGAAATATGATAAAACTTGTGAAGCAGCTCCAGAAAAGCTAGAATGCCCAGATGTAAATGATGGGAAGTTAGGCAACCCTATTGGAGTAGTAATTTTCGGATCTGCTTGAGATGGACGAAGTAACCAATAAGTATACTTCGCATCCCAACAACAAATACCTGCATCCATAATTGCCATATTCATATATGCCATTACTCTGGCACTTCTAACTTCATTCAATGAATTAGTTCTTATATAATCAGAAGCAATTTGGTTCCAATGACCTGGAGGTGTAAAAGTTCCTGCTCCATCTGCCCATTTTGTAGCAATTGCTAATTGTTCTGCAGTTCTTGTATCAGAAATTGATCTAACTTCTGCTACTTGAGCCTGAAATTCTGGTGAATTGAAAGCAGGTGGTGGTAATGGACGCATTGCTTGAACATCTACAAACCAAGTTTTAACTTTCCCCCACAGAGGTAATACAGGAGTTTTGCCAGCTGCAGTTGTCCACATACCTAGTCCAGTTGGAATTGTACCAGTCCATACACTATTACTTCCATCAGTATTACTTAAGTCAATTACTGAATTTGCAACACTAATACCAATATTTTTTCCAGCCTCGATATCAGATCTAGAATTAATTCCAGCATACATTCTTGATTCAGTATGCTCTTTAAATTTAGCCAAAATAGAAATAGAATCACTAGGGAAAATATAAATTAAAATAGCCATTGATGCAGCTGCAACTGTAGAATGCTCAGATGGATAAGATTGGCTACTAAAATTATCATGAATCAATGATCTAACCCTAGAATCACGTACAGAAGGGTTCTGACGATTATATTTATTTTTAGCATTCCATGTTGTAACCAAAGCGTCAAATTGTGCAATGCTCATTAAAGCATACAAACGAGAAGCAACTGGTGGCAATATTTTATTTTTGATAACCAACTCTCTTGCAAATTCATTCCACCTAACAACAGCTCCATTATTCCAATATGAAATATTTGCATCAGTTTGTAAAGTTGAAGTCTTTTGTAAGTTAACAATTTCATCTAGCTCTGAATTCGAATTGATTGGAGCTGATACTGCAATAGTTGTACTAGAAGGAATAACTATTGTTTTCCAAGTCCCAGCTTTTTCCTCTACTTTAACTTCATTGTTTGGTACAGTTGTTACACTTTCTTTACAAGAGAATAGTGTAAATGTAATTGCAATTAAAGGAAGTAGTAGTTTTTGAATTTGTAAATTACTTTTCATTTCAGTTTAGATATTATTTAAATAGTAAATCACTTATTAAATTTGTTTGAATATATTTTACAAAAGTATATTTATTATTTCAATTAGTATTGTATGAAATTGTAATTTTATGTTATTTCTTTAAAGATACTGTTCTTTCTATATCTTTGATTAAACAAATTCAATCTACAATTATTAGAAAAAAAATAATTATATAAAAATAAAATTAAATTCATAATTGAAAACAGTATTTACACAGTCAAAATTTTGCTTAAATTTGTTATACATTTAATTTATTTTTTAATCTTAATATTTAATCTCGATGAAAAAAGGAATATTTATTTTATTGGCAGTGCTTATGGGTTCATTATTTATACAATCTTGTACAACAACACCTACAAGTACAGTAGTTGTTAAATTAGGCGAAACAACAATTAATGAAATTGAAAATAACACTGGTTATATTTGGTATAAAGCAGCTTATGATTCTTACCCAGATTCTATTAATAAATTAGTTTTTGATTCAAGTGTTAACTCAATTAAATCAAATGACTCAGGTCAAACTCATTCAATAGTAATGGTTATAAAACCAACTTGTACTTGCCCTTACACAAAGGAGTATTTCCCTCAAGTTATGAAGGTTATTGATGCTGCAGGTATTTCGAGAACAAATAAAGTAAAGATATTTGTAACAGATGCTTCATTGGCTGGAATAGATGATGTTAAACAACAATATAAATTTGGAGCAGCTCCAATATTTATACTTTTAAAAAATAATATAGAAGTTGGTAGGTTTGGATTTGATGATTTCGAGAAAAATAATTTCAGTACTATTAAAGCAATGACAGATTTATTTATGATAAAATAGTTACATTAGTTTTATTATAAAAATTATTGACAATTTTTTTCAAAAAATTAAATCTAATTAAGTTAAATGATTAAATGTGTTCTGTTCAAAATTCCCTTGCATAAATGAACATCTCACTCCGTTTTAAATTAGTTTTATGGTTTGGAGCAATAATGGCATTAGCTCTTGGGGCTTTTGGGACTTTAGCATATTCTTCTGTTAGAAATAAGTTAATTTCTAATTTAGATAATTCACTTAATAATGTAATTGAAACTCTAGACGGTGTTTTAGCAAAAGAACCTGGAAAAGAAAAAATATCAATTGATCCAAAACGAATAAAATCTTTAATAGATAATCCTACTGATAAAAAAAATAATAAAAATACAACTAATGTAATTGTAGATACTAGCACAAAAAAAACAAATGACGCATTATCTGAAGCTATATATGAACAGATTATTTTAAATCCTAGGAACTTCATGATTGAGGTTCTTGATAAGAACAATAAAGTAATTTATTCATCGGCTTCTTTAGCTGGAGATACTTTAAAATTGCCTATTGACTTTATATCAAAGGCAAATGAAGTGAAACCTGAATATCAAACATTTCAACACAACCCTAGTAAATCTGAACCCCAAACCCTTAGAACTTCAATCTATTCAAAGCAAAAATATATTGTTGTGGTTGCTTATCCTATTGATGAAATAGAAAACTTTTTAAAAGATTTTTTTGGAACTATTTTAGCGATTACTCCAATTGTATTATTCTTTACTCTTTTAGTTGGGTGGTTTATAACTCGTCAATCGTTAAAACCATTAAGTGAAATAATAATATCAGCTCAAGAAATAAGTGCATCTAATTTATCAAGAAGATTACCTGTTCCAAAACCTCAGGATGAAATTAGAACTCTTACAGTTACTCTAAATGATATGATATCCAGATTAGAAAGTTCATTTGAAAGAGTAAAGCAATTTACTGGTGATGCCTCTCATGAATTAAGAACTCCATTAACAATTATAATGGGTGAACTTGAACTTGCTTTAAGAAAGAAAAAGTCAAACGAAGAATACCAAGATATTATTTCAAGTTCATTAAATGAAGTAATGAGGTTGTCAGATGTTGTAAAATCTTTGTTAATGTTATCAAGAGCTGAGCAAGGTAAAATTTCAACAGATATGAAAGAAACAAACCTTAGCGAAATGATGCAAGAGTTAACAGAAGTTGCAACAATTTTAGCTGAACCAAGGAACCAATACGTTACACCAAGAATTGAAGAAAATTTATTTGTTGCTGCCGATGCCCCTAAACTTCATCAAATGTTTTTTAATTTAATTGATAATGCTATCAAATATACTCCTGATAATGGAATGATTGGAATTAATCTTGATAGTGATGGGAAATATGCAATTGTAAGGGTTAGAGATACTGGAATAGGAATATCGCCAGAACATCAAAAGAAAATATTTGACAGATTTTATAGAGTTGATAAGGCAAGAAGTCGTGAAATGGGAGGAGCTGGCTTAGGTTTGTCAATTGTGGAATGGACTGTTCAAGAACATAATGGTGATATTAGTGTAACAAGTGAAGTTGGACAAGGAAGTACATTTATTGTTAGAATACCATTATTTGGATTATCACCAAAAGAAACAATTATATTAAAAACTAAAGAAACTACAACTCAAAAAATAAGTAAAGTTTTAGATATTACTAGATATATAAAAAAGAAAAAAAATAATTGAAAATAATATTATAAAGAATTTAAATTCCTAAAGATTTAAATTTTAATTATTACTTGAATATCCTTTTATAAACTCAAAAATTATTATTAAGATCTTATAACCCTATTCTGAATTTTTAAATGTTTTCTCAAATTTTATCAGCAAGTACATTTGGTGTTAATGCCTTTATTGTACAAATAGAAACTCATGTAGAAAACCAACTCTACAGTTTTACTGTTGTTGGTCTTCCAGATAATGCAGTTCGTGAAAGCCGAGAAAGGGTTTCAGCCGCAATTAAAAACAGCGAACTTCAACTCCCAAATAAAAAATATACTGTTAATCTAGCACCTGCGGATATCAGGAAAGAAGGGTCTGCTTTTGACTTACCAATTGCACTTGGTATCCTTTCTGCTACTGGTCAGATTCCAATTTCATCATTAAATGAAACAATAGTTTTAGGTGAATTAGCATTAGATGGTGCTTTAAGATCTGTTAGAGGATCATTAGCAATTGCTTTGGAAGCTAAGTTCCAAAATATTAAAAGAATAATTTTACCAAAAGGGAATGCTGAAGAAGCAGCTTTAGTAGATAATTTAGAAGTTATTGCAGTTGAATCACTAAAGGAAGCAGTTGATATTTTAAACGGTATAAATTCACCAAATTATTTTAAAATTGATAGAGCAAAGCTGTTTAGTAATAAATCTGAATTCAATGTTGATTTTTCGGATGTTAAAGGACAAGAAAATACTAAAAGAGCAATAGAAATAGCTGCAGCTGGTGGTCATAACCTTATAATGGTTGGTCCTCCAGGATCAGGCAAAACAATGATTGCAAAAAGGCTTCCAACTATTCTACCTCAAATGACATTTGATGAAGCATTAGAAACTACAAAGATATATTCAGTGGCTGGAGTACTTCCAAAAAATGTTCCTATTTTAACAAAACGTCCATTTAGAAGTCCACATCATACAATATCCGATGCAGCCTTAGTTGGTGGCGGTATGGGTATTGCCAGACCAGGAGAAATATCTTTATCTCATCATGGAGTACTTTTTTTGGATGAACTTCCTGAGTTTGCTAGAAATGTTCTAGAAGTAATGAGGCAGCCCCTTGAAGATAAAGTAATTACAATATCAAGGACGAAATTGAGTTTGACTTTCCCATGCAATTTTATGTTGATTGCAAGTATGAACCCTTGTCCTTGTGGAAATTTTGGGAATCCAAACTCAGATTGCAGTTGTGGAAATCAACAAATTCAAAAGTATATGTCAAAAATATCTGGTCCATTATTAGATAGAATTGATTTACATGTTGAAGTTGCAGCGGTAAAATACAACGATTTAACTTCAAAAAAAACTGGAGAATATTCAAAAGATATTAGGGAAAGAGTAATAAATGCAAGAAAATTACAAGAAGATAGATTTTTAAAAGATGATAATGTTTTTAAAAATGCTGATATGACTTCTAATAATATTAAATTGTTTTGTGAACTTGATTCAGCAGGACAAGAGTTATTAAAGATTGCTATGTCAAAATTAGGATTATCAGCACGAGCATACGATAAAATTTTAAAAGTATCTAGAACGATAGCCGATTTATCTTTTGAAGAAAATATTAAAACAGATCATCTAGCTGAAGCAATTCAATATAGAAGTTTAGATCGGCAGTTTTGGAATGTATAGAATTTTACTAATTAGTTAAAAAATATCCGTACAAAGAATTGAATCTTAAATTCAAAATATGTACGGATACTTTTAATATTTTCTTTAAATCTAAGAATGAGTTAAATCTAAGAATGAGTTAAATCATCTTGTATTGGTTTTAATTTTCTATTTTGCATCAATCCATATCCTATCATACCGAACATAATTATATTAATTGCTAATGAAACCCACTTGCCTAAATTAATTGATTCGCTTATACAATCTAATTGAATTATATGTTTTCCTTTAGGAACTATTATTCCCCTCATCAAGTAATTTGTTCTTATTATCTCAGAAGGATTACCGTCAATGGTAGCTTTCCAGATTGGTTGATAGTACATTTCACTCAAAACTAAAAAATTATTCCCAATTGCATTGGCTTCTAAAGTAATATGATTTGGTTCATACTTTGTAATGTTTACAGTAGATTTAATTGAATTATCTTTTACTTCTGTTGCATTAATTGAATCAATAGTTGAATCAGAATTCTGTTTAATAGTTAAACTATTATTATAACCTGATGATTCAACATTACCATTAAAAGACTTATCAACATATGCAATATCATAAGGGTCAAATTTAGAATTTTTAATATTTTCTAAAATTTCTTTTGGTTCACCTGGTTTAATGCTATTTACGAACCAAGCTCTAGGCATAGAATTAGGATTTTCAAAAACTTTACCTCCAGTAATTTGTGAAGTATAAACTTCTTTATAATTCTCCATACCTGGCATTTTTTCTTTGTTAATAATGTATTTGGTATTAAGCATATTCCAAGCTTGAGGGGCAGTTATAACATTTCCATTACCACATATATCAAGTAGATCTTGGTAACTTCTCATTTTAGCTGCATGATAACCAAGAATATGATCCATTTGTCTGTGAGCCACATAATTCGCTTGAGTAGTTAAATCCATAATTCTAAATAAAGATTTATCTTTTAACAAATAATCATCAATATCTGTTTGTTGGAAAGGTGCCATTGCCTCTTCTCTGGTTTGAGATTCCATTGGTCTGGAGCTTACCCTCCATAAATCGATTGTTATTATTAATAGTAACAATACAAGAAAAGTAAATTGTTTTAGTTTACCATTCGAGTACATAAATAATATTAGAATTGTAACACCCGTAAAAAGAAATGCAAAAAAAGTATCTGTTTTCATTAATGAATTTGCACCTTCATAAATAGAATCAGCATAACCACTAATTTGTTCTGGAGAATATTGCTCAGCTTTAAATTTCTCTTTAATACTACTTACAACAGAAGATTTATAATCACCTATCAAATTTACTGTTGAAGCTAAAATTAAAACTGCACTAAAACCAATGCAGATTTTCATTATAGTAGAAAAATTAATTCCTTGATTCTCTTCTGAGCTCTTGTTTATTTCTAATACTGATTTTATTCCAAAACCAGCTAATATTGGAAGTACAAATTCTAATAATAATAATGATTGACTTGGTGCACGAAATTTATTAAAGCTTGGGAAATAATTATAAAATAGATCATACAAAAAAGACATGTTTTTTCCATAAGATAAAATTAACCCAAACATACCAATCGCAAATAATGATTGCACTAATGGATTTTTTTTGTTAGCCCAAAAGCCAATACAAGCTAACAACAAAACTGCAATTCCAGCATAATGCCCAGCATCTGTAAACGCCATTTGTCCCCAATAGAAGTTATCTTTTTTACCATCTTTAACAACATTACCAAAACCGTAATATGATGGAATTAAATAAGTTATTGTTTCACTGGGAGAAAAGGACCAACCTGTTGCATAATCATATCCATGACCTCCATCTTCAGTTAATTTATCGTTAGGGTTTTCAACAATTGATTTTGCACCACGAGTAGAATATTTTAAATACTCTTGAACAGATAAATTTCTATCTAATCCCATTCCATAAGTTAAGCCCCCAGCAACAGCAAGAAGTATAGCAGCTCGAATAACCCCATTAAGCCTTGATTTATCACCCCCTTTATTCCTAATTGCAGAAATTAACTCAAACAATAGATAAATACCTAAAGCACAAGCACCATAAAATACAGTTTGGAGGTGAGTAGATTCCCACATAATATGAACTGCCAGAATTAGTAATCCAGCATATAGCCATGACCATTTATCTATTAACTTTTCTAAACATAAATAAACATAGGGAAACGCCATTAAAGCCCAAATCTTGGTATTATGTCCAATCATTATATAAACAATTATCCATGTAGAAAAAACTGCAGCAATTGATGTTATTAATGATGTTAGATGATTAGCTTTTTTACTTCTCATCAATAAAAACATTCCAGTACCATAAACAAAATAATGGAAAACAACCCTCATTACATCATGATTTATAACCCCAAAAATTGATTCAAAAGTGGTTAGTAATTTTACACCTAAATCCCACCATCTATCCCCTGTAACTAATAAGGCAGCAAAACCTGGAAGTCCACTAAAAATATGTGGCAACCATAATGGCATTTCTCCTTTTGCTTTTAAACTTTGAAGGTAAGGTTGAAAGCTTTCCCATGAGATATTATCACTTGCTGAAAAAAGTTTGCCACTAAAAATTACACCACCAAAAAAGACTAAGAGTAAAATTAGTATTACACTTATAAAAATTGGAGTTAAAAATTTTGGATTAATATTATCCAAAAATGATGAATTTGAAGTGGTCTTTTTATTAGGTTTTAAATGTGGTTTGTGAGTATTAGACATTTCCAGACTTTTAATATTGTTTAATAACTATTTTATGATAATTTTTAATATTTTTCTTGAATAACAAATTTTAGAGAATTCAATTTTCAATAACTTAACAATTTATTTCTTGAAAATTTTCATCACAAAAGTTGAAGCATCTTTCCATCTTAAAAAAGTGCTTTTAACACTAAAGCCAATTTGATTATAAACAATTCTTGTTGATGCAAAACCAATAAGAGCATAACTTATAACAACAGTAATTGCTGTACCAATTGCTCCAAATTTTGGTACTAAAATAATTCCAAAGAATACTGAAGTTAGAACTGATGTTGCATTTAATTTCAACAAATTTTTAGATGCACCCATTCCTAAAAGTACATAAATATTCATTGTTAATGGCATAAAGAAAGCAGCAATTGAGAGTGTTCTAAAAATATTTGGTGCTAAAGGATAATTGCCCTTATAAATTAATCCTAAAATAAAATCAACTGGACCGAACAATGAAAAAAGGACTAATGGAATTAAACCAATACTAGTAAAACACATCATTTTTTCAATCAAAACTCTAAGCTCTGAAATTCTTTTTTCTTGAAATAATCTTGCAACTGCGGGATATATTGTAAGACTTCCAGCTTCTCTTAGAGCTTCAAATAATCTGAACAATTTTTTAGCAATATCATAATTTCCAACTACAGATGATGAATAAAAAATCTTTAAAAGTATTGCATCACCTTGAGTTTGAAGTGCTGTTGTACCAGAATTTATACATTGGGAAAAACCGAATTTCAATATTTCCTTAAAATAATTTTTATCAATTTTTGTTGTAAAAGACAAATTTTTTCTTGTAAGAATTAAACCTACTATTGATGAAATAAAAGGAGATATAATTGCTATTAAAATCATTTCATCAACTGATTTAATCCATAAAGTTTTCCAACCAATTAGTATCATTAAAGTGCTACTGAAAACCCAAGCAAAATCAATCCAAAATATAAAGTTCATTTTAAGATTAATTTGTGAAACTCGTAAGAAATATGTTCGAGTTAGAAACCCAGAGCATAACAAAGGAAACATTTGAAAAGATTTCAAATACATAGGTTCATTGAACAAATCAGCTAAAAATCCCTTTGAAAGATAAATTAAAACTGCAAAAAATAAAACAAATATCAAATGAATAATAAATGTAATTGTTAGAGTTTGATCTTTCTTACTTTCATTCATACCAAAATTAACAATAGCTTGTAATGCAATGCCATCAGTTAACATAAAAATAGATGTCAGAAATGTGTTTACGATAGTGAATACACCCCAACCTTGAGCACCAATCATTTTTTGCGGTAACATATAAGTTACACCCATAACAATCAATAATCCTTTATCTGCAACCGACCAAGCAGCTTTTCCTATATGTTGGGAAAGTTTCAGAAAGAAATTTTATTTGTAATAATTTTTGAATAGTTCATTAATAATTAATTTACTTTTGTAGTATCTTTTTTAATATCAAAAGCTCTATCAAAAGATTCTTGTGCACTCAAACCTAAAGCAAAATCTCTCCTAATATAATTTACATGATCAGGAGTTCCATTTAATTGAATAAATTTCATTATCATGTTTTCGTCAAAATTTCTTGTTTTAAGAACAGCATAATCATAACCACTTGCTTTTGTCTTTTTTTCTACAATTAGTTTTGATATTTTTAATATTGTAGAATCTGAAAAATTATTTTGTTTTAGCTCAAAAATATCATCGGTATGGAATGGTATAACTTTTAAATCTATTAATTGAGATATAAATTCAGGGTTAGCTTTTAAAGTAAGTAAAGTTTTGAAATCATCTAAAAGGCTATCAGCATTTTTAAGTTTAATTACTTTTAAAGATTCAAAACATAATGGTTCATTTTCAGTTACTTGTTTTAATGATATTAAAACATCTATATCTTTTGAATTAAATTTTTCATCAATAACTCTGTTAATAGATTCTTTTGAAAATCCTGATTGAATAAGTTTATCTTTATCTTCATTTGAGACTCGATTACATGATATAATTGTAATTAACAGTAAAATAAAAAATATAAATTTCATAAAATTGAGAGTAATTAATTTAGTACAAATATAACTCACCTAACCAATAGTACAAACATTGAAAATCATTATGTGATTATTTATCTCGTTTAATTATTTTCACATTTTTAGAATTTACTTTATATGAACAACGGAGTTGAAATATTAAATATTTTAGATAATTTTAAAGGTAAAAGGATTGCAGTTATTGGTGATGTAATGTTAGATTATTTTATTAGAGGCACAGTTAATAGAATCTCACCTGAAGCTCCAGTGCCAATTGTGGATGTAATTGATGAATCTGAACATCCAGGTGGCGCAGCAAATGTTGGTTACAACATAGCAACATTAGGTGGAAAAGCATTTTTATTTGGGGTAATTGGCAATGATAAAAATGGAGAGCATTTGGTTGCTTTACTTAACAAACTAGAAATTAATACATTAGGATTAATAATTGATACCAACAGACCAACCACAGTTAAAACAAGAATAATTGCTGGGAGCCAGCATGTGGTAAGGTTTGATAGAGAAAGTAAAAAGCATTTATCAGAAAATTCTTTAAATCAAATAGTTGAAAAGTTTAATTTAATTTCTGATAATATTGATGCAGTTATTCTTCAAGATTACAATAAAGGTGTTTTACAAAAATCTTTGATTGAGTCAATAATTAAAATTTCTAATAGAAAAAAAATCCCAATATTAGTTGATCCAAAAAAGGATAATTTTTTTGAATATAAATATTGCACAATTTTTAAACCTAACAGGAAAGAAGCTGAAGAAGGATTGGGAGTTAAATTAGATAGTATGGATAAATTGAATGAAGCTTCTAAAAATTTGCTTTCAAAAATTAATAGTAAATTTGTAGTAATTACTTTAAGTGGAGAGGGGATGTTAATATCCGAACAGGATAAAGAAATTATGCATATTCCTACTAACGCAATTCAAGTGGCTGATGTTTCTGGTGCAGGAGATACAGTTATTGCAACATTAGCTGTAAGTATTGCTGCAGGAGCAAGTATGACTCAAGCAGTTACTTTATCTAATTATTCTGCTGGTATTGTTTGTGAACAAATAGGTACTGTTCCAATTAAATTTAAAGAGTTAAAAAATAAATTCAAATTGACTGATTGAAAAATATTCTATTATGAAAGATTTATCAAAATAATAATTACTGGGGTTATGGCACAGTTGGTTAGCGCGCTTCCTTGACATGGAAGAGGTCACAAGTTCGAGTCTTGTTAATCCCACAAAAAAACACCATAAGTAAATAAATTAATTAATGGTGTTTTTTTTTAATACTTATTAAATTACTAACTGAAAATTTTGCTAATTACTCACTCTCTTTTATTAATTGTCTAGCAATAACGATATGTTGAATTTCTGAAGTACCTTCATATATTTCTGTAATTTTAGCATCACGTAAATATCTTTCAACTTTATATTCTCTAACATATCCATACCCTCCATGCACTTGAATAGCTTCTAAAGTTACTTCAACTGCAATTTTAGATGCAAATAGTTTAGCCATAGAAGCTTCCTTAATAAATGGTAAATGTTTGTCTTTCAAACTTGCAGCTTGATGAACTAAAGCTCTTGCAGCAGAAATTTTTGTAGCCATATCTGCTAATTTAAATTGAATTGCTTGAAACTCATGTAAAGGTTTGCCTTGAGCTTTACGTTCTTTAGAATAATTAACAGCAGCTTCAAAAGCTCCTTGAGCAATTCCTAAAGCCTGAGCAGCAATACCAATTCTACCACCATTTAATGTCTCCATTGCTAAGTTAAAACCTCTACCCTCATCACCTAACATATATTCAGCAGGAATTATTACATCTTGAAATTGAAGAGAGCAAGTATCGCTAGATCTAATTCCAAGTTTATCTTCTTTAATACCGTTAGTGAATCCAGGCATATCTTTTTCAAGTATAAAACAACTTATTCCCTTATGAGCTTTCTCTTTATCAGTTTGTGCATAAACTAAATAATATTTTGCAGTTGTTCCATTTGTTATCCAATTTTTTATTCCATTCAATGTCCAAGTTCCATCAGAGTTTTTTGTTGCCATTGTATTTTGATTTCTGGCATCACTACCAGCCTCAGGCTCAGATAAAGCATACGCACCAATGCATTCACCACTTGCTAATGGTTTTAAAAATTTTTCTTTTTGGAATTCAGTTCCGTAAGTCTCAAGTGCCCAACATACTAATGAATTATTCACAGACATAACTACACCAACTGAAGCATCAATTTTAGAAATTTCCTCCATTGCAATTACATAACTTAAAGTATCTAATCCAGAACCACCCCATTCAGGAGAAACCATCATTCCTAAAAATCCAAGTTCACCAAGTTTTCTAATTGCATCATGAGCAAATTCACCTTTTATATCCCTTTCAATTGATGTTGGCTCTACTTCATTTTTTGCAAAATCTCGTGCTGTATCACGAATCATTATTTGTGTTTCATTTAAATCGAAGTTTAACATATTGTTGTATTAATTTGAAATGTTTTATGTTTGAAGATAAAATGTTTTCAAAATTAAGAAAGGACTTCTAAAATTTACTATTTATTTTATTTCATTAATATTATTTCTAAATGGAGTTAAAATTACCAATACTAGTTGTACTAAATTTAGGGCTTGTTATTTTATTTATTTATTTATGGAGAAAAAAGAATTTACTTTCTTCATTTGAAAATGGGAAATGGTATTTGTCTTGGTTAGCAGTTGCCACAATTACTTTAATGGATGAATTGACATCCATTTTCTATGCTCCTGCAGAAGCACATGAGTTGCTTAACCATCATTCAATGGCTGAGTACACGATATTCTTTATTGCTTTTACTTCATTAGTTGTAAGGCTGTTAACTACAAGGATGACAGAGATAGCTAGGATTTTAGAAGTAAAAGGTATAAAAGGTGGAGGGGTTTATTCCTTCAGTTATATTGTTATGGGACCTATAATGTCTTTCATTGCAGTATCATCTATATTTGTAGATTATATACTTACAGCTAGTATTTCTACTGTTTCTGCAGTGAATAATGCTTTTTCAATAATACCAGGAATTGATAGTAAAATTGCATCTTTTGGATTTGAATTTTTTATAGTTTGGTCGGTATGTGCATTAAATATTTCCGGAATTAAAGAGAGTGCTAAATTTACATTTGCAATATTTGTGGCTGCTTCAATTTTACTACTAACCCTTTTAGCAAGTGGTATTATAGATATGCCAATTGAAGGTTGGAAAACAATGGGTCATGGATTTATTGAAGCTCCAAAGCAGATTATTGAGAATGGATTTAGTGGAATTCTTAAAAGTATGATGTTTGTAATTGTTGGTGTTTCTAGTTGTATTCTAGCTTATTCTGGTGTAGAATCTGTTATTCAAACTGCTGGATTATTAAAGTCTTGGAAAGAGATTAAAAAAGCTTACTTATTTTTAGGTTTAACAGTTGGATTAGTTACTCCATTAATTTCTGCTTTAGTATTATCTAATCCTGGTATTGATGTTAGTAAAAATTCAACAGATTTAATAACACATTTTGCTGGTTACTTAAATGGACCATGGTTTGGAGTTGCAGTTGGTGCATTAGCAAGTTTTACATTAACAATGGCTTTGAATACTGCTTACGTAGCTTCCGCTGAGCTAATTGAAAGAGTTGCACATAGATATGGTTTCCATTGGATAGTTGATTTAAATAAACGAGGCTCATTGTATCGAGTACATATACTAAATGCAACTTTATATACGATTGTAATTGTTATAACAGGTGGTTCTCAGAAGATGTTAGCAGAAATGTATGCTGTTGGTTTGGTAGCAAGTTTTGTAATTAATATGGGATGTTTACTTTATTATAGATTTAAAGAGGGAACTAATTTAACTGATGGAGATGGAAAAGTGGTTGAAGCTGAGAAGTATAATACTTCAAGGTTTGGAACTTTAATGTTATTCTTATTGTTGTTAGGTTGTTTGATTTATCTGTCAACAACAAAGCCAGTTGGGTTTGGAATGTGGGCTATTTTCACAGGATTTTGTTTAATAATTGGTTTAAAATATGCTCGTAAAAGAGAACCAGAAATTGAACAAAGAAAATTAACTGCTTCACCAATGGACGCAATTTTACATTTAGCAGAATATGAAGGAGATGATGTTCATGTTCACTTTTCAAGACCACAAGAAGAACTTGAAATTAATCATAGTCATGCTTATATAACATTCTATAATCCAAGGCAGAATGCACCTGTTGCTATTGGTCCTGGTCATTTTGTTATTTCACTAGAACAAACTCCTTTACCTGAAGCGATTAAAGAAATTATTGAATTACTAAAATATGAAATGACTGGTTATAATATAACTTTCCACTTTGGTTGGCCTCAAAGTAGTTGGTTTGATAGAATGTCAATTGGAGTTATGGTTTACAGATTAATGAAGTTACCAAAAGAATATCCTAATTTTAATTTCGTAATGGAATACAAAAAGAAAAAGATATAATTGATATTCTAAAATTTAAATATCAGTTAATTAAGATAAAGTTCTAATATTAAAAAGCATTATTGAACATTAAATGTCAATAATGCTTTTTATTTAATGCAATGAAATTTCAAATCTTAATATTCAACTTTAATACCCTCGATACTCATATTTTATATCCTTTAAAGAAGGTGCTTTTAGTCCAATTTTAAAATAAATACCCGATAAAAATCCAGTAGGTATATAATTCAATTGCATTTCCCAACAGTGCAAATCTTTAGTAATGTTAATGTTTGGAATTAAAAACTCACCTTGCCTGAAATCGTAACTACCGTTTGCAGATAAACGTAATGTTGGTGTTAATGTTAAAGAAAAATCTGTAAAGATTGAAAATATATTTTCTGTTGAATTTAGATATCTGCTAAGGCTATAACTACCTGTAAATCCTATTCTCCAAGGTATTGAAAAATCATGATTACCATTTACAATTTCACCTGTAAATTCATCAATATCAAAGTGGGTATCTTTATAACTTGTTCTGCTTCTAGTTGGTTTTAAAGAATCTGAAATTTTCTTTTGACTTAAATCATTTAATCCATTACTACCAAAACTTGTACTAAAAGTTAAGCTAGATCTTTCAGTTATAAATGGAAATTTACCTGAATCAAACAAAAGACTAGGAATCTTTTTTCCTAAAGAATCTTTTTCATAAAATGACAAGCTTGTATTACCACTTAAACTTCCTATAATTCCTAAGTCAGTTGAGGCATCAATAAAAATATCTCCCCATTTTAACCCATCGTAACTTAATGGATTATAACTTCCATTAATATTCAAACTCATTAGTTGTCTTCTATAATCATCTAATGTATCTCCTTGAGAAATTTTAGCATCTAAGATATTATTTAAACTATATGTAATCAACGCCGATTGTCCTTTTGAAATACTGTTACCTAAATAATTATCAGTTTCAAATTTTGAATATAAATCAAATCTATTTGAAATTGGATTATACAGGGAATCAAAATATTGTGGAAAATCTGGCTGATAAGAAATAGTAATTCTTGGAATGTAAGTATGCCTAATAGCATTTATTCCAAAAATTCTAGGTTGAATAATTCCATATCTTTTAGTTGATATTGTTATGCTACCACTATAACTTTGAGTGTAATGAAATGCTGAATCATATTGAGATGTTCGAATAGTAGAATCTGATATAAAAAATTCTTTTTTAGTTTTTCTAAAAAATATACTACTTGAATATCTGAAACTTGGCTCTATTGTAAAATAACCAATTTTTGGAGTGAAAGAAATTGAAGGGTTAATGGTTACAGCTTTTCTGGAATCATCTATATTAAAAGATTTTTTTATTGAATCAAATCCTGATCTAATATATTCATTTATATATCCAGTACTTATTGACATTGATAGGTTGCTTAAAAAGCCATTATCATTTGATGAATTTTCAAAAGGTCTCCATGTTGGTAATGAAATACTTAAATAGGGAAGCCTTTTTGTAATTTCATTTGTTTTATAATTAATAAAAGAGCTCTGATTTAAATTTAAAAAAATTTGGTTGTATAAATTTAGATTTAATTTAGGGAATGATTCATCAATTGTAGAATTAAAATCATTTAATCGATTACTATATGAAGCTGAAAGTGCCCAGTTTTTTCCTGATGTTGAAAAAGAAAAATCAGATAATATTTCTTGCTGAGTTATGGAGTTTACATCTTCTAATCTATTTGTTCCTGATGCAGTGTTTCTTGAAGCTCCAGAAGTTGAATATTGAAGGTTCCCTCCAATCCTAGTATATCTTCCAAACCTTTGTTCATGCTGATAATTACCAATGAAGTTATTTACAAATGATTCATCTAAACTATATCTAGATCTGCCCGTTGTTAATGTCAAATCGGATCTATCTAACTTCCAGTTTTTGTTCCTGAACCGTAAATAATTTGTGATATTATATCCTCCAATACTATAAATATTTGCTGTAACTAAATCATCGAAATAATCATTTCCCGCCCAAAAAAATCCCAATTTTTCTAGCCCAACACCTTTACTTGAACCTCCTAATAGTGGGGTAGGTATGAGAATCCCAGATTGTTTACCACCGGTTTTAGGGAAGTAAACACCAAAAGGTAATGCGAAAATTGGGACATCAGCAACAAATAAAACTAAATTGTTAGCAAATACTTTATCATTAGCAATTACTTTCATTTTAGGTGCATAAAAGTAATAATGAGGATGTTTTGCATCGCAAGTTGTATATGTTGCATTCTTTACAAAATAAGTGTCATCAGACACTTTTTTAATTTTATCTCCATAATAAAACCCATCACCAAATTTAGTTTCAGCAGATGCTAAAGTTCCTTTTTTAGTTTTAAAATTATAGCTAAGTTTTATAGATGAAAATTCATTTGATTCATCTTTAAAAACAGGAACACCAATATATTCATTAGTTGAGGAATCTAATTTTGCTTCAGCGAATAACTCTGAGTTCCCAAAGTCAATAGTTATGAATTCTGCAGTTAGAACTTGCTTCCCACGTGTAAACACAGCAGATCCATACAGATACATTTTCTTTTCTGCAATATCAAATATAGTACTATCTTTTGCAGAATGAGTTATTGATGTATCTTGTTGTGAATTAGAATTATTCAGCTTCATTGTATTTACAACTTTCAATGTAGTATCTATAATTTGACAATCTGAAACAGTTAGATTTAAAATTAGAATGATGCTAAATGAAAAAGTAAATAATATTATTTTCGGAACTTGTATGATCAAATTATTTAAGTTATTCTGCAAAGATAGTTGGGTAATCTTTATATATTTATATTGTTTAGAAATGAAAAATAAATTGTAAAAAAAACTAATTTAATTTTTGTAGAATGATTTAATTGTATTTATTACAGATTTATTTTGAGGGGTAAAATCAGTTTTAATATCTAAATCACTTTGTTCTAAATTATCATACCATTTCCAAATAAAACCTCCAGCAAAGTATTTTTTTTTCCAAAAAGTTTTATAAATTGCTAAATAAGCATTTTCTTGAGCGAAATTATTTGCATTCGGACTTTGTTCAATTTGCCAAGGTTTATCACAATTATTATCCATACTTCTATAACCATATTCGGTAAATATAATTTTCTTGTTGAATTTTGTTGAAAGTGAATCTATTTTGGTTTCATATTGAACCCAGTTATTCATAAGTTCATTTACTTCAGGAGTTTTAGATTTCGATAATGGATAATAAGCATCAATACCAATAAAATCTAGTTTATTCCAAAATGGTACTTTTAAAGATTCATCCCAATTTGCTGCATAAATTAATTTACCAGAATAAATTTTTCTAACAGAATCAATTAAACTATTCCAAAATTCAACTCTATTATTTACAAAACATTTTAATTCAGTTCCAATACATAAAATATCTACTTTTTTATCATTACATATTTTAGCGTATATAAGAATATAATCTAAATAATTTTTTTCAAATAATGACCAATCATTATCATCCATCAATTTAAATTCGCCTGTAAATGAGCCATTCCCAATCCATATTTGAGGTTTTATCATTATTTTCATATTCATTTTCTGAGCAATATCAATACAATTAATAATACCTTCTGGTTTTTCACCATACCATTGCCAAAATGAGTTATTTTTGAGGTTAGGAGAATTATCTTTAGTATAAGCAAAAGGCATAAAACAAACTGAGTTTGAATTTATATTAACTGCATCAATTAATGAATTTTGGTTCAAACTGACAACAGGAGCAACATAACTTATTCCATTAAAAAAATTTGAATCTTGAATTCTAACAATTGGGTAATTACTAACTTCGGAATCTTTCTGAAAACTACAAGAAACCAACATAAATATTGTTGTTATATAAAATAGTTTAATCAAAATTTTATTAAAAATATAGTTTTTGAGAAATTAATTTAGTGTTCAAAAATTGATTGAATTAAGAAATTAACTCATTAATAATGAATTAATTTTAAATTAACTAAAATCAAACAATTAAAAAAAGAATAATTACTTCAATTTACGTATCTTTGCAAACTTCTTTAAATTTTTGATAAAATAATAAATTCAATATAAATAATGAAATTTTCTATATCAATAAAAGACCTACAGAGTGCATTAGGGCGTATTTCTAATGCAATTCCACAACGATCTCCAATTACAATTTTAGAGAACATAAAAATGGAATTATTTGGTAATTCTTTAAGTTTAACTGCAACTGATTTGGAGATTACAACAATAACTAAAATCGATGTTTCAGGAATTGAAGATGGGTCTGCACTTTTTCCTGGAAAAAAGTTTATAGATACAGTTAGAGCATTAGATTTGGGAGAAGTTGAAATTTCTGTTGATAACTCTAATTATAGAATTAATATCAAAACTGAAAATGGAAGTTATAAATTGTCTGGATTAAATTCAGATGAATTTCCAAGACAAACAGAATTTGTTTCTAATGTTAATGTAGAGTTTCCTATGCAAAAGTTAAGTAGTATTATTGATAAAACAACCTTTGCTTGTTCAACTGATGATTTCCGACCAGCAATGACTGGTGTCCTTTTCCAGTTTAAGGGGGATTCCATTTGTGCAGTAGCAACAGATGGTTTCAGATTAGTTAGAATTATAGATAAAGAAGTTCAAACAGGTTCAAATGCACCTGATATTATAATTCCTCCAAAAGCATTGAATATTGTAAACAAATCTTTTATTTCTGATAATGTAGTTATCGATGCAAATTCTACTCATGTTAAATTTTCAGATGGAATAACAACTGTTATTGCAAGGTTAATTGACGAAACATATCCTGATTATTCAAGTGTTATTCCTCCAGATGGAGACAAGAAATTGCTGATAAACCGAGACTCTATACTTTCAACAATTCGTAGAGTTAGTATTTATTCTCATCAACAAACTAAGCAAGTTAGATTTAAAGCTGATAGCAATATCCTTTACATAAAAGCAGAAGACTCTGATACTGGTGGTGAAGCAAATGAATCATTAACATGTGATTATTCAAATGAGTTAATTGAAATTGGTTTTAATTCACAATATGTAAAAGATGCATTAGACAGAGTTAATGTAAATAATGTTGAATTTACTTTTACTACTCCTTTGCGTCCTGCTTTAATAGCTCCAACTGAACAAAATGGTCAAGATATACTAATGTTATTAATGCCTATAAGATTAAATAACTAAAGAAATAATTGTTAATATTTTTTATTTAATTTATATAATTAGTAATTATTGTTGTTAAAATTCCATTTTAAATTTAATTTTCATTTATCTATCTGATTCAAAATTTATTAAATGAGAGTTACTCGTTTAGCATTTTCAAACATTCGAAATCATTATACTTCACAAGTTTTTCCTGTAGATAATGTAAATATTTTTACTGGATTAAATGGAGAAGGTAAGACTTCAATTTTGGAAGCCATTACATTGTGTACACTCACCAGATCGTTTGCAGATCCATATGAACAGAATATTATTAGAAGTGGTGAAAAAAAAATTGAAGCTATATTAGAGTTTCAAACTGACTTAGGAGTTAAAAGAAAAATTGAAGTTTTATATGATACAGCCCAGGGGAAAACAATTTGGTTGGATGGTGAAAAAGTTAGCTCAGCTGCATCAATTATAGGTGTTGCTCCAACAATTGTTTTATCTCCAGATTTAAAGATAATCACTAATGGAGCACCATCTGAAAGAAGAAGATTTATAGATATTGTTATATCACAAGCTAAAAGAAGTTACTTAGATACACTAATTGATTATAGAAGAGTATTAAAACATAGGAATGCTCTTTTAATTGATTCAGTTAAAAATAACAAAACTATACCAGATATTTTGTTAGAACCATTCGACGAGATGCTAATAAATTTATCTGCAAAGTTAATGTTTGAAAGAGCATTATTTATAGCTGAATTCGAGATTGTTTTTACCAAAACAGTTTTAGAATTATCAAATAATAATGATATTGTAGAATTAAAATATTCCCCTAATTCAGTTCACAAACCTTTACCATTAATCGATGATTATCGTGATGCATTATGGTTAAAAAGTAAACAGATTAAAAAAGAAGAATTAAGAAGGGGAGCAACATTGTTTGGAGCTCATAGAGATGAATTGAAGATCAAGATTAATGGCTTAGAAGCTCGTCTTTCAGCTAGTCAAGGTCAACATAAAACTTTAATTACTGCTATGAAAATTGCTGAATTTAGATTCTTATCGAGCAAACTTGGGGAAACACCTATTATATTGTTAGATGATATTTTTAGTGAATTAGATGAGGAACGCTCTGAAAAGGTTTTTCATGCAACTCATTCATTAGCACAAATATTTATTACAACTGTTTCAATTAAAAATATTCCATTTTATAGTAACATAGAATCAGGGATAATAAATGTAAAAAATGGAGAGGTTAGTTTGAATGAGTTTGTTTGAAGATTATAAAATATTTAAATAAATAGAACAATTTAAATGTATGACTGAATCAATTGGATCAGCTATAAAAGAATGGTTAAGAAAAAATAACTTGGAACAAAAAGTTGCTCAAGAATCTGTTCCACTTTATTGGAAAGAAATAGTTGGGGAAATTTTAGCTAAGAATACAGAGGTTGAAAAAATTGAAAATGGGAAAATGTTTTTAAAAACTCAGAATTCAACTTGGAGAACAGAAATTATAATAAGAAGTGAAGAAATTAGAAAAAAAGTTAACATTCATTTTGGTAGTGAAGTTATTTTAGAAATTATTGTTAGATAGAAATTTTTTTTGATTGAATTTAAAAAACTAAATAAAATATTTAAAAATTATATATGGATATTCTTGAAAACAAACAACCTAATTCTTATTCTGAATCGAGTATAAAAGTACTTGAAGGGTTAGAAGCTGTGCGTTTACGACCAGCAATGTATATAGGTGATGTTGGATCTCGTGGTCTTCATCATTTAGTATATGAAGTTGTAGATAATTCTATTGATGAAGCTTTGGCTGGTAGGTGTGATAAAATTGAAATTATTTTACATAAAGACAATTCAGTTTCTGTTTCAGATAATGGATCTGGGATTCCAGTAGGAATTCATCCTGAAAAGCAAGTATCTGCTCTTCAAGTAGTAATGACAATACTTCATGCTGGAGGAAAATTTGATAAGGATTCATATAAGGTTTCAGGTGGATTGCATGGAGTAGGTGTTTCATGTGTAAATGCATTATCTGAAAAAATGATTACCACAGTTAAAAGAGATGGAAAATTATATCAACAAGAATATTCATGTGGAATTCCTTTAGGTGATGTAAAGCAAATTGGAGTATTAGATAACATAAATGATACTGGTACTTCACAAAGATTTTATCCCGATACAACTATATTCAAAACTAATATTTATAAGTGGGATATCTTAGCTGAAAGAATGAGAGAACTTGCTTTTCTTAATCCAAAAGTTAGTATAAAAATGACTGATGAAAGGGAAGATGGTTTTGAAGAAGTATATCATTATGTTGATGGTTTGATAGGATTTGTAGCTTATATTGATACTCAAAGAACTGCAATTACAAAAGCAGTTTTAATATCAGGTGAAAGAGATAATGTAGTTGTTGAAGTCTGTTTTCAGTACAACAGTAGTTACTCTGAAAATGTATTTAGTTATGTAAATAACATTAATACTAGAGAAGGAGGAACTCATGTATCTGGTTTTAGATCTTCATTAACTAGAACCTTGAATGCATATGCAACTAAAAATAAACTGATAAAAAATGATAAGCTTTCACTAACTGGAGATGATTTTAAAGAAGGCTTAACTTGCGTAATTTCAATTAAAGTTCCAGAACCACAATTTGAAGGTCAAACCAAAACGAAACTTGGGAATGGGGAAGTTGAGGGAATTGTAAGATCAATTTTTAGTGAACAACTAAATCAATATTTAGAAGAAAACCCAAAATCAGGGAAAGCAATTATAGAAAAAGTTTTTATGGCAGCTGAGGCTCGTGAAGCAGCTAGGAAATCTCGTGATTTAGTTAGAAGGAAAAGTGCCTTAGAATCATCAACATTACCTGGTAAATTGGCTGATTGTTCTATTGAAGATCCAGATTTTTGTGAAATTTATTTGGTTGAAGGTGATTCAGCTGGTGGTTCAGCTAAAGGGGCTAGGGATAGAAGATCACAAGCAATTTTACCCCTACGTGGAAAAGTTCTTAATGTTCAAAAATCTAGATTAAGTAGAATCTTAGAGAATGAAGAAATTAGAAATATCTTTACAGCAATTGGTGCGGGTTTTGGAGAAACATTAGATATTACTAAAGTAAGATATGGTAAAATTATTATAATGGCAGATGCTGATGTTGATGGGCTTCATATTCGTACTTTATTATTGACTTTATTTTTCAATTATATGAGGGAAATTGTAGATGCGGGAAAAATATATTTAGCAATGCCACCTTTATATAAAATTAAAAAAGGGAAACAAGAAAGATATGCTTTTGATGACAAAGAAAGAGATGAAATTCTTGCATTGTTTAGGAAAGATACCAAAGTAAAAGTTGAAGATAATGAAAATGAAGATTCTAATGAAGAAGGTGTAGAAGAGATTGGAAGAACTCGAGATGGTATTGTAATATCACGATTTAAAGGTTTAGGAGAAATGAATCCAGATCAACTTTGGGCTACTACAATGAATCCTGAAGCAAGAACTTTACAACAAGTTAATATTGAAAGTGCTCAAGCAGCAGCTCATTGGTTTGAAACTTTGATGGGTGATGCTGTTGAACCTCGCCGTCAATTTATTGAAAGAAATGCTAAGTATGTTAAAAATTTAGATGTATAATAAGTCAATTAATATCTAATTTTTTTATTAAATTGGGTAGACTATTTGTCTACCTTTTTTTATTATTATTAATTTTAAATTTAGTTTGAAAACAACAGTTGGTGTTATAGGAAATGGTAGTTGGGGAACAGCTTTAGCAATTCATTTGGCTAATAAAGATATTGATACATTCCTTTGGTCAAGAAGTAAAGATCAGATTGAATTAATGAATGATGATAGGGAAAATAAAAAATATTTACCTGGAGTTAAGTTCCCAGAAAAACTAAATGTTACTGGTAATTTGATTTATGCCTTAAATTGTAAAATAATTCTTTGTGCAATTCCTACTCAATTTATAAGATCAACACTTTCAAATGTTCCAGATGATTTGTTTAAAAATAAGATTTTGATAAGTGCTTCTAAAGGAATTGAAGTTGAATCACTTTTAAGAATATCTGAAATTTTTGTACAAACTCATCAGATAGATATTAATAATTTTATTTGTTTATCAGGTCCTAGTCACGCTGAAGAAATGAGTCGAGGAATTCCTACAACTCTAGTTTCTGCAAGTTTGAATGAAGATATTGCAAAAAAAATTGTAAGATTATTTTCAAATGAAAACCTAAGGGTTTATGAAAGTCATGATTTGATTGGAGTTGAATTAGGTGGAGCATTAAAAAATGTTATTGCAGTTTGTGCTGGTATAATTGATGGAGTAGGCTATGGTGATAATACTAAAGCAGCTTTGATAACCCGTGGTTTAGCTGAGATAACAAGATTAGGAATAAGTTTAGGTGCAGAAGCTCATACTTTTAGTGGCTTAGCTGGTATGGGTGATTTAGTTGTAACTTGCACAAGTAAACATAGTAGAAATAGATTTGTTGGAGAGCAAATAGGAAAAGGTAAAAAACTATCTCAGATTATTCAAGAAATGAATATGATAGCTGAAGGAATTGCAACTACAGAATCTGCTTTTAAGTATGCTAAAAAAAATAAAGTAGAACTACCAATCACAAATCAAGTTTATGAAATATTATTTAAAGATAAAGACCCTAAAAAAGCAATTTATGAATTAATGACTAGGTCATCAAAAAAAGAAATTTGGGTTTAATTTCTAAAAATAATTTTAAACCAAAATAGAAAATAAATTACTATTGTAATTATCTTGATTAATTTCTATTCTAAACAATCATTCATTATTAAATATGTCAAAAAGAATTTTAGGTTTGTTTGTATTTGTATTCTCTACTATTATATTAACTTCTTGCAGCCATACAAATAATTTATCAAAATATAAGATAGCTGGAGCTCCGGTTATATTTAGAGTTTCAGCAAAAGAAGGCGGGTCAGCTTACTCTTCTGTTTCGAGTCCATCAAAAAATGTAATAGTAGAAATTGTATCAGCAGTTGGAAGCGGAGTTGCATCTGAACTTGCACAAAAAAAATTAAATAGAGTGGTTAATCCTGATTCGATTGCAATGTTTATATCACAAGGTATGAAATTCGCAATGATAGATTATTTAAATATTAAGCCTGTAAAAGACATGTCTGAAAACCCTGAATATATTGTTGAAACAAAATTAACAAAGTACCAAATTATATCAAATGAATATGGCTTGTCGGCAAATGCATGTGGGAATTCTAGGATAATTCATAGGTCAACAGGTGCAATTGTTTGGGAAGATGATGAAACTCATAGCTTTACAATTTCAGATACTTGGTTAGCAATTGTAGCTCCAAATGTTGTAAAAACTGGAACAAGTGTAATGAATGCAGTAAAACTTAATTCAATGAAAGATGAAGATTTAAGTAAGATAATTGATATGACTGGGATAGAGGTTGGGAAAAAAATTGGAGAAACACTAAGAAATGATATTTCTAAAATGTACAATAAATAAGTTAATTTATACAAGTAATCTAATTAAAAATCATTAAATCTATTTAAATATAAATAAACAATGAATAAAGTAATTCTAACAATTATAATCCTATTGACTTCTGAATCTTTTTTACTATCACAAACAAATTTAAATAATGTATCAAAGGCTGATTCTTCAGATGATTTTTACTATAGAGGAAATTACTTTGGTGCAGGTGTTAGACTTGGCTTAACGTCAGGAACTGGATTAACTGGAAGATTTGTATCTGAAAAAGGATTTGTTATTGGAGCAAGTGTTTTTGCAATAACTTTAGGAGATTGGACTCATTTCAATTTTGGAGCTGAAGGACAATATTCTTTTATAAGAGAAAAGGATAGTAGATATTATGCAACTTTAGGATTAGCATATTTTAATTCAACAACAGATGAAGTAGGGTACCCAGGTAATAGAATTGCAAATCCATTTAGAATTGGTTTGGGGATTGGTTATGAATGGTTTTTAAACAAAAGATTTGCAACTTCTTTTGCCTTACCTATTACATATTTCCCATCTACTTCACAAATTCTCCCATTACCAGAAATAAGTTTACAAATGTATTTTAAATAAAATTAATTCAATCTAAAAAAATCTCTTCTATAAAATATTTGAGGAGATTTTTTTATAATTCAGACCAAACAATTTTACTTTTATTAATAATACAAATTGGTTTTCCACTAAGAGCAAATGAATTGAATGGGGTGTTCAAAGATTTAGTTTTAAATTTCTTAGAATCAACAATCCAATTTTCAATAGGATCAAAAATTGATAAATTAGCTACCTCACCAACATCAATTTTTATATCTTTTAAACCCATTATTTTTCGTGGATTAATAGACATTAACTCAATCATTTTATTAACTGAAATATGATTCTTATTTACAAGATATGTAAGAGTTAATCCCAAGGAAGTTTCTAGCCCAATAATACCATTCGGTGTTTGATTAATTTCTTGCTCCTTTTCTTGAAAAGAATGTGGTGCATGGTCTGTAGCAATTACATCTATAGTCCCATCTATTAAACCATTAATAACTTCATCAATATCTGATTGTAACCTTAACGGAGGATTCATTTTAGCATTAGATCCATACAACTCAATAGCATCATCAGTTAATACAAAATGATGAGGTGTAACTTCACAAGTAACATTTTTAACTCCACTTGCTTTTGCTTTCCTTACAATATCTACAGTTCCTTTTGTACTTAAATGTTGAACATGATATCTACCGTTATCACAGAAAGATGAAATTTGAATATCTCTATTTACAATAATCTCTTCAGCAACAGATGGGTAACCTTTGTAACCTTGTTTAGTTGAATTGAACCCTTCATTCATAATTGAATTTTTCGTCATACTGTTTTCTTCGCAATGTTGGCTCAAAGTTGCTCCTTCAAACATAGATAAGTATTCGAAGGCTCGCCTCATAACTTCTGGAGACTTTAGACAATCACCATCGTCTGTAAACAATCTTACTCCAGATTCATACAAAGAACCAATATTGGATAATTCTTCTCCTTTTCTATTTTTAGTAATAGCAGCTGAACAATGTACATCAACAGGTAAGTTCTGAGATTTAAATTGAATAGAATGTACAACTTCAACTGAATCAATAGTTGGGTTAGTATTTGGCATACAACAAACACCAGTAAAGCCACCGTTAGATGCAGCTGAACATCCAGTCTCAATTGTCTCCTTGTGTGTTCCACCTGGTTCTCTTAGATGCACATGCATGTCGTAAAGCCCAACTGAACAAATCCATTTTGAACCGTCAAAACTTTCAGAATTCACTTCAGGTATAATATTATCTTCAATTTTAGAAATAATACCATCAACTATTAATATATCAGTTCTTCTGTCTAAATTTTGAATTGGACTAATTAATCTTATATTTTTGAAAAGAATCATCTGATTTTTAAATTATTTAAAAAATTTGGTTACAAATAAATATCTTTAATTGTTATAGTATTCAATTAAATTAAATGCTTTTGCAAAATCTAAAAATGAATTGAATCTACATCCAGCAGCATTTTCATGTCCTCCACCGCCAAACATTTCTGCAATTTCTCTTGCAGACTTATTTCCACCACTAATGGATCTAAATGAACACCTAACACTTCCAGAATCTAAAATTGTATATATAACAGCAACACAATTTGGTTTTTTGTTAAACTCTTCACATAATAAATTACCAGTTTCTGAGGCAAAAGAAGTTGCGTTTGTAATTAATAAATGAGTATCCAAATAATTAATTCTTTTAGTATGAGATAATGTTTTTCTTGTTTGTGAATCAATCATTGCACTAATTCCGATACCTTTTAAAGTAGAATTTTCTAGCCAAATTTGAGAATTATTAATTGATTCTATAAATTCATTTTCTATACCTTCAACTCTATCTTCATTTAAATTAATAGTTGCATTTACTTCTTTTGAATTTTCAAGTTCCCATTCCCATAAATCTTGATCAGCAACATATTTTAACATTAAAGGAATATCTTTATCTTCATTAAATCTAATATTGCAATATTCCCAAACTAAAGTAGCACCACTCATTCCTGGAGCAATTTTAATGAAAACTTCATTGCAATATAAACTAATTTCATTAATTTTTTCTAAAGCAGTTTTATGATGATCAATACAAATTACAGGTGGATTATCTTTAGTTGTAATTTTTCTTTCATATCTTAATTGATTAATAATTTGATTTAGTTTAACTTCTGATAAACAAATATCTACAATAAAAATTTCATGAACCTCATATTTTGGTTCAATATTTTTTTCAACATAATTGATTGGGAGTAAATCATCCCAAGATCCATAATGTGTTATTGGACAAAATGAAAATTGGAAGTCATTATTTAAGTAATTTGATTCAATTAATCTATGCTTCAAAGCCACTGCAGCAGTTGCACCATCAGGACAAGGGAAGTGGAAAAAACATAATACTGATTTTTTATAACTCATTTTTAAAATTTATATTACAAATTTAATTATCATTTTTGATAAACAAATATAATCAGTTGAATTATTGTTTTTATTTTTAAGTTCAAATAAATTTTAAATGAAATTAAATAAAATATTAATTAAAAATATTATTGTTCGAGCTATAGTTTTATCTGTAGTATTTTTATCTTTTAATTGTTATACCTTAAAGAAAAAACCACTTGATTATTCAGTAAATCTAATGAAATATTTAGCACTAGGAGACTCATACACAATTGGGGAAGGAGTTCCAGAAGATTTAAGATTCCCTATGCAGTTATCAGATTCATTACGAAAGTATGGTGTAAATGTAAATGATCCAGAAGTAATTGCTAAAACTGGTTGGACAACTGATGAATTGCAATTAGCAATTGATGCTACTGCTCCACCTATAGATTATTCATTAGTAACTTTACTAATTGGAGTAAATAATCAATATAGGAATTATCAAATTGAAGATTATAGAGAACAATTTACTATCCTTCTAAAGCGTTCTATTGCATATGCACAAGGTAATCCTAAAAGAGTTATAGTAATTTCAATACCAGATTGGGGAGTTACACCATTTGCTGAAGGACGAGATAGAGCATTAATTGCAAGGGAAATTGATGAATACAATAAGGTTAATAAATCTGTTTCAGAAGAATATAAAGTTAGATATGTAGATATTACAGAAATATCTAGAAAATATGGCAATGACCCATCAATGGTTACAACTGACGGTTTGCATCCTTCGCCAAAACTATATGCAATTTGGGTTAGTCAAATTTTAGAATCAGCAAAAAAATCTTTGAAATAAAATTTGTAAAATTTGCAGAATAGTAATAATAAATCAGTACTTAATAATTACAAAAAAAAAACACATTGCTACAATCTTTATACATAAATAACTTCGCATTAATTGAAGAATTAACAATTAATTTTAAAAGTGGATTTAATGTTTTAACTGGAGAAACAGGAGCAGGTAAATCAATTCTAATTGGTGCTTTAGGTTTGCTGCTTGGAGAAAGATCTAATCAAGAATCAATTCGTACTGGTTGTGAAAAAGCAATTATAGAAGGTAAGTTTACTATTGAACATAATGAACCTGCACATTCTGTACTAATTAAGCATGAATATGCAAACGGAGAAGAACTTATTATAAGAAGAGAACTTACTTTGAAAGGTACTTCTAGAGCTTTTATAAATGACTCTCCAGTACCTTTGAATATATTGAAAGAATTAGGTGTTAATTTAGTTGATTTGCATGGTCAACATGATCATCAAATGCTACTAGACAATGAGACTCATATTGATATGCTAGATAATGCTGGTGGACTTGAAAAAATATTATTTGATTATAAAACTTCTTACCAAAAACTCAATTTTAAACTTAAAGAACTTTCAACAATTTTAAATAGAGAAGTTCAATTAAGAGAAAAACAAGATTTGTACAGATATCATTTAGATCAAATTAATGAAGTTTCTCCAGACCCAAATGAAGATGAGATAATAAAACAAGAGCTATTGATTTTGGAAAATTCTGAAAGAATTGTTAGCTCAATAAATAGTATTAATTATTCATTGTATGAAGATGAAAATTCTGCCAGAGACCGCATTTTAAGAGCTAGGAATATTCTTGATCAACTTTTAATTATAGATCCTGTATTTCAAGAACAAAGAGATGAAATTGTGAATTCAGTTGCAATTATAGATGAGATAATGAAATTTTTGCAAAGTTATTCATCAAAGATAGATTATAGTTCTGAACGATTAGAAAACAGAAGAGAAAGATTATCGCAGATAAACTCATTAAGAAAAAGATTTGGAGGAACTTTAGAAAGTGTATTAGCATACAAAAATAAAGTTGAGTCAGAGATTGAGTTATCTAATAATTTTGATTTAGAAATAGTTAAAATAAAAAATGAAATATTTTCACTCAAAAAAATTGCTGGAGAATTCGCATTAAGATTATCTCAAAAAAGAAAAGAGACTGCTAGAAAAATTGAAAAATCTATTGAGAAAACTTTATCTCAACTTGGCATAGAAAAAAGTAAATTTATTGTTGATATATTATTGATAAATAATTCTGAATCAACTGTTTTGAGTGATAATATAGAATTCAAAGCAAATGAAAAAGGGATAGACAACATTGAGTTCTTTATTTCAACTAATAAAGGAGAAGAACCAAAGCCATTGGTTAAAGTTGCTTCTGGAGGTGAAATTAGCAGAGTCATGCTTGCATTGAAAACAATTTTAGCAAAAAACAATAAATTACCTTTACTTGTTTTTGATGAAATAGATACTGGAATTTCTGGTAGAATTGCTTCTAAGGTAGGAAATGCAATGAAAAACTTGGCAGATTTCCATCAAATTATTGCTATAACACATCTAGCTCAAATTGCTGCAATGGGGCATCATCATTATGTTGTTGAAAAAATAACAAAGAAAGAAAGGAATATTACTTCAGTTAGAATATTATCTGACCTTGAACATATAACTGAAGTTGCAAGAATTATGAGTAGTGATAATATTACTGAAACAAGCCTTAAAATGGCAAAAGAACTTATAGATAAACAACTTTAGATCATTTAATTAATTTACTTTTTTATTTAATAATTATATCCCCTGAGCATCAACATCGATAATTATTTGAACATCTTTTTTTGCAAATCTTTTCATATAAGTATCATATGCTGATGTAAAGATTTTCATAAATTTTTTCCCGCTTGGATCTATTATTTTAATATTTTTTACAATAATTTGAAATCTATACAAACTTCTTAACTTCCAAATTAAAGCAGGTGATGGACCGAGAATTTCCATACTTAAATCTTTTGAAGGTAATAATTTTTTAAAAATTTCAGAATGACCTTCTGCTAAAGTTTTGTCTTCACTTCTAATTTCTATAACTATAAATCTTGAAAATGGAGGATATCTAAGTTCTTTTCTATTTTGTATTTCATAATGGAACATAGACAAATAGTCTTTAGTAAAGCTAGATTGTATTGCAGGATTTTCTGGTTGAGATGTTTGTATAATTACGTCTGCTTCAAGACCACTTCTTCTTCCTGCTCTTCCAGCAACTTGAGTTATTAATTGATAAGTTCTTTCTGATGAACGAAAGTCTGGAATCATTAAAGATGAATCTGCTGAAACAACTCCAACTAATGATACTCTATTAAAATCTAATCCTTTAGTTACCATTTGTGTTCCTAACAAAACATCAGCATTTCCAATTGCAAAATCATCTAATATTTTTTTGTGTGAACCTTTTTTAGAAGTAGTGTCTAAATCCATTCTAAGTACTTTAATATCTGCAATTTTTTCTAACAATTCTTCCTCCACTTTTTGAGTACCAACGCCTGGTTGTTTTAAATCTTTACTTCCGCAAATAGTACAACTTTTTTCAACAATTCTTTGATAATTACAATAATGACAATGTAGTTCATCTTTTGTTTTGTGGTATGTTAAAGCTACAGCACAGTTAGGGCACATTGGAGAATGTGAACAATTAGAACATTCAATTCTAGTAGCAAAACCCCTTCTATTTTGGAATAAAATAACCCCCTCATTTTTAATTTTCTTTTGTTTAATTAATTCAATCAATTTATCTGATAAAGCTCCTATCATTTTGTTCTCTTTTCTAGCTTTTGCAATATCGACAATTATCATTTTTGGTTCAGTAGCTTTATCTGCTCTTTGATTTAGCTCAATAAGTTTATACTTCCCATTTAATGCATTGAAGTAAGATTCAACTGAAGGAGTTGCTGATCCAAGTATAACAACTGTTCCTTCAATTGAACCTCGTACAACAGCAGCATCTCGTGCTTGATATCTTGGCTGTTGATCATATTGTTTGAAGCTGCTTTCATGCTCTTCATCAACAATTATTAAGCCTAAATTTTTTAATGGAGCAAACAATGCAGACCTTGCACCTATAACTAAATCACATCCATTTTCATTTACCCTTCTCCATCCATCATATCTTTCACCTTCACTCATCCTTGAATGCATAACCACAACTCTATTACCAAAAATTAATGTAAATCTTTCAACTAATTGCATGGTTAATGCTATTTCAGGAACCAACATTAAAGCAGTTTTTTTATTTTTAATACAATTTTTTATTGCTTCAATGTAAACTATAGTTTTACCAGAACCAGTTACACCATGTAATAGAAAACATTTATAAATATCTGAATCAATTGAATTATTGATTTCATCAATTAAAATTTTTTGTTCTGAATTTGGAATTATAGGTAATGAATTTACTTTCAAATTTTCATAAGAATCTAAGCTAATCACATCTTCACGAGAAATTTCAATTTCATAAATTTCAATTGCTTTCTTATTAAGTAAGCCCTTTAATGCTGACTCACTAGCATTTGTAATTGATAAAATATTACTTGCTAAAATATGTTCAGTTTTGTTTTTATCTAGTTGGTAAAGCAAAGCAAGCATTATATCTGCTTGCTTAGGGGCTTTTAAGTCTAAATCATTTAGTAAAATTTTTAATTTTTCTTCATTTAATAAAAATGAATCATTTAATTTTATAGCTAGGCATGTTTTAGGTTTAATTAATTTTTTTGTAAAACTACTTATGTTTATATATCCTTTCTCTTCTAACGATTTAAGTTGGGTTGTTAAATTATTTGAACCAACTGCTTTTCTGAGTGATGATAATTGTATTCCTTCTTTATGATCTGTTAATGCAGTAATAATTGCGCTTTGCCTAGGAGCTGATTTCCTCAATTCTTGGATTACATCATAATAATTTATATCGTTTAATTGAATTAACTGTGAAGATTCATTACTCATTCCTTGAGGTAACATAGTTTTCAAAGTTTCACCAATTGGTGATAAGTAATATTCACTTAACCAATTAGCAAATTTTATCATTCTTGGGGAAATTGCAGGTGATTCATCTAATACATCTAATACTGATTTTAATTTGGGTATACTTGATGATTCAATAAAGGATATAATTATTCCTGTAAATGTTCTTTTTCCAAATGGTACAATTACTCTACAACCAATATGTGTTAAGATTAAAAATTCTTCTGGAAGTTTGTAAGTAAACGTCTGGAATAATGGGACTGGAACAGCAACTTCAACTAACATAAATAAATTGCTAAATTAACTTTTAAATTTCTTGCAATTTATAGTATTAAAATTGAATAATTAACTAAATTTGGGATTGATAATTAATCTATTAATGTAATATTCCTTTCAATTTTAAATCTTAACAAATGCTCATTCTCATAATTTTTAAAATTTCTAGCACTCTGTAAATAATCTTTTGATTTTTTTAAATCACCTAATATTTTAAACCCTTCACTCATATAAAAATAACAAAATGGAGGTACCCATTTTTCTTCACTATTTACAGAGGAAGCAATTGCCTTTGCAAAAAAATCATTTGCAATATTGTAATTTTTCAATCCAAAATATGCTGAGCCTAAGATATAATTAATTTGTGAGATTTGTTCTGGTTTCAGTTTTTGTTGATTAGATAATTTTTTTGAAATTGTTAAAGCATCATTGAAATTTTCCACTTGAATAAAATTTAATCCCTTTATAATATCAATATCAATTGCATCTAAAGGATTAGAAATTAACTTCATTATTTTAATTTTTGAAGAAATATCTTCTCCAGTTTTACCAAAAGTTGATTTTGCACGTTGATATGATTTTAATGCATTTTCTCTATTCCCCTCAATTTCGTAACAAATACCAAGGTATGACCAAACTTGAGTTTTGAATAATTTCTCGTTATAATTTTTTAGAAAAGATTGCAAGTAAATTTTTGATTTAGAGAAATCATTCATCAAAAAATATGACATGCCAGATCTTGCATAACTCAATGCTGTAAATACTTTGAAATCTTTATTATTATCTTTTATTATCTTATCAAAATATGGTAAAGCTTTTTGTACTTCCCCTGCCTCACTGTAAGCTGTTCCAATCACATAATATAAAGGTACACTTTTAGGATATTTAATATTCATATCTTGAAGTACTCCTAGCCCTTTAGATTTCTCATTCTTATAGTAAATATCTAATAAAGCATTTATAAATTTGGCATCATGCTTGAAATAATATCCCCTTGCAGATGTAACTAATATTTCTTGAAGACCTAATTTTGAATCTCCTTTTATACCTGAAAGTCCTGTAACAAACTGTCCAATTTGAGGTATTGAACCAAATGCAAAATGGAAAATCCCAAGTCCCAAATAAGCATCCCATTCTTTATTGTTAACTTTAACAACCTCCATTAATTTATCGTAACAAGTTCTTCCTGACATAGCACCTGCAACAAAATTTTCAGCTCTAATGTTTCCAATAGCTCTATAACCATAAGCCATTCCTAACATCAATTTACTTCGAATATCATTTGGATTATTTTTAATTCTTTTTTCAGCTACAGAAATTGTTTTATCATTTAATGTTATGAAGTAAGATAATTGTTCATCTTTATTATCGAATAAGTAACTCCAAAGGTGAACATTTGAGCTGAAAAGATAACCCCTTGGATCTGTTGGATCTATTGAAATAGATTTGTCAAAGTATGATTTAGCCTCGTCGAAATTTACATTGTATAGTAATTCTAAACCTTTCATAATGTTATCATCTATTGCATCAGCCTTTAATTTATTAACTGAGAATAGTATAAAAAAAAGAAATAGAAACCTCATAATATTTTTTGTCATGATAATCTAAAGACGTAAAAAAATAATTTTAATTGTTAAGTTCATTTTATACTAAATATATTAATAAGCAATAATTATAGTTTTGTAAAAAACAAATTTTTAGTTTTTGTATTCCATAAAATTTACTTTATTTATGTTTGCATTCATTAAAAAATATTAAATCAATAATTAGTTTACAATGTCTGATAAATTAAAAAGAACATCGCTATTTGATATTCATGAAAAATTAGGAGCTAAAATTGTACCTTTTGCTGGCTTTGAAATGCCAGTTTCATATAAAGGAATTATTTCTGAACATTTGGCTGTAAGAAATAATGCTGGACTATTTGATGTTTCCCATATGGGCGAAGTATCAGTAACAGGTGAAAGTGCTTTAGAATTTATTCAAAAAATCACTATAAATGATGCAAGTGTATTAATAAATGGTCAGGCTCAATATAGTGCAATGTGTCTAAAAAATGGAGGGATTATTGATGACTTATTGGTTTATAAAAGAGATGAAAATAATTATTTATTAGTTATTAATGCATCAAACATAGACAAAGATTTCAATTGGATGCTTGAAAATAAAATTGATGGTGTAGAGCTAACTAATGTTTCCGATGAATATTCTTTATTAGCATTACAAGGACCAAAATCACTGGAGATTTTACAACAATTAACTGAAACAAATTTAAGTAAAATTGAATATTATTATTTTGTTGAAGGTTATATAAATGGTGTAAAGGCTATTATTTCAAGAACTGGTTACACTGGTGAGTTAGGATTTGAATTGTATATTTCTAGCAATAAATTTGATTGTGAATCAGTATGGAATTCAATTATGGAAAAAGGATCTGTATATGGAATTGAACCTACTGGTCTTGGAGCTAGAGACACACTTAGATTGGAAATGGGTTATTGCTTATATGGAAATGATGTTGATGAAACGACAAATCCAATTGAAGCTGGATTGGGTTGGATTACTAAGATTAACAAAAATGATTTTAATGGTAAATCGGTGATAGTTGAAACAAAAATGGAAGGTCCTAAAAGAAAACTTGTTGCTATAGAATTGCTTGAAAGAGCTATTCCAAGACATGGCTATGAGGTTTCAAAAGATGGAAAAATTATTGGAGTAATTACAAGTGGAACTATGTCTCCAAGTTTGAATAAGGGAATAGCAATGGGTTATGTAGAAACTCAATATTCTAAAGCTGGTACAGAATTAAATGTTTTGATAAGAGGCAATGAATCAATGGGAATTGTTGTGAAAACTCCATTCCTAAAAAAATAATATGCCAAACAAAAAAGGAATTTTAATTGTAAATTTAGGTACACCAGATAGTTTTAAAAAAAAGGATGTTAAAAAATATTTAATTGAATTTTTAACTGATAAAAGAGTGATTGATTATTCTTTTTTGTTAAGAAATTTTTTAGTAAGATTTTTAATAATTCCATTAAGACTAAATAGAGTTGTTAAATTATATGAAAATCTTTGGTTAAAAGAAGGATCACCATTAATGTACCACGGTTTAAATTTATTAGCTAAAGTTAAAGAAAAATTAGGGGATGAATATTCTGTTGAATTAGCTATGAGGTATCAAAACCCAAGTATAAAAATAGGTTTAGAAAAGTTAAAACAACAAAAAGTTTCTAGTATTACTGTATTGCCCTTATTCCCGCAGTATGCATCTGCAACAAGTGGTTCGGTTGCTGAAAAGGTAATAAAAGAGATTTCAAATTGGAATGTAATACCTGAATTAAAAATTATCCAAGCTTTTTACATTCATCCAAAGTTTATAAAAGCGTTTGCTGAAAATGGAAAAAAATTTCTAGCAGAAAATAAATATGATCATATATTATTTAGTTACCATGGTATTCCAGAAAGGCATTTAAGGAATGCAGGTAAAGATTTTAACAAATGTAATTTCCCAGATTGCGCTAGTAATTGCTCACAAGGAAAAGATGAAAATATGTATTGTTATAGATCATCTTGTTATGAAACTTCATATTTAATTGCAAAAGAATTAGGTTTAAAAGAAGATGATTACTCAATTTGTTTCCAATCAAGATTGGGTAAAGAGCCTTGGTTAGAGCCATATTCAGAAGAAGTGTCTGCTGAATTACCCAAAAATGGAAAAAAGAAAGTACTTGCTTTCTCACCAGCATTTGTAGCAGATTGTTTGGAAACAACTTCAGAAGTTGGTGAAGAATATAAAGAGATTTTTATGCATAATGGTGGAGAGCAATGGGATTTAGTTGAGAGTTTAAATAGTAGTGACTTATGGGTGGAATGTGTTTGTGAAATAGTCAAGTAAAAAAAGTCAAATCAAATTAAATTGATTTGACTTTTTTTGAAGAATAATTTTTGATTACAAGATTTATTAGAAATAAATCTTCTTAAAATGGAACTTCATTAATCTCTTTTTTTGGATTTGGAAATTGCTTCACAGAGCTTATTATTGCATCAATAAACTCTTTGATATGATTCTCAAATACCATAATCCCATTACGTTTGTATTTACCTTCAGACTCATATAAACTTTCGTTTATTTTCAAATACTTATTACCATTTGAAGCTGTATTTACATCAATAAAATAAGTTCTTTTTCCAGCACGAATCTGGATTGTTTTTAGTTCATTTGCATTTTCCATTTTTCATTTTGATTAGGAATTATTGGTAAAATTATTTACTCATATAATATAAATTATTTATGTTCCTATTCTAAAAAAAATCGTTCCATTGCATTTTGTAACTTAAAGTATATAATTTACTTAATAATAATATTAAAAATTTATAAATAAATTTGCTCAAGTTTTAATAAAAAATTTAATTTAAAAATTGAAATTCAAATGATTGAAAAATCTGAATGGTATGAAGATTGGTTTGCTTCAGATCATTATTTGAAATTGTACAGTAATAGAAATCAAAATGAAGCTAAGAAAGCAATTAGTTTGATATATAGTTTTCTAAATATTAATGATAGAATCAAAGTACTAGATTTAGCTTGTGGTGCTGGCAGACATTCAATTGAATTAGCAAAAAAGAATGCAATTGTTACTGGTGTAGATCTCTCCTCAAACTTATTGAAAATTGCAATAAATGATTCTTTAGCTGAAAAATTAGATATAACATATTTGTTATCAGATATGAGGAATATTACATTTGAAAATGAATTCAGATTAATAGTTCAATTATTTACAAGCTTTGGATATTTTGATTGTATTGAAGATGATAAGTTGGTTTTGGCAAATAATTTTAGAGCATTGGAAATAGGGGGATTTTACATTCTTGATTTGATAAATAAAAATTATTTGTTAAATAATTTAGTTTCTAATTCTATTAAGAAAATTGAAGATTTAGAAGTTGTTGAAAAAAGATATATTATAGATGATTTTGTTGTTAAAGAAATTAATTTGAAATCACCAATAAAAGAGATTAATTTCAATGAAAAAGTTAGACTTTATTCAATGAATCAAATATTAGATTTGCTATTAGAAATAGGATTTGATAGTGTAAAATTGTTTGGAGATTATGATGGAATTGAATATGATCAGAACAAATCTGAAAGAATGATTTTGATTAGTAGGAAAAATAAAAAATAAAAAAAACCTATAAATTGTGATTTACAACTTTATAGGTTAATATAAAATATAAATTGTATTTATAAAACTTCTTTCACAGGAGTATATTGCATTTCAAAAGCATCGCTTACGCCTTTAAAAGTAATTTTCCCATCTACAATATTTAATCCATGAACTAGTTCTGGAGATTTTTTCATAGCTTCTTTCCAACCTAAGTTTGCAAGTTGGATCATATAAACATAAGTTGCATTTGTTAAGCCTAATGTTGAAGTAAATGGAACTCCTCCTGGCATATTTGCAACACAGTAATGAACAACACCATCAACAACATAAGTAGGGTTGTCATGAGTAGTTGCTTTTGTAGTTTCCACACAACCACCCTGATCTACTGCAACATCAACTATAACAGATCCTACGGGCATTGTACACAGCATATCTTTTGTGATTAAGAATGGTGCTTTTGCTCCAGGAATCAACACAGCTCCAATCACTAAATCAGCAGTTCTAACTGCCTCTCTGATATTTGAATTTGTAGACATCATGGTTTGAACATTCTTAGGCATAACATCATCTAAATAACGAAGCCTTGGTAAACTTGTATCGAATATAGTTACATTAGCACCGAAACCAGCAGCAATTTTAGCAGCATTTATCCCAACAATTCCACCGCCTAAAACCAAAACATTAGCAGGCTTTGTTCCTGGAATTCCACCTAATAAAATACCTCTTCCACCCATTGCTTTTTCTAAATATTTTGCACCTTCTTGTGGTGCCATTCTTCCTGCAACTTCACTCATTGGAATTAACAATGGTAATGATCTATCTGGCAGTTGAACTGTTTCGTAAGCAATAGCAATACATTTTGATTTTACAATAGCTTCTGTAAGTGGTTTATTAGCTGCAAAATGAAAATACGTAAATAAAATTTGACCTTCCCTAATTAAGTTATATTCAGATTCAATAGGTTCTTTTACTTTAACAATCATATCAGCCACTTTATATACTTCAGCTGCTGTATCTACAATTGAAGCACCTACATTTGTATAAGATTCATTGTTATAACCCGAGCCAGATCCCGCATTATTTTCAACTATAACTCTATGACCATTTTTTATCAACATCTCAACCCCAGAAGGAACTGCTCCAACGCGATTTTCATTTGATTTGATTTCCTTAGGAACACCTATAATCATTTTTTTTAAATTTTAATTGTTAAATTTTATTGTATAAATTTTAAACCTATTTTGATATAACTTAAAATTATCTAAGTTGATAAAAAAAGAATCTATATCCGAATTCCAAAAATTATTTTTTATTCCAAATTCTACTTAAATAGATAATTAATAAAATTGCTATTATAAGAGAAAATATTGATGACCATATAGATTTAATTTGAGAAAAATAAAAGATATTCCACCAAGAAAAAAACAGACTGAATAAAATACCAAATACAATTAGAACTTTATGAAAAGTCATTAATGTAAATGGATCTCGTTCAAATAATTTCATATAAACTTAAAAAATTATATTGATCCTTCTTTTACACAAACTTGATTAATAACATCAATCAACGTTGTAGCAATAGCTTCAGGAGGATATCCTTCAATATGTTGCCTTTGCATCATAGCAATTAACTTCCCATCTTTTAATAAAGCCACTTGAGGCGAAGAAGGAGGATAACCAACAAAATATTCTCTTGCTCTTGAAACAGCTTCTCTATCTTGTCCAGCAAAAACAGTAACTATTCTATCAGGAAGTATCTCATTTTGCATAATAATTTTCATTGCAGGCCTTGCTCCACCAGCTGCACAGCCACAAACAGAATTGACATATACCATTGTGGTTCCAGATAACTTGAGCGTTTCATCAACTTCTTCTGCAGTACGGAGTTCTTTTATACCAATTGATGTAAGTTCGTCTCTCATTGGTTGAGTCAAAAATGGGTCATATAAAGGTTGTAAATTCATAATAATAGATTTGTTAAATTTGTTGAATAAAATAATTTGATTGCATTTTACGAATGACGAATTGAAACAAATTAAATTTAAGTTACAAAATTAATCTTAAATTTTCTTTTGAAGTAATGGTTTTTAGTGTTTTAAGAAAACAAACTTAATTACTTAGTATCAAAGTATGAACATTAATTTCAAAATAATTGCAATAATTAATAATGAAAAAAATTTAAAAAATGTTTTAGAATTTATTTTAAAATATCCTTCAATTAAAATTTGCATTATGTTAAGAGATGTTAATCATAATCAATTTGATTTAGAGAAATTAATTGAAATATATTTTCAAAAATATTATTTAAATGTACCTTTAATAGTTAATTCATTCTCAAATTATAGAGCTGATTTTTTGCATGTAAATTCTTATCAATTAAATGATAAAAATTTTATGAATAATTTAAATTTGAAATTTGGTGCTTCTTGTCATAATATTAATGATGTACAAATTGCAGAAAAATACAAAGCAGAATACTTAACTTACAGCCCAATATTTACTACTCAATCTCATTTAAATACTAATGGTAAAGGTATTAGTAAGTTAAAGCTTATTGTAGATTACACAAAAATTAAAGTATTTGCTCTTGGTGGAATATCTGTTTTAAATATTAAAAAATGTTTCGAAGTTGGCTGTTATGGAGTTGCTTCAATTTCATTTTTTGATAATTCCATTTCATTAGAAAAAGAAGTTATAGATTTACTATCAGATTGTAATTAAAAACTTGTGTAATTTTACGAACAAAATAAACTTGGCAATAAGAATTTTAAAATCAAAATAACTTTAAAAATGTCAGAACAGTCATTTCACAGATACGAAGAACTAAATGAAATTGAAACTAGTGGAATTTTAGCTTATCCATATTCATTCGAGATAAATTGTAATTCAATAGATGCTAAAAAACAATTTGAGAATAAGGAGTTAACTCAAAGCGAAGAACCTATTAATATTTCTCAAGCAGGAAGAATTGTAGCAATTAGAAAAATGGGAAAGGCTAGTTTTGTTCAAATTCAAGATACTGTTGGTAGGATTCAAATTTATCTAAAAAAAGATGATCTTCAAAACTATGATATGCTTAGACTCCTAGATTTAGGTGATATTATTGGAGTTAAAGGTTATTTGTTTAGAACTAAAACAGGTGAGATAAGCATTCATTCTACTGAATTTGAATTGCTTACAAAGTGCTTAGTTCCTTTGCCAGTTGCAAAAGAAGAAATTGATGAGGCTGGTAATAAAATTGTTTATGATGCATTTACTGACAAAGAACAAAGATACAGACAGAGATATTTAGATTTAAATATTAATTATGATGTTCGTGATGTTTTTAGAAAAAGAGCAAAAATTATTTCATGTATTAGATCTTTTATGGATAGAAATGATTGGTTAGAAGTTGAAACTCCTGTTCTTCATAACACTTATGGTGGTGCTGCTGCAAGACCCTTTGGAACTCATTTAAATGCTTTAGATATTCCTTTGTTTATGAGAATATCTTTAGAATTAAATTTGAAAAAATTAATTGTTGGAGGTTTTGATGGAGTTTACGAAATTGGAAAAAATTTTAGAAATGAAGGAATTGATAAAACTCACAATCCTGAGTTTACTATGATGGAGCTATATGTTGCATACAAAGATTATAATTGGATGATGATTAAAATTGAAGAACTTTTAAGTGAAGTTGCTTTGAAGGTTAATGGTTCTACTACCGTAAAATATAAAGGTATTGATATTAATTTTGCTCCACCGTATAGAAAAGTATGTATGTTAGATTTAATTAGCGAAAAAATTGGACATGATGTTTCTGAAATGAATGTAGATGAAATCCGAAAAATTGCTCAAGAGTTAGGAGTTCAAACTAACAACTCTATGGGAAAAGGAAAATTAATTGATGAAATATTTTCTGAAGTAATTCAACCTGATTTGATTCAACCTACTTTTGTTATGGATCAACCACTTGAAATGGTTCCTTTAGCAAAAAAACATAGAACTAAAAATGGACTTGTTGAAGCATGGGATTTATTTATTAATGGACAAGAAATTGGACCATGTTTTAGTGAGTTAAATGATCCTCGAGATCAAAGATCTAGGTTTGAAGAACAATTAAAACTAAGGGCAGATGGTGATGATGAAGCAATGTTGATTGACGAAGATTTTCTCAATGCATTAGAAGTTGGTTTGCCACCAACTGCCGGGGTTGGTATTGGAATTGATAGATTAACTATTTTGTTAACGGGTCAAGATTCTATTCGAGATGTAATTTTTTATCCAATGATGAGGAGTTTGTAAGATCCATTTCCATCTAACTGATTAATATTTATTTTAAATTTAATTGAAATAGATTTGACAATTATATATAAAAATACTTTCCAACATTTTATTCCTTTATAAATACAAATTTGGTTTATAATAGCAAAGTTAATAATTCAATTTAATATTTATTTAGAATATAAACTTGAATTAGATTCAATTAAAACTGATACAATTTTTTGTCTTAAAGCATTGGCCTTAACAATTCAAATTTTTTGATATCAATCGTTAAATAATAGGTCACTAAACATTACATAAGTAGGCGTGGAGCTATCTCCATGCCTGCTTTGTGTATAATTAATATGATTAATATGTATAATTTGTATAATAAAGTTTTGCTTTAATTTGAATTTATACATAAATTATAAATATATAAAATATCAATTTAATTAAAAGGTTTCTAAAAAATAATTTGTACCAAAAAATATTTAAATTTAAATAATAAGTAATTAATGAAAATTATTTGAGATGAATTATTATTTTGTTATTAAATTAAGTGTAGAATATGCCATTAATAGAAGAAATTACTTTTGCTGTAACAGATGTTGAAACAACTGGCTCTAGTGCAAGCAAAAATAGAATTATGGAAATCGGATGTGTAAATGTGTTAAATGGAAAAATTATTAGTGAAAACCATGCATTAATAAACCCCGAACAATTTATCCCACCTTATGTTCAGGAAATGACTGGTATATCAAATGCAATTGCTATAAATGCTCCAAAAGCATCTGAGACCCTACCTTTAATAAGAGAGTGGTATCCTAAAGAAGCAGTATTTACGGCTCATAATTTAGCCTTTGATTTTAATTTTGTTCAAGCTGAATTTCAAAGGCATAATATTTTACCCCTACATGCACCAAATCTTTGCACATTAAGATTAGCAAAAAGAATTTTGTCTAAAAGAAGAAGAAATGGTTTATCTAGCTTGGCTTCATACTTTGGAATTAGATTAAAGAATCATCATTCAGCAATAGACGATGCCAGGGCAACAGCAAATATCCTGATTGAATTATTAGAGATACTTCAAAATGAACACGATTGTGAATATTTAGATGATGTTTTAAGATTCCAGCATAAAACATTAACAAATCTAAAAACTCTTCCTAAGCATGTTTCAAAAATTTCAAATTCAATAAAAACTTTCCCTAATTCTTGCGGAGTTTATAAAATTATAAATTCAAAAAAAGAAGTTTTATATGTTGGTAAAGCAAAAAATTTGAAAAATCGATTATCAGATTATTTTTCTGTTTCCTCAACTTTAGCAAAAAAGATTTCAAAAATGGTTTCTTTGGCAAGAGAGGTAAATATAATTGAAACAAATTCAGAGATTGAAGCGTTGATCTTAGAATCAAAATTGATTAAAGAATTAAGACCTGAGTATAATACACTACAAAAAAGGTATAAGGGTTCTGCATTTTTAAAGATAGACTATATTGAAAAATTTCCAATGATTTCTATTGTAAGAGAAATTGATAATCATGAAAGTGAATATTATGGACCTTTCCCAAATTTTGATTCAGCTTTAACTATTCAGCAGGTTATTGAAAAAAGTTTCAAACTTAGAAAATGTATAAATATGCCCACCCCATCAGAAGAAGTAATTCCTTGTATATACTATCAAATTGACAAATGTGATGCTCCTTGTGCTTTGTTACAAAGTGAAATTGATTATAAAAAAGAACTTCATAATGTAAAAAATTTTTTAAGTGGAAATGATGGCGGAGTTATAGATTTATTAACAGCTCAAATGAAAACTGCTTCAGATATTCTTGATTTTGAAACAGCAGTAAATGTTAGAAATTTGATTCAAAATCTAAATAAAGTTTTTCAAAATACTTCAGAATTAACTGGTAGTATTAATAATAAAAATGGAGTTTTTATTTCAACTATTGATGAAGATATACTTGAAGCAATATTCATTGTAAGAGGTAAAGTGGGGCATGTATTGCAATATGAAGTTATTAGATTTGACAGTTATAAAATTAAAGAAATTATTGATGATATATATTTTAATAAAGTTAATATTAAAGTGAATTTATCTAAGCCTGAAATTGACGAAATGAGGATAATTTCTACTTACATTTATAGAAAAAGACATGAGGGTGAACTAATTCCTATTAATAAAAATTCCAAACTTGATATAATTTTAAAAGAGATTAAATCAAAATCAATTTTAAGAATAAATAATTTAAAAGAAGATTCAATAAAATCAAAAAAAGAAGATTAGTTTTTTTATGAAAAATTTAGATACAAAAGTTAAACATGATAAAGGATTGGTATATATTGCAATTTGGAAATTTATTAAAGGAATTTTTCTTCTTGTATTTGGGATATCATCTCTTTTTTACATCAAACTAAATTACATTGAAAATATAGTATTGAATATTCAAGAAGAATTGATGATTGAACATCTAAGCTATATAAAATGGATCTTAAACAAAGTACTTACCTTTTTAGAAAAGGGAAATTTACAAACTACTGGGGTTTTAGCAATAGTTTATTCAATTGTTTTAATAACAGAAGGGATTGGAGTTTATCTTCAGAAAAAATGGGCGGAATATCTTATAATAATTTCTACTTCGAGTTTGATTCCTTTTGAGTTTTATCATCTAGTTTTAAATCCAACATTAATAAAAGTTACTATAATTGTAATAAATGTATTAGTTGTAATATATTTGTATAAAATACTTAAAAAGAATACAGAAAGTTGATTATTTAATATTAGTATTTTGCTAATTATATTTAAACTGTAAATAATTATCTAAACATTGTTCATAGGTAGAAAAAAAGAATTAGGAACTATTACAAACCTATTAAAAGGTAAAAGAGAATCCCCTGATAAGTCACTTATTATAGGGGTTTCAGGACTATTCGGTTCTGGCAAAACTACTTTACTTAATGAAGTTGTAAATAATATTATTTCTGAAGGTAACTCAGATGGAATTTATGTTACAAATGAAGACATTACAATAAGTACATTACCTGAATTTGTTTATTCACTTGCATCAACATTCAAACCATTAGGCAAAGCAAAACCAAGATTTAATTTAGATGAAACTGATTCACGTAGAAGAAGATATTTACAAATTATTGGTAAACTTGGAATTGATGTTATACCTGTTTTAAGAGAACTTAGAAATAATAATCTTGCTTTGCAAAATAGCGAAGATTACAAAGTTTTAGAAAATGAAAAATTAGCTCTTGAAATTGCAATTAAAAATCAATTTAACAGTTCAGATGATCAAAAATTAATTCTTGATACTTCTAAAGTTGTAACTGAAAGTTTTATTATTGATATGATGACAACTCATTTCCCATTATTGGAGAAAATGCAGTCGCTCCAAGATTATATATCCAATAATGAAGCACCTAGAAAAATTATATTTTTTATTGACACTTTTGAAAAAATTTCTCCTTTAGTAAATCCTTGGTTGCTTGAATCTTTATTACCCTATTTCTACACTAAAAGATTTGGTGATCTTCAAATTTATAAATCATCATATTTACCAGAAGATGCTTTTATAAGAGATTTTTTTGATGTTCGATTTGTAATTGCAGGTCGTGAAAAGCTTACTATGACTGATGTTGAAAGAAGATGGGATAGATTTAGAACTGGTATTACTGAAGTTAGAATTGAACCATTTAATGAAGATGAATTAAAAAATTATTTATCGGATATTGGGTTAAACTCAAAACAAGAGATTGAAAATGTTATGAATCTTACTCATGGGTTGCCCTATTTAGCTTCACTATGGATTGATTCAAATAAAAATAATTTAATTGGAGATGATAAAGCTCTAATGAATTCTTTAGCAGAACAAAGGATATTTTGGTACAAGACACCAGAGCAATGTAATTGGATTAGATGTGCTTCTTTTCTTGAGTGGTTTGATTCTGATGCTTTACAATGTTTCCCATGTATTCCTAATGAAATGGTTGCAACTGAAGCATATGATTACTTAAGATACTCAAGTGAAATTGTTCAACCAAGTCAAAAAAAAGAAGGAAAGTTTGAAGTTTATGAAATTATTAGAACTTCTTTAAGAGATTCTACTTGGCAGGAAAGTACAGAAATGGCAATTGAGTTTCAAGAAGCCGCTCAGTCTTTTTATGATTCATTCTCATTTCTTGAAAAATATCAAAATCATGAAAAACATCTTATTAGAAGATTAGCTTACTTTCATAATTTTGATGATGAAGCAATTGCAAGGTGTTTTGGCGGTGAGGCACATATTGTTCGCGAGTTGATTTCTAATTCAACAGATTTAATTGAAAATAAAAATAGTATCTTCAGTATGAACGAAGATATTGCAAATAAATTAAGAAGATATAATAGGTGTGTTGATAAAACAAATTATTTAAAAATATTAGACGAAGTTAGAGAATTATGGTTTTGGAGAAGAAATTATTTGGAAAAAGAAATTAATGAAAGAGAAGTTTCTATTCAAGAAATTAATAAACAAATAATTAAAACTAACGCTGATTTAGAAATGAATAATACTCTTCGAAATGAAGCTGAAAGGTCAATGAGCGACTTAAAAGTTGAGTTTAGAAATTTAAAAAGAGATAATTCAGGGTCAATGACTTCAAAAGAAAATCTTATATTCAGAACTAGTTTGTTTTTTTTAGCAATATTTATTTTACTACTTTTAACTGTAAAATCTTTTCCAATTGAAGTTAAAACTCAAGACATTTTAAGAAGTGCAAGCTTTATTTTAGCTCCATTTTTTTTATTTGTTTGTGCTGGAATTATTGGGAAAATAGTTTTCTCGAAAAACAAATCTAATGATAGAAAAGATATTAGAGAAGATGTTGTTTCTATTGAGAATAGATTGTTAAATAAACAATATGAATATCACGATTTAGGATCCCAAATCAAAAAATATGAATTTGAAATATCAGCATTAAACGCAAATCTTGAAAGATTAAAGTTAGAAGTTTCAGGTTTTGAATTAAAACTTATCAACTCTTATGTTTAACTTTCTATTAGTTTAAATAAATTTTACAAAATTTTTATTCAAATTGTAAAAGATAAATCATTTAAAATCTATTTTTTAAAAACCTCGCAAGCCTCAATAATACTAGCTTCGGAAGTACTATATGCATCAATCCTATATTTAAATATTTCATCTTTTAATAAATATGGGTTTCCAAAATTCATAATTGCACAATTGTAATTTAATGCAACTTGAATTATCTTAAATTGATTCGTACTAAATCCTATATTTCCAGTATATGCATTTGGTTTGATAAATAACCCTAAAATAACAGAATTATTTTCTTTAATTCCTTGAATCAAAGTTTCAACTTCATTATCATTTATATCATCTGAGATAACAGCTCCAATTGCTTCTGGAGCACTATCAAACATAACACTAATCCATTCTTCAGCTTTGTTAGTATTAACTTTATTTGAGAACGCAAGTAGTAAAGAATTTGATTCTGGCTTAACTATTTTCCCACTAATTTTTATAGATTTTTTTGCTGTATGAATTGCAACATTGAAATTATTTTCTATTGTAAAAACTCTATCTTTATTAGATAAATCAAATTCTGTTATAAATTTTTTCATTTTCAAAATTCTATTTGAAGATTCATAAACCCTCTCTTCTGAAATTTGTCCATTTTTAAAACCTTTTATTAAACTTGTTAAAGAATCCTCTGCACTAGGCATAGTTTCAAGTATATCAGCACCTGCAACATAAGCCATTAAACTGGCTTTTCCATTTGAATATGATTTAGTAATGGCTTTCATATCCATTGCATCAGTAATAACAACGCCATTAAAACCTAATTTATTTCTAAGTAATTCAGTAGTGATTTTATATGATAATGAAGCTGGTAAATTAGATTCATCAATTATGGGAACACTTAAATGGGCTGTCATAATTGATAAAACTCCACTACTAATTGATTTCTTAAAAGGGGGAAGTTCAATTTGATTTATTCTATCAAGATTAAAATTAAGAATTGGAAGATCTGAATGTGAATCAATATCTGTGTCACCATGACCAGGAAAGTGTTTAGCACAAGCAATTATGCCAACATCTTGAATGCCCTTTAAATATGCTTCTGTGTGCTTAGCTACAAACTTAACATCTTCGCCAAATGATCTGGTATTGATTATAGGGTTATTAGGGTTAATGTTCACATCAACAACTGGAGCTAAATTCCAATGTAAACCCAAATATTTCATTTCCAATGCAATGCTTTGAGCCACGGTATAAGTAACAGATAAATCGTTAATAGAACCTAAAGCCCACATGTTAGGGAATTCAGTGCCGCCTTTAAACCTCATTGTTACGCCATCTTCACAATCAGCTGCAAATAATAATGAGCCCTCACTTCTTTTTTGTAATTCTCGAGTTAGTATATATACCTCATCAACTGTACCATCAAAGATAACAAAACCTCCAACATTCTTAACGTCAATTAAGTTATTTATATATTTGGAATATTCTTTATCGTAAAAATATCTGGAACATTCAAGTCTTGGAAAAATTGATTGAGCTAATAGATGAATCATAAAGAATATAAATTTAAAACTTTAATTAATTTTGAAAATCAATTGAAAAAAATTAGAATAGTGAAAATCGGGAAGTAAGAATATGAAAGGAATTATAACAAATTATAATAAAATATAAGTTTAGTGGGCCCGGAGGGAGTTGAACCCCCAACCAACGGATTATGAGTCCGCTGCTCTAACCATTGAGCTACAGGCCCTAGTAAACAAAATTTATTGAACTATACAGATGATTATTAAAAAGGATTGCAAATATACGAATTTCAATCAAAGATATTAGTTGAAATAAAAAAATTAATAATTAAAAAATTATTTTTAAAATTATCAATGTAGTTAAGACTAAATCTAAGTATTGCTTGTTCACATTAAACACTTAAATTCAAAAAAAAATTTAATTAATTATTTTATTTATAAATGAATAATTCAATGGAAGGTAAATCACCAAAGCAAATATTTAATACTGTTAAAATAATGCACTTAGCAATTTGTACAGGACCATTAATATTTGCAATTGCAATGGCATATCTTGTAAGTTTAGGTGAGTCTTTTGGAGTAACTGGAATTTCCAGCACTTTAATTTTATTAATTGCTGTTTTGCTATTTGTAACTGGAATATTTCTATCGAATATTTTATATAAGAAAAAAATTGATACTATAATTGAAAGTTATAATATCAAAGATAAATTTGCAATCTTTACTGGTGCATTTATCTTGAAACTAGCATTATTAGAAGCCCCGGCGTTGCTATGTGTAGTAGGATTTATGTTAACAGCGGATTATAAATTGTTAATCCCTGTGGGAATTATCTTACTTTTTATGTATTTTTCGGCACCAACTTTATCTAAGTTAACTAATGATTTAAAATTAACTCCAGATCAAATAAAAGAACTTTCATAAATATTATTAGCAGTTTTATAGAGTAAAACATTTTTTCAAATTAATTATTGTTTCAAAAGACTTTATATGAAAATTATTACTGTATCAAATAGTTCTGAGCTTAAGAAATTTATTAAAATAGTTTGGAAAATTTATAAAAATGATGTCAATTGGGTTCCACCAATTTTAGCTGACAGAATAAAATTATTAGATAAACAAAAGAATCCATTTTTCAAACATTCTGAAATGGAGTTGTTTTATTGTGAAAATAATGGAGAAATTATTGGTAGAATTGGAGCAATTATAAATTACAATCACAATAACACTTTCAATGATAAAATTGGATTTTTTGGATTCTTTGAATCTATAAATGATCAATCTGTTTCAGATTTATTATTTCAAACTGCTGAACAATGGCTTAAAACAAAAGGTTGTACTCATATTAGGGGACCCGTTAACCCTTCTTTAAATGATGAAGCTGGGTTATTGATTGAAGGCTTTAACGATTCACCACAAATTTTAATGACTTATAATCCTGAATATTATATTTTGTTAATTGAAAATTTTGGGTTTAAAAAAGTAAAAACTTTACTTGCTTACAGATTAATGGCAGATAAATTTATCTCTCCAAAATTAGAAAGGGTACAAAATCTAGTAAGAATTAGAGAAAAAATTACAGTCAGAAAAATAAGATTAAAACCTAAAAAATATTTTATTGAGGATGTAAAAATTATAAAAACAATTTACAATTCTGCTTGGGAACCTAACTGGGGATTTGTAAAAATGACTGACGAAGAATTTGATTTTTTAGCTGAAGATTTAAAACAAATAGTTATTGATGATTTTGTTGTTATAGCTGAATCGGAGGGTAAAGTTGTAGGTTTTGCATTAGGATTACCTGATATCAACCAAGCTTTTAAGTTCAACAAAGGAGGTTCCTTGATTGGTGCAATTTATTGTTTGTTATTTAAAAAGAAAAATATTACAAGAGGAAGAATATTAGTTTTAGGAGTTTTACCAGAGTTTCAAAAAAGAGGAATTGATTCAATATTGTATTACGAAGTTGGTACAGCAATGACTAAGAAATATCCATATTCTGAGGGAGAAGCATCATGGATTTTAGATGACAACATATTGATGAATCGTTCTTTAGAAATGATGAATGGTGAGGTTTATAAAAAGTATGCTTTATATGAAAAAGAGATTTGATTAAAATTATAATTTAAAATCAAATAAAATATTAAGATTAAAAACTACAAATTCAAGTTAACTTAAAAATAAATCTAAATTATATTCGTTCAATTCAAAGAATAAATTTATATTTGCATTCTATTTTTTAGAATAATGGGCGCTTAGCTCAGCTGGTTCAGAGCACCTGCCTTACAAGCAGGGGGTCGGGGGTTCGAATCCCTCAGCGCCCACAAATAATTAAAATGAAATAATCATAAAAAAAGCGGAACAACTAAATTGTTCCGCTTTTTTTATTGGGTTTATACTATAAAAATATGCATAACAGAAAATGAAGAACCATTTGCATTAACAGTTAAAAAAAAATGGATATTCAATGAAGAATTACAAATGACTTTTGTTATTAAGGATACAAATGGTTAAATAAAGGTTGCTATAAACTTATACAATAGTAATATACCTCACATACAAATCAACATCACGCCAAACTTTATTCATGATTCAAAAACAAAAATCAAAAAACAGAATCACAATGGAATAATTATATTGAAAAACTCCTACTATTGTAAATCCAATTCAAGATTAAATATGAAATATTTAGAATTTTTTTATAGAATAAAATAATACCAAAAAAAAATAAAGTATAAACAAAAAAAATTTATGAAAAAAGCAATAAAAATAATGTTAATAATGCTAGCAATAACAAGCACATCAAAAGCCCAGCAAATAGATAAAATAAAACCGAACCCAAAGGCAGTAGAGTTAAAGCAAATATGGGGAAGGGGAAACTTGGGAGTAAATACTGGTAGTATAGGTGATATAAATGGTGATGGATTAGATGACTGGATTTTGAGATATACCAAATACAATAAAGATATTAAATTTAATTATTTTTTACAAAAATTATTTTATGGTGTAAAAAACAAAATTCCAAAATATAGTGATGGTTTTAGTATTTGTGATACTCGAACCAATTTGGATAAAAGCCTGAGTTTAGAATTGAATTACATAACACAAATAAATTATTGAATTAGTATCAAGTTTAAAATTACTAACAAAATAAGACCAATGCAATAATTATAAAAAAAAAATATTAATTGTGTAACATAGTTTTAATATACTAGCATCTATAATATGATATTATGTTTGAAAATTCATAGCAATGATATTGTAAAAATGGTAGTTCAGACACAATATAAAAAAAGTTCCAGGAGTTGAGTATATTCTGGAAGTTGAGATAACTCAAATATTGAAGTTATAACAATTTTAATAAAAAATTTTATGCGAATGTAAAAAATGTCTTATTTTCGTATTGTAATCTTGTAGCGTTGAGTTTTTGTAGGGAATTAATACTATTAGATGGCTTATAAAAATATTAATGATTTGTAAATAAAATTAGAATCGAATCCATTTGCACCCATTGTAATATCAAGAAAATTAGGATATAGGAAACAAGATTTAAGAATACCTGTTTCGTATTTCCTTTTTTTAATTTAAAATCTTTCTTGTATTTTTGCCGAAGTAGCTCAGTAGGTTAGAGCAACGGAATCATAATCCGTGTGTCGGGGGTTCAAATCCCTCCTTCGGTACTGTTTATAAATTAGTTATATTAAAAAATAATTTCAATCAAAAATCGGAGAGATGGATGAGCGGTTGAAATCAACGGTTTGCTAAACCGTCGTAGGGATTATATCCTTACCGAGGGTTCGAATCCCTCTCTCTCCGCAAAAGAAACCCGCAAAGCAATAAATAATGAGCTTTGCGGGTTTTTGTATAAAATAACAATTTACTCTTAATAGTTCAAAAAATTTTATTAATATATCTAATGCAAGGCTTTTCAACTAGAGCAATACATGCTTCTCAAGAGGCTGAAGAAATAACTGGATCAGTAAATGTACCAATTTTTCAAACATCTACTTACAAACAAGAAGGTATAGGTAAGCATAAAGGCTTTGAATATGCTCGAACCCAAAATCCTACAAGATTCGCATTTGAAGGTTGTATGGCAAGTTTAGAACAAGGTACAAATGGTTTTGCTTTTGGTAGTGGCTTGGCTGCAATTGACGCTGTAATGAAGCTTGTAAAACCAGGTGATAGAGTTATTGCTGGTGATGATATGTATGGTGGTACTTTTAGATTGTTTGATAAAGTACTAAAGCCATTAGGTTATGAATTCGTTTATGTTGATATGAGAGATCCCGAAAATGTTAAGAATGCAATTACTAGTAACACTAAGATGATTTATGCCGAAACTCCAACAAACCCAATGATGAGGCTTTGTGACTTATCTGCAATTGGAATTGTTGCTAAAGATTCAGATTGTATTTTTGTTGTTGATAATACTTTTATGAGTCCGTATTTACAAAATCCTTTATTACTTGGTGCTTCAATTTCACTTCATTCATCTACAAAATATATTGGTGGACATAGTGATGTTGTTGGTGGAGTTGTTGTTACTAATGATGCAATTATTTCAGAAAAATTAAAATTCATTCAAAATGCATGTGGGGCAATTCCAGGTCCACAAGATTGCTTCTTAGCATTAAGGTCATTAAAAACTTTAGCTATTAGAATGGAAAAGCACTGTGAAAATGCTATAAAAATCTCTAAACATTTATCATTAAAAAAAGAATTTCAAAATATACATTATCCTGGTTTAGAATCATTCCCTCAATTTGAATTGGCTAAAAAACAAATGAAGAATTTTGGAGGTATGATTTCAGTTGATTTAGGATCTTTTGAGTTAGCAAACAAACTATGTTCTAACGTCAAAATATTCACATTTGCAGAGTCATTAGGAGGAGTTGAGTCTTTACTTTGCCATCCAGTTTCCATGACACATGGCTCGGTACCAAAAGAGACAAGAGATAAATTAGGAATTACTGATGGATTAGTAAGATTTTCTATAGGAATTGAAAATGTAGAAGACTTGATAAATGATATTGAGCAAGCAATTTCATAACTAAATTAGATTAAATCAATCAAATCAATTTCTTTTATTAACATTATTAGTGCAGTAATAACTGTTTTTTGTCTAACAGAATCACGACCTAATCCCATAGAAATTAATTTTGAAAATGTTTTAAATTTTGTTGATATTCCAATATAAACTGTGCCAACTGGTTTTTCTAAAGAGCCACCTGCTGGACCAGCAATCCCAGTTATTGAAATTGATAAATCAGTTTTAAATTTAAGTCTTTGTTCATAAGCAAGTATCTCTGCTGTTTCTTTACTAACTGCTCCAAAATTTTCCAATATATCAATTGGAACATTCAATTCTTTGCATTTAATTTCATTTGAATATGCAATTATTCCTCCTATATAATATTCGCTAGAACCAGCAACAGACGTTATTGCAGATCCTAATAGTCCTCCAGTACAAGATTCTACAGTAGAAATAGTTAATGACTTTTTAATTAATTTTTTTCCAAGTATGACTTCTAATTTCTCATCAAAATCCCAAATAATATATTCTTTGGCTTTATCATTAATTACTTCAATTATTTTATTATACCTATTGATAGAATCTTTAGAATCATTTTTCCTCATAACTCTAAGTCTAATCATAGAATAATTAGGTAGGTAAGCTAAAGAAACAAATTCATTAACTAATTCTTCACATGCAATTAAATAATCAGCAAGTATAGATTCTGGAATGCCAACAGCAACAAAAGTTTGTTGATTATTTGAAATATTTTTAAGTTTAATATCATTAATGATACAATCTTGAAAAATTCCTTTCATTTCAACTGGAACCCCTGGAAGAGAATAAATGCTTGCTTGGTTTAAAACAAACTTAATTCCGGCAGCAGTTCCATAATTATTAAATAATCCAGTTGAATTTTCTGGAATTAGGGCTTGATTTTCATTTCTTTCGTTTATTAAATGACCTCTTTCAGATAATCTTTTTTTTATAAAATCTAATTGAGAATGAAAAATTTTCAATTTGCATTTATTAAGGAGATCACAAATTACAAATTTGGTTATATCGTCGTGAGTAGGACCCAAACCACCGGTAATTATAATTAAATCATTTGATTTTGAAAGGAGTGATATTGTATCATAAGCAAGTGAGAAATTATCTCCAATAGTTCTTACTTCAGAAATAATGTAACCTAATTTTGTTAACTCAATTCCTAACCAGGTAGCATTTGTATTTGAAACTTGCCCAATTAAAAGTTCATCACCTATAGATAAAATAGCTGCTTTCATATATTAATATGTGATGTTTTAAATAGGTATTCCTTAAAAGAATAAATTAAGATTGATTTATATTTAATCTTCTTAACCTCATTGAATCAGTTTTAAAATTTTTGGAAAAAATACCTAAAACATAGGCTCTAATCATATAACCCCAAAAGCTTTTTTGGTTTAAAACTGGGTCAATTTTATCAGCTACTTTTTTATGAAGATCTGGAGTTAAACTCCAATGAGTTCCGGCTCTATCATGATGTACGGTATGAAATCCATTATTAAATAAAAATGCATTTAACATTGGTCCAACAAAATTCCTTGAATGGTTAATATCAGATTCTTCATCTGCATGCACATGCTGAACATAATTAAAAATTAAAATGCTAATTAAAGAAAACTGATGAGGAATTAAAATCAGAATTATTGCTTTGTGCCAATTAAAATAAAAAGCAAGAATATACAAAACACCTAAAGCAACATATTGAAAAATAGCACCATAGAAATCTGTTCTATTAGTTTTGAATAACATCTTTAAATAATCTGCAATTGGCTTTTGTTGATGAAAACTACTTATAGAAGGATAACTCATAAGTGTTGCCATATTATTTTTTTCACTACAACGATATGTTATAGTGTAATCACCTGATTTATTATTATAGAAATGATGATTTTTATTATGAGTAGGTATCCATCCAAAAGCAGGAAAACCATAAAATAATGTTAACCAATAATCGGTTATTACATTCAAATATTTCTTTTTCCACATAGGTAAATGATTATGATTATGAGCCATAATTGCTACAGCAACAGAAAAGAAAAGGCTAATTGAATATAATAAATAATTGATATCGGTTAAATACCATTGGATTATAAAAATTGTAGTTGTAATAATCATAAAAGCAATAGATCTCCGATCAGCAGCATATCTTAGAAGCATATAATTAGATTAATTTTTTACAAATATAATAATGTTTATAAAAGCAATAAATTTGAAAAATATTTTTATTGTTAACTATCTCTGTTTAAAGCAAAATCAACAAATAAAATTAAAGAATTTTTAGATTGGTTATCTGGTAATATACTTAAAGCATTTAAAGCTTTTAGCCTATATTCATTAGCAATTTTAATTGAATAATCTACTCCTCCAAATTTATTTACAAATTCAGTAACAATCTTAGTTTTTTCTTCATTTGAATCATCATTTAACTTCAAGGATCTAATAAGTTTGATAATTGATTTTGATTCAGTTTTAGTTGCTTTACTTAATGCATAAATTACTGGCAATGTTAATTTTTTTTCTAGAATATCATTACCTATTGGTTTCCCAATTTTTTTATGAGTAGAAGTATAATCAAATAAATCATCTTTAATTTGAAAAATAATTCCAACATACTCTCCAAAATCTCTCATTGCAATTTGAATATTTTCATCATTAGATGAACTTAGAGCACCAATTTCACAACAGACTGAGATTAATGAAGCAGTTTTATCTGAGATAATTCTGAAGTATTCTTCTTCTTTAATATTCAAACTTTTAGATTTATAAATCTGGAAAAGTTCACCTTCACTCATCCTTTTTACGGCTCTAGAAGTAGCTTTTAAAAATCCGAATTCATCATTTTCGTTTGCTATTATTAATCCTTGACTAAGAATGTAATCACCTGCAAGAACTGAAATTTTATTTTTCCAAACAGAATTAATGGATGGGAACCCACGTCTTTCGTCTGCTTCATCTACAACATCATCATGTACTAAAGTGGCTGTATGAAGAAGTTCAATCATTGAAGCTGCTATGTAGGATCTTCTGTTTACACCTCCGCAAGCTTCAGCTGATAAAAGTACCAATAATGGTCTTATCTTTTTACCTTTTTGTCTTAAAATATATTTTATAACAACATCTAATAAAAATACTTTTGAACGTAACGAATTCTTGTAAAATTTGTCAAATTCTTTTAAGTAAATTTCTATTGGTTTTGATATTTCTTTGAGTGGCATTTAATTTAAAGACGAACTTTTGAAGTAAATAGTACAATAGAGGTTATTATATTAAAATCGTTAAAATCATTCCAAATCTGAATTAACATTTGAAATAGTTCTACTCTTTAATGCTAATTTTGAAACTAAAATACTAATCTCATAAAGCCCATAAAGTGGGATAGCTAAAAATAAGCAGTTGATAGGATCTGGAGTAGGTGTAATTATTGCAGATACAATTAAAATAACAACAACAGCATGCCTCCAGTAATGTCTTAAAAAAGGGGGAGTAACAATTCCTAAACGAGATAAAGCATAACTTATAACTGGCATTTCAAATACTACTCCACAAGCTAATAAAAACCCTAATACAAAACTAAAATATGAAGATATCGAGAACCTATTTTCAATTGTTCCAAATTCAATTTTGCTAGTAAATTCAAGTGAAGTTGGAATCAATAGGAAGTAAGCAAAAACAACTCCTAATAAAAAACAAAATATAGTAGCAATTGCAATTGCACCTATATATTTTTGTTCTCTTTTATACAATCCAGGTTTAACAAATTGCCAGAACTGCCAAATAATAAATGGTATAGATAATATTAATCCACTAAACATTACAACTTGAATTGCCATTGTAATTTGCCCCATTGGCTCAAAGTTTTGCATTTTTATCGGTGGTGTTACATTATTTGCAGGACCTAATAATATTTTTTCAATGATAAACCTATAAAACACACCGCAGATAGTTGAACACAAGATCAATGCAAATAGAGATTTAATTATTTTACCTCTTAGCTCTTCAAGATGATCAAAGAATCCCATCTCATTTGTTAATTCAGAATCAAGTTTTCCATCTGAATCTAAAATATTTTCGTTTTCCAATTTTATTTATTCCAAAATTAATTTATTTATCATAAGTAATATCTACACCAATATTTGTAAATCAAAGAATTGTTAAAATTATAATTAAAAATTCACCTTTACAATTTTTTTCTCTTCAGTAAGAAACCAATCAGTCCCTTCTATCTCTATATCAAACACTTCAATTTTAGCTAATGGGAATTTAGTTTGAGCTTGAAGAATCTCATTTGTTAAATCTCCACCTTTAAGTGTTACAATTGGAGAATCGGGTTTCAAAATAGGCTTGCTCCATTTCATTAAATCGACCAAAGGGGCAACTGCTCTAGAAACAACAAAGTCGAATTTAATTTTTGAATTAGGATCATTTGGCATTTCTTCAGCTCGATTTCTTATAGATTTCAATCCAAATTTAGTAATATGAGAAGCTAACATACTAGTTGTTTGCACTTTTTTAGCAATTGAATCTAATAGAATCATTTCAATTTTTGGATATGCAATTTTTAATGGAATACCAGGTAGACCTCCTCCAGATCCAATATCTAAAATTTTAGATTTTACATCAGGAATAAACTTCATTAATATTGGGGTAAGAGAATGTAATAAATGCCTTAACCAAATTTGCTCTGTATCCCTACGAGATATTAAATTCACTTTTTCATTCCAATACAACAAATCATTGGCATATCTTTCAAAAGAGGCCATTTGTTCTTGTGAGAGTGGTAAACCGTTGCTTGCACAAACGGACCAAAATTCGATTGAATCCATTTGCAAAGATAATAGGATTTTGTTAGTTAGAAGTAACTTGAATACAATAGATACAAAAATTTTATTTAAAAAATTATTAACATTAAATATTAGTAGAATATAAATGAGTTTAACAAAATTGATTTATAATTATTTCTTTAATATTCATATTTTAAAAAACAATAAATTCTCCTAATATGAAAAAAAGAATTTTACAATTGTTAAATATTCATGATGATGAGGTATTCCTTGTATCAAGATTTTTCTTACTTCAATTGTTACAAGGAATAGGAGTAGCTGTTTTTAATACAATCGCTTTAACATTATTTCTTAATAGATTTCAACCATCATTACTTTCAAATGTTTATGTAGTTTCAGGTGCTTTGTTGCTTGTTATAGGATATTTTTATACTAAAATAGAACATAAATTGCCAGTTAAGAAAACTGCTCCAGGGGTAATTCTCTTTATGGGATTTAGTATTTTGCTTTTAAGATTCTTTTTAATTTATGACCAATCTCCCTGGGTCATTTTTTTTATGTTCTGTTGGTATTATGCAATTTACCTTTTAAATAATTTAGAATTTTGGGGAGTTGCAGCATTGACTTTTGATATAAGGCAAAGTAAAAGATTGTTTGGTATTATTGGTGCAGGAGATATTCCTGCAAAATTAATTGGGTATTCTGTAGTTCCAATATTATTGCATTATGTTTCAACAGAAAATGCATTATATGTATCATCATTTTTCATTTTGTCTTCTTTTTTTGTTTGCAGAAATTTAGATAAAGCTGGTAAGTTAGACATTGAAGTAAAACATGTACATCATAATAAAATTAAATTGGAACATGGTACCACTGATTTATTAGGGTCATTTTCATTATCAGATTTTTTTGTCAATAAACTAATAAAATACTTATCAATTTTATCATTTATAATTATAACAATTGTTACATTAATAAATTTTGGTTTTTATGTTGAAGTAAAACATCATTCTCACACAGATATTGAACTTGCTGGATTTATAAGTAAATTTTTTGCACTTGGTAGGCTTTTAGCATTATTAATAAGATTAGTTCTAACTGGTAGAGTAATGAACAGAATTGGTTTAAAATTCTCATTATTAATATCTCCAATTATTCTAATATTAATTTTAGGATACATTTTAATAAACTCATTATTAAGTAATAACAATTCAATTACTTCAACTTTATATTTGTTTGGATTAGCAGCTGTTTTATCTGAAATGCTTAAAACATCTATACAAGATCCAGTTTTTTTGTCAATGATGCAGCCACTTTCTTTGCAACTAAGACTTAAAAGTCATGCTGTTGTTAAAGGTGTTGTAGATCCTTTTGCTTTAGTATTTAGTGGTATAATTTCTTTTCTATTCGTTCATTTTACAAAAGGAACAAGCGATGAAGGACTTAATATAATTGCCTTAAGTGGTTTAATAGTTGTATTTATTATTGTATGGATTCTGATAATATTTTTAATTGAAAATGAATATGTTAGAACTTTAGTTAAAGCAATTAGCAAACGATATTCCTTTGGATCAGAACTAGATATTACTAATGAGAGAACAAAATCAGTTTTTTTAGAAAAAGTAAAATTTGGTGATCAATCTGAAGCTATGCATACTTTAAACATAGTAGGCAAAAGGTTCACACCAGAATTATCTGAGATTGTTCTTGCTGGGTTAGAAAATAAAAATGAAATTGTTATTAGAGAAAGTATTGCTTTGATAACTCATTTAAAATTAATTAATGCTGTTCCTTTAATTAATAAAATGATAAATGATGAATCATATTTATTTATACTCCCAGATTTAATAAAGTCGATTTGTTTGCTTACACCTGAAAATGTTGATGAATCAGAAATTTATGTGAATTCTGATAATATAGAATTATCAAAATCTGCTATTATCGGTTTGATGAGTAGTGGTGGAATATCTGCAATTGTAGTTGCTGGACAAAAATTAATTGAAATGATAAATTCACCTTATACTATAATAAGAAAAACTGCAGCTGAAATTATAGGAGATTTAAAAACAAATTCATTTTACAAACCAATTTTAAAACTTTTAAATGATGAAGAATTTATAGTTGTGAAAGAAAGTATAATTGCATGTGGTAAAATTAAAAACAAGTATTTAATTGAAAAAGTAGTTAAATTATTTAAAGATATTAAATATGAAAAAATATGTATCGATGCATTGATTAATGGAGGTGATAATTCTGTTGTTGAAATTAAAAAGATATTATATATAAATACATTAACTCAGAATCAAAACCAAAAATTAATTTACATTCTTGGGAATATTAATTCAAGTTTATCTATTAAGGTATTATTAGAACATTTAAAATTTGATAAAGTAAATAGATATACTATTTTACAAGCTCTCCATATAACTGATTTTAGAGTTAAAGAAGATAATAAATTATTTTTTAATGATTTAATTCAAGAGTCTTTAAATGTTGCTACTAAAATTACTAATATGATAAATTTCCTTTCTCAAACTGATGGAATGCATCATCTGTTAGACGCATTGGTATATGAATTAGAAAAATTAAGAGAAGTATTATTATTAATACTATCATTCATTTATGATTCTAATAAAATAAAAAAAGTTAGAACTGCTTTTCATTACAATAAAAAGGATACAATTGCAAATGCATTAGAAGTTTTTGAAATTGAAGTTGATAAAGATATTTCTCTAAGATTTATTGAATTATTTGAACCTAATGATATGAAAATTAAAAGTTTGAAATTTAATGATAAATCAAATTCATCATATACAGAAAATGATATATTCCAAATCATAATTTATGATGAAATATATTTTTTTGATAGATGGACTAAAGCAGCATGTACTTATTCTCTAAACGAATATCATGGGAATAATAAAAATGAGTATATAGATTTCTTAACTTTAAGTAGTGATAATTTAATTAAAGAGACTGCAATGAGTATTGCCTAATAATTATAAAAATTTAGTTCAAATGCATAAAAAAGAAAGCGATTCAAGTGAGAGATTATTACAAATTGAAAAAATTCTAACTTTAAAATCATTAGACATTTTTTCTGAAACTCCAACAAATGTTTTAGTGGAGGTGAGTGAAATTTTAGAAGAACTAGAATTGGAAGCTAATAGCTTAATCTTTAATGAAGGTGAAATTGGTCAATGTATGTATGTAATTTTCAAAGGAGAAGTTAAAATACATAAGGGTGGAGTTGTTGTTGCTATTCTTAAAGAAAAAGATCTTTTTGGTGAAATGTCTTTGTTAGATACTGAAGCTAGAAGTGCTAGCGCAACAACAATAACAGATACACTCTTATTGAAATTAGATCAAGAAGATTTATTTGAATTAATGGATACAAGGGTGGAAGTTGCAAAGGGTATTATAAAAATGCTTAGCAAAAGATTAAGAAATGCTAATGAAAAAGTTAAATCGAATTAATCAGGATTTTCAACAATCTTAATTATTTGTTCTAAATATTCTTTTTTCTTTGGCTCTCTATACATCTTACAAAAATCAGTAAAATATTGATGTTTTTTTAAAAAATTCATTTGAATAATGTTCCACTGAGATTCATTTGAAACATCCATGTAAATTTTTAATTCATCAAAAAGAGTTCTTCCAACATCCCAATAATCTGCAGTACCTAAATATTCTAAATCTGCATCAGCAATAATTTGTTCTAAATGAGTTTTTGGACTTTGTGGAATTTTAGTAGCCATTATCAAACCACAAACAATATTAACCTCATCATCAGATAAACCAAACTTTGGGAGCTCTTCCTTAGCTATTTTGCAACCCTCTTCTTCATGATTTTTGTAAACATGTACAAACCCAATATCGTGATAAAGTCCTCCAACATTTAGAAGGAATAATTCATTTGAAGTAATTTTTTCATGTTCACAAATTATGTTAATAGAATCTACAACAGATAATGTATGGTGCATTCCATGATAATACAAATCCATTGGTAACTCTTTTTTGAGTTTGTCTAAAACATGTTTTTTAATTTTGCTAAAATCTTTCATCTCTAAATTTAAGTTTTCTGTTTAATTTGATAAAACAAATTTTTGTAACTGATTATAACAACAAAGTAAGTGTTTTGAAATATTGATTGAAAAAATTCTACAGTTATAAAAAACAAATTCTAATTCATTAAAATAAGTATTAATTATATGATTTAGAATTATTTTTTAAGAATGAATTTTTATTGATTATTAAAGATAATTCTGCTCCAAATAACATAACTAATGCTGAAAAATATATCCATATTGCAGAGGCTGCAAAAATAGCATACACTCCATAAACTCTAGAAAATGATTTGAATGAAGTAACATAAAATTCAAATGCAATTCTAGAAACCTCCCATAAAATTGAGCTGAATATTGTTGACATCCAAAGGGTTTTATTATTTAATCTTTTATAGGGCATAAATCTAAAAATTGAAAGAAAAACAAATAAAGAACTAAAAATTATTATTACTTCACTTACAAACGAACTAACTAAATTTAAGGAAGCCCATTGATTTAGTTGATTATTCATTGAAAAAATAAGTTTAAAAATTGGACCTATCAAAACTGAAGCATAAATTAGAATTCCCATTATCATAATCACACAAATATCATAAAGTTTGTAAATAAGGAAATGTTTTTCGTTTTGTAAATTAAATACTGTGTTTACACCTGTTCTAATAGATGTTGCTAATGCTGATGATGTCCATAGTAAACCAGCAATTCCTAAAAATCCTGCAATTCCTCTATTATCAACTATTACATTAATCTGTTCTTTAATATGATCAATAATATCTTGTCTATATCCTACAACAAAAAAATCTTTTGCATAAATATTTAATTGGTTTATAATCGTTTGAGAATCCAATATGTACCCTAACACAAAAAGTATTATTAAAATTGTTGGTACTATAGATGTAATGATTGTAAAAGCAATCCCACTTGCCATCATATATATGTGATGTTCAGTTGTAGAATTTGAGAAATCTAATATATGGGAATAAATATTTTTAAATAAATCAAATACTTTTTTCAAATAATTTTTCACTTTAGAATAAAATAGAAACATAAATAAAATGGAATTAAAACTATTTAGTTAAATCAATAATTTTAACGTTAGGTGATGGGTTATATGAAAATTTATTTGGATTTATAATAGTATTATACTTTGAACTTAGGATTTTAATATTAATCTCACCAAAAGAATCATTATTTAAAATTAGTCTTTGAAAAGTATTATCTTTTTTATTGATATGCAAGACTGCTGAACTAATATCAGAAATTGTTTTACTTATATTTTGTGGTGTACATTTAATTATCATAGACCCTTTATTTTCGGAAACATATTCTGAATTGTAATCTCCAGGAAATGATGTAAAAATATCACTTGGTAAGATAGATTTTCTTTTTGTAATTGCCTTTGTTATAATTACTTGACTTAATTTAGAATTAATATTCCATACTTTTACACCATTGCAGATTATTGTTTTATCCCCATACCAGATGTTGTATTTATTACCTTTAGAATAATACATTTTACCTCTGATTTTATCAGAATTAGCACTTGTTTGTTCAAAAGAAATTTCCGCTGTATTAACACTAGAATAAAATTGTTTGGTTTTATTTACAAATTGAGTTACATCAGTTTTAAACTCTATAGAATTTAACAAGTTAAGACTAAACAGAATAGTTATGTATATCATATTTTAATTTAATTATTTGAATCTTTTGTATAGTTTTGAGTGTCTTTAAAAATTCTATTATGAATATTTTTTAATAAAATATAATTGTTTCTAATTTAAATCTAGTTAGATTTTATTAGTAACCTTAAATAATAAAAAGTTAAGCATATCATTTAAACAAAATCTAATATTAATGTACAGAAATCTACTACTATTTACAATTAATTTTCTAATTGTATTAAGTTTTTCATTTGCTCAAAATGGTAAGCCATTACCAAATATTCCATTCGGACCTTCAAATTCTGGAAAAGAATATTATTTTAATTTTCCTGCAAATTATGAATATGGTGCTTCAATTAAGTATTGTAGGTTATATATTACTGCTGGAGTTAGAACCAAAGTAACAATTGCAATTGGCTCTAAAAATAAGAAAACAATTTATACTGTACCATTTGATATTGTTACTTATGATTTATCTACAATAGATGCACAGATGTTTCCATTTTCAACTACTGATCCAGTAAGTGACGATCAAGTTTATCCAGGTAAAGCTGTTTATGTAAAAGCTGATGCACCAATTGTAGTTTATGGAATGAACAGAACTTCGTTTACAAGTGATGGTATGTTGTTATTACCAACAAATGCTATCGGAAAAGAATATATTATTGCAGCCGGACCAGATAATTTACAGGGATCTGCTTTTGCTGGAAAATTCCCATCTCAATTCGTTATATCATCTCCATTTGATGATACAGAAATTACTATTGAATTACCTTCTGGACAAAGATCTCCTAATCATAATGGAAAAAATGGTCCTTTTAATATTACAATGAATAAAGGAGATGGATTTTCTTGTCAATCTATTGATCAATATGCAGATTTTTCTGGAACTAAAATAATTGCTAATAAACCAATATCAGTTTGTTCTGGATGTTTATGCCCTTGGTTACCTGACCCAAGATACTCAGCTTGTGATCATATTGAAGAAATGATGTTACCAGTTACCGCTTGGGGTAAAATATATCATTCAATTCCTTTCGCAACAAGAAGAAAAACAGATCTTTATAGAGTTTTTGCTGGTGCTGATAATACTAAAATATTTATAAATGGTACTGAATGGGGTACTTTAAATAAAAAAGGTGGGAATGAAGGTGAAGGTTGGTTTAGTTATTTACATGATAAAAGAGAATTAATAGAATTTACTGGAGATAAACCTATTTATGTACAACAGATTAACAATTCTCAGAACTGGGATGGAGTAGAAAGCGATCCTTTTATGTTAGTTCTTACTCCTGTTGAGCAATATCAAACTCAATTGTTATTCACTACCCCATCAGCTGATTATCCAGCAAATTTTGTAAATTTTGTATGTGATTCTGCTGGTTATAATGACATTGAAATAGCTCAAGGCGGTACAGATAAATGGGAGTCTTTCCCAAGCAAATTTGGATTTGATTTCAAAAGATTTCCAACTAAAATAAATGGGGTTACTTACATTGCTAAAACAATAGCAATAAATCCAGGAACATACAGAGTAAGAGGTCCTAAGCCATTTGCAGGATATATATATGGATTTGGAAGTTTTGATAGTTATGGATATCCATTATCAGTTGCTGTAGGAGATTTGTCAAGACCAGATAAGGATGCACCAGTAATAAAAGATACAATCGATTGTTTTGGAAACTATGAAGCAACCACAACAGATTTACCAGATGACAGTAAAATAAGAAGCAATATATCAACAATAGATTTAGATCCAGATGCAACATATAATTATAGTATAACAGTAGCAGATTTCATACCAGGCACGGATAGGGAAGTAAAGTATTCATTGAAAGTAATAGATTTAAGTCAGAATGCCCAAGCAGTAGTTATAATATCAGACCAAGCAGGGAATTATACAATAGATACAATACAGTATAATGCATTCAATGTAACAATAACGCCATCCCCAGTAAACTTTGGCACATTATTTCCAGGTGTAAAAGTAGTAAAGAAATTAACAATAACAAACTTAGCAGAACGAGAAGTAAAGTTAAAGAATATCCAACTACAAAGGAATACGCCAGGATTTAAGATACTAAGCCCAATAGGCGGTTTTACGTTATCAAAAGCGGGTGATCCAGGCTCAAGCATAGTAGCTCAAATAGAATTCACATCAACAACAAATGGGAAGTATGAGGATTCAGTAGGCATAGAGAATGAATGTAATAAGAAATACATATCATTGATAAAAGCAAAAGTAGGAGCCCCATTGATAAATGTAACAGATAAAGACTTTGGAACATTGATAGTAAATACAACAAGTCCAGCATATACAATAGAAGTATCAAATCCAATAGATCCAGCATTAAGTGATGCGATACTAACGGTAACAGGAGCAAAAGGACCAAAGAAGCTAGAGTTTAAATTAGTAGATGGAATGTTGGCATTTCCATTTGATTTAGCCCCAGGAGAATCAAAGACGTTAAGAATAACATTTAGTCCAGGAAGTGTAGCAAGTTATTTAGATACAATAGTATTCAGCAGTAATGCAACAGGTGTAGATAGTTTGGGGATATTGCAAGGAAAGGGAATACAACCACAATTGATAGCAACAAATTATGATTGGGGAAGGAAGCGAGTAGGGACAGGATGGTATACAGGAAAAGTGATGTTAAAGAATTATGGAACAGCCCCAGCGATAATAAGAGGGTTGTTGGCAAGTACTGGAGATATAAATGATTTCAGATTACCCCAAACAACATTAGATGCATTGTCAGATTTAAATATATCAGCGAATGATTCAGTAGGTTTAGATGTAGAGTTTAATCCAACAACAACAGCAGGGAGACAGATGGTGATGAACTACAATGTGGTACAAGGACCAAGTGGAGTAAAATCAACATTAGATGGATTTGGCACCCGTCCAGGGTTGATAACCCAAGATTATGATTATGGAACAATGGAAGTAGGGACAACAGTAAGTACAATCAGAGATGTAGAATTTCAAGCAGTAGGACAGTATTTAGATTCAGTAACAATAACAGAGTGGGAGTTTAGTAATCAAACCCCAGAGAACGATTACAGCTCAAGTGAGAGTGTGGTAAATGTAAAGTTAGCAACCCCAATAGTATTAAAGCCAGGGAATACGACCTATACAATGAAAGGATCATTCATAGCGAAAGCGGTAGGACAAAGAGTAGCAAGAATGAAAGCAATAACATTAGATGGAGTAGATACAACATCAAAGTGGTCAGGGAATGGATTTTCATTATCAACGAGTATAGTTGGGAAAGGAGCGAATGCGGATAATATATGTGCACCAAAGGATACGATATTAAATGCAGAGGTAAGCAATAGTGGTCAGAAGGATGTGAAGGTATTAGGGTTAAAGTTGATAGGTTTATCAGGAGATTTCAGTTTGGTAAGTGGAGTAACAAGTTTCACATTAAAGCCAGGCGAGAAGCGACAGATAGGGATAAAGTATAGTCCAAGCAAAACAGGTAAGGAAGTAGGGAAACTAGAAGTAACTCATGATGCAGGCACACCAACGAGCCCAATGTTATTAGATATAAGTGGAAGCAGTTATGCAGAGACAATAAGTAGTGGAGTAGTGTTAACAGGCACAAGGGATAATAAGGGAGAGATAGGCGGGAAGTTAGGCTGTGTAGTATCGTTGTTAGGTGGGTTTAGTAATTTAGTGGATTTAAAGAGCATACAGTTAACAATAAATTATGATCCAGTACAGTTGAGTATAGATGAGTCAAGTATCCAGATAGGAGGAGCAGGCGTATCGTATACAAAGAATAACTTAAGCAAAGCAGGCATCTATGTAATAGATGTACAGAATCCTGGAGGATTTACCACATCAGGAGAGTTGTTAAAGTTCAATATGGATGTACAATTAACGGAGAAGTTAGAGCGTGAAATAGATGTAAAGATCATAACAAATCAAGGTTGTACAACAATAAATCCATCAACAACAAAGATAGATATATATCCAATATGTGGGTTAAGTTTACGAGCAATAGAGTTAATAAATGGAACATATACACTGAGCCAAAATGTCCCAAATCCATTTAATCCTAGTACAAAGATAAAGTACAGTATAGGATTAGAAGGAAGAACAGAGATAGTGTTACAGAATATGGAGGGAAAAGAGATACAGAGATTGGTATCGGAGGATCAAAAGGCAGGGAATTATGAGTTAACAGTAGATGTAGGAAATTTACCGAGTGGAAATTATTACTACACAATAAAGTCGGGAGTATGGACAGAGACAAAGATGATGACAGTAGTGAAGTAGATTAAAGGGATAGAAATAAGAAAAAGACCTTAAAGAGAATTGATTTTCTTTTCTTTGAGGTCTTTTTTGGTTTTTTAATGTAATAATTTGAGATTGAGATTGTTATTTATTTACCAATAAAATTTAATTTTAATTCATTTATATTTTATATGTTTGAATTCTATTAATATGTAAAAAAATCGTTTGTTTTATTAAAAATCAATTTAGAAATAATCTTAAATTTTAATCTCTTTATTTATAAATATAATTAATTTTCATTATGAAAAAATTATTACTTTTTGTATCTTTAACTATCTTGTTGCTTAATGGAACTATATTCTCTCAAGGGGGTAAGAACTTACCATCAATCCCTTTCGGACCAAGTAATTCTGGCAAAGATTATTGGTTTTCATTTCCACATAATTGGGAATTTGGAGCAACCATTAAATATTGTAGATTGTACATTACAGCAGGTACTAGAACCAAAGTTACTATTTCTATTGGGACTTCTAAGATATTAAAATCTTTATTTACAGTTCCATATGATATTATAACTTATGACCTTTCAAATGTAGATGCTCAATATGGAACAGTAAGGGATGATAATTCTCCTATTCCGAACGCTGAAGTTTATCCAAATAAAGCAATTCATGTTGAATCAGTTGCACCAATAGTAGTTTATGGAATGAACAGAACTTCTTTTACAAGTGATGGTATGTTAATTCTTCCAACAAATGGATTAGGTAAAGAATATCTTGTTGCATCTGCTGCTGAAATTGGAACAACTCAAAGATTACCTTCTGAATTTGTTATTGTTTCTCCTTATGATGAAACAGATGTTTTGATTACATTACCTTCAGATCAAAAATTACCAAATTATAGTGGTTCTAAAGGTCCTTTTAATATTTCAATGAATAAAGGTGACGTATTTGGGGCTTTATCTGATGTTACTTTGGCAGATTTAACAGGTACTTTAATTCAGAGTAGTAAGCCTGTTGCGGTTATGAGTGGTCAAAATTGTACATATTTACCTGATGCACGGTTTGCAGCTTGTGATCACATTGAAGAAATGATGTTGCCAGTTTCAGCGTGGGGTAAATTATATCATTCAATTCCATTTGCTACAAGAATCAAGACCGATATGTATAGAATTTTTGCTGGTGAAGATAACACAACAGTATCAATAAATGGTACTGTTTGGGGTAAATTACCTAAAAAAGGTGGTAAAGAAGGAGAAGGCTGGTTTAATTATTTGCATAATAAAAGGGAGTTAATAGAATTTACTGGGGATAAACCTATTTATATAGCTCAATATAATAATTCTCAAAACTGGGATGGAGTAGAAAGTGATCCTTTTATGTTAGTTCTTACTCCTGTTGAGCAATATCAAAATCAATTAATATTTACTACTCCATCAGCTGATTTCCCAAAAAATTATGTAAATTTTGTATGTGATTCTGCTGGTTATAATGACATTGAAATAGCTCAAGGCGGTACAGATAAATGGGAGTCTTTCCCAAGCAAATTTGGATTTGATGTTAAAAAGTTCCCAACTAAAATAAATGGGGTAACATACATTGGGAAAACAATAGCAATAAATCCAGGAACATACAGAGTAAGAGGTCCTAAGCCATTTGCAGGATATATATATGGATTTGGAAGTTTTGATAGTTATGGATATCCATTATCAGTTGCTGTAGGAGATTTGTCAAGACCAGATAAGGATGCACCAGTAATAAAAGATACAATTGATTGTTTTGGAAACTATGAAGCAACCACAACAGATTTACCAGATGACAGTAAAATAAGGAGCAATATATCAACAATAGATTTAGATCCAGATGCAACATATAATTATAGTATAACAGTAGCAGATTTCATACCAGGCACGGATAGGGAAGTAAAGTATTCATTGAAAGTAATAGATTTAAGTCAGAATGCCCAAGCAGTAGTTATAATATCAGACCAAGCAGGGAATTATACAATAGATACAATACAGTATAATGCATTCAATGTAACAATAACGCCATCCCCAGTAAACTTTGGCACATTATTTCCAGGCGTAAAAGTAGTAAAGAAATTAACAATAACAAACTTAGCAGAACGAGAAGTAAAGTTAAAGAATATCCAACTACAAAGGAATACGCCAGGATTTAAGATACTAAGCCCAATAGGCGGTTTTACGTTATCAAAAGCGGGTGATCCAGGCTCAAGCATAGTAGCTCAAATAGAATTCACATCAACAACAAATGGGAAGTATGAGGATTCAGTAGGCATAGAGAATGAATGTAATAAGAAATACATATCATTGATAAAAGCAAAAGTAGGAGCCCCATTGATAAATGTAACAGATAAAGACTTTGGAACATTGATAGTAAATACAACAAGTCCAGCATATACAATAGAAGTATCAAATCCAATAGATCCAGCATTAAGTGATGCGATACTAACGGTAACAGGAGCAAAAGGACCAAAGAAGCTAGAGTTTAAATTAGTAGATGGAATGTTGGCATTTCCATTTGATTTAGCCCCAGGAGAATCAAAGACGTTAAGAATAACATTTAGTCCAGGAAGTGTAGCAAGTTATTTAGATACAATAGTATTCAGCAGTAATGCAACAGGTGTAGATAGTTTGGGGATATTGCAAGGAAAGGGAATACAACCACAATTGATAGCAACAAATTATGATTGGGGAAGGAAGCGAGTAGGGACAGGATGGTATACAGGAAAAGTGATGTTAAAGAATTATGGAACAGCCCCAGCGATAATAAGAGGGTTGTTGGCAAGTACTGGAGATATAAATGATTTCAGATTACCCCAAACAACATTAGATGCATTGTCAGATTTAAATATATCAGCGAATGATTCAGTAGGTTTAGATGTAGAGTTTAATCCAACAACAACAGCAGGGAGACAGATGGTGATGAACTACAATGTGGTACAAGGACCAAGTGGAGTAAAATCAACATTAGATGGATTTGGCACCCGTCCAGGGTTGATAACCCAAGATTATGATTATGGAACAATGGAAGTAGGGACAACAGTAAGTACAATCAGAGATGTAGAATTTCAAGCAGTAGGACAGTATTTAGATTCAGTAACAATAACAGAGTGGGAGTTTAGTAATCAAACCCCAGAGAACGATTACAGCTCAAGTGAGAGTGTGGTAAATGTAAAGTTAGCAACCCCAATAGTATTAAAGCCAGGGAATACGACCTATACAATGAAAGGATCATTCATAGCGAAAGCGGTAGGACAAAGAGTAGCAAGAATGAAAGCAATAACATTAGATGGAGTAGATACAACATCAAAGTGGTCAGGGAATGGATTTTCATTATCAACGAGTATAGTTGGGAAAGGAGCGAATGCGGATAATATATGTGCACCAAAGGATACGATATTAAATGCAGAGGTAAGCAATAGTGGTCAGAAGGATGTGAAGGTATTAGGGTTAAAGTTGATAGGTTTATCAGGAGATTTCAGTTTGGTAAGTGGAGTAACAAGTTTCACATTAAAGCCAGGCGAGAAGCGACAGATAGGGATAAAGTATAGTCCAAGCAAAACAGGTAAGGAAGTAGGGAAACTAGAAGTAACTCATGATGCAGGCACACCAACGAGCCCAATGTTATTAGATATAAGTGGAAGCAGTTATGCAGAGACAATAAGTAGTGGAGTAGTGTTAACAGGCACAAGGGATAATAAGGGAGAGATAGGCGGGAAGTTAGGCTGTGTAGTATCGTTGTTAGGTGGGTTTAGTAATTTAGTGGATTTAAAGAGCATACAGTTAACAATAAATTATGATCCAGTACAGTTGAGTATAGATGAGTCAAGTATCCAGATAGGAGGAGCAGGCGTATCGTATACAAAGAATAACTTAAGCAAAGCAGGCATCTATGTAATAGATGTACAGAATCCTGGAGGATTTACCACATCAGGAGAGTTGTTAAAGTTCAATATGGATGTACAATTAACGGAGAAGTTAGAGCGTGAAATAGATGTAAAGATCATAACAAATCAAGGTTGTACAACAATAAATCCATCAACAACAAAGATAGATATATATCCAATATGTGGGTTAAGTTTACGAGCAATAGAGTTAATAAATGGAACATATACACTGAGCCAAAATGTCCCAAATCCATTTAATCCTAGTACAAAGATAAAGTACAGTATAGGATTAGAAGGAAGAACAGAGATAGTGTTACAGAATATGGAGGGAAAAGAGATACAGAGATTGGTATCGGAGGATCAAAAGGCAGGGAATTATGAGTTAACAGTAGATGTAGGAAATTTACCGAGTGGAAATTATTACTACACAATAAAGTCGGGAGTATGGACAGAGACAAAGATGATGACAGTAGTGAAGTAGATTAAAGGGATAGAAATAAGAAAAAGACCTTAAAGAGAATTGATTTTCTTTTCTTTGAGGTCTTTTTTGGTTTTTAAGAGTTTCAAATTTTAAGTTATTTTTACTTTAATAATAGTCTGATAATATAGAATTTTATTTTCCATTATATCTTTTTAATAAAAATTACTCCCAATTTTGAAATTATTTGTTTTTATAATTTTTTATTCATGCATTGTTAAATGTTTTTCTCAAATTTCTGGACCATCACAAAAAATTAAACTTTTACATGCAGATTCGTTAATTGGTAAAGCAATTACAGGTGAAGAAATATTTTCTGGAAATGTATCTGTTATTCAAGGTGTTGTTAAAATTCAATCTGATGTAATTAAATTATTTTCAAAAGAAAATAGAGCAACATTTAATGGAAATGTAAAAATTGAACAACCTGGTTTAGTTATTACCGCCGGTAATGGAGATTATGATGGATCAACAAGATTAGCCACTGGTACTGATGGAATTTCACTAACTGAAGATAATGCTATCATTACTGCTCAAACTGGAGTTTATAATACTTATAATAAGAGAGCAAAATTTTTAAATGATGTAATAGTAAAACAAGGAAATACAATTGTTAAAGCTCCACAAGCAGACTATTCATCAATTGATAAAAAAGTAGAATTTAAAGGAAGAGTTAATTATTCTGAAGGTACTACTAATTTATCAGCAAACAATGCAACTTATTATACTATTACAAAAAAATCTTTTTTCTCTGGAAATGTTGTACTTATTGACAAAGAGTTAAGTTTAACATCCGATTTTGGAGAGATTGATAATTTGACAAATAAAGCAGTTTTCAGGGGTAATTTAAAAGTTAGTAATAATAATATGAACGTTATTTCAGAACAAGTAGAATTTGATAATGTAACAAAAAAAGCAAATTTCAAAGGTAAGGTAATTATGAATGATAAAGGCACAATTACTTATGCTGATGAAATTAATTATGATATAAATACTGGAAGAGCTTTGTTAAATGGAATTGTTTCAGTTGAAAATGATTCCATTAAAATAAATGCAAATAAAATTGATTTCAATAAAAAAACTGGTGAATCAATAATTACTGGGAATGGTGTATTGTATTTGAAAAAAGAGAATACATTGATTACTGGTGATACAATGATAAATAAAAGCAAAGAAGGATATTCAAAAGCATTTGGAAACCCTAAAATTGTATTTGTTGAAACAATTAAAAATGAAAGCTCCACAGGTAAACAAAATGGGGATACAACTATTATAACTGCAGATACTATTGAATCATTTAAAAATGATACAAACCAAAACTATATTGGAAATGGAAATTTTAAAATTGTAAAAGGTTCAATGAAAGCAGTTGCCGATATTGGAAAATATTTTGTAAAAGAAAGTGTTATAATATTATCAAAAAATACAGTAAAATTAATAGACAAACCTATAACTGGTGAATTAATTGATACTAATTTTTTGAACAAAGATTCTTCTATATCGCAGAAAATTATTAACTCAGATTGTTCTAATACTCGACCATCAATTCCTGTTATTTGGTATGAAAATTCTCAAATAAGTGCTGACTCTATCTCTATTGGATTAGCTAACAAAAAAATCAATTCAATAAATGCTATAGGGAAAGGACTAACAGTTATGAAGAATAAGTTAGAAAATAGGTTTGATCAAATTTATGCTGATTCATTATTCTTTATAATTAAAAGTGATACAATTAGAAAAGTGAATTGTATCAAATATGCCAGTAGCATCTATTATTTGTATGATAATGAAAACCCAAATGGAGTTGAACAAGTGTCTGGAGATAAGATAGAGATTTATTTTAAAGAAGGAAAACCAAACAAAATAAAAGTAAACGCAACATCAGAAATTTCAACAAAAGGTGAATATTTTCCAGAAGGTTTAGTAAAAAATAATGAATTGAAATTTAAACTAGAAAATTTTAGATATTTTGTAAAATAATATCTTCAAATTTTTTCGTAAGTAATTCAATTTTTGCATGTTAATTTTTCTTAAAACAACACATTCTTTACTTAAAAGGTTTGACTAATTTCATTATCAAAGTAATAACTTTAAGTTTACTTTTATTGTCTTTTAATATTACAATATATTCTCAAACAATAGTTACTAATTCTATAAATATTAATTTAATAGATACATCTAGAATATATAAAACCGATTCTATTATTCCTACTACCGGTGATACTATTAATAATTTCACACCACAACAAGATAGTTTATTCCAACAAAAATTGTTTCAAAGATTATTAGAAAAAGATAAATTAAAATTGGATTTTACTTTTGAAAGAGAAGAATTAATCGAGCTTTTAGACAGCATAAATAATACGCCTCTTGCTATTATGAAAAGAAATTTGACTTTTAATCCTAAAGATATTTTAGCAGACCCTCGTGATGTTTCAAGAAGAAATGAAGATATTTATAGGTCTCTTTACGGATGGGATTCTAAGCGTCCTATTACTTTGTATCCATTTACATTATCTATTTCAATGGGGTCAATTGGAAGATTTTTAGGAGTAATTGAAGATGTAACACCAAGAATTAAATACATGATAAATAAACAATCAAAAGTATCAGTAAAAATTTATGATCATACATCAATTTTAATAAGGAATTTAGTTGATGCAAATCAGAACACTGGATCATATTCTTTTGATTGGGATATGAAGAATGATAAAGGGGTTAAAGTATTAATGGGTGATTATGTAGTTGAAATAATAATTGATGGCAAACCTTATAAAATGAATAAAAGAATCGAAGTACCTTAACTCTAAAGTTCTAAATATTACAAACAGAATACTCTGAATAATTAACATTATCTGATGGTGTATTATAAATAAATTTCTTCACAAACTCTCCTTTAAAAATTAAAAATACACCTCCTAATTGTTTTTCATTTCCAGTAGATTTAGTCTGAAAATTACCATTCAAAATTGCTCTAAATGATCCAACAATAGTTTTCAAGTTTATCATATTTTTAAATGTAACTTCTTTAAGATTTAAAGCTTTATACAAAATTCTATCTTTGTCTACTATATATGGTATCTTTGAAATATTGTATTTCTCAATTAAATTTTGAAAAGAAATAGAGTCTGAGTGATGCACAATAACTATTTCAGTACCATTTTTTAATATCTTTTTCCAATTTTTATTAATATCTGAAAGTGTCTCTTTGCAAAACAAACATCCAGTATGCCTTATAAATACTACCATTATTGGTTTAACAAATGACATTTCATAAATTGTAAATCCTTTATTTGTTTTAAATTGGTCTAAAATATTCTTGTTATCAGTCAAATTGTTAAAGTATAAATAAAATGGTAATTTTAAATTTTAAATACATTAGATACCTTATTGAATAAGTAATAATAGTATAATGACGAATTTAAATGAAATAGATTCTAAATTTTACATTAAAATTTAAATTCTAAATCTTAATTTAAATGTTTTAAATATCTGATATTTAGGTTTCAAAATTTAAAAAATATTATTTAAATTTATATAGCTCATTCTTTAATTTCTATTAAATCAGATCCATTAATTCTAACATCTTTAACTTTAGAAATCATTAAAATTCCAAATAGGAAAAATAACCCTATTATTAAAATTGCTTTTCGTTGACCAAAATAATTTGATGCTTCACCAAACAAAAGTGGACCAATAATTGCCGAAGCTTTTCCACAAAATCCATCATAAAATCCAAAAAATTCAGTTCTTTTGTTTTGAGGTGTTAATAATGCCATCATTGCTCTACTAGTGCTTTGAGATGACCCTAAACCAATACCTGCAACAATTCCAATAATATAAAAAAAAGGTTTAGTAGTAACAAAGAAAGCAGATATAACCACAATTACCCATATTGTAAGTGTGATTATTATCACATTTCTAGCACCAAACCTATTCGTTAAAGAACCAAATAATAAAGATCCAATCAATGCTGAACCTTGAACTATAATAAATAAAACTAGTCTTTCTTGTGTATTAAATCCTAAAGTGGATTCAGCATATAAACTTGCAAAAAGTATAACAGTTAATATACCATCATTGTAAATAAAAAATGCAATTAAAAATTTATTTACCTCCTTATAATTTTTAATTTCCTTAATAGTATTAACTACACTTTTATAACCTTTAGCAATTGATGATTTTAAAATAGTACTTGATTTATTCTCTTTTATATTAAAAAATAATGGCAAAGAAAAAATAGCAAAGAAAAATCCAGAGATTGCAATTAGCGTTCTTATATCTGAATCAGTTGGTGATCCTTGCAAAAAATACATTGAAATTCCAAGTATTATAAATGAACCTAAGTAACCCATTGCAAAACCATATCCCGATACTTTTGCATAATCTTTAGGTTCAGAAATATCAGGTAAAATTGCATCATAAAATACAGTTCCACCTTCAAATCCAAAATTTGCAATAATTATTAAAACCATTGCAATCCATAATGTCCATGTAAAAAAAAGTCCGAATGTGGCAGCAATGGTAAAGATTGTTAAAGCAGCTAAGAATAATTTCTTTTTATTTCCTGCATCTGCAATTGCACCAAGTAAAGGTGCAAGTAAAGCAGTAAGCAGCATTGAAATTGATACAGCCCTTCCCCAATAAGCTTCATTCCCATTTGCTAATGAATTTTTAAAGTAAACAGGATAAACAACAGTCATCATTATGACATAAAATCCAGTGTTAGCAAAATCGAAGAATGACCAAGATAAAACCTTTTTAAAATCTTGTTTGGACATGATTAATTGTAAATAAAAAAATATTATTATACGCCTAAATTAAGTGTTGTTCTTGAAATAAATATTTAAAATTAATGTAAATGTATTAAATCTATTTCTTCATTTTATTGGAGTTATTTCTTTAAATTTTGTTAGCTATTTTTGAAAGATATGAAATTTGAATTATTACAAACTGATATTGTATCAAAGGCAAGAGCTGGAATTATTGAAACAGATCATGGAACTTTCAATACTCCAGTATTTATGCCTGTTGGTACTCGTGGGGCAGTTAAAACTTTATTAAGTGAAGACTTATTAAGGTCAAACTCAGAAATTATTCTTTCAAATACTTATCATTTATTTACAAGACCTGGCTTAGATGTTTTGTTGAAAATAGGTGGTTTGCATAAATTTATGAATTGGAATAGATCTATTCTTACTGACTCTGGAGGATTCCAAATTTTTTCGTTAAAGGAATTATGCAAAGTAAATGAAGATGGTGTGAAATTCCAATCTCATATTGATGGAGCAAAAATTAATTTAACTCCCGAAAAGGTAATTGATATTCAGAGAGCTATAGGATCTGATATAATGATGGTGTTAGATGAATTTAGATCACCAGATTTACCTGTAAATGAACATCGAGAGGCTGCAGAAAGGTCTTTAAGATGGGCAATTAGAGCAAAAGAATATCACAATAAAATAGATTATCCCTATGGATTTACTCAAGCATTATTTTCCATAATTCAAGGAGGGACTAACAAACAGCTTCGAGAATTTAGTGCAATTGAAACAGTTAAAGTTGGATTTGATGGATTTGCTATTGGTGGGTTAGCTGTAGGTGAACCTACCAATGTGATGTATGATGTAATTGACTTTACAATCCCTTTCCTACCCGAAAATCGACCAAGATACTTGATGGGAGTGGGTACTCCAGAAAATCTTCTAGAAGCCATTTCTCGTGGGGTTGATATGTTTGATTGTGTAATGCCAACTAGAAATGCTAGAAATGCAACCTTGTTTACTTCAAAAGGAAGGTTAAATGTAAGAAATCTAAAATTTAAATATGACGAATCGCCAATTGATTCCAATTGTGATTGTTTAACTTGCAAAGGATATTCACTTTCTTATATAAGGCATTTATTTAATGTTGATGAAATTACTGCTTGTACTTTATCAACAATTCATAACATTCATTTTTATTTGCAATTAATGAGGTCGTCAAGAGAGAAAATATTAACAGGAAATTTTTTAGAATGGAAGAATGAGATTGTTCAAAATCTTGTTAAAAAAATTTAATTTGTTCTTAATATATTTTAAAAAATTTATTTTATAATTTATAACTTTTGTTAGATAAATATTGCATTTTAATTTATATAATCTAAAAGTTTCATTTATTTTACAATTCCATTTCATAAAAAAGAATGTACGAATGAAAATTTATATTAATTATAATAAAATTGTAACTTTTTGTATTGCAATTTACTTTATAACTTCTCAATTAATTCAAGCACAAACAGTAAGATCAGATACTCGAGGGAAGCAATTTTATATTGCTTTTATGGAAAATTTAGGAAGCAATACTAATGGCTCAAAGTTAAGGTTATATGCGTCTTGCGACAAATTAACAAAATTGAAAATTATTTTAAATAATAATTTTTCTGCCCCAATCAATTATGATATTCAACAAGTAAATACTCCACTTGAAATTAAAATTCCATTTAATCTAGAATTAGATAATTCTAATACTGGTGTAAGTAATAAAAGTGTAATAGTTGAAGCTGATGATGAAATTACTATTTATGGTGTATCAATTAGAGATAAATCTGCAGATGCTTTTGTTGCAATTCCTGAAAAAGTTCTGACCCCACGATATATTGTTTTATCTTATTCAAATGGATATTTGATTCAAGGGAATAATGGAACTTTTGATACGCCTTCTGAATTTGCAGTTGTTGCTACTGCTGATAATACTGTTTTAAGAATTACTTCTTCTCCTCTGGCTAAAATTAATGGTAATCAAAAAGGAGCTACATTTAATGTAAATTTGAATAAAGGACAAGTCTTCTTTGGTCAAGCAGAAATTAACAAAGATGCACAAGATGTTAGTGGAACTGAGATTTTAGGAAATAAACCTGTTGCAGTATTTGCTGGTGTTAAAAGAGCATCTATACCAGTATTAGATGGTAGAAGTCGTGATCATTTATGTGAACAAATTCCACCATTAGAAACATGGGGAAAAAATTACATAGTTACACCTCATTTTGTAATTACACCATCATCTCCTTTTAAACCAATTTTCAGAATATTATCTGCATTTGATAATACTAATTGGAAGTTAAATGGAGTTGTACAAACACCTCTACAAAAGGGGATTCCAGTAGAGAAAGAATACACTGCCTCTTCCTTTATAAGTTCAGATTTACCAGTTTTGATTGCCCAATATGAGCATTCAGCAGAAAGTAATAAAAATCCATTTAGTGGTGGAACTGCTTTAGGTGATCCTTTTATGATGATTATTCAACCAATAGAGCAATGGGATTCTATCAATGTTTTTCAAAGTATTATAGATCCAGAATTTAGACGTCATTTTTTTAATATAACAATTCATAAAGATGGTTTGAAAAATTTAACTTTAGATGGACAAAAGTTAAATGCGAACCAATTTAAACCCGTATCAACAACAAATTATCTTTATGCTCAAATTGAAGTTCAACAAGGTTCGCATATAATTAATTGTGATTCTTCATTTGGAATTGGAATTTATGGTTTTGGAGCTGCAAATTCTTATGGTTACAGCGGTAGTATGGTTTTTGGGAAATTAGTTGGTGATATTTATCCCCCTATAATTGAGGATTCTTTAAGATGTTCAGATTTAGATGGTATTGCATTTGATAGTAAAATTACTGATACTGGTATTGACTCAATTATAGTTTTAACACAAGAAAATACAAAAGTTACTATTCCTGCTTTTTCTAAAGGGATTGATACAGTTTATTTTAAAGCAACTTTAGTTGATAAATATAATGATGGTAAAATTGGTATTAAAGCAATTGATTCAGGAGGAAGGGAGATTAGTTTTTTTAAAACAATACCTGGCTTCACTTTGCGGACAATTGGAATGAATGGTAATACACCTATTGTTTTGGATTCTTTAATTATTATAAATTCTGCAAATGATACTTGTAGGGATTTTGAGATTGAGAATTATGGAAATTTCCCACAAACTATTACAGAAGTATTAATTTCAGATACTCTTAAGAATGCGTTATTACAAAACAACATTAAGATAAAAGGAATTTTACCAATAACTTTAAAACCAGGTGAGAAGGTAAAATATTCTATTTGTATAAGTGGATGGTTAGGAATGGCTGAGATAAATACTGAAATAAGAATTAAAAATTTGTGTAATGAAAGAGTGATTGCTAATATCCCTTTACAAAGTTTGGTTGATACTCTCCCACCTAAAATTGAAACTTTGATTCCTCCTTGCCCATCAAATTTAACATATCAAGTTTCGGAGTCAAGAAAAATTGGAACCGGTGTTAATAGTGTAAATTTTAGTCTTCTAAAAAATTGTGAAGTAGTTGTATTGCCAAACTCATCAGATTTTCCTACAGATGAAATTAAAGTTGATATAAGATTGAAAGATAAATATCATGATGGTTATGTAACTATTATTACGACTGATAAAATAGGGAATACATCTACAAAAACTGATACATTAAGTGGTTTTACTTTAGCAACTTTAGATACAAAATCTAGAGATTCAGTTGGCTTGAGATTTGGTAAAGGAGTTGAATTAGATACATTAAATTCATTAACTTGGAGATGTTCTGATAGTATTGAAATTGTTAATTATGGAAGTAAATCTAAAATTATTTCTTCTCTAAAATTTAACAATAATATAGTTTATAGTTTGCCACCATCTATTATTCCAATTACAATTTCACCCCATTCATTTGTAAGAATTCCAATATGTATTCAAGGTTCTACTCTAAATCAACAAACTGATACACTAATTGTTGGTGATGCATGTGGAAATGAAGATGTAATACCGTTTAATATTAACATGTTACTATCTCTTCAAGCAGGTTCTGATTGGTGCAACAATAAACTAAGTTTTGGTGTAAAAGCATCAGCAAATTTCATTACTTCTTCTTTCCCCAATCCAGTTACTAGTGGAATTGCTAAAGTTTATATAGGACTCGTAAATGATGAAAATATAAATGTTTCCTTATATGATTTAACAGGGAATGAAGTTAAAGTGTTAGTTAATTCAATTATATTCAAGAAGGGAATTAATACTTTTATTTTTGATCTTTCTGATTTACCAAGTGGAAGTTATACAATTATGATGGTTTCAAATAACAATAAATATTTGAGTAAATTATTAATTACTAAATAGTTAATCTAAAAATTATAAAAACGTCAGTTTCAATTTATTACTGGATAAATACTTACATAGAGAATTCGACTGTTATCTCTGCACGGATAAAGGGTATAATAATTAATGTAATCTTGATGACAAAGATCCCTTACTTCAAGAAACACAATATACTCTTTATTCGGTTTTGCTTCTAAGTGTGTGTCAATCTTACCCTTTTCCAACCAATCTTTTGTGCTAGATTGATTTATTCCAAACCATTCTGAAGCATAGGTAAATTGTAAGCATGAACCTGTATCGGCTATTTGTTTTGGTGTTTAAGATAATAATTTTTTACTTTCGTTTTTTATAAGTGGAAATAAATTTACACAAGCAGGTATGTAATGCCCTTTTATTGGATCTATTATCTCAGTTGTTACTATTTTACTACTGTTTTTCTCAAGCTGCCCCTGAATCATAAATTGCAATTACATCATTAACTTTTATGTGAGCAATTATTGCAGTGTTTGTTAGCATAAAATCAATACAATGTTAGCTAGGTACTTTGCTTTCATTAATTGAAAGCTACATTTATTATGAAATTGCTTTTATAATTACTCAAAACAAGAACTTACATAGTTAAACTCTATTTTTAAAAAGCAATCTTATATTATAAAATAATATTAAACCTCAATTTTTGATACATAAAAAAACCTCCTAAAAATTTTATCAATTGATAGGAAGTTTTTATATTTATTAAGTATTTATTAACAATTTACTTATTCCAATTTCATTACTCTTGGTTTTGGGTTTTTACTCAACACACTGCTTATTTCCTCATCAATATTAATTCTTACATACAATTGATAACTCCCTACAGCTCCGCTTTTGTCAGCTATTTTTGCCATACCATAAACGATATGTTTATTATCTGGTGACCAATTTGGAAACGAGGCTGTCCATCTATCCCATGAACTGTTATCTGGTTTAAATACTATATTTTTATCTTCCAATGATTTAAGATTCAATACTCCTAGTTTTGATGGATCGCACGGACCACCTATAAAAGCTCGCTGACCATAGTTTGAGTATAATATCTTTGTTCCATCATTATTATAACGCATCCAAAGTAAAGCACGATTAGGTGAATCAAATTGGTATAACGCTTGCTTACGTTTTGTCTCCAAATTATAACTAACTATTATAGGTGGTCTATAACTCCCTACATCTGTAAATAACAAATTTTTCCCGTCTGGGCTTATGTCAAACCCATTAACTATTTCATTACGACCAAAACTTGAGTAATGCTCAAGTATCAACTCTCGCTCCATTGTGTTTAAATTCAATTTGTAATACCCAGCATTTCTTCCTTCTGGTTTGCCTAATGAATAATAAACAATCAAACTATCACTACTACCCATATACACCGCACTAGAGATGTTTTCGCTACTGTCTAGTAGTTCTTTTAAAGCGTAATCATTTTGCAAGTCCATCTCGTATAATGCTCCTATGCTTACCGACGACCTATTTGAAACTACATAAACAATTTTCGTTTTTTTCTTATTTAAACTCATTGTAAATGGGTAGTATTTTATTAAAGAATTATCTCCAATTGATGAGTCTTCAATTACATTATAATTGCTGTCTATTTTAATGTACTGCGCTGAATAAGTTGCTAACATAAAATTATTTGTCCAAACGGCATTTTCTAAATTTTTAGACTCTAATGTTTTAGAAGTTATCTTCTTTACTTTTAATATTGTTTTCTTATTTGTCTCCAATTCAATATTCGTTTTAATGTATAATTCGTAATTACTTAAACCTAAGCATATCATACCATAAATTATGTGTTTATTATCTGGTGACCAGTTTGGAAATGGAGCTACCCATGCACCTGTACTTGCATCTTCTGGCTTGAACTGTAATAGCTTATCTTCCATCGTTTCTAGTTTTATTACTCCTAACTTTGATGAAACTTTTGGACCATTACCCAATAAACCACGACTATAAATTGAATATAATACTTCAGTGCCATCATTATTGTAACGCATACACAACAATTCTAACTCACGATTCACATCAAGACTTAGTTCTTGTACCCATCGAACTTGACCAGTTGACATTTCTACCATTAATATCTTTGGAGTTGTTTTGCTAAACACTTCAGGTACTAATAGTGTGTTACCATCTGGGCTTACATCAAAACCATTTACTATCTCATCACTACCAAGATCTGAGTAAATATCAAATATTAATACTCGTTTATTTGTTTTCAAATCCATTTTGAAATATCCAGCATTTACTCCCTCTGGTTTGCCCAATGAATAATAAACTATTATGCTATCAGTACCACCAAAATAAACTGCACTTGAAATGTTTTCCGATGAATTAATTATTTCTTTTACTTGATTGTTATACAAATCTTTCTCTACCAATGCACCCATGCTTTTGGTTCTAAATTTCGATACCACATACAATACTTTATTTCTCGCTTTGTTCATACTCATTGTAAGTGGAGTACATTCAGGATTTGAACCCTTGCAAACTGATGAGTCCTCTAAAAATTTAAAGCTACTATCTATTTTGATATACTTCAATGGGTATGTACTTAAAAGAAAATTCTTGCACCATAAAGTACTCAATATAGTATCTTCTTGTAGTGATTCAGAGCTTATTTTAATTACACTTGATATATAATTACTACTTTCAAACCTTGTAAAACCGCACGACATAAAAACCACAATCAGTGGTAAGATTATTTTTACACTTTTCATGATTATCTTATTTCAGTTTTAAATTGTATATTGTTGCAGTTACTAGTTGGTACAGTTATTATCTGCCCATTATGAGACCATTTTTTTACTAAGTCCATAACTCCTATATTAAAAACACTTACCTTGTAAGCCTTTAAACCCTGTACTCCTATACCAAAAGTTGAAGGAAATTTTAGAAGTCTGTTTTTTAATTGCTAAGTACATTTATTAAAAATAAAACTAATCTAAAAATGTGAATTGTAAATTTGTTTTGTATCGCATAAAAAGGTTCTTCAAACATACTTATAAATTGTGGAGTAACAATCGTTTAGTCTTTATTTTATTTATTATATTTTTTATTATAAAAATGAAAATACTAAAATTATTATATCTCTGGAATATACTATTCTACAACACAAAAAACAAAAACCTCCTAAAAACTTATTCAGTTGATAAGAGGCTTTTTATTATCAATTAACAATTTACATTTATCTTATTCCAACTTCATTGTTCTTTGGATTGGTGTTGTTGTAGATATGTTTGTTGTACAATCTTACTCATACTAAAAAAAATTCAGTTTAGTTTATTAATCCTGATATAAATTTACAATACATTTTAAATTCTGAATTGAGTTTGCAATATTAGGAGTTTTTCTATTATTGTTATTATATAATTTCTATGTTTTATAATTGTTTTTTTGATTTAAGAATCGTTACAAAAAGGATTTGTTTTCTATTGCATCAAATGCAAAATATTTGATAGAATATTTGGCTTCTTTTTGATGTATAAAATTTTATTTCATTAACTAAATCCACTTAATTAGCTTTCGTTGTCATAATAAATCTACTTTGCATTTCCCCAAAATTTCAACTAAGGATTACTTAGTTTGTATCATCTCCTGAATGAATTTAAGTATTTCATCTTCGTAGAATATTTACCTACCTATTAATGATTTAATTGCCAATGTTATACTTTTTTTAGGATAGAACTACTTTAGTAGAAAAACAGAAATATTTCAAGTAGATATTATGTGCAAATTTGCTGTATATCATAGTGGATAAGCCTTGTAAATAAAAAGGTAATGCCTTAAAAGACAAAATATAATTTGACTATGACTACACATAAAGATTATATTACATTATTGCTAAAAAATGTTCCTAAAATTACCCAACAAGAGCTTAAGATAGCCGTTTTACACAGGCTTTCAATGAGCACAAAGGAGATAGCCGATTTACTAAAATTATCATCGCGTTCAATAGAGAATCTCCTTATGCGTATCCGTAAGAAATTAAAAATTTCCAACATGGAAAAGATATATCAAGCCTTAATGAAATTGAGTGAATAGCTTCAAAAACTAATACTTGAATTTGTCATAATCCTATATGTGATGGTTGTTGTAATAAAAAATATTGCATTACTACAATTTAATTGTACCAAAGCACAGCTAAACTTTTGCTTTGCTTAGTTGCATTTATTATTTACTAATAAGTTCAATACATTTCTCTATAAATAATTTTTTTACAATAAAAATTAAAATGAAAAATTATTTATTAATGTCATTCAATTATTAAAGTGCTTTATTTTTTATAAGAAGTAATTTAGTTATTTAGTTATTTAGTTACATTGATATTTTTAGTTACTATTCCTTGATTTGATTTTAAGACTAATTGATAAACTCCATTTGAAAGTGAATTTAATATAAATTTTACAACTCTATTTGATTCTATAGAAATCTCATTTTGAATTATTTTACATACATTTTTACCACTTAAATCATTACAATCTAAACTATATAATGTATTTGGTTCTAAAGTTAAATTGATTACAGCTTCAGTTTTAATAGGGTTGGGAGTTATGGAATTAATTTTGAAAGCATTTACAAAATAAAATAATCTATTTGTATTAAAAACACAAGGTGTTGGGTAAATGTAATAATTCCCAATAGAATTTAAAGTAGTTATTTCACAACCTCCAATTGAAACTGTTGAATCAAATTCAATAGATGTATTTAAAGAATCTGCATAATAAGCCTCAACATTTAGATAAGCAAAAATAGAATCCTTAGTTGGCAATTCATTTAACTCAAATTTTACTTTTATATTTTTACTATTGTTCTGTATTTCTTGATTTAAAATAACGCCTTTATTTTTGGAATTTACCATTGTAAATCCAATTGGAATCAACATCTTAGAACTAAATTTAATATTAGTAATAAAAGTGTTAGCATTTGCATTACTTAATAATTCCGACTTTCTTAAAATTATTGGAATTGGCAATTGTTGCACTTCAAATGTGTTAGCAAATCCTGATTTTATAGTATCGGATATAGTACCAATTGATACTATACTCGAAAATTTTGTTTCTCCTTCACCTGTTACAATCAAAGAAGTTGTGTCTGGGCAAGGTGAAGATATGTAAATTATAGTATCAGAAAAAACTCCACAAGTTTGAGGAATGAACATTATTTCAATTTGAATTGAATCTTTTTTAGGGATGATAAATTTATCTTTTGGGGATAATATTTCAAATTGTTTTTTTAAATAAAATTGAGATAAATTTATAGGATAATTTGATTTGTTTAATAACCAAACTTTTTTAATTGGTTTTTGAGTAATTGGTTGAACTCCATAATTTAACTTAAGTGATTGAAGTGATATAAAAGATTTTGATTCTAATTTATCGCCATATAACGGAATATAAATTATAGGGTTTAAAGATGAATTACTTTCAATTTTTAATTTAGAAATAGATTTACCAAATAATATAGGTTTAAATTTTATAAAAATTATAATTGAATCATTAGGTTTTAAATCAAATGGTTTATCATATGGAGAATTTATAGAAAAAATATTATTAGTATCTACAATAGTACAATCAATAATTAAAATAGTATCTCCACAATTTTTAATTATTAATGATTGTTCGTCTTCTCCAATACAATTGATATTATTAAATAAAATATCAATCTTATTAATTGAAATACATTTAACAAAATTCTTTAAAATAGCTTTCCCAATTAATTTAACATATTGAGTGTCTTGACATAATCCAATATCTGATACTTTAATAGAATCTAAAAAATCTCCTGCTGATTTGGGATTAAAAGTAACATCAATAATTAATGAGTCTTTAGGTAAAATAGTTATTGGATTATTAGCTAATACTACTTTAAAAGGATTTTTTGGTAATGTAATATTTTTGGTAATTGTAAAATCCGTATTGTTAATTATTCTAAAACTCTTTGTAGTTTCTTGAGATTCTGGGAGTATTTTTATTTGAAAATCAAGTAATGTATCTGATAATTTTGGACGTGTTAGAATCCCATTTCCATTAAATCTATATATTATTGTATCAGGACAGGGTGTTAAAATTAAAATTAGGGAATCATTATAATATCCACAATTATAAGGTAAAAATTTTACAACTATCTGAGCTGAATCATTTCCTTTAATATTGATATTACTTGTAGGCTTTATTAATTCAAAAGGAACATTTGGTGAATGTAAAATTTGTACTTTTACATCTAGATTTCGTTTATTAAAGTACTTTGAAATAAATATTATTGACTTACCTAAATCAACATTTCCAAAATCATGTTTAACTTGAGTTAAACCATCACCTTTTTCAATTAATAAGCCATTTAAAGTTACATTTAAAATAGGTGTTTTTGAATTAGTTTTTAAAGTTAGCAATGCTTTTTTTAGTCCAAATGACTTTGGAACAAACGCAACTTTCATTATTATTAGATCTTTCTTTTTAACTATAAATGGAATATTAAATGGGGGTATTATATTAAAATCTTGGTTAGATGAAATAGAAGGTGTAACTTGAATATCCGCATCACCACAATTATTCAAAACTACATAATCTGAATCTGAACCAAAACAAATAATATCTTTAAAATTTAAATTACTTTTTAATACCTCCAAGCACGAATCAATTTTTACAGTAATTACAGGTTTAAAAATATCAACGTCTCCAATTAGACCTTTATCAAAAATATCTTGTTTCCCATTTGCATCTATTATATAACTGTTTGTTGGGGTATTAAAAGGTTCATTTCTTGGAGTACCTTGTAAACCATAATTTCTAGCTAAATCATTCGTTGTTAAGATATCACCTGTAATCCATATCAAACTATCAGTCACATTTGTTGAAGAATTATAGTTTGGGAAAAATGAATAATCAATTCCGCCTGCGCAATTTTCAATAGATTTAGAAGCTCCCCCACCTATAGGTCCGCCTGGTAATGTTTTAGCACCAACATGAAATTTACTTGCAGCTTTCCAACCGAAGCCATTATTATTTTTTTCATATTCATAAGCTAAAGAATTATGTGCAGGGATTGGTTCAGTTGGAGGAGCATTCGAATTCATTGCAATGTTTATATCACCTATCATTGTTCTTTCAGCAACTAACATCCTTTTTCCATCTTGTGAAAATTCTATATCCGATATTGGATTTGTAATATTAAAATTATTCAACATAAATAATTGATGAGTAATTTCTAATTTACTAGTTTTGGAAATGAATGTACCATTTACATCTAATTGTACACTCCAAATTTCATTATGCTTTACTGAATTTTGATTTACTCCAGTTTTGCCTTTGCTAACATGTTCAACAAATCTACTAAAGTAAATTGTATCATTAAAAATTCCAATACCCCACAAACGCTCACCAAGAGGTGCAAATCCATTTAATCCATTATCAACTGTAAATGGATCAAACGAATCAAGAATATTACCAGAATAATCTATTCTATAAATTTTACCATCTTCAAAATTTGTTGCAAAAAATTGGTTATGCTTTTTATCATAACAAATGTTTCCTAAACCTGGATAATAATTTTCTGTTTTATCTAAAAAATTTGGTAAAGTAGTAAATACTGATGATACACCAGTTTGAGCATCTAATTTATATATTGCACCAGAACCACCAATTCCATAATTAAATTTACCATAAACTGAAGTTGATGACACATAAATATTATATGAATTATCAATAGTAATACCGAATACCTGACCAAGCACTTCACCAATCCAAGTTGGGTGATGATAAAATTGAATTCCATTCCAATTAGATCCTTTTGGTGCATTTGGATATGCATCTTTTGTATTTAAAATTGAAACTACAAATTCCTTTGGATCATAAATACCATTTGTACCTGAGAAGTCAGTTAATACAGCATTTCCAGGAGTAAACATAGGGCTCACAAATTGAGAATATAAATCAATATTCAACAAAAAGAATATGGTTAAATAAAGTATTATTTTTTTCATAAATTGTATATTAACTTTTTTTAATTTGAAAAACCCATTAAGATATAAACTTATTTAAATGGATATGAAAATGTTTTGTTGTACAAAAAATCTAAATCAGTAAGTGTAAATAAAAATGCAACTAAATCTTTTTTCTGATTTTCTGTTATTGTAATTGGTTCTTTAATATCTAAATTTAATTGCTTGATTTCATTTAAATTTATATTTGCATAATGATTAATAACTTCACTTAATTTGTTAAATCTACCATCATGCATATATGGGAATGTAAATTCAATATTTCTTAATGTTGGAACTTTAAATTTAAACGAATCATTTTGGATATGAGTAATATTGTATCTTCCTAAATCATTGAAATTAGGATCAATCTTTAAACCATTGTTTGCAAAAGTAAAATTAGTAAATAATGGCTCATTATGACAATTTGAACAAAATGTTCTAAAGAGTTTTAAACCATTTAGCTCTTGTATTGAGAATGTTCCCCCTTTCTCATGCCTAATATATTTATCATACTTAGAATTATATGAAACTAAAGAAACAGTAAATGAAGCTAATGCTTTGAGTAAATTTTTAGAATCAATTATAGAATCATTGTATGCTTTAAAAAAAAGATTTTTATAATTGAAATTTGAATTTAGTTTTGAGATTAGATTGTTAAGTGAATTACCCATTTCATTTGGATGAGTAATTGGATTTATTGCTTGCATTTCTAAATTATTAACTCCTCCATCCCAATGAAAAGTTTTATTCCAAGCTAAGTTTATTAATGCCAAACCATTCCTTGTACCCTTCTTCCCATCAATTCCATGGCTTACATTATGGTCTGTATGAGAAAATCCAGAATATTGCAAATGACAGCTTGCACAAGAAATTGTACTATCTTTTGATAAAATTGGATCATAAAATAATTTTCTTCCTAATTCAAATTTTTTCAAGGAAAAATTGTTTTTAGAAAAATTATAATTTGGTTTTGGCCATCCTTTAGGAACAAAGAAAATTGAATTACGATTCTTTGGTATTAACAAAGTAATAATCATAAAAAAAATAATAAAGACAAACAAATAATTGAAACTAATTTTCATTATTTGAAACCTTAAATATGTTTTTAAAACCATCCATAACTTTGTTCGATTCTGCTCCTGGAATTAATACACTTCTATTGTTTTTATAATCAAAAGAATCAAAAAAGTTACCAAGATCTAAAACTAAATTTATTTTATAATTAGTTTTGAAATTCTTAACAATATTAAATGATAAATTTCTTAATGAATTATTTGGAGAAATATAACCGCCAATGTGATATTCAAATGAGTTTTTATTCCCTAAAATATTATAATAATTACCTTCCATCTTTAAATTAATATAACCAGAATTCCAAGACCAATACATACCTTTTCTAGGATCTAAATCTCCATTTAAAGCTCCTGAAACGTTAGTTATACTATCTACTCCAAGACAAAATTTAATATTAGAAATTTCTTTTTTAGGGATATTTTTTAAAACAAATTCCAAACTTTTATTATCATCAAGATCAATTAAATGATAACTAAATTTTTCCATATACTTAGAATTATCACTAAACAAAATTTCAATGTTAGTTAGATAAAATCTAATTTTAGTAATTGAAATTGAATCTAAGTTTTTCATTAATAAATACTGTTTGTTATATCTAAAATCTTCTCCATTAAATTTTAGAGAAATTATAAACCTAAAATCAGTTTTCTTAAGTTCAACCTTTGATAAAAGTTTGCAATCAATGAGACTTTGATAAGAAAATATAATTATAAAATATAGTGTGATTTTAGCTATGATAATTTTATTTAAGTTTAACCATTTTGATTTTTTCAAAATTTCAATTTTAATAAAGAATATAATCATTGTAAAATCATAACATAATAAATTTGTTGTAAATTATTTAAGTGAAAATCAATATAAATTAATAGATTGATTATTTAGTGATAATTAACGAGTTGAATAAACAGAAAATGATTTGTAAGTAAATTACAAATTAAAAGTAATTTGTAATTAATTCTTTCTAATATATTTGGATTGTTTTTAGAAATTGAATTTTAAATAAGTTATACGAATATTAAAAAATTTACATTTTAAACTATAGTTAACGAAAATTTTTTTAAATTTTTTTACTGTTTGTGACTTTAAGTTAACATAACAAGTCATTATAACAAAAGAGGATATTATGAATTTGTTTAAAAGTGTTTAATTAGATTAAAATCATTTTCTTGGAACCAAATAAAAATATTTATCTCAAATAACAAAAATCGGGAATTGTAATAAACTGCAAAACTATGGTGTCATTTTTATTAGTTTTGCAAAAAATACTTCGAAGTACCTTTTCCGTAAAACAATGATATTAATTAAGTAACAATTTAACATCAATTTAAGTTATCAATTATTTATGAAAAGACTATTAAACGTAATTAGTGCATTTGTATTCATAGCATTAATTAGTGTAACTACATCACTTGCTCAACCAGGAGGACCTGGAAGAAAAGGAGATTCAGCTGGACCAGGCGGTCCTGGCGGACCTAGAAGAGGAGGAGATTCGTTAAAACCAAAACCGCCACATACAAATTGTATTGATTTATTAGGTTTAACAGATGCTCAAAAAGAACAAATGAAAGCTATTAGAAGCAATTTTGAAAGTTCTACATTAGCTAAGCGTGAAGAAATGAAATCATTAATGACCAAAGCTCGCGAATTACGTAAAGCTAATGATAAAGCTGGGTTAGATGCTTTGAAATCACAATTGGATACATTGAGGTCTCAAATTGATGCAGCTCATAAATTAATGGATGATGCAATGAGGAATATTTTTACAGATGCTCAAAAAGCAATTCTTGATGATTGTATTAAAAATAACAGACCACCTCATAAAGGAGGACCTCAAGGAGATGGGGATCCAATTAAACGTGGACCTTCAACAGAAGGAAGTGGGACAATCAATTAATTTTATTATTTAAAAAAAAGTCGTTTAGTTATAATACTAAACGACTTTTTTATTTGCTTTATTTTATAATTCCCGATTTTAATTTCTCTGCTCTATCTGCAAGTTTTAAAGAAGTTATAACTTGGTCAAGTTCTCCTTCGAGCACTTCTCTTAACGAATAATTTTTACTATCACCTTCAAGTCTATGATCTGTTAATCTATTTTGAGGATAATTGTAAGTCCTTACTTTATCAGATCTGTCACCACTTCCAACCATCCCTTTTCGTTGAGCAGCATATTCACTATCTCTTTTTTGTTGCTCTATTTCATAGAGTTTAGCTCTCAACATTTTCATAGCATTTTCACGATTACTAAGCTGTGATCTTTCTTGTTGGCAAGCAACAACAACTCCAGAAGGAATATGGGTTAGTCTAACAGCTGTTTCAACTTTATTTACATTTTGACCTCCTTTACCACCACTTCTATAAGTATCCATTTGAATATCTGCTGGAATAATTTCAATATCAAAATCTTCAACCTCTGGTAATACTGCCACTGAGGAAGCTGATGTATGTACTCTACCTTGTTGTTCAGTTTCTGGAACCCTTTGAACTCTATGAACGCCAGCTTCAAATTTCATTGTACCAAAAACTTCCTCTCCAGTTAACTGAAAAACAACTTCTTTAAATCCACCTAATGCAGATTCATTAAAATCCATTAATTCTAATTTCCATCCTTTTTTTTCAGCATACATTGTATACATTCTATAAAGATCTCCGGCGAAAATTCCTGCTTCATCTCCGCCTGTACCTGCTCTTATTTCAATGATACAATTTTTAAAATCATTTGGATCTGGAGGAATAAGTAAAAATCTGATTTCATCCTCCATTGATTCTTTCATAGCTTGAAGTTCAGCGTATTCAATCTCAGCCATTTCTTGAATTTCTTTATCATCAGCATTATACATTAAATCTTTTGCTCCATCCAAATCATTTATGCATTTAGAATAAAGATGATAAGTTTTTACAATAGGTAAAAGCTGTTTTTGTTCTCTCATTAACTCACGATATGTTTTGAGATCATTAATAATATCTGGATCTCCAAGTTTATTGCCTATATCTGTAAATCGATTGAATATTTGTAAAAGTTTATCTAACATTATTTATTTGTAATTATTTTAATAAAAAAAAAGATTATTCGCATCTACATAAAATTTCAAATTAAATTTAAAAATTTTGAGTTATGCCTAAATTTAATGATTCTTGCCATTGTGTATGAATATTTTGTTCAATATTATAAACAAAATTTACATTTAATGAGACATAAATAAATTTCCATAATTTTGCTCTAAACTCATTACCTATTTTAACTTTCCATTGAGTTAAATCCCTAAATTGACTAGATAATTCAATTCTTCCAGTGTAATTAATAATCTCAGTTAAAGATGCATTTAAATCTGAGATGCTTTCAATCCCCGTCCGTAAAGCAAATTTTTCTGTAATATCAGGAGTTTCTAGATTATCGGTTAAATCAGTATATTCATCTGAGAATATTTGTTCTAAATAAAATCCAGACCTTACATCTAGATCATAATTATCAGAAAAATCAGAAAATCTCAACCCAGCACTTTCTCTAATAGTAAGTGGATCTAATAGTTTTCCAATTCTAAACCTATCGTTAGTTTCATCATCAAATAAAAATATTTCAGTAACTGATGTATTAGCTTTTAAAGAGATATATGGATCTATTGTCCAACCCAAATTTAAAACACTTATAGACTCCAATGAAAGCTCGTTATCGCTTATTCTCCATGGATATAAATTGCTTTGATTCTTTACATATTGAGTTCCAAGTTTTAATAAAACTCTGTTCACTAAAACAAAATTATCTATTTTACTCTTATCAACTATTCTAGCAATTAATTTTAGAGTTAATGAGTTATTTTCTCCATCATACCAATAGTTAGAAGATGATTGAATAAAATTCAAACTTATAGAATTTTTATTTGGAATTGAAATTGGTGATGATGTAGGTATTGCAACATTAGATTCAGTTTGTACGGTTTTGATAGAAGGAACAACCACTTTATCTTGAGGATTAACCTGTGCATTAACTTGTACTGTTAAATAACTTAACAACAATAAAGTACAAATAAATGAGCAGAATTTAAACTTAATTTTTATCTTTTTAAAATAAAGTAATTCAACAAAAATTTTCATTCGGCAAAAGTAAACAACATTGTATAATCTTTTATAAAAAAGTAAGATTAATTAAAGATTTATAATTCATTTAAAATAAATCTTATTCTAAAGGAAGTTCTAATAATTGTGGGAAAAATGTGTAAAATATGTGTAAAATTTATTTTGATTGCTAACTTAAAGGTTGTAATTTGTAATTGTTATTTCAGTCTAATTAGAAAAGTTTAATTTTTAAAAGTATTGTCAACAGATTATAATAATTATAAAGAAGGAGGCGCATCAATGCCTTTAGATAGGTTCATTGGTCAACCAAATTCTAGAGGTAACAAAGTTGTCAAACTCGAAACCAATTCAGACAGAGTTCCACCTCATTCAAACGATGCAGAAGTTGCAGTGTTAGGTGCAATGATGCTTGGAAAAGAAGCTTCAACAAAAGTTATTCCAATACTTTCCCCTGATTCATTTTACAGAGAATCTCATAGAGTCATTTATCAAGCAATGGTTGCTTTAGCAGATAGGAACCAACCAGTTGATATAATTACTCTTAAGGATGAACTTCAAAGAATGAATAAGCTCCAAGATGTAGGAGGTTCTTATTATCTTTCTGAACTTAATATGAGGACACCAACATCAGCAAATGCAGAATATCATGCTAAGATTATATTCGAAAAATATCTTAAAAGGCAGATGATTCAAACTGCAATGGAAATTATGGGAAATTGTTTTTCGGAAACAACTGATGCTTTTGAAGAAATAGATAGAGCTGAACAACAGATATTTGATATTGCTGAAAGTAGAACTGGAAGCAGAAGTTACAGAGCTTTAAAACCTTTAGCAATGGAAACCATAGAGCTTCTTGAAGCTATGAGTAGTAGATTTCAAGATGGTGGTGGTGTTGTTGGAATTCCAACTGGTTTATCAAAACTTGATGCAATGACTGGTGGTTTTCAAAGGTCTGACTTGATTATTATTGCAGCAAGACCATCAATGGGTAAAACTGCCGCAAGCCTAAGTATGGCTCGTAATATGGCAGTGGATTATAAAAGAGGAGTTGCATTTTTTTCTTTAGAGATGTCTGCTCAGCAGTTAGTTGTAAGGTTGATTTCTGCTGAATCAGGAGTTAATATGCAAAAGTTAAGAACTGGAGATTTAAAGCCACAAGATTGGCAAAATATAGTTAGAACAATTCATAATTTAGCTGATGCTCCTTTGTATATTGATGATTCACCTGCTCTAAGCATTTTAGAGTTAAGAGCAAGAGCAAGGCAAATGAAACGTGAACATAATATTGAATGTATTATGATAGATTACTTGCAACTTATGCATGCACCAAAAGCAGAAAGCAGAGAAAGAGAAATTTCAACTATATCTAGAGGTTTAAAACAGCTTGCTAAAGAACTTAATATACCTGTAATTGCTTTATCACAACTTAATCGAAGCGTTGAGGGGAGAACAGGAACTAATAAAAGACCGATGTTAAGTGACTTAAGAGAATCTGGTTCTATTGAGCAAGACGCAGACGTTGTAGCCTTTGTTCACCGACCAGAATATTATGGAATTACAACTGATGAAGATGGGAATCCAACAGAAGGTGTTGCTGAACTGATAATTGGGAAACAAAGAAATGGACCAACTGGAATTGCTAAAGTAGCATTCCTAAAAGAATCTGCCAGATTTGAAAATTTAGCATATCAATATGATAATGCCTCAGATTATTTACCATCTGGTTTAGATCCAGATGAACAACCATTCTAACTAATAAAAGTGTGAAGTTAATTATCAATAGAAAGTAAAATCATCCATGCTTTAATTACATCTGAATGTATGAAATGTTTAGAAATTTGAATTAAATTATCAACATCAACTATGTTTTTGTTATCAATTTCATTTAGTGCAATAAGTAATTCTTTGCTTACAATGTTATTGTATTTTCTAACATCTTGCCAAAAATTCATTACTTCATTATTACTTGGAAGAGCAGTTACTGAAGCTAGTTTTGCTAATTCATTTTTGGAAAAGTTTTTACTTTTTGAAATAAATTCTGGTAAATTGTCAAAACCAATTCCTTGAGTTTTAGGTTGTTCCAAGGTAAATACAGAATCAAAATTTGCTCTTGAATAATTTGCTCCACCCATTCTAGCAACTAAATCTAATTTAGAATAATCAAGATATTTTCCAGTAAACATATCTTCTTTAACATGAAACATAACAACTTCACCAATTAACAAATTACCAGAACCAGGCAATCCACCTAACTCTAAATGCTGTTTCAAAATACATTCCATCACCATTGGGGCTTCAAGAACTCCAAATGGTTTTATTATAGTTGATTCTAATTTTGAAAATCCAGATTTTACAAATTCATCAGTCCCTTTAGAATAATCTGTTGAAGCTAATGACATTTGTTCTACCATGTTGAAAGAAACATTAGAAACAGTAAATTCTTTTAATTCTAAAATGTTTAATAATGTATCTTTTTTCTTTCCATCAGTACCTCTTAAAGCAGGTGAAATTGCTATTGTAGGAGGATTAGCACCAAAAGCATTAAAAAATGAAAATGGAGCTAAGTTATCATTCCCAAAAGAATCTTGAGTTCCAACAAATGCTATTGGTCTGGGTGAAACGCCAGAAAGAAGTAGTTTATGAGATTCAGTAAAATGAATTTCCTTTGGGTTTACTTCTCTATAAATATTTTTCATAATTTTAATTTAAAATTTGTTAAACAAAATTAAATCTAAAATAAAATTTAGAAATTTAATTTTAAAAATTTCTCTAATGAATCTTTTCCTTTATTAATTTCATTTAAAATATTCTCATATCCAATTTTTTCCAAAAAATTATCCTGTTTAATAGATCTATTTAGAGCATCACTATAAGGAATAGTGCTAAAAGTTACCATGGTATATAAAGGTACCCAAAATTCTGGAAAGAAATCAAAAAGTATGTTATCAATCTCTTTTTTCTTGATAAATTTTGGATTTATAACTTTACTTCTCATTTCAACAAAATTTTGAAGTGCTAAATCAGCTATAGCATCAGCATTAGGTTTTCTGTTCTCAAAATATTTCTCAATCACAGTACACCATTCGTCAACACTTTCAGGTAGAATTTTAGAGATTATATTATCTAACTCAAGACAATCCTCAAAACAACAATTCATACCTTGTCCATAAAAAGGGACAACAGCATGAGCGGCATCTCCAAGCAAAAAAGCCCAGTCTTCATAATACCATTTATCACATCTTACAGTAGCTAAAGTTGAAGGAGGGTTTCGGTTCCAATCTTCTAATAAAGTTGGCATAAGTGGAACAGCATCTTTAAAAAAAATATTAAAATACCTTAATACATCATCATCTGTTTTTATTGAATTAAGTCCATTCTCACCTTCCCAAGGAGCAAAAAGGGTTAGTGTAAATGTGGCATCTGGGTTTGGTAAAGCTATCATCATAAACTCGTGTCTGGGCCAAATGTGTAATGAATTTTTTTCTAATAAAAATTCACCATTTATGCCAGCAGGTATAGTTAATTCTTTGTAACCATGCTCTAACCATACAACTTTTGTATTAACTCCAGTTGACTCTATTGAATGTCTTAAAGAAGAATTTGATCCATCTGTACCAATTAAAATATCAACATTTTTTTTAACTATTTCATCAGTTTTATTGTTTTCTAAAATTACAACTTTATCATTTAAATGAACTTCCTTACAAGTAAAATCGAAATGAATTTTTAAATTAGGTTCGCGTTCTGCAATATTCATTAATTCAATATTCAAACCAGATCTTGAAACAGAATTAATTGCTTGCCCATCTTTTCCATAAGGTTGAGATTCCAAATCCCCATCTAAAGTATGGATCATTCTTGAATACATGGGAATAGCTGAGCCAAGTATTTCTTTATCAATACCTATAGCTTTAAGAGCTGCAATACCTCTAGTTGATAACGCAAGATTGATCGATCTACCTCTTTCAACAGATGTTTTTCTCATATCATCACGTTTTTCATATAAATCTATTTGGTAACCTCTTCTAGCTAAAAATGTTGCTAATAAAGGACCTGATAACCCAGAACCAAGAATCGTAATTCTTTTTGACATAATTATTCAATATTAATTTCTACAAACTTAAAATATTTCTTTATAAGTAAGAATTATAAAACATTGTTCTAAAAGATACTATCACCTTAAATTTGTAAACTTTATTTTATTAAATCTTAGAATTATGATAGATATAAACAAATCATTGCTTTATCAGAATGTTAAAAAATATATTGCTAGAAATGATTTAATCTGGTCAAATGATAAATTGCTTGTAGCTGTTAGTGGTGGAATAGATTCTATGACTATGCTAGTTATACTAAAATACTTATCAAATACTCTAAATTTAGAATTAGTTGTTGCTCATTTTAACCATTTATTAAGAGGCTTAGAATCTGATAAAGACGCACAGTTTGTAGCTGAAGTATCTAGAAAACTAGGTTTGAAATACTATATAGGGAAAGGTGATATAAACAAGTTATCAAAAGAATGGAAAATGACTATTGAAGAAGCTGCAAGAACAGCAAGATATAATTTTCTTACTAAAGTGATGAATGATCATGATATTTCAACATTGGCAGTAGCACACAATTCAAATGATAATGCTGAAACACTAATTTTTAATTTATTAAGGGGAAGTGGAGTAACAGGATTAGCAGGTATTCCTCCTATTAGAATTTTCAATGAAAACAAAAGGATTATTAGACCATTTCTTTCTGTCCCTCGAGAGGAAATTGAATCTTTTGCAAAAGACTTTGAGATTAAGTGGCGAGAAGATGAAACAAATGAACTCTTAAATGCTACTAGAAATAAAATTAGGCACGAGTTATTACCTGAATTGCAAAAATATAATTCGTCAATTGTAAAAACTCTTAACTCTACAACTGAGATTATGAGAGGTGTAGATGATTTTTTAGGAAGGTCTGTAGATTCTGCAATAAAAAATTTACTTCAAGAAAAAGAGCCTGGAAGAATATCTTTAAAAATATCCCATCTTAAATATTTTCCTAAAACAATTCAATCAGAAATAATTCAGAAGGTTATTTGCGAAGAATTTAATGTACAACCAATTGATTATGCAACAACTGAAAGGATATTGTTATTATTGTCCAAAGAAACTGGATGTCAAGTTGATATAGTTTCTGGAATAAGCGGATTAAGGGATAGAGATAATTTAGTTTTTTTAGGAAAAGCAATTGTTAGGGTTTCTGACAAACAAAATGGTATAAAATTAGAAAAAAATATTGGAACTAAAACTGAAATTACAAATAAAAATATTGTAGAAATAAATACTATAAATGAACCTTTTAAAGGAAAAAATAATCATAAAAATAATATAAATAATAAAGTTACTCAGCAAGTTAAAATTGAATCTAATCTATTAAATAATAATAGCAATAAAATAGATAAATCTAATGTAATTTTAAATGAAAAACCTCAGATAATAAAATCAGATATTAAAATTATAACACCTATTTCTGATACTAAAAGTAATAAGCTAAAAGGTAAACAACTACAAAAATCTGTTTTATTAGTTACTTCTGAACCTGATAATAATTCAAATGTTAATAAAATTGATAAGAATTTAAAAAATCAGATTATTGTCAAACAAAAAATAGATAATAGTTCAAAAAGAAAAATCGAATTAGAAAATTTGGGGAAAAAGATAAATCAGAAAAATAAGATTCCTATTGTTCAAAATAAGGTTGAAAATAATATTGATAATAAAACTAAAAATCAAATTAATTCCAAACCAATCTTAAAAACTAATGCAGATTTAAAAAATCTAGTTAAAATAAATAATTCAAAACCAGTTAATGAGAAGACTAACATTTTTAATTCAAAAAAATCAATTGTCAATGAAAAAATAATTTCAGAAAAAAAGGATGCAAATTTAGAATTAAAAGTAGATATTCTAAAAAGTTATCCTAAATTAATTCAATTTGAAAATATAAATATTCACATTAATAAATTAGCTAAAAAGAATGTGAAATTTGAAGATAATAAAAATATTGAGTTCGTTGATGCAAAAAATATTATGGGTGATTTAATACTTAGAAAATGGCAAAAAGGTGATAAGTTTATTCCATTAGGAATGTCTGGCGAAAAAAAATTGAGTGATTTTTTTGTTGATATAAAAATACCATTAGATAAAAAAGGACAAATAATGGTTTTAGTAAATAAAGGTAATGATAGAGAAGAAATTATTTGGATTTGTGGATTTAGAATTGCAAATAAATTTAGAATAACAAGAGATACTAAACATGCTCTGAAGTTAGAAATGGAGAGAACTATTAAAGGAAATGTACAACCAAAAAATTTGTTAAATAAGACAGAAAAAGATGATGAAATACTAAAAAAGTAAGTATTAATTTATACCATTGATTTTAATACCAAAGCAATAAGCTAAATATGTTATCGTCAGTTAACTTTAAGGATATTATAAAAATAAATGATAAACAATTTGAGTTATTTATATTAGAGAATACAATTCTAAAAAGAATAAAAGAATTATCTGATATAATTAAGTTAGAAGTATGTAAAGATACAATTTTTGTTTGTGTTTTAAAAGGTGGATTCACTTTTTTTTATAATTTGATCAATCAGTTAAATATTATTGATTTAAAATTTGATTTTGTTTCGGTTTCAAGTTATAACGGTAAATTAGAAAATGGAACAAATGTTATTAAATCAATTGATTTAAGTACATTGGATTATGAAAAAAAGAATGTAATAATTATTGAAGATATTATCGATACTGGTAACACTATCAATTTTTTAAAAAACTATTATACCTCAAAAAAAATAAACTCTTTGAAAATTGCTACCCTTATTTTTAAGCCTAAATACAATTTAAATATTGTTAAACCAGATTTTATTGGTTTTGAAATTGAGAATGAATTTATAATTGGTTTTGGAATGGATTATTTAGAAGAAGGCAGAAGTTTGAAAGAAATATATAAGTTAAAGAGTTAAATAATTTTGTTTAAAAGAATTTTATAAAGTAGAAATTAAGATATGAGCGAACTAAAAAACAACAACCAACCTAAATCACCTTTACAACAAAAATTGGGTGGTAGCGATTCTGGTCCTGGTAAAATATTAAAAACAGTATTCATGATTATGGCAATGTTTATTGCTGTAATGGTAATAGTAATGCTTGTTAAAGGTGGGTCTTCTGGGAGTTTAGCAATTACATTTAATGATTACAGAAAATTATTAGAAGCTGGATCTATTGAAAAGGTAACTGTAATTAAATCACAATTAAATGACTATGAGTTAATTGGAGAATTGAAAGTTGCCGAAAATTTATCTTCAGAAAATGGAAATAGGAAAGCAGTTACTAAAAACTTTACTACCAAATTGTTAGTTGTTGATAATGAAATACAAAAAGAGTGGTTATCTAAAAATATTAATGTTAATGTTCAAAATGAATCTGGTGATTATTTTGGTAATATAGTAAATGTTGCATTGTTACTTTTTGGTGTAATTTTAATGATTACAATGTTTAGAAGGATGCAACAAGGAGGCGGTTCAATGGGTGGAAAGAATATATTCTCATTTGGAAAATCTCAACCTAGAGTACAAAATGAAAATTCTGAAAAGATAACATTTGCTGATGTTGCGGGTGTTGATGAAGCTAAACTTGAATTATCAGAAGTTGTAGATTTTTTAAAGGAACCAATTAAATTTCAAAAATTAGGTTGTAAAATTCCAAGGGGGGTTTTATTGTTAGGACCTCCAGGAACAGGTAAAACTCTATTAGCTAAAGCAGTGGCAGGTGAAGCGGGAGTTCAATTCCTATCTTTATCAGGTGCTGATTTTGTTGAAATGTTTGTAGGTGTAGGTGCAAGTAGAGTAAGAGATTTGTTTGAACAGGCTAAAAAAGTTTCCCCAGCCATTATTTTTATTGATGAAATAGATGCTGTTGGAAGGCAACGTGGAGCTGGCTTTGGAGGAGGACATGATGAAAGAGAGCAGACTCTTAATGCACTATTAGTTGAAATGGATGGTTTTCAACCTAATACAGGAATTATAGTAATAGCTGCCACAAACAGACCAGATGTTTTGGATCCTGCTTTGTTAAGACCAGGAAGGTTTGATAGACAAGTTATGGTTGATTTACCTGATAGAAAGGGAAGAGAAGGAATTTTAAAAGTTCATACTAGAAATATGCCAGTAGGTAGTGATGTGAACTTGGAAAGGTTAGCTTTAGCTACTCCAGGTTTTTCTGGTGCTGATATAGCAAATTTGTGTAATGAGTCTGCTATTCATGCTGCTAGAAGGGGTGCTAAGGCAGTTACTATGGAAGATTTTGAACAAGCCAGAGATAAACTCATCATGGGGTTAGAAAGAAGGTCAATGATAATGAGTGATGAAGAAAAAAATATGACCTCTTATCATGAGTGTGGTCACGTATTAGTTGGTAAGTTAATGCCAGAAGGAGATGCACTTCATAAAGTTACTATAATTCCGAGGGGTAGGGCTTTAGGTGTTACTTCATTCTTACCTGAAGGTGACAAGCATTCAAGATCTAAGGAATGGTTTGAATCTAGAATTGCAATGGCAATGGGAGGAAGAGCTGCAGAATTATTAATTTTTGGTAATTATACTTCTGGTGCAATAGGTGATATAAAACAAGTTACTCAATTGGCAAAACAAATGGTTTGTGATTTAGGTATGAGTGATATACTTGGTCCTGTCAATTATTCATCAGGAGATGGGGAAGTGTTTTTAGGCAGAGATTTCAGTACACATAAAGATATTAGTGAAGCTACTGCAACAATTATAGATCAAGAAGTTAGAAGGATAGTTGATGAAGGAATGGAGCGTGCCACAAAAATTTTAAAAGAAAATGAAAACTTGTTACATAACATGGCAAAACTTTTAATTGAACATGAGACATTAGATGCTGAAGAAATTGATATGATTGTTAAAGGAGAAGAAATTCCTCCATTAGAAGTAAAAAAAATGATGAAATCTAGAATTTCTAATATGGTAGATTCTGTTAAGCAAGAAATTAAATTAGCTACAAAAACAATTTCAAATCCTGATTCTGATAGTGGTTTAACTCCTGCTGCTGGTGTATAGATATCATTATTAATTAAATAAAATTAGACTAGAGGTAAATTTATTTCTAGTCTTTTTTTATTTTGTAACTATTCTATGTATTAAAAAATATTATCTTTTCTTAGTTTTGTTGTGATGAAAAAAATACTATTTGTGATATATTGTTTTGGAATTACAACTCCTTTTCTTTCTGCACAAACCAATCAAAAAATTGATTCTTCATTAGATAGTTTAAATAGGAATTTTATGAGAGATTTTAGTTTAGATTCTTCCGTAAAACTAAATTCTTATAAATCTCCTTTTGTTTCTGGTACTTTATCTGTTATTTTACCTGGTTCAGGGCAAATATATAATAGAAGTAGTTTTTGGAGAACTGCATTATATTTAATTATTGAGGCTACGAGTTGGTATTGTTATTTCCTTTTTGATAAAAAAGGAAATGACCTTACTATATCATTTCAGAATTTTGCTGATGATCATTGGGATGTTGGAAGGTATATTAATTGGATTCAGAAGAACTATAAGAATTGGAATGATTCATTAATTGATAAAACTATTATAAAAAACAATTTAGATTCAATTTATATATCTGATGATCTAAACAAAAAAAATTGGGAGAGAATTGATTTTGATAAATTAAATAAGATTGAAAGATCAATAACTCCATTTTCACATACACTTTATAATCATGGAGAGCAACAATATTATGAAATGATTGGCAAATACTCTCAATTTAGATCAGGTTGGGATGATCATAATTTCAATGGTGATACAATAAAAATATATGATCCGTCATTTACTTCTACAAATAATACTGATTACACTTATCAAAGGGCTAATACAAATAAGATATTGGGTTATACAAATGTTGTAATTGCTACAATTATATTAAATCACATTGCAAGTGCAATTGATGCAGTAATTTCAAGCAATACAAACAACAAAGTGAATTTTAATGCACAAACTTATTTTAAAAGTAATATCAATAATCAAAATCTATTTTTAACTTCTTTGATGCTGAAAATAAAGTTTTAGTTAAATTAGCAAAATATTTTATTTAGAATTCTAGTAAACAAATTAAAATTAGTAAATCATTTTTTATAATGAGCGAATTACTTTTTACAAAGCCGGTACCACCACGCTTTTTTGACACTAACACTCTTGATGATACTCAAACCAAAACAAATAATTGGAAAGTATTCATGTGGTTATTCTTAGCACAAGATGCCATGATGTTCTTTACTTTATTTGCTGGTTACATTGGGCTTAGAATTTCAGATCCTGCCTGGCCAAAACCATCTGCTATTTTAGGTATAAACTTTACTGCAGGAATGACTTTTCTTTTAATTTGTTCTTCAGTTACCATGGTTATGTCAATTGCCTCAATCCAAAAAGGTGATCAACAAAAAATGAGAATGTGGTTGTGGCTAACAGTTTTTGGTGGAGTTCTATTTTTATGTGGACAATACTATGAATACTCACATTTGATAAATCATCAAGGAATGAGTTTTTCACACAGTAATTTTTGGGCAACTTTTATTGCCTTAACTAGTTTCCATGGTTTCCATGTGTTTAGTGGTGTTGTATATTTAGGTAGTGTGGCAGTTAAATATAAAAATTATACTAAGGAAAATTATGCCCATTTAGAAACCGCTGGTTTGTATTGGCACTTTGTAGATCTGGTTTGGATTATTTTATTTACATTAGTTTATCTTGTGTAAATTATTAAGTATTATTTTAAAATTAAAAATAGAAATTTCATTTAATTAATATGTCAACTATTCAAAATGCTCACTCAGAGGGTGGGTCTCATGTTAAAGATTATATTCTAATATTTGTTGGTTTGTCAGTTCTAACTTTTGTTGAAGTAGCTGTAACCTCATTTAGTATGTCACCTTTTATGTTGACAGCAGTATTATTAATATTAGCATTTGTAAAGGCTTCAATGGTTGCTTGGTATTTTATGCATTTAAAATATGATGCTAAATATCTTGCCTTTATTGCTGGGGTTCCTGTTTTCCTTGTTTGTATAGCAATTATAATTATTGGATATGAAATGACCACTTATACAACAACAGCTCCAAAAACAGATCTGAAGTATATAACCCATGAACAATCACACAATCAGAATGAAAGTGTAAATCAAACAAAAGATGAAAGTGTAGATAAAAATAAAAAAGATCAGTAATGCTTAATAACATTACTGATAAAGATAATAATCATTCCTCTGAAGATAGAAAAATAATTTTTTTCTTTTTTGGAGGAATTTTATTTTTTTTTATAATAGGATTTTTAATTCTATTATTTTCTGTTTTCTCAGATTGGCAACATTAAGTTCTTAAAAGCCTAAAATTGTAAAATGAGTTTTGTAAAAGTCTTTTTTTTAATCTTTATAAATTCCCTAACTTTTTTTGTATTTAATTTATATTCTCAAAATGATGTTGACCATATTGATTCAATTGAAATAGTTGAAAAAAAAACATTGTTTAATGATAATTTACTTACTTTTTCTTTAGAATTTATTCCTTCACCATTTGGAGGAAATTTTTTTGAAGAATATTCAAAATTAAATCCAAAGGGTCTTAGATTAAAGGATGCTTTGTTGCCAACATTATCAGCATTATTTGATTACAACGAAAATTATAAAATTACTGGTAGAATATCTTATTATAATTGGAATTTAACAGATATTTATAATCAGATGGTATTAAATAATACTATTCCAAAAGAAAATGATAAAGGATCACCAGGTCTATCAATTGTTGAGAGTATTAGTGGTTTTCAAATCCCATTTTTAATGGGATTACAGTTTTCACCATTAAGATCTCAATATTCTAATTACTTAGGTGTTCAAGTTGGATTGAATATAAGTAATACAAATTGGCAAACAACTTCGAGGTCAATCTCTAATTCTATTTTATCTTCCAGACCTGCTATAAATATTAACGGAATTAGTCTAGATTTTTCATATAGATTTTATACAGGTTTCGAGCTTAGATTTGATAGTATTGTATCAAATACTAATCCATTAAGAGGTGTTTTTTTAGAAATAAGTTACTTTGATTTGCCTATTCTTAGAGGATATTTTGAAAGAATTATAAATGAAAGTAAAGGGTTGTTTAATACCCCAAGTAATGGGATTACGAGAATATCTACTGGTGGAATAAGTATTTCAATAGGTGCAACTATTCAGTTTTACAACACAACTAATTAATGATTTTTACAATTTCTTAAATTCTTTTTGTAAATTATTTGATTGTTTCTATTAAATTATATAACATAAAATTTTAATTCTAAAATATTAAAAATGAAAGTAAATATCACTTCACGTCATTTTGAAATTAGACAGGATTTAGAAAATTTCATAAATGATAATTCTGAATTATTGAACAAACACTTTGCTAATTCAATTGAAAAGATTGATGTTATTCTTGATTATCATAGAAATGAAAAGTTAAGTAAGATTAGTGAATTTATTGTTCATGCATACAAATGTGAATTTGTTTCAAAAGAAAGTTCAGATGATTTTGAGAAATCAGTTACAGAATGTTTAGATAAAATTAAAATCCAAATTACAAAACATAAGGAAAAAATTCAGTTGCATCATTAAAGGATTGGAGATAAACAGTTTGTTTAAGAATTTTTATTTGATTTCCCAATTTTTTTAAGATTGAACTTAAATGTAGTACCAACTCCTAAAGTTGAAATAACATTAATTTGAGTTTCATGGGCTTCAATAATGTGTTTTACAATTGCCAAACCCAATCCAGTTCCACCAACTGATCTTGATCTGCTTTTGTTAACTCTATAAAATCTTTCAAACAATCTGGGAATGTCTTCATTATCAATTCCTATACCATTATCTATTATACAAATTGATACTTCATCTTCTAATGGCGTTACTTCTAAAGTTACATTTCCATTTGGTTTGTTATACTTAATTGCATTTTCAATTAAATTGCCTATTACTTGTTTTAATTTTTCTTTATCACCAAGTATTAGAATATTATCTTTTTCGGAACCAACATAATTGTAGTTTAGCTTGATATTAGCTTGTTCAGCTGTTGGTTCTAAATCATTTATAATGTCTATGAATTCTTCATTAGGATTAAAGTATCTAAAATTCATACGCATTTCACCAGATTCAATTTTAGAAATCTCGATCAAATCTGTTAGTAAATTGTTCAATCTTAAAATATTCCTATGAGCTTTTTCCACAAATGAATTCCTAATAGATTCTTCAAGATTCTCGTTATCTAATATAGTTTCGAGAAAACCTTGAACAGTAAATATAGGTGTTCTTAATTCATGAGATACATTCCCTAAAAATTCACTTCGCACTTTCTCTAACTTGATATTCTCTTTCTTATTATTAAAAAAAGCTTCTCCAAAATTATTTATCATTTTGGAAATAATTTTCAACTCATTACTTTTAAACTGATTTAAATCTATCAAGTTAAATTTATCTTCATTTAACATTTTAGATAGAGCATCAATAATAATTTTTTCTAATAATTTTTGTTTTTTATAATTAACAATAAATAAAAAAATTACAATTAATAGAATAGAAATTATAACTAAAAATATAAAATGAAATGTCATAGATATCTTTAATAGTAAACTCAGCTATCAATAAATCTGTATCCAACTCCTTTAACAGTTTCTAAAAGATATTCTAAGTCTTTTAATTTTTCTCTTACTTTTGATATATGAACATCAACTGTTCTATCCCCAACATTAACTTGTTCACCCCAGATTCTATTTAGCAAATCATCTCTTCTAAATACTTTGCCAATATTTGATGCTAATAAAGCTAATAATTCAAATTCTTTTTTTGGAAAAAAAATAGTTTCATTTTTTACCTTAACAGTATAATTTTGACGATTGATTTCTATCGAATTGACTTTAACAATTTTGTGCATTAAATCTTCATTTACACCAATATCAAACTGTCTTCTTAAAGCTGCTTTAATTTTTGCGATTAAAATTCTTGGACTAATTGGTTTGTGTAAATAATCATCTGCACCAATTTCTAAACCAATTATTTGATCTATTTCTTCAGATTTTGCGGTCAAAAAAAATATTGGAGTTTTAGAGTAATTAGTGATTTGTCGAATCTTTCTACATGTATCAAAACCATTTAGATTTGCCATCATTACATCTAACAATATTAAATCAAAATTGTTTGTTAAGGACAAATTAACAGCCTCTACTCCATCATGTGCTATTGAGGTTATAAAACCTTCGGATTCTAAATTAAATTTTAACAAATCTAATATATCTTCCTCATCATCTACAATTAAAATTGATTTACTCATAAAAATATTTAAAGCTTTATATTTACAAACTTACCAATTTAATAATAAAGTAAAATATTATGTTCTCTTAATATAGAAAAGTATAAAAAAAATGCTTAAGAATGAGATATTCAAAAGCATATTTTAATATTTACAATTTATATTTACTTTAAAATTTTGATCTTTTTCTTAATTTGATTCGGCTGTTTATTAATTATTGTATCATTTGTTTTTGGGGTTGAAACTGATATAGTATTTACTAGTTCATTTAAACTTGGCAACATTGTTTCCACATTTGCAAGTTTCATATTAACAGCATCAAATTCTTGTTTAGCTTGGTTTAATGCAGTTTCTAATTCACTTCTTTTACCCTTATTTATTGCTTCTTCAACTGTTATACTACTCCTAGAAATCATTGAATTTGCTTCACTAAAAATTGATTGAGATGTATATAATAATTTATCTAATTCGTTTCTTTGTTTACCAAAAGAAGATGTATCACTTGGATTAAAACCAGGTAAATTTTTAACCTTTGTATTTATCTCATCACTTTTAATTTTAAGATCACTCAATTTACTCGAAACAGAATTTTTCATATCAGACCACTGTTTTTGCAAATCTGAATTATCTTCTTTACATCCAAAAGTTAAAGTTGATAAAAAGCAAAAACTTAACATTAAAATCACATACTTTTTCAATTTAATTTTACCGATTTTATTTTTTGAACTTGACAAAGTTTTCTATTGTTATTTATTATTAGTTAAAATTTGTTCTTCAATTAAATTGTCATGATTTAACTTAAAAATCTTTTGCTCAGTTTCAAACAATTCAATTTTACATTTATTTGCTAGAGTTACTCCTTCTTCATATAATTTGACCATATCATTTAACTTATGGCCACCTTGTTCCAATGAAGAAACAACTTGTTCTAAGCGAGTTATGTTCTCTTCAAAATTATTTAATTTACTTTTCAAATTATATATTATTTATTTATAATTCAAAAATAATAATTAAATGAGAATAAGAATTAAATTTAGTTTATATTTTAATGATTAACAAAAAAACATCGGTTCCCCAATTGAAACCGATGTTTAATATTAATCTCGAATAAAAATTTATTTACAAGATGAACAATCTATATAATAATTAATAAAAAATTTATTATTTAACTCATTGTATTCACTAACACTATTCAAATCATCAAATTTAAAAGTAAGAATATATGTTGAACTACAATCTAAGTATGGTTGAGTTGTTAAAGATTTAGTTTCACCAGCATTAAGTTGTAAGGCACTATTAATTGCTCTTACCTCTACTCCACCAGCTCCACTGTACAATTTATTTTCAAATATGCCAGTATAACTTGATCCATCATTTTTAATGTGATAGGTAACGTTATAAGCAAATTGATTATTTGCACCTCCACCTGGTAATGCATTCTTACAATCTAATTTAACTGAACCTCCCCATGGAACAAATTGTCCTCCAGTTCCATTAACATCTCCACCAATAGTTACACCATCTTTAGAGTTTAAAATATCAATTTTATTCTTTAATTTTTTAGTGTTTTGAATAATTTTTGAGTTATTTGTTAAAACTTCTTTAGCAGTAGTACCATCATTAGGTTTAAGTTGACAATCATCTAATAAAGTGTAATTGAAAGTTAATAAATTGTTTAATTCATCAGATTCAACAATATCTCCAATATTTAAATTATCATCTAATTTTATGAATAAATCATGTGTCCCAACAGGTAAGTTAATAGGTAAAATAATATTCCTAATTTCACCACTAGCTAAGCTTGGAACATCCACCCAACTATTACTTCCTAATCTTGAATCAATTGATACGCCACATTTAAAAGGTCCACAAGCTAATCCATTGTTAGTTATACTAAAATTAATACTGAAATTGTAGTAAACTACTCCAGATGCTTCACTTCTTTCATGAGATGAACAATAGATTTTTACCTTTCCATTGTTATTACAAATAGTATTGTCAATCATAATTGGTTGATTTACAAAAAGAATATCAGCAATGTCAATTCTAGTCTTTTGAGAAAAAAGATTTGTTGTTAAAGAAATTAACGCAAGTAAAATTGATAATAATAATTTTGAATTGTTTTTCATTTTTATTTTAATAAGTTTTAAAGTTTTTTAATTGATGTAATAAATATAAAACTTTCGCGTTGCAATTTAATTTACAATGCGTTGCAACTATAATTTAATGTTGAATATTAATAATTTTAGAAAAATAAATATAAAATACAAATTTAAAAAACTAAGGCTTGATTAGAATTTACTAATCAAGCCTTTAATTAGTAAAATACTAACTATTATTTGGAAACATGAATCATTCTAGATGAAGTTTTCCCATTTTGAGAAACAACACACCTATAAGTTCCACTTGGAAAGTTTGTAAAGTCAAATTCATTAACATATGTTCCAGCAAAAGCTTTGTTGTTATTAATAGAACCAATTTGTTCTCCAATCATATTAAAAAGTTGAATTTTAACATCACCATTATTAGGTAATGTATATTGAATATTCACTTTGTTTGTAACTGGATTTGGAAAAGATCTAATAGAAAAAGCTAATGCAGAAGATTCTTCTTTTTCAACACTTCCAGCTTGATTATCTGGTATAGAAATTTTTTGGAAATACTGAAAACATTCAGAAAATTCTGTTGGTCTATTAACAGGAGTTTCTGCAGTACCATCTCCATCAGCATCATAATTACTTACAAACGCATAAGCACCTGGGTATCTTCTTGCTTGGAAAACCATATTACATGTTGTTGTACCATTAGCATTAACACAAGTAGGAGATAATGATGGATATTCACAACTTGCACTATCAGTTCCAGTTCCAGCAAAATCCTGAACCAAAATTGGATTGCCCCAATTCTTTCCTCCATCTTTTGAAGCAATTGCCCATAATCTTGAATACAAAAATCCTTCTTCACTTGAAACATTTGCAGATCCAGTCTCATCTGATGGAGCCCAAGCTTGGAAAGCTATCATTAAATTTTTGTTATTATCTGCAACTGAAACTGAAGGATAACATACAAAACCAGTATTAGGTTGATTTTTATTTGATGCAAATCTAGAAATACCTAATCCAGATTTTAAATCAGTATTTGCAATTATTTTTAATCCCCTAGATGGAGTCCATTGAAAGATACATCTACTTGAATACAAATTATTTATACTCCCACTCGAAACTATATTAGCTTCTTCGCCAACATATGCAATATCAACAATACCATCATAATTCAAAGTATCTTCGTCTCCGTTTTCCTCAGTAATATTATGTATATTAAAACCAAACGCTTTTACAGGAGCACTCCACTTAACTCCATCAGAGCTTTCAGAAAAATATAAACCACTATTTTCTAAATTTGCATTTGCATCTACATAATCCCAAACAACACCAATTTTTCCTTTTTTTGATGTTGAAACTGCATAATTGCCACCACTAGTTTTTGCAGTTTCACTTTCAGAAATACTTTTCCAAACAGGAGTTGTAGAAGCTCCAATTTCAACTATAGAAACGTTCAATGCTTCTCTTTCAGCAACAGTAGCAGGACCAATCGAACCAAAAACTAAGGCTTTGTTCTTATCAGTTGGAGATATAGCAACCATGGGCCAAATTGTTCCAGATGCACTTCCACCTGTACTACCTAAAGAACCATTTGCATTTTCAGCAGGGAATTCATTTGCAGCTAAAAAGTCAGTACCACCAATTCCTGCATATAAGAAAGTTCTAACAACAGCATCGCTTGGAGTTGTACCATGAGTAGCAATTATTGGTACACCTTCATTACCTAATGTAAGCCATGGAAATCCTCTTCTATTAGGATCAATTTGTTTTGTTGATTTCCAAGTAACTCCACCATCATTTGATACAGCATACCCAACTTTTCTATTTGTACTCAAAACATTTGTATCATTATCACCTTTGCTTGTTGAAAGCATATAAGTAGTATGAATAATATTTTCAGTACCATTTACAATATATTGAGGACTCCATCCATTAGACTGATAATCATAATAACCTTGCAATCCAGTAGGAGTTGCACCATTACGTAATTTTAATGGAGCTCCACTAACAGATTGTAATTGAGGTTTAGATTTGTTCATATCTTTTGGAATTATCTCTGGCATTGGCCCAGATTTAACTCGTATTGGTGCTCTATCACTCATTGTTTGTGATAAAGAAAATCCATAAACTAAAACTCCAAGAAATAGAGTAGTAATTATTTTTTTCATTTTAAAGTAGATTAAGTTAGAATTTATTTATAATTGAATATTAAATTTCGTTGATAAAAGAAACTTGAAAAGTGAGAAAGTTACGCAAAGATAAGAAAGTATTTTAAAATTTATGAATTGAGTTAAAATCTATAAAAATTATAAATAGTATAAATTCAAAAATTTTTTAATTTAAAAAATAATTAAATAAAATTAATCAAATTTTCAAAATTGATTATAGTTAATTCAAACAAGTCGCTAAGCATTAATTTCTACTTAAATTTGTTCTTTTAATTCTAATAATACTTATAATATGCAAATTGGAAATAGTAAAGTAAATGAACTACAAGCTTACAAAAAAAATTATGAAGTAAACAAACAATTGCTTGAAATTGAAGAATTAACTTCAAGTAAAACTAAATTAGGTGGAGGAGTTAAAGCAATAGAAAAATTGCACACTAAAAACAAATTTTCAGCTCGTGAAAGAATTGAAATGCTAATTGATGAAGGTTCATATTTCCTTGAAATTGGACTTCATGCAGCTGATGGAATGTATATTGAACAAGGTGGAGCTCCTTCTGCTGGTGTTGTAACAGGAATTGGAATTATTCATGGAAGAGAAGTGATGATTGTTGCAAATGATCCAACTGTTAAAGCTGGTGCTTGGTTCCCTATGACTGCAAAAAAAAATATGAGAGCTCAAGAAATAGCAATTGAGAATAGAATACCTGTGGTTTATTTAGTTGATTCAGCTGGTGTATTTTTACCTATGCAAGATGAAATTTTTCCAGATAAAGAGCATTTTGGTAGGCAATTCAGAAACAATGCTGTAATGAGTTCTATGGGAATTCCTCAAATTAGCTGTATTATGGGTCCTTGCGTTGCTGGTGGTGCTTACCTTCCAATAATGTGTGATGAAGCAATTATTGTTGAAGGTAATGGTTATTTATTTTTAGCTGGTCCTGCATTAGTTGAGGCAGCAATTGGAGAAAAAGCAGATCAAGAAGAACTTGGTGGTGCAGAAATGCACAGTTCTATTTCTGGAGTAACAGATTTCAAAGCTAAAACTGAATTAGAAGCAATAAATTATATAAGAGCTTCAGTATCTAAGTTTGGACCTAGTTTAGGGAAAAGAAATTTGTTTGATAGAATTGAACCTCAACCTCCATATTTTGATTTAGATGAAATATTTGGTTGTATTTCTTATGATAGAATAAGACCCTATGATACTTACCAATTTCTTGCAAGAATTATTGATAATTCAGAATTTGACGAATATAAATCTGATTATGGTAAAACTATTATTTGTGGTTTTGCAAGAATTGATGGCTGGGCTGTTGGTATTGTGGCAAATAATAGAAGTGTTGTTAAGAATGCAAAAGGTGAGATGCAAATTGGAGGCGTTATTTATTCTGATAGTGCAGATAAATCTGCTAGATTTATTATGAATTGTAATCAAAGAAATATTCCTTTAATATTTATTCAAGATGTAACTGGGTTTATGGTTGGAACTAGAAGTGAACAAGGAGGAATTATTAAAGATGGGGCTAAAATGGTGAATACAGTTGCAAATTCAACTGTTCCAAAATTTACATTTATAATTGGTAATAGCTACGGTGCTGGTAATTATGCAATGTGTGGTAAAGCATATGATCCAAGATTAATTTTTGCTTACCCGAGTGCTAACATTGCAGTTATGGGAGGAACTCAAGCGTCTAAAACAATGTTAACTATTAAGCTATCACAGTTAAAAAAGGAAGGAAAATCTATTTCTGTTGAAGATCAAGAATTAATGCTTAAAGAAATTCAAGATAGATATAATGAACAAACTAAACCAATTTATGCTGCTTCTAGGTTATGGGTTGATGGTATTATAAATCCGTTAGATACTAGACAAATTATCTCAAGGGGTATATCAATGGCAAGTCATAATCATGTTATACCTAAATTTAATACAGGGGTGTTTCAAGTATAATTTCTTTATAATTTAATAACATTTCACAACATTTACAAATTTTGTAAATATAAATCTAACAATAACATTCTAATAGTGTTAATAGAATATAAATGCACCTAAACATATATGAAAAAAAATATTTTTGTTTTTTTATTTCTTATGGATATTCTTTTTACATCAAATTTATTATCTAAAAATTCTTTTGATTATAATCCTCATAAAATAATTGTAAAATTTAATATTGGAGTTGACATAAATAATAATTCAAATCTTATTAAATTAATAAATGAAAAATATGAGATAGCTTTATCAATTAAGCCATATATAAATCCAAAACTATTATGGTACAATACAAATTATTCATTATTAAAACAAAATTATAATGCGCCTGAAGAAAATATCTCAAGAATTTTTGTCCTTGATTTATTACCAAATATTGATGTTTCTAAAGTTCATGAAATACTTAATAAAAAAAGGTTTATTGATTATTCGGAACCTCTTTATAACAGATATCTAATGTACAAACCTAATGATGTAAATTTATCTAGCCAATGGTATTTAGATACAATAAAAGTTATAAATGCATGGGATAAAGTTAGAGCAGATTCATCAATTGTTGTTGGGGTTGTTGATGCTGGTTATGACTTTAATAATAAAGAACTATCAAATGTATTTAAAATAAATTATAATGAATATGGGAAAGATGCTAAAGGTATTGATAAATCAATAAATGGAATTGATGACGATGGAAATGGACTGATAGATGATTGGAGAGGCTATGACTTTGTTGGAACTAATGGATATAATCCTGATAATAACCCAGAGTATAGTTTTAGTACTCATGGAATTGCCACTTCTGGGATTATTGGTTCTGAGGGTAATAATAATTATGGGATTGCAGGAGTTGCTTTTGGATGTAAAATTCTTCCAGTAAAAATTGTTGATGATGTTGGAAACATTTCTAATGGATTTGAAGGAATTATTTATGCTTCTAAAATGGGGGCTAAAATAATTAATTATAGTATTGGTGGAAAAGGAAAGAGTAAAGCTGAAGAGGAAATAATAGATTATATTTACTACTCATTGGGTTCTTTAGTTGTTGCTGCATCTGGAAATACAGGGAATGGTGTTGATCAATTTGATTATATATACCCCGCTGCGTACGATAATTGCTTGAGTGTTACAGCAACTCGTGGAGAGGATTATAGAGCAGATTTCAGTGTAACAAATTATAAGGTAGATATGTCTGCTCCTGGAAGTTTTATTTTTACAACAGGTTCTAATAATCAATTTGATTATGAAAATGGAACTTCGTTCTCAAGCCCTATTGTTGCTGGTGCTTGTGCTTTAGTACAAAAACAAAATCCAAATTTAAGTGTTGAACAAATTCGCGAAATTATAACTACAAACATTAAGGATATTTCAGCAAATCTAATAAATGGTTCTCAAGATAAAATGGGTAGTGGTAGGTTAGATATTAACAAAGCATTAACTAATAATATCAATACATCTTCTGCTAGAATGATTAGTTATTCTTTAGAAGATCAAAATAATAAAATTCCAGAGATAGGAGAATCAATTGCTTTGAATCTTTCTATTAAAAATATTTTAGCAAACACAAATACATGTGAGGTTTCAGTTTTTTGTTCATCACATCCTGAAATTTCAATTAGCAAAAATAATTTCAAGCATGGTCCTTTAAAAACAAGTGAAAGTTTTTCTGTTTCAGATAGTTTTAATTTTAAAATTCCTCAAAGTTTTAAAATTGATGAAGAATTAGTTTTAAAAGTAGTTATTAAAACTGATGATATTAGCAATACACAATACATAATTCAAAATGTATCTCCATCATATTCAGTCACTAATTTAAACAATATTGTTGCAGCAGTTAATAGTAAAGGGAATATTGCATACACAGATTTATCTAGAGGTGGAGGCGAAGGTTTGACACACAAAAATTTTGGATCAGATTTATTATACCATTCTGGTTTAATGATAGGGGTTTCAGATACTAAACTTTCAGATGTTGTAAGAAGGGGATTTAAAAGTGATGGAATAGAATCTGATTTTTATACAACTCAACCATATAGATTAACAACTGATATTAATAAACAAATTGGTATTTCAAAATTTAATGATTCATTTGTTGATGAGTTATTAAGAGTTGGAGTAAATGTAGAATTGAATACAATTGAATATAAATCTCAGGAATTGAAAGATGTGTTATTCCTAATATATAAAGTTCAAAATAATAATAAAACCAAATTATTTAATTTACACTGTGGATTGTATTTGGATTGGGATCTTAATATCAATAATAATGATAAAGTAGAATATGATCTAATCAATAACATAGGTTATATGTTTGATAACACTACAAGGAAATTGTATGCTGGAACAATATTATTATCTAATCAAAAATTAAATTTCTCAGGTATAGAAAACTTAAATCCAAATAATGGAATTAAGCCCTTTCCACAAAATAGAAAATGGGATTATCTATCATCAGGCACTTCATTAATTTCGGATGTTTCTGGTGACATGAGTGTTGTAATTGGAGGAGGAGGGGAAGACCTAAATGCAGGTGAAACCAAAGAATTTGCTTTTGCAATAATTATTACTAATGATGCTGATTCTCTTATTAATATTTCAAAAAATGCACGTGAAAAATATAAATTTTTAATCGGTGTGAACAATGATAATTCTTTTTCTAGGGATTCTTTAATCTGTTATATAAAAGACAAATCTATTATTGTATTTGAACTTAATTCTACAAAAAAATCGAATCCATTTTTGGAGATTTGTAATATTTCTGGTGAAGTTATACTAAACAAAAATCTTAGTATTTTTATAGGGAAAAATAAAATTGAAACTAAAATTAATGAGTTAGCAAATGGAGTTTATTTTTATCGTCTACATGATGGGAATTCAATTTTAACAGGTAAGATTTTAGTAGAAAAAGAATAAAATGAGTAATATATTAAATGTTGAATTCTTAAATAGTAAAATTGATTCAAGATTTGAATTAAAGAACATAACATTCAAGATAGAAAGTGGTTTAATCACTGGAGTAATTGGTCCGAACGGATCTGGAAAAACAACTTTGTTAAAAATTATATCTGGACTCTTAAATTTCGATAATGGCTTAATTGAAATCAATGGAAATAATTTGTTGAATATGAATAATTCAACTAAATCTAAATTAGTAACATTTACTCCTCAAACATATATTCCAGTTTTTGATTTTACAGTATATCAAACTGTTTTACTTGGAAGATTACCATATAACTTGTGGTATAAAAATACAACTGAATTTGATGAATCAGTTTGTGAAGAATGTATGATATTAACTGATATTCATAAACTTAAGGAGTTAAGCATAAAAAAAATATCTGGAGGTGAATTACAAAGAGTTATGATTGCAAAGGCATTAGCTCAGGAAACTAAATTAATTGTTCTTGATGAGCCTTTAACTCATTTAGACCCATTTTATCAAAAAGAGATATTTAAAAATATCCAGATTCTTTGCAAAAAAAAAAATATTAAAGTAATTGCCTCATTCCATGATATAAATTTTGCATCATCTTTTTGTGAGAATATAATAGCTTTACATAATGGAGAGATAATTTCACAAGGAGAACCAAATAATGTAATTACAAAAAATGTATTACATAAATTGTTTAATTCAAACTTTGAAATTCAAATAAACAACCAAAATAAAATCACTGTTCTACAAAATTTAACATAGGTTAAATTATAAATGATAAATTGAAATATTAATATCAATAAAAATTTGAATCAATATTTTTCAACATTGTAAATTCATCAAACTAATAAGTAACAATCTTTTCTTATTTTTGGAACTTAAATTTTCAAAACAATAAAAGAAAGATTTAGTGAAAAAAATATTAATTGCTAATAGAGGTGAAATAGCAAGAAGAGTAATTAAATCTGCTCTTTCAATGGGTATCAAAACTGTAGCAGTTTATTCAGACCCTGATACTCAATCATTATATGTCCAAGAAGCTGACGAATCATATAGATTGCCAGGAATAACTTCTAGAGAAACATACTTACAATCAGAAAAGATTTTATCAATAGCAAAAAAAACAGGTTGCGATGCTATTCATCCAGGATACGGTTTTTTAAGTGAAAATGCAGAATTTGCACAATTATGCTTAGATTCTAATATTAATTTTATTGGACCAAGCCCTGAAGCTATAGATCATTTAGGAAGTAAAACAAACGCACGATTATTAGCAATAGAAAACGATGTACCAGTACTTCCTGGAACAACTAGAGGAGTAAATTCTTTTAAAGAGGCAATAGAAATAGCAAATAATATTAACTTTCCCATTTTATTAAAAGCCGCAGCTGGAGGTGGGGGAAAGGGAATGAGAGTAGTTGAAAATGAAGATGAACTTGAGGTTTCACTTAAAATGGCTCAATCCGAGTCATTGTCATCATTCGGGAGTGATGAAGTTTTTATAGAAAGATATATTACAGAACCTAGGCACATTGAACTCCAAGTAATTGCAGATAAATTAGGTAATGTCTTAATTTTAGGTGAGAGGGAATGTTCAATTCAGAGAAGACATCAAAAAGTAATTGAAGAAGCTCCTTCAGTTATTCTAACACCAGATACTCGAGCTAAAATGATAGAGTGTGCTCAAAGGTTGATTAAAGGAGCTAATTATTATAATGCTGGTACATTAGAGTTTTTGTTGGATACTGATGGAAGTTTTTATTTTCTTGAAGTTAATACTAGATTGCAAGTAGAACACCCTGTATCTGAAATGGTTACTGGAATAGATCTTGTTAAAGAACAACTATTGGTAGCAATGGGTGAAGAAATTTCAGTCAAGCAAAAAGATTTGATAATAAATGGTCATGCAATAGAATGTAGAATTTGTGCAGAAGACGTTTATCAAAATTTCATGCCAAGTATAGGTTTAATTCGTGATTTAATTGAACCTGTTGGAGAAAATATTAGAGTGGATAGTTCTTTATATAAAGGATTAGATGTAACTCCTTATTATGATCCAATGTTAGCAAAATTAATTTGTTGGGGTGAAAATAGAGAAACTGCAATTGAACTTTCTAAAAAAGCTTTAAATGATTTTCATATTGCTGGAATCAAAACAACAATTCCATTTTGTAAATATGTTCTCAATCATGAAGATTTTGTTTCTGGAAACTTTTCAACAAATTTTGTAAAGAAAAACTGGTTGAATGTTGAACAAGATATAGATATGAATAGTATGTTAAAAATTAGTCAAGCAGCTATAATTTCATATAATAAATCAATATTGTAAATAATTTATTCAATTGTTATTTGTATCATAAATGGCATCCAATTTACATAGGTGTCCTGCTTGCAAAACAGCAGGTAAAGTATATCGATCAAAAGTAAGAAGTGCTTATGAAAAGTGGAACATCTACTTAAAGCCATTTAATAGAATGTACAGATGTCATCATTGCAATTGGAGGGGAAGTTTAGTAAAGAGTAATATTAAACCTTGGATGGTAGGTTTAGTTAAAGTTGTATATTTTATAATTGGTTTAATTTTATTATTAGGGATTTATATAGTTATTATTAACTTTTTTCCAAAAGCAAGATTTAAATATTAAAAATTTTTTTTAATATTTAATTAAACAAGATACTTTTATAAATAAAATTAAATAAACTCTTCAAAGATTTATTTTCAAATAATATTTTCAATTTAAATTCTTAAATTTTTTAATGGCTAATCATCAGTTTGATGTTGTAATAATAGGTGGCGGACCAGGCGGGTATGTTTCCGCAATTCGTTTATCGCAATTGGGTAAAAAAGTTGTTTTAATCGAAAAAGCAAAATTAGGAGGAATTTGTTTGAATTGGGGATGTATCCCTACAAAAGCATTATTGAAGAATGCAGAATATATGCATTTTCTAAACCATGCAAAAGATTTTGGGTTCAAAATCTCAAATGTAGAAGTAGATTTTCCGAAAGTAATAGCCAGAAGTAGAGAAGTAGCTAAAACAAATTCAGAAGGTATAGATTATTTAATGAAGAAGAACAAAATTCAAGTGTTTTATGGTAAGGGTTACATTCAAAAAAAAGGAGTTGTAGAAGTTAAAGACAATAATGGAAATATAACTGAAATTATAGAAACTAATTCAATTGTAATTGCAACTGGAGCAAGATCAAGGACATTCCCTAATATTGAAGTAGATGGAAAAAATATAATTACTTCAACTGAAGCAATGATTTTACAATCACCACCAAAATCAATGATAATAATTGGTGCTGGTGCTATTGGAATTGAGTTTGCTTATTTTTTTAATGCCTTTGGAACAAAAGTAACAGTTGTTGAAATGAAACCACATATTCTACCTGTTGAAGATGAGGAATGCTCTAAAGAATTATCTAGAGCTTTTAAGAAAAAGAAAGTTGAAATGCTAACAGAAACTAAGGTTATAACAGCTAAATCAAATGGTGTTGGAGTTGAAGTATTAATTGAAGATAAGAATGGAAATCAAAAAATGATTATTGCAGATATTGCTTTAAATGCTGTTGGTGTTCAAGGTAATATAGAAGATATAGGGTTAGAAAATACTAGTGTTGTATTAGAAAGAGGATGGATAAAAGTTGATAAAAATATGTTAACTAATATTGATGGTATATATGCAATTGGTGATGTAGCTGGTCCTCCTTGGCTTGCCCACAAAGCCTCTGGCGAAGGAATAGCAGCAGCAGAACATATTTCTGGATTGAATTCACATGGAGTGGATTATCTGAATATACCAGGTTGTACTTATTGCCAGCCTCAAGTTGCATCTGTTGGTATTACTGAGGCAAAAGCAAAAGAACTTGGGTATGAAGTAAAAGTAGGTAGGTTCCCATTTAAAGCAAGCGGAAAAGCTAGGGCAATAGGCGAAACAGATGGATTTGTAAAATTAGTGATAGATTCAAAGTATGGTGAAATTCTTGGTGCACACATTGTTGGTTCTGAAGCTACAGAAATGATAGCAGAGCTTGGATTAGCAAGGTCTTTGGAAGCAACTGTTGATTCTGTTTTACATACAATGCACGCTCATCCTACTTTATCTGAAGCTGTTATGGAAGCAGCTGCTGATGCTCTTGGAGAAGCTATACATATTTAAGCTATTTAATGATAATCTGTTTTTATATTGAAAATTATCTAGGAATTTTATTCAATTGAATTAATTAATTTTTATGAACTTCAGATGGTTAGGTAGAATTAATTATGGAGAAGCATATGATTTGCAAAAATTGACTTTTCAAAATGTTTTAGATGAAAAAGAAGATAATACTTTTTTTTTGTGTGAGCACCCTGATGTAATTACAATTGGTAGAAATTCTAAAAATGACAATAACTTATTAAAATCTAGGGAACAATTAAAATTAGATGGTTATGAAGTATTTGATGTAGATAGAGGAGGAGATGTAACTTATCATGGTATTGGTCAATTAGTTGGATACCCTATTATTAGGCTAAAAGATTATAAAGAAGATTTAGGCTGGTACTTAAGGTCTCTTGAAGAATTAATAATCCTCACAATCAAAGAATTTGGAGTTAATGGAGTTAGAAGTGAAGTTAATACAGGAGTTTGGGTAAATTCAATAGATAATATTCAGAGAAAATTATGTGCAATAGGTATAAAATCGTCTAGATGGACAACCATGCATGGGTTTGCTTTAAATGTTACTACAGAATTGAATAGATTTAATCCAATTGTACCATGTGGTATTAAAGAATTTGGAGTAACATCTATTGAAAATGAAACTAATAAAGTGTTTTCATTACAACAAATTTCAGATGTTTGTTTTGATATGTGGAATGATGTTTTTAGTATAAGCTAAAAATTAATTGAAGTCAAATTTTTAATATTTAATATTGAATACCTTTAAAGAAATAGTATATAGTGATAATAAATACTCAGATGTAGTAAAGTATCTTTGGAATTATATGTATGGATTATCTTGTAATTATGTAATTCCATTTTTGCTTGATAAAGGTGTGAAAATTAAAAATTCTGATATTATTGAAATAGGCTGTGCAGAAGGTGGTAATCTTTGTGCTATGTTTGAATATGGAGCAGGAAGATTGGTTGGAACTGATATTGCTGAAGATAGATTGGAGTATGCACGTGAATTATCGAATACATGTGGTATTAAAACTATTGAATATACTAATCATGATGTAATAACAAATGAACCAACTGAAGAATGGATAGGTAAATTTGATATTGCATTGTTAAGAGATGTTATTGAACATCTTGATGATGAAAAACAAGCATTAGTAAATATAAAAAAAATGTTAAAACCTGGAGGTATTCTATATGTTACTTTCCCACCATATTATTCACCTTTTGGAGGTCATCAGCAGTTGTTATTAAATAAAATATCTAAAATTCCATTTGTTCATTTACTACCAAAATTTATTTTTAATAAATTGATTAAAGATGGAAGAGCAGCTGATGTAATTGAAGTTCAAAGGATTAAAGAAATTAGAATGACTACTTCAAAATTCAGAAAAGCAAGCCTTGATTCTGGATACAGAATTCTTGATGAGAAGTTATTTTTCCTAAGACCAGTTTTTAAAATGAAATTTGGTTTACCTGCTCTAAGTGCTAATATATTAAAACCAGTTCCTTTTATAAGAGATGTTTTTGCTATGGAAGCAGGTTATCTGTTAGTTAACGACTGATTGTTTTAATTAATTTAGAGATTTATTTTTAAACTAATTAGATTCTCAAATTGTCAATCGAGATATAAATTTAACTTAATAATTATATAATTTTTTACAACTCAAATGAAATTAAATTCTTTTAAATTAATTCTTGTCATATTCTTTTTGACATTGACAATGAATAATTTTACTTCTGCTCAAAATTCTTCAACTTTAACAAAGTTGCTAACAAATGTTTCAGGAGGTCAAAAATCAATAGCATCAATTGCAAGTGGTAAAGTTACTATAGTCAGTTTTTGGGCTACTTGGTGTGAACCTTGCAAAAAAGAACAAGAAGCTATGAATAATCTTTATAGCAAATTAACAGAGAAAAGTGTTGAATATATTGCTGTTTCAATTGATAATACTAAAACTATGGCAAAGGTAGCACCATATGTTAAATCAAAAGGTTATACTTTTCCAGTACTTATAGATAGTAATTCAGATATTTTCAAAGCATTGAATGGTGATAATGTTCCTTACACTGTTATCTTTAACAAAAGAGGTTCAATTGTTGAAAAACATGAAGGATATTTGAAAGGAGATGAAAAAAAGATTTTTGATAAAGTTATGTCTTTAGTTAAATAAATTTATTGATTCTTTAAAACTTTAAAAAATGTATTAAACGAAGTTACAAATTCAATTATGTAGCTTCGTTTTTTTTTATTACTTTGCAGTTATTATTTCATTTCAATTACTACTTCATTAAAACCGATTATGTTTAAAATTTACAAGGTTACCTTATTAATTTTATTTTTTGGATTATTAAATAAAACTTATTCTCAAGAATCTGAAAGTTCTGAAAAAGATACTTTAAAAGTACCCTTAATTGAAATTAAACAAGCTGAATCAAATAATGAAATTGAAGTAACACCAACAATCACGTATTCAATTGCAAATGAATTTAGAGCAGGAGCGGGTAGTCAGTTTGATACAGATAATAATGAGTTAAAAAAAGAATATCTTGAGAATGTATTTAATACAAAATTTAATATCGGAAATTTTAATTTTGGTTTCAAAGCTGAACTAGATAAACCAAGGGAACAAGGTAGAGATACAATTGGAATATCAAGTTATTTTGTTGAGTTTACTAAAGATAATATTAAAGCAAGAGGTGGAAATTTTTATAATTTGATTGGAAGAGGTTTAGTTATGAATACTTACGAAAGCCGTCCAATAGGCTTTAACACTGAAACTCAAGGAGCAAAAGTAGATTATGAAGATGAAAATATTTCAGCGAGTTTATTTGGTGGCATCTTAAGTTATGCACCAATTATTCATAATTCAAGATTTGAAGATTATCTCTTAAGAGGTGGATCAGGAGAATACAGGCCTATATCTGAAATTGCTTTAGGTGGTTCTTATTTAGCAGTTTCAGCTTTGAAAAATAAATTTCTTCAAGTGCCTTATGAAACTTTTTTAAGAGAAGGATATTTGAAAGCAAATTATGATAATTTGTCTTGTTTTTTTAATTATGCTTACAAAAATTCTCCTTTGGATAGTTCTGCTATTTCAGATTTAAACGGAGCACCAATTAATGGTTATGGTATTTACGGCATGCTTGGTTATAATAATGAAGATTTTGGTTTAAACTTTGAATATAAAGATTACAGTTTTGATATAGTTCACCCTGACTTGCAACAGAATCCTCCGTTATCAACTAGGGTATTACCAATTCAACAACCACCAACATTAATACCTGAACATGACAAAGCATTATTAGCCAGAAATCCTCACCAACAGGAAGTAAATGATGAGGTAGGAATTATGGTTTCGGGAAGTTATAATGTAAATGAAAAATTGAGTTTTTCAGGAGTTTTCTCAGCTGGAAGTAGACATTTTGGATATAATCTTGTTAACAATATATTAGTTAAATCTGTTGCTGAATCTAGAATATTACCTTCATTTAGTGATTCAATCTATTCACCTTATTCAGAAATATTTTTGTCATCTGAGTTCAAATTAAACTCTGAATTAAGTTTTATAGGTGGAGTTCAATTGAAGAAAAATTACATTTATACTGAACCTGCTTCAACTCATCCATCTAAAACTGAAAAAAATGAATCAACAACTTTGATGTTGGCTTCTTTTATAGAGTTAAGTGAATCAACAGAACTTCATGCAATATTAGAATTACAACAAGCTTTTGAATCAAAGAAAAAAGCAGTGAAGGATACTGTAATTAATACAATTGAGTTTGATGGACATTTTAATAACATTTATTTAGTATTTGAATATACTGCAAGCTCAAAGTTATCTTTTAATAGTAGAATTGAATATTCAACAGTTAAAAATGAACAAAATCAACAATCTCTCTGGCCAGTTTTAGGCTTCACTTACAGAATTGGCAATACTCATAATTTTGGTTTACAATATGGTTCTGAAAGAGGAGGAGTAGTTTGTACTGGTGGAGTTTGTAGGACTGTAAACCCATTTACTGGATTTAGGGTTAACCTTACTAGCAAGTTATAAATTTTATTAATTCAATTTTTTATTAATGAATAAAAATTTTAGAGTAAGGTTAATTTAAACTTGAAAAGTTTTTTTATCTAGATTATTTATAAAATATGTTAAACAATGATTCAGAATCTTTATTAAATATTAGATTGAAAAAATCTAAAAACTCGTTTTTAGATATTGATACTACTTTACATAATTTTGCATTAATAAATTACTCATTACCAATAGAAAGACTCTTAAAAATTGTTCCTCAAGATAAATTCGATATTCAAGAATTTAACATTAATGGAAAGTTAATGGCTATGTTAAGTGTTGTACCTTTTTATGATTATAATTTTCATTTTAAAAACTTCTTCCCATTTTTTAAGTTTTGTTTTGGACAAACAAATTATAGAGTTTATGTTATTGATAAAGTTACAAAAGAACCATGTGTTTGGTTTTTTGGTACTACATTAGCTTCATATTTAGTTTTCATAGCAAAATTTCTTTGGAAAATTCCTTGGTATTATGCTAGTTATAAGATAAATTGCGAGTACGATTTTTCATTAAATAAATACAAAAATTTTTATTATAAAATTAAATCTGATTGGTGTAGTGCTGATATAGAAATAGAAGACACAGGTGTACCAATAAGACTTGAAGAGGGATTCATTTCTTTAATAGATCAAGAACTAATTTTAACACATCCAGTAAAAGGATACTATTATAGAAGTAATGGTGTTATGGGTACATATTCAGTTTGGCACGAAAAAATTGTTTCTACTATTGGTAAGCCAATAAATTTATATTTTTCAATGTTTGAGAAATTAGGTATTCTAACTCAACAAGAAATGCAAAACCCACATTCAATTTTTATTTGTCCTCAAACAAAATTTGAAGTTTTATTGCCACCTAAAATTGCTTGATAATTACTTTTAGTATTATTTATACAACATTTACTATTAAATTACTTTTTACATAATCAACAATAGAGCATTCAAGAACATCACCAATATCAACTTTCCCAACACCTTCAGGAGTGCCTGTAAAAATTAGATCACCAGATTTTAAAGTAAAAATATTAGATAAATATGATACTATAAATGGGATTTTAAAAATCATGTTTTTTGTATAACCAAATTGTTTTAATTCACCATTCAATTTTAGTGAAATCTTTAGGTTATTGTAATCTTGAATATCAATTTTATCAATAAAACTCCCAACAGAAGCTGACCCAAAAAATCCTTTAGAAATTGACCAAGGGTTACCCTCTTTTTTAGCATTATTCTGAATATCTCTTAATGTAAAATCAATTCCTATAGCAAAAGCATCAATAAAATCTAAAGCCTCTTTTTCAGAAATGTTTTCAGCATCTTTTGAAATCCTACAAACCAATTCAACTTCATAATGCATATCATTTGAAATTTCAGGAATAGAAATTTTATTTGTAATGTTATAACTAGTTGATGGCTTGATAAAAACTACAGGAGTTGATGGTAAATTAGAACCCATTTCTTTTGCATGAAGTGGATAATTTTTACCTAAACAATAAATTGTATTATTCATAAATATATTAGTGTATAATAAAAAAAAATACTAAGTTGCAACATTGAAATAAATTTTTCTTTTTATAAATTAAATAAACAAATCAAAATGAGAAAATTATTATTGATTGCCGTAATTGGGCTTATCAGTACTAGAGTTTTTGCTCAAGTAGAATACTATCAAATGCCTTTCTTGAATGCAGGAACGAATCCTGGAGGATTGAACAATGAATCAGAAAATCCTTATTCAGCACAAACACCAATAGCTGGTTGGACTGTTGTTCTTGATGGTGCAAATGGGGATCCTGTTTGGAGTCCTGAACAAACATTACCAATCTCATTTAAGTTTAACGGTGAAGTTGTAAATAAATACAAAGTATCATCTAATGGAGTTGTTACTTTTTCTACATCAACAACAGTTGCACCACCAGTTGAAAACACAACATTACCATCAGCATCTATTCCAGATAAATCTGTTTGTGTTTGGGGTATTTCTCAATCAAGAGAAGCAGTAAGTGGAACAACAACTTACGCTAGTACAATTCTTAAAAGAACATTTGGATCAAGCCCAAGAAGACAGCATTGGGTTTATTTTAATTTCTTTACAGATGATAATATACCTGAGGGTTGGACATATTGGGCAATTGTATTTGAAGAAACAACTAATAAAATATACATTGTTGATGTTAAAACATTATGTGTTACTGGAGGAGCACTTTGTTCAGAAAATTGTCAAATCACTGCCGGAGTTCAATTTGATTCTAAAAGAGCATTAATGGTTGATGGTTCACCAAAATTAGGCTCAAGAGCAAATAAAACAAATGACTTTACTCCTGGTGATAACTCTTATTGGATGTTTGCTCCTGGAGTTCAACCAGATTATGATATGTCAGGTATTAGTGTTAAAATGAAACCAGTTCTTTTTGTTACAGATAAAGAAACACCTGTAATTGGATATTTCCGCAACCTTGGAGCAAAGCCTGTGACTGAAGTTGAATTAAGTTATGCAATTGATGGCGGTGCACCTATTTCTAAAATAATCGGTGGATTAAATATTGCACCAATGGAATTTGCAACTTTAACTCATCCAACTAATTTTGCAATTACTGGATCTGGCTCTAAAGATATAGAAGTTTGGGTATCAAAAATAAATGGAAGTAGTGATGGCAATCCAGGTGATGACAAAGCAAGCCTTACATTGAATATTAAAGAAATGCCTCCTGAAAGAAAAATTTTACACGAAGTGTTTACTTCTTCAACTTGTCCTCCTTGTAATCCCGGTAACGCAAATTTAAAAAACGTTTTAAATGATCATAGCGATAGAGAATTTACTGTTGTTAAATATCAACAAGATTTTCCAGGAACTGGAGACCCTTACTGTACAAGTGAAACTGTTGCTCGTAGAAATTACTATAAGGTAAATGCTATCCCAAATATGCAAGTAAATGGTGGATGGAATGGTAATGCCCAATCTTATACTGAAGATCTTTTTCAACAATTTTCAGAAGGAGAAAATACATTAAAATTAAATGCAAATTTTTCAATGGTTGGAAATAAAGTTCATGTTGACGTTGATATGACTCCATTACAAGATTTAACAGGAACTCATACATTGCAAGTTTTAATTTGCGAAAAATTAACAACAAAAAATGTTAAAACAAATGGTGAAGTTGAATTTGAAGATGTAGTAAAGAAAATGTTACCAGATCAAAATGGAACTGCATTTACTGGATTAACAAAAGGTACAAAAGTTACTAAGAGTTTTGATTATGAATTTAAAGGTAGCTATAGATTATCAAAAGATGGAGCTTCAGCTAATAGAATTAAATTAGCTACTGAACATTCAGTAGAAAATTTTGAAAACTTAGAAGTTGTTGCATTCTTACAAAACAAAACTACCAATGAAGTAATCCAATCAAATTGGGGTGTTAAGGTTCCACCTGCTGGTATAAATGATAATACAGTTGAAAATCAATTTAATTTATTCCCAAATCCAGTTACTGATGCATTGAATATTGAATTTTATTCTAATACTAACAAAAGAGCAGAGTTTTCCATGTTTAATGTAAATGGAGAGAAAGTTTCAGAAGGATTGTTAAATACAAATGTAGGTCCTAATAAAGCAAATATATCAACTGATGGATTTTCAAGTGGGAATTACACAATTAGTTTAAAAGTTGGTGATAAAACATTTACAAAACAAATAGTTGTGGTAAAATAAAATTTTGGTGATTTAATAAAAAAGCGGGAAGATAATTCTTTCCGCTTTTTTTATATTTTATAGAAAACTATTTTACTTTGTCAATTCAATAAAATTCTTTGATACTTCATTCCAATTTACCACATTCCACCAACTGTTAACGTAATCAGTTCTTTTATTCTGATATTTTAAATAATAAGCATGTTCCCAAACATCAATTGCCAAAATAGGAGTTGTACCCCATTGTGAAAATTTATGTTGATTTTCTGCTTGAAGAATTATTAATCTGTTATCTTGTTTTCTGTAATGTAATATTGCCCAACCACCACCTTCAACAGTTGTTGCAGCAGAATTGAATTGTTTTTGAAAAATTTCAAATGAACCAAAATCCTCAATAATTTTATCCAACAAAACACCATTAGGTTTTCCACCACCACCATTATTTGAAGCTGCCATTATTCTCCAAAAAAGAGAATGCAAAAAATGTCCACCACCATGAAAAGCTGATTGTTTTGACCAATGTTGAATCATTGAGAAATCATTATTTACTCTTGCTTTTGCTAACTCACCTTCTGCTTTATTTAAGCCATCTACATATGCTTGATGATGTTTGTCATGATGTAATTTCATGGTAGTCTCATCAATAAATGGTTCTAATGCATTATAAGCATAAGGCAAAGCTGGTAATTCATGTTTAGTAGTTTTACCAGATGTTTGATTTGTATTGCCTTGAGGGGAATTACCTTGAGGTGTATCTAATAAAGCTGTAGCATTTTTATGTAAAATTGATGTACCAATAATTGTTGCTACTCCAGTTTTAGATAAAAAATCTCTTCTTGATTTTTTCATTTGTTTAAGTAATATATTAGTTTGTAATTTGAAAACTTCTTTCTGCAACTGCATATTTACCTTGGGTAATTTTTCCTTCAGAAGTCAATAATTCTAATTTAATTAAATGGACTCCTTTTCTTGTCCCAGCTAAAATTCTTGGCTTGTTATCATAAATAGTACCTAAATTCTTTCCATCAATACTAACTCTAATCTTAAAGTTAGAATCTGATAGTACAACATTTTTACATTGAAAATCTAAAAGAATATTATTACCTTCATTAATAGAAAATTGTTCTGAATTTGGTGAACAAATGAAAATAAATGGATCATTTAATGAAGTTGAATCAATAATTAAAGAGTCTTTAATTGATATAGAATTTTTTGCTTCAATTGTTTTTTTCTTATCTACAGTTTTAATTTCAACCCCAATTGAATCAGTTATATTAGACTCATTATTTTTAAGACTTTCACCCCAACTTCTGCAAATGAAAGCATTTAGAAAATGACTTCCACCATATATTTTTGGAATTACAATTGAATCAAGTAAATTAGTTTTTTGAATTAATTTACCATCAAAAATGATACACAAATAAGCACCATCTTTAGAATATACAACTCCTTTTGATTGTTCATTTTGAGATGGTAATCCTAATTCAATGCCAGCTGTTTCGAATCTTAAAACCAGATTGTTATATTTATCAAATTTTTTTTCTTTAATTTTCAATTTTACATCTAACAAATCGTTAGTTGATTCAAAAGGTAATAATATAGGTTCATCTAAAACAACATTATTTTTATTTGGTAATTCTTCTTTAGGTTCTTCCGAACAAGATTGCATTACAAATGTAAATAGTATTTGAGTTAAAATTAATGTAAAAATTTTCATAAAGTTGTATTTGTTCAAAAATAAATAATAATTGGTTAAATCAGAAATATTAGATTCAGTTTAAAAAGACAGGAAATAACTGAATTTGAATTAGTGTTTATAATAGATGGTTTTATTAATGTTATTTTAACTCATTAATATTTAAACCATTAAATATATTTTAAATCTTTTTATATTTATTGTTAAGTAAAGTAATCTGTAAAGGTTTAGAAAATTCCATTCAAAATAAAAATTTTAAGTTAGAAAATTATATTCCAGTAATTAAATCAGTTCCAATATTAATAGATATGATGCTCAAAAATTTAAATCAAAAGTTTACATTAACAAATGAAAAATAAAAAGTATTGTATTGGTTGTGGGGCATTATGTGAAAATTCTGATGTAAATTGTAAGAATTGTGGTGAAGAATTATTAACTAATAATGTTGAAATTTCTGATAATATTCAATTATCAAATGAAATAGTAAATGATAAATTAGAATCTGATTCAATTACTAAAAATGTTTCAAATGAATTTAAATCTAATGTACTATCAGTTAAAGACATTTTGTATTTATTTATTGGAATTACATTTTTAAGTTTCATTATTTATTTTGTTTCAACACCTAAGGAAGTGAAAGGTCCTAAACAAGAAATTGTTTCAGAAAGAGATAGTATTGATCCACATTCAAGTATTAATAAAAATCAGGGAACAGAATCAAAAGTTAATGCTACTCCAGGACAATTAAAGCTAATTGAAGATTTAAAAAAATCGTATTTAGGAAATCCAACTGACTCATTAAATTTAAAATTAGCTAATGCGTTATATGATGCTGGAATGTATAATGAGGCATTACAACAGTACAAAAATTATGTTTATAAAAATTCAGATAATTTAGATGCAAGAACAGATATGGCGTATTCTATGTATGAATCTGGTGACTTAGAAGGCTCATTAGAAGAGCATAGAGCAATAATTGCAAAGAATCCAAAGCACCAAATTGCTTGTTATCAATATGCTCTTTTACAAGTTGTAAACAAGAATAAAGATTCAACTTTATATTGGTTAAAAAAAGTGGTTGAAATTAATCCTAAATCTGTTCAAGGAACACGTGCAGCCCAGATTTTATCAGCATTAAAATAAAGTTTTAAATCTGATAAGGTTAACTATTTAATTGAATTTTAAACAAATTTGTTACTACTCTGTAAATTGGTTTATTAAAAATTAAATAAAAGAAAATTAGCCATTCTATAACAATAAAAATTAATTGATTTAGTTCAAAAATGTTAAAATTTTTGTAATATGTTAATGGCGCAATACAACACATCCAAAGCCAAGCATTTCTAAAGTTAATTTTGTTTGATAAGATTGAAATACACAAAGGTGTTATATAATACCAAACATGAACTTTAGCTGAAAATGAAATTTGAATTGTTAAAATAATTAAAATTCTATTTATTAAATCAATCAGAAAATCATTGTCAAGTTTGTAAATATTTTTTTTAAAAGTTATTAATAAAGTAATAACAATTGTTAAAATTGATAAGGTTAATCCTGTGAAATAATTTGAAGGTTTAATATGAAACAAATCTAAACAAAATTTTATTAAGTAATAAACCCCTCCATTAAATTCAAAATAATTTGTAAATTTCTTAAGTACATTTACAGTATTGATAAGTGATTCTAATTCTAATAATGGAATGCAAAGAAACAATGTTGAAACAATCAATACAATTGAAACTAACAGTTTTTTATTCTTATTGAATTTTATAAATAATGGAAAGAGAATAATTGGCAATATTCTAAATGAAACACCAAAAGATAAAAATAGAGCTGATAATGCTCTTTTATTCTTTGAAAAATAATACAAAAAAGCTAACATAGAAAATACCCAAAGCCCGTCAGTATGCCCTTGTCCACAAATTTCAATTATAACTAATGGATTCCATGCATAAAGAATTAGTAAATTATTTGGTTTCTTGATTTTATTTATAATCTTGTATAATAATACAATTGAAAGTAATTCAAATATAAAAAAAATGATTTTTAAAACAAAAAAACCTGACAATAAGTTACTTGAAAATAATTTTCCTATATAGTAACTAATTGCAAAAAAAAACTGAGTTAACGGAGGATAAACTGTATGAAAATTTGGATAAGCTTGATGGTTATACAGTTCATCTTGAAAGATTTTTAATCCTGAATCCGAAGGAACTAATTTGTATGGGTTTACATTATTTACAATTAATCTTCCATCCCATAAAAATCTATAAGCATCATCCGATAATGTTGGGTTCATTGGTAAAACAATTAACCTACTTACAATAGCTATAATAAAAACAAAATTTAAAGTTACATTTATTTTATTCTTGTTAATTATCCAAAAAACAAAATATAAAAAAATAGAACATGATATCATTAAGCTAGAATAGAGATAGAAATCCTTTAAAAGATTGTTGCTAAAATCTAAGCTGATTAAACAGAAAATTAACGTAATAGAATAAAATACTTGATATATATTAAAATTATATTTATTACTAAAAGACATTTATGAAATGATTAATTATGGAAAATTTGGTCATTAACAAAAGTTAAGTTATTTTTGCAACCCTGCCCGAAATATTGGTATGGGTTGAACTACGTTAATTAACAAAAATTATTAATTCTAATCTTTCTATCGTAATTACAATTATTTATTATTGTGGTTTGAAGAAGTTTAAGTATTACAGCTGCGTAGTTTGTTAAAAATAAGACTGTCATACATAAACTATTTAAATAGCAAAATAAATTGATTTAGTTACGAACAAATTTACAAAACTTTTATGCAGGAAACTAATTTAAAAGGCAGAGCACTCAAGTATTTAGTTCATAGTGGTTATACTCCAGAAGAGTATCTTGAGTTAATGAAAATTTACGAACAAAATGTTACTTTAGTTAATCAAAATGATGTAGTTAAAGGGCGTGTTGTATCTGTGGCTGATGGAAATGTAACTGTTGATATTGGTTATAAATCTGAGGCTACAATACCAAGAAGTGAATTTTTAAGTATGCCTGATATTAAAGCAGGTGATGAAGTTGAGGTTATGGTTGAAGCAACTGAAGATAACGATGGAAAATTAAAATTAAATCGTAGAAAAGTTGACTTTCTTCAAGTTTGGGAAAAAGTTCTTAAATTACACGAAACTCAAGAAGTTGTTAAAGTTACTCTTACTCGAAGAACTAAAGGTGGTTTAGTAGCAAATTTACTAGGTATTGATGCATTTTTACCAGGTTCACAAGTTGATGTTCGTCCTGTAAGAGATTTTGATGCATTGGTTGGGCGTGAGTTAGATGTTAGAGTTGTTAAGATAAATCATCCAAATGAGAATGTTGTAGTATCTCATAAAGTATTGCTTGAAGAAGAATTGGCAACACAAAGAGAGGAAATGCTTACAAAACTTGAGAAGGGAATGGTGTTGAAAGGTATTGTAAAGGCAATTGCTGATTTTGGTATATTCGTTGATTTAGGTGGTGTTGATGGATTAGTACACATAACAGATTTATCATGGGGACGTGTTAACCATCCATCAGAAGTAGTTCAATTAGATCAAGAGATTCAAGTAGTTGTTATTGAGTACGATAAAGAAACTAAACGTATATCTTTAGGTATCAAACAATTAATTGCTCATCCATGGGATGATATTGATTCTAAAATTACTATAGGACAAAAAGTAAATGGAAAAATTGTTTCATTAACAGATTATGGTGCTTTCATTGAAATAGAGAAAGGAATAGAAGGTCTGATTCATATTTCAGAAATGTCATGGACACAACATGTAAAGCATCCATCACAAATGTTTAATATGGGTCAAGAAGTAGAATGTGTTGTTTTAGCAATAGATAAAATAGAAAAGAAAATATCTTTAGGAATAAAACAACTTGAAGCAGATCCTTGGGAAATTTTATTACAAAAATATCCTATAGGTTCAATTCAAAAAGCAGTTGTTAAAAATCTAGCTAACTTTGGAGTATTTGCAGAACTTGAAACAGGAGTTGAAGGATTAGTTCATATTTCTGATTTAAGCTGGACAAAGAAACTTCGTCATCCAGGTGAAGTTGTAGCAAAAGGAGATGAATTAGAAGTTCTTATTTTAGGTGTAGATTCTGTTCAAAGAAGAATTGCTTTAGGTCATAAACAAGTTACACCAAATCCTTGGGAAGATTGTGTTGATGATTTTAAAATTGGAACAGATATGAAAGGAACTATTACAAGAATTATAGATAAAGGTGTAGTAGTTGAAATTAAACATGGAGTTGAAGGATATGTTCCAAATTCTCAATTAGCATTTGCTCCTGTTAGAAATGTCTCTCAATTCTTTAGAATTGGGGATATTCTTCCTTTAAAAATCATAGAGTTTGATGCTGAACAAAGAAAGATTATTTTATCAGCTGTTGATGCCTTAAGAAGTTTACCTGAAGACGAACAAGCTGCTTATTTTGTTGAACATCCAGTTCCTCAATCAGATTCAAATGCAAAAAGTGATATCCTTGTTGATTTAGGTGATGCTGCTGCCCCTTTAGAAAGTGAATTTGCTTTTGGTGATTTAGCTGATTTTAAACCAAACTATTCAGATTCTGATATTAATACTTCATTAAAAACTGATGATTTTATTGAAACAAATGTTATTAATGATGTGCCAATATTAAATGAAATTAATGAAGCTCCAAGTGTTGAAGAAATTTCTACTACTCTTAATAAAGAAGAAGTTATCGTAGAATCTCAGGCAGTTGTTCAAGAAGTTGTTAATTCAACTGAATCTGAAGTTGAAGTTGAATCAAATACAATTGTTGCTGAAGATTCTTCTAACAATGAAAAAAATCCTGATATAGAAGGATAAAATTGTTTAAAAAAAAAGCCCCTTGAATTATTTATTCATGGGGCTTTTTTTGCTTTAAAATTTGAAGACTTGAATCAAGGTGACTTAATTAGTAAATATTTAATAATTTTCAAAATAGAATTACAAAAAAAGTAAATCGAGATGAAAAAACAATAGCTGAGAGAATTGTTTGCTTATAGGAAGATAATATTTTAGGATGTAAAATTAATGATAGAAAATCAGTAAAAGTCTATACAAATTAAGCGGTTTTCTATATAATAATTTAACCCGCATATAGAATCAAATACTTGCTACTCGATAAGCTTATGTTATTCAAAAAACAAAATTTCCCAAAAATTAATTAGATTTGTATAAGATAATTATTTATTCCTTAAACTTAATTCAGGACATAACATTATCTACAATTTTTATTTGTAATTTTACCATATGAAAGCACTTATAACCGCTGGTGGAAGAGGTACTAGGCTTCGTCCAATTACTCATACTCAAAATAAACATTTAATCCCAATAGCTAATAAACCAATTTTACAGTATGCTATAGAAGCAGTTGTTAATTCTGGTATAACTGATATTGGAATTGTTGTTTCGCCTGAGAATGGTAATGAAGTTAAAAATTATTTTAAAAATGGTGAAGATTTTGGTTCTAAAATTACATATATCTGGCAAAATGAACCTTTGGGTTTAGCTCACGTTGTTAAGATATCTGAAGAATTTATAAATGGAGAATCATTTGTTTTTTATTTAGGTGATAACATAACTATTGGTGGAATAAATAGATTTGTAGAAATTTTTGAAAAGAATAAATCCGATTGTTTATTAACATTAGCAAAAGTTCCAGATCCAGAAAGATTTGGTGTACCTGAATTTGATGTAAACGGTAAAATAATTTCAATAATCGAAAAACCAACGATTCCAAAATCTGAGTTTGCAGTTAGTGGAATTTATCTTTACAATTCATCTATTTTTAAAGCTGTTAATTCAATTTTACCTTCAAAAAGAGGTGAGTTAGAAATTAGTGACGCTCATGATTGGTTATTAAAGAATAATTATAAAATCGATTACTCTGAAATAACAGGTTGGTGGAAAGATACAGGAATGCCACTTGATTTATTAGAAGCAAATAGGTTAGTGTTGAGTAAACAAGAAGAAAATATTTCAGGGGAGTTTGATCTTGAAAGTGATATTGCTGGTAATGTTGTTATTGAATTAGGTGCACAAGTTATAAATAGTAGAGTTAGAGGACCCGCAATAATTGGTAAGGGATCTAAAATTATTAACTCATATATTGGACCTTATAGTTCCATTGGTAAAGATTGTACATTAATTAATTGCGAAGTTGAATATTCAATTTTGATGGATAAAGTAAAAGTAACAGATATTAACATCAGAATTGAAGGAAGTATTCTTGCAAATGAAGTTGAAATTATTCATTCAGGTAGAAGACCAAAAGTGCAGAGGTTTATGCTTGGAGAAAGAAGTATTGTAGAACTAGTTTAATAATTAATAAGGATGGAGAATTTAAATAGAAGAAGTTTTTTTAAATGGTTAGGAGCGGGTTTAACAGCTTTCCTATCAGGTTTGTGGGGTTGTACTCAAGGCATTAGAGAAAGTCTTCTCACTGTATGGAATGAAAGGGGAGGGGCAAGCGAAGTGTTTAATGCAAAATCAGTTCCTCCAGCAATTCCATTTTCAATCCCCAATAATATTGGAATTAGATTTATTGTTTTTGGTGATTGGGGTATGGGAGATTATAATCAATTGAAAGTGGCTAAGGCAATGAGTTTAACAGCCAAACAATTTGGTTGTGATTATATAATTTCAACTGGTGATAACTTTTATCCAACAGGTGTTACTGGCATTGAAGATGAACAATGGACTAGAAAGTTTACAGATATTTATAAAAAAAATGGGTTGAACCAAGTATTTTATCCAGCTTTAGGTAATCATGATTATTATGGGAATGAAAGAGCTGAAATTGAATATTCTAAAATTAACCCTCAATGGTACTTACCAAATTATTATTATTCTAAATTATTTAATTCAAACGATGGTTCAAATGTAGAACTTTTTGTGATTGATTCGGATTTGGTAAATGCTGAAAATGATGAGTTTACATTAAAACAATCCAATTGGCTGGAACGTCAGTTAAAAGGAAGTAATGCAAAATGGAAAATTGTTGTTGGGCATCATCCAGTATATTCAAACGGTTTTCATAATACTTCTCAAATAATGATAAATACATTTGAAGCATTGTTTGTTAAGTATAATGTAAATTTATATATGTGTGGTCATAATCATGAAGTTCATTTATTAAAACCAAAGAAAGGAGTTACTTACTTGGTTAGCGGTGGTGGATGCACTCATCATAACACTACTTGGAAAGATGATACTGAATATGCTTTAACTAATTTAGGTTATGTTTGGATGAATTTTAATAAGGAATCAATTAATATTCAAATTCATGATTCTGTTGGTAGAGTAAAGTTTGCCCATAAAATAACTTAAAAAATATAATTCATAAATTTGTTAGTACTGAAACAAAATAATAAATTTTGTGTCAATCAATAATTATAAAAAATTTGTTCTATTTTATTAAATATTAAATAATCCAATTATATAATCCTCTTTAATATGCTAAGAAAATTTGGTTGTCTCACTTCAATTGTCTACATGTCAACTTTATTGATATTGAATGCACAAAGTATTCAAACTGATGAAGTTGATAGAAAATCTACTCTAAAAAAACTAGAGGAACAGAAAGATAGGTCATTAAATATTAGAAAACTTATGACAATAAAAGAATCTAATGAATATGAGGACGTAGGTTCTCGTGATTATTGGTTCTATAGTCAAAGAGCTTTCCCATATGAGGAAATACCTGCTGGAGCACATATTAATGCCATGAGAAATACTATTAATATGGAAAAGATTTTAGATGAAAAAAAACTTAAATATTCATTACAAGCAACTAATAACTGGGAGGAAATAGGACCAGTTAATCAGGGAGGAAGAATTCGTGGTTTTGCTATTCATCCAACTAAATCTGGTACTATTTATGCTGGTGGAATTTATGGTGGAGTTTGGAAAACAACTGATGGAGGAGATTCTTGGAAAACAAATTTCGATAAAATGGAATCATTAAATATCTCAGATATTGCAATCGATTTCACAAACCCTGATATTGTATATGCTTGTACTGGTGAATTCCCAATTTCAGTAGCTACTCCTAATACTTATTCAGGAACTGGAGTTTACAAAACAATAGATGGTGGTTTAAATTGGAAAAATATTGGATTATCTAATGTAAGTTCATCATCAAAAATTATTGTACACAAAACAAAACCAAATATTATTTATGTTGGTGGAGTTAATACAAATGCAGGTTTTTATAGATCTATTGATGCTGGATTAACTTGGTCAAAAATTGCAACTGGAATGCAAGTTCAAGATATGGCTGTTAATCCAACAAATAATGATGAAGTTTATATTACTAATAATGGTTCAATAAAAAAATCTGTAGATGCTGGTGTTACCTTTGTCACTTCAAGTTCAGGTGTTTCATCAGGTAATAGAAGTGCTATCACAGTTTGTGAGTCTAATCCAAATATTGTCTATGCTTTGATAGCTCATGCAAACGACACAGCTGATTACGCAGATGTTTATAAAAGTACAAATAAAGGTATTAACTGGACTAAAACTATAACATCTCCTAGAGAAAGTAATACTGGAGGTAGAGGATGGTTTAACGGACAAACATTTCATAATTTTTATATTGCTGTTTATCCGAATGATGAAAATATTCTTTTTGTTGGTGGTATTGATATTTATCGATCTACTAACGGAGGTACATCTTTTTCTAACATGACAGATTATTACAAACAAAGAGATGATCCAAATACTGTACATGCAGATCAAATGACAATGAAATTTGATCCAGATCAACCAGAGGTAATTTTTGCATCAAATGATGGTGGGTTATATGTTTCTGTTGATGGAGGTGATAAATATTCTTCAATTACAACTAAATTACCAATAACCCAATTTTATAGATTAGGTATTGATCAAACTAGAAACTTTCGAGTTTTTGGAGGTTCTCAAGATAATGGTTCGTGGGGAAGTGTTGGAACAACTTCATTCAATAAGAATTGGATTAATATGAGTGGTGGTGATGGTTTTTATACAGTTGTAGATCCTCAAGAACCAGATTTTATTTTTACTGAAACACCAAATGGTGAAGGAATTAGACGAGTTGAAATTGCTTCACCTAAAACAAATTCTACTGGTTTAACTGGAATCGATGATCAAGGTGAATGGGAATCTCCACTAGAAGTTTCGCCAGTTAACTTTGCTATTTATTCAGGTCAAAAGGCATTATGGAGGAGTGAAAGACAAGGTTTCAAAAAATTAAATTCTGGTAACTCAGGAACTATAACTGCTGTTGGACTTTCTCCAATAAATAAAGATTTAATTGCTGTAGCATCAAGAGGAGGTCAGGTAAGGGTATCAAGTGACTATGGTGAAAATTGGAAAACTTCAACTGGTACTCCTTCAAGATTTGCAAGAGATTTAGAATACGATCCTAATGAGTTAAATAGAATATATTACACTGTTTCTGGATATGGAAGTGGGCATGTTTTTAGAAGTGATGATGGTGGAACTAGTTTCAAAAATATTTCTGGGAATTTACCTGATGCTCCTGTAAGTACTATTCAAATAGATCCTAAAAATAATAATCATTTGTTTGTTGGTACCGATGTTGGCGTGTTTGTAAGTTTAGACGGAGGTGGATCTTGGCAACCTTTTAATGATGGTTTAGCAAGGTCACCAGTAACTGACTTAAAAATACATAATTTAAGTAGAAGTCTTATTGCTTGTACTCATGGAAGATCAATGTGGAAAGTTAGTATTGATAATATTGAACCACAAGTTTCTTTCATTTATCCAAATGGTGGTGAACAATTAAGCTCTCCAGGTAAAATGAATGTTAAAGTTTCAGGATTTAATACTCCTATTAAAATTTATATTTCTTATGATGGTGGGTTCTCATTTGACTTGGTTGGAGATAATATTCAACCAACAGGTGATTCAATATTGTTACCATTTACAAAAACAAAAAATGCAAAAATTAAAGTTGTAGAAATTAGCTCAAATAGAGAAATATTTTCTAATAATTTTACTATTAATGCAAAACCAAATTGTTTAAATGTAAGTACTAAATTACACCAGTTAGAAGCTATTGAAATAAGAAAAGATGAACTTTGGGGAACATACGAATCTTCAGATGGTAAAGATTCTATGTTTGTTTATTCAATGAGTAATTTTACTTTAATTAAAAGTTTTCAAATTTCAAACATTGATAATAAAATAATTGATTTAGCTTACAATTCAAGTAAAGACGAATTTTATGGTTTATCAAGCAAATCAGATTTTTCAAACTCAAAAATTTATAAGATTGATACAACAGGGAATCCTAGTTTAATTACTGGTGTAACATCAACTTCACTCAATGGAATTACATTCACTCCTCTTGGCTTAGCTATTACTTCCCCAGGTGAGAATGGTAAGATGTCCATTTTAAATCCTGTTGATGGGTCTGTATTGCAACCAGAAACTGCAATTAGCGGTTTGATTGGGAATAAAAGATTGTCTTTATCGTTTGATGGAAGTTCTTTTATACAAGGAGTAAAAGATAGGTTAAGCAATGCTATTTTTCCAAATGAGCTTCATCAGATTTATGCAAAGAACCCTCCACAGTTTAGGAAGTTTGTTCCATTTGTTATTACTGGAGGTGAATCTCCTGATGTTCTTGGGATTGCATATAATGAAGCAGATAAAAGTTATTTGATTTCCACATTAACTGGTTTGTATAAAGTTGGTTTAACTGATTATTTTGGTAGAGTTGATTTTACTTCAAAAAATGTGAATGCAGGAATTGTAAAAGTAAATTCTATCTCTCCTAATCCTACAAATAATTTTGCAAATTTAAATTTTGATTTGAAAATTTCTCAAAATATAAAAATTAATCTTTATGATAATCTTGGAGTAAAAGTTGCTGAACTATTAAATGATAAAATTGATTCTGGGGTAAAAGATTTAAAGTTCAATACAAGTAGTTATTCAAGTGGGTTATACTTTATTACAATAGAAACTGATTTGCAAAAAGTTGTAAGTTCTTTGGTAATTGTAAAATAAATTTTATAATAATACCAAAACAAAGCCCAATAATTATTTTTATTGGGCTTTATTTTTTAATTCAAAGAAAATGCTCTGCTGTGCCAACTTTCAAATGCTGGTTTTTCCCAAAACAACAATTCATTCGTATTCGAAATTACATTATCAAAAACCAAGGTTCTTGAATTAATAATATTTTCTTTAGCTAAAATTGAAAATTTAATTCTCGAAACTGATTGGATAACATTATTTTCATCTCTATAAAAAATGTTATCTGATGTATTAAAAAAATTGGTTTTTAATTCAGAATCTAAATTCATTATCAAATTCATCAAACTATCAATTGAGCAACCACTTGGATTTACAATTGAATCTTCTGTTGATACCAAAATAAACCTTTTATGTAAAATTTTAAAACTGCTTTTAAGTAATTTACCATGAGTATTCCAGCTATTTATGAAAATTTCTAATTTATTGTTGATATATTCAATTTCTGAAGTTGATAAATCATTATTAGTACCAAATATCCAAAGCCTTGAATCAATTGGAAAAGTATTTAACATTAAAAAAAAAATTAAAGTATTGATGAAGTAACATTACTAAATAAGAAGTTCTAGAGAAATATTTATTATTTCAAAATTATTATATTAAAACAAATAATACAACTTGTTAATTAAAAATTGAAATTTTTAAAAAATGAAAAATAAAAAAACATTTTCTCTTTTGTGATATTTGATTATCTTTGCATTCCAAAAAAATAGGTTAATGGTCAGATAGCTCAGTTGGTAGAGCAAAGGACTGAAAATCCTTGTGTCGGGGGTTCAAATCCCTCTCTGACCACAGAGTGTTAGGTTTTAAGCGGATTTCATAGATTGATGTATCACTTTAGGTGTCATTCTTCTTTTAAAGTCCGTTTTTTTATTTTATTTAAATTATTTTTAATTCTTAAGATTTAGAATTATGACAAATTAATTAGAGTTAAATAATTTCAATAGAAGTTTAAAATGAATTCAAGCTTAATTTGACATAAAAGGTTTTGTTTTCTAAAGAAATATAATTAGTATATTTACTACAATTTAATGACTTTTTGTTTTTGTTTAAGTATAGTTTCTAAATTGTTTGATTCTGCTAATTAGATTAATTTGTTCTTCTTCATTTCCTGTTTATTTTTCACAAATTTCTAATTTGGTAATCTGAGTTTTAATCAACTCCTGAATGATTTTGTGTTTCTCTACATCGGTAGAATACTTACCTGCCTTTTAATTGATTTTTTTGACCTTGTTTTACACTTTTTTTGTGTAAACATATTTTAGGACAAGACAACTCATCTTATTGAAATGGGTGTTGACACAAGTTTTATCCAAAAATTACTAGGTCATGCTCATATTCGTACAACTCAAATTTATACACAAGTAAGTAAAAAAATAATTCAAAATATCAAAAGCCCAATTGATATTATCTAAAATCTTGTATATAAATTATAAATTTAATTTTCTTCTTTGCTTCTCTATGAAAAATTAGTTGAAGATGTTTATTCATAATTGGTTGTATTAGCGTAAAAATATGACCCTCTTTATTAAAGTATTAACTCGGACTATTCCATTTTATATTTTCGGTCAATTTGTTTTATGCTGGTAAAATACAAATTCGTAATTGTTATATTTATTCTCTAATTGGATGGTTCAAATTATATAATAAAATAGGTACTATATTGTAGTGGTTTTTTGTCTGTTTTTCCATCAAATTTTCAATTGTCAAATTCATTGATTGATATTAATTTTAGATTGGCTTACCCAATTAGGTGCTTCATCAATTGTTTGTCTTAGTAACAAATTTAACTGAGCAGAATGATGTTGAATGTGCCTTATGTTATAAATCAAAATTTCTAGTATTGAATAATTTTTATTGTAACTAACCCAACTATCTAATAACTTATCAACAGTAAGAGTTGAAATAAGTTTTTTTGCTTTTTGTCTGCAATGTTCTAAATATAAAATCATTTCCAACTTTGTGTAAGTCCTATCAGGCTTTTTACCTGAATCAAACTCTGAGAATGAGAATGGTGATGGAGGTTTAAATTTATTTGGTTCAGTTGTCAAGTAATAATCAGTCCAAAATAAGCAATGGTAAGAAGTACGCCAAAAATTTAAGGAAGTGTCCCAATGTTGGTCTGGACACATTTTAATAGCATTTTCAAGCATATCAATACTTGCACCGAATTGATTCCAAATTGGTTCATTAATTGATGTTGATTTGTCCATATTTTAATTTTTATATTTTCGTTTTTGAGTAACATTCAAAATTTAAATTAACTTTTTGGAGTATTACATATTGAGTGAAATTAGAAGTAGATGTTTTCAAATTTGCATTAAAGTTTATAAGTATACCAATTGCTCAATTTAGTTCTTCATCCAAAATTTTACTAACCCTTTTAAGTGGTAGTATTATTATCCATCAATTGTTTGTTTTTAGTCAATTGTCCTATAGCAATAACTAAAATAAATACAACTAGCAAAACTAAACTTGCTTTTATGTTTCCTAAATTAAAACCTTCGGATTTTGACATATAGTCGCCCATTGTTGCACCAATTGGATGAGTCAAAATAATAGCGAACCAATACAAAAGTTCTCTTGATATTTTTGTCAAAAAGTAAAGTCCAACTACAACAGCAAGTAAGATTATTAATAGCAAAGTTCCACCGTCAAAACCTAATGGTGTGTTATGTGCAAGTAAATCACCAAATGCCGTACCTAATGTACTTGAAGTTAAAATTGCTATCCAATATAAAAATTCTGTTCGCTTATTCAGTCCATTTTCAATTGTGTTTGTTCTTGAATGATATTTCCAAATTCCAAAAGTTGCAATTAAAGTAATAATCAAAATTATTGTTCCAAATGTATAACCTTGATTTTCTGTAAACCCTAATTGTAAATGAAAAAAGGAACGACTTACGAAATCTGAAATTGTTGTTCCTAATGTGCTTGCCAAAGTTATAACTGTCCAATATATAATTGGTTTCTGACTTTTTGAGTAAATGGAAATTGTTAATGCAATTAGAAATAGTCCAAGTAATGCAATTGTCCCACCACCATAACCCAAACCAAAAGTTTGAGAAATTAAATCTCCTGCTGTTTCTCCCATTGTGTTTGCACTAATTATTAATGCCCAATAAAAGAGATTTATTTTAGGTAAATGTTTCATTTAAAAAGTCTTTAGATTTTCAATTATAAATCAAATCATTTTTTTAACTAATTAATATTAATTAAAATTCTATTTTTCAATCAATTTCTAAATTGAATATAAAGTAAAAATAATATATTGAAATATGAATTTAAACTTCCTATAAATGGCTTTAAATATAATATTTTTTAAAATCTATATTGTACTCTAAGTAAATTATAAGGTTAAAAAGGTATGAGTTAAAGCCACACCCCTCACCCCTCACCCCACAACAAAATACATATCAACTTCACCTTTTCCTTTGGTAGAAATTTTACCTCTGTATTCGCAATTAAATTCATTTTTTATTAAGGAATAAGTGCTACCAGAAATGTTAATTTTGCCTGATTCGCTATTAGCTTCCATACGGCTTGCGGTGTTAACAGTATCGCCCCAAATGTCGTATGCAAATTTCTTTACACCTACAATTCCAGCAACCACTTCACCAGAATTAATACCTATCCGAATTTGAAACAAACCATTACTTTTATTTACGTAATCTCTAATTTCAATAGCAGCTTTTACAACACGTAAAGCATGGTCATTAGAAATGTTTGGCAAACCACAAACAGCCATATAAGCATCGCCAATAGTTTTGATTTTTTCTAATCCATTTTTTTCAATAATGTCATCAAAAGCAGTAAAGTTTTTATGGATTTCAGCAACTAATTCAGAAGGAGAAAGCTGTTGGCTTATGCCAGTGAAATTTACGAAGTCAGTAAAGAGAACAGTAACATCATTGTATTGTTTTGCAACAGCAGAACCAGTTAATTTAATTTCTTCAACAACTTCTTCAGGTAGAATATTAAGTAATAAATCTTCACTTCTTTTTTTCTCAATCTTAACTTTATTACGTTGATTATAAAATACAATAGCAAAAACAATCATACTGAGCAACCCTAATAAAATAGAAATTAAGATAACACGTTGAGTAGTATCTTTTTTATCTTGCTCAGCTTTAGTAAAAGCTTCTTTTTTATCAAACTCATATTGCAAAGCTTTTTGAGTAATTTTTTTATCTTTCTCCAAATTAAAAGTAGAATCCTTAAAAGCAGAATAAAGTTCATAGCTCTCCAATGCACCTTTATAGTCTCCAAGCAAGGATTGAATCTCACTTAAAGTTCTCATAATTTCCTTATCCGAATATACAATTCCCAATTTTTTTGACAGTGAGATTGAACTATCAGTATATGCCTTTGCTTTAAGTAAAACAGCAGTTCTATTACCAGCAAAATGAGTTTTTAAGTAAGTTGAATTAGAATCTTTTGCAATAGATAAATAAACTTCACCTAAAATAAATTGACACCATGAATAACTAAATTTATCTCCAATTTCTTTAGAAAGTTTTAAAGAGTTGAAAAGATTTTCTAAAGATTTCGAATATTCTTTAAGTTCATTATAAGTCTGACCTAAATAACTTACACTTTCTAATTCATGAACTTTATATCCATTTAATTTGCTTTTTGCCAATGATTTATTGTAATATTCTAATGCCTTTGTATAATCTTTTAACTCAAAATATACATAACCTATAGAATTGAGGGAAATGTTTATTAAGAAATTTTCTTCAGTTTGCTCTAAATATTTGATAGCTTTAAAATAATATTCTAAAGCTTTTTGATAGTTTGCAATTTTAAAATATACATTCCCAATGTTTTGTAAAACACCAGCTATATCTTTTTTACTACCATACAATTCCCTTAATTTTAAAGACTTTAACCAAAAGTCTAATGCTTTTGGATAATCGTCAATTTCATAAGACGCAATTCCTAATTCATTAAGTGATTTTGATATTCCTATTTTATTGTCTAATTCAGTATAAAGCTCTAAAGCCTTTAAAGAATATTTGGTTAATAATTCGTTATCTGATTTTTGATAATATAGATACCCTAACCAAACATCTGCATTAGCAATTCCTGTTTTCCAGTTAAGTTTTTCGGCAAGAGATAATGCTTGCTTCCCATATTTTATACCATCATCAGGGTTGATAGGTGAATATGAATTACAAAGGTCTACTAAAAGGTTAACCTTATTAGTATCTTCTTTTACTTTTTGTAATTGGGTTAAGAGAGAATCAATTCTATGTTGTTCTAGCTTTTGAGACTGTGCTTGAATTGATACCCCAACTATAATAACTATGAAAATGGAAATAGATCTCATCGGAATTAAAAATAATTTCTATGAAAATAGCTACATGAATAATTTATTTAATAATTAATTTCATTTGGATATTTAATTTAATTTTTGAATTTGAATAATGGAAAATATAACTTACAGAGAAAAAATTTAATTTTATAAATTTATACAAATAAAAAAATACAATTTAATAATTTGTAAAATAATTCGTTTATCTAATAGTAAAGTTTAATAATATGATAATAAATTAACAGTTAAAATTGTACGAAAATTTAAAAATAGAGATTCAAGAAATAATATTGTGGATATTACCACCATCAAAAACATGGTATAAAAGGTATTATGATATTATATTTTCAAAGGAGTTAATTGGTGAAGGGAGGTGGGGCAAAGGTGATTTGATTTTTGGAGATAAGAATCAAATTGTTGATTTAAATGATGGTATGAAGCCAGTTGTGTCAATAGGTGAGGTATTATATTCTTATAATGAAAAAGAGACTTCGATTTCAATTTCAATACACGAACCAAGTGAAGATGGTATGGTAGAACTTCAAATTAGTGAAGAGTTCTTTGAATTTTTTTCAGATATAAATAAGAAAAATAATTTCATTGAAAAACATAAATGGACATTATCTAGTTGGGAGTTAGGGGAGAATTGTCCTGCTACAAATTCAAAGGTTAGGACTGTATTTATAGACGAAATTAAAAGCCATGCATTAGTTATAAGTTCTGAAAAAAAAATTCTATGGTTGCATAATAAACTTGATGGTATGAATTCAATTATCCCAATTTCATCATATTACAATGCTTTAATGATGAACAAACAAATCCAAGATCCTAATAAGGTATTACACCCTACATTGTTTTTTGTTGAAGTAAATAATTATACAGATTCGGATTTAATTATAGCATTAAATTCATATAATAAGCAACAAAGAAGATTTCCAGTAAACATGATTTCAGATTCATTTTTACCTATAAAACAAAAATCATTAATTAGTAAAATTAAAAATATATTTATAAAATAATATTTCTAACTTATTAATTTAAAGTGATTATTTTTGTCATAGTTTATATTAATGGATTATTCAATTCTATTAAAATCAATTATTCTTAATAATATACAATGAGACGTTTTGCCTTAATAACTTTGTTATGTATGATGATTCCAATTGCAATTCTCTTTGCATATTTAATGGTTGATAAAAACCAAAATATTATACCACCAATTGTTGAAACCCCAACATATTCTTCGATGTTTGAAGATGCAGTCAGGAAGAAAACTGGTGGTAAATTATATTCAAACCTGAATGAAATAGAAAAACAAACTGTATTAGTTTCGTTTATAAATATGCAAGGTAATGATCCTGTTAAAGAGGTTGCATTAAGTAAAATAAATGATTTAACTGATAAAGAATTTGCACTTAAAATATTAAAGCCAGTTATAAATAAATTAGATCCTAACTTATATGAAGTTGCAGTATCATCTGTTAATTCATTTGGAACATTTAATTCAAAAAAATATCTTGATTCATTATGGAATACAGTGTTTGCTGATCCTGCTTCAATTACCCCATTAGCTGGTTATACACAAAGTCAAATTATTGTTTCACCAAAAGATAAAGGATTAGAATTTAACTTTAACGAACAAAGTAGAAATAAGGCTGATTATGCAAATTCTAAGACTAATGAAATGACTCTTTTATTTCCTAAAAATCCTGATTATTTTTTAGCAATTCCAAATTTCGATGATGTTTTACAAAATTTCAAATCAAGTGGATTTTCTAATCAAATTGGCAATTCATCTGCTAAAGAGGACATTTGGGAATATCCTGTTTTTAAATCGATTAAAACATTAAGAGACAGAATTAATAAGGCATTTGGTCCTGCTTCATCATTATTCACATTAGAAGAACTTTTTAGAGATAATTTATTGTTAGCTAATTATAGTAATGATATATTAATTGCAACATATAAAGATAAAAATTTAGAATTTGCTGAAAATGTTATTAAAGCATTTGAAAAAATTGGTAAAAATTTTGGAATTAAAAGATATACAATTGGCGATGCTCAAATTTCTAGTATTGAATCAAGGATAGGAGGCAAGCCATTATGTTTTGGAAGTATAAAAGATTATTTTATTGTTGGAACAAGTATAAGTATTGTTGAAAATTCAGTTCGAACTTTTCAAACTAATAAATCTAATTCATTAGGGATTGATCCAACTTTTAAATATTGTTATTCAAATCTTGACCCAACTGGAGTTAAAGATGTTTTATTTTATTGGTTTAACCCAACAGACTATTTTAAAGTAATTGGATCAAGATCTCAGATGGCGGTTAGGCTTAATATATTAGCACGCATATTGAATAGAACTACTGATTTGCCTGCTAAATATTCATTACAGGGTGTGAACAATGATTTGATAAGCCTTAATTTTAACAATCAATCCCCGAATGATTTGTGGAGATATATTGTAGGTGAAAGAGCTTTAAATAGTAGATTTATTGACTCATTAAAGCAAGTAACAAATGTTAATTTTGAAACTGAAATATTACCTTATTTAACTTCAAGTAGTTGTCTTTCTTATGAAGGGGTTAATTATTTGAATTGGACTGACAATTATGATGCAACAAATTCAGCATATAATGTCACTCTTTCAATTCCATTAAGCCCAAGCACGCCAAAAAAGTTTTATGGTACACTTGCAAAATTCATTGGATCATTATCTTATGGTCAATTGATAGATAAATCTAATGGTGACCTTATAGAGTGGGTTTACAGTGATACAAGCAAGACTTATCAAAAACAAGATTCTTTACTAATTCATATGATGTTAACCCCTTGTTTTGCTGTAAAAAATAACATTTTAATGATTTCAACAAATCCTCAATTATTGGATAAAACTGTTAATAACATCAAGTTGAATCAAACCCAATTATCAACAAATACTTTCTTAACTGGAAAAGTTTTTATTCCAAAATTTGTAGCAAATTCTAAAGAATTTTTAAGTAAATATTTTGAAATAAACAACAGTTACACTAAGAAGGAAATTAAAGAACATATAGATCCATTGTGTAATGCATTAAATCTTTTTAATGCACTAGAAATAGAATTTAAGAATAATAATGGCTTAAAACAAGGTCACGGAAGATTATTTTAGTTTAATCAATAAAATTAATTTACTAATTCTGTTTGTTCAAAGTTATGAATGCTAATAAAAGTTATAAATTCCTTTGGCTTACAATTTCAGCAATTGTTGGTTTTGGTTTGATTTATTTTTTTAAAAAAATTGATTCAGTCCCTAAAGATTCTAAATTAATGTTAACTCCAAGTGTAATAAATGCTGATGGTAATTCATCTGCATTAATTGAGTATATAGTTACATCAAAATTTGGAAGGAAAATAAAATTTTCAGAGTTGAAAAATAGACCAAAATTTCAAATTGTTGAAGGTAAAGATTTAGTTAAAATATTTAGAATGAATGATTCACTTTCTTGGCGTTTGGTTTCTAATTATCAACAAGGAGAAGTAGTAATACGAGTTACATCTGAAGATTTTATAATTCCAAGTGAAGTTACTTTATCCATTGTTCCATCTTTAGCAAGCAGTTCTTCATCTTATCCAGAAGAATTAATACTTAATACTGAAAATGATAAAAAGTCATTTAAATATTGGTTTACAACATTAGCAAAAATGCAGTTTAAAAAAAAAGATGCTCAGTGGACTGCTTTAGATTGTGCTGGGTTAATAAGGTATTCATTTTGTGAGGCTTTAAAAAAACACGATAGTAAATGGTTTTCAGCAAGACAGAAAATTAGTGATGTAGAAATTCAAGATGTGGTAAAGTATAACTATCCAAACATACCAATATTAGGAACCAAAATTTTCCAAATTGATTGTAGAGATAATGAAGATTCAATCATTAGATATAAAGAAAACTGTTACTCAAATTTTGCTGATGCTTCAAGGTTAAAGGACAATAGTTTGAGCTTTATTACTAGATTAAAAAAAAAAGCACAAAAGGCTGATATAATTTTTTATCTAAATGATTCAGACCCAAAATGGCCTTACCATACAATGATATATTTGGGTAATGATGAAGTTATTTATCATAATGGTGGAGAAGGTAATGAAGGGCTAATCAAGCATTTAACACTAACACAACTTAGTAAACATCCAAACAAATTATGGCATCCAAATGAGGAGAATCCTAACTTTCTTGGTTTTTACAGATGGAAGATATTGTAGATATATATATCTATTTAGGTGAATTATTCTTTAATATTTATCTACTATAAATTTATTCTTGATATAAATTTTTGTCTTCATTAAAATCTTCAAATTTACCACCAATAACAGATCTCATTTCCTCAGCATATTTTCTTATCTCATCTTTATTGCCAGCATGAGGAGCAGTAAAAGTATCATGGAAATGCAATTCAGCCGAAATAGGACCAGAAGCCAACATTCTTAAGCCATGCTTAATTAAAGGGGTATCATCATTCCAGTAAATGTTTTTACTTGAATCAGTAGTAATTTCTTTTCCATAAACATCAGTGTAAACAATAGTAAAAGGCTGAACTAAAATATCACTACCTGCTATTGCGCTAAAAAGAAATGCCTTAAATTTACCAGTTTCTATTCCATCACCAATTTTACCTTCAGGACAAAAAACAACCCTAGCACCATGTTTAATTCTATGTCTCATTTCAACAGTTGATTCCATAGCAGACTTAATACTAGTTCTGTTAATAAAAATAGTTCCTCCAATTTGTGCAAACTGCCCAATAATAGCCAAGATTTAATATCATGTTTAGAAACGAAAACACCTCCAATTGAGGAAGCAAAAATTGGAATATCAAGATAAGATAAATGGTTGGAGATAAACACTCCTGCATTTTTGTCTAATTTACCAATATACTTGACTTTAATACCCATAATAAACAACCACATTGCAGGAAGTGCATGGGTAAAGAATTTTACAACAGATTGTTTTGCTCTTGCTCCAAAAATTAAAGAAACAACAATTGATAAAAAAAGAATTGGAAATGTTATTACCGCAGTAATACATAATAACGCGATTTTAATAATCGCAATAAATTGACGGTACAAAAAAGTTGGAAAGTTATTAGTTATGAGTAAAAAATTAAAACTTATTTTTGTAAAAATACAAATACTACATTTAACAATAATATTATTATGAAAAAAATACAACTTCTTAAAATTGCACATGCTCGTTCTGGAGATAAAGGAGATGCAGGGAATGTTGGAGTTATCGCACGCAAGCAGGAATGGTATCAAATTATTAAGGAAGCAGTTACAGAAGAGAAAGTTAAAAAACATTTTGAAGGAATTTGCCATGGGAAGGTTGAAAGGTTTGAATTACCTAATTTATGGGCACTTAATTTTCTACTTAATAATACTCTTGGTGGTGGTGGAACTGTATCATTAAAATTAGATGCTCAAGGTAAAACCCTATCATCTGCAATGTTAAGAATGATGATAGATGTTGAAGATAATTTTGAATTTTAAAAATTTATAAATTATTAAAGGTTTTACAAAATATATTTGAATTCGTTATTTGTAATAATTGTAGAGTTTTTAGGACTAATAAAAATAAAATACAAAAGTGGAAAATATAACTAAAGAAGCTATAGAATTTTTTATTTCAAATAATAATTTGATGTTTGGAGATTTCACTTTAAAAAGTGGAAGGAAGTCACCTTATTTTTTTAATACTGGTTCTTTATGTACTGGAGATCAGCTTTACAAAATGGGCAAATTATATGCTGATTTGTTAAAATCGATTTCTGATTTTAATGAAGCCACTGTAATATTTGGGTCTGCTTACAAAGGTATTCCTCTATCTGTTGCCACTGCAATTGCACTTCAAGGAAGTGACAGAGCTAGTTTGAGGGCTGTTAGCGATAGAAAAGAAGTTAAAACTCATGGTGATAATTCGGCTTTTATAGGCTTAATTAGCAATGGAGATAAAGCTGTAATTGTAGATGATGTAATTTCAAATGGATTAACTAAAATGGAAGCAATTGAAAAGTTGAAAGTTGTTGGATGTTCTACCTTAGGAATTATTATAGCTTTTGATAGATGTGAACCAATTGATTCAACTGGAAAAACTGCAAAGCAAAATTTAGAGGAACTTATTGGTGTGAAAGTTTATTCTTTAATGAATGTTTTTGACTTAATGAAATTCAAACCAGAAGTTTCAGATCTCATTGAAGAACATTTAAACAATTTTAAATTTTAACAGTGTTATCAAAATTAATAAGTAAACAATGAGAAATTTTTAATTTTAAATAGCATAATTTTAATTAAATATTATAGAATTTTACACCTTTAAATTATGATAAAAAATATCATTAAATATAGTTTGGTATTAATATTTTTTTTACCCCTATTAACATTAAATTTATTTTCCCAAAGAAATAGGTTTGATACTAGTAAAGTATATATTTATCCTCCAGAGTTATATCCAAGTAAAAACATAATTGAAATAATATCTGAAAATGGTATTAAAGAAATTCATCCAACATTTTATAGTTTGGTAAATTACAATGGTTTGGATGCAACAACTACTTTAACTAATGAAAAGTTAATAAATATCTCTAACTTACCTACAACAAATTGCTCTAATAAGATTAGACTTGGAGTAAATGTTAATACTGTTAAAGATCGAATAGGTATGGATCTAAAAGTTATAGATTGTAAAAATAGAATTTTTAGATTTAAAATCCCTTTAAACACAGTTTGGAATATTGATGTTAATAAATTACCTTCAATTGAAGCTGGTTACAAAAATTGCAATCAATTTCAGATTAGAACAGATCAAAGTGATGGTATTTTTCTAGATTCAGTAACTGTAGATGATGATAGAGTGGAATTTGCATTGCCAGTTTCTTTACCATATTTCATTAGAGGTGGGGTAAATTTTAACTATGAAGTTTGTTTTAATTCAGAAATTCCAGGAGTTTTTAAATTCCCAGTTATTACATGGATTAGAAGAAAATATAAATTTGAAAATTTAACAAATTATGCTGTTTCTGATACTGGGTTAGCTTTTTTTAGTCCTAAAAAGAATCCAGTTATTGATAGCGTTATTACAGTTCCTAATGTTGTAAAACCAAAAATTATAACTAAAATAGAAGATGAAAAAATAACAAATGACCCTACAAATTTCAGAACAATTTTAATTCCAAATGCAATTATTCCTGAAGCTGGAAAATTGAGTTTAGGTAATTATGATTTTCTTGGATTTACTACTGGATATAGTATAACAAGCAATGTGATGATTATTGCAGCAGGGCTTGTTCCAATGCCAGATGATTGGCAAGGACCTAAAGGTGATATGTTTGGTTCATATTCAATTGGTACTAAAATTGGATTTAAAATTGGTAGTAAATTTAATGTTGCAGGAGGTTATCAGTGGGCTAGAAGCATATTTGATAAGAGCATAACAAAGGATACAACTGATTCAAAAATTAGTTTGAACATTGGTTATTTAGCATTAAGTTATGGTACTGAAAATAGTAGATTCTCTGTTAACATTGGTGACTCTTATAACTACCATGAAACATACATTACCTATTTAGATAGTTCAAATAAATTAGTTCCTAAAATTGAAAGTTATACTAGAGAAACACCATTTTTATCTTTAGGTGGTGATTATAAAATTGGTTCAAATTGGAAAATATGTGGGGAGTTGAGTTACATGAAAAACTTGGATTTAATCCCAGTACTGTTTTCAATAAGATACTTCACAGATAAATATGGTTTCGATTTGGGATTGGGGTTTTTAGGTTTAACTTTAAATGGGGCAACTGCCCCTAAAATTCCTATTGCTCCGTTATTATCTATTGTCTATTTATTTTAACCTTTATTAATTTTTCAACATATCAAATTATTTTTATCAAATATTGTTTTTATAATAATCTTTTATTTGTTTTTACAAAATGATTTATTATCTCAAAGTTCTACTTGGTGGTATCCATTAGGTAATTTAGAAGGAACAAGAACAATAAATTCTCCAACTAAATCGCAGGTCGCAAATGATTTAACAATTAAGTGGAAATCGAGTAGATTAAGCAATTCAAAAGTTTTGTTATCAGGAAGTATAAAGGTTATAGATAATAATACACAACAAGTAATTGGACAAAATGGAGACACTATTGTTATACTAGATTATAGAGGTTATTTAAGTAAGATTGTTAATTACAAGGACTCTTTTCTTTTTGATAGATCTTTTACATATCGGTTGACTGGTTTATTTAATAGTAGATCAGAGTTACCAACCCCAATAAATAAGCCAGATTGTATTGGAATTGGAGTTGAACTTTACCAAAAAAAAGATATATTTTCTGAATCAAGACCAATGTGGTCTTTTATCGCTGATACGAATGGATCGCCATTATATAAAATACAAATTGATTCAACAAAAAATTCCAATTTTGATAACATGTTTGTTGGAATTTATCCAATGTTTGTATATACACCTAAAGGGTCTCAATTCCCAATTTCATTATCGGCTGTATCACAAGATAAATTTAAAAAAAGTGGAAATGATTCTATGATTAATGGTTTTAGATTGTTTACTTTAGATAAATTTTTTAACTCAAATTTTAGTGTTACTCAAAACTGGGAATATCCATTAGCATCTGCAACATATCCAATTACATCAAGTTTTCATATTAGTTTTTTAAACAAATTGTTTGTAGCTTTTCAAACTTCATCATATTCATTTTTACCTCCAATTTTAAAAAAACCTCCATTAGGAAAAGGTGATAGTACTTTTTCAAATGGTATGTATTCTATAGAATTACAATGTGATAGTGTGTTAAACAATAAACCAACATGGGGATTTATATCATCAAGAAAAGTTCCTAATATTGGAGATGAAAATGGGGAATCAATTAGTTATTTTATAAATTTATATAGTAATCCATCATCAATTAATGATACGCTAAAACCATATAAACTTATAACAAAAAATCATAACAATTTAAGTTCTGGTGATCCAAGCCTAATTTTAGTATCTGCTGAAAAAGATGATGGGAGCAATTTTGGATTCTTCAAAGATACTGATGCAAGAAATAAAATGTGGACAGTTGTTACTGGAAATGTTGATGGTACATTACCAGATTCTAAAAAAGATATTTTAAAATTTCCTAATAATAGAGGAGATGAAATAATAGCATCAATTTCAAATAAAAATAATGAAGATGAGTTAAATAATAAACTATATTTGTTTAGAAACAGTATAAAAGCAAAAGGATCAAATCCTGGATCATTCCATAATGTTGTTCAACAAAAATTCTCTGGTAAGCTGCATTGTTCATGTGATATTATTAAAGATGAATATGATAGAATGGAAATAATCACATCAGATAAAGATGTGTTAAATATCTTACAACTAAGGAACTATGATGACGATTCATGTCGTTATAATACTGATTTTCCCCAACCATTTAAATTGATTAAATCTTTTAAATTGGGAAGTACAATTAAAAATGTAATCGTTTCAGATTTAGATAATGATGGTGAAAATGATTTGATTGTAAACACCGAAACCAGTACTTTTTGTATTGGAAAAATTCCAAATGACAAGATTTTTTCTTATTTCAAATCTGAAAAAAATAATTATTGTTGGGGTGATAAGTTAACCTTAAAATGGAATAAAAATTATAGCCTTCCTGAAAGTGGATTTAAAATAAAGCTTAAAGGAAAAGATATAGATTCAACAATTGTTAGTAATTATTCTGTTAATAAATCTAACGATAGCATTAATTTAATTGTACCAGAAATTGAAGGTAATATTAAATATTTCATTCAAGATGAATTCCTTCCAAATCATGTAGATTCAACTATAGAAATACAGATATCTAGACCAAAAATTGAAAAAATTGTGTTTGATAAAAGTCAATATTTTGTTGGAGACAAATTAAAATATAATCTTGAATTAAGTTGTTTAGATTCTATTGTTTCAGAAGTTTCATTTGATAAAATAAATTGGAAATTAATTCCAAAAATAAATTCTAATAATAATAATGAGATTAATGTTGAATCACTTTTAGAACATAATTGCGGAAATGTAGAAAATTATTTTATATACTTTAAGTTATCAGATTCAAAAAGAAAAGCTCTTACTTATTTTGACAGTATTTTAGTTAAAACTTTAAAAAGAGAAATACTAATAGAGCCAAATTCAAATATAGAAACTCGAAAAAGATTTCTTAAATGGAATAAACAAGATTTTTCATGTGAATTTGTTAGTATTAGTATAAAAAATGATACATCTAAAACTTGGATTAAACTTAAAGATGCCCCTACAAATTTAGAAACAACTGAAATTTATTTAGATCAAAATTATATTGGTGATTATTCTTTGAAAATTTGTTGTGAGAATGTAACAACTGAATACTCAATTGTAAAAGCTCCGACTGGTCTTGATGGAGGAATTGAAACTAGTGATATGGTTGCACCTAACCCATTTAACCCATATAAAGATTATCAAGGATGTACAATTGTTTACACACCTAAATCTGATGGTGTTTTAAACTCAATCATATATGATGCGTCAGGAACGATAACTTATAAATTTAATTTTCAAGTACTTGCTAAAAATGGGAAAAAAATTGTATTAAATTGGATAGGAAAAAATTTATTTGGTGATTACGTCGCTGAAGGAACTTATATTTGTATTATAAAAGTAGGTGAAAATGAAAAAATTGTTTTGCCAATAATAGTTCAATCAAATTGAAAAATTCTAATTACATATTATCACTTTTCTATGAAGTAATTTTAGTTTTAATTTTATTGGTTTTTAATACTAATAATTTAAGTGCTCAGCATGCAATCCAATCAAGGTTAGGTGGTGGAGAACCAGTTAAAAAAGAACTTTCATCAAGTGTTAGTAGATCTTTGCTAAATGAAACAATAACTTTAAAATCTATTTTACCAGAGAATATTGTTGATGCAAAAATTTCTATTTATAATATGTTAGGTAATTTGATTGATGAACGTAACGTAATGGCTAATGAAAAGAATGAACTAACAGCTTCCTTTTCAACAAAGGGTTTTCCAAATGGTCCATATATAGTGATTCTTTTTGCTGATAATCAAAAGTCTGTTTCAAAAGTTATGATTTCTAGATAGTTTTCTAATTGATTTAACAAGCATTATTAACTAATAATTTCTTTTCAACAATGAAAATACCCGGTTTTTCATTTTGGGCTTTAGCAACCGGAGCCATAGTATTTTTACTTCTCATTGGTGTAGGAATGGAAACTCCTACTGCTATAATTATCTCATCAATTTGGTATATATTAGGTGTAGGTTCTGCTTATGCTATTTATAAGTACCACCATCCAGAATTAGATGTTGATGAGTTCTCATTTATTCCAAAAGGCTATAATGGTCCTGCACCTGAAGGTATGTGTGCAGTAACTTTTACAAACCAAGCAAGAGTCGCGTATATAACTAAAGGTGCTAACTTACGTGAAGCTGCTAAAAAGCAATTTTTTCCAATTCACTTTGGAGTGACTACAGTTACAAACTGCTTTGGAAATGGATTTTGTGGTACTTGTAGAATTACTCCAGATTCTAAAACATCAAAAAATTTAAGTGATGTTACTTGGAAAGAGAAATTTACTTTAGGTTCTGATGCTGGTAAAATTAGATTAGCTTGTCAATGTTATGTAAATAATGATTGTATTATCAGTAATAATATTGCGAAAGAATTTTCAGAAAGTCATAAATTTACAGTAATAAATGGAGCTCTAATTGGTCTGTTTTCATTAATAATGTTAGGTGTGCTTTTATGGATGGGTGGGGATATGATTAGTTTATTCTAAGTAAAAAAATATATTTAAAGAAAAATCCCGAATGTATAAATCAATCGGGATTTTTTGTTTAAAGTTTAATTGTACCGCGTACGAGAATCGAACTCGTGCTACCGCCGTGAGAGGGCGGCGTCCTAACCGCTAGACGAACGCGGCGATATATATATTATGTAGTTTTTTTAGATTCGATTTAAATTTTTTAAATATAGATATTAATTGTTGCCCCGTTAGGTTTCGAACCTAAACTCTTCTGATCCAGAGACAGACGTGTTGCCAATTACACTACAGGGCAAATTTAAACTTTGCATTTAAACAAAGTTAAGCAACAACTAATAATTTTCAAAAATTATTTTTCTTAAAAATGAAGGAAATAATTCCACTCACAATTTTTGCTTTTATCGCTGGATTTATCGATTCTATTGCAGGAGGTGGTGGCTTAATTCAATTACCAGCTCTTCTTGTTTTATGTCCTAATTATTCATTGCCACTAATTTTTGGTACAAATAAATTTTCTTCAATTTGGGGAACTCTTTTAGCTTCATATAAATATTCAAGGCATTTAAAAATAAAAATTAGTTTAATTCTTCCACCAGCAATAGCAGGTTTTGTTTTTTCCTTTATTGGAGCAAAAGCAGTTTCAATTTTATCAAAAGAATATTTACAACCGGTTATAATAATTCTACTTATAAATGTTGCAATATATACTTTCATAAAAAAAGATTTTGGTAAATTAAATATTCAAAAAAAATCACCAAAAGATGAAAAGATAATAATATTTCTATCAGGAGTAATTATTGGTTTTTATGATGGTTTTTTTGGACCTGGTACTGGAAGTTTTTTAATATTTATATTTGTTACTTTACTTGGATATGATTTTATTACATCTTCTAGTTCAGCAAAAATTATAAATTTATTTACAAATTTATCTGCGGTTTTGTTTTTTGCATTTTCGTCAAATATAAAGTATGACATAGCAATTCCAATGGCTATATCTAATGCTACAGGATCATTCTTTGGTTCACGATTAGCTGTGTTAAAAGGCAATTCATTTATTAGGATATTCTTTTTAATTATTATTTCAGCTTTAATTATAAAATTATTAATAGATACAATTATTAAATAAATTATTCAAAATACATTATGATTATCTATGAAGTCAATTTAATTGTACAGAAAAGTATTGCAACAGAATATAAAAGTTGGCTTAGTTTGCACATTAATCAAATATTACAAATTAATGGTTTTGTCTCTGCCAATTGGTATCAAATTGAATATGATGATGATTTAAATGAACACTGGTCAATTCAATACAAATTACATAACTTTTCAGATCTTCAAGATTATTTGGATAATTTTTCTAAACAATTTAGAGAAGATGGGCTAAAAAGGTTTGGAAATCAATTTACTTCAACTAGAAGAGTTTTAAAATTAATAGAAAAATTTAATTTACTAATGTAAAGTCAAAAACTCAATTTAGAACAATTTAAGACTTAGAAGAATATTTAAATAATAATAACCGAAATCAACTTTGTAAAATAGTTGATTTCGGTTTTTTTGTATAATAGTAAATCCAATTATTCAAAAAGAATCTATTATATAATATTAAAATAAAATTAATATCAGTTCTTTTTATAATCAAAGTAAAATTAATATCAAAAACAAATAATCAAAATAATAAATCACTCAATAACTCTTTTACTTCATTTACTAATTTGCTTTATATGTAAATTATCAAGTATTATAAGTTGCATCATAGTGAATTGTTCTTTTTCTATAAAGTATAAATGCAATTAACAAAATACAACAATAATTATTTAACAAAAAGTATGAAACAAAAGACCGCAAAAACCGTATTTACGGTTGCTTTACTTTCTTCTTTGTTTCTTTTACCAGTGTGTGGACAGTATTCTACTCCACAAAAAAATTCTCAGGTTAAAGGAAACTCTAGAACTAATTTGTTTATTGAAAACAAAGGTCAGTGGGGAAGTAAAGCATTGTTCTTAATACAAGAGCAGGGATTAGATATGTGGGTTACATCAAAAGGGATGGTTTATGATGTTTATGGAATTTCTAATTCAAATGGAAAAATTAAAAGAACTGGTGATGTAGTTGAAATGAATTTTTCAGGAAGTAATGAACCTAGAGTAAAAACTTTAACTCAAAAAGATTTCAAGTTTAATTACTTTATTGGAAATAATCAAACTAATTACATTAAAGATGTAAAAGTGTTTGAAGAAGTTCAGCTTCAAAATATGTATGAAAAAATTTCCTCAAGATATTATAGAGAAAATGGTAAAGTTAGATATGATATAATTTTAGATCCTGGTGCTGATCCATCTAAGATAAGAATGTCTTTCAAAGGTAATGAAAAAATTGGTTTACTAAATGACAAGTTAAATGTAATTACAAAACATGGTGTAATTTCTCAAGATGGTCTATTTGCTTATCAAGTTATTGATGGTCTAAATCAAAAAGTAAATTGTAAATATAAAATTAATAATGATGGAAGTATTGGTTTTAACATATCAAATTACAATCAAAACCTTCCTGTAATTATTGATCCACTTGTTTCCTCATCGTATATTGGTGGAGTTGGAAATGACTTTGCAAATTCTATTGCAACTGATGGTAACTACAATACATATGTATGTGGTACAACTTATTCTCCAAGTTTCCCAGTTACTTCAGGAAGCTACGATCAAACAAAAGATAATAATTATGATGTATTTGTTTCAAAATTTAACTCAATAGATGATAATTTAATTTATTCAACATTTATTGGTGGGAATAGTTCCGAATCTGGCTTAGGAATAGCTATAGATAATAATGGTGATGCATTTGTTACAGGTAACACAAGTTCAAACAATTTTCCTGTATCATTAACTGCTTATGATAAAACTCAAAATGGAGGATCTGATGCATTTATTGCTAAGTTAAACCCAAATGGAAATGAATTATTATACTCAAGTTACATTGGGGGTGCTAAAAATGATGAGGGGACTAGTATTTCAATTGATAAAAATAATTGTCCTTATGTTGCTGGTAAAACTGAATCTATAGATTTTCCAACTTTAAATGGATATGATAATTCATTCAATAGTGGTGGTGATGATGGATTCATTTCAAAATTTAGTAATACTGGTAACAATTTGATTTATTCAAGTTATTTAGGCGGATCTGATCGTGATGTAATTAGTTCAATTAAATTATTTGGAAATGAAGCAATTGTAACGGGATATACTTATTCAACTAATTTCCCAGTTTCTTCAACAAGTTATGATCAAACCTCAAATGGATATAGTGATGGATTCATTACAAAATTAAATGCTGCGGGCAACAATATAATTTATTCTACTTTATTTGGTGGTGAAGGATATGATGAAAGTAAATCATTAGTTTTAGATGGAAATGGGTCTGCTATTGTTTGTGGGAGAACATCTTCTTCAAACTTCCCAACTACCGCAGGTGCATTTGATAATTCTTTAAATGGTGCTGAAGATGCATTTATTTTAAGAATAAATGCTAACGGAACTTCTTTAATTTATTCTACATTTATTGGGGGTTTGAAAGATGAAGTTGCAAATGGAGTTAATTTAGATCAGAATGGAAATGTTTATATTGTAGGTCAAACAAATTCTGTTAATTTCCCTACAACTCCAGATTCTTACTTAAGTACCATACAAGGTGGAACAGATGGATTTATTATAAAGTTAGATTCAAATGCAACTGCTCTTAAATATGGAACATATTTTGGGGGAACTAAAGAAGATGTAATGACTTCTATTGCTTTGACTAATTGTGGTATTCCTAAAGTAATTGGTTTTACTACTTCAGATAATTTTCCAACTTCATTAAATGGTTATGATTTAACTTTTAATGGTGAATATGACGCATTTATTTCAACAGTAAATTTAAGTTCATTAAAATTACTAACACCTCAACCTGGAGAGCATTTATGCACTAATTCTTTTTATGAAATTAAATGGAAAAGTAGTAATGTCTCATTTGTAAAAATTGAATTATCAACTGATGAAGGAAGAACTTTCACTTCAGTTATTTCACCTAGTACAGCAGGAGATGATGGTGTATTCAAATGGAATATTCCAATTAGTCAATCTGGTGGAAATAATTTTAGAATTAGAATCAGTGATTTATGTGGGAGCAATTTAAGAGATACAAGCATAGCAAATATATTTATTGATGCTCCTATAAAAGTTGTTGCAAGCCCATTGGGACGTAATTCGTGTCAAGGTGAAACTATTAAGTTATTAGTGAGAGCAACTGGCATAGACTTGAAATACCAATGGAGAAGAAATGGTGTTAATATCGATGGGGCAACAGATTCAGTTTTTCAAATTAAGAATGCATCTATTAGTGATGAAGGTAAATATGATGTTATTGTTATAAATAATTGTGGAACCGATACTAGCAAAGTTGCAATTATAGGTGTAATGGTAACTCCAGTTATAACAAATATTCTAAAAGACGATAAAGTTTGTCTGGGTCAGCCAATGTCACTAAATATTAGTACTTCTGGTAGTGGATTGTCATATCAATGGAGAAAAAATGGAGTATTAATTTCTGGAGCAACTGATTCAGTTTATATAATTAAATCTGTAAAATTAAATGATGCTGGCAAGTATGATGTAATTGTTGGGAATGGTTGTGGAAGCTCAGTTACAAGTAATATAGCAAATATTATTACTGGAAATGCTAAAGTAGATGCACCTTCACTTATGGATTTTGGTAAAGTTTCAATTGATTTGAAATATAGAGATGTTGATGTAATTGTTAAAAATTCAAACATTGAAGCTATTAAATTTGAGAGAATTGAATCATTAACCGAACCATTTAGTGTTGTTTTAGTATCACCTCAAATACCTGCAATGATTGCACCAAATCAAATATTATTATTAAGGGTAAGATATACTTCAACTGGTGTTTCAGGGACTTTTAATGATACTTTAAAAGTTCATACATCATTACCTTGTAGTGGATTAATAAATGTACCACTTAAAATAACTGTGGGAGATTTGATAGATACTAATGGAACTCAAGGAGTTAGATTACAAATGCCTAAAATGACTATTAGCGTTAAACAAGCAACTCCAGTTGGAATTCCAATAGTTTACGCATCACCATCAGAAAAACCAGAAGGTGCTACTTCACTTGAAATGGATATTGCTTTTAATCCAAAAGTTATGATGCCTTCCGATTTGGAAATTGCTTCTACTTTTAAGGAAACATCAAAACCAGATAGTGCAATTGTACATGTTAAAATTTCTCCAGTACCAATGACTGGAACATTAGGAAAGATAAATATGTATCCATTGTTAACCTCAGATTCATCTTCAATGTTTAAAGTTGTTTCATATCAATGGGAGGGAGTAAATCCTGTTACAACTATTATTGATGGTGAGATTAAATTGAAGGATGTATGCACTCATGGAGGTATTCGCGATGTATTTATTCCAGATGGTGTTGGTCCAAAACTTTTGAAAATTGCACCTAATCCAGCTGTTCATAATTTGAACATTGATTTTATACCGACTGAATCTGGTGAAACTACAATTTCAATGTACAATTTACATGGATATGAAGTTGATAGAGTTAAAGATTTTGTTGATATGACTAATGGATCTAATACAGTAAGAAGTGTTCAGTTTAATGTTAGTAATTTATCAAGTGGAGTTTATATGATAATTGCAAGAAGTAGATCTGGTGCAACTCGTGATATGGTAACGGTTGTTAAGTAATTTTATCAAAAAAAATTAAAAAATAATAATGAAATATAAAAAACTTATACGCCGAACAACAACATTTGCAATATGTTTAACGGCATTTATTAATGAAGGACTTGCACAAAAACCTACATCGGTTTATCCAAAGTCAACAAATACTCAAACTCCTGTAAAAAATGAAAATGAAAAACAATGGAAATTAACTTCTAAAATTGAAGATGAAGAAAATGTTCAAAGTAGATTACATGGAGTTTCGTTAGGCATTCATGCAGGAATTAATGTAAATACACATAGTACAAATTTTAATTCTTTAAGTGGAGTTCCAAATTGTTGCACTAGCTATAATACTGGGTTACAAGGAAATGGAATAGCAGCTGGGATTGTAGTTGATTTGCCTATAACTGAACTTTTAGGAGTTCAAGTGAAAGGAACATATTCAGATCTTTCTGGAGAAACTACTATAAGAGAATTTATTGGTCAAAAGTGGATTGACAACAAACCAATGCCGGTTAACGTTAATCATAATTTGATTTCTGATATTAAAGTTATTTCAATTGACCCAATTTTGAATATTAGACCTTTTAAGTATCCACTTGATTTTAATGTAGGTTTGTCTTTTGGAAATGTAATCACTCATAATGCTATTCAAAGTGAAGTTATAGCTACTCCAAATTTTTTGTTTACAGATACAACTAGCTCAAGAAACAATTACTCTGGTGAAATTCCAAATGCAAACAATTTTTTTAGTGCTGGAATTTTAGGAGTAGGTTATGAAATTATGTTATCTGAAAATCTATTTATCCAACCAGAAATTCAATATTCACTTCCATTTACAAATGTTGCAAATGGTTTAGATTGGAATGCAGCTTCACTTAGATTTGGTAGTGCATTAAAGTTTTCATTTGGTGGGATTTCTCCATTAGATTTTGATGGTGATGGAATAACAAATGAAGAGGAATCACGTTATGGCACTAATCCAAAAGATATAGATAGTGATAATGATGGACTTAGTGATGGAGATGAAATTAAAAAATACTATACAAATCCAAGAAATCCAGACACAGACAATGATGGCTTGATTGATGGTAAAGAGGTTAATTTCTTTGGTACTATGCCAAAAAATGCTGATACAGATTCAGATGTATTGTTTGATGGTGACGAAATTAATATTTTTAAAACTGATCCAAAATCTGCAGATACAGATAATGATGGTTTAGATGATGGTAAAGAAATTCGAACATATCTAACAGATCCATTAAATCCAGATACAGATGGAGATGGTCTTACTGATGGTCAAGAAGTTACTAGAAAAACTGATCCAAAAAAAGTTGATACTGATGGTGATGGATTAGAAGATGGACGTGAAGTCTCTATTTTCGGAACTGATCCAACAAAAGTTGATACAGATGGAGATAAATTATCTGATGGACAAGAAGTAAATACTTTTAAATCTGATCCACTAAAAAAAGATACTGATGGTGATGGTGTAATTGATGGTGATGATTTGTGCCCATTAATTGTTGGAACAATTGCCAACCAAGGATGTGTTAACAAACCTGTTACTGAAAAAGAAATTAATCCATTAGATAAAAAAGGATCTAGGTTAAGCTTTAATGAAATATATTTTTTAGTTAACTCAGATAAATTTGATATGGAAAGACAAGGGACAATTAATGATTTAACAAAATTAGCTGAATTCTTAAAACAATGTGATCAACAAAAAGTTGTTATTGAAGGGCATACTTCTAAAGATGGTAAAGCAGAACAAAACCAATCATTAAGCGAAATGAGAGCAGAATCAGTTCGTAGATGGCTTATTGATCAAGGTATTGAAAATACTAAGATTCAGGGTATAATTGGTTATGGAAGTAGAAGACCAGCAGTTTCAGAACCAGACCCAAAATCAGCATCTACTAAATCAATGGACAAAGTAAAGCTAGATAATATCAGAAAGAAAAACAGAAGAATAACTGTTCAAGTTATTAAAGGATGTGATTAAGTTTAATATTATTAGGTTATAATTTTCCGATATTTTCTTTGCGGTCTTTATCGGAATCAAAAAGGAGAATTTTATAGGGGAGAGTTCCTTATATCAGTCTCCTTTTTTTATTTTAAAGCTAATTTTAAATTTGAATAAACTAAAATTAACTATTACTTTTGTTTTTTAAGAATGATTATCTTTCATTAGGTAATTAGCATGTATATTAAAACTAAATTATAATAATTGAATTCTTTTGTTGCATATATTGAGTCGCCAATAGGAATATTAGAAATTAAAGGGAATGTAACTTTAGTAAATTCTGTTCTTTTTGTAAATAATAAAGGTTTGGAAAGCGATGATTTACCATTTAACATTTTAGAATGTAAAAGGCAACTAAGAGAGTATTTTGATGGTTCGAGAAGAATTTTTACTATAAATGCTGAACAGAAGGGTAGCCCTTTTCAACAGATTGTATGGAGACAGCTACGTGAAATTCCTTACGGTAAAAAAATTAGTTATTTACAAATTGCAAAGCAAATTGCTAATGAAAAAATTGTTAGAGCTTTAGGGAATGCAAATGGAAAAAATAAGATATTTATATTAATTCCTTGTCATAGAGTTGTAGGAACAGATGGTTCATTAGTTGGTTACGCAGGGGAACTTTGGCGTAAAGATTGGCTATTAAAACATGAGGCAAGGTTTGCATTTGGTATGAATTCTTTGTTCGATTAAAAAATTAATTCTAGTATATTTTAGAAATTTAATTGTGAAATATAAACTATATTTAAAGTCCCAGTAAGATTTATATTTAAGTTCTTACTGGGATTTTAATATAAATCAAATTAAATTTTCTTAATCTATGATAAATATATTGTTAATTTTATTTTAAAATGTTTAAGTATTAATTACGAATTTAATTCTGTTAAGTGTACTTAATTTTGTGTTATAAATATTTAAGTTAAATCTAAAGTGATAGAAAAAAAAAATATTAAATCACGGGTTACTACAAGAAAAAGTAAGAATAAAGTAGCTGAAATCGATTTGAATAATACAACTTCTGATTCAAACTATCTTCATCCAAAAACTACATTATCAATCCGTAAAGCTAGAGTTCATAATTTAAAAGATATATCAATAGATATTCCAAAGAATAGATTAGTTGTTATAACTGGAGTATCAGGTTCTGGTAAATCATCCTTAGCTTTTAATACTATTTATGCTGAAGGACAAAGAAGATATGTAGAATCTTTATCTTCTTATGCAAGGCAGTTCTTATCAAGAATGACTAAACCTGATGTTGAAAGCATTACTGGGTTAGCTCCTGCAGTTGCCATAGAGCAAAAAACTTCTATAAAAAATGCTCGTTCAACTGTTGGTACAGCAACTGAAATATATGATTATTTAAGATTATTATTTGCAAGGATTGGTAGAACATATTGCAAAAATTGTAATATTGAAATAGTAAAAGATTCTCCAAGAACAGTACAAAGTTATATTCAAACATTAGTTCAAAATTCAAGGTTCTATATACTTTTTCCAATCGATATACTTTCTAATCTTACAATAGAACAAGAGTTCGAAAGGCTTAAAGCAAAAGGTTTTTTTAGAATTATTAAAAAAGGAGAAACGCAAATAATTGATTTAAATGAAGAAGAGAATATCAATATAAGTAGAGAAGATATTCTAGTTTTAGTAGATAGAATTGTTTTAGATTTAGAAGAATCAACTTTAACCAGAATTGCGGATGGAATTGAAATTGCATTTAGAGAAGGGGATGGAATAGCTATTATTGATACTTTAGATAAAGTTCTAAAAAGGTTTAGCACTAGGTTTGAATGTAGCAATTGTGGTTCTCTTTACAAAGAACCTACAATTCAAATGTTTAGTTTTAATAATGCAATTGGGGCATGTAAAAAATGTGAAGGTTATGGTAAAAGTTTTGGTGTTGATTATGATTTAGTTATTCCAGATAAAAGGAAATCAATAAGTGAAGATGCAATTCATCCAATCTCAATGCCTTCTTTATCTAAGTACAAAAACGAACTTCTCAAAATGTGTAGAAGAGAAGAAATCAATATTGATGAACCATTTTCATGGCTTACAAAGGGTGAGCTTGACTTAGTTATGAATGGAACAGAAGATTATATTGGTGTTACTCCATTAATGAAAAAATTAGATAAAGATTCTAGTTCAAATATGCAATCAAGATTCATGGCTGCTAAATATAGAGGTTTAACTACATGTAGTAATTGTGAAGGTTCTAGGTTATCTGAAGAAGCAAATCAAGTATTTATTAATAATTATAGAATTTCCGATGTTGCTCAAAATACAATAGAAAATGCAATCATTTGGTTCAACAAATTGAAAATCTCGAATACTGATCTTGAAATTTCTATTAGGATTATTGAAGAAATTTCAAAAAGATTAAGTTATTTAAATAACGTTGGAATAGGGTATTTAACTTTAGATAGATTAAGCCATACTCTTTCTGGAGGAGAATCGCAAAGGATAAATTTAGCAACATCTATTGGCTCTGCACTAGTAGGTGCTATGTACGTTCTAGATGAGCCATCTATAGGGCTTCATCCTAGAGATACCCATCGACTGATTGATACATTAAAAAAGCTTAGGGATATTGGGAATACTGTTATTGTTGTTGAACATGACTCTGATATAATTAGTAAAGCAGATTTTGTTATAGATATGGGACCAAAGGCTGGAGAGAAGGGGGGTGAAATTGTTTCATTTGGTACTCCACATGAGATTACAAATTCTGGTTCTTTAACAGGTGAGTATCTTAATAATAATAAAAAAGTTGGGTTACATGAAAAACGAAAAATTGAAAATCAACTTTTTATTTCATTAGAAAATGTTAATATAAATAATTTAAAAAATGTAAATGTAAAGTTCCCTTTAAATCAATTAGTTGTAATTACAGGTGTTTCTGGTTCTGGTAAATCATCATTAATTCATGGTGCTCTTTTCCCTGCAATTGCTTATCACATGGGGTTGCAAGGTAAAATGCCAAACTCTGTTGAAGTCATATATGGATATGAGAAATTGAAATCTGTAGAGATGATTGATCAAACTCCAATTGGTAGAACTTCAAGATCTAATCCAGCTACTTATGTTGGTGCTTTCGATGTAATTAGAGATATTTTTAGCAACACAAATTTTGCAAAAAGCAATGCATGGAAAAGTGGTTACTTCTCATTTAATGTACCAGGTGGTAGATGTGAAGTTTGTCAAGGTGAAGGAACTATAACAGTTGAAATGCAGTTTTTAGCAGATTTAAAATTACAATGTGAATCTTGTAAAGGTAAAAGATTTAAATCTGAAGTTCTAAAATGCGAGTTGAATGGAAAAAATATTGTTGATGTTTTGAACATGACTGTAAGTGAAGCTTTAATATTTTTTAAAGAATTTAAAAGAGTAGTTAATAGATTAAAACCCCTTGAAGATGTTGGTTTAGGGTATGTTAGGCTAGGTCAACCAGCAACAACATTGTCTGGTGGTGAAGCTCAAAGGGTTAAAATTGCAACTCAACTTGCAGATTCTTCAAGTAGTATTACAACAGGTATGTCATCAAATAACAAAACACTTTTTATATTAGATGAACCTACCACAGGATTACATTTTGATGATATAAATACATTAATGATTTCATTCTATTCACTTTTAAATGCAGGTCATTCCGTAGTAATTATTGAACATAATCTTGAAGTAATAAAAAATGCAGATTGGATTATTGACATTGGTCCGGAAGCAGGTGATAAAGGTGGTGAAATACTTTTTGAAGGTAAACCTGAAGATATTGTAAATTGTGAAAAAAGTTATACAGGACATTATTTAGAATTAAATTCCAATAAATTTAAAAATTAGATAATGAATATAAAATTATTTCCATTTTTGAAGCCTATAAAAAAAACATTTCACCCTCCTTCAGATAAATCAATTACTCATAGAGCATTATTTTTTGGTGCTGTTAATAAAGGTAGAACAATTATTAAATATCCTTTGATAAGTGGTGATACAAAATCAACAATAAATGTATTAAAAAAATTAGGAATTAAAATAATTTTAATTGGAAATTATTTAATTGTTGATAACAAAAATAATTTTGTAAGTCATGAAGAATACATTGAACTTGACTGTGGAAACAGCGGAACTACAGCTAGATTATTATGTGGATATATTTCTACTCGAAATGGAAATTTTGTTATTACAGGTGATGAGTCACTAACAACCAGACCAATGAAAAGAGTTGTGGATCCACTAAAGAAGTTAGGAATTAATATACGTTCAACAAATAATTCTTTACCAATTTATATTGAAAATTCTTCATTAACTAAATATGAAAATATATTATCAACATTCGATGTTTCTTCTGCTCAGGTATACACATCATTAGTATTAAGTTCATTATATACAAATTGTAAAATTCAAATATTTAGAACTAAGCCAATGAGAAATCATACTGAGCTAATGCTAAAGAATTTTGATATTAATGTAGAAAAGATAAAATCAGATAATGTTGAATATGATTTAATTTCACCAAAAATAATTAGTGGAAATTATAGTATTAATGTTTGTGGAGATCCTTCAAGTGCTGCATTTCTTATTGCTTTAGGTTTGTTAGTTAAAGGATCAGATATTTATATTGAAAATGTAAATGTAAACCCAACAAGAATAACTTTTGTAAATGTATTAATCAAAATGGGAGCAGATATATCTATTATTAACACATATGTTGTTAGTAATGAATTAATTGGAAGTATTCATGTTAAGTACACAGAAAATTTGAATGGAATTGTATTAAATGACTCAAATAAAGTTTCTGAAATGTTAGATGAGATTCCTATATTTTCTTTAATAGCAACTCAAGCAAAAGGTACAACTAAAATTGAAGATGTTGGAGAACTTAGATTTAAAGAAAGTGACAGAATTAAATCAATTGTTGAATTGTTTAAAAGCCTAGGAGTAACTATAATTGAACTAAGTAATGGGTTGAAAATTGAAGGAGATCAAACTATACTAGGTGGGGTAGTAGAATCTAACAATGATCATAGAATTGTGATGACTGCTGCAGTAGCAAGTTCAATTGCTATAAATGGAATCGAAATTAAAGATTCACATATTGCAGAAGTATCTTATCCAAATTTTTTTGATATATTTAAGAATTATGATTAAAAATGATCTGATTGATTTCTAAACAAAATATTAAAAGTTGTCAATGAACCATAACATCTAGTAATATAGCTTTGCAATTCAATTTTTTCTGATTCGGAAAATTTATCATGAGAATTAATTTTTTGTTCTAAAACCCTTAGATTATTTCTCATCATAACAATTTTATGAAAGAAAACTTCAATATCAATTTCTTTTGGTTTTAAATCTAAATTTGAGGATTGAATTATTAATTTACCATTTTCCCATCTTGAAAGTAATAAATCAGAAACAGATTCAACCTCAATTCCTAATCTTGAAATTATCGAATCAACAGTTTTGGAAATAATTAATTCAATTGGTTCTTTTAAAGATGTTATCTCTATCATTGTTGTGGCAGGTGTAATACCACTTGATTCTGGAGAAATAATTTTTCTTCCAAAATCAAATGTAACATCAGCAGTTAGTCTTGACAAACTTTCAACAATTCCTTCACCATATGTAGGATGAATTATTTTCATTCCAATTCTTAATTCTTCAATTTGCATAATACTAATTAAAATTTTAAAATAATAATTTCAACTTTACAAATTAACTTTCCCTAAGCATTACACCAACATCATTTATAAGTTTTGCATGGAATTCAGGTTCTTCGCTATTATAATATCCTCGAATATGACCTTTCTTATCCACTAGAACAAATTTCACAGAGTGAATAAAGTCATCACCATCAACTGCAGTAGAATCTTTTTCTAAAGTCATTTTAAAACCTTGTTTGGCAAGTTTCTGTGTTTCATCATAAGTCCCTCTAACAAAGAGCCAATTATCTTTAGCTCCCATTTTGTCAGCATAAGCTTTTAAAAGCTCTGGAGTGTCTGTTTCCGGGTCAACAGTTATAGAAACTAATTTTACATCACCTTTTGTTTTTGAGATAGACTTTTGTATTTCAGCCATTTTCTCAGACATAAGAATACAAGGACCATGACAAGTTGTAAAAATAAAATTTACAACCCAAACTTTACCCTTTAACTGATCAGGACCAATTGTACTTCCATTTCGTTCTTCAAAATTAAATTTAGGTAAAGCACCAAAATCGGTTAATTTATTTTCATTAGCAATTCTATCTTCTTGTACACTTTTAAGCCAAACAAATCCGGCCAAAGAAAGAGCAGCAATAAATGAGAAAAGAAATATAAATACTCCTTTTGAGTTAGTTTTTTGTTCAACAGTATTTTCCATAAAAGTTTAGACGAAAAAATAATTTATATATTTCACTTTCAAATCACTAAAATTGTACAAAAATTTGACAAAAAATATTTGACGAAAAATATTTGACAAAAAATATGGAATTATATGAGAATTTATGAATTTTTACAAAGTTAATAAAAACTATTAAACAACTATAATTCAAGAAGGATCAAGACTATTTAATTGAATTTTAATAATTTGTTCTAAGGTAAAAAAAAAATTTAATAAAATTCTTTAAATAAATTAGTCACTTTGTTATTTTTGCGGCTTATGTCAGAATACAACCAACAACTAGTATCAGTACCTCAACATATTGCTCAATTATCAGCATATACACCAGGGAAATCTCCAGAAGATATTGAAAGAGAATTTGGTATAAAAGGTACTATCAAATTAGCTTCAAATGAGAATCCTATAGGAGCTTCACCAAAAGCAATTAAAAAAATAAAAAATTCGCTTGCAAATCTAGAACTATATCCAGATGGTGGATTGTCATTAAGAAAAAAAATTGCTGATAAATATGTTATTAAATTCGAAAATGTAATTTGTGGTTCAGGAAGTGAATCTGTTTTATCTTGTGCTTTAAGAGCATTTTTAGATGAAGAAGATGAAATATTATCATCTTCGGGAACATTTATTGGTTTTCAAGTTTTAGCCAAAATGTCAGGGAAAAAAACTCATTTAATACCACAGAAAAATTATACATTTGACTTAAACGGAATTTATAAAAAAATAAATGATTCAACAAAAATTATCTATTTATGTAATCCTAATAATCCTACAGGCACAGCTTTTACAATAGATGAATTAGAGGGTTTTATGACAAAAGTGCCGAATAATATTTTAGTTATTTTAGATGAAGCATATTTTGAATATTCAAATGGTTGGCCAGATTACCCTGATTCTATGCATTACAGATGGGATAATGTTTTAACACTAAGATCTTTCTCAAAAGTATATGGTTTAGCTGGTATTAGAATTGGATATGGTATGGCACATTCTGATATTATAAGTAAACTTATGAAAGTGAAGTTACCATTCGAACCAAGCAGCCTTGCTAGTGCAGCTGGAATTGCTGCTTTAGATGATAATGAATTCTTGCAAAAGTCGATTGAACTTAATAGGTTATCTTTGAAATATTTTCATTTTCATTTTGAAAGATTAGGTTTAAAATACACTCCAAGCATTGCTAATTTTGTAATGATTGATTTCAATGTTTCAGAATTAGCACATAAAATTCATTTTGGATTATTGAAACAGGGAATAATAACAAGACCTTTAGATGCATTTGGTTTGCCACATTGTATAAGAATATCAACAGGCACATTAGAACAAAATGAGAAATGTATTGCTGCTTTAGAAGCAGTTTTGGAGCATGAGCATTTTCATTAAAAAAATGAAAAATATTTTCAAGTTTTATTTAAAGAATTTAAGTACGATTTGGAATAATTAAAAAGTTTTTTCTTCGTAAATTTTAATTGATAGTTTTATATATTTTATAATTTTAAATTAATATGTCTGTAAAAAAAACTCTTTCAACTAACACTCATTTAAGTTTTAATGAAACTGTTGAAAGGAATTTTATTCGTGCTGCTGAAACTACTAATTATCCCAAAGGGTTACTTGATCAAATTCGAGTGTGTAATTCAGTTTACATGGTTAGATTCCCAGTAAGAATTGGAAATGAAATAAAGGTTTTCACTGGTTGGCGTGCACAACATTCACATCATCGATTACCAACAAAAGGTGGAATAAGATATGCATCTTATGTAAACGAAGATGAAGTTGTTGCTTTAGCATCATTAATGACTTATAAATGTGCTATAGTTGATGTTCCTTTTGGAGGAGCGAAAGGTGGAATTGCAATGGACCCAAAAAATTATACTGTTGATGAGATAGAAAGAATTACACGTAGATACACAATGGAGCTTATTAAAAGGAATTGTATTGGTCCCGCAATAGATGTTCCAGCCCCAGATTATGGAACAGGTCCACGCGAAATGGCTTGGATGGCTGATACTTATCAGGCAGTTTGTCCTGGTCAAATTGATGCTTTAGCATGTGTTACAGGAAAGCCAGTTTCACAAGGTGGGATTAATGGCAGAACTCAAGCAACTGGAAGAGGACTATTTTTTGGAGTAAGAGAGGCTTTAGCAAGTAAAGAAAGTGCAAAATATTTTGGTTTAAATCAAGGATTAGATGGAAAGAAAATTATCGTTCAAGGACTTGGAAATGTAGGTTATTGGTCAGCTAAAAACTTACAAGAAGGTGGTGGAGTAATTGTTGGAATTGCTGAGTATGAAGGTGGAATATATGATAAAAATGGATTAGATATTGATGCAGTTTTTAATCATAGGAAAGATACAGGATCGATATTGAATTTTAAAAATGCAAAGAGTTTTAAAGTTGGATCATTGTTATTAGAACAAGAATGTGATATATTAGTTCCAGCAGCATTGGAGAATCAAATCACAGCTGAAAATGCTCATAAGATTAAAGCTAAAATGATTGCAGAAGGTGCTAACGGACCTGTCTCTGCTGAGGCTGAAGATATATTATTAAAAAGAGGAATATTTATAATTCCAGATGCATATTTAAATGCAGGTGGAGTTACTGTAAGTTATTTTGAATGGTTGAAAAATATATCTCATGTTGGTTTTGGTAGAATTGGCAAAAGACATGATGCTAATTCAAAATCAGCTATTGTAACAGCTGTTGAAAGGCTTACAAAAGGGACTTTAAGTCAGGCTGAAAGATCAGTTTTAAATCATGGTGCAGATGAATTTGATTTAGTTGATTCTGGCTTAGAGGAAACTATGATAAATGCATACAATGATTTATTTGAAACTTATGCATCAAGAAAGAAAGTTAAAGAATTAAGAACTGCTTCTTTTGTATTGGCTATAGACAGAATAGCACAGTCTTACATGGAGTTAGGTATTTTCCCTTAAAATTTATTTATTAATTAAAAAGCATTCAATAATTTCGATTTTGAATGCTTTTTTTTATAAATTTCAAGTTAATTAAAGTGGGATATTTCCATGTTTCTTTTGTGGGTTTGTATCCTTTTTATTCTCTAATATTTTTAAAGCATTAATTAAAATTTGTCGAGTTTTTGCAGGTTCAATTACATCATCTATGTATCCATGTTCAGCAGCTAAATAGGGATTTGCAAATTTATCCCTATATTCAATATCCCTCAATGAAAGAGCAAGTTCTGGGTTTTCTGATGAAGAAATTTCTTTTTTAAATAAAATTTCGGCAGCTCCTTTACTTCCCATTACTGCAATTTCAGCCGTAGGCCAAGCGTAATTAAAATCACCTCTAATATGTTTACTATTCATTACATCATAAGCACCACCATAAGCTTTTCTGGTTATAACTGTAATCTTTGGCACTGTTGCTTCACAAAATGCATAAAGTAATTTAGCACCATGTTTTATAATACCCTTCCATTCCTGATCTGTTCCAGGTAAAAAACCTGGTACATCTTCAAAAACAACTAAAGGGATATTGAAACAATCACAGAATCTTACAAACCTAGCCCCCTTAACTGAAGCATCTATATCTAAAACACCTGCCATTATTGAGGGTTGATTTGCAACAATTCCTATTGATCTTCCAGATATTCTTGCAAATCCAATTACAATATTTTGAGCAAAATCTGGTTGAATCTCAAAAAAACTTTTTTCATCTGAAACACGATTAATTACTTCTTTAATATCATATGGTTTATTAGGATTTTCTGGAACTATTGCGTTTAAAACGTAATCTTCATTTGAACTCTCAAAATCATAATTAATTAATGGTGTTACTTCCTTATTATTTTGTGGAATATAAGATAACATTTTTCTTATTGAAAGTAATGCAGTAACCTCGTCTTCAGCAGTTAAATGAGCTACTCCAGACTTTACTGAATGAGTTTCTGCTCCACCAAGTTCCTCCTGTGTAATCTCTTCATGAGTAACAGTTTTCACAACATTAGGACCAGTTACAAACATAAAACTAGTTTGTTTAGTCATCACAATAAAGTCAGTAATTGCTGGTGAATAAACTGCACCACCAGCACAAGGACCCAATATTGCACTAATCTGAGGAATAACTCCTGATGCTAAAGTATTTCTTAAGAAAATATCAGCATACCCACCTAACGATACCACACCTTCTTGAATTCTAGCACCACCACTATCATTTATCCCAATAACTGGAGCTCCAATCTTCATAGCTAAGTCCATTATTTTACAAATCTTTTTAGCATGTGATTGAGATAATGAACCTCCAAAAACTGTAAAATCCTGTGAGAAAACACAAACTAACCTTCCATTAATTTCACCTGTACCAGTTATAACTCCATCACCATAAGGGCGTTGTTTTTCTAAATCAAAATCATGGCTTCCATGCCTAACAAAAGCATCTATTTCAATAAATGAAGAATCGTCTAATAAAATTTCTAATCTTTCCTTAGCTGTTAATTTTCCTTTTTTATGTTGATCTAAAGTTCTTTTTTCTCCTCCACCTTGTTGAGATTCTTCCCTAATACGATTTAATTTTTCTATTGGTGTTTCAAGTGAAATATTATTATCCATAGTCTATAGTTTATGTTAAAAAATAATTTAAAAAAGATTGATTGTGAGGAGTAAAATACAAATTTTATGAATAATAATACAACATCAAAGTTTATAATTACATTTGAATTCTAATAAAATCCAAAAGCACCAGGGTAAATTCCAGCATTGAATTGGTAAACTAATTCACCAGAATTATTATATCTATAGATTTTACCTAATCCAGAAGCTAATGCATCAATTTGTGCAACATAAATTTCTCCGTTTGGTGAAATATCAATTGCAGTTGTATTTTTTATATTATTAACAAAATTAGAAATCTGTGAATTCTGTGAAAATAAATTTATAGCAAGAACACCATCAATTCCTAATATATAAGCTTTTTGATTTACACTATCAATACAAAAAGGATGTCTTAAACTTAAACTTTGTTTAAAAAACCAAGTTCTTTCTTTATCAAAAGTTAAACCATTATATTCAATGAATTCACTAGATGAATTATCTATTGAAACTGATTGGATATAAAATTTACCATTTGATTTTAGAAATATTAATTGAGTAGGATTTATACTCGTTGGAACATTTTTTATTAGAGATAAATCATTCAAATTATAAATTGAAAAAGTACTAGCATTTACTTCCTTTTGCCTCAAGTTTCCATAACCAGAATTTAATACTATTAGTTTGTTATATACAATTGCCATAGCTTCTGGTGCTGGTGGAGTATTTACTATTTTAGTAATTTCATATTTATTTAAATTAACTTCAACTAATAAATCACCATTATTACATGTAACAAAAACTATAGAATCGTTCTTTTTTAATATTCTATTTGGAAATGAATTTTTGGGAAAAGTTATTAAACCTTTTGTTAAACCATCTGGTAAACTTATTACTTGGAGAACCCCTGATCCAGCTACTGGTACAATACATTTATCATTAACTATACAGATATCATTAGCTAAATCTCCTAATTTTAAAAATGAATTCTTATAAGTGAAATAATTTTGGATAACTACGTTATCATTAGGATTATAATAAGTTAAACTTGCAATTTCTTTTCCTTTTGGTCCTTCATTTACTACTAGAACACCATTATTAAAATCTGTTGTAGGAATTAAATCATTGTTAAATAATGGGTCTTTTACACAACCTATTAAAATTATCGAAAAAATGATTAGGTGAAATATGTAATGTAATGAATGTTTTAATTTAATCATATTATTGAAAAATATCAGTTGTGAAAATAAGAAACATTTATTTAATTAGAAATCAATACTCATATTATAATTGCTAATTTTGTGTAATAACAAAAACATTATATATTAAATTTGATTCTTTTTAAAGATATAATTCCTAAAGGATTAATTGTAAGTTGCCAACTTGACAATAAAGAACCATTTTATACGCCACAACATTGTGCTTTGTTTGCTGTTGCAGCTGAAAAAGGAGGTGCAATAGCTGTTAGAGCTGATGGTGTTTTAAATATACAGGAAATTAGAGCTTCCTCCAAACTTCCTATTATTGGTTGTATTCGTGAAAAACAATTAGATGATCAAATTGTCTCTACTCCAAATGTGTCAGCTATAGATAAATTGATAAGATCTGGTTCAAATGTTATTGCAATTGATGCAACAAAAAGAATTCGACCAGATTTATCAACTGGTTCAAAATTTTTTAAAGATATTAGAGATTTATATCCAAAATTAATTTTGTTAGCTGATATATCTACATTCGAAGAAGGTGTGTTAGCAGCTGAAGCTGGTGCGAACGCAATATCAACAGTACTTTTCGGTAGAACGCCAGAAACAATTGAACTAGCTCATTCAACACAAGAATATTTTAAGTTAATAAATAAATTATCCATAACAGTTAAAGTACCAATTTTAGCAGAAGGGTTTATTTTCACAATTGAAGAAGCAGTGGAAGCTATTAAAAATGGTGCATATTCATGTATAGTAGGTGCTGCAATAACAAGACCAAGGATTATATCACAATTGTTTTCAGATTCAATTTCTAGAGTTATAAATTGATTTTATTATTATTTTAACTGCATAAAACAAGTTAACAATTATATGAGAAAAGATAATATCAAACGAATTGCATCAGGAATTATCATATCAAATCTCTTAGGGGTTCTTATGGTATGGCTTGGAATTGTTCTTGTAAAAAGTGAACAAATAGATAATAATTCAATTTATATTACTTTAGATTTTATTTTAACTCCAATAATCATGGGTTTAATAACTCCTTTTTTTTGGGAAAATAAAAATGAAGAAAATACTTTGAAAATAAAATTTTTTAAAGATATTGATTTGTTATTAATTACATTTTTAATTGCTATTGCCTTATGTTTTCTGATTTTAAAAGAAGGTGCTATTTGTTTGCTAATTGTTTCTCCAATAATATTAGCAATGATGATGTTAGGGCAATACTTTGGGAAAATAATTTTGATAAAAAGAAATAATAAAGTTAATGTTAGTTTTATTCTAATGTTCTTATTGCTATTTATTTATGATGCATTTGCAATTCATAATTTTCAAACATCAGTTTCAGATTCTATTATTATAAATTCACCTGTTGAAAAAGTTTGGAAGAATGTGGCAGCATATGATTCTATTAATGAACCATCAAAGTTTTGGATGTTTGATATTGGCTTACCTATGCCAATTGCAACCACCGTAACTGGATTTGCTCAAGGAGAAAAAAGAAATTGTATTTTCAGTAATGGAGCTGTTTTTAATGAATATATGGATGAATATATTCCAAATCAAAGACTTACTTTTAGGATTACTTCACAACCCAAAGACCCTGAAATTATTGGACATTTAGAAATTCAGAAGGGGCAATTTGTTTTAAAAGATAATGGAAATGGTTCCACAACATTAACAGGTACTAGTTGGTATAAATTAAGAGTATATCCTGCATGGTATTTTAATTATTGGGCTGAAAGTATAACAAGAAATGTTCATTTAAGAGCAATGGAACATATCAAAAATTTATCAGAAAAAAATGTACTTTAATCTAATTGTCAAACATTTTTCTTTTTTAAAAAATATTCCTTTAATTCCTTTGGTGTTTGACCTATTATTGATTTTATATAGTTTTATTTTTCGTAATAATATTTACAATTTAATTTCAAAATTAGAAACTGAGTTGTTAGAATGGAAAAATGTAAAAAGAGTACTACATAAATATGGAGGTTTACAATTCAACATAAATAATAAGGAATTGTGCCATCTACATGGGAATGGACTTGTTGATATGATAGTTAAAAATGATGATTATTTAGGAATACTGAATGATGGAATAGCAACAAAACATCATATTTTTAAAGATTCAAATTGGATTAGTTTATACTTAAAAACAGAATTAGATTATAATTATGCAATAGCTTTACTTAAAAGGAAATTTGAAAATTTATAAACTTAAATTTTTAGATTATTTGAGTAAATATTTTATTCAAAATATTTTTATTTAACATGAATGTAAATGAGATAGCTTCAGTTGAAAATAAAATTGAAAATCAATTTGTTCATCAAACATTAGAAGAGTATTTTCAAAAATTTAGAAATAATATTATTGGAATTGAAGCTAAAATTGAGACTCCATATGGTATCAAGCCACTTATATATACAGATTGGACAGCTAGTGGAAGAATGTATAAAACAATTGAAGATAAAATGATGAATGATGTTTACCCAATGGTTGCAAACACTCATAGTGAAACAACATTTACTGGAATGTTAATGACAACTGCATATCATGAAGCACTTCATATTATAAAAGATCATGTTGGAGGTTCTGATGAAGATGTTATAATTTGTGATGGTTCTGGTATGACTGGAGTTGTAAATAAATTTCAGAGGATTTTAGGTTTTAAAATTCATGAAGCTTATAAGAACAAAATTGTATTTTCTAAAGAAGAAACACCAGTTGTATTTGTTACACATATGGAACATCACTCTAATCAGACTAGTTGGTTAGAAACTATTGCAGATGTGGTTGTTGTTGATCCTGATGAAAATGGATTAGTAAGTTTGGAAAATTTTAAAAATGAAATTGAAAAATTCTCAGATAGGAAATTTAAAATTGCAGCTATTACTGCTTGTTCAAATGTTACAGGAATCAAAACTCCGTATTATCAAATTGCCGAGCTAATACATTTTTACAATGGATTATGTTTTGTTGATTTTGCATGTAGTGCTCCTTATACTAAAGTTAATATGCATCCAGAAAACCAGAATCAAAATCTTGATGCAGTATATTTTTCTCCTCATAAATTTCTTGGAGGTCCGGGCACTTCAGGAGTTTTAGTTTTTAGTAAAAGTTTGTATAAAAATCAGATTCCAGATCACCCTGGGGGTGGTACAGTTGAATGGACAAATCCTTGGGGTGGAAGAGAGTATTTTGATGATATTCAAGCAAGGGAAGATGGAGGAACACCAGCATTCCTTCAAGCTTTTAGGACTGCAATGAGCATCAAATTGAAAGATAAAATGGATGTTAAAAAAATGAAAGAAAGGGAAGATGAGTTATTAGAAATACTATTTAAAGAATTAGATAAAATTCCAAATCTCCATGTTCTTGCAAATGAACATAGAAATAGACAAGGTATTATTTCATTCTATATTGATAATTTACATTTCAATTTAGGAGTAAAAATGTTAAATGACAGATGGGGCATTCAGGCGAGAGGTGGATGCTCATGTGCAGGAACATATGGGCATTATTTATTACATTTTAATCAAGAAGAATCTAATGAGATAATTACCAAATACATTAGTGGTGAATGGCTAAAAAAACCAGGTTGGATAAGAATTTCAATTCATCCTACAACAACTAACGAAGAAATAAATATTATAATTTATGCTATTAAAGAAATTGCTTTAAATCATGAAGAATGGTCTTCAGACTATTTAACAATTAAGAACACTAATTCATTTTATCATAAAAAAGATAAAAACTTGTTTGAAGATTTTTCTAAAAATTTGTTTGTATGAAATATCTATTAAGATTAATACGTAAAAATTAATTATTAAGTCACTATTGAAATTTTTTTGATTTCTAAATTAATCTAAGAAAAGTCCAAATTTATTCAAAGCCTCAAAATACTTTTTCTGCGTTCCATTTATAATATAATCTGGTAAAGGTGGGGGAGGAGGATTTTTATCCCATGAGATACTTTCTAAATAATTTCTAAGAAATTGTTTATCAAAACTTGGTTGTTCTATGCCTAATTTATATTCATCTAAAGGCCAAAATCTGGATGAGTCAGGGGTTAATATCTCATCAATTAAGATAATTTTTCCATTTTCATCAATACCAAATTCAAATTTAGTATCAGCAATAATTATTCCTTTCTCAATTGCGATTTGAAAAGCTCTATTGTATAAATTTAAAGAGTAATATTTTAATTTGTTTGATTCATTTTCTCCAATTAGATTTTTCATTTCTTCAAATGATATATTTTTATCATGACCTTCTTCAGCTTTAGTTGAAGGTGTAAAAATAGGACTCTTCAATTTGCTTGAAAGCAATAATCCATCATCTAATTTGATCCCACAAACACAATTAGTTTTTTTGTATTCATTCCAACCAGATCCAGATAAATAACCTCTTACAATGCACTCAACTGGGAAAGGTTTAGCCTTTTTTACATACATTGACCTTCCTTCAAGTTCATTCTTATATTTAGAACAAGGCTCTGGAAAATGATTAATATTGCTAGATATTAAATGGTTAGGTACTATTGAAGAAAGTTGATTAAACCAGTTAAGTGAGATTTTAGTTAACACTTTTCCTTTGTCTGGAATTGGATCATTCATAACAACATCAAAAGCACTAATTCTATCAGTTGCAATAACAAGTAGATTACCATCTAAATCATAGACATCACGTACTTTACCTCTTCGCCATAAATTTAGATCAGGAAAATTTGAATAATTCATATTAATTAATTAATAAATTTATTTTGATGATTTAAAATTGTTTCATCTACAATTTGTAGAATTAAAAAAAACAATTATATTTGTTTTTTAAATAAAAGCCGTGCGCAAAAATAAGAATGCGACGGTTTTATTTTTTTTGAATTGCAAATTAATTTAAATTTTATTATAATATTATGACTGACGTAGTTTATTTAACAAAAGATCGATTTGAGGAGTTGCAACATGATGTAAATTTAATGAAAACAGAAGGTAGAAAATCTGTTGCAAATAAAATTGCTGAAGCTAGATCATATGGTGATTTATCTGAGAATGCAGAATATACTGCAGCGTTAGAAGAGCAAAGCTTGTTTGAAGACAGACTTTACCGTTTAGAGGGAATAATAAATAGAGCTAGGATAATTGACGCCTCTGAATTACCACTTGATAAAGTGTATATATTATCAACGGTTAAAGTTAAGAATTTAAAATCGAAGAAATTAATAAAATATGTTATGGTTTCACCAGAGGAAGCCAACATAGAAGAAAGAAAACTTTCAGTTTCATCTCCTATTGGTAAAGCATTGCTTGGTTCTAAAGTAGGTGATATAGTTCATGCCAATGTTCCTGCTGGAGAAATTTCACTTGAAGTCCTTGAAATTGGACATTAATCATTACTTTTGTTTTATTATTATTTTCATTTAAACTACTCTTTCATTGTTGGGTCAATCTTTAACAACTCTTTTTAAATTTGAGAATTTGTTATTGTATTGTTAATGCCCGCTTTTTCAAATTTATGATACAAGAGTTAGAAGATAGAAAACTTTTAGATTTATACAATTCTGGTGAGAAACTTTTAGTTTTTAACGAGTTAGTTAGAAGGTACCAAAAAAGAATTTATTATGTTGCTCGAAGAATGGTAAAGCGACATGAAGATGCAGATGATATTGCACAAGAAGTTTTTGTAAAAGCTTACACAGCATTAGATAATTTTAGAGGTGATTCAAATATTTATACTTGGTTATATCGGATTGCAATTAATTTATCAATAAATCATCTTAGAAAACAGAAAGTTAGAAAATTTTTTGATATTGATGAATATGCTGATATTTTAGGTAAAGATGCTGATCAAGACAAAAAATTGATAAAAGAAGAGAATGTATCGTTGATTGAAAAAGCAATTCTTACTTTGCCAGATAAACAAAAATCTGTATTTATTATGAGGTATTATGATGAGTTGCCTTATGAAGAAATATCGAATATATTAGGAACTTCAGTTGGTGGATTAAAAGCAAATTTTCATCATGCAGTTAGTAAAGTTTCTGAATATGTTAATAAAGCCCATGCTGAAAGAAAATTGACTGTCGAAAAAAAATACTATAAGTAACATGAATAATTTAAATAGTAAATTGAATGAAGATGAAACAATAGATTTTGAAGTTAAAAAGCTTAAAAATTTACTTCATGAAATAGGTGAAGATGTTAAAGGTTATAAAGATGAACCAGATGAAACTTATTTCCAAAATTTTTTATTTAATGTTCATTCTAAAATTTCAACACCAAAAAAACTAAGTTTTTTTGATAGATTTTGGAAACCATCAACAATGTTAATTCTACCTTCATTTATAATTATTTCTCTATTTCTGTTTAAAAATAATAATGTTAATTACAACATTAAATTAGGAAATGTAATTACTAAAGTTGAAAATTATATTTACCCATTTGAAAATTTATATACTCAAAGAAATTCAAGTGAAATAGCAGAAACTGAAGGGAATATATCAGGATTTAACAACTCAACAAGTTTAGTGCTAAATAGAAGGCAATTAAAATTGTTAAAAGCAATTTCTTTAGAGGATGAAAATGGGATAATATCTAGTCTTGAAATAAAAGATTAATAATAATGGTTTTATTTTGAAAATAATTTATATCCATAGTATGTGAATATTAAACATGAAGACAAACTAATAAAAATATAAATTACTGAAATTAGAATATTCCCATTCTTTAATAGATTAATATTCTCAATTGAAAAAGTAGAAAAAGTTGTAAATCCTCCACAAAATCCTGTAGCAAGTAAAAGTTTAACTTCATAATTAATTGAGTTTTTATCGAACAAAGAATAAATAATTCCAATAAATAAAGAACCAATTGCATTTACTGAAAATGTTAAATATAAATTCTTATTATTATTTTCAAAATTTAATTGTCCTATTGAATATCTTAATAAACTCCCAATTGCACCACCAATACTTACTAATATGTAATTCATACTAATTATTTACCACAGTAAATTTTCTAATAAAACTACCACTATTACTACTTAATTTACAAAAGTATGTACCATTTAAATATTTTTCAACATTTAATTTAATTAAATTTTTTCCAACTTTACATTCAATCATAGGAATATTATCTACTTTAATACCACTTGAATTATAAACTTCTAATTGAATGTTTTGATTGAATTTTAAATCAAAACTAATTGTAGCTAAATCTAAGGCTGGTATTGGAGATAAAGTGAAGTATAACCCATTGTTTAATGAAGTAATTGTTTCAATTGAAGTTGTCCTATTACCAATTAATACATGTGCCATATATAAATCGATATCTCCATTATTTTTACGACCGTCAGCCCAAACAGGAATTGCATAACCAATAGTAGAAACAGTATTGTTATATTCTCCAATACCAAATGAATTATTTTTTAAACCAATTTTAGAAAAATCAGAACTTAAATTTGATATTGGTATATTAGTACTAAAGGTTTTACCATTATCAAAACTCATAGCACTATAATATGAAGTTTGTTTGTTTAATGAATCTAATCTTTTATCATACCAATTGATTACAATTACACCGTTTGGATTTACAGTCATTGATGGATAAAAATTATGTTTAACAATACCTTTTTTATCATCATTAATTATTATTGGGTTGCTCCAAGAATAACCATTATCTTTAGAACTAGTAAAATAAATATCAGCACCATTTTTTTCTTTTTTAGTAATTCCATATCCAGTCCAACACATGTAAAGATTTCCTCTAGATGAGGTATTAGAATAATCTATACTAAGTTGAGGGCATGGATATTGTCGCTTTGCAGAGACCCCTAAAATAGTATCAGAGGTAAGAAAACCAGTTGCAAATCTAGGCATTCTAAATGAAGTTACTTTTTGTGGTTCATCAAAACTATCACCTCCATTTGAAGAACTACAATGCCATAGTGCTAAGTCATTTGTATCATCAATTGATTTTCCCATAAATGTAACATGAACATTTCCATTTGGAGAAACTTCACATTGAGAAAATTGAACTTGAGTAAAATTTTCTCCTGAGATTGGAATGCTTACATTTTGAAATGAATTTGAATTAGCTAATTTTTTCCTAAAATTTATTACTGCTTGAGGATTACTATTCACATTAATTTCATAAAAAACACAATACAAATTTCCTCTATAAGGAGAATCTGTTTTATCAACAGACATCCATTGTTTATCAAATCCTTTGGTAAGAAATCCTAACTGAATATAACTAGATAACATTGCACCTACTCCAATAACATCATTAGTTGGTCTGACCCAATTTTCTCCACCATCAGTTGATGAAGCCCAAACTAATGAGAAATATCCACTATCAGTTGATTTATTTCCTTTGAGATATAAATTAATCCAAGATAAATAACATTTACCATCTTTATCATATGCAAAAAAGGGATCTCCACCCCCAATTGTTGTAACTCCTAATACTTTGGGAGTAGTTTTGAATGCACTTTTAATCCAAGTTTTGCCAAAATCTTTTGTAAAATAAATAGTACAATACAAATTATTTGTTTCACTTTGATAAATTGCTGAAACAACTATATTATTAGTGTCTTTAGGATTAATTGCAACATGAAGTTCACTCTCAACACCTGAACTAGTTGATACACCTACTTCATCATTATTCTCAACTATCTTTGCTAAATTTGGATAGGAATTATAAATATCTTCGTTCTTACTTTTAGATAACGAAGATTTAATTTCATTATTAAAGTAGATATTCCTTATTTCTTCTAATGATAAATGAGTTTTTTCTTCTATAATATCTTTCATCATTTCTTTGACAAACCAAGGTGTATTTTTCATTATTGAATTAGATTCAACTTGAACTTCTTGAGCAAATGAGTATGATTGAAGTACTGATGATATTATAATTAACTTGAATAATATATTTTTCATATAGAAATAATTGAAAAATCACGAATTAATAATTAAAATTTAATTTTTAGATGACACTTTAATTTTAGTTGCAATAGTTTTAGCTTGCATAAATAATAATAAGTAATCACGTCCACCAGCTTTAGAATCAGTACCAGATAAATTAAATCCCCCAAATGGATGTACTCCGACAAGTGCTCCAGTACATTTTCTATTTAAATATAGATTCCCAACAAAAAACTCATTATATGCTTTTTTGATTTTATCATCATTCTCAGAATAAACCGCACCTGTTAAACCATAATCAGTATTATTAGCAATTTTTAAGGCATCTTCAAAATTTTTAGCTTTAATAATTCCTAATACTGGACCAAAAATTTCTTCTAACGAAATTCTTGAATCTGGTTTGATATTACTGATAACTGTTGGCTGGATGTAATACCCATTACCAGTTGATATACTACCTCCACATAATATTTTACCTTCTTTTTTACCTACTTCTATATAGTCTAGAATTGTTTTGTAAGCTCGTTTGCTTACAACAGGTCCCATTTGGAAATTATCTTTAGGATCTCCAATTTGAATTTTCTTAACTCTAGTTTTAATCATTTCAAGAAATTTATCATATACTTTTGTATCAACAATTGCTCTTGAACAAGCTGAACACTTTTGACCTTGGAAACCAAAAGCAGCCGCAACAACACCATCAGCGGCATCTTCAAGATTTGCTTCACTATCTACAATTATACCATCCTTTCCACCCATTTCAGCAACAACTCTTTTTAACCATTTCTGACCTGGATTAGTAATAGAAGCTCTACTATAAATTCTTTTGCCAATTTCTGCTGAGCCAGTAAAAGAGACAAATCTAATAAGATTATGATCAACAATATAATCACCAATCTCAGCTCCACTTCCTGGAATAAAATTCACCACTCCATTGGGGACTCCAGCTTCTTTTAAAATTTCCATAAACAACCAGCCCATCATTGGAGAATCGCTTGAAGGCTTTACAATAACTGTATTACCAGTTACAATAGCAGCTGAAGTCATACCAACTAAAATAGCAAAAGGGAAGTTCCATGGCGGAATTACAGCCCCAACTCCAAGTGGTAAATATTCTAATTGATTTATTTCTCCTGGAACTTGAATAGGTTGTTCAATTTTCGAATATCTAATCATTTCGCGTCCATAATACTCAAGAAAATCAATAGCTTCAGCAGTATCAGCATCAGCTTCAATAAAATTTTTACCTACTTCACTAATCATCCATGAATTAATTTCATTTCTCCTCCTTTTGACAATATTCGCGCATTCAAACAAAAAGTTTGCGCGAGTATTAGCATCTACTAATTTCCATTTGTCAAAAGCTTTACTTGCAGCTTGAATTGCTGATTCAGCATGACTTTTGTTTGCAGATGAAAAGTTTCCAATCACTTCATCTAAATTCGCTGGATTTAAAGAAACGATTTTTTCATCAGTTAAAATCTTTTTCCCATTAATAATTAATGGATAATTTTTATCGAAATTTTTTCTAACAAATGTAAGAGAGTCTTTTTGAGATTGAGCAATTTTTGAATTACTGAAATTTTGATATGAAGTTGGAAAATATTCCTTTAATTTTTTTGTCATTTATATAGATTTATGTTTATAATTTTTGAATACTTATTTTTTTCTAAAAAAACTTGAATAGAATCTAAGTAAGATCCTATTTTTTTATAATTTATAAAATAATTTAATCTCCTGTCTTAATTGTTACTGTTCTTGAATAAAATCTTCCTTCGGGAAATTTGTTGTCAAATAAATCTGATTCACCTTTACCAATCACGCTAATTACATTTGATGTTAACTTACTCGAAACAGCATTTGCTCTAGCTTGTGAAAGGGTTTGATTTAACTTCTCATCACCTAATTTATCGGTATAACCTTCCACTAATGTTTTAGAATTAACTTCTGTTCTTGAATTAACTATATTGATTGCATTTTGATGTTCAGATTTTAAAACAGAACTATTGTAATCAAACAAAATTAATGAGAAGTAACCAGAACCAAAATGCAAATTTGAATCAATAATTGTTCTAGAAATTGGAATAGAGTATTTCACATTAATAATTTTCCCAGAATTTGTTTCAGCATTTAATTCAAGGATTGGGTTAGTTGCAATTGAATCATTCTTTAAAACTAAATTACTAGATTTATTAATTTGAAAATCATTGCCTGTATTCCATTCTATTTTGCTAGGAATAGAGTCAATACCTTTTCTACTTTGAATTATTTGATTGTTTGAAATTATATTTAAATTCCAATTTTTAATAATATCATTATGATTAACTTCGGGAATTATATTTACCAGTGGAGCATATGTTTTATATAAAGTATCGGAAATTAATATTGATGATAGCAATAAAGGATTATCAGATGAAAGTTCAATTCTTCTATTTTCATCTTTACCCTCAACTATTTCAGAATTACTCAAATTATCTTTTGAATTACTAATTTGAATTGCTATTTGATTCTTAGACACTTTACAAATTTTAAATAAATAATCAACTATGAAATTCAATCTTTGTTGTTGTAAAATATTACTTTCACCATCAGATATTCTAGCTTTAAGCAATAGCTTAGTTGTTTTATTATTATTTAATCTCTTACCAATAATGTTTAATATATTATAATAAGTAGCAAACGCACCTTTTCCTTTTAAATTTTTTAAATCAAAATTATTGTAATCAACTTCATTTAAAATTGTATATCTTTCTGGTAATTTATTAGAATCTTTATCAAAAAATAAATAATTTAACAAAGGATATAGTTCGCTAGTAATAACACGTTTTGCATTTAATTTAATTTCCTTTAAATTATTTCCATTCTCATCGAAGATATCAGTTTTTATTTTTAAATTTAATATAGGTTCAACGGGAACTACAACAATGGGTGGCTTAATTATAGGAATTTCTTTTGATGATTTAAAAGAATTTTCAATTCCAATAATACCTCTAATCTGACTTGATTTTATTTTTGCAATTTCAATTTCATTAGTTAAACCACCTATGTAAGAACATTCTAAAAACATGCTTAAGTTATTTGCAATGGGTGCAAAATATTTTCCTCCAATATTAAATCCATAACTTAATGCTTTAGAGTCAGAAAATTCGCTATTCCCATGATAATGAACTTGTCCACCATTTAAAAACTCCGCATTATTAGGACTAACTATTTCCTCATGAACTAAGTAACTTGAGTTTAAACTTAAAGATATAGTAGGTCCAAACAAAACTCTAAATGGTATATTATTAAATACTTGAAATTCACCATTTAAACGCAAGAGTAATAAACTATGAGTAATTTCTGCTAAATTATTTGTAATAGCTTTAGTAACACTTCCATTTGGTAATCTAATATTTGCAGGGTCAACACAGAGAAATGAAAAAATTCCATTTCTAACTGAATATTCAGGCATAAAAGACAAATGGAATCTAGAAAAAATTTCTTTACTAATCATATTCCCAAAAACAAATCCGTTTCCAATACCATTCTCATATAACCCACATGAAAAAGTAGGTGTTAAGCCACCCCCATGATCAACCATAAAAGATCCAGATAGGATGTTATAACCATAACCACCATAAGCTCCAACACTAATAATCTCTTGTTCTTGGGCATTAGTTGAACAACAAATTAATATAAATGTTATCAACAAATTAATATATATTTTCATAAATGAATAGTCTCTGAATTTTTTATCTTTTTAAAATTTTGATTTATAAATACTTTTAAATCTATTTAGTTATTACCATTTTTCTAGATAATGTTTGTAATCCAGTTGTTAATTTGTATGTATAAATTCCTGATGGTAAATCATCTGCATTAAATTCAATCCTTTTTTTTCCATAAGGTAAAATTTCGTTAACTAAAACCTTAACTTCATCTCCATAATTATTAAAAAGACTCAATTTAACATTACTTTCAAATGCAGTTTCAAATTCAATAACAGTATTTGGATTAAAGGGATTAGGAAAATTTTGTTTTAATGAAATATTTCCAAAAGATTTTAATCTTCTATGATATGCATCACAATAATCATCTAATATAAATTTACTAGTAATTCTTTCGTAAATACCGCTAATATCACTGTTGGTAATTTCTGTAATAATTTCAGATTCAATTAAACTTCCTCTAAGTATATCAAATTGAACTTCAATAAATGAAACATTATTTGGTAAAAAGTTACTTGAGTTTATTTCAAAAATAAACATACCAGTTTTACTATTGTAAACTTCATTTGATATAGTTAATCCATTTATCAATGGAACAACTTTTAATGGATTCATCAAGTTAATATCAGTTTTAATATTTACTTTTAAACTATGTATTTCTCCATTTTGAGGATTTCTTAAACTAAAAGGAATACTAGAAACAACACTCCATCTTCCAAATACTAAACTAGGCGGAACTAATGAAACAATGAATTTATCATCAGGTTTTAAGCCCTCACCATTTAAATTCAAATTCAAAGTATCATTACAATTTCCATTAAAATAAATTATAGCAGTACAAGTATTTAAACCAACAATTTGTGGAATAAAATTAACTTCAAACATAATTGTATCATTCGGGTTTAGCACTTTCCCTTTATAATTGTTTGGTAAAGAGAAGCTAAAACCTGGCTTTGTGAGAATTATACTATCAACAACTTGTACTGTTTTACTATTGTTTTTAATCAATGCAAATCCCTTTGTTAAGGTACCTAAATTAACTGGAGTAAAAGTAGGGTTTATTCCAATTAATGATGTTTCATATAAAGCATGGATATTTATTTCTTTATTTAAATAACATGGTTGAGATGTTATATTAATTTTACTATAAAACTCTATAGGACTATTGAGTAATGCTTTAATTTTGATTCCAACTTCTTCACCTGGAGCTAATACAATATTTGTTGGTTGAACTACAAAGACTCCAGGTAAACTAGATGTTAAATTAACTGTATCATAAACCTGACCATCGTTTTTCAAATAAATAATTTTCTCACCAGTATTGTCACACCTATTTAATATAATATCTATCGAATCTAATAATGTTTTATCTGATTTAAGATAATCTAATTTTACTTTTACACCAATTCCTGAAATACTATAACTTAACCGTTTAGTTATAGGGTCATCTAGTTCAAGAATAACTGAATCTTGTGCTGAACCAGTAAAACTTCCCTTTAAACCTAAAATTATATTTATCTGATCTCCATTTTTAAATGAAATTGGAAAGTTAAAATTATTTAAAATAATAAATTTAGAATTTGCACCTTGAGATAAATAAATATTAATAATATTAGTACTATTTCCACCTTTATGAATTATTGGCAAACTATCTATTTTAGAGCTATCGCATGGATAAACACTACCAAATGAAACTCCAGTTGAATTTACATTTACTCCAATAAAAGTACTTGCTTTCAACTTGAAAGATAAAGTATCATCACATAAAATAGATTTTAAAGTAAACTTTAATTCAGAGTTAATGTTTGATGAACTATCGGATAAATAAATAGTAATTAAAAAAGTTTTTTTCTCTTTTGGTAAAAGAACAAACGGTAGTGCTGTTCCCAATGCAGCATATATAGTCGTTGGTTCAAAGTATGCATTATTTATAGTAACTGGTATATCGCCATCATTACTAATAACTACACTATCTCGATATACAGTTTTTATTGTTAATTTACCTTTATCGATTATTGATTGAGATAAAACAACGTTTGCACCTATTGCATTTCCTTTTATAATTACTGTATCAAATAAAGAACATGGTTCATATTTAACAATAAATTTTTCTTCAAAAGGACCAAGTTTAGTTGGATAACAATTAAAAAGTAAAGAATCAAGTTGTCCTGATTGAATATTCAAATTCTTTGGTTCTCTTACTATTTGAACAGAATTATCGTTATATAATCTAACACTAGATACCATTCTACCATCAACAGTTCCAATATTATTTATTAATACTTGAACTAATGAATTACTTCTAACACAAACATTACCAATATTATTAACCTTAGGAAAAAGTCTAATTGCACTGTTTCCCTTAGATCCTGAAACTGGAATTTTCCATGGATTTCTGAATGGGAGTGCATCGTTACTATTTACTAACAGTTCTGCAATTCTCCTGCCGTTAAATAGTGTAGGTTTGAACTTAACAATAAATTTGTCTTTACTTTTTATTGGAATTTTATATGGGAATAATGTAGGGTACAAAAGTTCAAACTGAGTTGAGTCAGCACCTAAAACATCAATTTTATTAATAACAAGTTCTTCATTACCTTCATTACCTACAATTAAAGTATCAATCCTTGTAGAATCTCCGCAAGCTATTCCTAAAAAATCTATTGATGATTTATAAGGTAATGCAAAAAGAGGACTAGTAGCATAAAATCTTACATATATGTTTGTATCACGATTACAGGGTTGTAATCTAAACCAAAATCTTCTATAATTCCAACCTGTATCTCTAGCAATACCTTTGAAACAAATGTTCATTAATGAATCTTTTAATATCGACATATTGAATGGAGCATAAGGAAATTGAGTTAATGAATCTAAACCATCTTGCCCAATCCCGAAGTTTACAGATTGAATTTGATCTCCTATATTTTTAAAAGTTATGCATCCAGTTGTTGGAGCTCCAACTTTTACTTGAGGTAATGTTAACGTATCTTTAATTGTTGCATCAAACTTATAATCTATTGATCCTGTTCCAACTTTTACTTTAACTCTCACAATTGAATTACTTGAATCATTCGATTTAATAATAAGATCTGCAGTAGCATTTAAATTACTAGTTAATTGTACATTAATTGTTAAGTAGCCATTATCTCTAGGGTTTATTTTATAAGGAAAATTTCCACCAGTTGATAATGAAACTCTAAAAGTGCCTCCAATTTCATTTTCAAAATATACAGTATCAATTGTTAATGGTACTTGACCACCATTTTGAAAAGTAAAATAAGTAAAACTTCCACCATTACAAACTGCAGCATTTAATGTTAAATTATTGGCTGATAATATAGTTGGTTTTTCAGCTATTCCAGTTAATATAACAAAAGGGTTAGGTGAAACTCCTTGAATAAAATATTCTAATTTTGCATATTTTCTACCATATGAAATAGGCGTGAATTTAACTGGAGTATTTGCAAATTCACAAGCAGTGATGGCTTGGGATTGATTTAAATCTGCGGTTGTTGTAAACATATTTGCATCCGGTCCTGTTATAGTTCTATTTGTTACTAGTGAATTCCCACCAATAGAAATAATTTTTGCAAAAAAATCTGGAGATTGAACGTTTAGCAAATAAGCTCCAAAATCCAATGTATCAGGTCTTGTATATGTAATTTTTGAATCTTCATCAAATTTATAAATACCATCCCCAACAGCCCAACCATTTTTACTATCTACAAAATAAATATCATCAACTCTATCAACTGTATCCATTCCACAATTTCTAGAATTCCAAGTTTCTCCACCATCTAATGTTCTATAAGTTTTACCACCATCTCCACAAACCCAGCCTTCTAAATTAGAGTACATCGTCACTCCCCACATCCATCCTGGAAAATCAATAAATTTCCAAGTATTTCCAAAATTTTTAGAAATAGTGATTTTTCCTTTTTGAGGGAAAATCCCTTGGTCATCAATAGATGCGATTAAAATTTTATCTAAACTAACATACATATCTTCTTGGAAACCAAAATTACCAGTGTTACTAAAACTAAAAGTTTTACCATCATCTTTAGAAATCCAAATTTGACCTATCCCACCAGTAACATAATAAACTCCATTATAATAATAAGAAGCACCCATTCTCAAATCACTATAACCAATTTGCTTATTATCAATCCAAGTGGCACCACCATTTGTAGTTCTATAAAAATGGATTGGTCGGCTAGAATCGCTATAATTACTCCAAACATAAATACCATTATTTTTATCTTTAAACCACGCAGTACCACTAGTTGATCCAGCAAAATAGATTCTATTTTTAGGTGATACATCTACCCAAGTTTTACCGCTGTTTGTTGTTTTCCAAACTCCATCATCACCAGAAATAAAGCCATTATTTAAATCTACAAAACAAATATCTCTATTTACTGATCCACTAGCATTTGGTAAAGAATCAACCACCCACGAATTTCCTCCATTTGATGTATGCAATACTCTAACACCGGAATTATAAACATTTCCAGTACCTAAATATGAAGCTTCTGTAATCCAACCATTATTAATATCCCAAAAGAGAACTTCCGTAAAAAAATAATTTTGAAAAATTGGGAGTTTTGTCCATTGAGCAGATAGATTGCTAGTGCAAATCAAAAACAAAAAATTAATTGTAATTAACGATTTTAAAATCTTATTCATATGAAAAAAAATTATATTTAAACTAAAATAAATAAAACAAAAGTAAGTTACGAATTGAATCTTAAAGAAAAATATAGTTGAAAACTTTTTTATTTAATAAAAAAATGGATGTAAATTTGTATTCAATTAAATTATAAGAATACTTAGATGTTTAATAAACATGTTTGGAGCAATAGAAGACATAAGATAGAAGTTTTTTTATGCAATACAGAAGTAATTGGAAGTATCGTTAATTTCGAAAGTAATATTATTTTAGTTAATCCAAAATCTGAAATTTTATCTGCTTTATATAGTGAAGGAAAAATAAAAAATATAAATTCTATCAATACAATTGTGTTAACAAATAAATCTATTGACTGTTCAAGAGGATTATGTTCTGTAATGAATTATTTTAAAGTAATGAGACGAAGAAAAGTTTTAACTGTTATAACACGTAATGATGCTTATGCAATATCAATGAATAATTGGTGTTTAAAAATGTTTTCTGGATCAATTTTCCCAACTAAGTTTGTTACTTTAAAAATTAATAAAAATTTCATATACAACGATTTAAATTTATCTTTTAAAAATTATGAATCTGAGATTGATAAAATTTTTTTAAAGATAAGTTCAAAAGTTCATAATTTATATTATTTAGACTCAGATTCTAAATTCGATTTCTTGCAAAAGATTGATTCAGAAATTGATGTTATTATTAATGAATTCAAATTAGAAAAAGCAGCAAAATTGATTAAATATGAATTAGAAATTGTTTAAATAAATAATGAAGTAATTTATTTGAAAGTAAAAGTTAATTTTTTTTGCATTATTACAAGTTATTTATCCTTTTTAATGTAATTATTGAAAAATAATTTCTTTCAATTGAAATTGGATTTATATTTTTGCAAACCTTTTTTTTAGGAATTAAATAGATTTCATTTTATAATGAGATTTTGTAGGAAATAATATATTAGTCTAATTACAATGTCTGAACAAGAAAATTTAAACATCACTGAAAACAGTCAAGATCTAAATACTACTGCAGATTCGGTAACAAGTAATGATTTAAGTGCCCCAACTGAGCAAGTTGCAAGTGAATTGAATGAGCCATTACAACAAGAGATATTTAGTGAAAATCCAACTGAAGATGTTCAAACTGAGCAGATGAATAATTCAATTGAAAGTAATCCACTACCTGAAGTTGTTTCAAATGATGAAAAATCAATTCAAACGTTAATTAACGATACTCAAAATATTTATTCAAATTTAGTTGAAGAGGAAGCAATTAAGCGAGAAGAAATTATAGTTGTTGATAATGAAAAAGAAAAAACTGAAACTAAAGTAGTTATTCCAAAAAGTAAGTTTCCTGAAATTCCAATTGAAGAAATGAAATCTTTATGGGCTGAAGTAGTAACTAAAAAAAATTCTAATCAGATTATTGAACTTACAACAGTAAATCAAAATCGAGGAGGAGTTGTTGCATCATATAAAGGTTTAGAAGTTTTTATTCCTTCTTCACATTGGACATTAGATAGGAATCCTCACATTACAAAAGAAGGTGATGTTTTCACAGCAAATTTTCTAGAAGTTACTAGTTTTGATACTGATGCTAGGAGGATTACTGCTTCACGAAGATCAATTTTGAGAAGAGAAAAATTAGAAACTTTAAATGTTGGAGACAAATTAAAAGGAAAAGTTTCTTCAGTATTAGATTTTGGTGCTTTTATTGATCTTGGTGGAATTGAAGGACTCCTTCATATATCTGAAATGAGCCATACTAGAGGAAGTAGTGCAAATGAATTAGTAAAGAAAGGAGAAGAGATAGAAGTTATTATCAAAGATATTGATAAAACTAAAAAGAAAATTAGTTTAACTAGAAAAGAATTATTACCATCACCATGGGTAGGTATTTCAGATAAATATAAAGTTGGAGAAATAATCAAAGGTAAAGTTTCAGGAATTAGTAAGGTTGGAGCTTATGTTGCTGTTGTCAATGGAATTGAGGGGTTTGTAAGAATTTCAGAACTATCATGGACAAAAAGAATTAACGACCCATCTGAAGTTTTAAAGAAAGGTGATGAAGTTAATGTCAAAGTGCTTGGAATAGATGAGCAAAAACAAAAAATGAGTTTATCATACAAACAAACCCAAGAAAATCCTTGGCAAATTGTTTTGGATAAATTTACTCCAGAAGCAGAATTTGAAGGAGTTGTCAAAAGTATTTCCTCTAAAGGTGTAGTTTTATCAGTTGATGAAATTGAAGGATTCTTACCAAGAGGAAGAATGGGTAAATTGTCACAAAGACTTACTGAAATTCACCCTGGTGAAGTTATTTCAATTTGTGTTATAGAGGTTGATTCAGCAAGAAAATCTGTCATATTTGGAATAAAAGGTGTTGAAAGAGAACCAAGAAGGGAAGCCATAGGAGAAAGACGAGATGGAGGTAGTAACAATAACCTGAGTAGTGGGGGTGGTGGTATGAAAAGAGAAGGTGGAGCTAAACGTGATGGAGATAGAAGAAACAGTGGAAGCAATAGTGGTGATAAAAGAGATGGAAATAACTTTGGAGGTGGAGGAGGTGGTAAAAGATTCGATCGTCGTGAACAAACTGGACCTCCAACAAAAGGATCCAATGAGTTAAAAACATCTGAAACTGTATCAAACTTCACAATAGGAGAAATGTTAGGAGATGCATTAAAAAAACTTCAAGGAAATTAAATTTTAGTACTTTTAATTAAATTCTTATTTTAGAGTTTAGTTATCTGCCCGGGTGGCGAAATGGCAGACGCACAGGACTTAAAATCCTGGGAGCCGTAAGGCTCGTGTGGGTTCAAGTCCCACCCCGGGTACAAGGTTGTATGTTTTTAAGCGGTTTACTGAGAATGCTGTGTCACTTTAAGTGTCATTCTACTCTATAAACTGCTTTTTTTATTATAAAAATTGAATATCTGGATGAGAAAATATAAATTTTTAAATTGAATTTTAATATAAATCAATTCATATCAATCAAATAAAATCAGAATTAAACTAATACTCATTTTTTAACAATGAAATACAAAAATAGAAAAGAAATATTAGTCAATAATAGTTATAGTTTAACTACTCTTGGAAAACGTTTTTTTCAATGATAGTAGATTTGGTATTTCTAATTATCATTTTTGCATTGCTTCAAGTGTTAATTCAGTTATTTGGTTTTGACTTAAAACATATCAAAGTTGAAGGTTTCACTCATATAGATATTGAATCTGATAACATTAGTGAAACCGGTAAATTATTTATATATGTATCCCAACAATTTATTTTACACTAAGTACATATTTTTTTAATGGACAATCTATTGGAAAGAAAATATTTAAAATAATAGTAATCTCCCTTTTTCATAATAAAATTGGATTTTGGCATTGCCTAGAAAGGAGTTTGGGATACGTTGCTTCTTCATTAGAATTAGGACTTGGTTTTATCCAAGCATTTTGGAATATAAACAAAATGACGCTTCATGACAAAATTACTGAAACAATAGTTATTAATTGTATAAATTAAGATAATCCATAATTTATTAAATTGAAAATTACAAAATAAAAAAATCGAATAATTGATAAACAATTACTCGATTTTTTTTTAGGAAAGATAAATTAAGATAAGATTTTATTAACAGCTTCAAAATTTGGTAATTCACCTGCACTTTCTAATACCTCTGAATGAAGTAATATTCCTTCAGTATTAATTACAAATGCTGCTCTTTTAGATACTCCTTTTAACCCTTGTATCCAAGTTTCATAAAACGCACCATATTGTTGAGATACATCTTTGTTATGATCTGATAAAAGTTGTATATTAATTTTGTTAGCATTAGCCCAAACACCTTGAGCAAAAGGCATATCCACAGATATCCCCAAAACAACAGCATTTAATTTTTCATAACTTTCCATATTTTCTGTCATAGTGCACATTTCATTTGTACAAACACCTGAGCCAGCAGCTGGAAAAAAAAGAAGTATAACATTTTTTCCTGAATAATCACTTAATGATATTTGTTTAACACCATCTGAAGTCATTCCAGGTAAAGTAAAATTTGGAGCTAAATCCCCGATTGTTAAAGACATGTAATAATATTTGATTTTAATTAAAAAAAGATTGCAAATCTATTCAAAATATATTAAATTATTGAATAATTATTAGACGAATTTAAAGTAATTAAATTTTTATATTATATTTTCTAATGTTACAAAATAGTTGTTAATTGTCAAAACAAAGTAGATTTTCTAAATTAATTATAAACAACTCTTCACTGTGGCTATTTTCCAAAAAAATATCATTAGCATGTCTAAATTATCTCTTACTTCTGAAACAGATGAAGTACTGTATAAGAATTTTATGATAGGTGATGAAATGGCTTTTACAGCCATATATGAGAGGTATGAAAGGGGTATTCTTACATATTTGAAAACTACAATGCGTGATCAACCTGCCGCAGCTGATGATTTGTTCCAAGAAACTTTTATTAGATTATACAGAGAAAGAACACGACAAGCAAAAGCATTAGAAACAGGAGGAGATTACCGACCAATTGAAAATTTAAAATCTTGGTTATTTAGAGTAGCACATAACTTAGCAATGAGTTATTTAAGGATTGGAAAAAGAACTGTTTCTTTAACTGTTGATGAAGATGATGATAATCCTAATAGATGGGATGAAAGATTAATGGTACCAGTTGAAGAATCATTTGCTGAATTATATGGAAATGAAGATATTTTTAGTAGTGAACAATTGTATTCAAAACTTTTACAATGTGTTGAACTATTACCTAAATCACTAAAAGAAGTTTATGTATTAAGAGAAATGAATGGATTTGAATATGAAGAAATATCTGAAACCATAGGAGTTTCTGAAGAAGCTGCAAGGATGAGATTATCAAGAGCTAGAAAAACACTTAGAAAAGCCTTGAAAAAGTATATTAAAGTAGATTAACCCTTTTAACAATTTTCGAAAATTACAACAAAATATATAATTTTAAATAATGAACAATATAGAAGAAATAATTTCAGCTTACTTAGATAATGAACTTCCTCAAGAAAAGGAAGCAGAATTACATCAGTTGTTATCCGAAAATGAAGAAGACAGAGTTATATTCCGTCAACACATTAAACTTCAACAATTAGCACGCGAAAGCCAATGTATTGTATCTGCTAGTCCTACATTGAAAACTGCACTTTTCACTAGGTTGCAAATGGAAGAAGGTATGACTTATCAAGCTAAAAATGCTTTAATTGATAAACCCGAGTTAATTGAGAATGTAGTAAGTCAACCTAAAGTTGTAAAATCTAAATTTATTTGGAAAAAGAGTTTGATGTTTGCTCCATTTGTTGTTGCTTCACTTTTTGGTACTGTTGTTTTATGGAAATCATTTGTTAGTAATCCTAATATTAGTAGTTTACCTAAAATTGATAAAACTATTACAAAGGGTTTAGATAACTCATTAAATAATGATTTAAGTTTAGTTAAACCCGTTCCAGATCAAGGAGTTATTTCTACTAATTTATTAGATTCAAAAAGTCCTGTACCAGTAATTTCTGATTTAACAACTAAACTTCCATCAACTACTTTTACTTTAAATAAGCAAACTATAGCTTTAAATTCTGAGGTTCCAGGGACTCGTTCTTTAGTAAAATTTGATTCAAAGTTTGAAAAAACTGATTCTCCATCTAGAAGCAGTTCTCAGAGTAATGGAAATAATAGATCTGCAGGTGGTTTAGAAGTTGCATCAATTGTAAATGAGAATGCTAAAGAAAATAGTCATTCTAATATGACACCATCATTACCTACATCATTAAAGTCTACCGAAGCAGATGTAATTGAAATTAGTGATAATTTTTCTGTAGATACAGGTGGACCTGTTAATAAAATGAATTTTACTTCCTTTAATAGTAATAGTTTAGATGATTTAAATACGATGTTTATCGCTTTAAATAATATGAAATTGACCGATGAAAAGTTGGCTCAATTTCAACCAAGTGAAGAATTAAGGAATAATCCTATTTTATTAGCACATAGGAACGAATTAGAGAGTTCTAATAACGGTTTAAGCAAAATTTCAATTGGTGGTAATGGACTAAGTTTCAAACCATCAATTAAATCATCATACAAAACTTTAAGTATATCAAATAATGACTTTATAAAACTACTGGTATCTATCGTTAAAAGTAAAAGAGATACTAAAGGGAAACATGATGCCATCACAGCACGTGAAGTTTTAGAAATTGCTGACTCTTTATTAAAAGAAAGAAGTAAAAAATAAATTTAAATATTATTTAAAAAATAATAAAGTCTTCAATCTTGAATAGATTGGAGACTTTTTTTTAAAGCTAATTTAAAGATTTTCTATCTTACTTAATGAAATCATGTCAATTATTAATTCATCTATTCCGATTTGACCTTTATCTCCATCGCCATGAATCCTTAAAGAAACTTTATTAGCTAATTGCTCTTTTTCACCAATGATAATTAAATAAGGTATTTTTTGCATTTCAGCTTCTCTAATTTTATATCCTAACTTTTCGTTTCTATCATCAAATTCAATTCTAATTCCATTTGAATGAAATTTGTTAAAAACGTCTTTAGCAAAATCCATATATTTTTCTGAAAGAGGTAATATAATAGCCTGAACTGGTGCCAACCAAAACGGAAAATTTCCAGCAAAGTGTTCAATTAATACAGCAGTGAATCTTTCAAAGGAACCAAATGGTGCTCTATGAATCATTACTGGTCGTTGTTTGCTACCATCACTAGCAATATACTCTAACTCGAATCTTTCAGGTAAATTATAATCAAGTTGAACAGTACCTAATTGCCATTCTCTTTTCAATGCATCTTTTACCATGAAATCTATTTTTGGACCATAAAATGCAGCTTCACCAATACCTACTGTATATTCTAAATCATTTGCTTCAGTTACTTCTTTCAGAGAATTTTCTGCTGTGTTCCATAATTCATCTGTTCCAATATTAAACTTAGGATTATTTTTATCTCTAAAAGAAAGTCTAACCTTAAAATTATTTAATTGCAAAACTCTTAACACGTGTTTAACTAATTCGATAACTTTTGAAAGTTCTTCTTTAACTTGATCTGGTCGACAAAAAACATGAGCATCATCTTGAGTAAAACCCCTAACTCTAAGCAAACCCCCTAATTGACCAGATTTTTCATATCTATAAACTGTACCAAATTCTGCTAATCTAATAGGTAAATCTCTAAAACTATGTTGTTTATTTGAATATATTTGACAATGATGAGGGCAATTCATTGGTTTTAACATATACTGTTCATCATCAACTTCTATTGGCCTAAATTGTCCATCTGAATATTTTTCATAATGTCCACTAGTTTTATATAATTCTAAGTTACCAATATGTGGTGTAATAACTTGCTGATAACCCAATTTACGTTGTTCACCACGTAATAATTTTTCAAGATTCTCTCTAAGAACGGCACCTTTTGGTAACCATATTGGAAGTCCTTGTCCAACTAATTGACTAAACATAAATAACTCCATTTCTCTTCCTATTTTTCTATGATCTCTCTTTTTTGCTTCTTCAAGTAAAATTAAATGTTCATCTAATTGAGATTTTTTTGGGAAAGTTATCCCATAAACTCTTTGAAGTTGTTGTCTTGACTGGTCAGCCTTCCAATAAGCCGCTGATATATTCATTAGTTTAATTGCTTTAATCATTCCTGTTGATGGAATATGAGTTCCTCTACATAAATCAGTGAAGTTACCTTGTTTATAAAAAGTTATTTCCCTGTCTTTAAAATCATTTAATAGTTCTAATTTAAATTCATCACCTTTAATTTTAAAAAATTCAACAGCTTCTTCCCATGAAATATTTTCTCTATAAAATTTATTGTCTTCTTTAGCAAGATAACTCATTTTATTTTCAATTTCATGAAGATCAAGTTGTGTTAAACTATAACCGTCTGCAATTTCCATATCGTAATAAAAACCACCTTCAATACTAGGTCCTATACCAAATTTAGTTCCTGGAAAAAGGTCTTCAACAGCTTCAGCAAGTAGGTGGGCAGAGGAATGCCAGAATATTGCTTTGCCTTCTGGATCATTAAAAGTTAGTAATTTGATTGATGAATCTTCAATTATTGATCTAGTTAGATCATAATTAACTCCATTAACAACAATACCAACAGCAACTTTTGCTAAACTTTGAGAAATTCCTTCAGCTATTTGTAAGCCAGTTACACCAATTGGTAATTCTTTTACTGAATTATCAGGAAGTGTTATTTTAATGTTTTGCATGATAATGTATTAGTTAAAAATTCAATTATAAAATTTAGTTTAATTTATATTAAACAAGTGATAAAAAATCTAATTTAATATTACTAAAAAAGCGGACATCCTAATAAAAAGGAATGACCGCCATATAAAGAGAAATAAGCATTGGAACTAATTAAAAAACCTTACAATTGGCTTAAAAGTTGGTTTGAAAGAAAAAAGCTTATCACCTTTACAATAGGTAATCAATTAAATTTAATTGCAATATATAAAAAATAATTTTAAAGACTTATATTTGTAAAGAAATTATTTTACAATAATTTCGTCTTAACCTTTACTAATAATTTATATTTAATAATAAAATGAAACTTCCAATCTATTTAGATAATAATGCAACAACTCAAGTTGATAAAAGAGTTTTAGATGAAATGATACCATATTTTTGTGAAATATATGGTAATGCTTCAAGTAGAAATCATGATTTTGGATGGCATGCAGAGTCTGCTGTTGAGAATTCTAGGAGTATTATATCCAATTCAATTGGGGCTGAATCTAAAGAGATTGTATTTACATCAGGAGCGACTGAAAGTAATAATCTTGCAATTAAAGGGGTTGCTGAAATGTATTCAACAAAAGGAGATCATATTATTACAGCAACAACAGAACATAAAGCAGTAATTGATACTTGTAAATCATTAGAAAGAAAAGGAGTTAGAGTTACATATTTGCCTGTATCAAAAGAAGGTTTTATTGATTTACAAGCTCTTAAAGATGCTTGTACAGATAAAACACTTTTAGTTTCAATAATGCATGCTAATAATGAGATTGGTACAATTCAGGATATAAAATCTATTGGTGCTATCTGCCGTGAAAAAGGGATTTTATTACATACCGACGCAACTCAAAGTGTAGGAAAAATACCATTTAATGTTGACGATTTAAACATTGATTTAGCCTCATTTACCGCACATAAAATGTATGGTCCAAAAGGAGTTGGTGCACTTTATGTTAGAAAGAAAAAACCACGTGTAAGGTTAGCCTCTCAAATTGATGGGGGTGGTCACGAAAGAGGTATGAGATCAGGTACTTTGAATGTACCTGGTATTGTTGGTTTTGGAAAAGCTTTAGAAATTGCAATAAATGAAATGGATCAAGATACTAATCATGTAATTGGACTTAGAAAAAAATTATGGGATGGTATAAATGCAAAGTTAGATGAAATTTATATTAATGGTCCACATCCTGTAATTGATTCAACAAGAAGACTCCCTGGAAATCTAAACATTTCTTTTGCTTATGTTGAAGGAGAAGGGATGATGATGGGCATCAAAGAGATAGCTGTATCATCTGGGTCTGCTTGTACATCAGCAACTTTAGAACCAAGTTATGTTCTAAAGGCATTAGGTGTTGGTGAAGACTTAGCACATTCATCAATTAGATTTGGTCTTGGAAGATTTACAACTGAAGAAGAAATAGATTATACTTTAGATAAATTAATAGGAGCAGTCTCACATTTAAGGGATATGTCACCTCTATATGAAATGGTAAAAATGGGAATAGATCTTAATTCAATTGAATGGGCTCATCATTAATTCAATAATCTTTTGAGACTTTGATTTTGGCATTAATTTTAATTTAGTACTTAACTCAATTCGTTTAATTTCCTTATTTTTGGCAAACATTTATTATTTATTAAAATATGAATTATAGTCTAAATTCTCTTAAGGAAAATCCAAAACCGTTATTTGATTTTATGAAAGAAAATCATTTCCCAGTTTTTCATAAATCAGGAATATTTTTTAGAGATTTTCAATATGGACTCTCTAGGTTTTTAGATAAGAATCAAGTTAAAGTCCCTTATAGTAAATTTGAAAAAGTTGCTTTAGATTTAGCTAATACTTTAGAAGAAAAGGGTATTTTTAGAAGATTAAATAAATTAGGTTATGAATTAAATATGGTAGATTATTCATTAATTGAACCCTTAGAATATGAAGAAATTGAAGAACATGTTTCTGTAAGTGAATCCAAACCAAAAATTAAAAAAGCTCTAGAACCTGTAAGTCCAGAAATTTCAAATCAGAGAATTTTAAAATGGAAAGAAAAAATAAATGCAGCAAAATTAACTAAAGGACTTTAGAGTAATTTTTATATAATATTAGAATCTATAAAAGTAAAATAAATATTGGTTGAAATCGGCATTAAGAAATTGACTCAATAAAAATTTTAAAATAAATTTAAATAAATTTAAATAAATTAATATGGCATATTCAGATAAAGTTATAGATCATTTTAATAATCCAAGGAATGTTGGAACATTAGATGTAAGTGATGCAACAGTTGGTACTGGTTTAGTGGGTGCACCTGAGTGCGGGGATGTGATGAGGTTGCAAATTAAAATTAATCCTGAAACAGGAGTAATTGAAGAAGCCAAATTTAAAACATTTGGATGTGGTTCAGCTATTGCATCTTCAAGTTATGCAACAGAATTAATCAAAGGTAAAACTATCGAGGAAGCATTTGAGTTGAAAAATACACAAATAGTTGAAGATTTAAATTTACCACCCGTTAAAATACATTGCTCAGTTTTAGCAGAAGATGCAATAAAAGCAGCAGTTGAAGATTTTAAGAAAAAACAGGCAACTTTAATTGCTAGCGTTGAAGTATCATAATTACAAATAAAATTTACAAATTGTCAAATGTCAGATATATTAGATATAGAAATATTATCCCCAAAGATTTCAAATCCATCTTCTCCAATTTCTATAACTGAAAAAGCAGTTTTAGAAGTACATAAAATAATGGAACAAAATAAAATTCCTAGTGATTATGGTTTAAGAGTAGGTGTAAAGGGTGGAGGTTGTTCTGGTTTAAGTTACACTTTAGGTTTTGATTCTCAAAAAAGAGATGGTGATAAAGAGGTGTTGTTAGGTGATGTAAAATTGTTTGTAGATGCTAAAAGTTTGTTCTATTTGATGGGAACTGAACTTGATTTTACAGATGGTTTGAATGGTAGGGGTTTTACTTTTAATAATCCTAATGCAGCCAAAACATGTGGATGTGGTTCAAGTTTTGGAGTATAGGTAAATATTTATGTTGTATTAGTGAAATACAGAGAATCCCGTCAAAATTTTTTTTTACGGGATTCTTTCTTTTATCAACCTACACTTTAATTGATTTAGAATTTATTTCCTTTTTTTGGATTTTTTAGTAGTTTTTCCTTTTTTTGTTGCTGAACTTTTTGCATCTGGATTAACTTCTTTGATTGGAGGAGTTTCCACATATTGTGGTGGTCCAGTCCAAAGAATTGTATTTTGCTTATCAAAAAGATATATTGAACCTGTATTCAAATTACTAGATCCAAAAATTGTAACTAAATTACCTATTTTGTCTGTAATTCTCATAGAACCACCATCTTGAGTACCAGAAAGAACGAAAACAGATTTGTTTAAGTCATTATTAAGATTCAATGAACCACCATTAGTAGTTGTTTGCTTTATATTAACTATATTGTTATTACCTTCAAAACTACTATTAATATCAATGTTACCTCCAGATTGATCTGAATTAACTTTAACTAACTTATCACCCATTGGATTTAAAAGTTCTATGCTTCTTGCTTGTACGACTTCAGCAACCTGAGGTTTAAAGGCAAATATAATTGAACCAACTATCAAACATAATGAAACCAATGAATATCTAAACCAATTGTTATTACTTTTTTCAATTCCTTTAAGCCTTTGCTCAATTATTAACATATTATTATTCATACTATTTGATTTATTTATTTTCTGTTGATGAAATAGGGGACCAAGTCAAATTTCCTAAATTATCATAAATAGACAATGCACCTTTACCATCTTTATCTGGGGATGCATTTAATACTGAAACTCCTTGATTGTTTGAAATAGAAATTATACCTCCATTTTGGAAGCCACCAGCACTAACTACGGTTTTTGCTGCATCATTTTGAATTTTTAATGTCCCATATCCATAACTATTTCCTCCTATATTAACAATGGGAGTTTTAAAAGAATTATTAACTGTTATTGTGCCACCATTATTGTCATTACTTAGAACTACAACTGGATCACCCATTGAGTTTACAACTTCAAATTTTCTTGCTTGAATTACATCAGGAATAGAGGGAATTGCTGCAATTGAGATTATACAAATTATGCAAAAAGTTAATGCAATGGAAATTACTCTCCATTTTTTGTTAGAGGACTCTAATTGAGTCAATCTATTATTTAATGTTACTAATTTTGTTTCCATTTGATTGAAAATTATTAAGTTTTAGAAATTTATGATGATTAAGATTACAAATTTAAAATATAATTTATAGTAAATTTATTCAGGTACAAAGTGTAAAACACAGGATTTATTAAATTCTAGAATCTCGTTTGCAAATGCTTTTACATTATCCTTAGTAATTGAATTATATTTTGAGAATTCTAAATTGATTCTATTTATGTCATTTAAGAAAACATGGTTTGAAGCTAAAGCATTTGAAACGCCACTTAAATAATTAAAAGTATTTGATATAGAAGCTTCCATAACATTTTTCGCAGATTGTAATTCCCTAGTTGAAATTCCTTCAGATTTAATTAAGTTGATCTGTTCCATTAACATATTTTCCAATTCTTCTGGAGTAGAAATTCCATTTGATGTTGCTGAAAAAATAATCATTCCATTTTTTTCAAAAGAAGCATTAAAGCATGATACTTGCTGAGCAATAGGGTTAGAGTTAAATACCATACTAGATTGCAACCTGCCTGAGCGTCCTTCTTCCATTATTAAGGCAAGAATATCTGCTGTTTCAGAATTCTCTGAACCAATTTTTAATCCTTTAAATCCTATAAAAACTTTAGATAAAGGAACATTGTCTTTATGAATTAGTCTTTTTTGTCCTGTAATAATATTATCAATTACACCATCAAATTTCACTTCATCTCCTTGTTCAATATCACTATAATGTTTTTCAATCAACTGAATTACATCATCATATTCAAAATCACCAGAAACTACTAAAGTTGCATTATTTGGTTTGTAAAATTTATTATGAAAAGCTTTACATTCTTCAAGTGTTGATTCAGCTAATTGATCCATATTACCAATTGGTGTCCATGAATAATTTGTATCAGAAAATAACATGGAAGTTAATAAAGGAAACAATTTTCCATATGGAGCATTAACATATCTTTGATTATATTCCTCAAAAACAACATCTCGTTGATTATCAAAATTTTCTTGAGATAAATCTAAAGCACGCATCCTATCTGCTTCTAACCACAATCCTAATTCTAAATAATCAGATGGTAATGTTTCATGATAATCTGTCCTATCAAATGAAGTAGAACCATTTAAAGATCCCCCAACTTTTTGAATATAAGTAAAATGTTCTGACTTTTTAAGGTTCTCACTACCTTGAAACATTAAATGTTCAAACAAATGTGCAAATCCAGTTCTGTTTGGTAATTCATTTTTTGAACCTACATGATACCAGACTAAGATATTGACTATTGGTGCTTTATTATTTTTATACAATATAATTTTTAAACCATTCTTAAGTGAATAGGTTTTAAAATCAATTTTATTAATAGCTGATATTTCCTGATTAGTAAACATAATTATTATTTAATTTCCCAATAAATTTTTGATCTCAACTCAACTAACCATTTGGAATATTCTTTGTTTTGTTTATAAACTGTTGCCATACGGGCTAACTGAATTCTATCTTCTTTTGGGTCAAGTTTATGTGCTGGAATTTTCTGACTAAACTTTAAAATATGATAAGCATTTTCAGTTGGAGAAAGAGAAACTATAGAAGGATTTGATATTTCTCCAACTTTTAAATTTGATAAGTCTCTTTTGTAATCTGGAGTTAATTGTTCTGAACTGAATTTCCCTAAATTCCCACCAGAACCTCTAGAACTTTCATCTTCGCTAAATTTTTTAGCAAGTGAATCAAATGACTCCCCTGAATTTGCCTTATTCTTTAACTCATTCAACCTATTAATTAAATTTGTTTTATCAACATCAGATTCTATTACTTTTAATAAAATATGCCTTGTATGATGTTCATTATTTTTTTTATCCAACAACTGAATAATATGAAATCCAAATTGAGTTTCAATTGGTTTTGATATTTCCATTATGCTTAATTGTTTAGCTGCATCTTCGAATGGTTTTACAAATTTCCCTTCACCAACAAAACCAAGATCTCCACCTTTGACTGCAGAACCAGGGTCAGATGAATATCTTTTTGCAAAATCTGAGAAATCCCCACCATTTTTCAAAGAATCGATGATTTTATTTGCTAAGGCAATTGTTAATTCTTTAGCGTTTTGACTAGGTTTGATTTTTAAAGCAAGATGCTTTATTTCAAATTGTTCAGGAACATATGGTAAAGAATCTTTATAAGAACTATAGAATTCGTTTATATCGTTTTCAGTTGGTTTAACATTAGAAAATTTTCTGCGTTGAATATTCTCAACTAACATTTGTGATTTAATTAATTCTCTTGCTTCATTTCTAATTTGAACCATCGTCATTCCATAAATTTTTTCAAGTCTTTCTTCTGAACCAACTTGCTGGATTAGTCCACTAAGTCTCATATCTAATGCTTGTTGAACTTCGTCATCATTAACAGTTATACTATCTTCTTTTGCCTGAGCTAATACTAATTTTTCATCTATAACAGAATTTAATATTTGTTGAAAAACTTTTGGATCATTTACATCTAAATTGTTGCCCTGTTTTTGTTGTATTAAAATATAAATCTGTTGAATAATATTGCTTTTTAAAATCACTTCATTTCCTACAACAGCAGCTACACCATCAATTAGTTGTCTTTTGGATCCTGAAACAACTTGTGAATGAATATTGATTACACTAAAACAAAAAATAATAACTACTAAATAGAACTTATTCATAAATATCAATTTGTAGATTAAATAATAATAAAAAAATTTTAAACGGAAAAATAATGTTAAAGTTTAATGTAATATTGAAGAATTTATCTTTACACCATATTTTTTACCTAAACCTAATAACCAATCTCTAGTCATTTTTTGTGATTTATAATCCATAAAATCACCACTAATCTCTTGTCTAGCCTCATTGTAAGTCATTTCCTTTTCTGGTTCGTAACTATCAATTTTAAAAATAGAATAACCATCTTGGTACTTCATTGGTTCTAAAATATCACCTGTTTTTAAATTTTTAAATTTTTCAAAAATTAATTTGACAAGTTCAGAATTTTTACTTGTATTTACATCATATTTACCTTTTCTTTCTCTATAACCTAATCTTTGTGTATAAATACTGGCTAGAGAATCAAAAGTAATATTACTTTTTGTTTGCAAATAAACATCTTTGATATCTTTTTCATTAAACATATAAATTTCAGATATACCTAATTTTGCTTGAGAAATATACTTTTTTCTATTTGCTTCAAAATAAGTTTTTGCTTCTATGGAATCGAATTTTACATTGTTCCAAACTTCATCGTTTTCTATTTTAAAAATTAAAGTACCATCTCTAAATTCATTTAACAAAGTCTTAAATTCAGGATACTCCTCCTCCAAAGAAATTGCTTCTAATTCAAGAGCTTGTTGTTCTAAAAGAGATTCAATACCTTTATTCATAGATTCTGATGTTAAAGGCATACCAGCAAACTCCTTATTAGTGTTTACAGAATCTATCCAACTTTGCACTGAATATGATTTGCCATTAAACGAATATAAATTCTTAGATTTAATGTTATTTGGAATATTCTTTGACCAGTTAGTATCATTTGCTGTTTTGCTTCTATCAAGAGGATTTAAAAGTTCGTTAAAAACTCCATCATTTAGTTTGTAACCTCTTTTAATTAAAATAGATTTTATATATGGAGATTTATCTTCATTTAAATAATACTGCCTATAAACTTGGCGTAGCTTATCTTCTTCTTCATTTAATAATGGAACTGATGAAGAAAATCTTTTTAGAATCATAATACCAATTTTTGTTCTAAAAGGTTCAGAATATTCCCCATCTTTAAGTTTATACAATCTATTTTCAATTTCTGGTGCTAACTTACCAGGTTTACCTTCAAACCCCATAGATCGAGTATAAAATTGCATGTATTCACCGCCATATGCAGCAGTAACTTTATCATTTGAGATAGTTTTTGCTAATTTGCTAAAATCCTCTCCAGCCTTTAATCTCTTATAAACAGAATCTGCTGAATTTTTTGCACGAGACAACGACAATGAATCAACCATACTAAAATCAATTTCATTATTGTCTTTATTTTTATCTAGTGGATCTCGAATTATAATGTGACCACCACGAATTTTAATTCTAGGAGATATATCAATAACTTTAATTATAACATATCCAGCTGGTACTTTAACTAAATTTGGATATACTTCACCAACTTTTGTATTAAGCACGGCATTTTCCATGCTCTTCAAAATCATTCCACCAGTAATGTATGGTAATACACCTTTATTAGATTTTGTATTTGGATCATCTGTTGAATCTGTTGCAAGTTGAAGAAAGTCAAACTTACCTGATTTGATCCCGTCTAAAAAGAGATTTGCTTTTTTAAATGCACGTAAAGTATCGGCAGGATCATTTGGTCTCATTGAAATATAAATTGCAGAAAACTGCCATTCATTTTTTCTATTTTTCCACATTTTTTCAATAGCTGGATCAACCAATTTTCTTTCTAATAAAAACCCAGTTGATGGTGGAGTTGGAGTTGCTAGTTGTTTTCTATTATCAGCCATTTCCTTAATTATTTCAGGCTTTAGATCATACTTCGAATCCAAAGCAGCTAAAACTTTTAATCTATAATTTGCATATAAATTTATGAATTCAATAATTGTGTCTTTAGGTTGATCAAATAAATTTTTTCCAGACCTATTCCCATTTTTTTTATACGCTTCACTTAACTGTTTAGCTGAAATTTTCTCATTTCCAACTTGTAGTAATATTGATTGATCTGAAATTGAGTTTACAACAACTTTTTTTAATTTTTCTTTTTTAGTGGAAGTTTGAGAAAAACTTAATTGCTGGTTAACAATAATACTTATTAAAACTAATAATAATAGATTAAATTTTTTTAATAACATTTTTTTGAAATATTGACTTAAAGGAAATTTATTTTTACATTTTACAAAGTTACGATTAATTATTTAGGTTTTAATAATATGAGTGTTCAACTTCATTAAAAAAAATTTTCACCATAAGAGTTGGTTTAGTTATTTTCGCAATACAAAAAACTTGTGCCCGTAGCTCAGCTGGATAGAGCAACAGCCTTCTAAGCTGTAGGTCATTGGTTCGAATCCAATCGGGCATACTCTTTAAAGCAAAAAAGCGGATATTAATCCGCTTTTTTTTGAAATTTATTATTTATCCCCACCAAAAAGCAATAGCTATTAAGGTATAAAGACAAATTAAAGCGAGTCCTTCCAACCAAATTGATTCACCATCGAATACTACAAATGCAGTAACTATTACAGTAAGGGCTAAAGCAGCTAGTAACATAGGTGAAATTACAAATGACAAAATTGCTCCACCTAAAAAGTAAGAAACTAATACTAATAATGGGAACAAACCTAAGGCAACTTGAAGGGAACTATTGAGAATTACACTTACTGCATAATCAGTTTTATTTTTTAATGCTAATTGAATTCCAACCAAATTTTCTATTGCATTACCAGCAATTGCAACAATTACTAAACCAGCAAATACATCATTTATACCTAGTACTTGCATTGCTGGAGTTAATGCATCAACAAACCATTCTGATACAAATGCAGCACCAATACCAGATATTCCTAATACTAATAAGGTTAAACCAATTGGCCAAATATCTTTATGTTGACTTGAATTAGTATCTTTTGGTACAATTGTTTTATCTCCTTTAATAGAAAAATATAAGCTTGCAATAAAAAGTATTAATAATACAATAGCAACAAAAATATTTAATGTATTTAAATGAGTTTCAGCAGAAGTGTGTAATTGATTAGTTAATGTTGGAATTGCTAAAGCTGCAAATGCTAATATCATTAATGTCGCAATCATTTTAGGAGGTTCACTTCTAAAATATTGTGTGCCATTTTTTAGACCTCCTAGAAATAATGCTAAACCAAAAACCAATAATGAATTTCCTAAAATTGAACCTATAAGTGCTGCTTGAACAACTTTATCTAACCCAGCTTTTAAGGCGAATATACAAACAAATAACTCTGGCAAATTCCCTAATGATGATTGTAAAATTCCTGTTACATTGGGTCCAAATCTATAACCAAGTTGCTCAGTTGCATCACCTACTATCATTGCCAATAGTGCTAAAGTAACTGTTACAATTACAAACAATAATACTACATTGGAATTTGAATAATGTAAATATCCAGATATGGAAGTAAATATTACACCTATTGAAATAATCAATTTTTCTTTTTTACTCATACTGTTTTTAAATTATTTTGTTATAAATTATATTGTTAGATAAATGTGGTTTAATTAATCTAATATAATTACTTTAAATTATTCATTTTAATTTTTTGTAATGATTTTAATCCAACGCTTTGGAAACCTCCTCTAACTTTTCCAGCTCTTTTTTTAACATAATTATTAGGTTTACTTGGTGACCATTTTCTTGGATTCGGCAATACAACTGCTAATAATGAAGACTGTGAAGGTGATAAAAACTTTGAATTAATTTTGTAATATTTTTGAGATGCTGATTCAATTCCATAAACCCCATTTCCCCATTCAATTACATTTAAATAGATTTCTAATATTCTTTTTTTTCCCCAAAAAAATTCAATCAAAAAAGTAAAATATACTTCTAAAGCTTTTCTGATATAGTTCCTTCCTTGCCATAAAAATACATTTCTAGCACACTGCATTGATATAGTACTAGCACCATATACTTTTTTCCCTTTTAACTTTTCGTTCCTTTTTTTAGCTTTTTTTACAGCTTCCCAATCAACTCCATGATGTGAAAAAAATTTTGCATCCTCAGCTGAAATAACAGCTTTGATAAGGTTGGGTGATATATCTTCTAAATTTACCCATTCTTGATTTATACCAATTTTTTCACCATTACTCATACCTTCTAATGATCTAATAACCATTAATGGAGTAAATGGTGGGTTAACAAATCTAAATATTAAAGTAAATATTATTGATGAAAAAAAAGCAATTAGAATAAAACGGAAAATCCATCTAAATATACTTACGTTTTTTTTTGCTGAAGTATTTTGTTGTGTTTGCAATTAATTAAATTTGGATAAATTATTTATTATCCATTACTAAATAACCATCATTTAAATGTATCATTTTAATAGACTCATTTTTTTTAATACCTGGGATAATCATTTTCAAATGATCAATTAAATATTCTAACCTCTCATTTTCAGAACCCATTTTCAATAACTCCAATTTTTGATTTGAACTTAATCCAGATTTTGTGGCGAACAAGTAAGAATTTGCATTTGCAATCCATTCTTTAGCAAACAATTTGTCTTCAAGATTTTCAAATTTTATTGAGTCGAGCAATGTTGAAAACAAATTTTTAGTGGTACTTAATAAATACTGATCAACTTCAAATGAATAATCTTTAACTAATTTTATATCTGCTCTATAAAAAATCTCATCATTAACATTTTTAAATTCACTATCTAACAAATATTTTTCTGTTCCAACTACTATAATATCGAATGATCCTTCACTAGTTGTATTCCAAACTTTTGTTACTTTAGCTAAGCATCCAATATCTTGTATACCATTTTCATCAGAATAATTTACACCAAATTCTAAATTTTTCAACCAACATTCATTTATCAAATTAATATATTTTTCTTCAAAAATATGCAAAGGAAACTGTGAACCAGGGAAGAGAACTAGGTTCAAAGGAAACATGCCTATATCTTTCATTTACTTTATTTAATTTATTGATTATCTTTCCATTCCTCATACCAAGCCATCTGAACAGCTTCAAGTTTACTCTCATTTGATTCTGATGGATCACCATTAAAATCCTCAAGTTCAATTATCCACTTTAATAAATCTGTATATCTAATTGATAAAGGATCTATACTTTTATATTTTTCATATAATGAAATTCCAATGTCTTCTATATCATACCAATTCATAAATCTTAATATTAAATAATTTTTAAAATGTTAACTCTATAAAAAAAACTCTATTCTAGTAATCTTGTAAGTATTTCATTTATCAATTTAGGATTTGCTTTACCACTTGTTTTCTTAATAGTTTGACCAACTAAAAAACCAAATAAATTAGTTTTACCGTTTTTATAATCAGTAATACTTTTGGGGTTTTCTGATAGAACTTGCAGGACAGCATCTTCAATAAAATTAAAATCACTTATTTGGAGATATCCTTTTTCTTTACTTATATCACCTGCAGTTTTAGAAGTAATAAGCATTTCATTAAAAATGTCTTTTAAATTTTTGGATGAAATAACTTCCAAACAAAACATATCAATTAGTTCTGCTAACCGCATAGAATCTATTTTAAATAAAGTAACATCAATTTGCTTTTCAGTAAGTATTCTTAAAACCTCAGTCATAATAACATTACTTGTAACTTTAAAAGATTGAGCATTTTTAACTTTTAATTTATTGCATGTTGATTCAAAATAATCAGCTAATGTTACAGTCTCTGTTAAAAGGGTTGCATCGTAATATGGAATGTTATAATGATTTATAAACCTAAATTTTCTTTGAATAGCAAACTCTGGAAGTTCTTTACTCATTGATTCAATAAGTTCATCAGTTACTATTATAGGAGGTAAATCTGGATCAGGAAAATATCTATAATCATTCGCAGATTCTTTCGTTCTCATAATCTTTGTTGACTTAGAGCCAGCATCCCATTGCCTAGTTTCTTGATAAATAATTTCATTATTTTCTAATGCAGTTATTTGTCTAGAAATTTCAAACTCAATTGCTTTTTCAACATTTCTAAATGAGTTCATATTTTTAACTTCAACTTTAGTTCCGAACTTTTCAGCACCAATCAGCCTAACTGAAATGTTAGCATCGCATCTTAAAGCTCCATCTTCCATATTACCTGAGCAAATACTTAAATAAGTAACAATACTTTTAATTTGTTCGAGATAACTGTAAGCTTCTTGAGCATTTCTGATATCTGGTTCTGAAACAATTTCAATTAAAGAATTTCCCGCTCTGTTTAAATCTATCAAGCTATTATTAATATCTAAATCATGAATAGATTTACCGGTATCTTCTTCAATATGAATTCGTGTAATCCCAATTTTTTTTACATCGCCGGAAATCAATTCAATTTCAATATGTCCATCATAACAAATTGGATCCTCATATTGAGATATTTGATAACCTTTAGGTAAATCTGGATAAAAATAATTTTTTCTTGCAAATGTACTTTTACTTCTGATCTTACAATTAGTAGCTAATCCCATTTTGACAGTCCATTCGATCAAACTTTTATTAATCAATGGTAATACACCTGGATGAGCTAGTACAACAGGATCTGTGTTAGTATTTGGGGTTGCACCAAATTCACTACCAGCAAAAGAAAAAGATTTAGTCTTTGTTAAAAGTTGTGCATGTACTTCGAGCCCAATTACAGCTTCGTATTTGTTTGTATTTATTTGAGTTTTAATCACCCGCAAAAATAAGGTTTAAGTTTTAATCAATTGTTTGAATTAAATGAATAATTAATTTGAAAAATTACTCTTATTTATATTTTTTAATATTCATACACTACTTATTATAGAAAATGTTAACAAAATTTAACTTTAAATATGTTATTTGATATTGTATGACTTGTATAGTTAAGTTATTTTTGTAAAAATATTATATTTTTTTAAAATAGTAAACTATATTTCGATTAAAATCTGGCTACTAATAATATATTAAATTTTAAAAATGAATCCAAAATTCCATAATCTTAAAGTTAAAAAAATAATTAAAGAAACAGAAGATTGTGTTTCAATTCAATTCATAGTTCCTGAAAATTTAAAAGAATCTTATCAATTCATTCCTGGACAATATCTTACATTAAGAACAATAATTAATGATGAAGATGTTAGAAGAAGTTATTCAATCTGTTCCTCAGGTATTAATGATGATTTAACTGTTGCAGTAAAAAGAGTTTCAAATGGAAAATTTTCTACTTTTGCCAATTCAAATTTAAAAATTGGAGATGAATTGCAAGTTTTGACTCCAATGGGAAAATTTCATTCAAGTGAGAATTATAATTCATTAATAAAAAAAAATTATGTTGCATTTTGTTCTGGAAGTGGTATAACTCCTATTCTTTCAATAATTAAAGCAATTTTAATAAAAGAACCAAAAAGTAGTTTTACATTGTTTTATGGTAATCAAACTACAGATTCAATAATTTTTAGAGATGAATTAGATGCACTAAAAAATAAGCATATGAATAATTTAAGTATTCATTATTTACTTAGTAAAGAAACTTTGTCTTCTCCTTTATTCTGTGGAAGAATTGATAAAGAAAAATGTGAATATTATTTTAAATATTTAATAAACGTTTCAGAAGTTGATGAATATTTTCTATGTGGTCCTGAAGAAATGATTTTTAATGTAAAAGAAGCATTAAATATAAAAGGAGTTGAAGATAAAAAAATTCATTTTGAACTTTTCAATACTGACGGATTGTATGTAATTCAAAAAATAAATTCGGTTATTACTAATTCTGAAATAAATGATATAACTTCTAATGTAACAGTTATATTAGATGGTTTTACATTTGATTTTAAACTTCCTAAATCTGGTAAAATATTAGATGCTGCTTTAACCAATGGGGCTGATTTACCATTTGCCTGTAAAGGAGGAGTGTGCTGTACTTGCAAAGCAAAATTAATTGAAGGAAAAGTTAGTATGGATTTGAATTATGCATTAGAAAAAGAAGAAGTTGAGGCAGGTTATATACTTACTTGTCAATCTCATCCAATAACAGAAAGAGTGATTGTTTCATTTGATGAAAATTAGAGTTATAAAAACAATTAGATTAAATTTTAAATCAATTCAAATTTTTATTTTAAAGATATATGATAAAAAATAATGGATTAGTTGTAATATCAAACAGTGAAAAAAAGTATTCTAGAAAATATTTTATAAACAGGGAAATTAGTTGGATTGCGTTTAATGAACGAGTTTTAGAAGAAGCTGAGGATTTATCTCATCCAATTTTAGAAAGGCTTAAATTCTTATCAATATTTTCTACAAATCTTGATGAGTTTTTCATGATTAGAATTGCTGGATTAAAAGAACAAATAGAGTTAAGTGTTATTAATACTTCTGCTGATGAAATGTCTCCTCAAGAACAATTGTTAACTATTTCTGAAAAGATTAGACCATTATTAAAAAGACATGAAGAGACATTAATGAATGATGTAATGCCAAAGTTAGCTGAAGCAGGAATTACGCTTTATAGGTATGAAGAATTATCAGACTCTGAAAAAGAAAGGTTAAAAGATTATTTTTTAAAAGAAGTGCTACCAGTTTTAACACCTTTAGCAATTGACCCAGGTCATCCATTCCCACATCTTTTAAATAGAAGTCTAAATTTAGCATATGTTCTTAGAAATCCTAAAAAACATCTAACAGAAGATTCATTCCACTTTTCAGTGATGCAAGTGCCAAGTGTATTTACTAGATTTATAAAAGTTTCTGGCGATACAAGAGGTCATCATTTTGTGTTACTAGAAGAAATTATCCAAGCAAATGCAAATGCCTTATTCCCTGGGTTAGTTGTTCAAGCATCATTTCCCTTTAGAGTTACTCGAGATGCTGATATAGAACTTACCGAAGATGATGCCGAAGATTTGATGAAGACTATGGAAGAAGGAGTTAGAAGAAGAAAATGGGGTGAGGCAATTCGTTTGGAAGTTTCAAATAAAATGCCCGATGATATTAGGTACATTTTAAAAATATCTTTAGAAATAGAAGAAGATGATATTTACGAAACATCAGCTCCAATTAATTTATCTGATTTTATGTACTTACATAAAATTGGAAGAAGAGAACTCAAAGATCCACCTTTTAATGGATGTATAGCTCCTGCATTTAAAGATAAAGAAGAATCAATATTTTCTGCAATTCGTAAAAGTGATATTTTACTTCATCATCCTTATGATTCTTTTTCAAATGTAATTGATTTTATTGTTGCTGCTGCTCGCGATCCAAAAGTAATGGCTATTAAGCAGACCCTTTACCGAACTGGTAAGGATTCTCCAATTGTAGAAGCATTAATTAAGGCTGCAGAAAATGGTAAACAAGTAACTGTGATTTTAGAGTTGAAAGCTAGATTTGACGAAGAGAATAATATTGTTTGGGCAAAGAGATTAGAAAAGGCTGGAATTCATGTAGTATATGGGTTGATAGGTTTAAAAACTCATTGTAAAGTTACTATGGTTGTGCGTCGTGATGCAAACGGAAGCCCTAGAATTTATTTACATATAGGTACAGGTAATTATAATCCTTCAACTGCTAAATTATATACTGATTTAGGATTAATAACAGCAGATCCAGATTTAGGATCTGATGCAATTAATTTATTCAATTATTTAACAGGGTATGCAACTGATATCAAATGGAAAAAATTAGTAATGGCTCCTTTAAATTTAAGGGAAAGAACTTTAAGATTAATTTCACGTGAAATGGAATGTCATACCGAAAAAAAACCTGGTAGAATTATTGCAAAAATGAATTCATTAGTAGATGAAGAGATTATCTCTGCATTATATGATGCATCAAATAAAGGTGTAAAGATTGATTTAATTGTACGTGGAATTTGTTGTTTAAAGCCAGGCATCAAAGGGGTTTCAGAAAATATTAAGGTAATATCTATTGTTGGAAGATTGTTAGAACATAGCAGAATATTTTATGCAGAAAATTCAGGAAATGAAGAAATATATATTGGCTCTGCTGATATGATGCCTAGAAACTTAGACCGTAGAGTTGAAATTCTTGTTCCAATTACAAACCCAATTTTGAAAAGTCAAGTTAAAAAAATTCTTCTAACATATCTATCTGATAATACCAAAGCTAGGCTTTTAAATTCAGATGGAAGTTATTCAAAGCTATTCCCAAAATCAAATTCAAATAGAATAAATTCTCAAGAAAGTTTCTTTATAAGTGAATTAAAAGATTCTCAAACATCATCAACAAGAAAAGTGAAAAGTCTTGTTTCTAGAAGAATAGATTAATTGATAATTATAAAATAGAATCTAATTTGATTTTTTGATTACTTCATTATCCATTAAAAGTAAAATTTATGTATGATTTTAATAAATTTCAAAGATGTATTAATATAATAATATATAACTCTAATTTTATTGTTTTTTGAGGTAATGAAATAGAAGTTGAAATTATGGAATATTTAAATTTGAAATTTTATATGATTTAATATAAATTTATACTAAATCATATATAAAAACTAATTCAATACTATTAAATTTCAAAAAAATAATTCCCAATATTATCTTTTTTTAACTTGATTATATTAGCAATAGAAATCTTGTTAATACTTCCGTAAATATGTGGAAATAATTCATTTGAGTTGTAAATATCTTCGTATTTTAATTTAGATTTTAACAATGTTTCATCTATTTCTAATACAATTAGGTTAAGTTTTGTTCCTTTGAAAAATGTGGTAATGACTTTATTTATTTGAGATATCAAAGAGCAATGTATAAACCCATCACTTTGAAAATTTTCAGAAAAATATTCATCTAATTTTTGATTAAAGTAGTAATCATAATCAACAATATGATAAATCATAAAAGGTTATTTATTAAAAAAGTATTTATTTATTAGTCTTCATTTTTGAAATCAATTAATGAAAAAATATTATTTATTCCAATTGAGTTCATTAATTCTCTCCCATGCAAAAAAGACAATTCTATTAAGAAGCTTGCTCCAACAATATCTCCACCACATTTGTTTATTAACTCTGAAGTAGCTGAAATTGTGCCACCTGTAGCCAATAAATCATCATGAAGTAAAACTTTTTCTCCAGGAAGTATCGAGTCTTTATGAATTTCTATTGAATCTGAACCATATTCTAGATTATAATTTGCTGAATAAGTTTCAAAAGGTAGTTTGCCTTTTTTACGAACAAGTGCAATTCCAGTATTTAATAAATAAGCAACAATACTTCCTAACAAAAAACCACGAGACTCAACTACAACAATTTTACTAATATTGTAACCTGAAAACTTATCTGCAATTTTTTCTCCAGAATATTTGAGTGCCTTATTATTACCCAATAGAGTTGTAATATCTCTATACATAATTCCTAGTTTTGGATAATCAGGAATTGAACGTATGTACTTTTTTAGATCCAATGTTTTTTTATTACAAATGTAGGAAAAGTGAAATAATTATATTTTATCGATTTAGATTTAGATAGAATACCTAAAAAGAATTCTTTAAAATTGAAAATTGAAAATTAAAGTTTTCAATCTATTATAATTTATTGTGCTATAAAAAATGAACTTCCTTATATTTGCACAGTTTTAAAATTACATAACTTATAACAACAAACTCACGGTAATAATATGCCTTGCGGAAAAAAAAGGAAACGTCATAAGATGTCTACTCACAAACGTAAAAAAAGACTACGCAAAAATAGACACAAAAAGAAAAGATAGTTAAAGACCCTTGCTTATAAATTAATAGGCAAGGGTTTTTAGTTTGTTAATTATTTGTAAATTAACCTTTATTAAAAAGAAAAATATAATGAGTTTGATAGAAAGAGAATCAAATGTATTGTTTCATACATACAAAAGGCTTCCAATTGAGATTGAGAGGACTGAAGGTATGTATATTTATACTAAAGATGGGAATAAGTATTTAGATATGTTAGGTGGAATTGCTGTAAACTCATTAGGTCATTCCAACCCTAAAATTATTGAAGCAATAGAAATTCAGATTAGGAGATATATGCATGTATCAAATTTTTTTTATCAAGATAAACAAATTGAATTTGCTGAAAAATTATCGAAACAAACTGGATATTCAAAAGTGTTTTTATCTAACAGTGGAAGTGAATCTACAGAAGGATCTTTAAAATTAGCAAGACTTTGGGGAACTAAAAATAATAAAAATGAAATTGTTGCTTTTACAGGTAGCTTTCATGGAAGAACTTATGGAGCGTTGTCATTAATGGATAAACCTAAATACAAGAATGGAATGGGTCCATTTTTACCAAACATAAAAGTGATTGAGTATAATAATGTTGAAAAATTAATAGAAACGATAAGTATAAATACTAATGCAGTATGTTTGGAATTTATTCAAGGTGAAGGAGGAGTTGAAAAAGTATCAGAAGAATTTGTAAATGTGTTAAAGGAGTTAAAAAATAAATTTAATTTTTTAATAATGGCAGATGAGGTACAAGCTGGAGCAGGTAGAACTGGAGTTTTTAATTCATTCGATCAATTTAATATAAAACCAGATATAATTTGGTTAGCAAAAGGTATAGGAGGAGGTTTGCCTTTAGGTGCAATTTTAGCAAATGATGAAATTGCATCACTTTGGACTTATGGTAAACATGGGACAACTTTTGGAGGAAATGCAGTTTCATGTTCTGCTGGAATCGTGGTTCTTGATGAGTTAAATAATGGTTTAATGAATGATGTAAAATTAGTTGGAAATGATTTTATATTTAAGTTGAATTTATTGAAAAATAAATTCCCAGAAAAAATAAAAGAAGTTAGGGGAGAAGGTGCTATTATTGGAATAGAAATGTTTGAAAATGCTGAAACTTTTGTTAATAAATTATTGGAACAAAAAATAATTTCTAATTCAACGAATGGAAATGTAATTAGGCTTTTACCACCTTTAATTTATACAAGTGAGCACAATGAATTATTTGTGAATGAATTTGAAAAAATATTGTTAACAAATTAGATTAAAGTATAGATTAATAATTATGAATTTACCTCAAGAAGTTCAGTATAACAAAACATATTTAACTTTATCGGATCTAAAATATTTAACTCAAGGTTATGTTAATTCATTAGATATGATTAGAATTTCTGGTGCATATGAAATGGCTCAAGATATTCATTCAAACAAAAAAAGAAATGATGAAACTCCATACTTTTGGCATGTAACTAGAGTTGCAAAAATAATAATTTTAGAACTAAAAATTTATGATCCTGACATAATCTGTGCTTCATTATTACACGATGTTATTGAAGATTTACCAACTCTTAAAGTAGAAGTATTAGCAAATAATTTTGGTATTTATCCAGCTACTTTAGTAGGTTTGCTATCAAAAGACATCTCTGAAAAAGATCCAATTAAACGAATGCTAATTGATGCTGAATACATTGCAAGAATTGCAAATTCTAATCTTGATTGTAAAATTATTAGATTTTCTGATAAGCTAGATAATATGAGGTGTTTGGAGTTTAATTTAAAAAGAAATCCTATGAAATATATTAAAGATACTATTGAAAATTATTTAAATATGATTAAAGATGAAAATGATAACAGTTTGATTTATTTAAAACAAAATATTCAAATTGCACAAAACAGATTCTTGGGTTAGATTCATTGATGTGTAATTAATTTGTTTAAATAAAATAAGTCAATTTATTAAAAATTATGAACAATTATAAATTCTTAATTGTATATATATTCATATTGCCAATCAGCTTCAATTTTTTATCATGTTCGGATTCAAATGAAATTGATTCAACAATTGGTAAAATTGTTATTAAACCTGATGATCCTAACGAAGAGAGTATAAATGCAACAATAATAAGTTCAGATTCAAATTGGACAAAATCAAAAGTTCATTTTGGTAGGGCTAGAAAGTACTATGAAAAATTTGAAACACTTATTGATAAAAAAGTGATTATAGAATTTTTTAACACTAATGGCATTTTAACTTCAACAATGATATCTGATAGTGGTAAAATTGATGATAAAACAAATGATATGTACGCTTATAATAATGTACTAATACATAGTTTAGAAAATAAAACAATAGTAATTGCTGATAGTATTGGATATTTCTCTAATGATAAAATATTTAAATCAAAATCAAAAATAAAGTTAGTTGATAGCATTAAGTTTAGAGAAATTGAAGGCATTGGCTTTGAAAGTGACAATGCCTTACAGAACTATAAGATATATGATGTTTCAGGAATTAGTGGTAGGTAAAAGTTAAATTATTTACTATAATCATAAAATCCTTTCTTTGTTTTTTTTCCTAAGAAACCAGCAGATACCATTTTTTTAAGTAATGGTGAAGGTCTGTATTTACTATCCCCAATTTCAGTATGAAGAACTTCCATTATTGCTAAGCATACATCCAATCCAATAAAGTCAGCTAATGCTAATGGTCCCATTGGGTGAGCCATGCCTAATTTCATAACTGTATCGATATCATCAATTGAAGCCACTCCTTCCATAACACAAAAAATAGCTTCATTGATCATAGGCATCAAAACTCTATTTGAAACAAAACCAGGGAAATCATGAACTTCAACAGGTACTTTTCCAACTTTTTCTGAAAGTTCTTTTATAGTATTGAATACTTCCTGCGAAGTAGAATACCCTCTAATAATTTCAACCAATTTCATTATTGGCACTGGATTAAAAAAATGCATACCAATAACTTTATCTGGTCTACTAGTTTTAGCTGCAATTTTTGTTATTGATATTGAAGATGTATTTGTAGCTAAAATTGCATCAACAGGAGCATTATCATCAATTGTTTTGAAAATTTGTGATTTTATCTCAAAGTTTTCATTTGCTGCTTCAATAATTAAATCTGAAACTTTAGAAATCTCATCTAATTTTGTTGATAAATTTATTCTGGAAATTATTTTTTCTTTAACTTGAATAGTAATCAATTCTTTCTTAATTATTCTATCAAGGTTTGAGGAAATTGTTGTTAAGCCAGCATCTAAGCGCTCTTGTGATATATCAACCATATTAACACTAAAACCATTTTGAGCAAAAAGATGAACAATTCCATTACCCATAGTTCCTGCTCCAATAACTGTAATTCTCATTTTAATTTTTAGTTTTATTTTTATTTTTTATAATTTTGAAATTAACTATTTGTAAAATACTAATTTTTTAATAGAACTATTCGCTCCTGAATATAAAGCTAAGTAATATATTCCTGAATTAAAATCACTAATCGAAAAGCTCAATAGATTTTCATCATTTTGAAATTCTTGGTTCTCAAATAAAATTTTTACTAAATTACCATAACTATCATACAAAAAAAGTTTAGAATTATAATCAGATTCAACTGTAAAAGAGAGACTAACAATTTGATTGTTAAAGTTATTTACTATCTTATTTATTGATGTTTTATTAACAACTTCAATTGACCTATCATTAAAATGAGAACTGCCACAATTACTAATTAACGCCATTCCTGGGGACATATCGTAACATGAATCAGTAGAAAAATTGAATAATACAGAATTTGTATCACCTGATAATGTTAATAGATAAAAGTATCCTAAAGTGTCCAATCCAATTTTATTTTTTTTGGGGAAAACTGCTTTTAAATTTCTAAAATTTCCTGAAATAGAATTTTGTTCTAATTGTAAAAAATCTCCATTTTTGTTTTTAACATAAAGTGGATAAAATGAAAAAAGATTGAAATATAAATAAACAGGTATTTGTAAATTATTCCCAATGTAATCGTAACAAATAACAGGCATTTTTAAAGTATCATTATATCCCAATTTAATTGTATCTCCATAAATATTGTATTTCAATGAACCTCCAGAAATACAATCATCAATTTTTACTAATCCTGGAAATGAATGGAAACAATTTTGTACAGAAAATGTGATTTCAGTCCCTTTAGGATTAGCTTTCTTTGCTTCAAATTTAATGTAACCAATATTGTCAATTATTTTATTAGGTATTAAAAAAGTAGAGTTATAAGCTAGTACATTCCCAGATTTTGAAACAATGCTAGAATTTAAAACATTTTTGGTTGAACTTAAGAATGAAATTGGATTTAAATATGATGTATCAATATTTATAATTAAGTTTAAAGAATTGCTTACATTTGTTATGTTATTCAGTATAATTGGAATTGTAAAAGTATCTTTTATTGTAACTCTAGAAGTATCACTTTTAATTACTGAATAACTTGAGCAACAATCTTTAAAAACCTCAACATCACCAATTTGAATTTTTGAAAATTTTCTTGTATCCCCGTCTGCATCAACAAGAATACTATTAGAAATTGTTCCACCAGATAATGGCAAACCTTGGATACCATAAATTTGTTCAGAAGAATCTTTTCCAATAAAAAATCTAAGGCTATTGCCAGTAACCCACAAAATTGAATCACATTCTAGAACTCCAAAATTATTTTTTGTTCCTAATGTAACACCACCAGCACAACTTGTATTAGAAATTCTTGGATCACCTATTTTATACTTATTTTCTGACTCAGGCAGCCATGTACCTGGAAATCTTGATTTGCTAGAATATTCTAAAACTCTTGATTCATGACCATATTGTTGAATATTATCAGTGTTAATTGTTCTTTCAGCAAGGAACATTTTAGTACCATCAATATTAAATGTTATATCTGAAACGGGGTAAGAATAGTTTACAATACTTCCAAATGATGGTAAATTGATTTCTAATGAATTTAAAACTGGTACAAATTCACTATTAATAATAGGAACAGACCAAATTTGATTGGATAATAATAAATTAGGTCTAGATTTTTCTTCAACAAAACGGCTATAATAAAGTCTAGAATTTTTGTAATAAACTCCAAATAATCTTTCACCTAAATCAGCAAAACCTGGTAAATTATCATCTTGATTAAATGGATCAAAAGTACTTAAAATTTTACCATCTAAAGATATTCTATATATTTTTCCATCTTCAAAATTTGAAGCAAACAATTGGTTATTTTCATTATCATAACATATATTACCTAAGCCTGGTTGATAATGATACTTAGTATCTTTAAAATTAGGTAAAGAAATAAAATTACTAATTGCACCAGAAAATGCATCTATTTTATAGATTCCACCACCACCCAAAGGTCCGTATGAATAACTTCCAAAAGGGTAATCATTAGTTAAAGGCCAATAGTAATAATATGGAAAAGTTGATAGATAAATATTTTTATTTTTATCTAAAGTAATACCAAAAACTGGACCTAATTTTTCAACATTCCAACCCCCAACATTTTCACCGTGATAAATATTAACTTTCCAATTCTCATTTTTATTTACTTTTTCCCAATTATTTAAATTCAAAATCGAAACGACATTTACTTTTGGTCCTGGTGGTGAATTTGCACTATCTCCATAAGTAGTTATTATAGCATATCCACTCTGAATTGGTAATAAAGATTGTTGAGATTTAATAACTCCAAAACAAAGAAAACTTGTAATTACAAATAAAAAATATTTAATCAATTTTAACAATAAGTATGAATAGAGAATTTTAAAAAGTTTTGTTTAACTTTAACTAATTTAACAATAATTAAATATAAATAGTATTGTGCTATTTTTGTTTATTAATATTTATCACCACTGAATATAACAATTACAACTTTGACAAATAAAAGATTTTCTCAATCTGACAGTTTAAAAAAGGACTTAATTAATCAACTCAAACAAAAGGGTATTAATGATCAAAATGTTTTAAAAGCTATTTATGATGTGCCAAGGGAAGAGTTTGTAAATATAGATTTTAAAAGTAAAGCTTATGTAGATGATGCATTACCTATAGATTGTAATCAAACAATTTCACAGCCATTCACAGTTGCTTTTATGACTCAATTGTTGGATATTGAACCTGGGATGAAAGTACTTGAAATAGGCACTGGTAGTGGTTATCAAGCCGCTATATTATATTATTTAGGTGCAAAGGTTTTTTCAATTGAAAGACATTTAGATTTATTAAACAAAGCTAAGTTTACATTTGAAAAATTAGGAATTGAAATTCATAGTTTACATGGAGATGGATCAATGGGATGGAAATTATCTGCACCATTCGATAGGATTATTGTTACTGCTTCAGCTCCTGAAATTCCGGATACTTTACTCAAACAATTAGCTGTTAACGGCAAACTAGTTATTCCTGTTGGTGATAAAATTAAACAAACAATGTGCTTGGTTGTAAAAAATAATATTGGTGAAGGATATGATGTATTCGATTATGGTGAGTTTAAATTTGTCCCATTAGTTGGAAAAAAGGGATGGGAAAACTAATGTTAAGAAAATTAATATGGTTATATTTTTATTAATTAATTATGAATTACCTAATTCTGTTTTCATTAACTTAAAAGAATCAATCAATTTAGTAGGTTGCCAACCATATTTTTTTAATTTTGTAGAATCAAGTAAAATATCACCTTTTATACCTGTATAATTTTTTAGTTCAGAAGTTAAAATTGGTTTTATCAAACTAGTATCTAAATTGAAGAATGAAGAATATCTAAATGCAAAATCTGACCTAGTTAAACTCTCACCACCCCCAATCACAAAAATCTCATTTGTAATATTTTTTGATAACAATAATTCAATAGCATTACATAAATCATCTACAAATAAAAAACATCTAGATTGATCAGAAAAGACAAAAACATTTTCATTTTTAAGAATTGTTTGTTCAATAAAATTATTAAATGAATTTGAAAATTTATTAGAAATTCCATACATCAATGTAGGACGAATTATTAACCAATTGTTTGATGTATTCACAATAATTTCTTCAGCTAAATATTTTGAATTTGCATATTCATTCTCTATTGGTTGAGTAATAGTTGTTTCTTCATTAGAATACTCTAAACTTTTTTGATATATTAAATCTGTTGAAATAAATACTAATTTAAAGTTATAGATTTTAGAGAACTCTGCTAATAATTCAGAACTTAGAACATTTGTTTCATAGATATTACTTGAGATAACTTGAGGGTTAGTTTTAGCTGCACAATGAATAACAAAGTCGGGTCGAAAAACTGAAATTGCATTCTCCAATTCGATCTTTTCGGTACAATTAATCCTGAAAAGCTCATACAGAGCAGAGTAGCTTTGCAAGCAGTGGAATTGGTTATACCCTGCAACTATATGATGTCCATTTTGAAGAAATAATTTTACCAATCTCGACCCGACAAAACCTTGAGAGCCAGTAATTAAAATTTTCATATTAATTAAATTAACATTTAATTAAATAAATAAATAAAAGATTTTTAATGAAATAAAAAGCAATTTTCTAAATCAAAAAGATTGATTAACTTAGTGTATTATGAAAAACTACTTAAACCAAATAGTCGTATTTTTTGTTCTGTTATTGATAACTTTGTTCTTTACAAGTTGTGATAAAAGATCAGACGATAAATTGAACAACAATAATCAAACAAATGGTCAGATTATTGAAGATGATTCTTCAAATACAAGTATTCTTAATGATAATTCAGCTGAGAATCTTATAGAATCAGCATTGTCAAGCTATACTTCCATAGAGGGTTTTATTACTGAAGATCAAAAGATAATTAACTCAAACATTTATTACAAATTAGATATTAATGAAGTTAAAGATTATTCTGCATTAAAAATCATTCTATCAAATCAGTTTACCCAAAAATCTATAGACGAAATTATAACCTATTATTGTTGTGTACAAGATACTCAAGGGATTTTTGTTTGCTCTCATTCTGAAGATGATGTTAATGGCTTGTTTGAAGACTTCATGGTTAAAAATACAATTGATAATAAAAACAACACTGGCAAGATTATTGTTGATCTCCAAATTGGAGAATCTGGTCAATCTGATACAAAGGAAATTAAAGTTGCAAAAATTAATGATAAGTGGCTAATTGATGAAAACCCATTTGCAATAAATGATAAGATAGAAACAGGTAATAATTTAGGAACAAAAGACTCTATTAAAATTAGAATTAAATAATGATTAAAGATTTATTTAAATATATATTTATCGTATTAATTATATACTCAACACAAATTGAAAACTCTATTTCTCAAGTACTTGAGTTATCACTTAAAGAAATGACTAATGAATCTAACAGAATATTTATCGGATCTGTAATTAAAGTAAATAGTTCTTTAGATAACAATAAACAATATTCCACATATACAGAATTTAATGTCGAAAATGTTATCAAAGGAGAAATTAATAAAACTATTGTAATCAAACAATTTGGAGGCAAAATAGGAAAAAAACAAATTTATTTAGAGCATATAAAGTATTTTAAAGTTGGAGAAAATGTATTAGTGATGTTGTATCCTGAAAGTAAGTTAGGTTTTACAAATCCAGTAGGCTTGAATCAAGGGGTTTGGACTATTATTAATCAAAGTCTAAATATTAAATCCACAAAAATTTTTTTTCAAGGTATTAAACTTGATAAATCTTTCAAGGAGAATTTAGAAGTGTACTATGGAAATTCAAAAGTTAAATTAAGTGCATTTGTTAGTTTGTTAAAAAGAATTGTTAACAATCAAAAATCAAATGAATAGTTGTAAAAAACTTTGTTATTTATTATTAACAATAACGATAAGTATAAGCAAGTCGTTTGCTGGTGGACCTAATTATGCAGTTGGCAATATACCAGCAGTTTATAGAGTTAATATTGTTAAGTACCAAACTGATCAAGGACTTTTAGGAATTCTTAATAATCAAAAGGCAACTCAAATAGCAATAAATGGATTCTCAAATTGGGCTAGTTTATTAAATTCTAATTTAAAAATAGAATATTCATCAATTTTATCCCATGATGTAACAAGTCCATTAGATGAATATATTTCTGGTCCAAATCAATTTAATGATAATGTAAATCCAATTGTATTTGATAATAATGGTGATATAACTGATGCATTATTAGGTGTTGGAGCTAAAAAATCAGTATTAGGATTTTCTGGATCTCAATCTGATGGAGTTAATTTAACTGAAGGATTTGTCATTTTATGCGGCAGTTTAGCAATTAAAAATGATACTTTAGAAATTGAAAAATTCCAGACAGTAATGACCCATGAAGTAGGTCATTTCTTTGGTTTAGCACATTCACAAATTTCTTCACATGGGGAATTCCCAACTATGTACCCTAACATAATTGATTATCATAATCAAGGTAAATTAAAATCTGATGATATTACATCATTGACTTTATTGTATCCAAACCCTACTTTCTCAAATTCTTATGGTTCTATAACTGGAAATATTTACAAGCAAAATAATAGTCCATTATCGGGCATAAATGTAATTGCAGTAGATGCTAATAATGGGAATTTATATTCAACTGTTGTTGATTATTTTTCTGGTGATAAAATTAGTTTTGATCAAACACAAAAACCTAATTCAAAAGGATTTTTCAGAATTGATGGCTTGCCTGAAGGAAATTATTTTATTAGGATTGAACCCATAAACTCGAAATTTAATGGTGGTTCATCTGTTGCAAGTTATAGTACTCCAATTAACACAAATATTTACTCTGAATGGTACAATGGTTCAAATGAAAATGGAGATATGTTACGAGATAATGTAAATGAAAAATCCACTATTAGTGTAACAAATACTAAGGTAACAAATGTAATTTTGATAGCAAATGAGTCAAACTCAATAAATGAAATAATCCATCATCCAACAAGACCAACAGATCTTGTAACATGCCCAAACGGTACAACAACTAAGTACGCTCTTAAATTTAATGCTCCTTCAAATGGTTCAGTTGTAGGAATTCGATTAGCATTAGATAAAGGTTCAAAATTACCAAAAGACTCAAAAATTCAAATTACTCTTTATGATGATTTAAATGGATTTCCTAGTAATGTTATTGGATTAATTCAACTAAAATTGGAATATGTTAATAGCGATATAATTAATGATTTTTGGTTGAGGTCTTTAGGTAGAAAAATTAATTTTAAAAATGGAGATTCATTTTACATAGAGGTAACATTGTTAGATTCTGGTAGTTTGGTATTTCCTTCAGCCCCTGATGTATCAACAAGATATAGATCATACACTGATAAATTATGGCAGAATTATGGTTCAGCTTTTTTTATGGATTTGATTTATTCTAATGTATTAAGTCCTGCAACTGAACCCCAGTTAGAATTGAATCCTCGAGATACCATGTATTTCATTTCAAGATTAAATGATTCTATAATTAGTAATCTTTCAATTAAAAACATCGGTGTTAGTATCTTAAATGTTAATTCAATTGAGTTAATTGGAAAAAGTAATGATAAAAATGTTTTCTCTTTTAATGAAAAATCTAATTTTAAAATTTCATCAGGAACAGAAATTATTTTACCAATAAAATTTTCACCTCAAGATTTAGAAAATAGTGTTAGTAAATTAAAAGTTACTAGTGATTTTGGAGTTGAAACTATTACGCTTATTGGTAAAGTTTTAAGTCCAAGGTTATTAATAAATAATGATACATTAAATTTCGGAAAGTGGAGAATTGGAACTACTAGTAATACACTTAATACAATTATAAAAAATGTTGGTAGTGATACTTTAAAAATTACATCAGGAAATTTGATAAATAATGGATCTAACAACAACATTATAAAATTAATTAGTCCAAATTTTGATAAAACTTTATTCGTTTCTCCCACTGATTCACTAATGTTAAGTTTTTCTTTTTCACCTTTAATTGATAAATCATACTCTGCAATTCTAGAACTTAAAAGTAATATATTAGGTTTTAATACAATGTTTAATTTAACAGGAATTGGAATTTCACCAAAGTTAAATGTAAATCCTAGTATGTTAGATTTTGGAAATGTTAAAACTATTGAAAACAATTATTTGGATTTTTCGTTATTAAATATTGGGACAGATGAACTGAGATTAAGCAATTATTTTATTACATCTGAATTAAATAATTTACAAAATAATTCCTTTACTATTAGTAATCCACCAACATTCCCATTAATTATTCAACCAGATTTAAACCGAGTTTTTAAAATTAAATTTACTCCAACAGAAAAGGGAAGCTATAAAGGTTTGTTGAAGTTGTTTTCTATTGATCCAATGGATAGCATAGATATTCCGATTATTGGCAAAATAAATGATATTACAGAAGTAAATTCTGAGGATTATATATTGAAAGATAATCATTCAAATAAGTTATTTATATACCCAAATATAATTTCCAATTTACTTTCCTTCAAAATAAATTTAGATGATTCAGATCAAAATTATATTTTAAATTATAAAATTTTAAATTCTTTATCAAAAATTATTGTAAGTAAAGAAGAACTTGTTAGTAATCAATATGAGTTAAATAAAACATTAGATTTAAGTCAATTTCCGAATGGAGTATATTTGTTAATAGTTGAAATTGAAAGAAAAAAAATGATTAGTAAATTTGTGATATTGAGATAAAATTTTTAACAATTATTATTTAGTTTGTTTGATAAATTCTAGAATAAATAGTCTAAAAAACTTTTTAATAAAGTTGGATTACAAAGGGCATGATCCCTTTGATTTACCAAATTCATTATTTTTTAAATTCATTCCATTTAATTGGTATTATTTACAATTATTAGTTTCAAAATTTGGATCTAGGATAGCCCCTGATTGGCTTAGAAAGTTGTTGTTAGTTCCATTAATTGAAGACCCCAAAACTTATAGTTGTTCATATTTTAGTTATTTGTTAAATGGGGAAGATTCAAATTCAAATGAAATGATAAAGCGCCTTTTATCAATATCAAAAAAGGATGAAATAGGGATTTATTGGGGTTATGATTTTAATTGGCCAACTTTAGATGGAACTACAAATAAGAAGGGAGATTCTACAATTGTACCTGGATCCTTTGCCATGTTGGCTTTATCTGTTGAATCAATTTTAAAGAATGATGAAAAATTAAATTTACAACTAATTAGCTCTGCTAATTATTACATATCAAAACATCTATTATACAATCAATTTAAACAACCATTCATTGGCTATTTTAAACATTCAATTTCAAATACTCATAATGCTAATTTACTTGGTTGTGCTTCAATGACATTAGTTTTTACAATATTTGAAGACAAAGAAAAACTTAAACTTTTAGCAGAATGTGCTAAAACCTCAATTGATGAAATTGATGAAACTGGATACATCCCATATAAAGATTCTAAAGATGGGATGTGGACAGATTGTTTCCATCATCTATATGTAATTGCATCTTTGAGAATGTTATTAGAATTGAATCCATATATAGACAAAGATATTTACCAAATTAAAATTAATTTATTGGAAAACTTTTATAAGAATACATTTTTTAGGGAAGATGGCTTGATAAATTATTATAAAAATAATCAATATCCAATTGATCCTCACAATTATGCAGTTACTTCTATTTACAATATTTTATTTTTGAACAATAATAAATTTGCAATTTCATTATTAGAAAAAATTGACAGTTTAACTTGGTCAAAAAATGAAGGTAGATATTTTCATAGAATAAACAAGTTTGGAAAAATTGATAAAAGGAAATTTACTAGGTGGGGGCAAGTATGGATGTTATTAGCATTTTCAGTTGTTAAGAATGAAGATAAATTAAAAGAAATTATAATTCAAATTCAACAAAAACTTACAAAAAAATAAATATTTTGCATAGACTTTGGATTGATTTAGATAACTCTCCTCACGTACCATTATTTGCGCCATTAATATTAAAACTACAATCTTTAGGATGGAATGTAAAAGTAACTGCAAGAAATTTTGCACAAACACTTGATCTTGTAGAACAGTTAAGTGTTGAAGCGGTTGCTGTTGGTAAGCATGCTGGTAAAAATAAAATAAATAAAGTACTAAATTTACCAGTAAGAGCTATTCAATTAATTAATGAAGTTAAATCTTTTAGTCCTACACTTTCATTGAGCCATGGTTCTAGGACTCAAGCGATAGCATCAAAATTAATGGGAATTCCAATTGTAACTATGTTTGATTATGAATGGAGTGAAATGAAAATATTAGGTACTCTTTCTAAGTATATGTTATGCCCTGATTATATTAGTATGCAAAGGTTAAAGGAAGCAGGTTTACCTATTAATAAGGTAATTTACTATAAAGGGTTAAAAGAAGATTTATATATACATAACTTTTTACCAAATCCAGGATTTAGGCTATCTATTGGATGTTCTGAATCAATGAAACTAATTGTAATTCGCCCACCTGGAATAATTGGTAATTATCATAATGTTTTAAGTGAACTATTATGTAAAGAAATTGTGTTAAAAGCTATAAGTAATGAAAATAATTTTGTAGTAATATTACCTAAAACAGAGTTAGAAAAAAAGTTTATTTCTAAAATTCTCGATTCTAAATATAAAGCAAAAGTTTTGGTTCCTTTGAAAGCATTAGATGGTTTACAGTTAATCTATCATTCAGATATTTGCTTTAGCGGTGGAGGAACTATGAATAGGGAAGCAGTTGCTCTTGGAAAACATGCTTACAGTCTGTTTACTGGTAAAAGAGGAGCTGTGGATGAAGAGTTAAATAAATTGGGTAAATTGACGTTTTTAAACTCTAATAAAGATATTGAAAATATTGATTGGAATTTAAACTCAAAGCCTGAAAAATATTTAGGTAATAATATAACGGATGAAATTATTAAAGTTTTAAAAAAAATATAAATGAGTATTAAAATTAAAATTTTAAATAACTCATTATTAAACATTTTAAAAACTAAGTTGTTTAGAAACAACTATTAACAATTAAATGTAAATAGTTGAAAAATTATTTCATAAGTTATTAGAACATATATGTCAATATTTAAATCAATACAATTTACTAAAATATTTTTAGCATTAATAGATTTTGTAATCCTATTAATAACTGCTGGATTGATTTTGTTGTTCCGGCTTAAATTTTCGAATTATAGTATAGAAATAAATGAGATAGTTTACTTTACTTTATCATCATTTATCGCAATACCAATCTTTAGAGAATTTCAACTTTATCGTCACAAAATATTTACGACTGGTATTGAACAAGTTGTATCTTTAGCTAAAGGTGTACTTTGGATTGGAATATTACAATCTATATCTTTGTTTTTAATAAAGAATACTGAAGCATTGGGTTATAGCAGATCTCATACAATACTTTATATTGTACTTGGTTGTATATTTTTATCACTTTTTAGAGTGTTGTTTTTTAGAAAATTTTATTTAAGGTTAAATGAAAACAAAATAATATTTAGAAATGTTTTAGCAGTTGGAGCTGGTTCAACAGGTCATGCTCTAGCTACTCATATAAATGATAATCCACAATTAGGTTTATCAATTGCTGGTTTTATTGATGATGATTTAAATAAAATAGGTAAGCAACTTTTATCAAAACTTATTTATGGTCCAATTGAGAATGTAAAAAATGTATTAAACCAAATTTCTGTAAACGAAATTTATATCGCAATTAATTCAATACAATATTCTCGTTTATTAGAAATTATTGAGATTTGTAGATTAACAGATATTCCTGTTACAGTGATTACACCACATTTTAGAATAGTTCATGATAAACTTGATATTAGTGAATTCTCAACTATTGATTCTTTTACTTTTAATTCAAATTCAAATGAAGTCTCTTTACCAACCAGTTGGTTTATAAAAAGAAGTATAGATTTTATTGGATCTTTATTAATAATATTGATTTTATCACCTATTTTTATTTCAATTGCAATTGCAGTAAAATTTACTTCGAAAGGAAAAATATTTTATAAATCTGATGTTGTAGGTAAAGATGGTAAATTGTTTACTTGGTATAAATTTAGAACAATGTACCAAAATAATGACCCAAAAATTCATCAAGATCATTTAGAGAAAATTATTAAAGAAAATGGTACTACAGAAAAAATAAAAGATGATCCACGAATTACTAAAGTTGGAAAAATCCTAAGAAAATTCTCATTAGATGAATTCCCTCAGCTTCTTAATGTTATAAAAGGTCAAATGTCACTGATTGGTCCAAGACCATGCCTAAAGTATGAATATGATCACTTTGATGATTGGCATAAGGAAAGATTTAAAATAAAACCTGGAATGACTGGAATGTGGCAAGTATTTGGAAGAAATAATAGTGATGTAACTTTTAACGATTCAATAATTATGGATTTGTATTATATTCATAATTATTCTCTTTGGTTAGATTTTAAAATTGTTTTAAAAACCATTCCAACTGTTTTGTTTGGTAAAGGTGGAGTATAGCTTACAGTTATTTTATTTCTGTTTTTAAGTTTATGGGTTAAAATTAAATAAATTAAAAATTATTAAATTATATAAATAAATTGATAAAAATAGGTGTGATAGGATGTGGTTATTGGGGACCAAATTTAATTAGAAATTTTCATGGTTTACCAAATGCTAAAGTAAAAACTGTAAGTGATTTAAGAAGTGGTAGACTTGATTATATAAAAGAGAACTATCCTGATATAAATACTACAGAAGATTTTAATGATATAATATCTGATAGTGAAATTGATGCAATTGTAATTGTTACCCCAGTAACAACTCATCGTGAATTAGCAGAATTAGCTCTAAAAGCAGGTAAGCATACATTTGTAGAAAAACCTTTGGCACATACTTCTAAAGATGCTTGGGATTTAGTTGAGATAGCAAAAATTAACAATAAAATTCTTGGTGTTGGTCATACTTTCCAATTTACTCCAGGCACGAGAAGAATAAGAAGAGAACTTGAATCAGGTAAAATTGGAAAGGTTTTTCATTTCAGTTCTACTAGAATAAACCTTGGTCCTCCAAAAACTACCGTAGATGTTGTATGGGATCTTTGCCCACATGATCTTTCAATAATACTTCATTTATTTAATGAAATGCCTGTTAAAGTAGATGCTTCTGGTACATCTTTTCAATGGAAAGGATTTATAGATAATGCACATATTAATCTTGAATTTTCTGGAAACAAAACTGCACATATTCATTTATCTTGGTTATCTGCAAATAAAACTAGATTAATCCAGATCTTTGGTGAAAATGGATCAATTGTATATGATGAAATGTTAGCTCCAGATGGAAAAGTAAAGTTATATGATAAAGGTATAGATAATAGAATTAACTCAAAAGATCACGAAGTATTAGCATATTCTGCAGGTGATATACATGTATTAGCTCTTGAACAACATGAACCTTTAAGGTTAGAATGTTCTGAGTTTGTTAATGCAATTCAAAAGGGAACTGATATTCCAAACAATGGAGTTATTGGAGCTCAAGTAGTAGAACTATTAGAATTAATTTCTAAAAAAATAGAATTTAATAATCTGTAGATTTAAAAGAAAATTATTTACAATCTTTTAAAAAAAGTTCTGCTGCTTTAAAACCACTTTTCACACCTCCTTCTATTGTTGCTGGAAGTTTAGTATCAGTCCAATCACCAGATAAATAGAAGCCTTTTAAAATAGTTTTAGTTTTGAGCCTCATTCTTTGGGCTTCTGGGGTAAAAATTGGTGTTGCTCTATTTTCCTTTATAATTTCGAAATCCAAAACTTCAGCATTTTTTAGTTCTTTATAACAAATTTTTAATTCATCAATCACAATATTATATAAATCAGTATTTGTTAATTTAGAAAGTTCTTCAGCAGAACTAATTGTGCAACTTATGAGTGTATTTTCTTTATTCTCAGTAAACATTTTCCGTTTATTAAATAGCCATTCAATTCTAGTTCCTGTTAGTGCATTAAATAATGGTAAATTGTAATGCCCTTTAAACCAAATGTAAATTGAAATTATAGGTGAATATTTAAATTCAGGTATATTTAAGCTACTTTTCAAAATCTTATCATCATTGATAATCCTCGATAAAACATCAGATGGTACAGAAGAAATAATATTTTTTGTTTTAATTTCAGAATTATCTTTAAATACAATTCGATAATAAGAATTATGAAAAAATATCTTTGAAACAGATGAATTATACAATACTTTTCCGCTTGAATTTTCAATAATTTTTGTAGAATTGATAAATAAATTCGATAATCCAGTATTTGAAAAATATAACAAAGATGAATTACCTTTACCTAAAAATCCTTCTTTCATAACATTTACAAACAATGAAGCAGATGCTAATTCAGGTGAAGAATTTATAGTTGCAATTACTATTGGATTCCATAATCTATAACAAATATTTGAACTCTGCTTGAATCTATCTAATAAATTTTTAACAGTTTCATTGGGGTTTACATCATTTAAAAGTATATAATTTATTAAAGGGAATATTAATAACTTTTCCTTGATTGATAAATTCTTAAATTTCAAAATTGCTAACATACTTCCTATTTGTGGATTAAAAATAGCAGGGTAAGATAAATTTGATATTCCTGAATATCTATCTCTGAATTCAATATTACTAGGAAAATTTTTAACTAAAAATTTAAAAGTATCAAGTTTTCTAAATAGCTTAAAAGTATAATTATAACAACCTAAAAACAAATGCTGACCATTATCAATTACATCACCTGATAGTTCATTTATAAATGACCTTACTCTTCCTCCTAAATATTTCCTAGATTCAATGAGTATAGGTTTAAAGCCATTTTCAGCTAATATTACAGCAGATGAAATACCTGAAACACCTCCGCCAATTATAACAATTTCTTCCACTTTATTTTATAATTTAGCTTATAACAAATTTTTTAATTATAGTTTCATTAGTTTCAAGATTTCTAATTTTTAAGAAATAGACACCAGATTTTAGATGCTTTGTTGGAAAAAACAGATGGCTTTCATTATTATATTTTTGAAATGTAATCAATTCACCAATAGTATTAAAAATTTCTAAATTGAATGAAGTAGATTCTTTGAAATTTAAATTTATAATATTGTTATAATAGCTAAATGAGAAATTGTTTTTATTTTGTTCAACTGAAACTGTAGAAATTTTAAATTTATATTTCGCTATAAACCCATCTGTAGTATCAAATTCATTTACAGAAGGAATCATTATATTTCTAGAAGAATCAAAAAACATTTTACCATAAAATTGACCAGCAATAATTACATCAAGTGATTGCCCATTTTGCTTTACATAAACATAATTACCCTCGTTTGTTAACTCACCTCCAATTGAAAGTATATAAGGGTTGATATAAAAATGAATAGGAAAATAAACAATTACATCTGATTTACCTTGACTTTTCAACATATAATTTGGGAAGTCAATACTATCTCTAAATTCTCCAATCATACAGGGAATCCCTTGATCAAACATAAAAACTGAATGTAAATTATCTTCTCCTTTTCCACCAAAATTAAAGAATATATTAAATTTCCCATTGTTTGAATAATCAGCACAATAGGCATCAGAACCTCCAATAGGTAATGAAAATTTTTTTAAATTTGATTTATCGAAATAGCAGGTATCAGAATAGTTACCACCAACAAAGAAATGTGAATCATCAGAGGTGTGTAAACTGTTTACATAATCATTTTGAGGACCACCTATTGTATTTATAAATGATATTTTTCCATTTGGAGAAATGCCACAAACAAATCCATCAACTCGACCATTTGAAAAAGTAGAATCAGTTTGGTTGTTTAAAGATTGAAGCAAGTCAGAAGTATATGAACCACCAATATATACAAATCCTTCAGGAGAGACTGCCATTCTAGCCTCTGTCAATCCAACTGAACCATTCATTGAAGTAGTCACCGAATTGAAAATTACTTTTTCAAAATCTGGTGAGTATTTAATTAAGAAAAGTGATAGCTTTTGATTTGGTTCAATTTCATCAACTGCATTCCCAAAATCCATATCAAAAGTCCCATTATAAGTACCATGAATATAAATGTTATCGTATTTATCAAGTTCGATAGCCTCTATGTATTGGTATCCTTGAGAACTAATGGTTTTAGCATAAACTAAATTACCATCAGGATCATACTTTACAATGTAACCATCATAATTTCCCTTACATTGAAATTTCAAATCAGAGTTAGAGAACTTTAATGTATCATTGTAATAAGCTCCAACAAGATAACAATTCCCTTTTGAATCTAGAGAAATTGAAGTACCATAATCATAATCTTTAGAACCACAAGATCTTATCCATAATACTTCACCATCTTGAGATTGTTTCATTACAAAAGAATCGTATCTTCCTCTTGATTTAATTTTATAACCATCACCTTTGTTTGTACCTACTTCAGAAGTTCCACCAAAATTTCCAATAGAATAAACATTGTTTGATTTATCAACTACAATTTTTTCAATAGCATCAAAATCCCGCCCAGCAACTGTTTTAACCCATTGTAGTTTTTGAGCAAGTAATAAACTACTTGTATTAAAAAATATTAAAAAAAGTAAAAAACTTTTCATAATGTGATTATTAAATCATTAAAAAAATTGAAAAACACAAGGAATAAAAAATAAAAAAAATGCCACACATATATTTAATGCGTGGCAAAACATTAAACCAAACATTTTAATTTAAATACTTCTTGAAACTGCACGTTTTTTCAATTGAGAAAGGTGCCAAGTAATATTAATGTCTTTAGGACAAGCTTCTACACAATTGAAAATTGTGTGACATCTCCAAATTCCATCTGGAGAATCAAGAATATCCATTCTTTCATCAGCTGCTTCATCTCTTGTATCAAAAATAAAACGATAAGCCTTTAACATAGCAGCTGGAGCAATAAATTTTTCATTAGACCATAACGAAGGGCAACTTGTTGAGCAGCATGCACACAAAATACATTTTGTACATTCCATTAACAATTCTGCATCATCATTATGTTGGTATCTTTCAATTTGAGGAGCTTGAGTTTTGGTAATTAAATATGGTTTAATCAACTCATATTTAGCAAAGAATTCATCCATATCAACAACTAAATCCTTAATAATTGGCAAGTATGGTAAAGGTTCTATAACTATTGGTTTTTTATAATTTATATCTTGTAATAAAACTGAACAAGCTAAAGTATTTCTACCGTTTATTTTAATCCCATCTGAGCCACACATACCGTGAGCACAAGATCTACGGTATGTCAGTGTTCCATCTTGGGTTTCTTTGATCTCACTCAACACATCAAGAACCCTCCAATCTAATGCAGCATTTGTAATGGTATAATCTACAAATTTAGGTTCAGTATCTGTTTCTGGATTGTATCTCTGAATACGAAATGTTATGTTCATAATTAAATAAATAATAATCAAAAAGTAAGTGAAAAATAAATTACTATAACAAAATATAAAAACAGATTAGTTATTAATATTTTCTAATCATTGGTTTATATTTTGTAATTACTACTGGTTTGTATTCTAACCTAGGTTCATTGCCTTGATTGTAAAAAGCAAAAGTATGTTTCAAGAAATTTTCATCATCTCTATTTGGATAATCATCACGTGAATGACCTCCTCTAGATTCAGTTCTTTTTAAAGCACCATAAGTAATAGCTTCAGCAGAATCAATTAAATTTTCTAATTCGAGAGCTTCTAATAAATCGGTATTAAACTCATTACTTTTATCATCTATAGTTATTCTAGAATATTTATCTCTAATTGTTTTAAGTTCTTCAGTCATTAATAGCAATTTTTCATGTGTTCTAAATACTCCTACATTATTCATCATTTTGTCTTGAAGTTCTTTTCTAATAGCACCAATCTTTTCATTTCCAATATTATTTTTCAAAGCAGAAATCTTTGCTTTTGTTGCCTCATCAAAGTGATGGGATGGTGGAATTAATGTTGCACCAGATTTAAGAAATTCCATAACTCTTTTACCTGATCTTCTGCCAAAAACGATTAAATCTAACAAAGAATTAGTACCAAGTCTGTTAGCACCATGTACAGAAACACAAGCACATTCTCCAGCAGCATAAAATCCAATTATAATATCACCCTTTTCATTTGATAGAACCTCACCATTTACATTTGTAGGAATCCCACCCATTGCATAATGAGCAGTTGGTTGAATAGGTATTGGTTGATTCTTTGGTTCAACACCTAAGTAAGTTCTTGCAAAACCAGTAATTTCAGGTAACTTATTATCTAGAACTGATTCATCTAAGTGAGTTAAATCCAAACCAATATAATCAGTACCATCAGAACCTTTAATACCTCTACCTTCAAGCATTTCGGTAATAATTGCTCTAGAAACCATGTCTCTTGGAGCTAAATCTTTAACAGTAGGAGCATATCTAACCATAAAGGCTTCATTATCAACATTTCTTAAAATACCACCTTCTCCTCTAGCTGCTTCAGAAACTAGTATACCTAATCTCCATAATCCTGTAGGATGGAATTGAATAAATTCCATATCTTCAACTGGAACACCTCTTCTATAAGCAACAGCAGAACCATCACCAGTACCAGCATGTGCATTTGAAGTAATTCTAAATGCTCTACAAAGACCTCCAGTAGCGAATACAACGGCTTTTGCAAGAAAAGTATGAATTTCTCCATTCCTAATTTCTAATGCAATAACTCCTTTACAAATATTATCTTCAATAATTATATCAGTTACTTGAAATTCATTAAAAAAGTTAATACTATTTTTTAAACAATTTTCATATAGAGTATGAAGCATAACATGTCCAGTTCTATCAGCCGAGTAGCAAGCTCTTTTAACAGCAACTCTTAAGTTCTCATCTTCAGGGCTTGGCCTTGTATGTCCACCAAATTTTCGTTGAGCAATTTTTCCCTCTTTAGTCCTGGAAAAAGGCATCCCCATATGTTCAAGTTCGATAATTGCTCGAATAGCATCATAACACATTACATCAATTGCATCTTGATCGCCTAAATAGTCAGATCCTTTAACAGTATCAAAAGCGTGCCATTCCCAAGTATCTTCTTCTTCATTTGCTAATGCAGCACAAACACCACCCTGAGCAGCACCTGTGTGAGATCTTAATGGATGTACCTTACTTAAAACAGCACAAGTATATGGCGATTGAATTTCAACAGCAGCTCTTAAGCCAGCTCCACCTGCACCAATAACCAAAACATCAAAACTATGTTGCATATAAATTTTTTACTAATTTATGAATTTTAAAATTATCTAATTGCAGTTACTGTTTGAACTCCTGCATTAGGATCAAAAGTGAAAAGAGTATTTAATCCGATTCCTAAAAAAACTAATGAAATTACTATAAACAATCCAAAAAGTGTCATGGTTATCATAGGTTTTAATTTGAAATCTCTTATAATATTCCACATTCCTTGAACTCCGTGATACATTGCAAGAATTAAGAAAGCAGTATATAATCCTATAAAAGCTGGATTAGTTAACCTTTCACTAACAGCCTTCCAAGTGTGCCCTGCATCAGCTGATGAATGGACCATAAAGAAATGTCCTAATGTAAGTACAATCAATGCTAAACCGCTTAGACGTTGCATTATCCAAGCAAAAGCCCCACTACCTCCACGACCAGAATATTGAAAAGACCTTTTTCTGTTTTCCATTTATAAAATTTAATTGAAAAGAATAATTTAATTAGTGACTAAATAGCATTAAATATGCCATGAATAGAATTAATATACCTGCAATAATATATACTAATTTAAGAATTGATTTATGGTTTTTTGCACCTTGTCCTAGATCTACTAATACAATTCTAAATCCATTTAAAGAGTGGTATATAACAGGTATGAATAAAAGAAATTCTATTACAACAAAAATTGGTTTTTGAAACAACTTCATTTCTTCGGTAAAAGCAGCTTCACCTTTTGTAATTGAACTTAATGCTACAATATGAAGAAACAAATACATAGTTAGAGCAATACCAGTACCTCTATGTAAAATCCAAGCCCAAGAACCTGAATTTTTTTTATAAGTTAAAACAATTTTTGACCATCTACTAACAGGTTTTTCTGATTGAATGTAAGCCATTTTTTATATATGAAAATTAAAAATTCTTATTAAAAAAGTTACTGATGTAAAAGAAAGAATTGAGTCTTCAAAAATAACATTTTTAGTTAAATATTATTATTTTTTTCTATCAAACAACTATTTATGAATTGCCTCTAAAACTAACTCAGCAACATCTTTTACTAAAATACCACTATCATTTGCTAATGTTTTAACTCCATCACTCATCATTGTCATACAA